>NZ_JBFBBI010000004.1:678476-1024215 GCF_040682535.1 Kribbella sp. NPDC051137
GGCCCGGGTTGTGCTGCTGCCCCGGGTTGTACGCCGGTTGCCCCGGGTTGTGCTGCTGCCCCGGGTTGTACGCCGGCTGTCCCGGGCTGTACTGCGGCTGCGTGGGGTTGTGCTGCTGGCCCGGGTTGTACGTCGGTTGGGGATCCCGGGGTGGGGTTGGCGTATGTGGTTGAGGCGGGGTCCACTGGTCGCGGCCGCCTGGGCCGAACGGGTTTGCCGGTGGTTGCGGCGTCTGCGGCGACCAGGGCGGCGTCGGCGAACTCGGCGTACGTGGGGACGCGCCGTCGACGCTGATCGGTTCCAGGTCACGGGGCGTCGGGTCCACCGGGCCGCCGTGGTCGCGGACGTGGATGTGCCAGACCCCGTCCTCGCCGGGCGGGTCCATCCTGGTCGGGTAGAACGGCGTGTGCGGCCCGTGCATGACCTCGTCGATGCCGACGGCCGGGTCGCGCATGAACGACAGGTCCTTGCCGTGCTGCGCGTCGATGTGGAGTACGACGCGGCCGACCGAGTACCGCCCGCCGCTGAAGTCCTCCGCGCCCTCGCGCCCCTTCGCGGAGTGCGTGAACGCAGGTTCCCGCGCGGTCTGCCCCGGGCGGTACCTGTTCAGGAACGCCTCGAACTCGTCCGCCGAGTAGAAGCTCAGCCCGCGCTGCAGCTCACCGTGGTAGTCGGGCAGCTTGTTCAGCGCGGACGTGGCGACGCGTACGACGGGCTTCTGCTCGACCAGCCGGTCGCCTTCACGGAACGCGGTGTTGACGTCCTGGTGGTCGTGCCCGATCAGCATCCGTTCGAGCGAGGTCACCTCGATGTCGGACAGCGCGTTCGCGTCGCCGACCTGCTGCGCCAGCCGCCCGCGGATCTCCGCGAGCTTGCGGGGCTCCATCCCGCCCTGGGCCCTCAGGTCCTGCAGATCCCGCTCCGAAGCCCGGAACCGCCGGTCCGCGAGCTCAGACCCCGCAAACGGATCGTGCTGCGCTCCCTGGTGGCTCCCGTACTCCCCACCACGCACCTCAGACGTACGGCCTTCAGGAGCTCGCCCGTCGGGCGCGTGCGTCTCGGGACCATGCCCGCCCGGCGCGTGCGTCCCGGGAGCATGCCCGCCCGGCGCGTGCGTCCCGGGAGCATGCCCGTCCGGCGCGTGCGTCTCGGGCGTGTGTTGGCCAGGCGTGTGCGCGTCGTCGGCGTGCGAGCCAGCCGCCTGCCCGTCCTTGGGGCGCGCTTCGGGTGCGTGCTGTTCAGGCGCGTGCCCGTCACGAGCGGTTGCTTCAGGCGTACGGCCGTCGTGCGCGTGCGCCTCGGGCGTACGTCCGTCATGAGCCTGCGCTTCAGGCGTACGCCCGTCACGAGCATGTGCCTCGGGTACGTGCCCGTCGCGAGCCTGTGCTTCAGGCGTACGTGCTTCCGGGGTATGCGGGTCCCGGGCGTGCCCTTCGGGTGTATGCGCAGCAGATTCTGTCGCGTCCCGCGTGTTCCCGTCAGCGGCGTGCGGCTCGCGAGCGTGCCCGTCGGGCGCATGTGCGTCCGGCGTACGAGAACCCGGCATGTGACCATCTGCGGACCGCGTCTCCGGCGCGTGCGTCCGCGGATCGTGCGACTGCGGCGTACCTGACTCCGGCGCGTGCGTCTGCGGATCGTGGGACTCCGGCGTACGCGACTCCGGCGCATGCGTCCGTGGATCGTGCGTTCCCGGGGCGTGACTCCGCGGATCGTGCGACTCCGGCGTACCCGACTCCGGCGCATGCGTTCGGGGATCGTGGGACCCCGGCGTGTGCGGCTCCGGCGTAGCGGAGGCTGGCTGGTGGGCCTCTGGTGAGTGGGTCTCGGGGGGTCGGGAGGCAGGTGTGCCTGGGATGTCCGGCTCCGGGGGGTGGGAGCCGGAGGTGTTGGGGGCGTGTGGGTCCGGTGGGTTGGGAGTGTGGGTTGTGGGAGCGGCTGGGGTGTGGGAGGTGCTCGGCGCCGGGGTGTGTGGGGCGTTGGCGGGCCGCGGGGGTGGGACGTAGCGCGCCGGAGTGTTCGGCTCGGCGGGGACGCCTTCCCAGTGGCCGCCGCGTTCGCGGACGGCGAACTGCATCTCGGTGATGTTGACGTCATGCACGTCGCCGTTCGCGTCGACGTGCTTGTACGGGTTGTCGAACGACCCGTCCGGCCGGACCGGCTCGTGGATCATCCCGCCGGTCGGCTGGCTGTCCACGATCCGCACGACCCCGGTGTCGTCCACGACCGCGTTCAGCACGTGGCCGGCGCCGGGGATGTTCGCGTGCCCCGAGTGCCAGCGGACGAACAGGTTCGCGTGCGTACCCGGCGGGCGCCCCTCGAGCGCCTCGTGGACCCGCCGGAACGCCGCCTCGGTGAACTCGCCCGGGCTCAGGCTCGTCCGGCTGATGTTCAGCTTGTTGCCGGGCGAGAAGTCCTTCAGGCCCATCCACTCGAGGGTCGGTTCGAGCGGCTCGCCATGCGCGAGCCGCCGGCCGTTGGCGAGTTCGGGGACGTCGCCGTTCAGGATCGCGGCGGTCTTGCGCGAGCAGTCCGCGCAGTTCATTCCGAACTCCGGGCCCCGCCCGTGATCCGGGTTCACGTGCCGGACCCAGTCCCTCATCGAACCCTCGGGCGGGTCGCCGATCGTCGAACGCAGCGTCTGCCGGCGCGGGTCGTGCGGATCCCGGTGCAGGAAGTTGTTGCGGTCGACCTGGGTGTCGTTCGGGTCCGCGTTCGGGTCCTGGGGACGGTTCGGGTCAGAGTGCGGCGGATACTGCCGCTCCGCGGGGGTCCGGTCCTTCAGGTAGTCCGGCTTCAGCCGGTCGATCTCGGCCTGCCGGGCCTTGGGGTCGTCGTACTTCGGGTCGTTGCCGCCGTCGTGTTCCCGCCGCGGTACGTCGGAACGGGACTCCTGCGCCGGTCGATGGGGCTGGTTCGGCTCGTGCGACGCATCGTGGTGTCCGCCGGACGGGGTGCTGTGACCGGACACGCCGGGATGCATCGGCGCGATGGGCGCCGCCACCGGATCCGGCGTCCGCGTCCCGTCGGGGGTGTGCGACTCCGGAGTACGGGTGCTCTCAGGTGTATGCGTTGACTCGGGAGTCCGCGTGTTCTCCGGGGTGTGGGTCGAGTCCGGGGTGTGGGTCGAGTCCGGGGTGTGGGTCGAGTCCGGGGTGTGGGTCCTGGCTTCCGGCGTATGCGTCGTGGGCTCAGGTGTGTGCGTGGACTCGGGCGTGTGGGTCGTGGAGTCCGGCGTGTGGGTCGTGGACTCCGGCGTATGCGTTGTCGACTCAGGTGTGTGCGTGGACTCGGGCGTATGGGTCGAGTCCGGGGTGTGCGTGGACTCCGGAGTACGCGTCGTCGCCTCGGGCGTATGGGTCGACTCAGGCGTACGCGTCCCCGGCTCCGGGGTGTGGGTCGGCGTGTGCGTCGCGCCCGGCGTGTTCGGGTCCGGCGTATGCGTCGCGCCCGGTGTGTTCGGGTCCGGTGTGTGCGTGGTGCCCGGTGTGTTCGGGTCCGGTGTGTGCGTGGTGCCCGGTGTGTTCGGGTCTGGCGTGTGGGTCGCGCCGGGTGTGTGAGTACCGGGGTCTGGGGTGTGGGTCAGGGACTCCGGCGTGTGGGTGCCCGGGTCGGGCGTGTGCGTCGCGGCCGGAGTAGGTGCACCCGGCTCGGGGGTGTGTGTCGCGGGGGTTCCCGGGTCCGGGGTGTGCGTGGTCGCGCCGGGCGTGTTCGGCGTACCGGGGTCGGCGTGCGACACCGACGGCGTACCAGGGTCCGAATGGGACACAGGCGACGTACCAGGGTCTGTGTGTGACGGACCTGCGTGCGCTACCGGCGAGCCGTCGGCGCCTGACGTGTGGACCGTCGGATTGTCGACAGTCGGCGTGTGGACAGTAGGCGTGTCGACCGACGCGGTGTGGACCGACGGAGTGTCCACCGACGCGTGCGGGGTCTCGGCCGAGGCGTGACCGGTGTGCGGTGTTTCGACCTTCGGTACTTCGACCTTGGTCAGGTTCTGCATCTTGAAGTTCTCGCCGACGATCGGGATCTTCGACATCCCGGTCACCACCTGGCCGACCTTCGGGATCTTCGTCACCGCGCCGAGGGTCGCGTCATGGATGGCGGACCGCGCCACCTGCAGCTTCTCGGCGACCCCGGCGACCTTCGCCACGGTCACACTCGCGGCACCGAACTTGCCGGCCATCGCCGCCGCCTTGATCCCGCCGGCCGCGCCGCCGCTGGCGACGGTCGCGACCACGTTGGTCAGCGCCATGCCGAACGCCTTGCCCGGGTTCTTGCTCCACTCGTCCCAGGCCACGAACCCCTTGAGCATGTTCTTGCCCATGTCGAGGCTTTCCTTGCCGAACTCCTTCACGACGTCCGGCCGGGTGTTCAGCCCGGTGACCGCGTCGAATCCCGCCCACAGCGCTTGTATGGGCGCTGTCGTGGCCGCCGCGACCATCTTGCCCAGCCCGACCCACGCGTTGCCGGCGTCCTTCCAGGTCGGCATGTCCCAGCCGAGCGTGTCCTTCATGAAGTCCCGAAGTCCCGGGATCGACCCGAGCGCCGGAAGTACGGGAACCAACGTCAGGATGCTCTGTACCGTCTCGCCGACGACGGTGAGCACACCGATGACAACGTTCTGCGGGAACTCCAGGCAGTCCTGCCACCACGGCTTGTCGCGCTCTTCCTCGGTACCCCACGCGGGCGGATCCGGTTCCTTGTCCGAGTCCTGCTTCGGCGGCGCCGGATCTCCGTCGCGCTGCCCGGTCTTCGGGTCCCAGGCCTTGCCGCCGTACAGCTTCGCGATCGCGTTCGCGGCGTTGATCGCGATCGCCGGCAACTCCTCCTGCATGATCTTCGTGACGTCCTTGACCATGCGGTTGTTGTCGTCGATCATCGCCTGGTCGTTCTGCCACTCCGGGTTGCCGTTCTTCCGGCGGTGCCAGTCGTACGCCTCGGTGCGGATGTTCTTCAGCTGGGTGAGCTTCTCCTGCGTCGCACCGGCCAGGTTGCGCAGATGGTTCGCAACCTGCGGCAGCGTGGGGCCGAACTCGTTGAGCTTCGTCTCGACGATCTGCATCGAGCTGACCAGCTTGTACTTCTCCGGCGCCTGGTAGACAGGGTCGAGACCCTTGAACGCACTGTTCACGCCCTGCCCGAGCTGGGTGAACTGGGGGCCGAGGGTCCGCAGCGACTGGTCGTACTTGTCGATCGTGCTGATCATCCGGGCGACGTCGTCGATCGGGATGCCTTCGGGTTTGATCATGACAGCTCAGTCCTCGGTCACGCGCGGGGGTCGACAGGTGCTTCGGGTACGGCGTACGGCGGCGATCAGGCCTGCGGACGGGCCGCGATCATCGCCTGCTCGAGCGGCAACTGGCTCGGCTGGAACGACGAGATGCCGTGGTCGGCGACCAGGAACATCAGGTTCGCGTAGCCCGGCGGAACGAAGACCAGGTACTCCTCGACCTGGTACGCCGCCCATTCCGACAGTTCCTCCGGGGTCGTCCGGAGCTCGGGCGCCGCGGCGTTGGCGTTCAGCCAGTCGGCGAGCCGTACGCGGCCGGCGTCGGCCACGTCCTGCGGCACGGACGATGCCTCGTTCTGGTCGGTCACAGCGCTCGGTTCCTTCCCGGGTTGGTGCGCGACGTGGATCCCGGAACGTCCGGAATGACGCCGTTCTGGGCCTGCTGCTGCGCACGCAGTGCCATCTCTTCCTGCCCGGCCATGTACGCCTTCACCGCGTTCTGGCAACCGGTCAGCGACGCGCCGACCTGCTTGGCGGCGGCTTCCAGGTTCGGGTTCCAGTGCTGGGCGAACTCCCCCAGCGACGCCGAGACGACCGCGAACATCTGCCAGTTCAGACCGTCCGCGAGTCCTTTGACCGACTCGCCGTACGTCTTCGCGTAGCCGTCGAAGGGCTCCACGGCGGTCGCCGTCTTCTGGAGTACGCCGTTCACGCCCTGGATGTCGATGTCCCAGTCCACCGTTGCTCCTCCCGTTCGGACCTTGTGCACAACGAGCCCGGACGCGCCCCGCTCAGGGGTACGTCCGGGACGGTACCGCTAGGCGCCGGCGGTCAGCCGCCGATGTTGTCGACCGCGGCCGACGCCTTCTTCAGGGTCGCGGCGGCGGTCGAGTCGTTCTGCGACAGGGTTTCCTTCAGCGACTGGATGATCGCGAGCGTCTGCTCGGCCGCCTTGTTGAAGCGGTCCTCGACGGCGCGGTAGTTCTCGGTCACCCCACTGGCGGACGCGTCGGCCAGTGCGGCGGACACGTTCTGCTTGTGGGTCGCGATCAGGCTCGTGATCTGGCCGGAGAGGCTGTTGATCGTGCCCTGGACCTCACCCGAGGCCGCGGTGTCGTAGCTGTTGCGGTTTCCCATTGCCTGCTCCTCTCTCAGCGCTTGCCGAACTTGGCGGCGTTGAAGTCGGCCGCACCCTGGTTCTTCTTCGCGGTGTCGGCCATCTCGGTGTCACCGGTACGGAACGCGGTGTCCATCCCGGACTGACCCTGGTTGATCGCCGCGAGGCCGGCGTTGAGATCGGCCGCGATACCGTCCACGTTCGACTTGAACGCGTCGAACATCTGCTTTCCGGCACCGTTCATCTTGCCCTCGAGCGGCTGCGCGGCCGCGACCAGCCGCTTCACCAGGCCGCCCAGGTCCTGGGTTCCGGTCGAGGTCTTCTTGGCCAGTTGGCTCAGGGTGTCCTGACCCATGTCCCAGCGTCCGGTCACGGTTTCTCCTTCGACAGTGTGGTTGCGCCGCACGGCAACGATAGTGGGAGGTACAGGTCAGTACCGCAATTGCCGGTCCCGGGCAGGTACCTTTCGATCAGGATCGAAAGGTACGTGTGACACGACTGTGATTGCCCGCGGCAACCAGAAACCGTGACGAGGCAACCACTCGACCTTCGTTGTCCGCCGACTGCAGCAACAGGCCCCGGGCGCTCAGCGCTCCGGGGCCTGTTTCCAGCTCACAAACTCAGCCGGCTGCGCGCTTCCTGGCAGCAGACACCTTCTTGGCCGGCGCAGCCTTCTTCGCAACGGCCTTCTTGGTGACCGCCTTCTTGGCCGGAGCCTTCTTCGCGGCGGTCTTCTTGGCGGGCAGCGCCTTCGCTGCCGCCTTCCTCGCACTCGGCTTCGCCGCCCGTCCCTCCAGGATCTCGGCGAGGAACTGCCCGGTGTACGACGCCGGGTTGGCCGCGACCTCCTCCGGCGTCCCCTCCGCGACCAGCGTGCCACCGCGGCGGCCACCGTCCGGGCCGAGGTCGATCAGCCAGTCGGCGGTCTTGATCACGTCGAGGTTGTGCTCGATCACCAGCACCGAGTTGCCCTTGTCCACCAGCCCGCTCAGCACGCCGAGCAGTTTGCTGATGTCCTCGAAGTGCAGACCCGTGGTCGGCTCGTCCAGCACATACACCGTGCGGCCGGTCGAACGCCGCTGCAGCTCGGACGCCAGCTTCACGCGCTGCGCCTCACCACCGGACAGCGTCGGCGCCGGCTGACCGAGGCGGACGTATCCGAGGCCGACCTCGACCAGTGTCTTCAGGTGCCGCGAGATCGCCGGGATCGCCTGGAAGAACTCCGACGCCTCCTCGATCGGCATGTCCAGCACGTCCGCGACGGTCTTGCCCTTGTAGTGCACCTCGAGCGTCTCGCGGTTGTACCGCGCGCCGTGGCACACCTCACACGGGACGTACACGTCCGGCAGGAAGTTCATCTCGATCTTCAGCGTGCCGTCACCCGAGCACGCCTCGCAGCGACCGCCCTTCACGTTGAACGAGAAGCGACCCTGCTGGTACCCGCGCACCTTCGCCTCGGGCGTCTCCGCGAAGAGCTTGCGGACGTGGTCCCAGACCCCGGTGTACGTCGCCGGGTTCGACCGCGGCGTCCGGCCGATCGGCGACTGGTCGACGTGGATGACCTTGTCCACCAGCTCCATGCCGGAGATCTTCGTGTGCCGTCCGGGCACCGCGCGGGCGCCGTAGATCTGGCGGGCCAGCGACGTGTAGAGGATGTCGTTGACCAGCGTCGACTTGCCGGAGCCGGACACGCCGGTGACCGCGACGAACACCCCGAGCGGGATGGTCACGTCGAGGTCCTTGAGGTTGTTCTGCCGGGCGCCGTACACGGTCAGCTCGCGGCCCTCGGTCAGCGGCCGCCGGACCGCCGGGATCGGGATCTCCTTGCGGCCGGACACGTACGCGCCGGTGATCGAGTCCGGGTGGTTGCGCAGGTCCTCGACCGTGCCCGACACGACCACCTGGCCGCCGTGCTCGCCGGCGCCCGGGCCGATGTCGACGACCCAGTCCGCGTGGTCGATGGTGTCCTCGTCGTGCTCGACGACGATCAGCGTGTTACCCAGCTCCTTGAGCCGGACCAGCGTGTCGATCAGCCGCCGGTTGTCCCGCTGGTGCAGGCCGATGGACGGCTCGTCCAGCACGTACAGCACGCCGACCAGGCCGGAGCCGATCTGCGTCGCGAGCCGGATCCGCTGCGCCTCGCCGCCGGACAGCGAACCCGCCGGCCGGCTGAGCGCCAGGTAGTCCAGGCCGACGTCGAGCAGGAAGCGCAGCCGCTCGCCGATCTCCTTCACCACCCGCTCGGCGATCTGCTTCTCGCGCGGGGTGAGCTCCATCTGGGCGAGGAAGTCGTGCACCTCGTCGATCGACATCGCACTGATCTCGGCGATGTTCTTCCCGCCGAGCGTGACCGCCAGCGAGATCGGCTTCAGGCGCGCGCCGTTGCAGGCCAGGCACGGCACCTCGCGCATGTACTCCTCGAAGCGCTCCCGCCCGGTGTCGCTGGACGCCTCCGCGTGCCGGCGCTCGACATACGGGATCACGCCCTCGAAGCTCGTGTAGTACGACCGCTCGCGGCCGTAGCGGTTCTGGTACGAGACGTGCACCTGCTTGTCGTGGCCGGTGAGCAGCGCCTTCTTCGCCTTCGCCGGCAGCTCGCCGAACGGCGTGCTGGTCTTGAACTTCAGGTCCTTCGCCAGCGCCTCGAGCAACCGCTCGAAGTACTGCGTGACGTTCTGCCCCGACCACGGCTGGATCGCGCCCTCGTCGAGGGACTTCGACGGATCCGGGACGAGCAGCTCCGGGTCCACCTCCATCCGGGTCCCGAGGCCGGTGCAGACCGGGCAGGCGCCGTACGGCGAGTTGAACGAGAACGACCGCGGCTCGAGCTCGTCGATCGCGAGCGGATGATCGTTCGGGCAGGCGAGCTTCTCGGAGAACCGGCGCTCGCGGTGCGGGTCGTCCTCCGGGAGGTCGACGAAGTCCAGCACCACGAGACCGCCGGCCAGGCCGAGCGCGGTCTCGACCGAGTCGGTCAGCCGCTGCTTCGCGGAACCCTTCACCGCGAGCCGGTCGACAACTACGTCGATGCTGTGCTTCTTCTGCTTGTCGAGCTTCGGCGGCTCGGTCAGCTGGATCGTCTCGCCGTCCACCCGGGCCCGCGAGAAGCCCTGACCGGTCAGCTGCCGGAACAGGTCGACGTACTCCCCCTTGCGGCCGCGGACCACCGGGGCGAGCACCTGGAACCGGGTGCCCTCGTCGAGCTCCAGCACCCGGTCGACGATCTGCTGCGGGGTCTGCCGCGCGATCGGCTCGCCGCACTCGGGACAGTGCGGGCGGCCGGCCCGGGCGAACAGCAGCCGGAGATAGTCGTACACCTCGGTGATCGTGCCCACGGTGGAGCGCGGGTTCCGCGAGGTGGACTTCTGGTCGATCGAGACCGCCGGGGACAGGCCCTCGATGAAGTCGACGTCCGGTTTGTCCATCTGGCCAAGGAACTGGCGCGCGTACGCCGACAGCGACTCGACGTAGCGGCGCTGCCCCTCAGCGAAGATCGTGTCGAAGGCCAGGCTGGACTTCCCGGAGCCGCTCAGTCCGGTGAAGACGATCATGGCGTCCCGCGGCAGGTCGACCGAGACGTCCTTCAGGTTGTGCTCACGTGCTCCGCGCACGATCAAACGGTCAGACACAAGCTCACTCTCAGCCGCTCTCGAGGGTTTCCGGACGGTTCTCCGGCCTGCCCGGTCATGCTAACGAAGCCCACCGACAAAAACTTCCGCCGCCGCAACCGCGGTCCGGCTTCGAAAGTATATTCGATCGCGGACCGTGCTCGATCCAACCCCGCCGGAGGTGCAAGGATCTGCGTGTCACCTAGATCAGGGAGAGGCGAGATGCCCGAGTACCACGGGAACGTCAAGGTCGGCGGACCGGCACAGACCCACGAGCTGGCCAAGCTGATGATCACCAAGGTCGCCGTCGGACCGATGGACAACAACGCCTACCTGCTGCGCTGCCGGCAGACCGACGAGCAGGTCCTGATCGACGCCGCGAACGAGGCGGACACCCTGCTCCGGCTGATCGGCGAGGCGGGCCTCGCCCGGGTCGTCACCACGCACCGCCACCAGGACCACTGGGAGGCGCTGGCCGAGGTCGTCGCCCGGACCGGTGCCACCACGGTCGCCGGCCGCCACGACGCCGAGGGCATCCCGGTCCCGACCGACCAGCTCGTCGACGACGGCGACCACATCGCGGTCGGCAGCTGCAGCCTGCGCGTCATCCACCTGGTCGGCCACACCCCCGGCTCGATCGCCCTGGTGTACGACGACCCGGACGGCGCACCGCACCTGTTCACCGGCGACTCCCTGTTCCCCGGCGGCGTCGGCAACACCCAGGGCGACAAGGCCCGCTTCACGTCGCTCCTCAACGACGTGGACGCCAAGCTGTTCGGCACCCTCCCCGACGAGACCTGGGTCTACCCCGGCCACGGTGCCGACACCACCCTCGGCACCGAACGCCCCCACGTCGCCGAATGGCGCGAACGCGGCTGGTAGCCCGTGTTCGAGTACCACGGCTGGGCCACGCTCCGGGACACCCAGGACGACTGGGACCGGAGCGGCCCGGCGGACGACCTGAGCCAGAGCGCGTACGACGCCGTCGCCGCGGCGATCGCCGACGTACGGAGCGATCTGCAGGTGGCGGACCTGCGCGTGGTGAACGGCTCGGCCCACCTCTGGCTCGCCGGGCTGCGAAACCATCGCCAGGAGCCGGTCATCGAGGTGTTCCGACGTATCGCCCGGCTGGCGCCGTGGTCGTACGGCCTGCTGCACGTGTACGACGACGAAGCACAGGGCGAGGACGCGAATCGCTGGGTCATCTGGGTGCTGAAACGCGGCTCGGTCACCCCGGAGGCCGACTCCTGGCTCTCGCCGCACGTTGGGGTTGTGGAGGACGAGCTCGCCTGACAGGCCGGAGCCCCCGCGCTCGGACGAGTGACCTTCGGCCCTGTCCGGGCGCGCCCGCGACCGTCGACGGTGGAAGTTCGGATGCGGTGATCCTGTAAGGAGTCGGCGATGAAGGTGCTCTTCCGAGTCGGCGACGAGACGCCGGGGCTCGGGATCGGGGTCACCCAGGCACCCGTCGCCGGCGGGCAGAAAGTGTGGTTCGAAGTCCCGGACGCCCGGGCGGCAGCGGACGAGTTGTCCTCGAAAGGCGTCCGGCTGAGCTCCCCGCCGTTCGAGATTCCGACCGGCTGGGCCTTCGAGCTCCGCGACCCGTGGGGCAACGTCATCGGCTTCACCGACTACACGCTCAAACCCGCTCTCGGCCGCTAGGCGTGCTGCGCCCGGGCGCAGACTTTGAGAAGCCACCGACCACTCCGGGAGCCTCGAAATGGTTGGTGGCTTCCCAAAGATGAGCGGACCACCGAGGGCCGGCCGGACCGGCGGATCCTAGGGTGATGGCATGACTGGTTTCGCGGAGTATCGGCCCGGGGTTGCACGGCGTGCCGTCGACGTGCAGGTGCGGCCGGCGGTGAACGCTGATCTGCCGGCCTGCGCCGAGCTGATCGTGACGCGGACCGGTGGGTCGGCGGAGGCGCGGCGGCTTCGGCTGGAGGCGGATCTGCGGGATCCGGACAAGTACACGGTGGTCGCGGAGGTGGGCGGCGAGATTGCCGGGTACGCGCTGGTGCTCGGGCACAAGATCTCCCCCGCTGACCCGCCGACGACAGCGCCGGACGGGTACTACCTGATCGGGTTGATCGTCGCGCCCGCGTGGCGGCGGCACGGGATCGGCGACCTGCTGACGACGGAACGGATGCGTTGGGTGGCCGAGCGGGCCGACGATGCCTACTACTTCGCCAACCTCCGGAACGGCCCAACCCTCGACCTCCACCAGAGGTTCGGGTTCACCGAGGTCACCCGGGACTTCACCTTCCCGAACGCTCCACTCGAGCCTGGCAGCTGCGTACTCCTCCGGGCTCGGCTGCGGAGTTAGCATCGCCGGTATGGCGACGTGGCAGGACGTCTGCGAGCTGTCCGAGCGGCTCCCCGACGCCCGGCTCGGCGAGGCGCACGAAGGATCGCCGGCCTGGTACGCGGGCCGCCACCAGTTCGCCCGCCTGCGCTGGGACGAGGACGACCGCGAACTCGTCCAGGTCTGGACCGGCGACCTGGACCTCGGCCCCGCCCTGGCCGCCCGGCGCGACGTGTTTCCGGTCGTGCACACGTTCCAGTACCGGGTCACCTGCTGGGGATACCTCGACCGGATCGAGCAGCGCGAGCTCGCCGAACTGCTCCTCGACTCGTACGGCATCCGCGGCGGCCCGAGACGCCGTCAGTACGTCGACGTGGAGCAGTTCCTCAGCGGTCGGTGAGCTCGGCCGGGTACGCGATCCCATCCACGAGGGCGTTGTTCCGGATCGCGGTGATCTCGGTCCGGCGGGCGATCGCGTCCTCGAACAACTGCCGCTGCAGCGACTGCGCGTCCCGCAGCGGTACGCCGTTCACCGCCAGCACCAGGTCGCCCTGCCGAAGGCCCGCGGCGGCGGCCGGGCTCGCCGGGATCACCTCGACGACACGTAACGCCGTACGTTGGTCGAACCGCTCCGCCAGCGCCGGATGCAGCGGAGCAGGCGTGGTCACCAGACCGAGGTACGCCCGGCGCACCCGGCCGTCGTGGAGCAGCGAGTAGATGATCCGCCGCGTCGTCGGGTTCATCGGGACCGCCAGGCCGAGCCCGATCCCGGCGACCGCGGTGTTGATGCCGATCACCCGGCCGTTGCCGTCGGCGAGCGCGCCGCCGGAGTTGCCCGGGTTCAGCGCGGCGTCGGTCTGGATGACATCCTCGATGATCCGGTTGGCCGAACCGCTGCGAACCGGCAACGACCGGCCGAGCGCACTCACCACGCCGGCCGTGACGCTCCCGGCCAGCCCCAGCGGGTTGCCCACCGCGACGACGAGGTTGCCGACCTTCAGGTGGTCCGCGTCGCCGTACTCCGGCGGATCCGGGATCTCCCGGTCGGCGCGCAGTACGGCGAGATCCGACAGCCGGTCGACGCCGACCACCCGGGCCTGCGCCGTCGTACCGTCCGCGAACTCCGCCGCCGCCTCGCTGCCGTCGCCGACGACGTGGGCGTTGGTGAGCAGGTGGCCGTCACCGGTGAGCACGACGGCGGAGCCGGACGAGTCACCGCGCCGGCTGTGGATCCGCAGGCTCGCGACCCGCGGGATCAGGTGTTCGGCCACTCCCGAGACCACCCGGGAGTAAGCATCCAGAACGTCGTCCCCAGCCAGCTCGTCAGCCATCTCACGCCTCCTGAATTACATCATTACACCGCAAGCAAGGGCTGGCCACGGCGTGAACCCGACCACAAACCTGACCGATCGGTTGAAAACTGGCCGATCGGTCAGTCAGGATGCATGACATGGCAGTCACCACCCCCGCCCGGGAGCGGACCAGGCGCGAGATCGTGCGCCAGGCGATGGACCTGTTCCAGGCCGCCGGCTACAACGCGACGTCGCTGCAGGACATCGCCACCGCGGCCGGCTGCTCGAAGGCGACCGTGCTGTACCACTTCAGCGGCAAGCCCGCCGTGCTCGCCGCCGTCCTCGAACCCGCCGCCGCCGACGTCGCCGAACTGGTCAGGCAACTGACGGCGCTGCCCGCGGCCGAGACGCAGGAGTTCGCCATCCGGCGCTTCACCGACCTGGCCGTCCTGCACCGCGGCGTGATGGACGTGATCCAGGACGTCATCCCGGTGATCGAGAACGTGCCGGAGATCGCCGGGCTGGTCGCCGACGGCATCCGGCTCACCGAGTACCTCGCCGGCTCCGACGACACCCTCGATCGCGATCTCGCCAAGTTCGCCGTGAACGGCCTGCTCGGCGAGTGCCGCTATCCGGGCGAACGCACGGACGACGAACTCCGAAGACTCTGCGACACCGCCCTGCGCCGACTGCTCCGGCGCGACTGAACCGACAGCTGTCCCCCGCCTGTCCCCCGCCGCGGCGGGGCGAACATTTCTGCCCGCTGACCCGAAACGGACGCACTCCCCGATGGCCAATCTGCTCTACCGGCTCGGCCGGTTCTCGTACCAGCGCCGGCGTCTGGTCGCCGCGCTGTGGGCGCTGTTCCTCGTGGTGCTCGGTGTCGGCGCGCTGACGCTGGGCGGCAAGACCGCGAACACGTTCTCGATCCCGGGCACCGAGTCACAGCGCGCGCTGGACGCCCTCAAGCACGAACTGCCGGCCGCCAGCGGTGCGTCCGCGACCGTCGTCGTCAAGGCCCCGGCGGGCAGGACGCTCGCCGACCCGGCCGTGAAGGCCGCGGTCGGCACCACCGTCGCAAAGGTCGCGAAGGTTCCCGAGGTGATCGCCGCGATCGACCCGTTCACCAGCAAGGCGATCAGCCCGGACGGTACGACCGGACTGATCAGCGTCCAGTTCGACAAGCCGGCCGACGAACTGTCGCACGAGAGCAGCGACGGGTACGACGGACTCAGCGCGCTCAGCTCCGGCGACCTGCAGGTGGTGCCGGGCGGCCAGATCAAGGCCGGGATCCCGGAGATCGGCGCGACCGAGGTGATCGGTGTCGCGGTCGCGGCCGTCGTCCTGGTGATCACGTTCGGGTCGCTGGTCGCGGCCGGGATGACGCTCGTGACGGCGCTGCTCGGCGTACTCGCCGGGATGGCCGGGCTGTTCATCGTGACCGCGTTCACCGACGTGTCGTCGACGGCGCCGATCCTGGCGCTGATGCTCGGCCTCGCGGTAGGCATCGACTACTCGCTGTTCATCAGCTCGCGGCACCGGTCGCAGCTGGGTGCGGGCATGGATCCGGAGGAGTCGGTCGCGCGGGCGACGGCGACGGCCGGGTCGGCGGTGCTGTTCGCCGGGGCGACCGTGGTGATCGCGCTGGCCGGGCTGTCGGTGGTCGGCGTACCGTTCCTGACCGCGATGGGGCTGGCCGCGGCGGCGACCGTGCTGACCGCCGTACTGGTCGCGCTGACGCTGCTGCCGGCGCTGCTCGGCTTCGTCGGGAACCGGGTGCTGCCGCGGAAGTTGCGCAAGTCGCCGACGGCCACTCCGCAGAAAGAAGGGTTCGGTTTCCGGTGGGGCCGGCTGGTGACCCGGTTCCGGGTACCGATCGTTGCTGTCGGCATCATCGGTCTCGGGTTGCTGGCGATCCCGGCGAAGAACATGCAGCTCGCGTTGCCGGACGGTGCGTCAGCGGCCGCCGGGACGAACCAGCGGGTCGCGTACGACCTGACGGCAGCGGCGTTCGGGCCGGGCGCCAACGGGCCGCTCGTGGTCGTTGTGAAGAGCAACGATGCGGCGACGTCCGGCGCCGTCGTCCAGCAGGTGCTGGGTAAGGCGCAGGCGCTGCCCGACGTGGTGGCGGCCCAACCGGCCGCGGCCAGCCAGGACGGTACGACGCGGCTGCTGCAGGTGATACCGAAGAGCGGGCCGGCCAGCGAGCAGACCGCTGACCTGGTGAAGAACCTCCGTTCGACGGTGCACCCGCTGGCCACCGGCGGTACCGAGATCTCGGTCACCGGCAACACCGCGGTCGGCGTCGACGTCTCGAACAAGCTGTCCGACGCGTTGCCGACGTACCTGTTCGTCGTGATCGGGTTGTCGTTCCTGCTGCTCCTGCTGGCCTTCAGGTCAGTGCTGGTGCCGTTGAAGGCGACGCTCGGGTTCGTGCTGACCATCGGGGCGACCTTCGGGATCACGATCGCGGTGTTCCAGGAGGGTCACCTGGCGAAACTCGTCGGGGTCGACTCCCCCGGTCCGCTGGTCAGCTTCCTGCCGATCATCATGATGGGCATCCTGTTCGGGCTGGCGATGGACTACGAGGTGTTCATCGTGTCCCGGGTCCGCGAGGAGTTCGTGCACGGCCGGCACGCGAACGACGCCACCGTCCAGGGCCTCGGCCACGGCGCCCGCGTCGTCACCGCCGCCGCCCTGATCATGGCGTCCGTCTTCGCCGGCTTCATCCTCGTCCACGACCCGATCATCAAGGCGATCGGCTTCGGCCTCACGATCGGCGTACTCATCGACGCCTTCGTGGTCCGGATGACGCTCGTCCCCGCCATCCTCAGCCTCCTCGGCGACCGCGCCTGGTGGTTCCCGAAGTGGCTAGACCGCCTGACCCCCCGGGTAGACATCGAAGGCGAAAACCTTCGGGTTGACGAGGAACCGCGAACCGACGAACTCGCGGGCGTACGCTGACACCCGCCGCGGCGCGCCGGCCACCGCCGGCGCTCCGCTGCGCAGCAAGCTCGACGCATCACCGACCCGGTACGGCGCGTAGCTGTCCGCCGAGATGCTGGTGCGCCCCGCCAGGATCGCACTCGGAATGACATAGATGCTGCCGTCGCCCAGAACGATGAAGAACAGATCGATCGACTCGGGGTCGTACGGCATTTTGCTCGCGGACTTGTCCAGTACGTACGGACGCCGACCGATGCCGACGTGCCAGTAGCCGCGCTTGTCCCGGGCGGCGCAGGACTTCACCTGAACACGTTGAATGCCTTTGGAAGTCGTCACCAGCAGGTCGTACGCTTGCGGCTCGATCGGCAACGCGGCCGCACATCCACGCAAGGTGAACCACGCCATCGCCAACGCAGCTGCGGAGTAGCGGAGCATCTCCGGCTGGACCGGCTGGTCGAACACCTCGGCTGGGGCCGCCTGAGTACGTGGCCACTTCAAATGGCTGCAGTCCAGGCCCAGCCTGACGGCATGCCCCTTGAGCCGGACGCGAGACTCCTTACCGTCGCTGACCCCCAGGCCGGCGATCACATCCGCCCAGGAGGTCGCGTCGCGTATGACATCGCGCAACTTCTGGTCCGACCATTGCCGCTGGCCGGTGAAATGCGCGGTGTCCAGCGCAAGCCGCTCGGCGTGCTTCTTCAGCGAGCGGACAGTCCCCGCGGACGTCCCCTTCAATCCCAGCTCGCGAGCGACACCCCGCCAGGAATGGTTCGCCGCCACCGCCTGGCGGAGGTCTTCGTCGTTCCAGGTTCGTCTGTCGTCCCAGGCGGTCATGGGACAAACATAGAGAGGGGCACCGACAGTTTCGGTGCCCCTCTTGATGTCGGGCTGACAGGATTTGAACCTGCGATCTTTCGGCCCCCAGCCGAACGCGTTACCAACCTACGCCACAGCCCGATGGCAGCTCCGAAGAGCGAACCGAGGTAAACCCTACAGCATCCGAGTGGCCAATTCTTACCAGGGTCTGGTCAGCGTTTCTTGTTCTTTTGGCGGGCTCGGATCTGGACGTGGACGGGGCTGCCGACGAAGCCGAAGTCCTCGCGGAGGCGGCGTTCGATGAAGCGTTGGTAGGACGCCTCGATCTGGCCGGAGGTGAAGATCGCGAAGGTCGGGGGCATCGTGGTGGCCTGGGTGCCGAACAGGATCTTCGGCTGCTTGCCGGACCGCACCGGGTGCGGGTGCGCGGCCACCAGGCGGCCCAGGAACGCGTTCAGCTGGCCGGTCGGGACGCGGGTCTGCCAGCCCTCGAGGGCGGCCTCGATCGCCGGGACGAGTTTGTCCATGTGCCAGCCGGTGAGCGCGCTGATGTTCACCCGCGGCGCCCAGCGGAACTGCACCAGGTCGCGGTCGATCTCGCGCTCCAGGTAGTACCGGCGCTCGTCGTCCATCAGGTCCCACTTGTTGTACGCGATCACCAGCGCCTTGCCGGCCTCCTCGACCGCGTTCATGATCCGCAGGTCCTGCTCGGTGATCGACTCCGACGAGTCGATCACGACCACGACGACCTCGGCCCGCTCGATCGCGGCGTTGGTCCGCAGCGAGGCGTAGTACTCGTGGCCCTGGGAGTTCTTGACCTTGCGCCGGATGCCGGCGGTGTCGATGAACCGGTAATCCGTGCCGCTCAGCGTGATCAGCTCGTCGACCGGGTCCACCGTCGTCCCGGCGACGTCGCTGACGACGACCCGGTCCTCCTTGGCGACCTTGTTCAGCAGCGACGACTTGCCGACGTTCGGCTTGCCGACGATCGCCACCCGCCGCGGGCCGCCGAGCTCCGCGTCCCGCTCTGGCGGCGCCTCGGGCAGCGCGGCCAGGACCGCGTCCAGCATGTCGCCGGTACCGCGGCCGTGCATGGCCGAGATCGGGAACGGCTCGCCGATGCCGAGCGCCCAGAGGTTCATCGCCTCGGCCTCGATGCGCTGGTCGTCGACCTTGTTGGCGGCCAGTACGACGGGCTTCCCGGACTTCCGCAGCACCCGGACCACGGCCTCGTCGGCGTCCGTGATGCCGACCACCGCGTCGACCACGAACAGCACCGCGTCGGCCGCGTTGATCGCGACCTCGGCCTGCGCCGCGACCAGGGCGGCCATCCCGACCGCGTCCGGGTCCCAGCCGCCGGTGTCGACGACGGTGAACTCGCGACCGGCCCAGTTGGCGTCGTACGACACCCGGTCCCGGGTGACGCCCGGAGTGTCCTCGACGACCGCCTCGCGGCGGCCGATGATGCGGTTGACCAGCGTGGACTTGCCCACGTTCGGCCGCCCGACGATCGCGAGCACCGGCAGCGGGCCGGCGTCGTCGCGCTCGTGCGTCGGTACTTCGGTGGGCAGGTCAGTCATTCAGGGTCCCTCTGGTCTCGCCAGCCCGGAAGTGGGTGGCCGGTTTCGTCGACGGCCGCCTTCACATGGGCGCGCAGCACGTCACCGATGTGGTCGGCGACCGCCTGTACGTCGGAATGTCTCCTGGGAAAGGGTACGCGGTCGACCGAGAAGGGCTCGCCGTACACCACGTCGATCCGGCTTCCGGCCGGCGGATGACCCTCCACGCCGCCGTCCGGCAACCGCGTACCCATCAGCGCCACCGGCAGGATCGGCGCCCCGGTGACCATCGCCAGGTACGCCGTCCCGATCCGGATCCGGCTGAAGTCGCCCGGCCCGCGGGTGCCCTCCGGGTAGATGTTCAGCACCCGGCCGTCCCGCAGCACCTGGATCGACTTCCGGACCGCGAGCATGTCGTACGACGAGCGGTCGACGGGGATCTGCCCGATCCGGTGCAGGAACTTGCCCTGCAGCCCGCCGAAAACCTCGATCTTGCCGAGCTGGTGCAGCATCCGCGGCGCGATCGCGCCGAGCAGCGGGGCGTCCAGCAGGCTCAGGTGGTTCGGTGTCATCAGCAACGGACCGGTCAGCGGGAACCGGTCCTGGTGATGCACTGTGAGGTCGTACTTGTGCCGGAAGTACACCTTGGCCACTGCGCGCAGCGGCAGCGCGAGCCGGTACGGCAGCGGCGGCAGATCGTCGGTTCGGGGCAACTCCCGGTGCCCCGTGATCTCCGCCGTCACGACGCCGGTGCCGGCGGCGCGGTCAGAAGTACGGTCATAGCCCCCGGCCTCGAGGGACGGTCTCCATGGCGAGCCGGCTGATCACGTCGACGACCTCCTCTAGCGTCAGGTCCGTGGAGTCGATCGTGACCGCTCCGTCGGAGGCGACCTGGAACTCCGACACCGTCGAGTCGTCCGCGTCCCGCCGGACGATCTGGTCGCGGAGCTCCGCCGCGGTCACGGAGCCGGCCGCCAACTCGGCACCGCGGCGCGCCATCCGGGCGTCCTGGTCCGCGGTCAGCAGCACCTTCAGCTCCGCGTCCGTGGCGACCACGGTGGCGATGTCGCGGCCCTCGACGACGATCCCGCCGCTCGCCTGCGCGTCGTCGATGATCGCCCGCTGGCGCCGGATCAGCTCCGCGCGGACATCCAGGTTGGTGGCGACCTTCGAGACCACCTCGCTGATCCGGGGCTCCCGGATCGCGGTCGTGATGTCGGTCCCGTCGGCGATCACGAACTGCCGTCCCGGGTCGGTGCTGACCTCCAGCTCCAGATCCCGGGCGCGCTGCGCGACCGCCGCCGTGTCGTCCAGGTCCAGCCCGCGTTCGACCGCCGACCAGGTCACCGCGCGGTACGTCGCGCCGGTGTCCAGGTACCGCAGACCGAGCCGGGTGGCCACTCCGCGGGCGGTGCTCGACTTACCGGAGCCGCTCGGCCCGTCCACAGCGATGATCATGCCCCGAAGATTACCTTCGGGCGGGGACACTCAGACGTGGACTACCCACCCGCGGGTGGTCAGGGCGTCGACCAGTTGGTCGACGGTGCCGGGTTTGACCGAGAGTTCGACCTCACCGACCGGCCGGCCGGGGCTGTGATCGATCCGCAGGTCCTCGACGTTGGCTCCGGACTCGGCGGCGTCGGCGAACAGTTTCGCCAGCTGGCCGGGGCGGTCCGGGATCGTCACCAGGACCGTGACCAGGTCGATGTGCGGGGCACCGTGCTTGCCCGGTACCCGGATCGCGCCGGACACCCCCTGGCCGAGGATCGCGGTCAGCTCCTCGCCCGCCTCTTCCTTGCCGAGGGCAACCAGTAGCCGGTCGAGCTCGCCGCGGATCTGCTCCAGCAGGCCGGTCAGCGCGGTCGAGTTCGCGGACACGATCTGGGTCCACAGCCGGGGGTCGCCGGCCGCGATCCGGGTGACGTCGCGGACGCCCTGGCCGGACAGTTCGAGGTGCGACGACGGCGCGTCGGCCAGCGTCCCGGCGGCGAGCGCGGACATCAGGTGCGGCAGGTGGGAGACCCGTGCGACGCCGAGGTCGTGGTCCGCCACGGACATCTCGACCGTCCGGGCACCGCACGCCTCGGCCAGCCGCCGTACCAGATCCACGGCCTGCGGATCGCTGGTCTCGTGCGGGGTGATCGCCCAGGTGGCCCCGTCGAACAGGTCGGCGCGCGCGGCCAGCGGGCCGTTGCGTTCCGAGCCGGCCATCGGGTGGCTTCCGACGTACCTGCTGACGTCCTCCGCCAGCTTGCGTGCGTCCGCGAGCGGCTTGCTCTTCACGCTGGCCGCGTCCGTCACGACCGCTGTGGTCTGGTCGAGCTGCGCGGCGACGACCGCGCCGACATGATCCGGCGGTACGGCGACCACGACGAGCTGCGGCTCGATCTCCACCTGCCGCGAGCCGGCGCCGATCCGCTCGGCCATCAACGCGTTGTCGGGGTTGCCGTCGACGAGCTCGACAACCACCCCCAGCCGGGCCAGCGCCAGCCCGATCGACGTCCCGATCAACCCGGTCCCGACAATGCGGACCGGGCCGCGCAGTTCGGTCACCGTGTCGCCTTCACTGGGCGCCGGTCAGGTCTGGGCGCAGAGCGACCGCGCCGTGCAGGTACACGTGCTGGATCTTGTCCCGCGAACGCGGTGTCTCGGTGTGCAGCATCAGCCGGACGACGCGCGGCAACGCGTGCGGCACCGGGATCTCCTGCATGCAGATCAGCGGTACGTCGGTGAGCCCGATCTGGCGGCCCGCGACCGCCGGGAACTCCGAGCGGAGGTCCGACGTGACCGTGAACAGGATGCTGATCAGATCCTCGTTCTCCAGATCGTTCGCCTCCAGGACCGCCTTCACCAGCTCCGCGGTCCGCTCGAGCAGATGCTCGCGCTCGTCCACGTCCAGCTGGGTGGCCCCCCGGATCGCGCGTACCGCCACGTGTCGCCTCCTAGTTCGTCTCCCCCAACCCTAGTTCAGGGTAGTCAAGGCGTGGACAGCCGTCTCAGCCGCGTCGACCGTCTGCTCCAGCAGCAGCGCGATCGTCATCGGGCCGACACCGCCCGGCACCGGGGTGATCAGCCGCGCGACCTCGGCCGCCTCGGCGAAGTGCACGTCGCCGACGTTGCCCTCGTTGTACCCGGCGTCGACCACCACCGCGCCCGGCTTCAGCCAGTCGCCGCGGACGAAGTTCGGCTTGCCGACGGCGGCGATCACCACGTCGGCGGTCCGCACCAGGTCGGCGAGGTCGCGGGTCCGGGAGTGCGCGTACGTGACGGTCGCGTTCGATGCCAGCAGCAACATGCCGGCCGGCTTGCCGAGGATCGGGCTGCGGCCGATCACGACCGCGTGCGCGCCCTCGAGCGGTACGTCGTACGCCGCCAGCAGCCGCATGATCCCGCCGGGCGTCGCGGACCGGAACCCGGGATCCCCGAAGGCCATCGCCGCGAACGATCGCATCGTCACGCCGTCCACGTCCTTGGCCGGGTCGATCGCCTCGAAGGCGGCCCGCTCGTCGATCTGCGCGGGCACCGGGTGCTGCAGCAGGATCCCGTGCACCGCCGGGTCCTCCGACAGCTTGGTGAGCTCCGCGACCAGCTCCTCCGTGGTCGTGGTGGCCGGCAGGACGACGCTGCGGGACGCGATGCCCGCCTTCTTCGACCGGTTCTGCTTCATCCGTACGTAGGTCGCGGACGCCGGGTCGTCGCCGACCAGCACGGTCGCCAGGCACGGCTGTACGCCGTACTTCTCCTGCAGGGCGCTCGCCCGCTCCGCCGCCTTGGCCACCATCTCGGCGGCGAGGTCGGTCCCGATCATCAGCTCAGCACTCATGCGCGCACTCCTCGACGTTCGAAGGTGCCCAGGCGCGCGGCGAAGCCGGATGGCAGACCGTTCCCCGGTGGTTCATCCACCTCAACGCCAGTCGCGGTCCGGCTTCAGAGTACCGGGTCAGAGCAGGCCGGCGTGGTCGAGGGCGAGGTAGGCGGCGTCGATGCCGGTCATCGCGCCGGGGTTGCGGAGTTCGGCGCGGAAAGCGTCGACGGTGAGTTCGACCGGGACGCAGTCCTCGGTCTCGTCGAGTTGCTGTTTGCCGTCGGGACGGCAGCCACGGGCGATCGCGACGTACTTGCGGAACGTCGAGGACGCACCGGACCATTGCCAGCCGACCACGTCGAGGGTCTCGCAGGTGTACCCGGTCTCCTCCTCGAGCTCGCGGGCGCCCGCCACCGCGACCTCCTCGCCGGGCTCGACGAGACCGCCCGGAAGGTTCGTGACCACGGTATCGGGTCCGGCGCGGAACATCCGGATCGTCACGATCCGCCCCTCCGGCGTCAACGGCAACACCGTCACGCCGGCGTCCACCCCGGCCTCGCGCCCGGACACATCCCACTCGACCTCGCGCCCGTCGGGCATCCGGTACCGCCGGAGGCGCACCGACAGGAAGCGCTCGAACCCGACCTCCTCCCCCAGCAACTCCCACGGAGCCGGGTCGGCGGGTGCCGTAGACAGCTCAGCCGCCACGTTTTCCGTGGCGGCTGAGCTCTCGATCTGGTCCGTCACAGCGGACGGTTGTCGTCGGGGTCTTCCGGCGGGGCCACCGGTGCGTCGTCATCGTCGGACGGCGGGGCGACCGGGGCCTCGGTGGATCCGGCGTCCTCGGCCTTCGCCGAAGACTCACCGGCCGAGCCGGCGCCGGCACCGTTCCCGCCGTCGGACGCCTCCTCGGAGGAGTCGCCGTCGGAGGAGTCGGCGTCGGAGGAGTCGGCGTCGGAGGGGGCGGTGGCCGGGCGGGACTCGGACAGGATCCGTTCCAGCGTCTCCTCGGAGATCCGCTTGAACTTGCGCACCTGTGACCGGGTCCGGTCCAGCACAGCGACCTCGAGCTGGTCCGGCGTCAACTGCCGGACCTCGGTGCCGTCGTGGGCCAGGGCGTCGACCGCGAGCCGGAGCGCACCCGCCAGCGAGATGCCTTCCTGGTAGTGCTCGCCGACGTAGTCCGCGACCTGGTCGGCCGGGCCGCCCATCACGGCGTACCCCTGCACGTCGGCGATCGAACCGTCGTACGTGAGCCGGTAGATCTGGTCGTCGCCGGCGCTCGCGCCGACCTCCGCGACCAGGATCTCCACCTCGAGCGGCTTCTCGCCGCCGGAGGAGAAGATCGCGCCGAGGGTCTGCGCGTACGCGTTGGCGAGCGCGCGGCCGGTCACGTCACGGCGGTCGTACGAGTACCCGCGCATGTCGGCGAGCCGGACGCCGGCGATCCGCAGGTTCTCGAACTCGTTGTACCGGCCGACGGCGGCGAAGGCCATCCGGTCGTAGATCTCGGCCACCTTGTGCAACGCGGGCGACCGGTTCTCCGCGACGAACAGGATGCCGTCGGCATACTGCAGCGCGATCGCGCTGCGGCCCTTGCTGATGCCCTTCCGGGCGAAGTCCGCCCGGTCCCGCATCAGCTGCTCGGGCGAGACGTAGAAAGGAACGCTCATCGAGTCCTCTGTGAGTTCGGGGTGATCAGGTCAGGGACGGCGCGGCCGGGCCGTCGGGACGCTGGTGCCGCTGCTCCCAGGCCGCGTCGACCAGGGAGGCCACCTCGTCCTCGGGCAGCCGCCGGTAACCGTCCGCGGTGACCACGCCGACCACCGGGAAGATCCGCCGCAGCATGTCCGGGCCACCGGTCGCCGAGTCGTCGTCGGCGGCGTCGATCAGGGACTGGATCGCCACCGTCACGCAGTCGGTCTCGGACAGGTCCTCGCGGTAGAGCTTCTTCAGCGCGCCGCGGGCGAACAGCGAGCCCGATCCGACGCTGTAGAAGTGGGTCTCCTCGTACCGCCCGCCGGTCGGGTCGTAGGAGAAGATCCGCCCGCCCTTGATGTCCTCGTCGTACCCCGCGAACAGCGGCACCACGGTGAGGCCCTGCATCGCCATCGGCAGGTTGCCCCGGATCAGCGCGCTGAGCCGGTTCGCCTTGCCGTCCAGGCTCAGCGTCGCGCCCTCGAGCTTCTCGTAGTGCTCCAGCTCGACCTGGAACAGCCGGACCATCTCGATCCCGAAACCGGCCGAGCCGGCGAAGGCGACCGCCGAGTACTCGTCGGCCGGGAACACCTTCTCGATGTCACGCTGGGCAATGATGTTGCCCATCGTGGCCCGCCGGTCGCCGGCCATGATCACGCCACCGGGGAAGGTGGCGGCGACGATGGTCGTGCCGTGCGGGACCTCACTGGACAGGTCGCCCTGCCCGAGCGACCGCCGTCCGGGCAACAGGTCGGGCGCGTGCCCGGCCAGGAAGTCCATGAACGACGAGCCGCCCGGGGTCAGGAAGGCTTCCGGCAGCCGGCCGGAGGCATCAGATGTCATCGAGCGGTTCACTCCCCACCCTTTTGCACGAATCCGCGGACGAACTCCTCGGCGTTCTCCTCGAGGACCTCGTCGATCTCGTCCAGGATCGAGTCGACGTCCTCGTCGAGCCGCTCCTTGCGCTCCTGGACATCCTCCGACGCCTCGACCTGCTCGACCTCTTCCTCGGTCGACGAACGCTTCGGCTGCTTGTGCTGCTGACCGCCGTCCTTCGCCATATGGCCACCTCCTAGAACCGCTGGGAAGGCCGCCCAAATCGGCCTTCACTAGCGACCCTACCCGGCGCCGCCCCCAGTAATGGTGCGAACCAGGTCACTCGCGGTGTCGCATTGGTCAAGAAGTGCCCCGACATGCGCTTTGGTGCCCCGCAGCGGGTCCAGGGTGGGGATGCGCTGGAGCGATTCCTTGCCCGGCAGATCGAAGATCACCGAGTCCCACGAGGCGGCCGCGACCTGCGGCGCGTACTGCTGCATGCAGCGGCCCCGGAAGTACGCCCGGGTGTCCGTCGGCGGGTGTGCGACCGCCATCCGGATCTCCTCGTCGGTGACGATCCGCTGCATCCGGCCGGATTTCACCAACTTGTAATAGAGCCCCTTGTCCGGGCGCAGGTCGGCGTACTGCAGGTCGACCAGGTGCAGCTTCGGGTCGTCCCAGTCCAGGCCGTCGCGGTCGCGGTAGGACTGGAGCAGCTTGTACTTCGCCACCCAGTCCAGTTGATCCGACAACTTCATCGGGTCCAGTGCCAGCTGGTCCAGGATCTGCTCCCAGCGGTGCAGCACGTCCTTGGTCTGCCGGTCCGCGTCGTCGCCGTACTTGTCCTCGACGTACTTCCGGGCCTGCTCGAGGTACTCCGCCTGCAACTGGACAGCGGTGATCTTGCGGCCGTCCTTCAGCGTCAGCAGGTGCGTGCACGTCGGGTCGTGGCTGACCTCGTGCAGCGCTGTCACCGGCCGGTCGACGCCGAGGTCGTCGGTCAGCCAGCCGTCCTCGATCATCGCCAGCACCAGCGAGGTGGTGCCGACCTTCAGGTACGACGAGATCTCGGACAGGTTCGCGTCGCCGATGATCACGTGCAGCCGCCGGTAGCGGTCCGGGTTCGCGTGCGGCTCGTCGCGGGTGTTGATGATCGGCCGCTTCAGCGTGGTCTCCAGGCCGACCTCGACCTCGAAGTAGTCCGCGCGCTGGCTGATCTGGAACCCGTGCGTGGCGCCGTCCTGGCCGATCCCGACGCGGCCGGCGCCGGTCACCACCTGACGGCTCACGAAGAACGGCGTCAGGTGCCGGACGATCGACGCGAACGGCGTGGACCGGCGCATCAGGTAGTTCTCGTGGGCGCCGTACGACGCGCCCTTGTTGTCGACGTTGTTCTTGTAGAGGTTCAGCTGCGGCGCGCCCGGGATCAGCCGGGCCTGGCGGGCGCCCTCCATGATCACCAGCTCGCCGGCCTTGTCCCAGACGACCGCGTCCCGCGGATTCGTGGTCTCGGGCGCGGAGTACTCCGGGTGGGCGTGGTCGACGTACAGCCGGGCGCCGTTGGTGAGGATCACGTTCGCCAGGCCGGTCTCCTCGTCGGTGAGCTGGCTGGAGTCCGCCACCTCCCGGCTGAGGTCGAACCCGCGCGCGTCCCGTAACGGGTGCTCCTCGTCGAAGTCCCACCGGGTCTTGCGCGCGAGCGGCTGCGTCTGGGCGTAGCCGTTCACCACCTGGCTCGAGGTCAGCATCGGGTTCGCCCCGGGCTGGCCCGGCACCGAGATCCCGAACTCGGTCTCGGTACCCATGATCCGCCGAACACTCATGCGAACGAGCCTACGCGGTACCGGCGACCAAAGGTGTTGCTGTGTCCACAGGGTTACATGTGAGACTGCCTCGATGGACGAGATGGTGGCGATCCTGGACGACCATGACCAGGTGATCGGGTCGGCGCCGCGCTCGGTGATGCGGCGTGACAACCTGCGGCACTCGGCCACCGGCGTACTCGTCCGGAATCCGGCCGGTGAGATCTACGTGCACCGGCGGACACCGACCAAGGACGTCTACCCGAGCCGGTACGACTTCGCCGCCGGAGGTGTCGTGGCGGCGGGCGAGGACCCGTTCGACGCCGTCGTACGGGAGCTCGAGGAGGAGCTCGGGATCGCAGGCGTGGAGCTGACACAGCTGCCGGAGGGCGACTACGCGGACGAGAACACGCAGTACCACGCCTACCTGTACACCTGCGTCTGGGACGGTCCGGTGCGGCATCAGCCGGAAGAGGTCGCGTGGGGTGCGTGGATGTCGCCCGCGGAGCTGGTGGCGAAGTTCGACGAGTGGGAGTTCATGCCGGACAGCGTCGGCCTGCTGGGTGCGTACGTCCGCAGTCTGACGATCAACGAGGGCTGGGACAGCGCCGCCTGGATCGACGGGCCGTGGCTCTACCGGGCTGCCCGCCGCCCGGAGGTCGGCCCACGGCTGGCAGCCGAAGCCACGCTCCTCCCCTGGCTCGCGCCGCAACTCCCCCTGCCGGTGCCGGTACCTGAGCCGACAACGGACGGCGTTCGTCACCGGCTCATCCTCGGCGAGCCACTCGCGGGCGGGGACGAGGCGACCGGACGCGCCCTGGGCGCCTTCCTGAAGGCCCTGCACAGCGTCGACCCGGTGGAAGCCGTCGCGTACGGCGCACTCGACGCTGCGACCTCCAGAGCGGCGAAGACGGCCGAACTGGCGGAGTTCCGGGCGCAGATCGTGCCGCTCCTGCCGGCCGAGGTCCACGAACGCGCCGAGCGACTGCTCGACCGGGTCGCAGAGGTCCGGACCTCCTTGGTGCACTGCGACTTCGGACCGGAACACATCCTCGCCCTCGACGGGCGGATCACCGGCGTCATCGACTGGACCGACGCGGTGATCGGCGACCCCGCGCTGGACCTCTGCTGGCCGCTCAACGGCGCGCCGGACGCAGTCCGCTCCGGGATCCTGGACAGTTACCGGCCCGCCGCGGACCTGATCGAGCGGTCGCGCGACTGGGCTCGGCTCTCCCCGTGGTACGGCGTACACCGCGGCCTGCGGCTCGATCTGCCCGACGAGGTCGGGAACGGCATCCGCGAGATCGTCCATCACCTGTGATGCAACCATCCGGCCCGTTGCCGGTCACTAGCTGATGTGAAGATCATCCTGACTGACGATACGGAGCCGTCGATGGCTACGGGATCAGCCGACCAGGAGCTCTGGGAGCGGTTGCGCGTGGGCGACCACTTCGCCCTCGGAGAGCTGTTCGACCGGTACGCGGACGACATACGGGCGTTCGCGTTCCGCCGGACAGCTTCGTGGAGTACGGCGGACGACGTCGTTCAGGCGACGTTCCTGAGCACGTGGCGACGGTTCCAGCGCAATCCACCAGGACCGCTCACCGGGCCGACCGCTCGCGGCTGGCTGCTCGTCGTGGCCGGCAACGAGTGCCGCGCGCTGGCCCGGACCGCCAACCGCCTGCGCGGACTGGTCGACCGGATCCCGCGTCCCGACCCGTCCGACGACCACGCGCCCGACGTCGCCCGTCGCCTCGACGACGAGCGGCAGATGTCGGCGATCCGTCGCGCCGTCGCCAAACTCCCCCGGCACGAACGCGAGACGCTCGAACTCGTCGTCTGGTCCGGACTCACCGTCGCCGAGACCGCGGACGCGCTCGGCGTACCGGTAGGCACCGTCAAGGCCCGCCTGCACCGCACCCGTCGCCGTTTCCCCGACCTGCTCACCCGGGTCGCCCTCAACGAGGAGCTCTCATGACCACCGATCTCGAACCGCCGCGCGTCCCGCCGCTGACCGCCGCCGAACGCGCCCGGATGCGCAACCACCTGCTGGAGCGGACCCGGCCCGAGACCCGGCACCACGCCCGCCGCTGGATCGCTCCCGTCGTCAGCGTCGGAGCAGTCGCGGCGGTGGTCGCCGGCACGCTCGCCGTCACGCACAAGTCACCCGACGGCGCCGGCGTGGCCGGTACTTCGGCCCCGCTTGTCTCGCCCGGAGCGAAGGTGGGCGTCGATCTCGGGGCAGTGCCGCAGGCCGACGTGGCCAAGCTCGTCGCCGAGTGCCAGTTCCCGGGCGAGGCGGGTCCCGCACAGCTCGTCTGGAGCCGGCACGTCCGGGGCATCTCCAAGGACAGCACCACGTTGGTGGCGCTGGCCCTCGACACGAAGGGGTCCAGCGCACGGCCGACCGGGACACCCACCGGCCGCACGCCAGGGAAGGGCCGTACGCCTGGGAAGGGAGGCGGGCCGTCCAGCGCGCAGCTCGGGTACCGCTTCTGCATGACGCGCATTCCCGCGAGCGCCAAGCTCGGCGCGATCGGGGCCGTCGGCCGGGTGGATGACCGGGCGTGGCGGACGGAGCCCACGGCGCAGCGTGCTCTGGTGGCTCTCGGCAGTACGGACGGTGACTTCACGAACGACCTGCACACACTGCAGGCGTGGCGGCTGTACCGGGCGCACCCGGACGTCGCCATCGTCGAGGCCCGCTACATCCTGAACGGAAAGCCCGGCCCGTGGACCAGAGGCGTCGTCCAGGACGGCTTCGCCTACACAGAGGTCCAGGCCTCCGGAAAGTTCACCGTCGGCCAGAGACTCACCATGGAGGTCCGAGCCTTCGACGACCAGGACAAGCAGATCCCGATCCGCTGAGCCCGGCCGGGCACGTCGGACGGCGGGGGCTACCGGCGGCGGGCCATGGTGCGGGCGAGGTTGATGCCGACGAGGCCGAGCCAGCAGATCAGCACGCCGGACTTGCCCATCATGTTGGCCGCGATCGCGGTGATCGGGATGGCGGCGACGATCGAGACGATCGCCAGCGCCAGCCCACCCGGGTCGGTCTCCCGGCTCGGTGCCCTGACCGCCCGGCCCGGCACCGGCTCGGGCAGCAGCCCGGCGCGCCTCTGGAAGTCCCGCTGGTCGAGCTTCTCCAGGAAGCCGTCGATGATCTCGGCCTCGTACTCCACCCCGAGCTCCTGCCGCGCCGCCACCGCGGCCCGCAGATCCTTGCGCAAATCGTCCGTCGCCATACCAGCACGCTAGGCCCACCACCCCACCCCACCAATCGGGAAAACCCCCCGATCCCGCGGGGGGTTATCTCTACCCCCGGGCCAAAAGCGCCGGCAGCTTGTAGGTGACTTTTCCCGAACGCGTCTGCACTGTGAAGACGGTCTTCGCCACAGTCGTGTTCTGGGTGACGTTGACGGCGCCGGAGAAGGCATTGCTGTCGACGTACTGGGGTGCTCGGAGGGTGAAGGTCCTGACTCGGTGCCAGCCCTCCCAGAACTCGACCCGGTCACACGCCTGCGACGTACTGCCCTTGGTCCGGGCGGTGAACAGTGAGTAGGCCGTCGTCTCATCGTGCCCGTCCGCGTTGCGCCGCTCGGCGGTCATGCTGGCCGACCCGCAGGTGTAGTACTTCGAGTCGAAGGGGTACGGCGTGGACCTCAGGATGTCGGCCGTCACCAGTTCCTGTTTGTTCCACTCGCGCTGCACGTAGGCAACGCCCCAGTGCCACATCGCGCCCAGTCCGAGTGCGGCAACGACCACCATTGCGACGCGCCGACGCCACGGACGCAACAGGATGAACGCCGCGACCAGGACCCCGACCAGGAGACAACCGGTCACCCAGTCGGTCAGGAAGTACGCACCGCCCCGTCGAGCGTCGAAGTCGTAGACGGCCGGGGAGTCGCGCCGCGGCCAACTCCCGCGGAGCAGGTAGCGGCCGGCCAGCCACGGGACCAGCACGGTCGCGCAGGCGATCACACCAGCCCACACAGCCATCCAGTCAGAGCCTCTCCGTTGCCGGGCCCGGGCGTCCACCCCGCGGCGCGCCTCCTCCTTCAGGCGCGCCGTCTCCGCTTTCGCCCTGGCACGGGCCTCTGCCCGCTCCTCCTCGAGCTGGGCCTTCGCCCGCACCTCGGCCTCGCGCTTCGTCGCCGCGATGCGCTCGAACCACGGCGGGAAGACGAGTGAGACGAAGGCGGCTTGCGGGAACGACTCCAGCTTCAGGCCGGCCGGGATCAGCGCGTGCAGGAACTCGGTGCGCGACCGCTCGGACGCCGGCACCTTGCCCAGCAGTTCCCGGGCCCGGCTCCAGATGCGCCCACGGGCCTCGGCGTTCAACGCCGAGTCCAGCAGAATCCCCTCCAGCATCTGCCGCGCGGGAGCCGTGAACTCGCGGAGGTCAGGCAATCCCCACAGCCCGCCGGCCAGGGAGCCCGCGTCGATATCGCGCCACCACATCGTCAGGAGCTCGTCGGCACGGGACAGCAGCGGCTCCTCCGCATGGCGGCCGACGACCGACAGCACCGACGATCCGCGCAGCTCGCGCGTCCACTCGGCGGCCGCAGCGTCCGCCTTCTTGGCAGCCGTGATCGCGGCGGCGATCCCGGCACTGGAGAGCTCTCGGTCGCGGAACGACGGCTCGTGATCCGGATCGAGCAGCAGCTGAAGTTCGACCGCCGCCCGGCCGGGCGAGGTCGCCCCGCTGCGGGCGGCGTCGAGGATCTCGTCGGCGCCGTCGCCGACCCAGGTCTCGTGCAGCCACGACCGCAGGTCACCGACGCGGACTCCGGCCAGATGGTCCCGGGCGATCATGAAGTTCTCCCGGATCGCCCGCGCCAGTTGCTCGGGTTCGGTGCACTCCGTCCCCGCGAAGTGGTACGCCTTGCGGGCGCGCCGCTGGCTGGTCGGGATCCGGTTCGGCCACATCGCGGTGACCGCGGGCGAGCCGCCCGCCAGCCACTCGTCGACGTCGGTCCAGGCCCAGCGCCCTTCGGCCGGCGACAGCAGACCGTCGAGCAGGAGACGCCAGCGCGGATCGGTCACGTCGTCGTACGACCACGACTGCTCCATGAAAGCGGCACGTACCCGGAGCTCGCTGAGCACCCCGTCGCCACCGGGGATCGCATGCAGGTGGCGGCCGGTCAGCAGCTCGTGGGCGATGACGCCGAGCCCCCACCAGTCGTTGGCCTTGTTGCCCTTCCCGATACTGCCCTCGGGCGAGGTGTAGATGTACGTTCCGGCGACTGAGCCGATCGCGTTGGACAGCACACCCATGCGTGCCAGGCCGAAGTCCGCCAGCACGCAGTCGAGCGGGTCCTCGGAGCGGATCAGGATGTTCTGCGGCTTCAGGTCGCGGTGGCAGACGCCGAGCGAGTGCACGTGGTCGAGCGCCTGGCCGATCTCGCGCAGTACGTCGAGGACGAAGTCCGGTGACTGAGCTCCGCCGCCACGCCGGTTGACGAGATCCTCCAGGCTGCCGAGTGGGAAGTACTCCTGCACCTCCCAGATCTGGTACTCGTCGGACTCGAGCCGGAAGCGCAGGACGTGTTCCTCGTCGGCTTCGGTCAGCGGCTCGATCGCGTCCCGGTCGAGGACCTTCGACGCGTCCGGGCGGTAGATCTTGATCGCGACCTCGGTGCCGTCGGCGAGGTCGCGGAACAGTACGACGTCGGCCTGCGCGCCACCGGACGAGAGCTCTCGTAGGTACTCGTACTTCTCCTCCACCGCCGGAGGGAACACCAATCGACGGCGCGACCGCACCGGCTGCTGCTCCCCCTCGTGCCGGGTAGCGGGCGCGCCGCCCGCATCCTCGTGTCTGGTCGCGGGCGGCCCGTCGACGCTCTCGTGCCGGGTCGCGGGTGCCCCGCCCGCGCTCTCGTGCCGGGTCGCCGGCGCTGCGGGTCGCTCAGCCTCGTGCCTGGTCACCGGCGTTGGCTTCTCGTCCGCGGACTCGTTCCAGGACACAGGTCGTTCCGTCATCGTGCCACCCCACTGTTGGAAGATCTCCGGCGATACAGCGCCACGCGGGCCGCGACCAGCGCGGCGATGATTGCCAGTGGCGTGTCCAACGAGCTCCCGCTGCTCAGCACGAAATTCGTCACGGCCGCGGCCGCCGCCATCAGAACGACGACGATGCCCACGTCGACGAAGCCGAGCGCGGCGCAGGTCAGACAGGTCACGGCGAGATAGCCCAGGTGACGCCACAACCCGAGCGAGTAGAGGTCGGCACCACCCGGGCTGACCATGAACACCACGACGTCGACGATCGCGAAGTACGCCTGTGCACGGCGTGCCGAGAGCAGATTGCGGACGCCGCCGAACACAGCGCCGCCGAGATAGCAGGCGGTCAGCAGTCCGAGCAGCACATAGGGATACAGCCTGTTGGCCGGATGTGTCTCGCCGAGCTCGGCGATATCGGCCGACGAGCCGGCCAAACAGATGCCCGCGAGGATGATCCCTCCGGGCTTGTCCAGGCCGAAGCGCCAGAGAAGACCGCACAACAGGCCGAGGAAGGCGCCGCAGCCGGCCGCAGAGCCTTGCAGCTGGTCCACCTCCAGGAGTGCGCCGACCGCGATGGCGCCAAGTACGAGAGACGGCCAGAGCTTGGTGTCGTCGTCGTACCGTCTGAGGAACGACCAGCGCCGGGCGTGCAGTCGTGTGCCGCCGCGCCACGGCGCAGCGTCCTTCATGATCAGCGCCATGACGGCGACCATGAACACCAGCGCGAGCACGAGTTCAGGGATCATCGGACAGGCCCCGCGGGCTCGCTCGGGACCAGGTCCACGACGATGACCGACACGTTGTCCGGAGCATTGTTGCCCAGAGCGGCGGCGATCAGGTCGGTCACCGCCCGCTCGGCTTCTCCGGCCCTGCCCACCGGGCCGCTGAGCAGGGATCGCAAGACGTCCGGGGCGACCACGTCGGTCAGGCCGTCGCTGCAGATGAGCAGCCGGACCGGTCGCACGATCGGATAGGTCTCCACCGCCGGATCCGGGCACGATGTGAACATCGACAGGCTCTGGGTCAGCACCATCGCCCCGGCGCGGTGCGGGTCCGGCCGACGGTCCGGCACCGTGAGCTCACCCACCGAGCCTTCCGCGATCCGGAAAACCGCGCTGTCTCCGACACTGAACACGCTGAACCGCGTGGCCGTCACAGCAACCCCGGCCACCGTCGAACCCAGTCCGCGCAGTCCGTGAACGTCGTCCGACACCGTCCGGATCGCCCGCGCCGCCGCCCCCACCTGCTCGATCACCACCTCGCTGTCGATGCCCGGCCACGGACGAGAGCCCAGGCTCGCCGCGGCCAGGCGCGAGGCCACCGACCCGCCGGCATGTCCGCCCATCCCGTCACACACCGCCGCGACGTACGGCGCCTCTCCGGCCCGGAGCGTGTGGTTGCGGGCGTACGCGCCGTCCCGGGCCGAGATCCACGCGTCGAGCAGCAGGCAGTCCTGGTTCTCGGTCCGTACTCGTCCGACGTGTGTCTTCGCAGCGACCCGCAGGATCGTCATCGGCTGCCTCCCGCGACGACGTCGATCACCACGAGGGCCGCCTGACCGAGGCGGACCTGATGCTGCCCGAGTTCGAGCGGCACCGGGTCGAGAGAGACCTTGCGGCCGTCGACCCAGGTGCCGTTCGTCGACTCGCTGTCCGCCAAGGTCACATCGGTGTCCCGCACGACCAGCTCGGCGTGCAGTCTCGACACACCGTCGTACGCCACCAGGCTGTCGGCGATCCTCGCATCGGGGCTCTCGCGGCCGAGTACGACGATCGCGTACGGCCGGATGCCGACGGTGCCGCCGTCCGGCAGCAGCATCCGTACGGCGGAGACGCCGAGCGATGTAGCCAGCACGTCGAGAGGTGGCACCGGCTGCGCACACCGGGGGCAGGTGGTCGCACCCGCGGGGTAGGTCTCGCCACACCAGTCACGCGGGCAGACGCCGGTCGCTCGGGGCGCCGGCGCCTCCTGGACCGGAGTCGCGGGCCTGACCGTCGCGACCGGGGCGGTAGGTGCACTGGTCAGGTTGGAGAAACACCTCGGACAGATCCAGCGGTCCGCGTCCACGCTGCTTCCGCAGTTCGGGCAGGTCACAGTCGCCACGACACCTCCGTCAGGTCGACACCGCGACGCTGCAGGCGGCTCTCGAAGGTCCCGAGGTCGTCGCGCCCCGGTAGGCCGATCAGGAACACCGATCCTTGGTCGACGGTCACTTCGAGCCGGGCGCCCTGTGCTGCCAGCCAGGCTTCGTAGCGTTCACGCGCGACCGCCGACCGGTAGTGCACGGTCTGGTTGCTCGAGGCCACCAGTCGCCCAACGGCCGGCAGCTCCCGCCGAAACGGGCCGGCCACGACGCACTCCGCGGACTCCACGAGTTCCGGGGCCAGTCGGGCGGCTGCCGGGTATGCGCGACCTGTGAACACGAGGACGTCGACCGCCGCCGGCTCGAGGTGCGCACGCACCCTGCCGACGACGTCCGCCACGGCCCGCGGCTGGCTTGTCGGCTCACCACCGGTGATCGTCAGACCGTCCAGGTCTGCCTCCCTGATCTGGTCCGCGAGCAGCGCGGCGGCGTCGTCGGTCGACACCTCGACGCCACCGGACGGATCCCAGGTATCCACGGAGGCGCAACCGGCGCAGCCGATCTCGCAGCCCTGGACCCAGAGCACCACTCGCCGGCCGGGGCCCAGGACCGTGACCGGCGCGAGAACCCTGGCGATCCGGAGACTCAGACCAGCTTCACCGTGAACCATCCGCCCTCCTCCCGGACAAGCTCCTTGACCGTGACAGCCGTCGTTCCGGCCGGCAGATCGAACAAGGCTCGGGCCAGCGGATTCACCAGCGTCGACTCGACGACGCGGCCGATGCCGCGGCCACCCTTGGACAGGTCCGCCACCGCCAGCTCGACGACATCCCGGCGTACCTCGTCGGACACGGTGAGCTCCAGACGGTGCTGCTCGGCGGCCCGCCGGACGACGTTGCCGATGAACTCCCCGGCCAGTTCGACGGCGGTCACCGGGTCGATGTAGTCGAACACCACGATGTTGTCGCCGATCCGGCCGAGCAGCTCGGGCCGGTGGATCGTCACCGAGAACTCGTGCTCGATCGCCTTCTTCACCGCGGTCTCGAGCTCCGCACCGACCGGCACGGCCTCGCCGGGCCGCAACTCCGGTACGCCGAGGTTCGAGGTGAACACGATGATCGCCTCGCCGAAGTGCACCGTGTCGCCGCTGCCGTCGGTCAGCCGGCCGTCGGACAAGATCTGCAGGAACTTGTCCAGGATGCGCGGATGTGCCTTCTCCACCTCGTCGAACAGAACCACGCAGAACGGCCGCTGCCGGACGGCGTTGGTCAGCTCACCGCCCTCGCCATGTCCTTCGTACCCGGGTGGCGACCCGATCAGCCGAGCCTCTGAGTGGTCGGCGGCGAACTCGGACATGTCGAACCGCACGTACGCGTTCTCGTCGCCGAACACGAGGTGCGTGATGCGCTTGGCGAGCTCGGTCTTGCCGACGCCGGTCGGCCCGGCGAAGAACAGGATTCCGCGCGGACCGGTCGCGTCACCGCCCCGCTCGGCGCCGGTCATCCCGGTGTTCGAGCGGATCAGGATGTCGAGCGCGTGCCGGACAGCGCGCCGCTGTCCCTTCACCTTCGCCGACAGCACCGCCTCGCCGTTGCGGATACGGGCCCGCAACTCCGGATGAGCCCAGGGGTTCTCGGTCATCCCGATCCGGTATGCGCGGACCGCGTCGTCGATCCGCTCCGGTCCGAGGCTCTGGTCCAGGGCGAGCTGGGTGGTCGCGATCATCGCGTGCAACGACATACCGACGGATCGCTCCGCGAACCGCGCCGCGGCATTCTCCAGGTCCTCCTCGGGCAGCCGGTCGCCGCCGGGCATGGACGCGACCAGCCCGCGCGCGAGCCGCAGCCGCGCGCCCAGCTCCGGCTGGGGCACCGAGATCTGCCGGATGCCTTCGGACCCGCCGGTCAGCCACGGCGGCAGGTCGGCAGGCCGGTCCACCAGCCAGATCAGCGGATTGAACAAGCCGCTGGTCCGCTGGCTGCCCACGACGATCGGCCGCGCGTCGTGAACCACCGCGAGCGCGGCCTGCATGAACGCGTGCTCGGCGTCCGTCGGTGGGATCCCGGCCGGCCGCCACTGGGACACGTAGTCGATGGTCAGGGCGAGTCGCGCGTCCCGGCACGACGTGACGGCGCGCAGGACGCCGGTCAATTGGTCCGGTCCGATCGGCCTGCCGTTCAGCTCACCGTTCAACCCGGTCACGCGGGCCACCAGCCGGGTCGCCTCCGGCTCGTTCGGCAGCACCTGAAGCCCCACCGGCGTGTGCCGCAGCACGGCAGCGAAGCCACTACGCCGCAGTGTGTCCCACAACGCCGGGTGCAGATCGAGCGGCGTCCACCGGCCGCCCTCCCCCGGTACCAGATAGCGGTCGCGGAGATTGCCGTGCAGCACGTACGCCGGTGCCACCGTCAGCGACGCGTCGATCTCGCGCAACCACGCCGGGTGGTCGTCCAGCCCGCGCGGACTCATCGCTGCCGCCTCCTAACCTTCGTCTCGGTTCTCCCGACGGCCGTCCGGCGCGTCTGATGCTGCACCGGAAGCTCACCCGGCGTCCGCCGATAGGTCAGGTCCGTCGGCACACCGCGACCGTCGAGGCCGACGCGCAACCGGTCCACCACGTCACACGACGATTCCTCGAACGCCAGGTCGTCACGGACGTCGGTCTCGTCGAACGCGACCGGGATCGTGTGCATCCCGCCGGCATCGGAGGGGAACACCACTTTGAGCCCGTGGTGCGGCCAGTCGGGGTCCGCGGCCACCGCCACAGTCGTCCCGTCCGTCGGCTCGACGTCCACGACGTACCCCATGTCATGCAGCACCGCAGTCGCCTGGTCCAGGACGAACCGTCGATCAGCCGCCTGGGCGCGCCGCGCGTCGAGTTCCCGGAGCTCGCGAGCGGTGGCGTCGGGGTCCGTTCCGTCCAGGCGTGCGACGGCTGCTCGCGCTCGCCGGCCCGCCTCGCCGTCGTCAGCCAGTAGTACGGCGTACTCGTAAGTGAGCTCGTGCGCCCGCCGTCGGCGCCGCTCCTCGGCCCTTTGACGCCGGACCGCCTGCGTCACCTTGGCCTCCATCTCGGTCAGGAAGCTCATCGCCCTGGCCGGCCCCGAGTCGCTGTCCGTGACCACTGCCGCCAGCTTCTGGACGTCGGCGCGGACCGAATCGTCCAGGCCGAGCGCCAGCTCGAGTACTGCCTCGACCCGGCGAGCGAGCCGCTCGGACGGCTCGGTGCGCACGCTCGGCCGCCGCGCCGGGGTCGTGCTCCGGAACCGGATGCTCGGTAGCGCGACCTGCAGAGCCTCGATCTCGGAGGCGAGAGTCTGCCGGGCCCGTTCCGCCCGCGCCTGCACCGTGGCAGCCCCGATGGCCTCCTCTTCGGCCGCCAGAGCGCCCTCGAGCTCGGTCAGCCGCTCGAGAGCAAGCCCCGTCAGCCGCCCGGTCCGGGTAGCCGGCACCCCGGCCGCCACGGTCTTCTCGACCGAAGCCCGCAGTACCCGGACCGCCGTCTGCCGCGCGATCACCCGCGCCGTGGCCGCCTCGATCGCCCGGCGCCGCAACTCCTCTGCGCTGACAACCCGGTACTCGAAACCTGTCGACCCGCTCATCCAGCCCCCATCCGACGCCCGCCCACACCGTCATCTGACGGACAGCGGTCGACCGACGCAGCGAAACGCCCCCGGACCATGTGGTCCGGGGGCGTTCGGCGTAGAGCTGCTTACAGGTACTGACCGGTGTTGGTCGCGGTGTCGATCGACCGGCCCGGCTCGGTGCCCTGCTTGCCGGAGATGAGCGTGCGGATGTAGACGATCCGCTCGCCCTTCTTGCCGGAGATCCGGGCCCAGTCGTCCGGGTTGGTGGTGTTCGGCAGGTCCTCGTTCTCCTTGAACTCGTCCACGCACGCCTGCAGCAGGTGCTGCACCCGCAGGCCCTTCTGGTTCTCGTCGAGGAATGCCTTGATCGCCATCTTCTTCGCCCGGTCGACGATGTTCTGGATCATCGCGCCCGAGTTGAAGTCCTTGAAGTACAGGACCTCCTTGTCACCGTTCGCGTACGTCACCTCGAGGAACCGGTTCTCGTCGGCCTCGGTGTACATCCGCTCGACGGTGCGCTGGATCATCCCGTCCACGCAGGCCTGCTTGTCGCCGCCGAACTCGTTCACGTCGTCGGTGTGCAGCGGCAGTCCGGCGGTCAGGTACTTCGAGAAGATGTCCCGGGCCGCCTCGGCGTCCGGGCGCTCGATCTTGATCTTCACGTCCAGCCGGCCGGGTCGCAGGATCGCCGGGTCGATCATGTCCTCACGGTTCGAGGCACCGATGACGATCACGTTCTCCAGGCCCTCGACGCCGTCGATCTCGCTCAGCAGCTGCGGAACGATGGTGTTCTCGACGTCGGACGACACACCGGAGCCACGGGTCCGGAACAGCGAGTCCATCTCGTCGAAGAACACGATCACCGGCACGCCCTCGGACGCCTTCTCGCGGGCCCTCTGGAAGACCAGGCGGATGTGCCGCTCGGTCTCGCCGACGTACTTGTTCAGCAGCTCCGGGCCCTTGATGTTCAGGAAGAACGACTTCTGCCCGGCGGCACCGGTCTTCTCGGCGACCTTCTTGGCCAGCGAGTTCGCCACTGCCTTCGCGATCAGCGTCTTGCCGCAGCCGGGCGGGCCGTACAGCAGCACACCCTTCGGCGGTTTGAGCTCGTGCTCGAGGAACAGCTCCTTGTGCAGGTACGGCAGCTCCACGGCGTCCCGGATCTGGTCGATCTGACCGCCGAGACCGCCGATGTGCGTGTAGTCGATGTCCGGGACCTCTTCGAGGATCAGCTCCTCGACCTCGGACTTCGGGATCTTCTCGTAGACATACCCGGAGCGCGGCTCCAGCAGCAGCGAGTCGCCGGCTCGCAGCGGTACGTCGAGCAGCGGCGACGCGAGCCGCACCACCCGCTCCTCGTCCGCCTGCGCGATCACCAGCGCCCGCTCGCCGTCGGCGAGCAGCTCCTTGAGCATCACCACGTCGCCGACGACCTCGTACTCGCAGGCCTCGACCACGTTGAGTGCTTCGTTCAGCATCAGTTCCTGGCCGAGCTTGAGCTCGTCCAGGTCCACCGACGGGCTCGCCGCGACCCGGAGCTTCCGGCCGCCGGTGAACACGTCGAGCGTGTCGTCTTCGTTCCGTCCGAGGAAGGTGCCGAACCCGGACGGCGGTTGCGCCAGCCGGTCGACTTCCTCCTTCAGGGCGATGATCTTCTCTCGCGCCTCCCGCAGCGTGTCGGCCAGCCGCTCGTTCTGAGCGGTGACACTCGCCAAGGAGGCCTGGGTTTCGGACAGCCTGCTCTCGAGCGACCGGCTGTCTGCCGGGTGCTCGAGCAGCCGACGTCGCAACGCCGCGACTTCGGCCTCCAGGTACCGGACCTGGTTACGCAGTTCTGCCGCGGTAGGACTCTCGTCTCCAGCCACGATCATCACCTCACCATGTGGGGCTCGACCCTATGGACCTTACCCAGAAAACCTCGCCGGGCAAGCTGAATCCCATCACGTGTCGGTTGCGGATGAGCAGGTTGCCTACGGCATGTCGCCGGAAGTTTGCACCGGTTGTTCCGCCGACGCTCCGGTGCCCGGCTCCGCGCGCCGCGGGCCGGCGTAGTCGTCGCCGTACGCGCCCGGTGCCGGACGGCGCTTCTTCCGCGGCGCCTGGACGCCGTGGGCCATCCTCCGGGCGGTCACGAGGAACGCCGTGTGCCCCTGCATCCGGTGACCTGGACGTACGGCGAGACCCTCTACGTGCCAGTCTCGCACGAGCGACTCCCACGCGCGCGGCTCCGTGAACTCGCCGTGTGCCCTGAGCGTCTCCACGACCCGGCTCAGCTGCGTCGTGGTGGCGACGTAAGCGCAGAACACCCCGCCGGGTGACAGCGCCTCGGCAACGACGTCCACGCACTCCCACGGGGCGAGCATGTCGAGGACCACCCGGTCCACGTCCTGCTCGTTCAGCTTCTCGACCAGGTCGCCGACCTCGAGCCGCCAGGCCGGGTGCTCAGCGCCGAAGAAGCCGGTGACGTTCTTCCGCGCGACCTCGGCGAAGTCCTCCCGGCGCTCGAACGAGATCACCTGTCCGTGGATCCCGACCGCGCGCAGCAGCGCGGTGGTCAGCGCACCGGAGCCGGCGCCGGCCTCGACCACCTTCGCGCCCGGGAAGATGTCGGCCATCGTGACGATCTGCGCGGTGTCCTTCGGGTAGATCACCGCGGCGCCGCGCGGCATCGACACCGAGTAGTCGGCCATCAGCGGGCGCAGCGCCAGGTACTCGACGTTGCCCTTGGAGCGGATCGTGACCGCGTCCGGGCCGTCGATCAGGTCGTCGTGCGCGATCCCGCCCTTGGTGGTGTGGAAGATCTTGCCGCGCTCCAGCTTCACCGAGTGCCGGCGGCCCTTCGAGTCCTGCAGGGTGATCCACTCGCCCTCCTGCAGCGGTCCGTGGTGGACGCCGGAGTACGCCTGGTCGGGGAAGTCGCGCAAGTCAGCCATAAGGCGCTCACCTTAACTTTCGGTCACCGCAACCCTCTAATCAGCGGGCCCGGAACGCCCGTTCGACGTCCGCCGTCGCGAGCACGCCGTACACGCCGCCGGCGGCGTCCAGCACCAGGTACTCAGACGCCGGGTGCTCACGCAGTGTGGCGAGGATCTCCTCGCCGGTGTCGTTCACGCCGATGATGTGGCCCGCGCCGATCCGGGTGGAAACCTCGCTCACCGTGGTCCACGGTCGCTGGTTCGGTGCGACCGCCGAGACCGCGGACTCCGACACCAGCGCGTGCGGCCTGCCGTCGCCGTCGATCACCACGACCGCCCCCGCCTGGACGTCCGCGGCCATCCGGACGGCCTCCGAGATCGGCGTACCGGAATGTACGGCGATGGCGCGCCGGGCCAGGGTGCGCACCTGCAGCGCGGGCAGCTTGCGCCGCAACCGCGCCTGCATCAACGACGCGGTCGAGCCCGACCAGAGGAAGAACCCGATCAGCAGCGCGATCACGAAGTCGATGATCGACGGCTGCCAGCCCCAGAGTTGCTCGGCGATCACCGGTCCGGCCAGCACCAGGATCGCGAGCGCCCGGCCCGCCCAGGCGGCCGCCACGGTGCCGGTGTGCATGTTGCCGGTGAGCTTCCAGACGATCGCCCGCAGCACCCAGCCGCCGTCGAGCGGCAGGCCGGGCAGCAGGTTCGTCACGCCGACGATCAGGTTGGCGATGCCGAGCTCCCAGAGCGCGACGTACCCGACGCCCTCGTCGAACGCGCGCGAGGCGAAGTACGCGAGGCCGCCGACGACCAGTGACGCGATCGGGCCGACGACCGACACCGCGAACTCCTCGAGCGGCGACTTCCGCTCGCCCTCGATATGCGTGCCGGCCGCGAAGAAGCCGAGGTTGATCTCGGTGACCCCGATCCCGAACCGCAGCGCCATCAGCGCGTGCGCGAGCTCGTGCACCAGGATCGAGAACGTGAACGCCACCACGAACGCGAACGCGGCGACGTACCGCCAGCCGCCGAGCGACGGGAACTGCTGGCCGATGATCGTCGCGAAACCGAGCGCCAGCAGCATCGCCACCGGCAGCCAGGTGAACCGCATCGTCAGCCGGATCCCGCGGACACGTCCGAGCACCCACGTTCCGGGCGGCGGGGGGCCGGCCGGCTGGGCCGGGTTGTCGGGGTCGCGCGAGTCAGGCATCAGGGCAACGCTACTTGGCTGCCGGTAACTACGTGCGACGGCCCTGTGATGAGACCTGGTTTTCCACAGGCCGGGGTGGGGTGCGCGCGAAGTGTCGGTGGTTGTGCCTAGGGTTTGGGGCATGAGCGCTGCAGCAACCGAAGCCGATCCGCATCCGCGGGGTGCCCTGTCGCCGTCCCGGGCCGCGGACTTCATGAGCTGTCCGCTCAAGTACCGGTTCCGAGTGGTCGACCGGTTGCCGGAGAAGCCGTCGCCGGCCGCCGTCCGCGGGACCGTCGTCCATGCCGTGCTGGAGCGGTTGTTCGACCTGCCCCGCGGGCAGCGGACGCTGGAGCAGGCGGCGACGATGCTCGAGCCGCAGTGGCAGCGGCTGCTCGAGGACGAGCCGGAGGTCGGCGAGCTGTTCGCGGAGGACGCGAGCGGCGAGGAGCTGGCCAAGTGGCTGGCCGAGGCACACCAGCTGCTCGGCAAGTACTTCACGCTCGAGGACCCGAACGCACTGGAGCCCGCCGAGCGGGAGCTGTACGTCGAGACCGCGCTGGACTCCGGCCTGGTTCTTCGCGGGTACGTTGACCGGCTGGACGTCGCGCCGACCGGTGAGATCCGGGTGGTCGACTACAAAACCGGCCGGTCGCCCTCGGAGTTCTTCGAGGCGAAGGCGCTCTTCCAGATGAAGTTCTACGCGCTCGTGCTGTGGAAGCTCCGCGGCGTGGTGCCCGCGATGCTGCAGTTGGTGTACCTGGGCAACGGTGAGATCGTCCGGTACGTCCCCGACGAGGCCGACCTGCGCGCCTGCGAGCGGAAGGTGTCCGCGCTCTGGGTCGCGATCACCCGCGCGCTCGACTCCGGCGACTGGCGCCCGAGTCCCGGGCCGCTCTGCGACTGGTGCGACCACAAGCCGCTCTGCCCTGCCTGGGGCGGCACCCCGCCGCCGCTCCCGACCCGCTCGGTCGAGGAGGTGGCGGCCGAGTCCGCCGGCATCGATCTGATCACCGTCGACGGCTAGCCCCGGGCGCTGCCCGGGCGAGGAACCCCGGGTGGATACGGTTCGTCGCATGAGTGTGGGCGATCTGGCGGTCCAGGCGGTCGAGGTCTGGAAGCGGTACGGCGGCGGCTCGACGCAGGTGGACGCACTGGCCGGTGTCAGCGCGGAGTTCGGCAAGGGCCGGTTCACCGCGATCATGGGACCGTCCGGTTCCGGGAAGTCCACGCTGCTGCACTGTCTCGCGGGCCTCGACAAGCCGTCCGACGGCAAGGTGCTGCTCGGCGACGTCGACCTGACCACGCTCCCGGAGAAGCAGCTCACGCACCTGCGCCGGGACCGGATCGGGTTCGTGTTCCAGGCGTTCAACCTGGTCCCGACGCTGTCCGCGCTGGAGAACATCACGCTCCCGCTCGACCTGGCCGGCCGCAAACCCGACCAGGACTGGCTGGCCACGGTCGTCGACACGATCGGCCTCGGCGACCGCCTCGGCCACCGCCCGTCCGAGCTGTCCGGCGGCCAGCAGCAGCGCGTCGCCTGCGCCCGCGCGCTGGTCTCCCGCCCCGACGTGGTGTTCGCCGACGAGCCCACCGGCAACCTCGACTCCCGCTCCTCGGGCGACGTCCTCGCCTTCCTGCACCGCTCCGTCCGCGACTTCCAGCAGACCGTGGTGATGGTCACCCACGACCCGACCGCCGCGTCGTACGCCGACCGCGTCCTGTTCCTCGCCGACGGCGAACTGCAGTCCGAGCTCCTCGACCCGACCGCCGAATCGGTCCTGGACCGGATGAAGCAACTGGACCCCGCCACCGAGCCGGCCGGCTGATGTTCAAACTAGGCCTCCGCTCCGTCCTCGCCCACCGCCTCCGCTTCGTCCTCTGCACCGTCGCCGTCACCCTGGGCGTGGCGTTCGCCGGCGGCGCGATGGTTTTCACCGACACCCTGTCCACCGCCCTGAAGAAGAACTTCGAGGTCAGCACGGCCGACATCACCGTCACACCGTCCTCGCCGATCACGAGCACCACGGGCACACCGCCGACCTTCCAGAGTGATGTCGCCGACCGGCTCCGGACCGTACCGGGCGTCGCAGCCGCCATACCCCAACTCCTGGTCGGTGACGTCCAGGTCCTCGATCCCAGTGGCAAGGAGGTCGAGGACTACGGACTGACCACGTTCGGCGCCGCCTGGCCGCGGACGAGCCAGGCCGCGCCGTTCCTGGCCATCACCGGCACGGCACCGTGGGGCGAGCACCAGCTCGCCCTTGACCAAGGCACCGCCACCCGAGCGGGCTACTCCGTCGGCGACCAGGTGCGGGTCGTCACGCCGGCCCAAGCCGTCACGGCGACCTTGACCGCGATCACCACCTCCCCGTCGTCGGGTGCCGCTGCGGGAGCGCCGCTGGTCACCTTCGACGGAGCAACCGCGCAGCGCCTGCTGCTCGGCAAGGCCGGCTGGACGTCCATCGCGGTCGTCGTCGCACCGGGCTCCGACCCGTCCGCCGTCAGCAAGACGATCAGCTCGACCCTCGGCGCTTCGGTGAAGGTCCGTACCGCCGAGCAGGTCGCCGCGGACGGTAAGCACGACCTCGACAACACCTTCGGCGGCTTCAGCATCGTCATGGCGCTGTTCGCCGGCCTCGCGTTGTTCGTCGGCACGTTCCTGATCGTCAACACGTTCTCGATGGTCGTGGCCCAGCGCTCGAAGGAGCTCGCGATGCTCCGGGCGATCGGCGCGTCGCGCGCGCAGGTGACCCGGACGATCTTGACCGAGAGTGTGATCATCGGCTTCCTCGGCGCCTCCCTCGGACTCCTGATCGGCATCCTGGTGGCGGTCGGCATCCGGTTCGGCTATCAAGTGCTGCACCTGCGCATCCCGACCGCGAGCCTCCAGGTCACCCCGACCACGATCATCGTGTGTTATCTCCTCGGGATCGGCGTCACGGTCGCCGCCGCCGCGCCGGCGGCCCGCCGGGCCGGCAAGCTGCCGCCGATCGCCGCGATGCGCGACGATGCCCAGATCCCGGAGCAGCCGGCCCTCAAGCGCGCGCTGACGGGCGGTTTCATACTGTTGATGAGCCTGGTCCTGACCGGCCTGGGCGTGTCCACCACCGGCCTCGCGGGCGCGGTCCTGCTGACCCTCGCCGCCGGGATCGCCACGCTGTCCGTCGTCATGGTCGGCCCCCTGATCAGCAGGTACGTCGTTCGCGGGCTGATGTACCCGTTCGGTCGCAAGGCACCTGTCACCCTCGGCCGTCGCAACGCCGAGCGGAACCCACGCCGTACGTCGGCGACCGCGTCCGCGCTGATGATCTCGGTCTCGCTGATCTGCGGACTGCTGGTGATCGCCGCGACCGCGAAGGCCTCCATCCACCAGACCGTCCTGCAGGCGCTCGGCACGTCCAACATCCTGATCACGAACAACGGAAGCCAGAACTTCAGCAGCCAGGTCGGCGACCGGACCGCCAAGGTCGACGGGGTCACCGGCGTCCACCGGGTCCGCCAGGAGCCCGGACAGGTCGGCAGCAACACCATCCAGGTCATGGGCGTCAGCGACGGCACCCTCACCGGCCCGATCGTGACGAAGTTCGACTCCGGTTCCGCCGACGCGCTCGACGCAGGTCAGGCAATCCTCCCGCGGAACCTGGCCAAGACACTGAAGGTTACGGTCGGCAAGAGCTTCGAACTGAAGACGACGACCGGAACCACCCGGCTGACGGTCGGCGGCATCCTCGCACCGAACCGGCAGCTCAACGGAGTCGTGCTGTCGCTTGCGACGTACGAGCGGATCGGCGGGCCGCCGAGCGACAGCCTGCTGTACGTCGATGTGGCCCAGGGCAAGCAGGTCGCACAAGTCCGAACCGGTATCCTGGCCCAGCTGACCAAGGACTACCCGTCGGTCGAGGTCCGCGACCAGCAGGCGTACGCCGCGAGCGCGCTGACCCCGGTGAACGGGGTGCTGGCGGCCCTCGGATTCCTTCTCGCGATGGCGATCCTGATCGCACTCCTCGGGATCGTGAACACGCTGGCGCTCGGCGTCATCGAACGCACGCGGGAGATCGGGCTGCTGCGGTCCATCGGCATGGACCGCCCACAACTGCGTCGCATGCTGCAGGTCGAATCGATCGCGATCACGTTGCTGGGCGCGCTGCTCGGGATGCTGATCGGGGTGGGATTCGCGGTGGCGATCCAGGCAACGATGGTGAACGACGGTCTCCCGGTGCGCGACGTCCCGGTCCTCCAGTTGATCGCGGCGGTTGTCGTCGCAGCAGCGTTCGGGGTGCTGGCGGCGGTTTGGCCGGCGCGGCGGGCGGCTCGGTTGGATGTGTTGCGGGCGATCGCGTCGGAGTGAGGTTCCGTGAGGTGGAGCCAGACCGGTGATTCACCGGTAGCCTGCCGGTGTGCCGGGCACCGTGCAGTCGATCGAGCGGGCCGCGGCGGTGCTGCGACTGCTCGCCGCCGCACCTGAAGGGCTGGGGGTCGCCGATCTCGCGAACGCGCTCGGGCTGGCGAAGCCGACCGTGCACGGGATCCTCCGGACGCTGCATCAGGTCGGGTTCGTCGACCAGGACCGGAGCGGGGCGCACTACCACCTGAGCGACGCGTTCGGGCGGCTCGGTGAGAGCTATCTGGATCCGAACGAGCTGCGCAGCCGGGCGATCAACTGGGCGGACTCGCTGGCGTCGCGGAGCGGCGAGGTGGTCCGGGTCGGCCGGCTCGTCGAAGGGAAGGTCGTGGTCGTGCATCACGTCTTCCGGCCGGACGACAGTGACCAGGACCTGGACGTGGGTACGACGTTGCCGCCGCACGCGACCGCACTCGGCAAGGCGGTGCTCGCGTACGACACCAGTGGGGCGGCGCGTCCGCGGGTGCTGGAGGCGTTCACCACGCGCACGATCACCGACCCGTCCCGGCTCGGCGAGGAACTGGCGGGGGTCCGGGCGCGCGGGTGGGCGGCCGAGTTCGAGGAGCACACCGTCGAGCTGGCGAGTATCGCGGCCCCGATCCGCGGCCTCGGTGGCCTGGTCGTCGGCGCCGTCGGCCTCACCGGACGCATCGAACGCATCTGCGACAGCCGTCTCCGGCACCGCGACGACCTGGTCACGATGGTCCGCGCCACCGCCGAGGCCATCGCCCGCGATCTCCGGGACGACGCATGACCGCTCCCCCGGCCCTCGGCCACGCGAACGGATATCCCCTCGGGCTGCCCGTTCTCCCCTCTTGTCAAGGCCGGAGAACCGGCAAGACCAGGGGATGTCCGTTCGCGTGCGCGGAGGCAGTGGGGGCGGGAGCGTGCGTAGGCTGGGTGAGTGGGGGGTGGGGGGATGGCTGAGCAGTATGTGGCGGCGGTGGATCAGGGGACGAACTCGAGTCGGTGCATCCTGTTCGATCGGCGTGGGCGGCTGGTGTCGGTGGCGCAGCGGGAGCATCGGCAGCTGTTCCCGCGACCGGGATGGGTGGAGCACGACGCCGAGGAGATCTGGCGGAACGTCAGCCGGGTGGTCCCGGCAGCGGTCCGGCAGATCGGGGCCGACCCGGCGCAGGTCGTTGCCATCGGCATCACCAATCAGCGGGAGACCAGCCTGCTCTGGGACCGCGCCACCGGCCGGCCGATCGGGCACGCGGTGGTCTGGCAGGACACCCGGACGGACCGGCTGGTCACGGAACTGGCGGGCGACGCCGGCCCGGACCGGTTCGCGGACCGCTGTGGGCTGCCGCTGACGACGTACTTCTCGGCGCCGCGGATCCGCTGGATGCTCGACCACACGCCGGGTCTGCGGCAACGGGCCGAGCGCGGAGAGATCCTGTTCGGCACGATGGAGACCTGGCTGATCTGGAACTTCACGCGAGGGTTGCACGTCACCGACGTGACGAACGCCAGCCGGACCATGCTGATGAACATCGAGACGCTCGACTGGGACGACGAGCTGCTCGCGGCGTTCGACGTACCGCGGGCGATCCTGCCGGAGATCCGGCCCTCGTCGGGGGTGTTCGCGACCGCGACCGAGGTGCTCCCGGGTGTCCGCATCGGGGCCGCGCTCGGGGACCAGCAGGCGGCGCTGTTCGGGCAGACGTGTTTCAGCGCGGGTGAGGCGAAGTGCACGTACGGCACGGGATCGTTCCTGCTGATGAACACCGGGCAGGAGATCGTCCGGTCGAAGCACGGGATGCTGACGACGGTCGCGTACCGGATCGGCGACCAGCCGGCGTCGTACGCGCTCGAAGGGTCGATGGCGGTCACCGGGTCGTTGGTGCAGTGGTTCCGCGACGGGCTCGGGATGATCCACACCGCTGCCGAGATCGAGACGCTCGCGCGGACGGTCGACGACAACGGCGGCGCGTACATCGTGCCGGCCTTCTCGGGTCTGTTCGCGCCGCACTGGCGCAGCGAGGCCCGCGGGGTGATCGCCGGGCTGACCGGGTACATCACCAAGGGGCACCTGGCCCGCGCGGTGCTGGAGGCGACCGGGTTCCAGACGCTCGAGGTGGTGGACGCGATGAACGCCGACTCCGGGATCGCGCTGACCGCGCTCAAGGTCGACGGCGGGATGACGGCGAACAACCTGCTGATGCAGTTCCTCGCCGACCTGCTGGACGTCCGCGTGGTCCGGCCGATGGTCACCGAGACGGTGTCGCTGGGCGCCGCGTACGCCGCCGGTCTCGCGGTCGGGTACTGGCCCGATCTCGAAGGCCTCCGCAGCAACTGGCACCGGGCCGGCCAGTGGATGCCGCACATGGAGCCGGCCCGCCGCGCCACCGAGTACGCGAACTGGCAGGCCGCGGTCCAGCGCACCTTCAACTGGATCCGCCCGGAGGACCAGGAGATTTAGCAACCCCTTCGGTCAGATCCGAAGAGCGTCGGCCGTGATGCGACTGTCAAACGCTTGACACAGAAGCTGCCTAACGTCCTGAACACACGCAACCACCACGGGAGGACGACGCTCATGTTCAGGATTCTCGCCGCTGCCGCACTCGGGCTCAGCACCGTCACGGTCGCTCCGGTCGCCGCACACGCGGCCCCGCAGGCCGGGCTGGTGATCACGCACATCAAGTGCAACGAGCAGGAGGACAACACCGGTGCCGACGACGCGTACCTCGTGGTCGACGGCAGCACGATCTGGGGGCCGGTGCAGATGACCACCGGGGACAGCAAGGACATCCAGAACGTCGCCGTACCGCAGGGCAAGGTGCTGACGCTGATGGAGGGCGACTGGCCGGACGACGACGACAACCTCGGAGCGAAGACGGTCAACGGTCCCGGTGACTACAGCTTCACCGACGACGGCGCCAACTACGTCGTGACGGTCGCCAACGGCTGAGCATGCCGGGGAGGGCCGGCGCGACGGCCCTCCCCGGCACCCCTCCGGGTCAGGCGGGTGAGACGATGTCGGGGGCCTCCAGGCGGACCTTGTCGGCGGACTCGTCGTCGGGCTGGTCCTGGGAGTCGCGCTCGGACTGGACGCGCTTCAGGTAGAACGAGACCTCGCGTTCGACGGTCTGTTCGTCCCAGCCGAGGATCGGGGCGATCAGCCGGGCGGCGGCCTCGGCGGCACCGACGCCGCGGTCCCACGCCTCGATCGAGATCCGGGTCCGGCGGGCCAGGATGTCGTCGAGATGCCGGGCGCCTTCGGCCTTGGCGCCGTACACGATCTCGGCCTTCAGGTAGTCCTGGGTGCCGGGCAGCTGCTCGCCGAGCGACGGGTCTTCCGCGACCAGGTCGAGTACTTCGTCGACCAGCGCGCCGTACCGGTTCAGCAGGTGCTCGATCCGGGCCACGTGCAGCCCCGAGCGCTGCGCGATCAGCTGGCGCTGGTTCCACAGCGCCTGGTACCCGTCGGCGCCGACCAGCGGGATGTTCTTCGTGACACTGCGCGGCACCCGCCCGTCGAGCGCGTCCGCGACCGCGTCGATGGCGTCCTTCGCCATCACCCGGTACGTCGTGTACTTGCCGCCGGCAACTACCACGAGACCGGGTGCGCTGTGCGCGACGACGTGCTCGCGGGACAGTTTCGACGTACTCTCCGACTCCCCCGCCAGCAGCGGACGCAGGCCGGCGTACACGCCCTCGACGTCCTCCCGGGTGAGCGGCGTCGTCAGTACGGCGTTCACGTGGTCGAGCAGGTACTCGATGTCCTTGCTCGTCGCCGCCGGATGCGCCTTGTCCAGGTGCCAGTCGGTGTCGGTGGTACCGATCAGCCAGTGCCGGCCCCAGGGGATGATGAACAGCACGGACTTCTCGGTCCGCAGGATCATCCCGGTGCTGGACTGGATCCGGTCCTTCGGTACGACGAGGTGGATGCCCTTCGACGCGCGCACGTGGTACTGCCCGCGCTCCCCCACCATCGCCTGGGTGTCGTCGGTCCACACGCCGGTCGCGTTCACGACCTGCTTCGCGCGGACCTCGAACTCACGCCCGCTCTCCAGGTCCTTCGCCTGGACGCCGGTGACCCGCTCCCCCTGACGCAGGAAGCCGGTCACCTTCACCCGGTTCGCGACGAGAGCGCCGTACGACGCTGCCGTCCGGGCGAGCTCCATCGTGTGCCGCGCGTCGTCGACCTGCGCGTCGTAGTACTGCAGCGCGCCGACCAACGCGGACTTCTTCAGCGACGGGACCAGCCGCATCGCCCCGCGCCGGGTCAGGTGCCGGTGGATCGGCAGCCCGGCGCCGAGCCCCGAGCTGACCGCCATCCCGTCGTACAGCGCGACGCCGGCGCCGGCGTAGAACCGCTCCCACCACCGGTGCTGCAGCGGGTACAGGAACGGCACCGGCTTCACCAGGTGCGGTGCCAGCCGCTGCAGGAGCAGGCCGCGCTCCTGCAGGGCCTCGTGCACGAGCCGGAAGTCGAGCATCTCGAGGTAGCGCAGGCCGCCGTGGATCAGCTTGCTGGACCTGCTGGAGGTGCCGCTCGCGAAGTCGCGGGCCTCCAGCAGTCCGGTGGTCAGGCCCCGGGTGGCGGCATCGAGCGCCGACCCGGTGCCGACCACCCCGCCACCGATCACCAGGACGTCCAGTTCGCGTCCGTCCGCCAGCGCGTCGATCGCGTCGGCCCTTGCTTGCGGTGACAGAGCCACTACAGCCACAGTTGTTTCCTCCTGATCAGTCGACGTCGACCCAGTCGAGCGTGCGCTGGACGGCCTTGTGCCATCCGGCATACCCCTGAGCCCGCTGCTCGTCGGTCCAGTGCGGCTCCCACCGCTTGTCCTCGTTCCAGTTCTGCACGAGCTCGTCCTTGTTCTTCCAGAAGCCCACGGCGAGCCCGGCCGCGTACGCCGCGCCGAGCGCGGTGGTCTCCGCGACGACCGGCTTGCTCACCGGTACGCCGAGGATGTCGGCCTGCATCTGCATGGCCAGCTCGTTCGCGGTCACGCCGCCGTCCACCTTCAGGACGTCGAGCTTCACGCCGGAGTCCTTCTCCATCGCGTCCGCGACGTCCTTGCTCTGGTAGCAGATCGCTTCCAGTGTCGCGCGCGCCAGGTGGGCGTTGGTGTTGAACCGGGACAGCCCGACGATCGCGCCGCGGGCGTCGGAGCGCCAGTACGGGGCGAACAGGCCGGAGAACGCCGGTACGAAGTACACACCGCCGTTGTCCTCGACCTGCTTGGCCAGTGTCTCGATCTCGGCGGCGCCGGAGATGATGCCGAGCTGGTCGCGCAGCCACTGCACCGCGGAGCCGGTGACCGCGATCGAACCCTCCAGCGCGTACACCGGCGCCTCGTCGCCGAACTTGTAGCACATCGTGCTGAGCAGGCCGGCCTTCGAGCGGACCAGTTCGGTGCCGGTGTTCAGCAGCATGAAGTTGCCGGTGCCGTAGGTGTTCTTCGCTTCACCAGGGTTGAAGCACACCTGCCCGACGGTCGCCGCCTGCTGGTCGCCGAGGTCGCCGGTCAGCGGGATGACGCCGCCGAGCGGGCCGTTGGCCAGCGTTTCGCCGTACTTGTTCGGGTCCGACGACGGCCGGATCTCCGGCAGCATCGAGCGCGGGATGTTGAAGAAGCTGATCAGCTCGTCGTCCCAGTCGAGCGTCTCGAGGTTCATCAGCATGGTCCGGCTGGCGTTCGTGACGTCGGTGACGTGTACGCCGCCGTCGGTGCCGCCGGTCAGGTTCCACAGCAGCCAGGTGTCGGTGTTGCCGAAGACCGCGTCCCCGGCCTCGGCGGCCTCGCGGACACCGTCGACGTTCTCGAGGATCCACTGCACCTTGCCGGCCGAGAAGTAGGTCGCCGGCGGCAGGCCGGCCTTCTGCCGGATCACGTCGCCCTTACCCTCGCGTTCCAGCGCGGAGGCGATCCGGTCGGTCCGGGTGTCCTGCCAGACGATCGCGTTGTAGTACGGCCGGCCGGTCTTCCGGTTCCAGACCACCGCGGTCTCGCGCTGGTTGGTGATGCCGAGCGCCGCCAGGTCGCTCGCCTGCAGGCCCTGCGCGTTCATCGCCGTCCGGATCACCGAACTGGTCCGCTCCCAGATCTCGAGCGGGTTGTGCTCGACCCAGCCCGCCCGCGGCAGGATCTGCTCGTGCTCGAGCTGGTGCTTGCCCACCTCGTTGCCGGAGTGGTCGAAGATCATGAAGCGGGTGCTCGTGGTGCCTTGGTCGACGGCACCGACGAAGTCAGCCATGGAAGGTCCTCTCCTCACACAACGAATTGCCCAGGGGTTTCATGCGGTCGTGTCCTCCTCCGGGATCCGGCCGGGTTCCTCGTCCTCGTCCGAGATCGGCAGGAAGCGGCCGACCAGTTGGTCGTAGATCAGGGCGCCGAGCAGCGCGCCCAGGATCGGCGCCACGATCGGCACCCAGAAGTAGACCTCGCCGAACTGGTCCTTGAACGCGCCACCGTACCCGGTGATGAAGGATGCCAGCCGTGGGCCGAAGTCACGGGCGGGGTTGATCGCGTAGCCGGCGTTCGTACCCCACGCCATGCCGATGCCGACCACCGCGAGGCCGATGATGAACGGGGCCAGATTCGCCGCCGGGGCGGTGTTCCGCAGGTCGGTGATGGCCAGGATCAGCAGCATCAGGATCGCCGTACCGATGATCTGGTCGCGGAAGCCGCCCCAGAGATGTACGCCGATGTCCGCGCCGTTGCCCGGCAGCGTCGAGAACACGATCTGGCTCTTCCGGGTCAGCCCCGGGTCGAACTTGTTCAGTGCCTCCGTGTAGTTCCACCGGACCACCAGCGCCGCCAGGAACGCCCCGAGGAACTGTGCCACCGAGTACGGCAGCACCTTCTTCCAGCTGAACCCGCGGAACGCGGCCAGCGCGATCGTGACCGCCGGATTGAGGTGCGCGCCGGTCATCCGGCCCGCCACGTAGACGCCGAGCGTGACGCCGAGACCCCACGCCCACGCGATCGAGTCGTGGTTGCCGATCCCGCCGGCCACCACCTGCGCGACCACGCCGACGCCGAACAGGATCAGGATGAACGTTCCCAGCAACTCGGCGGAACACTCCCCCAGAAGGGTCTTCGCCTTGACCGTTTCGGTCGTAGCCATACCGAACCTCCCTTCGTCGCCGTGACGACCACGGCTGGCTGGAATGTAAGAGCGAACGTCGCGCGGAACAACGCCCGCCGTTCGACATTGTCGAACGCGGACCACCGGACCAGGGGTTGCGACACTCGGTGATTGCTTGATCACTCAGCATCACGAATCTGAGGGGACGCTGAGTACGCCCGGAAACGCCGTGCCAACCATCTACCGTGGTGAGGCGTCTGGGGGTTGGGTCCAGTGACTTCGGAGGGTTGTGGATGAACGTATCGCTGCTGGGGGGATGGTTTCCGGCGATGCTCGACGTGCTCGCCGCCGGCGCGCTGATCGCGGCCGTCGGGTGGCGGGACTACAAATGGCACTGGCGGATGGTCCCGCTGATCGCGGGCGTCACGGTGCTGCTGACCGTCCTGGCGTGGACTCCCGGCGCCAAGGCGGTCGGTGTGACCGATCCGCTGCCGTTCTCGGTGTGGCTGTGGCTGGGCCTCGCCATCGCCGCCCTGCTCGTGCTGGCCGCCGGGTGGCGGACCGCGCGGTGGTGGCGACGGGGTATGGCGGTCGTGGCCGCGGCCCTCGCCGCGCTGGTCTGCGCGAACGGCGTGAACCAGTTCGTCGGGTACTACCCGACCATCGACTCCGCGGTGAGCGACTGGACCAACACCCCGCTACCGGGACAGGTGTCGATGTCGGGGCTCCGCCGCGAGGCCAACGCGACGAAGCCGCCGGGCGTCGGCAAGCTCGTCCAGGTCACCATCCCGGCGACGTACAGCCACTTCAAGCACCGGCCGGAGCTGGTCTACCTGCCGCCGATCTGGTTCGTCCGCAGCGAGCACCGGCACCCGCTGCCCGTCGTCGAACTGGTCGGCGGTGAGCGCGGCGGGCCCGGCGACTGGGTCCGGCTCGGCAACGCGGTCCAGGTGTCCGACCAGTACGCGCGCGAGCACCACGGGTACGCGCCGATCCTGGTGTTCGTCGACGCGACCCGGAAATTCGACAACGACACCGAGTGCGTGAACGGCCCGCGCGGCAACTCCGCGGACCACCTCGACCAGGACATCCCGAAGTACATCGAGAAGACGTTCGGTGCCTCCACCAACCCGGAGCAGTGGGCGGTCGCCGGGTTCTCGATGGGCGGGACCTGCTCGCTCGACCTGGTCGTCGAGCACCCGGACGTGTTCACGCACTTCATCGACATCTCCGGCGACCTCGCGCCGTACACGAGCACGCCGGCCGCGAGCCTGCACGACCTGTACGGCGGCAACGTGACCCTCGAGCACCAGAACGAGGCACTTCTGGTGATGAAGGCGCACGGCAAGTACACGGGCGTGAACGGCCTGTTCCTGACCAGCACCGCGGAGCGCCGCCACCAGCACGAGGCGGAGGAACTGTCGAAGGCCGCGGCCAAGGTCGGGATCTGGTCCCGGGTCGAGATCTCGCCCGGCACGCATGTGTGGCAGTTCGCGGCACCCGCCTTCGCGTCGGCCTATCCTTGGCTGGCGAAACAACTAGCCCTCCCGGGGCTCGCGCACCACCCTGCGACGAGTCAGCTCGCCCTTCCCGGGCACCACGAAACGAGGCGCACGAAAACCGCGTGATCCAGACACTTCGACGGCTCTCCGTCGGCCTGGTCGTACTCATCGTCGTCACCGTGATCAGCGGCGCCGACACGGTGAGTGAGGTCTTCAGCCCGCCGCCGGCCGGTCAGATCCACGTCGTGGCCCTCGGCGACTCGGTCACCTCCGGCTCCAACTGCAACTGCTCGGCGTTCCCCCAGATGTACGGCGACCTGCTCCAGGAGCGCGGCTCCACCGTCGGGGTCACGAACCTGGGCGTCGGCGGACTGGACTCGTCCGGTCTGCTGCAGACGCTGAACCAGCCCAACTCCCCCACCGAGGTCGCCACTGCCGCGGCCAACGTCGTACTGCTGACGATCGGGGCGAACGACTTCGGCGACCACCACGACGACGTCACCAGCGGTCAGTGCACGGGCGACTGCGTCTCCGACGAGTTCGAGCAGCTGACGGTGAACCTGGACAAGATCCTGACCCGGATCCACGCGCTCCGGGACAACAAGCCGACCACGATCCTGATGACCGGCTACTGGAACGTGTTCGAGGACGGCGACGTCGCGGCCCGCCAGTACCCCGCCAGCGGCCGGGTCGCCAGCGACCAGCTCACACTCCGGACCAACGGCGCGATCAACGACGCGGCAGCCGCGGACGACGCGACGTACGTCGACATCTACACGCCGTTCAAGGACAGCTCGAACATCACATCGCTGCTCGCCGCCGACGGCGACCACCCGAACGCGGCCGGGCACGCGCTGATCGCCAGCGTGCTGCTCTCCGCAACACCCAACCCTTTGCCCACGTCCTCGCATCAAGGAGGGTAGACAGACCCTAGGGGGACGTGGTGGCCGATACGACGGCGTTCGCCGAGTTCGCGACCGGCAGGCACGCGGCGCTGTTCCGGTACGCGTACCTGCTGGCCGGCGACCGCGGTCTGGCCGAGGACCTCGTCCAGGAGGGCCTCGTGAAGACGTACGTCAGCTGGCACCGCCTGCGCGACCCGCAGAACGCCGAGGCGTACACGCGGCGCGCGATCACGAACACCGCGATCGCCTGGTGGCGCCGGAAGTCCTGGCACGCCGAGCGGCCTCATGACGACGTACCGGACCGTGCCGTGCACGCGGACGACTCGACCGCGCGAATCTGGCTGTGGCACGAGCTGCAGCAGTTGCCGCCGCGGCAGCGGGCGGCGCTGGTGCTGCGGTACTACGAGGACCTCACCGAGGTGCAGACCGCCGAGGTCCTGGGGTGCAGCGTCGGGACCGTGAAGAGCCAGGTCTCGGACGCACTGAAGAAGCTCCGTGCCCGGCTGGGCGCCGACGTCGTACAGAAGGCGGGGCTGACCGAATGACCGACCTGCTCAAGGACACGCTCACCGAACGCGCCGACAGCGTCGAACCGCCGCCGTTCGACCTCGACGAGATCATCGCGGCCGGCGACCGCCGCCTCACCCGCCGCCGTGCCCTGACGATCTTCGGCGGCACCGCCGTCGCCCTCGCCGGCGGCGGCCTCGCGGTCGCCGCGTCCCGCAAACGCCACCTGCCGCCGCCTTTCGCCGAGCGGCGGGTGACGTACGCCGTCGGCTCCGAGATCCACTACGGCGACGAAGTGATCTCTGTTGCTCCGCAAGCTGTGATCGCGTTCGTACAGACCGACGCCGGCTTCGTCTTCCTCAACGCGGAGAACGCCATCCACGTCGTCGACCGCTCCGGCGTACGCTCCCTGGGCAAGAGCACGTGGCGCCTGGTCGGCGACGGCAACCGGGTCGCGTGGGTGGAAAGTTTCAACGACCACGTCGAGTCGGTCGTGTACGACGTCGCCGCCCGCCGCGAACTCGTCCGTACCGGGATCGGCAACAAGATCCCGCCCAACCTGAGCCTCGCAGTCTCCCCCCGAGTCGCCGCACTCGACGGCAACCACGCGTATTTCGGCACCCTTCAAGGCCTGTACCGCTGGGACCTGATCACCAATCAGGGCGAGCTCGTCGCGAAGCTCAGTCCCGACGTCGTCCGCGCCGTGACCGCCGGTGAGTTCGTCTTCCAGCAACCACTCAACAAGTTCCGGCCCCACACCCTCGCGGCCGCGAGGACCGTGAACGCCACGGCACCCGCCAGGTTCACCGGCGAGCAGGCGTTCCTGTCGCCGGCCGCGACCTACCTCGTCACGCAACTGGACGACGCCCAGCCGGGCATCCAGCCGCTCTGGGCAGACCTCCAGCTCTACGAGGTGGCGTCGGGCAGCCGGATCGCCCTGCCGAACACCTACGTCACCAAGTACTTCGGCCAGTGGCTCGACGACACCACCTGCACGCTCGCAGGCCAACGCCCGAACCGCGACGTCGACCTGCTCGTCGTCGACGCCCGCACCGGAGCAGTCAGAACCGCCGTACCGAAGTTCACCAAGCTGAGCTTCAGCAGGACCCCGCCGCGCACCGCGTCCATCGCGCTACCGACAGGCGCGCCGATCATCGACCTCTAGTCGGCCACCTTGGCCGCCGGTGTTTCCACGTTTTCCGGGAAGTGGCAGGCGGTTTGGTGGCCCGGGGCTAGCTCGACCAGGGGTGGTTCCTGGGTCTTGCAGATCTCCTGGGCCTTCCAGCAGCGGGTGTGGAAGCGGCAGGCCGGCGGCGGGTTGATCGGGCTGGGGACGTCACCCTGGAGGCGGATGCGTTCCCGCTTGGCCTTGCGCTTCGTGTCGGGGACCGGGACGGCGGACAGCAGGGCGACCGTGTACGGGTGCATCGGGCGCTCGTACAGGCTGACGCGGTCCGCCAGTTCGACGATCTTGCCGAGGTACATGACCGCGACCCGGTCGGACACGTGCCGTACGACGGACAGGTCGTGGGCGATCATCACGTACGTCAGGTCGAACTCGTCCTGCAGGTCCTCGAGCAGGTTCACCACCTGCGCCTGGATCGACACGTCCAGCGCCGACACGGGCTCGTCCGCGACGATCAGCTTCGGGCGCAGCGCAAGCGTCCGGGCGATCCCGATCCGCTGCCGCTGGCCGCCGGAGAACTCGTGCGGGTAGCGGTTGTAGTGCTCCGGCGACAGGCCGACCAGTTCGAGCAGCTCCTGCACGGCCTTCTTCACGCCGTGCTCGGTCTTCACGTTCTGCAGCTTGAACGGCGCCCCGACGATCTTGCCGACGGTGTGCCGCGGGTTCAGCGAGCCGTACGGGTCCTGGAAGATCATCTGTACGTCGCGCCGCATCGGACGCATCCGCCCCTCGCTGAGGTGGCTGATGTCGCGGCCCTCGAACACGATCTTGCCGGCCGTCGGCGTCTCCAGCCGGGTCAGCAGGCGGCCGGTCGTGGTCTTGCCACAACCCGACTCCCCGACCAGCGACAGCGTCTCGCCCTGCCGCACGCTGAAGGTCAGGCCGTCGACCGCCTGGACGGCACCGACCTGGCGCTGCAACAGCCCTTTGCGGATCGGGAAGTGCTTGACGAGGCCGTCGACCGAGAGCAGCTCCTCGCCGTCCTTCACTGGCTTCGGAGTCGATTCGGCGTCAGTAGTAGTCACAAGTCGTCCCGTTCAGAGCTTCGGCTTGATGTCGGTCTCCCACGCCTCGCGGCGGTTCTGCGGGGAGAGATGGCAGGCCACCAGGTGGCCGTCGCCGGTGTCCAGGAGCTCCGGCCGCTCGGTCTCACTGAGGCCGTTGTTCAGGTGCGCGTAGTTGCAGCGCGGGTTGAACGCGCAGCCCTTCGGCACGTTGATCAGGCTCGGCGGCGTGCCCTTGATCGGGATCAGCCGCTCGCTGCGCTCCCGGTCGATCCGCGGCATCGAACCGAGCAGCCCCCAGGTGTACGGGTGTTGCGGCCGGTCGAAGATGTCCTCGGCGGTGCCGTACTCGATCGCGCGGCCGGCGTACATCACCTGGATGTCGTCGGCCAGCTCGGCGACCACGCCGAGGTCGTGGGTGATGATGATCACCGCGGAGTTGAACTCGCGCTGCAGGTCCCGGATCAGGTCCAGGATCTGCGCCTGCACGGTGACGTCCAGCGCCGTGGTCGGCTCGTCCGCGATCAGCAGGTCCGGGTCGCAGGACAACGCCATCGCGATCATCGCGCGCTGCCGCATGCCGCCGGAGAACTGGTGCGGGTACGCGTCCACCCGCCGGTCGGGCTGCGGGATGCCGACCCGGTCGAGCATCTCGATCGCGTGCTTGCGGGCGACCTGCTTGCTGACCTGGTTGTGCACCCGGTAGGCCTCGATGATCTGGTGGCCGACCGTGTAGAACGGGTGCATCGCGGACAGCGGGTCCTGGAAGATCATCGCCATCCGCTTGCCGCGCAGCAGCCGGACCTCTTCGCGCGACGACGAGATCAGGTCCTGGCCGTCCAGGAAGACCTGGCCGCTGATCTTCGCGACGCCGGGCTTGTGCAGGCCCATGATCGACAGGCTGGTGACACTCTTCCCCGAGCCGGACTCGCCGACGATGCCGAGCGTCTTGCCCCGCTCCAGCTTGAACGAGATCCCGTCGACGGACTTCACCACACCGTCGTCGGTCGGGAAGTGCACCCTCAGGTCACGGACGTCGAGGAACGCCTCACCGCGCTCGACCCGCTGCGGGGCGTCTTGGACTTCTTCGATGGGCTCACTCACGAGATCCGCACCCTCGGGTCGACGACGGCGTACAACAGGTCAACGATCAGGTTGGCCAGCACGATGAAGAACGCGGCCACCAGCGTCACACCGAGCACCTTCGGCAGGTCGTTCGCCTGCAGCGCGATGACGGCGTACTGGCCGATGCCCGGTAGCGAGAACGTGGTCTCGGTGAGGATCGCGCCACCCATCAGCAGACCGAGGTCCAGGCCGAAGATCGTCAGGATCGGGGTCAGCGCGGAGCGCAGCCCGTGCTTGATCACCACGTCCCGCTCGGTCAGGCCCTTGGCTCTCGCGGTGCGGACGAAGTCCTCGTTCATCGTCTCGAGCATGCCGGCCCGGGTGAGTCGTGCGTACGCCGCGGCGTACAGGAACGCGAGCGTCACCCACGGCAGGATCAGGTCGTACGCCCACCACAACGGGTTGGTCTCGTCGAGTGGGTTGGTACCGCCCTGCACCGTCCAGCCGAGGCCGTAACTGAAGATCGACAACGAGAGCAGGCCGGTGAAGAAGATCGGCAGTGAGACACCGGCCAGCGCCACCGACATCAGTGATCGGTCCAGGATCGATCCGCGTTTCAGTGCGGAGATGATGCCGGTGCCGACACCGGTGACCAGCCAGATGAAGGCCGCGCCGCCCGCCAGCGAGGCGGTGACCGGTATTCGCGCGACCAGGTCCGGCCAGACCGGTGTCTGGGTCAGGTACGAGTACCCGAAACACGGCGCCGGGCAGCGCTCCACGCCCGCGCCGTAGTTGTAGTCCGTACCGGCGACCAGTCCTTTCACGAACCGGCCGTACTGCACGTAGAGCGGATCGGTGAAGCCGAGCCGTACCGCCGTCTCGTGGATCTGCTCCGCGCCGACGCTCCGGCCGACGTACCGCGAGGCCAGGTCGTCCGCCGTGGCACCGCCGAGTCGCGGGACCAGGAAGAAGATCGAGAACGTGACTGCCGTGACGATGAAGAGCAGGATCACTGCCCCGATCACCCGGCGGACCAGATATGCGAGCACCGTTCGCGGCCTGGTGGCCGATGATCAGCTGCGATCACCGGCCACCGTCAGCCTTCACCTACCTCTGCTGGCGAAATGATGGTTGGTCAGAGCAACTACTTCTGGGCGAGTCCGATCGCCGCGTAGTCGTACATGTTCTGACCGTCGTTGGTGAAGACGTTGGCCAGCGTGTCCGGACGGTACAGCAGGCCCTTGGCCCAGATGCCCGGCAGCGCCGCCGCCTGCTCCATGACCTTCTTGTCGATGTCCACCCAGATCTTGTTCCGGGCGGTCTCGTCGGTCGTCTTCAGCGCCTGGTCGATCATCGTGTCGACCTCCGGGATACGGATACCGAGGTTGGTGTTACCACCGGCCTCCCGGATCACCCGGCTGTCGACGATCTGGCTCAGGAAGCCGAAGCCGTCGTTCCAGTCCGCGCCCCAGCTGTAGACGATCAGGCCGAGCTTGTTCGCCTTCGCGAAGGCCGGCTTGCCGGCGTACAGCTTGGTGTAGTCACCGGTCGGGTACGGCTTCGTGGTCAGGTTGATCCCGACCCGCTTCAGCGACTGCTGCAGCGTCTCGGCGACCGCCTTCTCCTTGGCCCGGTCCGTGCGGTAGGCGATGTTCATCGCGAAGCCGTTCGGCTGGCCGCACTGCTGCAGTTCCTGCTTGGCCTTGTCGACGTTGCCGTTCTTGTCGGTCTTGAAGCCGTAGTCGTCGAACTGCTCCGAGCCGGTGATTCCCGGCGGCATCAGGTTGGTGGCGATGTCGCCGCCGATCGGACCGCCGTACGCACGCTGGTAGCCCTCGTGGTCAGCGGCGTACAGCACGGCCTTGCGGCAGTGCACGTTGTCCAGCGGCGCGACCTGGCTGTTGATGACGGTGAAGTTCAGCCGCGGCGCCGGCACGTTGTCGGCGTGCGCCTTCAGCTTCGGGTCGGCGAGGATCTTCGCCTGGGTCTCCGGCTGCACGCCGGTCCCCGCGATGTCGACGTCCAGGTCACCGGCGAGCAGCCGGTTGTCGATGTCGGTGCCCTCGACGTTGAACGCGACGGTGATCTTGTCCGGCAGCGCCTTACGGCCCGAGTCCGGGTCGGTGGACGGGTCGTACTGGTCGTTGCGGACCAGGCTGATCCCGGTGTTCGCGTTGTAGCTCTCGAACTTGTACGGACCGGTCGCGATCGGGTGTTCCTTGTACTTCGCGCCGGTGTCCTTCTTCTGCGGCACCGGAGCCGTCGACGGCAGCTGCGCGAAGTAGTCGAAGGACGCGAACGGCTTGTTCAGGTGGAAGACGATCGTGTTGTCGTCCGGCGTCTCGATCGCCTTCGCGACCCCGGCGAGCGTCGGGTCCTTGTAGACGCTGTAGTTCGCCGGGATGCCCAGCAGGAAGTCGTTGAAGTAGGTCGGGCCGTTCGGCAGCGTGACCTTGTCCAGCGACCGTGCGACGGCGTACTTCACGTCCTTCGAGGTGACCGGCGTGCCGTCCTCGAACTTGATGCCCTTGCGGATCTTGTAGGTCCACGTCTTGGCGTCGTCGCTCGGCACACCAGGGGCCTCGGCCAGGTCCGGCACGGGCTTCGCGCCCTCGGCGCCCGGCTTGGCCGCGAACGTCATCAGCGGCCGGACGTAGTTCCGGACCAGGTTCCAGGACAGGCCGTAGTAGGTGTCGCCCGGGTCGGTCGAGTCCCAGTTCTGGGTGATCGCCATCCGGAGCGTGCCGCCCTTCTTGTCGCTCGGGTTGAAGATCTTCCCGACCGCGGCGTTGAACTCCGGCGTCGCCCCGCCGCCCTCGGAGGCGGAGCCGCCCGGCTTCGCCTTCGGTCCCCCACAAGCCACCAGGCTCAGGGCGACGGCCGCACTGACGGCGGTGGCCGTCGTGATGCGATTCCATCTCATCTCTACTTGCACCCCTTTATTCGTGAGAGCCCAGGCTCCCTGGTTGGAGAGAAGTCCTACCGCGACCGCGGGTCGAGCGCGTCGCGCAGCCCGTCGCCGAACAGGTTGAAGGCCAGCACCGTGATGAAGATCGCCAGACCGGGCGAGATCATGTACCACGGGTCGACGGAGTACCACTTCGCCGCGATCGACAGCATGTCGCCCCAGCTGGCGGTCGGGGGGCGGACACCGACACCCAGGTACGACAGACCGGCCTCGAAGAGCACGTTGGTCGGGATCAGCAGCGTGGAGTAGACCAGGATCGGCGCGATCAGGTTCGGCAGCAGCTCGGTGAACAGGATGTACGGACGCCGCGCCCCGAGGCTCCGGGCCGCGTCGACGAACTCCCGCTCGCGCAGCGAGAGCGTCTGGCCGCGGATGATCCGGCCGATGTACGGCCAGCTGAAGAAGCCGATGATGAAGACGATCAGCGCGACCCGGAGCGCGTCACCGCTGAGGCCGAGGATCGAGTCCGGTACGGCGCCGACCAGCGCGAGCGCGAACAGCACCAGCGGGAACGCCAGGAAGATGTCCATCAGCCGGCTGATCAGGGTGTCGACCCAGCCGCCGAAGTAGCCGGCGACGATGCCCATCACGACCCCGATGACCACCGACAGCAGCGTCGCGAGGAACGCGATCAGCAGCGAGATCCGGGCGCCGTACACGATCCGGGCGAAGATGTCGCGGCCGTTGACCGGCTCGACGCCCAGTGGGTGCGCGCCGCTGACCCCGCCGAACTTGCCGATCGGGGTCTGCAGCGAGGCGTCCACGAGGTCCTGGTGGAAGTCGTTCGGGGTGACCCCGACGAGCTTGGTGATCAGCGGCGCGAAGATCGCGACCAGGATCAGGAAGAACACGATGCAGCCGCCGGCGATCGCGACCTTGTCGCGCTTTAGCCGCATCCAGGAGATCTGCCAGAGCGACCGGCCCTCGATCTTGCCGGCGCCTTCCAGCAGCGCCTCGGGCTGGGCTGACGCTGATCCGGGATCGACCTCGAGTGGCGCGCTCACGCGATCTGTACCCCTGCCTCGTTCGTCGGATGAACCGGAACGAAATCCGGTATGGCTGCCGCCTTAACCTGCCGCCATTACAGCCCGGAGTCAAACGCGGAAAGTGCTGCGTTGCCCGATCGTGATCGTCAGGAAATCGTCCCGTATCGTGGACATTCCGCAGTAAACCACGCTGTCGCACCGACGGTCGCGGGAGCCTCGCGAACCGTTACTGCCATGGCATTTTTGTGTCAGTGCCGTAATCCGGACAAATACAGGAACGCCAGCGGATCGAGAGCGGTTTTCACGCCTTCGAGGTCTTTGCCGGCCACCGCGGTGACGTGTCCCTGCCAGATCGGGATCACCGGCGCGTCCCGGGCGATCACTCCCTGTAGCTGGCCGATCAGCTCGTCGCGCTGCAGGCCGTTCTGCTCGCCGCGTTGCTGCTGCAGCAGCTTCGTGGCCGCCGCCGACCGGTACCCGTTCGAGGCGAAGGCGCCGTCGGTCGCGACGAACGGCCGCAGGTAGTCGTCGGCGTCCGGGTAGGCCGGCGTCCAGCCGGTCATGAACAGGTCGTACGCCCCGGCCGCCGTCGCCACCTGGTACTGCGGCCACTCCGCGCTCCGCAGCGTCACCCGGAACAGCCCGGATGCCTCCAGCTGCCGTTTCAGCTCCAGTACCTCCGCCTTCGCGCCCACGCCGTACTGCGACGGCGTCCAGCCGACGGTGAGCGGCACCGGTACGGCGATGTTCGCGTTCTTGAGGATCGCCGCGGCCGCCGTCCTGCTCGGCTGCTTGAACTCGGCGCGGAAGGCGTCCACCTGTCCGCCGAAGCCCGGCGGTACGACGGAGTACAGCGGCGACACGTGGTCGGCGTACGCCGTCTTCGCGATCGCGGACCGGTCGACGACCTGGGCGACGGCGCGCCGGATCGCCGCGTTGCGGGACAGCAGCGACTTCATCTGGAACGCGTACAGCCGGATCTCCGCGCCGCCCGTGTCGACGACCTGCACGCCGCTCGCCGTCCGGAGCTTGTCGAGCAGCGCCGGGCCGAGCCCGTGGAACGCGAGGTCGGCCTTCCCGGTCGAGATCTGCCGGTACAGGTCCTGCGCGTTCGCGACCGTGGAGATCGTGACGCCGTCGTTCTGCGCCGCGCGCGGACCGTGGTAGTTCGCGAACTTGGCCAGCGTGACCTCGTCCGGCTTGAACCCGGCGAGCTGGTACGGACCGCTGCCGATCGCCTTGCCCTCGAGCAGCGAGTCCGCCGGGTACGTCTGTTCGTCGACGATCGACGCCGCGGTGGTGGTCAGCAGGTACGGCAGCCGGGCGTCCGGGTTCGTCAGGTTGAACACCGCCGTCAGCGGGTCCGGCGTACTCACCGACTTCACCGACGCGAACAGCGGTGCCAGTCCCCCGGGCGCCCGCAGCCTCACCAGCCGGTCGAAGCTGAACTTCACATCCGACGAGGTCAGCTGGTGCCCGTTCGGGAAGGTGAGCTTCTCCTTCAGGCTGCAGGTGTACGTCGTCGGCGAGTCGAACTGGCAGTCCGCCGCGTCCGGCACCGGCGTCGGCTTGTCCGGGAGGATCGTCAGCAGCGTCTGGTAGAGGTTCGCCTGGACGGTGCGCGACGCCTCGTCGTACGGGCCGGCCGGGTCCAGCGACGTGACCGAGTCGGTGGTCGCGAGCCGCAGCAGCATCTGCTTCGGCGTCTGCTCCCCAGGGTGCGGGGCGTTGTCGTCCGGTTCGCCGCAGGCCGCCAGGCAGATCCCCAGCGCACCGACCGTCACGGCCGCCGACACCCGGCGCACCCACTCGCTCACCGTCTCACCTTTCCCCAGCCCGTTACCCCAACTGCGTAATCAACGCCCCCGAGGGCACCAAGTGACGGTAGCTCGTCAACGGAGCAGCGCGCGCAAGGACTCGGGTGTGAGCGGCTCCAGCGACTTCACCACGAGCCGCCGCGGTGCGTCGGGGATGCTGATCCACTGCGGTACGGCGACGACGTACATGCCGGCCGCCGTACCGGCCTGGGTGCCGGTCATCGAGTCCTCGATCACCACGCAGTACGCCGGGTCCACACCGAGCCGCTCGGCCGCGGTCAGGTACGGCTCCGGGTTCGGCTTGCCGAGCGTCACCTCGTCGCCGGCCACGATCACGTCGAACGGATCCGGCGGCAGGTGCCCGAGCACCGCGTCGATCATCGTCCGGTACGACGCCGACACCAGCCCGCACGGGACGTCCTCCTTGCGCAGCGCCTGCAGCAGCTCGAGCGCCCCGGGCTGGAAGCTGACCTCGCGGCGGAGCGCCTCGACCACCTCGGAGAACATCCGGTCCGCGAGTTCGTCGCCGCTGATCACGCCGTCCGGGATCCGTGCCATCCAGACCTTGACGGCGTCCCGTAGGTCGCTGCCGATCAACGTCATGCAGTCGTCGAGCGTCCAGGTCGCGCCGAGGTCCGCGAGCAGCGCCAGCTGCACCTCCGCCCAGACCTTCTCGGAGTCGACCAACGTCCCGTCCATGTCCCACAACACCGCTTGCAGGGCCGGCAACTACCGCTCCTCTACGTCGTCTCCCGAGATCACGTCCGCTCCATTCTCCCTGGTCGGTCGCGACACGTTCCGCCTGGGGTGAAACCGGGCACATGACCCCGTCTCAGCACGTAGGCTGGCAGTCCGGATTCCGGCTGCTGACGAGACAGGGCCGGTGTGGCTACAGAGACGACAGGGGGCCTGCGAGTGGTTGACCTCGCGAACCTGAGGGACCCGGTCGTGATCGCCGCGTTCGAGGGCTGGAACGACGCGGCCGAGGCGGCCACCGGAGCGGTCGACCACTTGATCGACGAGTGGGACGCGGAGCTCGTCACGGCCATCGACCCCGAGGACTACTACGACTACCAGGTGAACCGGCCGCGGGTGTCGATCGACGACGACGGCGTCCGGCAGCTGACCTGGCCGACCACCCGGATCTACCTGGCCCGCCCGGACGACACCGGCCGGGACGTGCTGCTGATCCGCGGCGTCGAGCCGAACATGCGCTGGCGGGCGTTCTCCCGGGAGCTGCTGGAGCTGGTCGACGAGTCGAACGCGCAGGTCGTCGTCGTGCTCGGCGCGCTGCTCGCGGACGCCCCGCACACCCGGCCGATCCCGGTCTCGGCGACCTCGTCGGACGAGGAGCTGTCGGCGGCCTGGAGCCTGGAGCCGTCGACGTACGAGGGGCCGACCGGGATCACCGGCGTCTTCGCCGACCTGTGCACCACGCTCGGCGTTCCGTCGGTGTCGATCTGGTCCGCGATCCCGCACTACATCGCCGGTACGCCGTGCCCGAAGGCGTCGCTGGCGCTGCTCGGCAAGGTCGAGGAGCTGCTCGACCTGACCGTCCCCGAGGGCGAGCTGCCCGAGCTGGCGCGGGCCTGGCAGCGCGGCGCCGACGAGCTCAGCGAGGAGGACCCGGAGGTCGCGGAGTACGTGCAGTCGCTCGAGGAGCAGCGCGACACCGCCGACCTGCCGGAGGCCACCGGCGACGCGATCGCGGCCGAGTTCGAGCGCTACCTGAAGCGGCGGAACAAGAACCACCCGGGAGAGTAAGCAGCCCTACCCACCCCGCCTCCCCCGCTCGGGCGGCCTTGCCGCCCGAGAAACGTAACCAGCTCGGGGTGTGGCGCGTTGTTACCAGTGGGTTTATATTCGACCGGTCAGCTGGGGGGTGACGGCGTGCCGTCACCGGGATCACTGGGAGCAACAGGATGCGCAACGAGCGGGGAGGTAGCTCGGTCCCTGCGCTGGCTGTGCTCGTCCTGCTCGGCGTGGTCGCCGCGATCGGGATCTTCGGCAACAAGGCGAGCAGCGCGAAGACGGTCGACCTCAGCACGCTGACCGCGTCGACGACCGCGACCACGATCCCCACCGCGCCGCTCGACACCTCGCCGTACGCCGGGACCGGCGGTGTCGTCGTGCACCCCCGCCACGAGGCCGCGTTGTTCGCGTCGCCCGATGCGGACGATGCCTTCGGGAAGATCGGGCCCACCCAGTTCGGGCCGACCTGGCTGCCGGTGGTGGACCAGACCGACGGCTGGGTCCGGGTGCTGCTGCCGTCCAAGCCGAACCGGTCCACCGGCTGGCTCCAGGACACGGACCTCGACCGGGCCAGTTCGTCGTACCTGATCCGCGTGCACACCAGCTCGCGGTCGCTGGAGCTGTTCCTGGACAACAAGAGCCTCGGAACCTGGAAGGCCGGGGTCGGCGCGAAGAAGACGCCGACGCCGCCCGGCCGGACGTTCCTGCTCGGCTCGATCATCGACCACAAACGCTCGGCGTCGCCGATCGTGCTCCCGTTGGGTGCGCACAGTCCCACCTTGGACACGTTCGGTGGCGGACCTGGTACCGTCGCGATCCACGGCTGGCCGAATCCGCACGTGTTCGGTGCGGCGATCAGCGCGGGCTGCGTCCGGGTGCCGAAGGCCGCACTCGCCGACCTGCAGAAGGTTCCGCTCGGGACGCTCGTCCTGATCGACAGCAAATAAGGAGAATCCGATGCGACGACAGTTGGCTCCGACGGCGCTGACGGCTGCGGCCGTGGCGGGCGTCGTGACGTTCAGCCTGGTCGCGAGCGCCCCGGTCGGCAACGCCGCGGCCCGGCCGTCCTCGGCGTACGCCGTGAGCGCCGAGGGGCAGGTGCCGATCGCGAAGACGCCGTACGCCGAGTCGCTGGACGGCAAGCGGCAGACGACGTCCGCGCTCGAACTGCCGAAGAACCCGCTGATCTCGGTCCGGGCCGGGACGGCGACCGCGGGCAACGACTCCGCGTCGGTGGAGCTGTTCGACATCGTGATCGGGCCGGACATCCTGAGCCAGGTGAAGATCCCGCCGGAGCTGAAGCAGCAGTGCGCGAGCCTGCCGAAGACCGGCGCCTCCGACCTGCCGCTGCCCGACCTCGCGCTGCCGGACCTCGGGCTGCCCGGTCTGCCGGCGCTGAGCACGAAGGACCTGCCGGTGAAGAACCTGCCGGACCTGTGCAACCTGCTGCTCACACCGCCGAAGTCGCTGCTCGCGATCGACTCGCTGAACGTGTGGTGCTCCGGCGACACCGGCGGCATCGACGTCGGCTCGCTGACGCTGCTCGGCCAGACGGTCAAGGTGCCGACCACGAAGCAGGGCGCGAGCCTGCCGTCGAACCCGCTGGCCTCGATCAAGGTCAACAGCCAGGCGAAGCACGCGGACGGTGCGTTCACGGTCACCGGCCTGAGCATCAACCTGGCCGGCGCCGAGACCATCAACCTGGCCTCCGCCACCTGTGCCAAGCCGGCCGCCAAGCCCAAGCCCACCCCCAAGCCCCCGGTGGACCACCCGGCCCCGCCCCAGGTGAACACCCCACCGGCAGCCCCGGTCCCCACCCCGGTGAAGACCCACCAAGCGGTCACCGGCTAACCCCGCGCACCGCCTGCTGCCCCTGCGCCGGGGCCTTGAACAGGAACTGGTGCCTGAGCACCGGCAATAACCTGTTCAACGCCCCCGGCGCGCGGGCCCGGCCACCACCCCCGGGCTAGATCTTCACGCCCAGCAAGGCGTCACAGGCCTGGGCGACCAGAGCGGGCGCTTCAGCGTCCTCGCCTTCGCCGGCTGCCCACGCGTCGACGGCGGCCAGCGCGGAGGCGGCGTCGAGGTCGTTGCTGAGGGCCGCGCGTACGGCGTCCACGACGGCCGCGCCGTCCGGACCCGACGGGCGCTTGACGGCTTCGCGCCACCGGGCGAGGCGAGCTTCCGCCGCCGGCAGGTCGGACGGCATCCAGAACCAGTCGGTGCGGTAGTGATGGGTGAGCAGCGCGAGCCGGATCGCCATCGGGTCCGCCCCGGACTGCCGCTCCTTCGAGACGAGCACCAGGTTGCCCTTGGACTTGGACATCTTCTCGCCGTCCAGCCCGACCATCGCCTGGTGCACGTACGCCCGCGCGAACGGATGCTCCCCCGTCGCCACCTGGGCACCGCTCGCCGACATCTCGTGATGCGGGAAGATCAGGTCCGAGCCGCCGCCCTGCACGTCGAACGACATCCCGAGGTACTTCAGCGCGATCGCCGAACACTCGACATGCCAGCCCGGCCGCCCGCGCCCGAGCGCCGAGTCCCAGGCCGGCTCCCCCGGCCGCTCGTGCCGCCAGAGCAGGCTGTCCAGCGGGTCCTGTTTCCCTTCCCGCTCCGGATCCCCGCCACGCTCCGCGAACAGCGCCGTCATCGTCTCGCGGTCGTACCCCGACACCCCGCCGAACGCCGGGTCCGTCTTCACCGCGAAGTACAGGTCGCCGTCGACCGAGTACACCGCGCCCGCCCGCCGCAGGTCCTCGACCGCGTCCGAGACCAGGTCGATCGACTCGACCACGCCGATGTAGTGCTGCGGCGGGATCACCCGCAGCGCGGTCATGTCGTCGCGGAACAGCTGGATCTCCTGCGCCGCGAGGTCGGTCCACTCGACCCCGGTCGCGGTCGCGCGCTCCAGCAGCGGGTCGTCGACGTCGGTGATGTTCTGCGTGTACACCACGTCGTACCCGGCGTCCCGCCACAGCCGGTTGATCAGGTCGAACGTGACGTACGTCGCCGCGTGCCCCATGTGCGTCGCGTCGTACGGCGTGATGCCGCACACGTACATCCGGGCCGTCTTTCCGTCGGCGGCCTCCACCTCGACCAGCCCGCCCGAGGCGGTGTCGTAGAGGCGTAGCCGCCGGGCCGGCCCGGGTACGACCGGGATGTCTGGTTTCGTCCACGCCTGCATGTGTCGGAGCTTATGCCAGTCCGATTTTCAATGACGCGACACGGTTCCAATCCGTGGTCCGGATCGTGGCCTGCACCCCCGCGCCGGATAGCCTCACGGGCGATGACTGCCGACTTCAGTGCCGAGTTTCGCGCGTACGGCGGCTGGACCGCCGCCGCCGCGATCCAGCAGCAGGACCTGTTCAACGACGTCGTCGGGCCGGACTCCCTGCAGGCCGACCTGAACGAGCGCACCCTCAGCAGCGACCGCGGCGTACTGAGCGGCATCACGCTGCTCGGCAGCTTCTCCGAGCTCGACCGCACCTGGCTGTGGGGCTGGGCGAACCCGGGCTTCGGTCCGGACGCGCCCGCGGTCGCGCCGACCAGCGCGATCCGGGAGTTCGGCGAGCGGCACGCGATCGCCGAGTTCACCACCGAGAGCCTGGAGCTCGGCGACTTCGCGCAGCCGGCGCAGGCCGCGATCATGCTCGCGATCACGGCCGGTACGGTCCTCGGCGGCCGCGGCGTCTGGTCGACCGCGATCAACGAGGGCCGCGGGCACGTGTACCTGCACGTCGCCGACGAGCAACTGCCGCGGGCGGGCTTCGACGCGATCGCCACTCCGCGGCTGCTGATGACCGCGGTGAGCGTGTTCCCCGGCGACCACCGCCAGGTCGTCCGCGGCTACTTCCAGCACTTCGGCCTGACGTCCGACGAGGGCCCGAACCTGCTCCGCGGTACGTCGCCCACCGGCAGCACGATCACCGTCGACTTCGACGACCACGGCCGGATCGGCAACGTCTCGGTGCAGCCCTAGTCTCGGTGCGGCCCTAGAAGGCGGGCCAGGGAATCGCGGGCCACTCGTCGCTGGGGTAAGGGAAGGTTCCGGTCTTCAGCAGCGTCGCGCAGCGCTCCCGGGTCGCGGTCAGCTCGACCGTGGTGATCAGCTCCGACAACTGCTGCCCGAGGGCACCGGCCAGCTCGCCCGAGAGCCGCCGTACGTCCTCCAGCAGCTCGTCCGGAATCGGGTCGCCGGCCCAGCCCCAGAGGACCGTCCGGAGCTTGTCGTCGGCGTTGAACGTCACGCCGTGGTCCACGCCGTACACGTGCCCGTCCCCCGGGTTCAGCACGTGGCCGCCCTTGCGGTCGGCATTGTTGACCACGGCATCGAACACGGCCATCCGCCGCAGCGCGTCGTTGTCCGCGTGCACGAGCGTCACCGGGTTGTGCCGCCCGTCGAGCGCGTCCAGTACGCCGACCCACCCGGCCGGCACCCGGCCCTGCGGGACGATGTCGACCAGCTCGGTCTCCCCCGGCCCCGGCTCGGCCTCGTCGATCCACAGCTGCACCATGCCCACGCCGAGCGGTCCGTCCCGCAGCAGAGTCGGCGGTACGACGTGCCACCCGAGCGCCTCGGACACGACGTACGCCGCGAACTCGCGCTGGGCGAGCGTGCCGTCCGGGAAGTCCCACAGCGGGCGCTCGCCCTCGACCGGCTTGTAGACGACGGTCGCGGTCGCGCCGGACAGGCTCACCGAGCCCTGGTACGTACCGTTCGAGGCCGCCACCAGGCGGCCGTGCAGCGAGAGCTCACCGAGGGCGAGCAGCTCCGGGTCGACCGTCATTCCGGCAGGTGCCTGCGGTAGCCGTTGGCGCGCGGGCAGATGTGGCCGTCCGCATCGATCGGCCGGCCGCAGAACGGGCAGCTCGGGCGGCCCGACGCGACCAGGGCGACCGCGCGGCGGGCGAACGCCCGGGCCTGCTCCTCGGTGATCCGGACCACGAAGACCTCGGCGTCGTCTGACTCCATCGCCGCGGTGACCGGGTCGGACTCCTCGTCCTCGAGCTCGGCCGGGTCGACCGCCACCACCGCGAACACCTCGATCACCACCCGCTCGGCGTCGGCCTCCCAGGCCAGCGTCATGGTGCCGGCCCGGAACTCCTCCTCGATCGGCTGCTCGAGCGGGGCGTTGTCGTCCGCGCCGGTCTGCGGGACCGGGTCCCGGTCGAAGCGGCGGGCGACCTCGTCCAGCATCACGTCGAGCCGCTCCGCGAGCGCCATCACCTGTTCCTTCTCACACGCCACCGAGGTCAGCCGGTGCCCGGCCCTGGCCTGCAGGAAGAAGGTCCTCGCACCGGGCTCGCCCACGGTGCCGGCGACGAACCGCTCGGGGTCGTCGTAGGAGTGCACAACTCGCGCCATACTCCGACCCTATTACCGTCCGCCGACTACTGCGTCCGAGGACTGCTTCTTCGGCTTCGCTTTCGCTGACGGCTTAGGGATCAGCGAGGCCAGTTCGCTGCCGGAGTCGTTCAGCCGGACCAGGAACGGCCGGGTCGCGGTGTAGGTGATGATCGTCGTCGAGGCGGTGTCCACCACGATCCGCTGGAACGTGTCCAGGTGCTGACCGAGCGCGTCCGCGACGATGGCCTTGATCACGTCGCCGTGCGAGACCGCGACCCAGATCGCGTTGTCGCCATGGCTTTTCGCCAGCTCCGCGTCGTGCGCGCGGACCGCGTCGACGGCGCGTTGCTGCATCCCCCGCATCGACTCCCCGCCGGGGAACGTGACGGCCGACGGGTGCTGCTGTACGACGGCCCACAACGGGTCCTTGGCCAGCGCGGAGATCTTCTTCCCGGTCCAGTCGCCGTACCCGCACTCGGTCAGCCGCCGATCCGTTGCCGGACGCAACCCGTCGTGGTGCTTCGCGATCGCGGCCGCGGTCTGCTTGCAGCGCTCGAGCGGTGACGTGACGAGCGCGGCCAGCGGCAGCTCGGCCAGCCGCTGGGCCACCGCGGCGGCCTGCTGGGCGCCGGTCTCGTCGAGTTTCACGCCGGGCGTGCGGCCGGCCAGCGTGCCGGAAGTGTTCGCGGAACTGCGGCCGTGGCGGACCAGGATCACCGTGGGCATGCACTGCACGTTAGCGGGTCTCACCAAGCGGTGAAGCATGCCGGTGTCATCATGGTGGGGTGATCGTGGACTGCGGGGTGTACGCCGCCGGGGAGCGTCAGCAGCTGCCCAAGGACCCCGAGACCGTTGCCCAGGCCCTCGACGAAGACGTCGAGAGCTTCGGCTGGATCGGCCTGCACGACCCGTCGGACTCCGAGATGCAGCGCGTGCAGGGGCTGTTCGACCTGCACGACCTGGCCGTCGAGGACGCGCTGCAGATCCACCAGCGCCCCAAGGTGGAGCGGTTCGGCGACACGATCCTCGTCGTACTGCGGACCCTCTGGTACGTCGACGAGGGCGACGCGGTCGAGACCGGGCAGGTCACCGCGTTCATCGGCCCGCGGTACGTGGTGACCGTCCGGCACGGCGAAGGCGGCGAGCTCGCCACCACCCGGCACCAGCTGGAGGCCCGCGCCTCGATGCTCGGCCACGGACCGGCCGCTGTCCTGTGGGCGATCTGTGACGCGATCGTGGACGACTACGAGTCCGTCGCGGGGCAGGTCGAGATCGACGTCGACGAGATCGAGGCGTCGGTGTTCTCCCCCGACCGGACCAGCGACGCGGAGCGGATCTACCGGCTCAAGCGCGAGGTGCTGGAGATGCGCCGCGCGATCGACCCGCTGCGCGAACCGATGGAACAGTTCGCCCACGGTGTGGCCGGTCTCGGCCCGAAGGCGAGCCCGTTCTTCCGCGACGTGGCCGACCACCTCAGCCGGGTCTCCGACCAGGCCGAGGCGATCGACACCCTGCTGACGTCCGCGCTGAACGCGCACCTCGCGCGGGTCTCGGTGCAGCAGAACGACGACATGCGGAAGATCTCTGCCTGGGTCGCCATCGCCGCCGTGCCGACGATGCTGGCCGGCATCTACGGGATGAACTTCGACAACATGCCCGAGCTCCGGTGGCACTTCGGGTACTACGCGATCCTGATCGTGATGGCGCTCGTCTGCGTCACGATGTACCGCTTCTTCCGCAAGGTCGGCTGGCTCTGAGCTTCGTCAGCCCGGCGGGGCCGGCGCTGCCGCCTGCGAGGTGACGACCGGTGGCTGGTTCGCGGCGACGGCGGCCGGTGCGAACGCGGTCAGTACCGGGACCAGCACAGCCGCGGCGATACCGGCCCGCACCGCGCCGCGAACCCGCCGGCTGAACGTCGCGGGTGGTAGCAGCAGCCGCCGGACCCGCGCCACCGCGTCGGAGTCCCCGGCAGCGAGGGCGCTCGTCGGGGTGATCGGCACGCTGCCGGGCGGTTGTCCGGTCGCGACGGTGAACAGCGCGGTCGCGATCGTCTCCGGCGCGTGCGTACGCGCGGCGACGTCGTCGGCCTGCATCTCGATCAATCGCCGCACCACCGATCGCAGCTCGCCCATCAGCGGCAGGCCTGGGAGCGTACCCACGACCACCGCCGCGCTCGCCAGCAGCCTGTGATGCCTGCACCGCACGTGGGCTCGTTCGTGAGCGATCACGGCAGCGACCTGTGCCCGCGTGAGCGCCGCGAGGAGACCACTGGTCAACACCACGGTGCTCGGCGGGCCGGCCAGGCTGTAGGCAGCCGGCCGCACCTCGTCCACGATCACGGCCGGCCACGCCGGCGTCCGCCGTCCGGCGACGGCGATCAGCGTCTGCTGGGTGCGACGTTCCGTCCGGCGGAGCTGGACGACCTGAGCGGCCACCCAGCTCACCCTGACGACGATGACGGCCGACAGACACAGGCCGGCGACCGCGACCACGGTTCCGCCGGGCGTGCTGTAGGCCGAGCGGATGCGGACGATGCAGGCTCCGAGCAGTTCGCTGACGCCACTCGACAAGGCTGTGTGCGGAACCGCGATCGTCAACCCCGCAAGGAACAGCGCCACTGGGACCGACCAGGCCACAGACAGCAGCAGGGCGACCCCGAGACGCGGAGCGCGTTCCAGCCATCCGCTTCGCCGGCACAACGATCCGCCCCCTACGCCCAGGGCCAGCGCGTAGGCCAGCAACACGGCGCCGACAGTCACCGTCCGGCCTCCCGGCGCCGCTGGGCCAGGGCGTCGGCGAGGGCCCGCGACAGTACGTCGGCGTCCTCGGCGTCGATCTCCTCGACGAACTTCGCCAGCGCGCCGGCGCGGTCGCTGGTGCCCGCGAGCGCGTCGTTCATCAGCGCGGCGGCGTACTCCTGGCGACTCACCGCGGCCTCGTACCGCCAGGCCCGCCCGTCGAGTTCTCGGGTCACCCAGCCCTTGCGGAACAAGTTGTCCAGCACCGTCATCACGGTCGTGTACGCGAGTGGCCGGCGTGTCTGCAGGGCGTCCGCGACCTCCCGGACCGACCGCTGCGCGCCGGCTTCCCAGAGCCGCTCCATGATCGCTGCTTCGAGCTCGCCGAACGGACGCAACCGCCGGGATCCGGCCACGAGCAACACTCCTTCCGAGAGTCGTCCTGCGGGCTAACACGCACCGCGACCGCGAAACGTTCAATCCGCCGGGGCACTGAACGGATCCGATCTACTAAGCGTGTTAGTAGCCATGCCGATCGAACCACGGCGGAACGATCCGCCACCCACGACGGACGGCACTGCCGCCGACCACGCACTGGCACTCCTGTACGCCGACCACGCGAAGGCCCTGCTCGGCTTCGCGGAGCGTTTCACCGGCGATCGCGGGCGTGCCGAGGACATCGTGCAGGAGACGTTCCTGCGCGCCTGGCGACAGCTGCCCCGGCTGCTCGACGACGACCGCCCGGTCCGGCACTGGCTCTTCCAGGTTGCCCGGCGGCTGCTCATCGACGCGGCCCGCTCGGCCAGTGTGCGCCCGCAGTTCGCCGCGGACAGCTACGCCCAGGAGCCGTTCGCCGACGGCGGTTTCGAGCAGTTGATGGACCGGCGGGTCCTCGTCGACGCACTCCGCGACCTGTCGCCGCAGCATCGGCAGATCGTCGTCGCCACGTTCTTCCTCGGTTGCCCGATGCACGTCGCCGCCGAGCAGCTCGGAGTCCCGCCCGGGACCGCCCGCTCCCGGCTGCACTACGCCCTCGGCCGGCTGCGCCGCCAACTGGAATCCGCACTCGCCGCCTGACCACCATCCCAGCCATCCCGGGAGCCACCATGCCCAACGCCGGTACGACCTACCGCCGCCGCACGACAGAACGTCTCGCCCGCGCCGCCGCAGCTGTCCTGCTCGGAGCCGTCGCCGTCGTCCACATCCTCGAGCTCGGAGACCAACTCGCCGAGAACAAGCTCGTCGGCTACGCGTTCATCGCCCTCATCGCAGCCGCGGTGATCGCCGCCGCCGCGCTGATCGCGGTCCCCAGCCCTCGGGTCTGGGGTCCGGTCGGCGTCCTCGCCGCCGGGGCGCTCGCGGCGTACCTGCTGAGCCGCACGACCGGTCTGCCGACCGACAGCCTCGAGGTCGGCAACTGGAACTGCACGCTCGGCATCGCCGCCCTCACCACCGAGACGCTCGTGCTCTCGATCGTGACCTGGCAGCTGTGGCGGCGCCGCACCGCGGCGGAGCCGTCCGCGACCGCCGTTGCCGAAGACGCCGAACTCTGACCGCGCTATCTCGAACGACAGGAGCTTCGTCATGCCCAACTACCTCTCCGTCCTGCCCCGCCGCCGGGCGCTGACCGCGGCGCTGACGGCGGTCGCCCTCGGCGCGACCGCCCTCACCGCGCACGCATCGGCGCCCAAGGCAACTACCGGGACCAACGTGATCGTGGAGTGGAACCGCACCCTGCTCTCGCTCGTACGGGCACCCGGCGCCCAGCCCGCGACCGTACAGCCGACCCGCGACTTCGCGATCATGAGCAAGGCCGTGTACGACGCGGTCAGCTCGTCCAGCCACGTCATCGGAGTACGGCGTACGTCCGAGCAGCGCGCGGCCGCCGCCCAGGCCGCACACGACGTACTGGCCGCAATGTTTCCCGCCTCCGCCAACGGGCTCGACAAGCAGCTCGCCGACGATCTCGCCGGAATCCCGTCCCACCACGCACGGGACGAGGGTGTCCGGGAGGGCACGCGAGCGGCCGCGGGCATCCTGGCGGCCCGTGCCGGTGACGGCTCCGCCGCGACGCCGCCGGAGTACCGGACCACCGGACAGCCGGGCGACTTCCGGCCGACACCGCCCGGCTTCGCCGCACCGGTCTTCACGCACTGGGGCGCTGTCACGCCGTTCGTACTGCGCAGCGCCGACCAGTTCCGGCCGACTCCTCCACCCGCCCTGTCCAGCCGGGCGTACGCCACCGCGCTGAACGAGGTGGAGAGCCTCGGCCGGGACCACAGCAGCACCCGAACGGCCGAGCAGACCACGATCGGCAACTTCTGGTCGGCGCCGATCCAGAACTACTGGAACGAGATCGCCGACCAGGTGCTGCTCTCCCGGCACAGTGGCACCGAGGCATCGGCCCGTGCCCTCGCGCTGCTGGACCTCGCCCTCGCCGACTCGACGATCGCGCTGTACGACGCGAAGTACGCGTACCGGCTGTGGCGGCCGATCACCGCGATCCGCCTCGGCGACACCGATCGGAACCGCCTGACCACGGCGGATCCGACCTGGGCACCGCTCGCCGTGACGCCCGCCGATCCGTCGTACCCGGGAGCGCACAGCGCCCTCAGCGCGGCCGCGGCCGAAGTGCTGACGACGCTGTACGGCGACGTGGACTTCACCGTCACGTCGCCGACCCTGCCCGGTGTGACTCGATCGTTCCGGTCCTTCCGCGACGCCGCCGTCGAGGCCGGGCTGAGCCGCATCTACGCCGGCGTCCACACCCGCGTCGACCATCGGGCAGGTTTCGTCCTCGGCACCCGCGTCGGGTCGTACGTCCTCAGGTGGCGGTGATCGTGCTGGTCGACAGCAGGATCAGCAGGACGATGCCGAGGAGCACGCGGTAGAAGGCGAACAGCTCGATCGAGTGCTTGGCGACGAAGCGGAGCAGCCAGGCGATCGAGGCGTACGCGACGACGAAGCTGACGACAGTGCCCACGAGCAGCGGCACCGCGCCGACGGTGCCGCTGAGGGCGTCCTTCAACTCGTAGACGCCGGCCCCGGCCAGCGCCGGGATGCCGAACAGGAACGAGACCCTGGTCGCCGCGACCCGGTCGAGGCCGCGGAACAGGCCGGCCGAGATCGTCGCGCCGGACCGGGACACGCCGGGGATCAGCGCCAGGCACTGGATCAGGCCCATCACCAGCGAGTCCAGGAAGGTGATCCGGGTCAGCGGCCGCTCCTTGCTGCTCACCCTTTCCGCCGCGACCATCACGACCGACCAGACGATCAGCGCGCCGGCCACCCACCACAGGCTCCGCAGCGGCCCGGAGATCAGGTCCTTGGCGAGGAAGCCGACGATCCCGATCGGCAGCGAGCCGACGATCACGTACCAGCCCATCCGGTAGTCGAACTCGTCGCGCCGCTCCGGCTTCGCGAGGCCGCCGACCCAGGCGCCGATGATCCGGACGATGTCCTTCCAGAAGTACAGGACGACCGCGATGATCGCGCCGACCTGGATCACCGCGGTGAACCCGGTGATCGACGGGTCGTCGATCTTCAGCCCGAGCATCTTCGACACGATCGTCAGGTGGCCGGTGCTGGAGACCGGCAGGAATTCGGTCAGGCCCTCGACGATGCCGAGGATGATGGAGTCCCAGATCGTCATCAGTGGCCGACCCCGGAGAGCTCGAGTGCCTCGGCGGCGACCCGCAGGTCGGCGATCCGCTGCTCGACAGTCGACGCGAACGGCGTCAGCGCGACGGTGGTGGCCCCGGCCTCGGCGTACGCGGTGAGCTTCTCGGCCATCCGCTCCTTGCCGCCGAGCAGCGAGATGCCGTCCAGCAGCCCGAACGGTACGGCGGCCATCGCCTCGCGGTGCTTCTTGTCCAGGTACAGGTCCTGGATCTGCTTCGCCTCGTCGGCGTAGCCCATCCGGACCGCGAGGTCGTTGTAGAAGTTCTTCTCCCGGCTGCCCATGCCGCCGATGTACAGCGCGGCGTACCCACGGACCGGGTCCGCCGCGGCCTGGATGTCGTCCCCGGTCATCAGCGGGGTGGTCACGACGACGTCGAAGCCGTCGAGGTCCTTCTGACGAACCGCCCGGCCCGTCGTGATGTGCGTCAACTGCTCTCCAAGGAAGCCTGGGTCGTTCAGGATCCCGAGCCAGCCGTCGGCGATCTCCCCCGCCAGCTCGAGGTTCTTCGGGCCGACCGCGGCAAGGTACACCGGAACATGGTCACGGATCGGCCGCACGGTCAGTTTCAGCGCCTTGCCCGGACCGTCGGGCAGCGGCAGCGTGAAGTATTTCCCCTCGTACGCGACCGTCTCACGCCGGAGGGCCGCGTTCACGATGTCAACGTACTCGCGGGTCCTGAGCAGAGGCTGAGAGAACCGGACGCCGTGCCAGCCTTCCGAGACCTGGGGTCCGGACACTCCGAGGCCGAGCCGGAACCGGCCGTTCGAGAGCCGGTCCAGGGTGGCCGCGGTCATCGCGGTCATCGCCGGCGTCCGGGCCGGGATCTGGAAGACGGCCGCGCCGACGTCGATCGTCGTGGTCTGGGCGGCGATCCAGCTGAGCAGCGTGGCGGCGTCCGAGCCGTACGCCTCCGCCGCCCAGGTGACCGAGAACCCGAGTGCCTCGGCCTCCTTCACCAGCCTCAAATGGTCCAGATGGTCGTCGCCGCCGAAGACGAAGCCGATGTTGAGTCCGAGTCGCATGACTGGCGAGCCTAGCGAGAGGTTGTCGGTGGGCCGCAATAGGCTCGGGTCATGCAGCAGCGCTATCTCGGTCACAGTGGACTCGCGGTGAGCAGGCTCGGCCTGGGCACCATGTCGTGGGGCCGCGACACCGACGAGCACGAGGCGCGCGAGCAGCTGGCCGCCTTCGTGTCCGCGGGCGGCACGCTGATCGACACCGCGGCGGCGTACGGCGACGGCGACAGCGAGCAGCTGATCGGGTCGCTGCTCGGCGACGTGGTGGACCGCGACGACGTGGTGATCGCGACCAAGGCCGGGTTCAGCGTCCGGCGCGGCGAGCGGATCACCGACACCTCGCGCGGCGCGCTGCTCCGCGACCTGGACGGCTCGCTGCGCCGGCTGAACACCGACTACATCGACCTCTGGCAGCTGCACACCTGGTCCGACGACGTGCCGCTCGAGGAGACGCTCTCGGCGCTCGACCACGCGGTCAGCGCCGGCAAGGTGCGGTATGTCGGCGTCTCGAACTACGCCGGCTGGAAGTCCGCGCGGGCGGTCACCTGGCAGCAGGCGTGGCCGGGCCGCGCGGTCCCGGTCGCCAACCAGGTGGAGTACTCGCTGCTCGCCCGGGACGCCGAGGTGGACGCGATCCGGGCCGCCGCCGGGCTCGGGATCGGCATCCTCGCCTGGTCGCCGCTCGGCCGCGGGGTGCTGACCGGGAAGTACCGGACCGGCATCCCGGCGGACTCCCGCGCGGCGTCCCAGCATCTGTCCAGATTCGTCGACCCCTACCTCGACGCCCGGTCATCGGGCATCGTGGAAGCGGTCGCGCGAGCCGCCGACGGGCTCGGCTGGACCCCGCTCGAGGTGGCGCTCACCTGGGTGCGGGACCGGCCCGGCGTGTCGGCGGCGATCGTCGGGGCCCGGACTGCGCTGCAATTGAAGTCGGTCCTGGGTGTGGAGGAGCTCACATTGCCGCCCGCCATCGTCGCGGCACTGGAGGATGTTTCCTGAAGTCTGCAGGTGGAGGTGTGGATGGCCGAGTACGAACTGCAGCAGTTCGAGGTGTCCAGGACGGAGTCCCGCGGCGCGGTGCGCAAACTGCTCACCGAGCACGCGGAGTACGGCGGCTGGGAGCTGGCCAGACTGCGTCGCTATCCGGACGGTTCCCGCCGGGTGTGGTTGCGGCGCCGGATCATCCGGGTGATGCGGACCCTCTGAGGCCCCTCTGACACGGATATGACACGGATCTGACACGGCCCGGGATTTCCGGGCCGTTCTGCCGGCGCAATATCTCTGCGACAGAGGTATTCTCGAGCCATGACCGAGGTCCTCGCCGAAGAACTGCTGGCCGCGCTCGGGCTGGTGCGCCGGCACCTGCGCCGATCCGTCGGCCGCCCGTTCCCGATGTCGTCGCTGTCGGACTCGCAGTCCGAGCTGATCCGCACCGTCCGGCGCAACCCGGGCATCTCGGTCGCGGAGGCGGCCGCCGAGCTCGGGCTGGTGGCGAACACAGTCTCGACCCTCGTCGGCCAGCTCACCGAGCGCGGCCTCCTGCAACGCACCCCCGACCCGGCCGACCGCCGGATCGCCCGGCTGACGCTGACCGACCCGGCGCGCGAACAGGTCGAGGCCTGGCGCGACCGCCGTACGGCGCTGGTCACCCGGGCCCTCGACGACCTCGACCCGGCCGGCCGGGACGCGCTGCAGGCCGCGTTGCCGGTGCTCTCGGTGCTGGCCGACCGCCTGCATCCCGAGGAGCAGAAGGAGCCTGTATGAGTGCGGAACCTGCGGTCGACGTCGCCCGGTTGAGTCACCGTTTCGGGGATCAGCTCGCGGTCGACAGCCTCGACCTGACCGTCTCCCCCGGTGAGTGCTTCGGTCTGCTCGGCCCGAACGGCGCGGGCAAGACGACGACATTGCGCGTGCTGAACACGCTGTACCCGCCGCAGACCGGCAGCGTCCGGATCTTCGGGCGCGACGTGCACACCGACGCGATGCCGGTTCGCCGGATGCTCGGCTACGTCCCGCAGCAGCTGTCGATCGAGGGCGCGCTGTCCGGCCGCGAGAACGTGTCCTGGTTCGCGCGGCTCTTCGACGTACCACGCCGGGAGCGGGCCGCGCGGGTGGCCGAAGTACTGGAGATCGTCGACCTGACGGACGCGGCCGACCGGCTCGCGGCGACGTACTCCGGCGGCATGGTGCGCCGGCTGGAGCTGGCGCAGGCGCTGGTCAACCGGCCCGCGCTGCTGGTGCTCGACGAGCCGACGGTCGGGCTGGACCCGGTCGCGCGGGACTCGGTGTGGGCGCGGGTGCAGGAGATGCAGGAGCGGTACGGGATGACCGTGCTGCTGACCACGCACTACATGGAAGAGGCCGACATCCTCTGCGACCGGGTCGCCCTGATGCACCTGGGGCGGCTGCGCGCCGTCGGTACGCCGGCGGAGCTCAAGGCCGAACTGGGACCGGACGCGAGCCTCGAGGACGTGTTCCGGCATCACACCGGCGAGAGCCTGGAGGGCCAGGAGAAGGGAGGCCTGCGCGATGTCCGTGGTACCCGCCGCACCGCCCAGCGTATGGGCTGAGTCGCGTCCGCTCCGGTATCTGTCGCGGATCGGCACGTTCTGCCTGGTCGAGCTGCAGAAGCTGCGGCACGACCGGACCGAGCTGGTCACCCGGGCGATCCAGCCGGTGCTCTGGCTGGTGATCTTCGGCCAGACGTTCAGCCGGATCCGCGCGATCCCGACCGGCAACGTCCCGTACCTCGACTACCTGGCGCCCGGGATCATCGCGCAGTCGGCACTGTTCGTCTCGATCTTCTACGGCATCCAGATCATCTGGGAACGTGACGCCGGCATCCTGACCAAGCTCCTGGTCACACCGTCGCCGCGGTCCGCACTGGTCGCGGGCAAGGCGTTCGCGGCCGGCGTACGGACGATCTCGCAGGCCATCGTCGTACTCGTCGTCGCCGCCCTGCTCGGCGTCAGCATGACGTGGAATCCGCTGAAACTGCTCGCGGTCCTGGTCGTGGTGGTGCTCGGCGCGGCGTTCTTCTCCTGTCTGTCGATGACGATCGCCGGCCTGGTGCTCCGTCGGGACCGCCTGATGGGCATCGGACAGGCGATCACGATGCCGCTGTTCTTCGCATCGAACGCGCTGTACCCGGTCTCGTTGATGCCTGGCTGGCTGCGCGCGGTCTCCCACGTCAACCCGTTGACGTACGAGGTCAGCGCGTTGCGGGGGTTGCTCATCGGCCAGCCGACGACGTATTGGCTCGACTTCACCGTGTTGATCGTCGCGGCCGTCGCGGGCATCTGCGCCGCCTCCGCGTTGCTGGGACGGCTGGCACGTTAGAGGTCGTGCCGGACCCAGACGTTCGGCTCCACATAGACGGCGTGGTTGTGCGGTACGTCGACGTGGACCGGAACGAGGGCCTTCGGTACGACGACATCGCCGGACCGGTCGAACGGCAGGCCGGTCCAGGTACGCCACTCGTCGAGCGTGCCGGCGATCACCATCGAGCGGGGTGCTACCTGGAGGACGGTTGCCCCGGCCTTGACATGGACGCGCAGCCACGGGTCGACGGGCAGACCGTCGGGCCGGCGTTGCTCGACGTACTGCGTCATCGGTTGGTGCGGGTCGGTCTTGCCGTTCGGGCGGACGGGCGCGTAGAGGGCGGCGTGGCCCTTCGCCTTCACGGCCTCGCGCATCGCGGCGAGCATCTCGTGGGAGAGGCCGCGGCCGAGGTGACTGGGGCGGACGAGGATCTCCAGGGCGCTCGAGACGTTCGGCGTACGGCCGGTGCGCAGATCCTGGAAGCCCCAGTGCAGCACGCGGTCCCAGCCGCCGGAGGGGAGGTCCGTGCGGTTCTCGTCCGGGAAGACGAACGGGATGCTTCGGCCGTGTGCGACCAATACGCCGTCCTCGGTGGCGACCACGCACTGGTCCGGGAAGTGCACCGGGACCTGGCCCATGAACGCGTTGCCGATCGGGTCGTTGTGCATGAACCTCGGCCAGACGTCCGCGAACTCGTACATCCGCTCCAGGTACTCAGGCCGCTCGGCCAACGTGGTGATCTCCAGCATGTCCCGCAGTCTGGCACCTGACCAGGATCAGTACGGCGACCCCGGACGTGACCAGTCCGGCGCCGACCAAAGACGGGGCCGCGCCGACCGCGCCGATGATCGGGCCGCCCGCCAGCAGTCCCGCCGCACTGCCTGCGTTGACGACGACGCTCTGCCCGGCGAGGAGTGCTCTCCGCTCGGCGCCGGCCGAGGACCGGGTGATGAGGACGGAGATCGCGGCGATCCCGATCACCACTGCCACACCGGACAACGCTCCCATCAACGCGACCACGGGCGGCGTGGTCCACAGTCCCATCCCGACCCAGCACAGCCCGGACCAGCCCCACGCGGCGACCGCGGTCAGCACCGGGTTGGTCCGCCGTACGACGGGCAGCGAGATCGCCGTACCGAGGAGCGAGCCCACGCCGTACCCCGTCATCCCAGCCGCAAGGTAGACGCCGGGGCGGCCGCGTTCCTCGCCGAGGACCGACAACCCGAGGGTGAAGGCGAACCACGTGACGCAGCCGGTCCCCCGCACGATCCAGCCGTACAACACGTCGCGCCGCCCTTGCAGGCTGCCTCGGATCGACGGCGGCTCGGTTGCGACGCCGACGGTCCGCTCGGGTTGGACCGTGCACGCCAGCAGGCCGGCGGCGAGTACGGCGGCAGCCTCCGTCCAGAGCAACTCGTTCGTGAAGCCGAACCCGACCGCGAGCGCTCCGACGGACGGGCCGACCAGCATGCCGACGCGGCGCAGGCCGTCCTGCCAGGTCAGCAACATCACCGCACGGCCGTCGCCCCACCGGTCGCCGGTGTCCGCGAGCAACGCCGCTCGGCCCGGTTGCGCCAAGGCATCGCCACAGCCGAGCAGCAGTCCGCTCAGCACGAGCAGCGCCGGTGACAGCACGCCGAGAGCGGCAGCCGTCGGGACGGACGCCAGCGCGATCGCGGACACCAGCGCGACCACCGCCAGCCGCGGGCCGGAGTCGATCCACTGCCGCGCCTTGCGGGCCCACCACGGCGACAGCAGCACCGGTACGCCGGCTGCGCCGCCGACCAGTCCCGTCGCGGCGACCGAGCCCGTCTCCCGGAGGATCACCAACGGCAACGCGACCTGCGCGAGCCGGAACGCGAAGTCCGCCGTACCGCTTCCCGCCAGCAGTGCCAGCGCCTCACGTCTTGCCCGCATGCCTTGAATTCTTGGCGTTCCGGCGGTTCTCAGGTAGCCGGCCGGGCTTGCGTGCTTGCCATAGGCTGCACCTATGGCCTCATTACCCTCGGTCGAGGACCTGCGGCTGGTCCAGGCCGTCGCCCGAACCGGCGCGGTCGGCACCGCGGCGCGTGAGCTGCGCATCTCGCAGCCGTCCGCGTCCCAGCGACTGTCCCGCCTAGAACGCCTCTGCGGTACCAAGCTGTTCGAGCGCGACACCCGGGGCGCCCGCCCGACGCCGGCCGGGGCCGAGCTCAGCCGCCGCGCCGACCACATCCTCGGTCACCTCGAGGAGGTGTACGCCGCCACCCGCGCGGCCGCCGCCGGTCAGCGGCTCGTGATCGGCACGTTCAACAGCATCGCCCCGATCCTGTTCCCGATCCTGGACGCCGACCTCCCCGACGTCGAGATCCAGCAGCAGGTCGACCACGGCCACTTCCTGGTCGAACGCGTCGCCGAGGGCACCATGGACGCCGCCTTCATCGCGATCGCCGAGCAGATGGCGCTCCCGCACGGCACCGTCTCCCGCCGGGTCGGCCACGACGAGCTCGTCCTGTTCGTCCCGCCGGGCGCGCGCCCGCCAGGTCGCGGCCGGCAGCCGCTGAAGGACCGCCCGATGGTGTTCTCGACGTACGACCGCGGCAGCGAGGACGTCCACGACCGGCTCGCCGCCCTCGGCGCGATCCCCCGCCGCGGCGTCACGCTCAGCACCACCGTCGCGATGGCCCGCCGCCGCGCCCACCTGGCCCTCGTCCCCCGCACCGCCCTGGCCACGGAGCTTCGTCCCGGCGAACACCTGATGCCCGCGCCGTTCCGCTACCGCCTCACCCTCTCGGTCGTCACCACCCCCACACCGCCCAAGCCGCTGATCGCCCACCTCCCCCAGCTCCGCGCGACCTTGAACTTGTCGTGAACAGCGGTGAGTCGTCGCGGTGACGGCGGCACGTTGTTCCTGGTCTCGGATGTGACCAAATCTGGTCATCCGCGTTGACCCGTGGCCGCCGCCACGATGGGGTGGAGCGTATGGCGACCGTCGACGACGTACGACGACAGTTCCGGAACCCGCCGCCCGAGGCGCGGCCGATGATGCGGTGGTGGTGGTTCGGACCGTCCGTCGACCGGGACGAGATCGATCGCGAGCTGAACGCGATGGCGGCGGCCGGGCTCGGCGGGGCCGAGGTGTCGTTCGTGTATCCGATGGCGCCGGTGACCGCGCCCTTCGGATCGCCGGAATTCCTCGAACTGGTCGGGCACGCGTCGCGGACGGCGCAGGCGCTCGGCCTGCGGTTCGACGTGACGCTCGGAAGCGGCTGGTCGTACGGCGGCCCGCATGTCGGGACCGCGCACGCGGCGCGGCAGCTGCACTGGGACCGGCGCGAGATCGGCGCGGCGGCGTACGACGTACCGATCGCGGCCGCGTGGCCCGGTGACGAGTTCGTCGCCGCGTACGTCGGTGACGGCTCGGCCGGCGCACCGACGTCGTACGTCGAGGTGCCGGTGAGCGACGGGACCATCCACGTACCGGCGGGCGGGCAGCCGCGCGAGGTGCTGATCGCGACGTCGCGGGTCACCGGGCAGAACGTGAAGCGGGCGGCGGCCGGCGCCGAGGGGCACACACTCGACCACTACTCGGCGGCCGCGGCGCGGGAACACATCCGCGCCGTCGCGGAACCGTTGCTCAAGGCAGCGATGCCGGTCGGGTCGGTGTTCTGCGACAGCCTCGAGGTGTACGGCGCGGACTGGACGCCGGCGATCTTCTCCGAGTTCCTGGAGCGGCGCGGGTACGACCTCCGGCCGCGGTTGTACGAGCTGCTGGTCGACGTCGACGGCGCGCGGGAGTTGCGGATCGACTTCGGCCGGACGTTGTCGGAGCTGTACGAGGACAACTTCCTCAAGGTGTTCCAGGCCTGGGCCGCGGAGCACGGCGTACCGTTCCGGATCCAGAGCTACGGCGAACCGCCGGCGACGATGAGCAGCTACCGGTTCGCGGACATCTCCGAGGGTGAGGGGTGGGCGTGGAGGGGCATCCCCGAGACCCGGTGGGCGTCGTCGGCGGCGAATATCTACGGCCAGTCGGTCGTGTCGGCCGAGGTGTGGACGTGGGTGCACTCACCGTCGTTCCGGGCGACGCCGCTGGATCTCCGGGGTGAGGCGCACGAGCATTTCCTGTCCGGCGTCAACCACCTGATCGGGCACGGCTGGCCGTACTCGCCGTCCGACAGGCCCGGACTCGGGTGGATCTTCTACGCCGCCGGCGCCCTCGACGACCGCAACCCCTGGTGGCCGGCGGCAACGGCTCTGTTCGGCTCGCTGCAACGGTTGTCGTGGGTGCTGCGGCAGGGTACGCCGGTGCGGCCGGTCAAGATCTACATCCCGGCGTCGGACGCGTACGTTGCCGGCGGCACCGAACCGCGCAACTTGTATCGGGTCGTCCGTCGGTTGATCCCTGAGGCCGTCCCGCGGACGATCCGCGACGCGGGCCTCGACTTCGACCTGATCGACGACGACGCCATCACGACGGTCGATCCGGCCGACGTCCCGGTGATCGTCGTACCGTCCGGAACGACGCTGCCGACTCGGACCCGCGCGTGGCTCGACGCGGTCACCGCGGCCGGCGGGACGGTCGTCACCGATCTGTCCACCCTCGCCGACAGTCTCCCGCCCGCGGCTTTCACCCCGGTCGAGGACGTCGGCGTCGTACACCGCCGCCTCGACGACGCCGACCTCTACTTCGTCGCCAACACCGCGGCCGAGCCTCGCACGCTCACCTTCCCCGCCGCGATGGAACGCTGGAACCCCCTGAGCGCTGAATCCCAGACCATCCACTCCACCACACTCCACCCCTACGAATCAGCTGTGCTGGTGGCGACGACGGATGTGCCTGGTGCTGAGCCGTCCAGCCACCTCGTCTGTGCGGTCGAAGGCGGCTGGACGGTTGCCTTTGGCAAGGAGGTTGCGGCGGTGCGGCTCCCCCACCGCTGGGAGGACGACCCGGCGCGTACGACGTACTCCGGCTCCGCCACCTACCGAACCGAGGTGGACCTACCGGCGACAACCGACCGGCTGCTCCTCGACCTGGGCCCTGGCACCCCGGTCCCACCCGACGCCGAGCCCTACGTACCAGGCAACTCCTACCGAGCGCTCATCACCCCGCCGGTAGGCGTGGCCGCCGACATCTACCTGAACGGCGTGCACTGCGCCACCCTCTGGGCCCCGCCGTACCAGGTCGACCTCACCGCGGCCGCTCGCCCAGGAGCCAACGACCTGCGCATCGTCGTCCACAACACCGCCGCCAACGCGCTCTCCGCCGACCAGCACCTGCTCGACGTGGCCGCCGAATCCGCCGTCACCTACGGCCGGCGCTTCGACCTGCAGCACGTCGAACACGCGACGGAGTACCTGAACTCCGGGCTGCTCGCCGTACCGCGGATCCTGCGTCAGGCCTGAGTCAGGAATCGATCCAGCACCCGCGAGCCGAACTCCAGCGCCGACGTCGGCACCCGCTCGTCGATACCGTGGAACATGCCCATGAAGTCCAGGTCCGGCGGCAGCTGCAACGGCACGAAGCCGAAGCACCGGACGCCGAGCCGGCTCCACGACTTCGCGTCCGTACCGCCCGACATCAGCAGCGGCGCGAACCGGGCCTGCGCGTCCTCGGCCTGCACGCACGCTTTCATCGCGTCCACGAGCCCGCCGCTGAACTCGGTCTCCAGCGCGATGTCGGTGACCACGGTCTCGCGCTGCACCTTGTCGCCGAGCAGCTCGTCGATGGTCGCGTAGAACTCGTCCTCGTACCCGGGCAGGAACCGCCCGTCGATGTGCGCCTCGGCGTCGCCGGGGATCACGTTCACCTTGTAGCCGGCGTTCAGCATCGTCGGGTTCGCGGTGTTCCGGATCGTCGCGCCGAACATCCGGCTGAAGCTGCCGAGCTTCGCCAGCGTGGTGCTCATGTCGTCCGGGTCGAGCTCGGTGCCGAGCAGGTCCTCGAGCGTCTTGAGGAACTCGCGGACCGTCGGTGTGACCCGCAGCGGCCACTCGTGCGAACCGATCCGGGTGACCGCCTCGACCAGGTTGGTGACCGCGTTGTCGGTGTTCACCATCGACCCGTGACCCGCCGTACCGCGGGCCTTGAGGCGCATCCAGTTCATGCCCTTCTCGGCGGTCTCGATCAGGTACAGCCGCAGGTCGTCCTTGACCGTGACCGAGAACCCGCCGACCTCGCCGATCCCCTCGGTGCAGTCGGCGATCGTGTCCGGATGGTTGTCGATCAGCCACTGGGCGCCGTACACGCCGCCGGCCTCCTCGTCGGCGGTGAACACCAGCCGGACGGGCCGCCGCGGCTTCACCCCGGCCCGCTGCCGCGCCCGGACGACGGACAGCACCATCGCGTCGAAGTCCTTCATGTCGACCGCGCCGCGGCCCCACACGCACCCGTCGAAGATCTCCCCCGCGAACGGGTCGACCTTCCAGTCCTTCGGGTCGGCGGGCACCACGTCCAGGTGCCCGTGCACGAGCAGCGGGTCCGCACTCTGGTCCTCGCCGTCCCAGTGGGCGACCAGCGTCGCCCGGCCCGGCTCGGACTCGTAGATGGTCGACTCGATCCCGACCTCGGCCAGCTTCGCCGCGACGTACTCCGCCGCGACCCGCTCGCCGTTGCTCTTGCCGTTCCCGTAGTTCGTCGTGTCGATGCGGATCAGCTCGCTGCAGAGCTCCACCACCTCGGCGTCGGCGGCGTACGACGTACTGTCGGTCGAGGTCGTCATGCGCCCATCCTAGGTGTGCGTGCTGCCTCGTCGACGATCCGGTCGGCGGTTTCCCCGGCGGTCAGGCCGGAGGTGTCGAGCCACCATCCGGTGTCGCCGAACTCCCGTCGCATGTCGGCCTCGAGCCGCTCGTACCCGTCGAAGTCGAACCGCTCCGCCGGGTCGCGGATCGTGTTCCGGTACCGGCACACCTCGATCCCGGGCGCCAGTACGACGAACAGCATCCGCCGCGGACTCAGGTGCTCCACGAAGAAGTCGAGCTTCGCCCGCGACGGGATCATCGCGTCGATCAGCGGGGTGAAGCCGGCGTCCACGAAGTTGTTCGCCAGCGCGCACAGGTTCCGGTGCAGCAACTCGACCTGCCGCGCCGCCTCGTCCGCCGGCTCACCGAGCGCCCAGACGAATCCGTTCACGATCATCGCGTTCACCTCGTCACCGCCGAGCCGCGCCGACCGCGGCAGCCGTTCGGCCACGAGGCGGGTCACGGTCGACTTGCCGGCGCCGGGCATCCCGGTCACGAGTACGCAGTCCACGCCCGCGATCCTGCCGCCCGCCGTCCGGCGCGGCAATGTATTTCAGGTCGCGGTATTTCAGGTCGTGCATGTGGGCCCCGGCCCGGGGTACCGGGGACGCGTCGAACGACGCGAAGGAGTGATCGCGGATGAATGCCGGAGACAAGGCGAAGCACGCTGCCAAGGCCGCCAAGGGCAAGGCCAAGGAGATGGCCGGCGACGCGACGGACAACCGGGACCTGCAGGCGGAAGGCCAGGCCGAGAAGAGCAAGGAAGACCTGAAGCAGGCCGGCGAGAAGGTCAAGGACGCCTTCAAGGACTGACCCAGGCCCTCGACTGCCGCCGCTTCCGGACGGATCCGGCGGCAGTGCTCAGAGCACCTTCAGCCCGTACATCTCCCCGAGCGGATCCGCGATCAGTTCGATCCGGGCGCCGTCGGGGTCGCGGAAGTAGATCGACGTACCGCTCTCCTCCAGGAACTCCACGCCGTGCTCGGTCAGCCGCCCCGTCAGTTCGTCCCAGCGCGCCGGCTCCACCGAGATCGCCAGGTGGTGCAGCCCGCCGAGGACTTCGGCGTACGGCCCGAGCTCGAGACCCGGGAAGTCGAAGAACGCCAGCAGGTTCCCGTTCCCGATGTCGAAGAAGAAGTGCGTGGACCCTTCGTAGTCCCGGTTCCCCACCATTTCGGTCAACGGAAACCCGAGCACCTCCTGGTAGAACCGCACCGTCCGCTCGACGTCCGCGCACAGTAACGCTGTGTGATGAAGCCCACGCGCCGACGACGGCGCGCCCGCTTTCAGATACGCCGCCCGGAGCCGTTCCCGCTCCGCCTCCACCGCGCCGAGATCGATCTCCGCCATCTCCACCCACCCTTCCCTCACCCCCATCAGACACCCCGATCCGCCCGATGTGAATTCCACCCCTGGAGTTTGCTACTGTTCTCCGGTCGGCACCGCGCAAGCGGTCAGACCACTCGTCCGGGTGGCGGAATAGGCAGACGCGCTAGCTTGAGGTGCTAGTGCCCTTCGCGGGGCGTGGGGGTTCAAGTCCCCCCTCGGACACCAACGTGAAAGCCACGCAGAGCGGGGCTTACGGCGACTTCAGTCGATCTGGTCTCGTGGTTGTAACTCACTTACAGACCTAACGCCCCGTACGGCGCCTGCATGTCGGTTGCATCGGCCTGTTCAAGCGCCGCCGTCATGTCGCCCAACTCCTGACACCTTCACCACGCTGAGCTCAGCCTCCGCAGACCGCTTTTCGGCCACCGCGGCGTTGTACTGCTCCGTCAACGCCGCTGGATCCCGGCCGGCCTCGAGCGCCCGAGGCAATCGCGCCATCGCGGACTCCGCGGCCTGCACCCTCTGCGCCAGCCTGACGGCAACTGATGCCGACTCGCGATCATCGTCAACAGCCGCCAGCGCCTCCGCGGTCTGGTCGAGATTCTCGGGGCTGAACACGGTCACGATCCAGGCGTTGAGCTTCCGCGTCAGCATGTCCTCGCGAAGGTACACGTTCGCCGGATGCAGGTCCGCGATCGGCGAACCTGGCACCAACGTCCGCGCTGCACCGGTAAAACACCGCGTGCTTCCGCGCCGCGCCCTGCATCTTCCGCCCGCACAACTCACACCTCACGCGGCCACGAAGCCGGTACACGCGCGTCGTCACTCGAGTCCGCTCCCGCGTCGCCTGATCCGCGGGTCTGCTCCCCGACGCACGCGCAGCTCCAGCTGGACGCACGTGAACGTATCGACCGACACGATCGCCGGGTGGGCAGGCTCCCGCGACCGCACGATCTTCGAGTGCGGCGACCGCCGGAAGCGCACGACGTGCCCGGCAGCCACGTCCTCCGGATCCAGCAACTCTTCGATCTTCTGCCACCGTCCGTAGATCGCGAACCCGGTGTGTCGCGGATTCTCCAGAATCGCCTTGACCGTGGTGTGCTGCCATCCATCGCCCCGGCGATGCCGATTCTGCTGAGGAGTGTGAGCCGACGGCCACGGGACACCCTCGACGTTCAGCGTTTCGGCGATCGACTTCAGCCCCAGCCCGTCAAGGTACAGCTGAAAGATGCACTCGACCACGACGGCTGCTTCGTTGTCGATGGCAAGCACTCGAAGCCGATAGCCCTCCTGGGCCTTCCACGACCTGCGCCGCCATCGCCGCCCGCACTCGTCGCTGCACATGCTGACGCTCCGACTTCGACAACCCACCCGTGATCGTCATCGCCATGTCGTGCACGGTGTTCTCGGAATCGAACAGCCCACCCAGACTCGGGATCCACACTGGTTGCCATACCAGCACCTCGTCGCCTCCCCTACGACAAGGCCGTCCCAGCCGCGGCGCGGATTCTTCAACTCGTGGAGCACGCGGCTCGACAAACCGCGCGGCCTCACCCAGCTGCCACGCCAGCGACGACTTCGGATCCTGGTTGTCCTCCGTCGAACATCGCCCGTAGAAAGCAAGCCGCCCGATCCCATCACCACTGACCGGACGACCAGTAGGCGCCTCCATCCCAAGCAGCTCGTCCAGCGTCGCCGACTCGTCCTGCCCGGCGCTACTCAAGATGCCTTCTCCTCCGATTGGGAGGCGCCATCGTTTCTACGCCTCTTCTGCGCCAGTCTTACAACGATTCGTCTCAGCCTGCACCAGACATCACGGTCAGCCGCCGCGCTTCGAGTACAAACCTGGAACAGCCATGACCGGTACGGAGTGCCCGGGCTTGAAGCGAGTTCTTGGGGAATCTTGGAGCCGCTCATCCAGCGGTACGAAAGTGCGCCGCGTCGAGGGCGGACTGCAGCGAACGGCGGTAGCCGTCCGATGTGAACGTCGCTCCCGACACCGTGTCGATCCGGGCGCTCTGTGCGGCGATCGCCTCCTGCTCCAACTGCGGCAGCGCGAACGAGCTGATCTCCTGGTCACGCCCGCCGGACGACGGATACACCACAGCGGTCGCCTTCACCAGCCGCTTGCCTCGAACCGTGATCCGGACCTGCACCGGCCCGTACTGCGTGTCTTCGGACGTCCCGTTCACCGTCACATCGCTGGTCTTCGAAGAGGGTTTCACGACACCTGGCGACGTTCGCACGACACCCGGCGGCGCCGCGGCCACCGGCGGCGAGGAGAGGTGATTCCGGCTGGTCGGATAGAGAAACAACAGAACCAGCAGCACGCCGGTACTCCCGCCAACGAGAAGGTTGCGACGCAACCGCTCGGAGTGCCTGGTCACAGCGCGCTCGCTTGGTGCGCGGCATCCACTGCTGCTTCGCGGGACGTCATGTCTCCGACGATGCCTGGGGATTCTTGGTCCTTCCTTGGACTAGCCGGGCCTGTCGCAACATTGAGACCGTGCGGCGGTCAGCGAGCGCCCGAGGGTACGCATTGCACCGGCTCTGCAGCAACGACGGGATTCCGGGTACGGCGGCACCTGCGCAGGAGCGCGAACCCGACGGCCGACGCGGCCAACGCGAACGCCAGCGCAAGGGCTGTTGTCCACGGCGCGAGCGGGCTGTTCGACACCAGGACGGGCCGCGGCGGCAGGCCGGTCGGTACGATCCAGGTCGTCGTGACGACAGCCGGACCAGGGTGGTTGCGCGCGGCCACGATCCGCAGCGGCACGGGTCCGGTCGCCTCGACGTCGACAGCCGCTTGCCACTGTCCGCCACCCTGTCCGCTGCCGCCCTGTGCGGCGCCCGACGTACGCCGCAGGACGATCCCCGAGGTCGATCCCAGGTCGGCCGTCACAGCCGTGATCGGCCCGGGGGACGGACGCCTGCTGCTGACCACATCGACCAGCAGGAGGCTCCTGCCGGGTTGGTTGGGGCCGAGCGAGACGGTGACCAGCAGATCGTCCACCTGATAGTTGGCCCGCGAGGCGGTCACTTCGGGCTTGTCGAACTGCGGCCCGCGAGCCGGCGGCGTTCCTGCCAGCACGACAGCCATCAAGGCGACGCCGACTCCCAGCAGCGGCGAGATCGCCCGCGCTCGGGACGACGGCAGCACGGGCGGGCCGATCCGTCGCCGCAGCCACGGGTGGAGGCGTGCCGCGTGGCGCAGGCCGAGCAGCATCAGCACACCTGCCAGAGCCAGCTTGATCAGCAAGGCCCGCCCGTACGCCGTGCTGATCGCGGCGTCGACAGAGGCCACCTGGCGCCCGGTCAGCAAGAGCCCCGTGATCGTGAGCACCGCCACGGAGCACGCCGCGACTGGACCGAAGGACCTCCACAGATCCAAGGTCAAGCTCCGCTCTCCGCGCAACCGAGCAGTCAGGATGCCGAGTACGACGAGCCCGCCGACCCACGCGAGGGCCGCGACCTGGTGCACGGCGAGCACCACGAGCGAGAGCGGCCCGCCACGAGCATGGCTGGTCGCCGCGCGCAGGACCAGATCTGCGAGCAGCAGGCAGACCAGTGGCAGCGTCGCCGCGCTGCCCGAGGCGCCGCGGCGCGACTGTCGCACCAAGAGCGTGCAGATGATGACCAGTACGACCTCACGCAGCGACCACCGGAGCAGCTGACCGGAATCCTTGACCACCGCCAGGCCGGAGTCGGATCCGGCCGCCTCCGACCACTGCCTGGCACCCCGTGCGAGCGACGCGAACACCGAGAGCATCCCGAACGCGGCCACCAGCCCGCGCATGGTGCCCACTGAGTCCGCAGGCAGCGTGAACCCCCGACGGCGAGAACCCGCCGCGACCACGAGCACCCAGCCGCAGACGACGGCCGTCGCAGCCAGATCGAACCAGCCCAGCAGGTCGTCTGCCACCGTTCCGGCCGGCCCGGTCACGGATTCGGCGGGCTGACCGGTCGAAGTAGCGGCCAGCCCGACTCCGAAGACCACCGTGCCTTGCAGCCGATGGAGGTCGTACTTCGACACCACGCTCCACCGCAGCTCGTACACCGACCGAGGCAACTCCGGAAAGCCCGTCAAGACCACGTGAATGCCCTGATCTGCGATTCGCGCGACCACCGGATACGACTTGCCGTCTCGATCAGTCAGCGCGATGTCCATACCGGCGGCCGTCGGCGGCTCGGAGAACCACAGATCGAGCTGGCGCGGCGCCGTACGGACCGTCTGGCCGTCGGACGGCGTGGACCGCAGCAGCACCGGGTGAGCCTCCGCGGCCAGGCCGCTGCTCAGCCAGAAAACGGCGGCCACGAGCAGCAGCGCAACCGCCCTGACAAGCCCTCGCGCACCCCAGATCCCCACAGTCGCCTCCCCCAACGGTGCTACGCGCGACGATCCCCCACCGGGCGATCCGGAGGGCCTAAATGACAAAGTTCTCATTTCGTTCTCACGCTCCAGCGGCTCCCGAAGATGCGATTCGGGCTTCCCTCGGGCGTCACAGCGAGTCAAGATGTCCTAGGGCTCGGGGGAGAGTCCAGTGCAGCGGGCACGCCCAACGGCGCCGTCCGGCTGGGGGGAGAACATGACAACAGTGCTGGTAATCGATGACGAGCCAGAGGTGGTCCGCTTCGTACGCCGCGGGCTCGAGGCTGAGGGGTACCGGGTCCTGACCGCTACCGACGGTGGTGACGGTCTCCGGATGGCGCTGACGAAGCAACCGGATCTGATGGTGGTCGACCTGCGGATGCCCGAGGTCGACGGCCAGGCAGTGATCGCGGCGGTGCTCGTCAGCAGCCCGAACACCCGCGTCCTGGTCCTCTCGGCGGCCGCCGACGCGGAGGCCCGGGTTCGTTGCCTGGAGCAAGGCGTCGACATCCTGCCGAAGCCCTTCACGATCCGCGAGCTGCTGGCCAGAGTACGGTTCGGCCTGCGTGACGCGACCGGCAAGACGACCGAGGAGCTCGTACTGCGGGTCGGCCGGATCACCCTCGACATCCGTACCCGCAAGCTGCGCATCGACGGCATCGAGGCGGGCCTGTCGGAACGCGAGTTCCTGCTCATGCAGCACCTCATGCGGAGACCCGACAAGGTCTGCTCCCGCAGCGAACTGCTGTCCGCGGTCTGGGGATACGACTTCGATCCCGCGACCAACATCGTCGACGTCTACGTCCGTCGGCTGCGGGGCAAGATGACCCGCGACGTGATCGAGACCGTGCGCAATGTCGGCTATCAGCTTCAAAGCGCGTGACGCGGCGCCTGGCCTGACCACCCGGCTGATCTCGGGCCGGCTGAGTCAGCAGACGTACCGCGTGGTCGACGGCCTGCTCGCGCTGTTCATCCTCGCGATGCTGGCGCTGATGAGTGTGATGATCGAGCGCGAGGTCATCCCGTACCACCTGCTGTTCCTGGGTCTGACGCTCGTGTACGGCTTCCGCGTCTGGCCGATGGTGCCGACGCTGATCGTCACGTTTCTCGTGACCACCAGCACGGGATGGATCCTGGTCGCCCACCAACTCCAGGACGGCAGCAGCCGGGCGGAGTGGGCGGAGATTCCGCTGATGCCGATGCTCTTCCTCGCGATGGTCTGGCACGCGCGCCGCCGGAAGGCGGCACAGGACCAGCTCGAGTTGATGTCCGAGGAACGGCTGGCCGTGTTCGAGCGCGAACGCGAGTTCTTCCGGGAGGCGTCGCATGCGATGCGTACGCCGGTGACGATCGCGCTCGGCCACCTCGAACTGCTCGAACCGATCGTCGACACTCCCGAGTCCACCGAGGATTACGGGATCGTCGTACGCCAGATGGACCGGCTGTCCGCGCTGTCCACCCGCCTGCTGGCGCTGGCCAAACTCGATTCCGGCCGCGCGCTGCGCTACCACGATCTCGACCTCGGCGAGTTCCTCGACGACATCGCGCGCAACTGGCGCGAGAGCGCGGACCGGGACTGGCAGTTCGACCGCCCGGTGGGGGCCGCGGTGGTCGCGGCGGACAGGTCTTGGCTCGAGCTGGCCCTCGATGCGCTGATCGAGAACGCCGTACACTTCACCTCGCCGGGCGACCGGATACGCCTGTCGTGTGAGCGCTCCGGTCCGTGGTACCTGATCAGCGTCGCCGACGCCGGTCCTGGTATTCGGCCCAAGGACCTGCCGCACGTCTTCGAACGCTTCTGGCATCGACGTCCGCCGTCGAAGGCGCCCGGCAGCGGCCTCGGTCTGGCGATGGCGCAAGCCACCGTGCAAGCACACGGCGGTCAGATCGTCGCCGAGCGGGCTCCCGAGGGTGGCGCCCTGTTCCAGGTGATGCTGCCCGCTCGCGACAGCGATTCCACCGACGGCTGACGCGCTCACAGCACCGGTACATGGCGCAGGCTGAGCCCGCCCAGCTCGATCGACGCCTTCTCACCGTGCCGCAGTGCGCCCTTCGTGTTCTGGTAGACGAGATAGTACGTCTGCCCGGCACGCAAGGTATGCCCTTGCTTCATCACCGACACCCGCTTGGTACCGCCGTCCCGAACCTCGCTGCGTAGCTCCGGCGGGTGCTGTACGTCGGACTGGAACCGGCCGGCCTTCTCGCTGTCCAGCACGACGTACGTCAGCGTGACGAGTCCACCGTCCCCGACCACGGCGATCCGGCTGAAACGCACACCGTACTGCTGCTCGATCGCCGCACTCTGCGGGAACGATCCGGCGCCGTCGGACGACGACCAGATCTTCAGGCCGACGAGCACGCCGACGACCAGTGCGACGGCGAGAACCGCGCTCAGCACTACCAGCCGGCTGAGACCACGGCCCCGCTTGGTGGGACGGTCAATTGTTGCTTCGAGCATGGAGGTCCCCTCCCCTGAAGGGAAGCCGGGGACCCGGTGGGTGGGTCCCCGGCTTCCCGCTGCCGCTACGGCATCGTGTACCTGGTCGAGTTGAAGGTGTCGAAGTACGCCTGTCCGGCCGAGCTGGAGCTCAAACCGGCCGACACCCCGAGCCAGGCTGTCTCGATCCGCAGCGTGCTGGTGTTGCCCGTCTGCAGCGAACGGCTGACCCCGTCGACCAGCAGCCGCACCGAGCCCGCGGAGGTGCCCGTCGCCGGTCCGGACGTCCAGTCGAGCTGCAGGGTGTGGTCGCCGGGCGTCAGCGTCACCCAGGCGCCGGTCAGGGCACCTGCGCCGCTACGGTCGAGAACCGTCCGAACCTGGGCCGAGCCGGCCGCGTACCGGTACTCGAGTGCGAACACCTGACCATTGGCCGCTGTCCGCGCCTGCAGCACACTCAGGGCGGTCGTAGCGCTCGTCCCGGAGGTGAGCGTGTTCCGGTTGAAGACGAACCGCGCGTGGTACGACGTCTCCGCCGTCGGGGTGCTGTCGGTCAGGTACCCCGCGCCCGGCAGGGTGACCTGCAGACCGCGAAGGCTTCCGGGCTCCAGTGCGCCAGGCCGCGCCGCAGTTGTCGTGTTCGCGACACCACCGGTCCGGCCGCTCCAGAATCCGAACCCGCCCGACTCGAAGTCGTCGGAGAAGATCCGGTTCGGTCGCTGGACCGAGACGGTCGTGCCGACCGGCTTGCTCCAGTTGCCGGCAAGGTCCTGCACGCGCAGGTTGAACAGCTGGTTGCCCGGCGACACGGAGGCTAGCGGTACGGTCACCTGGACCTTGCCCGCGACCACGCTGACCGGCACCGAGATGCCCTTGCCGATGCCAGGATCGGTACTCCCGAGCCAGTACTCCGCCTTCGCGATCAGCGAGGCGTCGGTGACCGGCGCGGTGAGCGTCAGCGTGTCTGCCCCGTTGGTCGGGTTCGGCGCGGCCGTCAGCGCACCCAGGACGGGCGCGGTCTTGTCCACGACCAGGTTGACCGCGAACAACGGTCCCCAGTTGCCGGCGGCGTCCTGACCACGTACGTAGACGTGATGGGTGCCATCGGCAAGCGCCTTGATCTGCGTCAGCGGGATCATCCCATAGAACGCCTCACTGGACGAGTCGAGTTTCGCGTCGACCGGGAGCAACTGCAACCCTGTTCCGCCGGGTGGGTTCGGCACGGTCGGGTCGAGGAACGCCTCGGCGTCGACCAGGTTGCTCTGGAGCGCGCCACCGGCGTCCTTGTCGGTGATCTCGGCGGAGATCAGCAGGTTTCCCGGGTGGCTCTTGTCGGCCAGTACGCCGTTCGTCGGGTTCGGGCCGACCGCAGCCGCGTCGACGGCGGGGCCGGTCACGTCGATCGGCAGCGGAATGTCCAACGGCGGACCCCACAGCCCCAACGAGTCCTTGCTGTGCACGAGCACGTGGTGCGTGCCCTCGGCGAGCGTCTGCAGCAACGACGGCGAGAGATCCGCGTCCTCGGACACCACGGTCGCGCTGCGGTTCAGCGCCAGCGGCGTGCCGGCACCGTTCGCTCCGGCCGTGTCGAGGAAGTACTCCGCCGCGGTGATCACCCCGCCCGCGTCCGAGTCGTCACCCGTGGCGGACACGCTCACCGCGACCGAACCGTTGGCCGGTACGTCGGCGATCGACCCGTTCGTTGTCTGCGGCCCGGTCTTCGGTAGGTTCAGAATGACCGAGCCGACGACACCCCAATTGCCCGCGGCATCGAGTCCGCGGACGAAGACCGTGTGCCGTCCGGCGTCCAGGGCGGCCATCATCGCCGTCGTGATCGTCCCGGTCGCCCCCACGACCGTCACGCCGTTGCTCGGCAGGCTCATCGGCGTACCGAATCCCGGGCCGACGGTGACCGCGTCGTCGAGGACGAACTCCGCCTGGCTGACGCCGGATCCGCCGGTGGTCGCGTCGCTGAGATCGGCCGTCACCGTGACCGGTACCTGCCCGGTCGCCGGGTTGGGAGCCAGCCTGACGTGGCTCGAGACTGGCCCGACACCGTCGGTGGCCGGTGGCGGCGCGTTGGTGTCGAGGAACGTCAGCATGCCGCCGAACGCGAACTGCGCCGGATCCGCGGTGTGCTGACCGTTGTTGTCGAGATGCCGCGCCGGCTCGTACAGCGCCAGCTTGGCTTCCGGACCGGTCGGCATCGTCACCAGCGCGTCCAGCGTCTGCCCGGGATCGATGCTCTCCGCGGCGACCGTGGTGGCGTAGTGCGCCGGGTGGCCGCCATTCGCGATCTCGGTCTGCACGCCGCCCAATACCGTCATCGGATGCGTGAGGGAGCCCACGTTCACGTAACGCAGCAGGACCTTGTGGCCCTGGTCGGTCGCGATCGGATCGCTGGCCGGGAACGGCTTGCCGTTGATCATCCGGTACTTCGGCGCGAAGTCGCGTAGGTCGAATCCGGTCGGGTTCGCGTTGAACGCCGGATCGATCTCACTGAGTACGACCAGCGCGTCGTCGTCGTACTGGCTCGCCGGATACCCGGCCGGTTGCGTCCCGTACGCCGAACCGTCGGAGGGCAGTACGACGAACGCACCCGCCAGGCCCATCGCCACCTGCCGCGCGCCTCCTGGCGTGTGACCGGCCTCGTACAGGAACGTCCCAGGGTGGCTCGCGGTGAAGGTGTAGGCGCGGGTGCCCGAGCCGATTCCCGCCGTGTCCTCGCCACCGGTCGGCACCGACTGACCCGGGAAGGCCAACGAGACCGACTGTCCGGCGAGCTGGTTGTGCAGTGTCACGGTTACCTGGTCGCCCTGATGGACGACGAGTACCGGACCGGGTGTGGTGGCCGAGCCGGCCGCGCCGGTCAATGAGAATCCCCAGATCGGCACGTTGGTTCCCAACACACTCGCGGTCCCGGCCATCGCGTAGAGGTCGCACGCCGCGGTCGCCGCGCCGAAGCTGCAGCCACGTGGCGTGAGCTTGCCCAGAGCAACCGACGCACGGGCCGGAGAGTCCTGGACCGCTGGAGCGGCCGCCGCGTGGATCGGTGCGAGCAGCGCGGAGACCAGGGCTGCGGTCGCGGCGCCGACGGCGGCGACCCGGAATCTGTTCGTCATCGTCGTCGTCCTCACTGGCTCACACAGCCGGCGGGCGGATCGATGCGGAAGACCGTCATCATGCCGCCGAACGCCGCGCCGTAGTTGGTCGCCTGCTCGAGCGCGTGGCTGTGTGCGATGTGGTAGTACTCGCCGCACTCGTTGTTCTGCGTCATGTTCGACGGCACCGCGTTCTTGGTACCGAGATAGCCGCTCTCCGAGAACCAGGTGTCCGAGCCGACGAGCAGCTGGTCGGTGATGGCCGGCAGCTGGGTCGGGATCGGGTTGGTCGTCGCGTTCCAGTGCTCGACGTCACGCCAGTCCATCAGCACGTCAAGGGTCTGCCCGGGCCCTACGTCGAGGTCGTACTTCTGGTACGACAAGTCCTGACCGGCCGGCCCCTGCAGTGCGTGACCGTCGCGGTTGATCACCCGCTCGTCGCTGCCGTGCGGGTGGAACGGGTAGTTGACGCTGCCCGCGTTCAAATAGTGAATCGTGGCCGGGAGCGGGTTTGTCGCAGCGTCGTAGGGCTTGATGTGAACCAGTGCGCCGTACGGTTGGCCGGGCAGCCAGGGCGCGTTGTTCGGCGCCAGCGTGTCCGGCATGCTGCGGCCGTTGATCATGAAGTACCGGGACTTCGATGCGTTCACGTCAACCGGTTGGTCGCGCTCGACGGCCAGGTGTACGTCGGGGTCGATCTCGGACAGCAGGTAGACGTATTCCTTGCCGTTGGCGAACGCCGAGTCGGCGCGGTCGTTGACCTGATTCGGATGGCCGGCCGGACGCACCACCAGAGCGCCGTACAGACCCATCTGCAGTTGCTTGTCGACGTCGGTTCCGGTCTCGTACAAGTAGCTGCCCGGGCTGCCCGCGGTGAAGGTGTAGGTCACCGAGCCGTCGCTCGCCGCGGCGGTCTGCACCAGCGACGTCAGCGAGCCGCCGGAATCGAACTGCGGCTGCGCCGGGTTCCCGTTCGCCTTGACGCCCGACTGGCCCGGAAACACCATCGAAGTTGCTTCTGGCAACGTGTTGTGCAGGATCACTGTCACCTGGCGTCCGGATTCGACACACAGGGTCGGACCGGGGAGCTGGAATCCGCGCTTGCTGTTGCCGTAGCTCCACATGTAGATCGAGTTGCCGTCCGGCGTCGAGATGTAGCCGTCGCTCGCGGTCAGCGAGAACGTCTGGTTCGGGTCGGTGTCACACAACACCCCTTCGGACATCTCGGCCGTCGAGGCCTGAGCACGAACCACCAGCGGACATGTCACCAGCAGCGCGGCGGCGGCCAGCGCCAGCATTCGCTGGACAGTCAGTCGTTTCATCGGATTCCCCCTCACGCATTCGCCGCGGTCTGTGGCGGATACGTACCGGGCGCCCCGACGACGATCTTCGTCATCATGCCGCCGTAGCCCGGCCCGCCGCCGTTCTCCAGATACGCGTACTTGCGGTCGTACAGCAGGTACTCCCCCGGACCCGGCGCGACGAAGATCGCGTCCCGGCTCTCCCCCGGGCCCACCTCGACCACGTTCGACGTCAGGTAGTTCGTCGTACCGTCGCGCCCCTTCAGCAACGCCGCATCCTTCGCGATCACTGTCAGATCGATGTTGTCCGCTGTCATCGCGTGGTTCTGGTAGCCGAGGTTCGACATCCGTAGCAACACCCGATCGCCGGCGTTGCACCTGATCAGCGACGAGATCGGCTGGTACTGCAGCCGGCCCGCGCCCGTGCTCAGCGGATCGCCGTTGGCGGCGATCGTGTCCGGGTACGCCCGGCCGTTGAGCAGCCAGAAGCTCGGGTCGTAGTCGGTCCAGTCGTTCACCTGGATGTGCGCGTCCCGGTAGTGCGCGGCCGACCACAGCTCGGTGATCATGAACGCGAACTCCCGGTCGTAGGCCGTCGAGCCGTCGCCGTCGTTGTACGCGTACCGCTCGCCCGGGTGCAGCGGCGTACGGTTCTGCGCCGGCCGCACGAACACCATGCCGGTCATGCCCATCTGCACGTGTTCGACGTCCTCGAAGTGGCAGTGGTACATGTACGTCCCGGCGTCGTGCGGCCGGTAGAAGTACGTCAGGTCCCGCCCGATCGGCACTGCGAGCGACAGTTCCGGTACGCCGTCGAACAGCGGGATCGCGTTGACGAATCCGTGCCAGTGCAGGGTGTGGCCGTCGAACAGGTCCGGTCGCTGCGACAGACCGAGGTTGGTCAGCGTGAGGTAGATGTCGTCGTCCTCGTCGAACGCCATCATCGGCGCACTGATCTGCGCCTTGCCACGCTGTGCTGCGACCAGGTTCGAAGTCATCCCGGTGACGTCACGGAAACCGAACACATAGGTGTTGAAGGGACTCGGTGCCAGCGGATCGGGGAAGAACGGCGGGTCCGGTGGAGCATCGCCAGGCATCGCGACCCAGCCGTCGGTACCGACCAGGTGCATCTGCTTGACCGGATGCGCCGCGGCGGCCGTTCTACTGGCTGCCGCCACGGGCCGGACCGGCGCGGCCATGACGGCGCTGCTGGTCAGAAGCCGGCCGCCGAGGGCAGCGCCTGCAACCGCCCCGGCGCCGGTGAGTAAGGAACGCCGCGTGAGACGCGACGCAGAATTGTCAGTCACTGTGTCTCCCGTTGGTGATTCGAAGTGGGCGGGGTGTGCGGCCCGCCGGGAGGGGTAACGCGGCGGGCCGCACGGATTCACGGCGTCATCTGGTCCGATCCTGCGTCGTACCGGCGCGAGAGGATGCCGGTGACCGTCGGCCGAGGCTGGCCGTCGATGTCCGGGGTCGGCGCTGTCACGGTGTAACTGAAGCCCGTGGTAGCAGTGCCCCATCGAACGACGGTGCTCGCGGCGCCCAGACCGCGGGCCGATGACGGCGGCGTGGCGGTCGCCAGGTGGAAGTCGCCCATCAGGTCCGGCGGCAACAACTCCGCGACGATCGCGGCCTCCCGGAAGGCCGGGTAGGACCGGACCGCCAGGATGTTGACCGTCACCTCGTACGGCGAGACGAATCCCGGATCCACCGTGGAGTTCGACGCGTCCGCGGCGGTACCGGTCACGTCCTGTAGCACCGTGTGGGTCGGTGTCAGCAGGGCATCCGGGAGATCGGCCACGCCCATGTCCCAGTTGTTGACCGAGTTCGTCGTACCGTCGGGAAGCTGTCCGCCGATGCCGTAGACGTACCCGCCGCTGAAGGAGCCGGCCCGGTTGTCCCAGAAGACGTCGTTGAACAGTGTCGGCTTGCTGAACGTCGTGGCCGCCAAGGCCTGCGAGCTGGGGAACAGCGTCGTGTTGCGCAGCCGCGCCTGCAACGGGTCACTGTTCGCCGCGGTCGACAACCCGGCCGGTGCGGGCTGACCGTCGCTGGTCACGGCCGAGGCCGTGGTCAGGTTCTTCGTCACCGTGTTGTTTACGACGTTCACGAAGACCGCGTCGTCGAGCGCGAGACCACCGCCCTCGTGGGCCGAGACGTTGTCGGCGATCGTGTTGTTGGTGATGTTGATGGTCTGTGGATCGGACCGGGAGATGTGCGATCCACTGGTCTGCAGCAGCCGGATCCCGCCGCCGTCGTCGTTGGCCAGGTTCGCCTGGATGACGTTGGCGTTGATCGTCACCGGTCCGGTGCCCGGCGAGAGCGCCGTCGGAGTCGCCGGCAACTCGCCTGCGACCATCACCCCGCCGCCCTCGTCGTACGACTCGTTGAACCAGATCCGGTTGCCGCTGATCTGGCCACCGGTGCTGCCGCCCGGGTTCGCCATGTAGCCGAACGCCGTGAGCGCACCCCCGTACTCCGCGGAGAAGTTGCCGCAGATGGCATTGTCCTGCACTCGGTAGCCGTCGCTTCCGGTGAACAGCCCGATGCCGCCGGCGAGGTTCGTACCACCGTTGTCGCGGATCTGGTTGCGGGCGATCACCGGGTCGTAGTTGCGGTTGTCACCGACGTACGGCGTACCGATCCGGATGCCGCCGCCGTACGAGCCGCCGTTGCCGTTGATCACGTTGTCGGTCAGCTGCAAGCCGCGGACGTTGGCGTGCGCGTACACGCCGCCGCCTTGGGTGATCAGTGCGCCGTCCGCGCCGTACGGTGTGTGGACGACACCGTCGAGGGTGTTGATGTTGGCCGGCAGGTCCGCCTGGGCTCCGCCGGTGATGTCGAGGCCGTCCAGCGTGACCGGCCAACTGGCCGGCGTGAAGCCCGTGCGTGCCGGGTCATCCAGGATCGTCACCACGGCCGCATCCGGTACCGCTGGGTTACCCGAGTGCACCAGGCTGCCGAGGAGATTGATCCAGGCAGTCCCGTTGGGGTTGTCCAGGTTGAAGCCGGAGCCGTCGAGGATCGAGCCGGGTACCCAGGTTCCGGCGGAGTCGAATCCGCCCGGACCGACGCCCTGGATCCGCACCTGGTGATGCACGATGACGTTCTCGTTGTAGTCACCGCGGGGATTCGCGGCCGTCTGGGCGTTCGGCCAGATCACCACGAGCCAGTACGGACGCAACCTGGTCGGTACGGCCGCCTCGAGCGCCGCCTGGACGGTCTTGTACTGCTTCGTCGGGCCGACCTCCGCGATCAGCGGACTGGTCGCCGTCATACCGGCCAGGATCGGGACGTTCGCGGCGAGAACCTGCAGCGTCAGACCGTTCACGCTCGTCCTGCCGTTGTGTCCGGTGATCTCCAACGTCGCCGCACCCAACGCGAACAGCGCCGGCACGGTGAACGTGATCTTCTTGTCGGTCCAGCTCGTCACCGCCATCGCAGTACCGTTGAGCGTCACCTTGCTGGGCGCACCGGCATCGCCGAAACCGAAGCCCGTGACCGTGATGGTGCGGTTGGTGTCGCCGCGGCGGATGTACGGCCGGTCCACGGCGAGCAGTTGCGGTACGGACGATCCGAGGTCGCACATGGTCGGGTTGACCGTCGTCGATCCTGGCGCCAGTACGGTGGCCGCTACCTGGGTCGGGGCAGTATCGGTGACCGTGTAGAGCCCCGGCCACGCCTGGAAGTTGGTCGCGATCGTTCGGAATCGTGGGTTGTAGTCCGGATTCAGTGCGCCGGGCTGACCCGGATCGTTCCCGACGAACCGGTACATGTTCGGGCACGGGCCGGCCGGGAGCGGACAGTTGTACGTACTCGTCGACGGCTCGAGGGCCTCGTACAGGCCGTTGAAGTCCGTGTGTACGGTGTCGACCAGCCGCCCCGACCAGTCGTACAGGCCGACCGGGACGAACGGCAGGCCCTGCGCCTCGCCGTAGTTCACGCTGCGCTTGTCCAGCGTCAGACCGAGGTCGTTGAGTGTTAGACCCCAAAAGTGCGTCGGGATCGGTACGTCGGTGAACAGATTGAAGTTCGGTGCGGTCGCCTGGTTCGCCCGGAGGCTGATCAGCTTGTCACCGCAGAGCGGGCGCTCGTAGCCCTGGAACGGGCTGCCACCGCCGGCGTTGAAGTTCGGATTCATCACGTTGACCGTGTGCAGCGGACCTGCGCACGGCGAGATGATGCCGGCCTGCTGGGACGGCGGCTGCTGCGGCGGTGTCGGCGTCGCGTCCGGCGGACCGGCCGGGTCGGCGGCCTGGTCCGGAGTGGCCGGCGGGTAGTTCTCCTGCGGAAGGTAGGTGTCGCCGTCGAAGACGTTGACGTCCTCTTCACGCGTCACCTTGTACATCGGCTTGCCGTCGACCGGGTCGTTCGGAATGTCGACCGACACGATGTAATCGCGGGCGGGCAGGTCCTGCTCCTGCCCCGCCGGGAGCTGTGCGTAGAGCGCCAGCCCGTCGGGGTTGTGGACGGTGTCCGTCGGCGGGTACAGGTTGATCTTCGAGGTCGCGAAACCGTAGTTGCCGTTGACGGTCTGGCTGCCGCCCTCACGATCGCTCGCGCCGACGGCGACACCCATCATCGGTGCCTCGACGCACAACCGGTTCTCGGTCGTTCCGAAGGCCGGCAGCGCCTGCTGATCGGTCAGCGGCTGACCGTTGTACATGCGCGCCGTACAGCCGCGTGGCGGTGCCCACTCCTCCGAGGTGTAGGCCTCCTGGACCTCGGGACCCTTGACGAACGCGCCGTAGTTCGGGTTGTCGACGAGGTTGCCGCCGCCGTCCTGGACCTGCTTCGGTTCGGTCTCGTAGCCCTGGCGGCACAGGTCGGGCGGAGTGGTGTCGGTGCAGGCCTTCGGCACGTACAGCCGCACCGGGATGCCGGGGATGCCGGGCTGGTACGGCTCGGTCGCGGCCATCGCGGGGTCCAGTTCGTTGCGGGTGGTGTCGTAGGTGACCGTGCCGACGATGCCGCCGTTCGTGCCGGCGTCGTACGGCTGCACTCCCCAGTCGATCCGGCCGCGCAGACCGATGATCGGCAGGAAGTCGAGGTCGACCAGGCTGCCCAGCTGCGTCGTCGGCTTGGGCTCGTTGGCGGCCTGATAGGTGACACCGGTGGTCTTGTACCTGGTGTTGAAGCCCTCCAGCACCAGCCACTTGCCAAGCGGGTATGTCTCCCTGATGTCGTAGTTGCCGGCCGCATCCGTCACCGCGGTGTTGGTGTACTGGTCCATCAGCGAGTTGTCGCGCTCGCGGACGGTCAGCGTGAAACTCGGCACGGCGCGTTCACCGGTGTCGCGTTTGCCGTTGCCGTTGGAGTCGATGAACACGCTGCCGTTGATGTGGGTGAACCACCCGACGATCATCTTGTTGCCGACGTCGGTCACGCCGCCGTCGTGCACCTCGACGTTGAAGCTCCACAGGATGTAGTCCTGGTCGTCGTCCCAGACCGTCAACTGGTAGGTGCCGTCCGGCACGTGAGTGATGTCGAAGCTGCCGTCGGCCGCCCCGCGTCCGACGTACACGGCGGCGTCACCCGTGTCCAGATCGGACAGCGCGACCCACGGATACGGGATCGGGCCGTCGGACTTCGCGCCGGCGAACCCGGTCTCCGGTACGACCTGACCGTTCTGGCCACCGATGTACGGCAGACCCGCGATCACGACGCCCTTGACCTCACCGGTGGGCGTCGTGCTGGTCAGGCTCTGGGTCCGGACGAAGCCGAACTGCACCGCGGACACGAGCTCGGCACCACGTACCTGCTCGGTGTCGTAGCCGGTCTCGCCTTCCTGCTGCCAGATGTCGTGGTCGTGGCCGCCCTCGAGTGTCGTCGTCTGGACCCAGCCGTCCTGTCCTGCCGGCGGTGTCACGGTGGCGGCGTACCGGTTGGGGCCGAGGTTCGGGATCACTATCGCGCCGGTCGCGTCGCTGACACACCGGCCGGTCGACCGGGCGGTGTCGATGATCGGCCGGTTGTTGTCGTCGAACAGCATCGGGCCCGACCCGTTGGCGTTGGAGTGCTTGTAGATCGTGCAGAGTGGGTTGCCGTAGTAGTCGGTGCTCACCAGGCCGAGTACGTCGGCCAGGCTGGCGGTGAACCCGGCCAGCCCACGCTCCGCGTCGACCTCGTAGGTACCGTCCACCGGGACGTTGTCGTTGAAGACCTGCAGGCGCAGGGTGGTCAGCGGCAGCGGGGTGGGATTCATCCGTACGACCGCGTGTGTGGTCGCCCCGGAGCTGATCGTGAAATGCTGACCGTCGATCTTGAACCCGTCGGCGGTGACCGAGATCAGGTACTTGCCGGCCGGCAGGTTGTCCAGCGCCTTGGTGTCGTTCAGGTCCGCCTCGGTGCCCTGCGCAACGATCGGCGCGAAACCGGAGGTCGGCCGGGTCGACGGCCACGGACAGGTGTCTGCGTAGTCCGGGTTGCTCGATCCGCCGGGGGCGGTCGCCGGCAGGCATTGGTCGGTCAGCTGGTTGGCGGCCGAGCCCGGGTTACCGGTGTCGTCGACGTTGATCAGCCATTTGTACTGCGTCACCGGATCGTTCTCGTGCACGAATCCGGGACCTGAGTTGACCGATCGCGCGCTGGCCACGTGCAGCGTCAGGCTCCCCGGCCCCGCTGCCATCGCCGGCACCGCGTTGCGGCCCACCTGCCCGGCGGACATCAACGCCGCGATCAGACCGAGCGCGACCGCCACCCGCAGCCATCGCCGCGGCATGGATCTCCACTGCTGTGTCACGATCCCTCCCCCACTCGCGCGCCGATTGGGCGCCACGCCGTCAGCGCAACAGTGGAGCAGGGGTACCGGTGGCGGCCGCGAATGACAGAGTTCTCATCCGCTTCTCATGCACGCAGCCGTCGGACGAGCGCCGGACGCCATCCGGCTGTCATCTGCCCTCAGTGGACCCGACGGCGGCGAAGTAGACGCCAGAGTTCGTCCGCTCCCCAGACTGCGAGCGGGAACACAGGAGGACCAGGAGATGACGGGCGGGAGGGATGGCGGTGCCGAAGACGGACTGCAGCGGGGGCAGGACGACCACGGCGGCGGCGAAGGCGATTTCGAACAGGATGCCCCACAGGAGCAGACGGTTCGTGGTCAGACCGATCGAGCGCAGGGACGCGTACTGCGTACGGGACGCGAAGGCCCTGCCGAGCTGGCAGGCGACAATCCCGAGGAAGGACATCGTGGTTGCCTGGAGCCACAAGTGGTGGAACTGGGCGCCGCTCCCGGTCGGGTCGCCGGGGCGCCAGCCGCCGGCGAGCAGCGTCCAGAAGAACGTCCCGACGACGAGCGCAGCCGACAGTCCACCAAGCAGCGCCCAGGACCGGGCAAGCATCGGCCCGTCGATCACACCGTCGGTACGGCGTCGCGGCGGACGGTCCATCAGCCCGGGCTCGGCCGGCTCACGGCCGAGAGCGAGTGCGGGCAAAGTCTCGATGCCCAGGTCGATCGCGAGGATCCGCAGCACGGTCAGCGGTAGCGGTACCCGCCCGCCGGACAGCGCGTAGATCAGGAACGGCACCACCTCGGGCGTGGCGTGCGCGAAGATGTAGACGATGAACTACACAGAGTTCCCAAGGCGCAACTACGACGTGTCCTCGGCTCTATACGGCCTCACCGCACTGCCACCCGCCAGCGTCACGGACTCCGCCGATCTCCAGTCCGACGGGCACTGGCGCACCAAGAACGGCTGGCGCCGCTCCCATAACCCGAACGTCATCGTCGCTGCCGGACTGAAGCTCCACACCCTCGCTTCGGTGACGCCGACCCTGTGGTCGACGTTGGAGCCCGCCGCGACGGTCGTTGGCGACATCCGTTGGGCGGACCCAGTCTCAGTCAGCACGCACGACCCTCAGCCAGCCGGTCGTATCCCAGCCGTCGGTGCACTCGGTGTTGGGCCTGCCTGGTGTTCCGGAGTGCCCGACTTCGACGGCTGAACCACGGCATCCGGGGGTACCACTGCCACCTCACGGTGACCTAAGGATTCGAGCCTCGGCGCCGCGTCAGGCAGGAGGTGCTCGTGAACGACCGATCGACCCACCGACTGACCGGCAACGGTCGTTCGGTCGGCAGGTTGCCTGCCCGCAATCCTCGACAAGCGATGACTAGCGTCGGACGGAGATAGCGGTTCCTCCTCGGACACCAACGTGAAAGCCACACAGAGCGGGGCTTACGGCGACTTCAGCCGATCTGGCCTCGTCGTTGTAACTCACTTACAGACCCAGCGCTTCGTACAGCGCTCGCATGTCGCTCGCGCCGGCCTGATCGAAAGCCACGGTCATGTCTCCCAGCTCCTGGACCATTCTGCGCAGTTTCGCCTCCATCAATGCTGTCCGGCGTCGCCTCGAACCCATCCCATCCTGCGGTCCAGCAGATGGCGGGAGACAAGGAATGATCGTCAGCGCGGCGGGTCGGCCATCATCAGCGTGTAGAGCTCGGCCGGCAGTTCCTGGCTGAACGGCAGGTCGGGGGAAGTGATCAGCCGGCCCAGTTCCGGGGATCTGGCGAAGACCACGGTGACGTCGGCGACCCAGGCCTCGTCGGAATACTCCCCGCGGACGTCGATGTGGCCGCCGGTTTCGTCGAACCGAACGGTCGCCCTGCTGGAACGCCGTCCCCGCTGCTCGCACCGGATCACCGCCGGGATCAGCCCCGGCGCCAGGTCGATCCGCAGCCGATGAGGAACCGTGTTGCTTCCCCACCGACCGCGGTAAGTCGACCAGCCGTCCGCGGTGCTGAGGACCTGCACGCCGATCTCCTCGATCGTCACCGTCTCGTGCGCCGTGAGCGCGAAGACGGCCGTCCCCGCGACGAAGGTCGCGCCCGGCCCGCGCAGTTCGGCCGGGCGATCGGCCAGCGGGCACAGGGCGTAGATCGTTCCGGGACCGGAGGATCCTTCGCGGGTCGTCGAGGTGGTCCGCGTGACAGTGAGGTCCGCCTCGATCCTCAGCCGGCAGTCGCGCACGAGGAAGGTGGTCCGGACGGCGTCGAGATTGCGGGGATGGTTGGCCTTGGCCAGCAGCTCCCAATCGTCGATCCGTCGTACGCCGGGCCACCGGGTCGACGCCTGGTAGCCGCGCAACGCGAGCCGCCAGTTGTCGCGGTCGGCCAGCTGCCGCCAGACAGACTCCGTCTGCTCCAGTACGTCGTCCACTCGGTCGCCAATGCTTGTGCCGACCTCGACGTGCTCGGTCAGCAACCGGCCGATCGTCGCGGACACGTCGAACAGCTGCTCCAGGAGTTTCGGATCCGGCGCGGCACTGTATGCCCGGGGAATGACCCGTGCCGTGAAGCTCAGCATTCTGGCCGCGGACTCGAAGCAGCGCGCCTCCCGAAGCCGGGTGCCGAAGGCGAGACCGGTCGCAATCGCCGCGGTGAGATCACCCCTGCCGTAGTGCCAGGCGGCGAGCTCGTTCAGCGGAACCACGGCGCTGGACTCGTACGCACCGACGTAGCTGAAGACCTCACTGACCGCGGCCTCGACCCCGGCCGGATCATTGTGGGCGGCGAAGTAGGTCAGCGCGGCGCCGAGGATCTTGAGCCGGTGGACCACTTGGTGGTGGGAGCCGCCGTGGGGGACGTCGTGCGCGAGGGCACGACGGACCAGTTCGTCGCTCAGGGACCGACTGTTCCCGGCGGCGTACTTCAGCAGGTCCGTAGCAGCGTCGCCGACGGTGCAGTAGTCGTCACCCCCTACGGCGGTCTCGAACGCGGCGACGTACTCGATGAGCGGGTCGCCCTGCGGCCCCCGCAGATTCCGCAGCCTGGCCTGAACCTGAGTCTCGGCGGCGGAGCCGGCCGGGCTGAGCTCGACAGCGGCCTGGTAAAAGGCGATTGCCTCGGAGGTGTCTCCCAGCTGCTCACTGATCAGGCCGAACTGCTGCGCCAGCAACGACCTGTCCAGCGCCTCGGCGAGCCAGTCGATGGTGACCGGATCCGAGGGGCTCTGGCCGCTGTAATGCTCGACGACGCCGGAGCGGATCCGGTCGAGCACCATTTGGTTGCCCGAGGCACCGATCAGCTCGGCGGCGACGCCGAGCCAGTGACGGGCCTCGTCCGGCCGGCGCAGCTCAGCGCACAGACTCGCGAACGGCAGCACCTGAGCTCCCGCGAAGCGGGCGGTCAGCAGGATGTCCGATGCCGCTGGGCGACGCGCCTGGCTCGCGGCGAGCCACGCTCGGTGCCGCTCGGGCCAGGTGACGAGCTCGTGGTGGGCGATCCCGAGATGCCGACGGATCTGCTCCACGACCGCCGCCGATCGCTGGGGCGAGACGGTGGGCAGGATGGCGCGGTAGAAGCTCAGACTCGCGTTCGCCAGCAGGTAGTCGACGTCGATCACGGTCGCCTGGGCCGACGGGGGCGGAAGATGCGCAGGGAGCTCCCCGGGCGTCGCCAGGGCTCCGAACCGGGCTCGCAGCGCAGGGACCGTGGCGTCGTGCAGCGCGGTCGCCACCGCGACCTTGCCCTCAGCCGCAAGCCCGTTCAGGCAGCGGAAGAGCGAATCCATCGCCTGGCTCAGTAGGGCGACCATCTCGTCCTCGTCGAGGATCTCCCGAGCCAGGAAGCGGGTACCCGGCAGGCCGACGTACACGTAGGCGGCTGCGTCCGGATCGGCGGCCTCGCGGACGGCCTGGTGCATCAGCGTCAGGAGATCCTGGTCGTGCAACGACTCCGCGACGGACGTGCCGATCCCGGCAGCAAGGTCGTTGGTGACCGGCCACAGCGTCCCCGCCACGGCCCGCGCCCCGGCGGCCAGGAACGCTTCGCCAGTCGTGGTCCAACTCGAGCAGGAGTTGTTGAACACTACCGGCGCACCCCGCAGCTGCCAGGTCCGGATAAGGCTGTCGCTGATCTCGTCGTTGGCAGAGTCGGCAAAGTGGTCCTGCTCTCCGTGCGCGATGACCAGCAGCAGGTCCACGTCGACCCGCTGCAGGACCTCACGCAGTACGTCGAGCCGCGCGTTCCCGCGGGACAACACCAGCGGGGCGGACAGACCGGTCGCGAGCTTGTCCTGATAGAGGTCGCCCTCGGTCGAGGTGAAGGCCCGTAGGGCGTCGAAGACGACGCCGAAGAGCACCGGCGGTGTCGGTTCGCGTGGCCGCCTGAGCAGGATGCTCGCGACCTGTCCGGGCAGATGGGCGACCAGGTAGCGATCAGCCCAGTGCCGACCATCAGGCAGCGGTGTCAGGTGTAGGGCCTGAGCACGGGTGATGACCACCAGTACGTCCGCGTTCAGCTCCCGCAGCCCGGATGGGACGGCCGCGGCGCACTCGCGCGCCAGGACGGTTGCGTCACTGCTGGTTCCGTCGGTGATGGCCGGCACAAAGGCGAGCCCGCACTGCTTGAGGTCGGCGTACCCGACCGCTTGGCAGATCACGAGATCGGTGAGGGTGCTCTCGGCAACGACCACTTCCCGGCTGGTTCCGAAGACCTCGAGCGGTTGACTGAGGATGTCCGCGAGGTGCCATTGCGCCGGAGAGTCGCCGGTCAGCGTGATGACAGCGCCCTCGCCGGTCAGCACGAGCCGGGCCTGATGAGCGACGGCCAGGGCTAGCGCGGGCCCGTACGCCGCTTCGTCGTCCGGGGCGAGCAGTGTCGGGGCACCGGGCGGTAGCAGGTCGATGTCAGGCCGCGCACCCGGGCCGACCAGTACGTCGCCCGGCTCGGCAACGCGCTGCGACCACTGCTGCTCGGGCAGGACGAAGCACGGCACGAAACCACGACCGCACCCGGCCCGGACCACGAGGGCCTCGCGTTCATACCCCTCGCAGACGACGATCGCGACGTCTCTGGCCAGCGCGGACGGCGGTCGGCTTTCCACCACGAAGACCACCTTGCCGGGGTGGGGTCCGGCGTGCACCTGCAAGGTGGAACCTTGGTACACCCACGGCAGCGACGACGAGACAGTCACCGAGATTCCGTCGGCGAGAGTGAACACGTCGTCGTCCTGGCTGAACGTCTGCCAATGGACACGGTACAGCGTTCGGTCCGGCAGGCCGATCGTCAACCGGACGGCCAGGACACCTGGCTCGTCGTGCTCCAGCGCCTCGTACGACACCGAGCGCCCGAACCCGGTCGGGGTGTAGAGGTGGAACGGTTTCCCGTCGCTTCCTGGCAGAGCTCCGCCGATGACGTACTCCGAGACCGGACGCGGCGGATCGGCCAGATCGATCAGCCCGTCCTCGCGGAAGCCGACCACCTCCTTGCGGTGATACCGGTCGCACACCCCCGTGATGCCACCTGGGCCCTCGATGAAGGAGATCCCGTTGTGATCCCCGATGTGCACCACCGGTCACCAGATCCGCGGAAAGCGGGCGAGCGTGCTGCGGCCGTTGAGCACGGGCGTTTGCTTGCCGCGGGTGTGGGCACTGACAGCAGCCGCGATCTCCTCGTACAACTGGAGGATCCCGACCGTGTCGCTGTCGTCGCGCGGGGCCGGACCGTTGAGCAGGTAGTTGGTGAACACGCCATGACCCAGAGCAGCTTCCTCCCGGGCGACCTGGTCCTCGTCGCACGCACCGATCATCAGCCGGCCCTCGCCGAGGTCGAGGCCCTTCAGGGACACCTGGCCGCCTCGGACGTGAGCGCGTTCAGCCCGAAGCCGGGGCCCTTCGAACGTCCGACCGCCGGCGCGTCCGCTGAAGCAGGCGTCGATCAGCATCAGGATCAGCTGCGGGCGGTGGATGCGTTCGAACAGGCGGGGCAGCTCGCGTTCCATGTCGAGCCCGGTCGCGTAGACGCTCTCGTACTCGGTGTCGTGCGTGACCAGGTAGCGCGCCGCGTCGTCGATCCCGGCGGTCGTCTCCCGGCTGCCGTGCCCGGCGAAGTACAGCAGGACGACATCGCCTTCGGAGGTGACCCGCGGCAGTCGCTCGCCGATCGAGACCATCAGGTTCCGCCGGGTCGCGTCCCCGTCGAGCAGGATCTCGGTGTCGACCTCGTCCGGGTGGACCCGCTCGAGCAGTTCCGCGACGCCCAATGCATCAGAACGGCAGAACGACAGATTGCCGATGCTGCTGTCGTGGTAGCGGTCGACTCCCGCAATGACGGCCCGCAGAACCATAGTCCACTCCTCACCGACCTCGGAAAGTCGAGTGTGCCAGAAAGTGAGCACCACGCTCACCGCTGTGACGAACCTGCGCTCACTCGCGGCGGATGACGATCAGCCTCGGCCGTACAGCGGCTACGAGGTTAGGGCTGGCGGATCGAGGTCGATGTGTTCAGAGTGTTGAGGACTTCGTGATTCCTGAGTGCGCGGCGGTCCGGCTCCACGACCGGGCTGAGCTCCGGGCGGCGTCAGCTGTACGACTCGGTACCCGCCGCAAGGGTGACAGTCCGCGTCGGCGCCGCGTCGACGTCGGTGACATGCAGGGTGGCGACTTCGAGTTTGTCATCCATCACATGTCCACAACCAGGTCTGTAGTCGGGCGAGCGCAGCAGACGTAGATCTGGCCGCTCGGTGGGAGCTCCAGCGGTGGAGGCGAGTAGGAGATCTCCCCCGACAACAACGGGGTCATGCAGGTCTGGCAGACGCCCGTGCGGCAGCTCCAGCGAGAGGGCACGTCGCAGGCCTCGGCCAGCTCGAGAATGTTGTCGCCGCCCATCGGCGTCGCGATACCACTACGGGCGAACGTCACCAGCGGGCCGGTGCCGAGAGCAGCAGGCTGGTGCGGGGGCCGGATCGATTCACCCGCGATGCCCGGGTTCGTAGCCGGCAGGGCACCGAACAGCTCAGTGTGGATGCGGGTCATACCGACAGCGGTGAGTGCTGCGCCGATGTCGGTCATGAAGGACCGCGGGCCGCAGATGTAGGCCGACGCCTCACTGGGCAGTGCCAGCTCCGCCAGCTTCTCCGGCGAGAGCCGGCCGTCTCTCGAGCTGTAATAGACGTGCTCATGCGCGTTCGGCAGCTGAGCCAAAAGGTCATGAGCCTCGGCAGCCAACGGCTGCTCCTCCGGCCCACGGGACGCGTTGATCCACCACACCTCCCGGGTGCTGCGCTCAGCCACCAGCGAGTACAGCATCGACAACACCGGCGTCACTCCGATACCTGCAGAGACCAGCACCACCGGACCAGCGCGGTCATCCAGTACGAAGTCACCACGTGGCGCGGCGACCTCGAGTACGTCGCCCTTCGTGAGTCGGCTCGTCATATAACCGCTGCCGACCCCATGCGGCTCATGCTTCACGCTCACGCGGTAGCTACCGGTCGCGGGACAGGACGACAAGGAGTAGCTCCGTACCGGAATCGGCGTACCCGCATTCGGGAGCCGGAAGGTCAGATACTGACCTGCGCGCGCCGGCGGCAGTTGCCCACCGTCCGCGGACGCCAGATGGATCGAGAACACGTTTCCGCTCTCGGCGACCACATCCGTGACCTCCAGTAGCCGGAAGCCGTCCCACGCGGGCCTCGTCGCAGTGTCGGTCAGTAGCTCCTCGAACGAACCCCGCCACCCCGGGCTGAGTGCCGGGATGTCCACAGCGATCCGCAGCTTCGCCCGGTCCTTGTGTGGAAGGTAGAGCAACGCATCGGTGTCTGCGACGCTGAGTGCGCACGGCCCTGTCGACGTCTTGACGATCCCGTCGCCCGCGGCCACCTCGCCCTCGGTGATGACGCGACAGTAGAAGCCCGGACGGTGGTGGCTGACCAACAGCGCCGGCAGTTCGGGCTCACCCATCCGCAAACCGACGCGGTAGCAGGTGACCCGCGGCTGTGTCACCTCCAGTACGGCGCTGCCGATCTGATAGCGATCGCCGATACACACCTCGTCATCGGCCAGTCCGTCGACCGTCAGGTTCTCGCCGAACTGCCCAAAGACGAAGTCGTTCCGTCCGAAGTGCTTCTCCCAGTACCGATACGAGTCGATCTGGTAGACGAGAACAGCACGCTGCTCACCACCGTGCCCTGCGGTATCTCCCTGTCCGTCCCCGTCCAGGTTCAGCCGCCGCAGCATCACCGGGCCGACCACTGACTGCTTCCAGACGCCGGTGTAGACCGTCTTGCCGTTCCACTCCACACTCTTGGGTAGGCCAACGTTCACCGACAGAACCCGGGATGCACTCATCCGGCCAGCTCCTCGACCGTGAGGTCGCGGTCGACACCGTGTGACACGACTCCTTGGCCAGGCTCCAGCCGCAGCCGCTTGCCATCCAGCTCCACCTCGACCTTGTCCGCCTCGAACGACACCATGCCCGAGATCCGCCGTACCTCGGTCCAGGCGTCCTCGTACGACCAGGCTGCGCGATGGCTGCCGCCGATGTCGTAGTAGCTGCACAACCCCTTGTACGGGCAGAACGTCTGGCCCTCGACCGGTGTCAGTGCATCCTGCACGACATCTTCGCGCGGCACGTACCAGCGTGGCGCGAAGCCGGATTCGAACAACACCAGCGGCTGGGACGAGTCCGCGACCACACCGTCGTCGTTGCGGACCACCAGCCGCCGGCTGGTCTGCCGGATGTCGATGCGGTGATAGGCGTCCGCCGCGTGCCCGACGATCCGCTCGTCCTCCTCGTAGAACGCGTCCATCGCTCGCCAGGCGAACGCGACCCGCCCCTCCAGCTCACTCGCGTGCCGCGGCAGATCAACGTGCTGCCACGCCGCTCGTGGCTTGGTCGTCTCACCCGCGGTCACCGTGAACCATGCGGTCGCGCCGAGGTCCTTGTGCTGCGTCGTGCGTCCATCGCCCTCGAGTATGTCGGCCACGATGTCCACCAGCGGGAAGTACGCCACCGGGTAGCGCCCGGGCTCGTGCAGCGCCACCACGTCCTCGCTGTCGGCGATCCACATGTCTCCCAGCCGTACCCGCATCCGGCGACGCAGCGGCTCCGCGAACAGCATTCGCTCGGGCAGTTCGGCGGGAACGAGAAACCGCCCGATCGCACCCGTCCCGAGTGGGCCCTGTTGCCATGCCAGTCCCATTTCCCTCTCCCGTCAGATCAGCGGTTCGCCACCGTCGACGTGCAACGTCGTGCCGGGGGCCAGGTGTTTGGCGAGCATCAGTGGGCCGATGACCTTGGTGTCGAACGACAGGCGTACGGCGTCCCGGTCGAGATCGGCGAGCCCACCTCGGACACGACCCTCGCGCCCGCGTCCCGAGCGGCCAACGTGACAGCCTGGGCAATGCCGCCCGTGCGGCCGACGACCAGGATCGTTCTGTCCTCCAGTGTCATACCGCTTACGGAATACGAACAGGCTGGTCGTTCGCATCCGCCAATGGCTGGCTCAACGGCTAGCGTGGTGCCGTGCAACTGACCGGCCGGCACGCGGAGTGCGGCACGCTCGACGACTTGGTCGCGGCGGTACGTACTGGAGACAGCCGTGCGCTGGTGCTGTCCGGAGAGGCCGGTCTCGGCAAGACGGCGCTGCTGGACTACCTGGCAGTCCAAGCGGACGGGTGCCGGGTGACACGAGTCGCCGCGGTTCAGTCCGAGATGGAGCTGGCCTTCGCCGGACTGCACCAGTTGTGCGCACCGTTGCTCGACCTGCTCGACAGGCTGCCGGCCCCGCAGCTCACAGCGTTGCGGACGGTCTTCGGCATCAGTGCCGGGCCGCCGCCGGACATGTTCATGATCGGTTTGGGTGTGTTGAGCCTGCTGGCCGAAGCTGCCGTCGACCAGCCGCTGCTCTGCCTGGTCGACGACCAGCAGTGGCTCGACCGCTGCTCGGCGCAGATTCTGTCCTTCGTCGCACGGCGGCTGGATGCCGAGTCGGTCGGACTCGTGTTCGCCACCCGGCAGGTTGGACAGATGCTCGCGGGGCTGCCGGAATACCCGCTCAGTGGGCTGCGCGATGCCGATGCACACGACCTGCTGGACGGGGTACTCGCAGGTCCGATCGACGCGCAGGTACGGGATCAGCTGGTGGCCGAGGCACACGGCAATCCACTGGCGTTGCTGGAGCTGCCGCGCGGTCTGACGGCTGCTCAGCTGGCCGGCGGATTCGGGCTGCCTGGCGCAGGCGGTATCGAGGACAACTTCGCACAGCGGGTGAACGCCATGCCCGACGAGACGCGTCGGCTTCTGCTGCTGGCGGCTGCCGAGCCTTCCGGCAACGACGGGCTCGTGCGGCGGGCCGCCGTACTGCTCGGCCTGGGCCTGGAGGTAGCTGTTCCTGCGACTGACGCCGGCCTGGCCGAGTTCTCGCCCCGCATCCGATTCCGGCACCCGCTGGTACGCACGGCGGTATATTGCTCCGCTTCGCCTGCTGAGCGACGTGAGGTGCACCGGGTGCTGGCCGATGTGACCGACGCCGCGGCGGATCCGGATCGTCGCGCCTGGCACCGGGCGCAGGGCTCGGCGGGCCCCGACGAGGAGATCGCCGACGAGCTCGAACGGTCGGCCGGCCGGGCGCAGGCGCGCAGCGGCTATGCCGCGACTGCCGCCTTTCTGCTCCGGTCGGCTGCACTGACCGTCGACCCGGCGAAGCGGGCCGGCCGCGCGCTGGCAGCTGCGCAGGCCGAGCTGCGGACCGGTGCGTTCGAATCGGCGGCAGACCTGGTGACCCTGGCCGAAGCGGAACAGCTGAGCGACCTGCAACGTGCTCGCGCCGACCAGGTCCGCGCCCAACTCGCCTTCCTGACGAACCGCGGCAACGACGCACCTCAACTTATGCTGCAGGCGGCGAAGCGGCTGGAGACAGTCGATGTCATGTTGGCGCGGGAGACCTATCTGGACGCCTTGTCCGCCGCGATCTTCGCCGGCCGGCTGGCCAAACCGGGTGGCGACGTGGTGGCTGTCGCCCGGGCCGCCGCGAGCGCTCCCCGGGCGGTGGTGGAGCGCCCCGCCGACCTACTCCTCGACGGGAACGCGCTGCACTATCGGGACGGTTACGCCGCCGGCGCCGCCACGTTGCACCGGGCACTGGCCGGATTCGGCAGTCAGGTCACCGTCGAGGAGGAGCTGCAGTTGTTGTGGATGGCAACGACTTCAGCGCTGCGATTGTGGGACGCGGACCGGTGGGAGCGGTTGTCCCGGCGCCATCTCCAGCTCGTGCGAGAGACAGGCATTCTCAGCAACGTTGCGCTGGCGCTGACCTCACTGGCATACGTCAGCTTGTTCAAGGGGGATTTGTCGGCCGCGGCCATGCTGAGCGACGAGGTACAGGCTGCGAACGAGGTGACCGGTGGACAGTTGACGCCGTACGGCCGGTTGGCCTTGGCCGCCTTCCGCGGTGAGCGCGAAGAGACGCTGGCTCTGGTCCGGGCGACGGAGCAGGACGGCATGCGGCGCGGCGAAGGGATCGGGCTCGCGTTCGCCGACTGGGCAAGCGCGGTCCTGGGCAACGGTCTCGGCCGGTACCAGGACGCGCTGGATGCGGCTGAACGGGCACTGCACGACCCGCGAGACCATCTGTCGATGATGCTTGCGCCAGGCGAACTCGTGGAGGCAGCGGTCCGGGTCGGTGCGCTCGACGCCGCGCATCGCGCCTGCCAGGTCCTGCGTGGAATGGCCGACGCAACCGGCACCGACTGGGCTCTCGGCGTATACACCCGATCCCGAGCGCTGATCAGCACCGGCGAAACCGCGGAACGGCTCTACCAGAACGCGATCGGGCATCTCGAGAAGACCGGGTTCAAGGTCGAGTTGGCGCGGACCGAGCTGCTGTACGGCGAGTGGCTGCGCCGCGAACGACGTCGTACAGACGGTCGAGACTGGCTCCGGACGGCGTACACCGGCTTCGAGGCCATGGGCCTTGCCGGTTTCGCGGAGCGTGCGCGCCGCGAGCTGCAGGCAGCCGGTGGCACGGCCCGGCAGCGGGTGGTGACGCCCAGGAGCGAGCTCACCGCGCAGGAGGCGCAGATCGCCCGGATGGCCCGGGACGGGCTGTCCAACCCCGAGATCGCTACGAGGCTGTTCATCAGCGCCCGCACCGTCCAATACCACCTGCGCAAGGTGTTCTCGAAGCTGGAGATCAGCTCGCGCAGTCAGCTCGACCAGGTGCTGCCGCGCTGATGCGGCAGTGCCGGGAGCGTCCGGTGGCCGATGCCCATGATGCTGGGCAGTGGGAGCAGGTCGGACCACCCGATCTTGCCCATCCGCACGAGCTCGAATTGCGCCGGGTTGACGAGCAAGGCGTAGATCGCCGAGTCGAGCAGGTTGATCGTCGTCTTGTAGCCGGCTGCGACGACGAGGAGCGTGCAGGGCCCGCTCCTCCGCCGGCCGGTGCCTGGCGCTTCGCCTGACCGGGGTCAAGACCGGGGCACTGCCGGAAGCGACGGCATGCCGGCGGTTCGAAGACTGATGGCGTACGACGTACAACCGCCACTCGACAGGAGACCTGCTGATGCCCTTGCTTTATCCCGGTGATCGTTTCCCGGAACTGACTTTCGCTGTGCCCGGTGGTGAAAACGTCACCGTCCCGGAAAGGTTCGACGGCGGATTCGGCGTGATGCTGTTCTACCGGGGCTCCTGGTGCCCGTACTGCAACGCGCAACTGCGGGCGTTCCAGCGTGCGGCGACCTCGCTGAACGAGCTCGGGGCCCAGGTGGCGGCCCTCTCGGTCGACGACGAGGCGACGACTGCCGAGCTGGTCGCGAGCCACAAGCTCACCTTCCCGGTCGGCTTCGGCGCCGACGCGGCATCGGTGGCCGACTTGACCGGAGCGTTCGTCAACGCGGACCCCGTCTATCTGCAATCCACCGGCTTCGTCCTCGACCCGGACGGCAAGGTGGTCGTCAGTGTCTACTCCAGCGGCGCGATCGGCCGGCTCGTTCCGGAGGACGTCGCCGGGTTGATCCGCTATCTGCGGGAGCGTCCCACCGCCTGAGGCCGACGGCCCCGGTCCGGCGGCCGGGGCCGTCGCCTGCTACCGCTCGTACCGTCCGTCGAAGCGCGAACCCCGCGCCTGGTCGACGAACGTCAGCCCGACCGCTGCGCCGTCCTCGACGATCCACCGCAGGTCGTACCAGGCCCGGTAAGACGGCGGCCAGAACGAGCTGAACCTGCCGTCCTGCACCGACCACGTTCCGTGTGTGGAGCTACCAGCCTCGGTGTACGTCGTCTTGCCCGACGCCTCGAACACCTGCCGCGCGCCATCGCCGTACCGGAGCGGAGCCGCGGTCACCGCCCGCGCGATCTCCGCGCGGTCGACGACCTGCCCGTGGCTCAGCGCCTCCATCACCGCTCCCCCTTACGCTGGACGGTGAAGCCCAGCTGACCGAGCACCTTGACCGCACCCGCCTTGCCGCCTTCGAAGTCGGCGGACGCCAGCCGGTGTCCGGTCGCGAACTCGAACGCGGTCCCCAGAATCGCCTTCGGCGGATACGTCCGCCCGTCACGGATCAGCTCGTACGTCGTCGTCGGCGCGAACCCGTGCACGGCGAAGAACGGCTCCGCGCCCAGCCGGTCGTACTCGTCCAGCGCGCGCTCGACCACCGCCGGCGTCACCGGTCCCCAGTCGATCATGGTCGCACGCTCCTTCAGCCTCGATACGCTTCCAGCAGGCGCAACCACACCTCGCTGATGGTCGGGAACGACGGGACCGCGTGCCACAACCGGTCGATGGTCACCTCACCCGCGACCGCCACCGTCGCCGAGTGCAGGAGCTCGGTGACCCCCGGGCCGACGAACGTGACCCCGAGCAGTGTCCGGGTTTCCTCGTCCACGACCATCCGGGCGCGGCCGCGGTACCCATCGGCGTAGAGCTTCGCCCCGACCACCACGTCACCGATCTCGACATCGACCACGCGGGTCCGGAAGCCGTCTGCCTCGGCCCGGCTCGCCGTCCGTCCGACTGATGCCGCCTCCGGGGTGCTGAAAACAACCTGCGGTACGGCGGCAGCGTCCGCGCTGGTGACGTGCCGCCCCCAACTGCTGAGCTCGAGGGGCCGGTCGGCAGCCTGGTCGACGATGGCCTGGCCGGCGATCCGGGCCTGGTACTTGCCCTGGTGAGTGAGCAGCGCCCGGTGGTTCACGTCCCCGAGCGCGTACAGCCAGCCGTCCTCGACGCCGCGGACCCGGCACGTGTCGTCGACGTCGAGCCAGGTCCCGGACGGCAGCCCGACCGTGTCCAGACCGATGTCACCGGTCAGTGGGATCCGCCCGATCGCGAAGAGAACCTCGTCGGCCTCGACCTTGTCACCGTTGTCGAGCACGACCGTCACCGGCCCGCTCTCGACAGGGCGGCGCAGCGACTCGACGATCGACGCCGTCCGCACCGTCACGCCCTCGGCGATCAGCCCTTCGGCCACCAGTTCGCCCGCGAACGGCTCCAACTGCGTGAGCAGTCGGTGCTCGCGTGCGATCAAGGTGACCTCGGACCCCAGACCGTTCCACGCGGTCGCCATCTCGACACCCACCGGGCCGCCACCGACGACCACCAGCCGGCCCGGGACCACGCTGCTGTCGGTTGCATGCCGGTTCGTCCAGGGCCGTGCCTCGGCGATCCCCGGGAGGTCCGGAGCCGCGGCGATGCTGCCCGTACAGATGACTACCGCCTGCCGCGCCGACAGCACGACCACTCGATCGTCGGCCGTGGTCACCGCAACCCGGCGCGGACCGTCGAGCCGGCCGTGGCCGCGAATCAGCGTCGCGCCGATGCTCCCGACCCAGTCGGCCTGACCAGAGTCGTCCCAGCCGGTGACGTACCGGTCGCGACGGCCGAAGACACCCTTCGCGTCGATCGAGCCCGTTACCGCCTCCCGCGCGCCGTCGACCTCCATCGCCTCGGCGATCGCGACCACCGGCCGCAGCATCGCCTTGCTCGGGATGCAGGCCCAGTACGAGCACTCGCCACCGACGAGCTCACGCTCGACGACAGCTACCGTCAAACCACCGGCCCGGGCGCGATCGGCCAGGCTCTGGCCGATCGGCCCGGCACCGATCACAACGACATCGAACTCCTGCGTTTCCTCTGCACTGGTCACGACACCGACTGTGCGCCACCTCACCCGGTGCCGCGTCCGTGAGATCCCCGGTGTGCGGTACCGGTAGCCCCCGGGCTCAGCCGGAGCCAGGCAACCGCTGATGCCTCAGCTGACGCCGCGACGTCAGCTGGAGCTTCGCGAACACCTTGCCGAGATGCCACTCCACCGTCCGTGGGCTGAGGAAGAGCCGAGCGGCGATCTCGGCGTTGGACAGGCCGTCCGCGACCAGCCGCGCGATCTGCGCCTCCTGCGAGGTCAGCAGGTCCGACGCCTCCCCGCCCGTGTTGGTCGGCACCGAGTCACCCGCTGCCCGCAGTTCGCCCGCCGATCGCTCCGCGAACGCCCGCATCCCCATCCGATCGAACTGCTCGTACGCCGTCCGCAGCTCCAGCCGCGCCTCGGTCACGCGGTTCGCCCGGCGAAGCCACTCGCCGTACAAGAGATGACTGCGGGCAAGTTCGCCGTGGATCCGCGTCTGCGACAGGTGCTCGATCGCGATCCGGTACTGCGCTTCCGCCTCGTTCTCGCCCGCCAGTAGCGCCCGGCATCTCGCCTCGATACCGAGTCCCCAAGAGGTGCGCGTGGCCTGGGTCGTCTCAGCCAGGCGATCCCATGCCGCTTCGGCTTCGACACGAAATCCTAGCCGCACCGCAGCTTCCACCAGCTCGGCCAAGACGGCCCACGGCTCGACGCCCATGACCGGCGGACGTCGCGCGGCTTCCGTCGCCTCCGTCAACGCATCGCTGTACCGCCCGAGGCTGTTGTTCAGGACAGCGGCGGCCGTCCCGGTCAGAATGAGTCCGAAACTCTCGCCGCGCCGGTTGGCCTCGAGACCCGCCTGCGCGATCAGCGCGCGGGCGCGCTGCTCGTGTCCTTGCCAGGCGGCCAGCAGCAAGGCGCCGTACGGAGCCGTCGGCAGGCCGGTGACCTCCTTCACCGCATCGAGCTCGGTCTGCAGTCCCGCGGCCCGCCGGAGCTCGCCGGTCAGGACATGTGCGCCCATCCGCACGCTGAGCGCGAGCGGGAGCGTCGCCATCGCCCCGAGTTCTCGCGCCAACTCGAGGTGGCGCTCGTTGTCGAGCGTCTGCTCGTTCCAGAGATTGCCGGCAACGACGTGCGCGAGCCAGAACCACCGCATCGACTCGGTCGTCAGCTCCAACTCCTGGAAGGCCGCCAGCGCCTCGGTCAGTAGCGGCACCGCGGCCACATAGCCTTCCGTGAAGCGCACTGCCAGGCCGTCCAGCAGCAGGTCTGTCGCGGCCGGAGAGTTCGGCCGGACCGCGTTCCGGGCTGCCCCGGCGACCTCGGCGAGGCTCTTCGAGGACGCCCGGTCGTCGGCGAACATCGCCGCGAACACCGCGTCCAGGTAGGTCTCCCGGGCCTTCGCCGCGTCGATCTTCTCCAGCCTCCGCGCCGCACCCAGCAGCAGCGGCGGCGCGTCGACACCACGGTTGGCGGTGAACGCGATCTGAGCCCGGAGCAGATCGACCTCCGCCCGTTTCGCGTCGTCCAGCCGGCCTGTCTCGGCGATCAGCAGCAACCGCAACGCGTCCTCGGCGTGACCGGCCTGGTGATAGGCCCGAGCGGCGGCCATCGCCCGCTCGCTACGGCGCGGCGCCGAACCGGTCAGCTCGACGGAACGCGACAGGAAGGCTGCTGCGGCGACCAGCCCACCGCGGCGCTGTGCCCGGACCGCCGATTCCGCAAGCTCACTCGCGACAGCCTCGTCCGGCCCGACTACCGATTGCGACCGGTGCCAGGCGCGCCGCTCGGGGTCGGTGCTGGGATCGGTGGCCGCAGCGAGCGCCGCGTGTGCCTGGCGGACCTCGTCCGGTGCGGCCGAGCGGTAGACAGCCGACCGGACCAGCGAGTGCCGGAACTGGAACCGCGTCCCGAGCAGTATCAGACCCGACGCCTCCGCTGGGCCGGCTGCAGACAGACCGATGCCGAGCGACTCGGCGGCACGCCACGTCCGCAACGGATCGCCCAATGGCTCCGCCGCAGCGATCACCAGCAGCCGCCGGGAGTCCGCGGGAAGCTCGTCCAGGGCGCGAACGTAGGTTTCCTCGACCGAGCGTGGCACGAGCTGCGACCCCGGCGGGCCGAACCCGCCGGACAGCTGCGCCAGGTCCAGCGTCCGCGGCGCCTCGATCAGCGCGAGCGGAATCCCTCGTGACTCGGCGACGATCTGGTCGAGCACCCGCTGGTCCGCAGGACCAGGCAGCACTGTGCGCAACAGGTCGCGGGCGTCGTCAGCGGCGAGACCTCCGAGCGCCAACTCCGGGATGCCGCCGAAGTCCTTGGCATCGGCGCAGTCACGCGCCGCGAACACCATCGCAATCCGCTCGGCCACCATCCGCCGGGCAGCGAACGTGAGCGCCTGCAGAGACGCGGTGTCGAGCCACTGCGCGTCGTCGACGATACAGACAAGCGGCTGTCTGGCCGCCGCCTCGGCCAGCAAGCCCAAGGTGCCCAGGCCGATCAGGAACGGGTCTGGAGCCGAACCAGAACGCAGCCCGAAGGCGGTCGACAGGGCGTTGCGTTGTGGTTCGGGCAAGACATCGAGGCTGTCCAGCAACGGTCGGCAGATCTGGTGCAGGCCTGCGAAAGCGAGTTCTTGCTCGGCCTCGACGCCGGAAGCCGACACCACCCGGCAGTCGGTGGCCACTCCCACGAAGTGCTCGAGCAACGTCGTCTTGCCGACGCCCGCCTCCCCGCACACGACCAAGCTGCGGCTACGACCCGCGCGGACAGCATCGAGAAGGCTGCTCAGCAGCCGCATCTCATCCCGGCGATCGTGCAACACGCTGCGGAGTGTATGTCGCGTACTGGCCCGCGTTCCTGGGTGAACAGCGTCCTGCTGCGGGGACCAGCCAGATGGCTAGCCACTGGCCGATAAGCACCCGATGCAGACCCGGGTCAGCCTGACGTCCGCGCTGCCCGACCTGTCTCATGACAGTCCTCCAGAGTCGACGCAGTACCGGCCCTTACGCTCGGTGATCATCAGCAGGATCGTGTCGCAGCTGCGGCACCGGCCGACGATCCCCGGACCGTTCGGGTAGACCGCGAGTTCGGCGACGTACCCCGTGCTGCCGCAGGTCTGGCAGGCATAACCGCTCGCGGTGACCTCGCGGCCGAACAGCTCGTGGAGTACCGCGGCGATAGCGTTCCCGTCCAGCGGCGTCATCGCGCTACCCCTGTTCCGCCGAAGCGTTCGGTCCGGATCCGGAGCGGGTCGTGGCCTAGCGCAACCAAATCGTTCGCGGCGGCTTCGACGAAGCCGGTCGGTCCGCAGATGTAGCTCAACGGCCGGTCCGTGGCCGCCCAGCCGGTCTCCGCCAGCAGGTCGCCGTCGATCCGCCGCCGGTACCCCCGCCAGCTGTCCGCCGGCTCCCTCGTCAACGTGACCGATATGTCGAACAGGTCGTACGCCGCGATCTCCATCAACTCATCGCGATAGATCAACAGGTCCAGGCACCGGGCCGAGCACAGCACCCGCACCTGGACCCGGCTGCCCGCAGCGCGGTGGTGCCGCAACATCGACCGAAGCGGAACGAGCCCCGACCCGCCTGCTACCAGGAACAGCGGACCGCCCAGCTCGTCACCCCAGACGAAGTACCCGCCGACCGGTCCGCGGAGCTCCAGTTCGTCCCCCACCCGCAGCTCGTCGACCAGGTACGGCGAAACCTCCCCGTTCTCGATCCGTTCGACGGTCAGCGCGACGTACTCGTCCTCCGGCGCCGACGCGATCGAGTAGCTCCTTTCGGCTTGGTACCCGTCAGGCGCGGTGAGCCGCACGTCGACGTGCTGCCCGGCGCGATGGGTCGTCCAGCCGGGGACCGCGAGCTTGATCGTGCGGGCGCGCGCGGTCTCCCGGACCGTCTCGACCACAGTCCCGGTCTGCCAGCTCAATCGCCGTTGTAACGCTGTTCTTTCCACGGATCTCCGTAGTTGTGGTAGCCGAACCTCTCCCAGAACCCGGGCTCGTCGTCCGCACGCAACTCCAGGCCTCGCACCCACTTGGCGCTCTTCCAGAAATAGAGGTGCGGTACCAGCAGCCGGGCCGGTCCACCATGCTCGGGATCGAGCGGGCGACCGTCGTACTCGTCGACGACCCAGGCCCGCCCGCGGAGGTCCGCCAGCGGAACGTTGGTCGTGTAGCCACCGTCGGAGAACGCCAGTGCGTACGGCGCCTCCGTCGTCACTTCCGCGAGCAAGGTGTCCACCGCGACACCTGACCACGTCGTACCGAGCTTGCTCCACTTCGTCACGCAGTGGATGTCAACGGTGAACGTCTCCCGCGGCAGCGCCTGGAACTCCTCCCACGACCACGACACCGGCGCCTCCACCGCTCCGCGGATCGTGAACCGCCACGCGTCCAGCGGGGTCCGCGGCGTCGGCCCCGCAGACAGCACCGGGAAGTCCGGGGTCACGTACTGCCCTGGCGGCACCCGGGATCCGTCCGCGCCACTTCGCCGACCGTGAAAGCCTCGCGTGACCGGCATCAAACGTTCACCTTCTCGAACACCGGATCTCCTCCAAGGTCAGGACACCTACCGACCTCGATTCGACCACCCAGCGCACCCGGCTCGCCTCGGTGAACTCCCCAGTCCCACCCCGGGCACGCCGATCGGCCGATCGGGTGCGCAGTTCTGTCAAACAGCTGCTCGTCCCGTTCCCCAGGAGTTCAGCAGATGCAGCACACGGGGATGCGTCGCGATCACAAGCAGGCGGCAGCCTGTCCGCTCGCACCGCGAGCGCACCTCGTCAAGAAGGGGCGACAGGCAGCCGTCCGTTGCCAGCTCGGACACCGCGCACAGATCGACGGTGACAGCCTTCGTCAGCCCCCAGACGGTCAGCAGCTCACTGAGCGCCACGGAGATGGCCTGCGTTTCGAGTACACCGCTGACTACGACCGTGACCATCGCGTCCTCGACCTGGAGCCGGACCTGGAACGGTCGCAACGCCCGTCGGCTCACCACCTACCCGTTCCTCCTCGCCCGCGATGGCCTGACTCGATGTCCGCCACGAGTCGACGCCAGCTATCCCGCCAGTCCCACGCGCAAGGCCTCGCGCCGCGTCAGCCCGTGAAGCACCGATATCAACACCACCGAGCCGTCGTTCGAGTCCGTAGATCGCCTAGGCGGCACCAGCCTGCCCGGGTGACCCCGGGGTGTGCTCGATCCCCGGACCCGGGGTTCCACCCGTGCTCAACTCGGGCTACAAGGCAGGTGTCGTCACGGCACGCTGATGGCGTGACGACCTTCCTGCTCGACACCGAACAACTGTTGGCCCCGTGCGACGAGCCCCGGCTGTACGGGCGTACTGCGGAGTGTGCCCGAATGGACCAGTTGCTGCAGGAGGCGTCGACCGGACGAGCTGTGGCATTGCGCGTGCTCGGCGACCGAGGTATCGGCAAGAGCTCGATGCTGGACTACCTCGCTCGGCGCGCGGACGGCTACCGGGTTCTGCGGACACGCGGTGTGGAGGACGAGCGTGAGCTCCCCTACGCCGGCCTTCACCGATTGTGCGCTCCTGTGGTCGACGAACTACAGCAACTCGAGCCCGCTCAGCGATCCGCGCTCTCCACAGCCATCGGGCTCAGCGGCGGCGAACCAGCGGACCGCCTGCTCGTGAGCGTCGCCGCCTTCAACCTGCTCAGCGCCGTCGCCGGCCGTGACCCCGTGTGCTGTCTTGTCGATGACGCACACTGGCTCGACACCGCCTCCTTGCTGACACTGGCGTTCGTGGTCCGTCGCGCCGAGCGCAGCCGGCTGCTGTTCGTATTCGGAGAACGCGGGAAACAAGGCGTGCCGGAGCTCGACGGGGTTGCCGAAATGCGGCTCGAAGGGTTGCGATGGGGCGACGCACGCTCGGTACTCCTGGCCGGCGCACCGGCCAAGATCGACGCTGCTGTGACCGACCGGGTGCTTCTCGAGGCGCGCGGCAATCCGCGCTCACTCCTACAGGCCGTCGAAGGCATGACCGCGGCCGAGTTCGCCGGGGGCTACGCGATTCCGGCGCCACCTCCCGATTCCCGGGACCAGGATCATGACTGCGTGCGGCGTGCGGGGCGCCTGCCCGCCGAGGCCCGTCAGCTGTTGCTCACGATCGCTGCCGACCCGACCGGAGACCCGGCGCTCGCCTCGCGGGCAGCCGACAGGCTGGGTCTGGACACACAGGCCACCGAAGTACTTGAGGCAGAGAACTTGCTGACCTTCGGGCGACGGGTGGTGTTCGGCTGCGCCACGCTGCGAGCAACTGTCTACGCCGGCGCGACGCCGTCCGAGGTTCGCCTCGCCCACCGGGCGCTGGCCGAGGCCACAACGAGTGAGACGGACGCCGACCGCCGAGCATGGCATCTCGCGCTGTCCACAAGCGGGCTCGACGATCGGATTGCAGGCGACCTCGAGCAGAATGCTGCGCGGGCTGAGGAACGCGGCGGAATCGCAGCTCGCGCGGCCTTCCTGGAACGGTCCGCCCTCTTGACGGCCGACTCGATCGCCCGCGCTCGGCGCGCTCTGGCCGCCACAGGTGCAAAGCATGCGGCAGGCAGCCTCGACGCCGCACAGCAGCTTCTGACGATAGCTGAGAGTGGACCGCCCGATCCGGTACGCGAAGCCCACATCGGGCTTCAGCGGGCACGCATCGAGTTCGCCGTTCGTCGCGATGACGCAACGCCGCAGTTGCTGCTGGATGCGGCCCGTCGCCTCCGCGTGCACTCGCCGGCGTTGGCCCGGCACGCATACCTCGAGGCCCTGGTCGCAGCGATGCTCTCCTGCCGTATCCCGGCCGCCCCGCACCTCCGCGACGTCGCACAGGCCGCACGCGACACGACGACCGCGGGCTCGACGGGGCCGATCGATCTGCTGCTCGACGCGCTCGTAGCCAAGGTGCTCGACGGCCCTGGAGCTGCGACCGCCGCACTCGACCAAGCACTCACCGCATTCGGCGGAGACGCCCTGGACTCCGTGGCCCGCGGATGGACGTGGCTGGCCGGCTGGGCCGCCGCCGACCGATGGAACGAGGATGCCTGGGCGGCGCTGAGCGCTCAGAACCGGCCCCCTCGGGGCCTCGGCGACGGCGCAGGGCAAGAGGGGTCACCATTCGGTCACCGGCTGACGGAGATCGCGCTGCTGGATCTGTTCCGTGGCCGCTTTCAGGTCGCGCAAGACACCATCGCTCGCGGAAACACACGTGCCTTGAGCGCAGGTCCCCCGCTGCCAACGCCCGCGGCCTTGGTACTCGCCGCCTGGCAAGGAAGACAGGACATCCTGCCAGGCCTGCCGACAGCGCGTAGACGAGCCCGGCAGCGCGGCGACGCATTGACGCTCACTGCCACACAATTGGCCGAGGCGGTGCTGCACAACGGCTCGGGAGACTACGAGCAAGCCCTGGCGGCCGCCTACGAAGCGGAAGAGGCCGATCAACTCGCGCTGTCCGGCTGGGCGCGCGCCGAGCTGATCGAAGCGGGGACGCGCTGCGGGCGACGCGACGTGGCGACCGCAGCCCTGGCTCGGCTCGATGCAGATACCCGCACCGCCGCGACTCCCTGGGCACTCGGCGTGAGAGCAGCCGCCCGCGCGTTGCTCGCCGACGCAACAGCGGCCGAGCGTCTCTACCAGGAGGCAATCGACCGATTGTCCGGGACCGGCATCCGCGTCCAACTCGCCAGGACCCAGCTCCTCTACGGCGAGTGGCTGCGCCGGCAGAACAGACGCGTCGACGCCCGCCTGCCGCTGCGAGCTGCCCAGCAGACCTTCGCAACGATCGGCGCCGACGGGTTCGCCGCGCGTGCGGACGCCGAGCTGCTGGCCACCGGTGAGCGGGTCCGCAGACGAAGCGTCGAGACCGGCCGCGAACTCACTACCCAGGAGTCCCGGATCGGTTACCTGGCGCGCGACGGGCTCAGCAACTCCGAGATCGGCGCCCGTCTGTTCCTCAGCCCACGAACGGTCGAGTACCACCTGCACAAGATCTTCGCGAAGCTCGCGATCACGTCCAGGACCGAGCTGCACCTCGTGCTGCAGCCGGCTGTCGACGCCCTGACCGACGACGGGCCTGGCATCCTGGCCACCGGCCGCTGAGGGCAGACCGCTTCCGAGCGTCAGCGCAGCTGTCGCCTGGACGTGACGCCGAGCTTCGCGAAGACCTTTCCCAGATGCCACTCGACGGTGCGCGGGCTGATGAACAAGCGGTCGGCGATCTCCGCGTTGGTCAAACCGTCGCGGACCAGTCGCACGATCTGCGTTTCCTGCGACGTGAGGGTGCCGGCTTCCGAGTTCGTTGCCTCGCGCACCTTCTCGCCGGTGGCACCGAGCTCGCGTACGGCGAGCGCGGCGAAGGAAGCCATTCCGCGATCGGTGAACAGGGAGTGCGCGGTACGCAACTCGCGGCGCGCATCGTTGCGCCTGCCGCGCCGCCGCAACCACTCTCCGTAGTACAGGTGGGCGCGGGCCAGCTCGCCGCGGATCCGGGTCCGCTCGAGTCGCATGATCGCTTCTCGGAAGTGCGATTCAGCGCAGTCGTCGTCCGCGAGCATCGCCCGGCAACTGGCCGTCACACCCAGTGCCCAGTCGGTGCCGCTGGCCTCCGTCATGCTCGTCAGCTGCGCCAGGGCCTCTGCGCCCGTTTCAGGCCGGCCGGCATGGGCCGCGGCGGTGACCAGCTCGGCGAGGGAACACAGCGTGACGTAGCCCATCTCACGCTGCGACTCGGTCGCTTCGAGCGCTGCGGTCGCCGCCTCCTGATAGCGGCCCAAGCTGTTCGACAAGACGGCCCGCAGCCACGCCACGGCGATCAGTGTGACTCCCTCGCCGCGCTTGGCCGCATCGTCGGCCATCGCGTCGATCATCTCGGTCGCCTGTTGAACATGTCCGCGCCAGATCGCCAGCAGCACTCCTCCGTAAGAGGCATCGAAAATGCCGGTCGCCTGACGAGCGGCATCGAAGTCTTCCACCAACGACTCTGCTTTGGACAGCTCTCCCTGGACCACCAGGTTGACGATCTGCATCGTCAGCGCGATCGGCAGCGAGGCGCGACTCTCGTCCCGTGCACGCTGCTCGTAGCGGCGGCTGATCAGGTCCCAGGCTTCGTCGTCCCACAGGTCCACCGCGACCATGCCGAAGAACCACTCCAAGAGGAAGTCGGAGCCACCGGTCGGCGTGGTGTCGCAGAACTCGGCTACGGCCCTCTTCAGGACCGCGGCAGCTGCTGGGTAGCCGTCGCGGTATCGGATGGCGAGACCGTGGATGAGCACGTCATTGGTCGTTTCAGGCCCCGGATCAGCAAGATCGTCGGCCGCTTCGGCCATCTCACGCAGCGTGAGTCCAGGGGCGACGTCGGCGAGGAACCAGCTCGCCCGGATGGCCTCCAAATAGGTGAGGCGCGCCGTCTCCGCGTCGATCACCTGGAGTCGTTTCGCCGCCTGGAACAGCGATTCAGTCGCATCTCGCCCCCGTCCGAGGGCGAAGGCGCTGCGTGCATAGAGCACGTCGGCCTGTGCTTTCTCGAGGGCGTCCAAGGGGGTGGCCTCGGCCAGCGCGACCAGTCGCGGCGCCTCGGTCGGCATGCCTCCCTCGTAGGTAGCGTTCGCTGCTGCGAGCAGCCGCTGACCGCGCCGCCTCGCGTCAGGCGTCAGCCCTGCCGCGCGCTCCAGAAACGCTGCCGCGGCGGCTGCTGCGCCACGCGCGTGCGCACGCCGGGCACAGAGCTCCAGATCAGCGGCGATGGCTTCGTCAGGCTCCTCCGCGGCCGCGGCGCGATGCCAGGCTCGGCGATCAGGATCCGTACCCGGATCGGTCACCTGGCCCAAAACCTGGTGGGTGCGGCGCCGTTCCTCGCTCGTGGCGGCGCGATAGATCGCCGACCGCAGCAGCGGGTGCCGGAAACGCACTCGCGCGCCGAAGTCCACAAACCGTTCCGCTGCCTCGCGCGTCGCTGTCTCGACATCCACCGCGATTCCGAGGCGCTCGACCGCGCGCCACACGAGTGCCGGATCGCCAAGCGGTTCAGCCGCCGCGACCAGGAGCACCTGCCGCGTCATGGGCGACAGCATGGCGATCTGTCGCCGGAAGCTCTCCTCGATACGGCCGGGCAGCACGACGGGCCCGAACATACCGAATCCGCCTTCCAGCTCGGCCCGAGTGAAGCCGCGTGGGAGCTCGAGCAGAGCCAGGGGGTTGCCACGGCTCTCGGCCACCACGCGATCGAGTAGCCGCTTGTCCGCCGGTCCGGGGTAGACCGATCCGAGCAGCGTCCGCGCCTGGGCGTCGGACAGCCCACGGACCCGGGCATCCGGTAGGCCCTTCAGCTCGGTGACCTCGCCGCCGTCCGTCGGCTCACGGACCGCGAAGATCATGGCGACCGACTCGGCACGCAGCCGCCGCGCTACGAAGCCGAGGACCTGGGCCGATGCGCGATCCAGCCATTGGGCGTCGTCGATCAGGCACAGCAAGGGACGGTCCCGCGCTGCCTCGCTGAGCAGACCCAGTACCGCCAGGCCGACGACGAACCGGTCCGGCGGCTTGCCCGGGGCGAGGCCGAAAGCCGTGCGCAACGCCTCCTGCTGTGGGCCAGGCAGTCTTTCGACAGCCTCGAGCACCGGCCAGCACACCTGGTGGAGGCCGGCGAAGGCAAGCTCCTGCTCGGACTCGACTCCACTGGCGCGCACCGAGCGCCAGCCGGCCGCCTGACCCGCCACGTACTCGAGCAGGACGGTCTTGCCGATCCCCGATTCGCCGCGGAGGACCAGAGCCTTGCTCTCACCCGACCCCACGTCGTCGACGAGCCGATCGAACAGATCGCACTCGTCGCGCCGGAACTGCATCACAGGACTAGCGCTTCGGGTCCGGCAGCACCCGACGCCCCGGGTGCGTCGACCTGCCCGTCATCGCGAGACCTCCTACGCTGTGTCGGCAGTCTGTCAGAGCATCCTATTCTCGCTCATAGGTGCCGCGACGCGAGGAGTAGCAGTGTTTCGGCTCGCAGACGTCTAGTTGCGCCCGGCCATGACCCCGCCGTCGACATTGAGGATCGCGCCTGTCACCCAACTGGCGTCGTCCGAGAGCAGGTACGTGATCGCCGACGAAACATCCTGAGCTGAACCGACGCGACCCAACGGATGGAAGCCGTTGAAGCTCTCGATGGTCGCCTCGATCTGCTCCGGCGGGACGAACGCACGGTAGATGGGCGTCGCCACGACTGCTGGTGCCACGGCGTTGACCCGGATCTGCTGGGCGCCGAGCTCAACCGCCAGATTGTGAGTCAATGCGTGCAGCCCGGCTTTGCCCATCGAGTAAGCACTGGACGGCGTTGCCGCGACGGCCTGGTGTGCCCACATGCTGCCGATGTTGACGATCGCACCCCCGCTACCGGCCGCAACCATCCCGCGTACCACCGTCTGTGTCAGGAAGTAGATGGCGCGGCTCAGCTCGAGGTACGAGTCGTAGTCTCCCCCGTCGTGGTCGAGGAACGGCTTCGGGACGAAGACGCCGGCCGCGTTGACCAGGAGTGTGGCGTCCGCGTGCTCGGTTGCCAACTGGTGCTGTGTCCGTGCGACCTCGTCGCGGTCGGTCAGGTCGGCCACGATGCCCCACGCCTGGCCCGCACCGGACAATGTCTTCACGGTCTCGTCGACGTGCTCCTGGTCGCGGCCGACGATGACAGCTGTACCGCCGCCGTGCACGACGTCGATGGCTGTCTGCCGTCCCAGCCCGCTGCTTCCTCCGATGACGACGAGTTTGCGACCGTCGAAGTTGTACGTCATGAGTGCTCTCCCATCCCTGTCATTTCCATCTCGAACTTGTTCTGGTCGATGCCCACGGGTGCCAGCCTGCGGCCGAGGAAGTCCTTCATCAGTGCGGCCACTTCCGGCCCCGCGCTCTCGAGAAGGAAATGCCCTCCGTCGAGCAGGTGGATCTCGGCGTCGACGGCGTCCTGCGTGAAGGCCTCTGCGCCGGCCGGGCCGAAGATCTCGTCACCACGGCCCCACACAGCCAGCACCGGCACCCCGCTGGAGCGCAGGTACTCGTGCAGGTGCGGGTACATGGCCGGGTTCGTCTCGTAGTCCCGGAACAGCGCCAGCTGAATCTGGTCGTTGCCGGGCCGGGTCAGCAGGTTGTAGTCGTGATGCCAGGTATCCGGACTCACGAGAGTCTCGTCGGGGACGCCGGTCACGTACTGCCAGCGCGTGACCTCGAGGGTCAGTGCCTGCCGGATGGCCGTCTCGGTCTCCGGTGTCTGCTCACGCTGGTAGTCCCAGACCGTGCGCCAGAAGCTCTCCACGAACCCTTCGTCGTACCCGTTTCCGCTCTGGGTGACGATGGCGGTGACCGCTTCGGGCGCGCGCAGCGCCAGCCGCCAACCGATCGGCGCTCCGTAGTCCTGGACGTAGAGCGCGTACCGCTCGACGTGCAGAGCCGCGAGCAGTCCGGCAGTCAGGTCGGCGAGCGCGTCGAAGGTGTAGCCGAAGTCGCCTGCCGGTGGAGCGTCCGACAGACCGAAACCGAGGTGATCGGGAGCGATGACCCGGTAGTCCGCAGCCAGCACCGGGATCAGGTTGCGGAACATGAACGAACTGGTCGGGAACCCGTGCAGGAGGACGACGACCGGCGCGTCCGGCGGCCCGGCCTCACGGTAGAACAGCTGTCGTCCGGCTACGTCGACGTACCGGTGGTGAACAGGTGCCATCTCGATCTCCTTGGAATAGCCGGTGCGGACCGGATCTGTTCACCATGGCGGCGCGCTCTCCCCGCTCGCCTCCGGCAGTACCCCGGTCTGCTCCGACGCGAGGGTTCTCGACCGGGGTGCGCCTGGTGTCCTCCCGGATGCGGCCGGACAGCAGAGCCCCGACGATGTCGGCATGGTGACCCGAAGCGTGCCGTGTGACGTGACCGAGCTCAGAGCGCTGTTCCTGTTCGAGAGGCTCGACGACGAACAACTGGACTGGCTGTGCCGCAATGGGCGCGTGGAGGTGTTCGAGGCCGGCTACATCTACCGGGAGAACGACGTCGCGACCTCGTTCTACGTACTGCTCGAGGGCGAGCTGGTGATCTCCCGCCGGGTCGGCCACGAGGACGCCGAGATCAACCGGACCAGCCAGGTCGGCGCGTACGCCGGAGCCTGGCGGCCGTTCTTCGGCGACGGCGTGAGCCAGACGCTGGACAACACCTTGCGGGCGACCCGGAAGTCGCGGCTGTACGTCCTGGCCGCGGACCGGTTCGCCGCGATCATGCGCGAGTGGTTCCCGATGCCGCTGCACCTGCTGGAGGGGTTGTTCCTCGGCATGAAGAACACACAGCGCGCGATCAGTGAACACGAACGGCTACTTGCCCTGGGCTCCTTGTCGGCGAGCCTCATGCACGAGCTGAACAACCCCACCGCGGCGGCGATGCGTGCCACGGCCGCACTGCGGGAACGACTCGCCGGACTGAGACGGACCGAGTCGGGCATCGGGCACGACGTCGACCGATCGGTCTGGCGGTCGTTGGAAACACTTCAGGCGAAGGCCCTTCAGCACCTACCGGACGCTCCGGCGCTGAGCCCGCTCGATACGACCGACCGTGAGGACGAACTGACCGACTGGTTCGAGGCCCACGGACTCACCAACGGCTGGCGGACGGCTCCCACCTTTGTGCAGGCCGGGTGGGACGTCGAGTGGCTGGAAACAGTCGCCGACGTGGTCGGCGACGGCCCGGGCCTCGAGGACGCCTTCGACTGGCTGCATCAGACTGTCGACCTCGAACTCTCACTGAACGAGATCGATGACTCGACGTCCCGAATCTCCACCCTGGTGACGGCAGCCCAGCAGTACTCGCAGGTGGACCGTACGCCGTACCGGGAGGTCGACCTGAACCAGCTGCTGGAGAGCACTCTGATGATGCTCGCTCACACGATCGGCGACACCGTCACGGTGGTCACCGATCTCGATCGCAGCCTGCCGCCCGTCCCGGTGTACGCGGCCGAGCTCAACCAGGTGTGGACGAATCTCGTCGAGAACGCCGTCTACGCGATGAACGGCCGCGGCCGGCTGACCGTCCGCACCGCTCGTGACGACAATCAGGTCGTGGTCGAGATCGGCGACACCGGACCGGGTGTGCCGGAGGAGATCAGAAGCCGCATCTTCGAACCGTTCTTCACCACCAAACCGGTCGGTGCGGGTCCGGGCCTGGGCCTCGACATCTCCTGGCGGATCGTGGTCGGCAAACACCACGGAGACCTGTCAGTCGAGTCCTCACCAGGAGACACGCGCTTCACGGTCCGTCTGCCGCTCGGCGAGCGCAGCCCAGGGCGATCCACAGACGCGGCAAGTGATGGCCCCAGTGGTCGCTGAGCTGGTGTGGCTGATCTGTCAGGCCTTGCGAAGGTCGGGAGCGGGCGCACCGAGGAGGTCGAGGCGCGCGCGATCCCACGCGGCATGCATGGCGGCCTGGACCGCCTTGGATGAGTAACCAAGAATCCGCACAGCGGCGCCACGGCCCGCAGGCAGCTCCGTCGCCCCGGCCAGCACCTCCGGTACGCCGGCGAGCGCGTCACGAAGGAAGGCGACCAGCTCAGATGGAGGCGTGCGGGAGCAGAGCACGTAGAAGCTCGCCAGAACGTCGTAGTCACCGAGTACTCCCGGCGAGTCCGGACCGTCGAACTCACCGGGCCGGAGCCGCAGTGTGTCGGCGAACCACAATGAACCGTCCACTCCCCGGACCTCGGTGTCGGCCCAGAACAGGTCGTACACGTGTGCCTCGTCGTGCGCCACCCGCCCCGGCAGGAGAGTCTCCCCGAGGATCACCGTCGCGTCTTCCGCCACGGTCAGGCAGGTCCGCTGGTACAGCCGCGACCCGCGGAACGGGATGACGGGGTCAGGCAGGTACTCGAGCACGGCGCCTGCTCCGACTCGGAGGTTGACCAATTGCGTCGAGAAGCTGTCGTGCGCCCGGAAGACCTTCGTGGCGGCCTGCGTCGTCAGGTGGACGGCGGAACCAGGCCCGCAGTCCACGTCGATCCGGTACCGATCGCCCTGGACAAAGCCATCACCCTGTTGCTGCAGGAACACGAACGCCATGTCGGGCCGTAGCGGATCCAGATAGATCGGCCGGTACACGTAGAGCGGAGACCGCTGGTACTGCCGGACGACCCTGGTACTACCGGCCCGCGACGCCAGCGCCAGATCCAGCACCCCGAGCTTTCCCGCGGCGCCGACACCCAGCGCGTCCTTCACGTCAACGCCGAATGCGCGCACTTCGGCGGGAACCGCCGGAGGTGCGCACCAGGCCTGATCGTCCCGTTCCGTCATGCTGGAGCGAGTTCGCCGATCACCGCACGGATCCGGTCGGCGACCTCGTCGAGACCGTCACCCGTGAAGCAGTTGGTGAACACGAACGGACGGCCGGCTCGCACTGCGCGGGCGTCCCGGTCCATCACCGACAGGTCGGACCGGGCCAGATCGGCCAGGTCCACCTTGTTGATGACCAGGAGATCCGAGTGCGTCACACCGGGACCACGCTTGCGGGGGATCTTGTCGCCCTGAGCAACGTCGATCACGAACACGAAGTAGTCGGCCAGGGCAGCACTGAAAGTCAGTGTCAGATTGTCGCCGCCGGACTCGACGAGAACGACGTCGGCGTCGGCGAAGCGGTCGGTCAGCTCGGCGACCGCTTCGAGGTTCATGCTCGGGTCGTCGCGCACCGCGGTGTGCGGACAGGAACCGGTCTCGACGCCCACCACTCGGTCCGGCGCCAGGACGCCCGCCAGAGTTCGTCGTACATGCAAGGCGTCCTCACTGGTGAAGATGTCGTTGGTGACGACCAGCGGCCGATGGCCGGCGGCAATCAGCATCGGGACCAGCGCCTCGATCAACGCCGTCTTGCCGGAGCCGACCGGGCCTCCGATACCGATCCGCGGGATCCCAGGCGCCCGCACCGAGGCGAGCCGGGACACCAGGTCGTGATCGTGATCGTGCCCATGTCCATGGCCGTGCGCGTGTGTATCCATGAAGCCACTTCCTCTCAGCTAGCTGGCGAACAGCCGAAGCTCGGTCTCCTCGTGCCGCATCGCCATCACGTCCAGCAGCGGTGTGCAGCTGGTGATGTCGGGAATGTCCTTGTCGGCCGCATGCCGAGCCGCGGCGGCCAGAGCCGCGCGTACGTCGAACAGCACCGCCTGCGCCGTGCCGTGATCGGTGAGCGCGAGCCGCACCGCGGCCGCGGTCCAACTGGCCGCGAACGCGAACAACTCGCCGGCGACCGACTCCAGACGTGGTACGCCGAGGGATGCGCTGAGCACTCCGAGGACTACCGCATGGTTGCCCGGTGATCGTCTCGCCGCGACTTCTTGTGCGTACAGCGCGAGCGCTCCGGTTCCAAGAGCCGCCGTCGCGACGCGCAGGAGCGCGCGCCCGGTACGGGTCGACGTCTCCCGCGCCTCCCGCGACAGCTTGACGGCGGTCAACCTTTCGTCGGCGCGGCTGACCAGGTCCAACTCGAGCGACTCCGGACCGGTTGTCGCGCGATGCGCACACGCCAGGCCAACGCCTTCCGACGGGCCGACCGACAGCCGGACCTGATCGCGTAGCAGGGCTGAGAGAAGCGCGGGGTCGCTCGGCATCGTGAGTCGACCGGACTGTGCCAAGGTCTCCAAGCCGTAGGACAGTGTGTAACGACCACTCGGAAAGGCCGAGTCGCTCAGCTGCAGCACGGACAGAAGCCCGGTCAGCCGGTCGGGACCCGGCAAGTCACCGGGCATCAGACGATGTAGTACAGCTGGGACATGGAGACCTCCTCCGACGCGGGCACGACGGCCGGTCGACCGTCCACCGCTACCTGGTACGTCTCGGTGTCGATCGCGATGTCCGGCGTCAGATGGTTGCGTGCCATCTGCGCCTTCCCGACAGTGCGGCAGCCACGCACCGCTTCGATCGATCGGTCGATTCCAAGCCGCTCCATCACGCCCGTCGTTGCCGCCGCCTGCGAGACGAACGTGACCGACGTACGCCCCGCCGCCTTACCGAGCCCGCCGAACATAGGTTGGAGCAACACCGGCTCCGGCGTCGGAATCGATGCGTTCGCGTCACCCATCACCGACCAGGCCACCATTCCGCCCTTGATCACACACTTCGGTTTCACCCCGAAGGTGTTCGTCGGCCACAACACGATGTCGGCAAGCTTGCCCGGCTCCAGCGACCCGACCACGTGGCCGATCCCGTGCGTGCGCGCCGGGTTGATCGTCAGCTTTGCGAGGTATCGCAGGATCCGCTGGTTGTCGTCACCCGCGGTCTCCCCGGGTAGGCTCCCGGTCAGCTTCTTCATCTTGTCTGCGGTGCGCCAGCAGGTCGACACGGTGTCGCCGACGCGCCCCATCGCCTGCGAGTCCGACGAGTACATGCTGAGCACACCCATGTCGTGCAGAACATCTTCTGCCGCCTCGGTCTCGGCGCGAATCCGGGATTGGGCGAACGCGACGTCCTCGGGATTGTCGGGGTTGAGGTGGTGCGTCACGATGGTCATGTAGAACAGGTTGTCCGTCGTGTCCGTGGTGTACGGACGGGTCGGATTGGTCGACGACGGCAGCACGTTCGGAAGTGAGGCGATCGCCATCATGTCCGGTGCATGTCCACCGCCCGCACCCTCGGTGTGATAGCTGTGGATCGTCCGGCCGTCGATCGCGTCGAGCGTGTCCCCGAGATACCCGCCCTCGTTGAGCGTGTCGGCGTGCAGCGCGACCTGTACGTCGTACTCGTCGGCCACCGTCAGCGCACAGTCCAGGGCCGCCGGCGTCGCGCCCCAGTCCTCATGGACCTTGAGTCCGCACGCGCCTGCCTCGACCTGCTCACGCAGACCCTCCGGACGGCTGCTGTTGCCCTTGCCCATGAAGCCAACGTTGACCGGCAGGTTCGCCGTGGCCTCGAACATCCTGGCCAGGTTCCACGGGCCGGGTGTACACGTCGTACCCTTCGAACCGTCAGCCGGACCCGTGCCGCCGCCGATCATGGTGGTCACCCCACTGGACACGGCGTGCGGGACCTGCGCCGGTGTCAGGAAGTGAACGTGCGAGTCGATCGCTCCCGCCGTCGCGATCAGACCCTCGCCGGAGATCACTTCGGTGCCGGGACCGATGAGCAGGTCGGCGGACACTCCGTCCTGCACCTGCGGATTCCCGGCCTGACCAATTCCGACGATCCGCCCGTTCCGCACGCCGATGTCGGCCTTCACGATGCCGATCACCGCGTCCAGCACGATGACGGAGGTGATCACCAGGTCCAGCGCCCCGTCGGCGGTGCGCAGGCCCGGTATCTGCGCCATGCCGTCGCGGATCGACTTCCCGCCGCCATAGATCGCCTCCTCGCCGGGAAGGATCAGACTGCGTTCGACCCGAGCCAGCAGCTCTGTGTCCGCGAGCCGGAAACGATCGCCGGCGGTCGGACCGTACAGCGAGGCGTACTGCCTTCTCGAGATCGTCGTCACGACTGATCCTCCGCTCCGGAGAACCCACGTTCGCGTGCCCGGGTGATCGCGCGGGCCCGCGAACGGGGGTTTGACGCTGCGCCGTCGAGCAGCGCGCTGAAGCCGACCACCCGGAGCGAACCCCCGAACTCGACCAGGCCCACCTCGCGCTCGTGACCCGGCTCGAAGCGGATCGACTGCCCCGACGGCACATCGAGCCGCATTCCCAGGGCCGCCGCCCGATCGAAGTCCAGCGCCCGGTTGATCTCGAAGAAGTGGTAGTGCGAGCCGACCTGGATCGGCCGGTCGCCGGTGTTCCGCACCGGCAGACGCACAGTGCGCCGACCGGCGTTGATCTCGATGGGCTCGTCGGACAGCAACCACTCGCCTGGAATCATCTTGTCCCCTACGGAATCGGGTTGGCGACGGCGACGAGCTGGGTCCCCGTCCGGAACGTCGCCTCGACCTGTACCACGTTGACCATCTCCGGCACCCCCGGCATCACGTCGTCGCGGGAAAGCACCTGCTTACCCAACTCGGTCACCTCGGCGACCGACCGCCCGTCCCGAGCAGCTTCGAGCAGCGCCTCGGTGATCAGCGCGATCGACTCGGGGAAGTTCAGCTTCACGCCGCGCTCTTTGCGCCGGCGGGCCAGCTCGGCGACCTGGTAGATCACCAGCTTCTCGATCTCCCGGGGGCTCAGCATCATCGACGACACCCACGTCTCGATGCGCGGATCCCCGGGACCAGCCTCGGTCATCTCGTCAGAACCCGGCTAGGCCCTGTGGGCTGTTGTAAGGGATCTCAACGCTGGTGATCTCGCTGAGCGAGCCGTCAGGCTGGACGGCGTACCCGATCAGCTTGGAGGCGTTGGCGTAGATCTGGTACAGGTAGCTGCCGTCCGGAGTCATCAGGTTGTCGCTCGGTCCGCTGCTGACCGTGCCGTTCAGCGCCCGGAACGTCCCGTCACCCGGCACCTTGGGGCAGGCCGAGTCGTGGACCAGCGATACCACGTCGCCGTCGATACGGAAGCTGCTGATGTTGCTGTAGCCGAAGTTCGTCGCGAAGACCCACCGGTCGTCCGGCGACACCGCGAGCCAGCACAGCTCCGACGGGAGGCCGGCGCTGGTGTCGATCTTCACCACCGGGCCGGTGCCGATCTTGCCGTCCTCACCGAGAGTCGCCAGCGCGACCCCGTCCGCCACGGCATAGCCGATCACGAATTGGTTCGGCCGGCGGTGAAGGAAGGCAGGATAGAACGGCGAACCGCCGCCGCCGTCCTGGAACATTCCCTCGCCCAGCGAACCGTCCGGCCGCACATGGAACACGACGATGCCGTCCGGGTCGGGAGCGTTGGAGGCAACGGACTTCTTCGAGCCGTCGGGCTGGTCGGCCCAGAGGATCGGCGACCCGTCCGGGTTCGGCTTCGCCGGCTCGTCGAAGGTCGTGCCGACAACGAGGAATCTCTCGTCCGGCGACAAGACGACCATGGTCGACACCCGCAGCGACTTGTCCGGCGTGTTCACCGTGTACCCCTCCGGCCGTGCCTTCAATTTGCCGTCGGCATCTACCGACATCAGTCGGACGTGGTCGGGCCCGAAGGAGTGCAACACGTAGAGCGTGCCGGTCGACGGCAGGTAAGCCAGCGACTTCGCCGTACCGCTGCGGCCGGTCACAATGTTGCCGGTCCGCTTGACGTCGATCAGCATCAGCTTGCCGTCTTCGCTCACACCGAAGCTCGAGACGGAGTTGTCGCCGCCGTTGGTCGCGAACAGGAAGCGCTTGTCAGCGGTGAGGATCACGCTGCCCGCGGCCTCGAACGCGTTCGGCGCGCTCTCCTGGCCGCTGATCGGCTTGTAGACGCCGGATCCGGCACCCCCAGTGGGGATCCGCTCCACCTCATTGATCGTCCCGTCCGTGGCCCGGGCGTAGTGAATGACGAAGTTCCTGACCTCGTTCGTCTGGATGTACAGGTGACCCGGGGCACGCATGCCTTGCTCCATCAGTGTGTCTCCAATTCTTGATCTGACCGGGCCCGGGGCTCGTCTGTCCGTACGACGGCGCCCGACGACCACGATCCGCTGGCCGGGGCAATACGTCGCAATCCTGCGAGCGCACCTGGACGCGTCGCATCGGGGAACACCCGAGCCTGCAACCCCAGTCACCCGCTGCGGCACCACCCCACCGAGGGGTACTTGGCGGTGCGACTCGGCGATGCCCTAGGCGAACACGGATGCGATCAGAACAACCCACTTGCTTGGCTCGACGCGATGACCCTCAATCCCAACTCGCCGCGGACGAGATCGCCCGCAACCGGGGGGCCGTCGACGAGGTGGCGTTGAAGACCGCCCGCGCTGCCGGGGTGACCGACACGGAGATCAGCGAGGTCGTCGGCAACCTCGCGCTGAACATCCTCACCAACTACTTCAACATCGTCGCCGACACCGACGCAGACCTCCCGGTCGTGACGCCACACGACCACGGCTGACCGTCGAACCCGAGCTCTCAAAGGAGTCATCATGCACAACCTGTTCGTCCGTTCCTTGCCGCCGCTGCTCGCGGCCGCGGCCGCTACCGCCGGCGCTGCCGGTATCGCCAGTGCCCAGGTGCCGGCACCGGACACCACCGGCGTGCGCGTCGTCGGCCACGTCTATGAAGCCACCAACTCGCCGACCGGCAACGCCGTCCAGGTCTTCGATCGGCTGCGCAACGGGCAGTTGCGCCCGCAGAGCACCGTCGCCACCGGAGGATTGGGGCTGGGAGTGTCGCTGGCATCACAGAACGCGCTGGTCCGTCACGGCGATCTGCTCTTCGTGGTCAACGCCGGCGACGACACGCTCTCCACCCTGGCAATCACCCAGCGAGGCCTGGTCAAACGCGACGTCGAGCCGACAGGCGGCGACCGACCCGTGAGCGTCACGGTCCACGGAAGCACCGTGTACGTCCTCAACCAGGCCGGCGGAACGATCAGCGGCCTTCGCGTCGGTCCGGACGGTCGGCTGAGCCCGCTTCCACAGTCAACCAGAGAACTCAGCAAAGTCGACGGCGTGGCCGCGGCAGCCGCGCAGGTCTCCTTCACTCCGGACGGGCGTCATCTCCTCGTCACACACAAGGGCGACCAGACCATCGACACGTTCGCCGTCTACGGCCGGTACGCGGGCCGTGCAGTTCCTGGTCGCTCCGCAGGCTCCACGCCGTACGGATTCGACTTCGACCGGAATGGCCACGCCATCGTCTCTGAGGCGGGGCCGAGCGCTGTGTCGTCGTACGCCGTCCGTTTCGGCCGGCTTCGCACAATCAGCCCGTCCGTGAGCGACACGCAGGCCGCCGCATGCTGGCTCGTCACCACCCGCGACGGGCGCCACGCCTTCACGGTCAACGCGACGAGCTCCACCATCTCGTCGTACCTCATCAGCCCCGACGGTCGGCTCACCCTTCTCGATGCTGTCGCCGGTCGCACCTCGGCTGGTGGCACGGACGCGGCCCTCAGTCCCGACGGCACGACGCTGCAGGTTCGCCTCGGCAACGGCGACGTCGCCTCGTACGCCGTATCGCACAACGCAACCCTGACACGCCTACAGGACACGTCAGGCACCGCGACGAGCGGAACCGCCGGCCTCGCGACTGACTGACGCCATAGCCGACCGCCTGCTCGTGCCACCGCGGCACACCAGACTGTGCACCGCTGCGCTCGGCCGAGATTGCCGGGGGGAGGAGTACGCCGGGGTACCGGGAGGTTGAGTGCATCGGCGCGGTCGGGTGCGCTTGGCAGGGAGTCGCCATGTTGCGTCGGCGAGACACGGTTCACCGAGACAGAAGGTCCGAGCAGGTTCAGGTCGGGCTGGATGAGCTGTTGTGGCCCGGCGTGAGCACGGTCGACGAGGGCGACGTGGAAGTCCCCGAGGACGCCGACGAGAACGAGGACGAGCCTGAGCCGCGGGGCGCAACGTTCGGGGTCGCGTATTTCGGCTGGCTGGTGGCCAGTGGTACGTCGGTACTCCTGATGGCGCTGGTTGGCGCCGTCTGCGCGTGGATCGGCTGGGCGAGGCTCCAGGATTGGGCGAGCGGCTGGTTCTTCGTCGGCCTGTGGGCTCTTCTCGTTCTGTCGTTGGGCATCGGTGCCTTCTCGGGTGGGTACGCCGGTGGACGGATGGCGCCGGCGCACGGCGCACGTCAAGGGGTCGAGGTCTGGGTCTTCAGTTGGTGCGCGGCTGCCGTCCTGGCCGGACTGGGTTACCTGGCGGTCCGGAACCGGGAACTCGTGGCGAACATCGACTTGTCGGCGGTGCCCGTCGCCGCGGCCGATCGGACGCGGGCGGCGCTGATCGCGGTTGCGGCTGTCCTGCTCGTCACACTGATCGGAGCCGTACTCGGCGGTGCCTCCGGCAACAAGAAGTAGCACAGACCTCACAGGGAGGTTCGACAAGGCGGCCGGAGATTACTGGCTGGGGGCCGGGCCGGTTGTTGCGCGGACGATGAGTTGGGTGGGGAGGACCACCGACGACTGCGGGCCAGGGGCTTCCCGGAGCAGGACGTCGACTGCCATCCGGGCGGCGCGGGCGCGGGGGACGTCGACGCTGGTCAGGGGACGTGCCACCGAGGCGACGTCGAGCCCGTCGAACCCCACGATGCTCAGGTCCTGCGGGATCCGCACCTGCAGGGCCGTCAGCCTCGACAGCAGACCCAGCGCCGAGAAGTCGTTGTAGGTGACGACGGCGGTCGCACCGGCCGCGAGGAGGCGTTCAGCAGCGGCGACGCCGCCCTCGAAGGCGTCGGCGTTCGGGCCGATGACGATGCGGTCCCGCGGCTCGACCTCGAGTTCGTAACCGCGCAGCCGTTCGGCAGTGCTCCACGAGCCGGCCGGGCCGGTCACGTGGGCTATCCGGCGATGCCCGATCGCCCGCAGGTGGGCGATCGCCTGGCGCATGCCGTCGACCAGATCGGCCGTGATACAGGCGAAACCGTCGACGGACCGGTGCACGATGACCGACGGCGCTCCGTCGAGTGCAGCGGTCAGCGCGTCGTCCGCGGACCGCGGCGCGCACACCACGAATCCGTCGACCTCGCGACGCATCGAGCGGATGACGTCGAGCTCCGCCGCCGGGTCGCGGTCGGTGTCGGCGATGTAGACGGCGGTGTCCAGCACCCGCGCCCGGGACTGGGTGTCCTTGGCGATCTCGGCGAAGAACGGGTCCCGGAGGTCCGGCACGATGAGGCCGAGACCGTGCATCCGGCCCAGCGACATACTGCGGGCCGCGCGGTTCGTCTCGTAGCCGAGTTGCTGGGCGGCGTCTTGCACGGCCTGCCGGGTCGCGGGGCTGACCACGCCGCCCTCGGACAGTGCGCGGGAGACGGTCGACGGGGAGATGCCCAGTTCGCGGGCGATGTCGTGGATCGTCACCCGGGCCGCGCGCGTGCCGCTCACCGGCGCGCCTCCGGACGCGGTACGGCGGTCGTTTCGCGGACGACGAGATGCGCGGGCAGGACGAGCGCGCGCTCGCTGAGCTCCCGCCCGGCGAGCAGGTCGACGAGCATCTCGACACCCCGGCGGCCGGACAGGTTGAGCGGTTGCGCGACGGTGGTCAGGGCCGGTGTCGACATCCGCGCTTCGGCGACGTCGTCGAAGCCGATGATGCTGATGTCCTCGGGTACGGCGATCCCGCGGTCGCTGAGCCGGTGCATCAGCCCGAAGGCCACGATGTCGTTGAACGCCAGCACCGCCGTGACGCCTGAAGCGATGGCGAGGTCGCCGGCCACCACCCCGCCGTCGAACCGGGCGGCGACCTGCGCGACGGTCGTGATCTCGATGCCCGCTCGCTCGCCGGCCTTGGCGATCGCCTGCCGCCGCAGGGCGGCCGACCACGACTCCGGCGGACCGTCGACGTAGCCGATCCGGCGATGCCCGAGGGCGGTCAGGTTGGCCACCGCCTGCGCCACGCCGTCGGCGACGTCGCTGATCACGTACGCGGTCGTGTCACTCGTTCGGTGCAGCAGGACGGTCGGGGCCAGCCCGGTGAGAACGTCGAGGTGCTCGGCATCGGTGCGCGGCGTACACAACAGGGCCCCGTCGACGCGGTCGGACACGGTGCGCACCATCCGCGACTCCTCGCGCGGATCGTCATCGGTGTCGGCAACGAACAGCATGTACCCGAACTCGCGGGCGCGTGCCTGCGCGCCCTTGACCAGGTCCGCGAAGAACGGGTTGCGCAGGTCGGGCACGATCATCGCGATCCGCTTCGTCGCCCCGCCGCGCAGGCTCGCGGCCCAGCGGTTGGGTTCGTAGCCGAGTGCCGTCGCCGCGGCGTGGACGCGCTCGGCTGTCGCCTCGCCGACCGGCCCTCCCCCGCTCAGCGCGCGCGACGCGGTCGAAACCGCCACGCCGGCACGGCGTGCCACCTCGCGGATCGTGACTGTCATCGAGCCTCCCTCGCGCATTCTGCCCTGTCGGTGACAGGTCGTGATCGCCTGGCATCGATTCCAAGCATAACTATCACCCGTGAACTGGGAATTTGGGACACAGCTCGATGAGGGGTTGCAACATCAGTGGAACTAATGCAACCCTTTCCACCAATCAGCCGGCGGGGTTCCCCGCAGTGCTGCCAGCCGACTCGATCGGGAGTTGATCACGTGGTGCTGTCCACCCCGCCGCGATCGGCGCGCGGTTCCGTCGACCGCGCGCCGGACCAGATGCCGGCTTCCGCGGAGCCCGCGCACCACCGGAAGGCGCGGCCGAACATCGCCGCCTACGTCTTCATGTCGCCGTGGATGGCCGGTGCCGCCCTGCTGACCATCGGCCCGATGCTGTACTCGCTCTACCTCTCGTTCACCGACTACGACTTGTTCAGTGCGCCGCACTGGATCGGCCTGGGCAACTACCGGCGGATGGCCGGCGACTCCGAACTCTGGGCATCGGCCTGGGTCACGCTCCGGTACGTCTTCCTGTCGTCCCCGCTGAAGCTGGCGCTGGCGCTCGTCGTCGCGCTGCTACTGGTCAAGCCCCGCCGCGGACTCGGCTTCTACCGGTCCGCGTACTACGCCCCGTCCCTGCTGGGTGCCTCGGTGTCGATCGCGCTCGTCTGGCGCGCGTTGTTCACCGACCACGGCGCGGTGGACCGCGGTCTCGGTGCGATCGGCATCCACACCGGAGGCTGGATCGACAACCCCGACTACGCACTGCTGGTGCTGGTGATCCTCGCGGTCTGGCAGTTCGGCGCTCCGATGGTGATCTTCCTGGCCGGCCTGAAGCAGATCCCGCAGGAGCTGTACGAGGCGGCGGCGCTGGACGGCGCCGGCCGCTGGCGCAGCTTCACGAGTATCACGCTGCCGATGCTGTCGCCGGTCCTGTTCTTCAATCTCGTGCTGGAGATCATCAACGCGTTCCAGGCCTTCACCGGCGCGTTCATCATCAGCGGCGGCCGCGGCGGACCGGCCAACTCGACGCTGTTCTACACGCTGTACCTGTACCAGCAAGGCTTCACCGACTTCCACATGGGCTACGCCTCCGCGCTCGCCTGGGTGCTGCTCGCGGTGATCGGCGTCGCCACGCTGATCGTCTTCCGTACGGCGAACTTCTGGGTCTTCTACACCGCGGAGGAGAAGTAGTCATGACGGTCGCCGAGGCCCCCACCGCTGTCCGTCGTCGCCGCTCCGTCGGCTGGCAGGTACTGATGATCGCCATCGTCGTGGTGCTGCTGTATCCGGTCGCCTGGGTCGTCGCCGCGTCGTTCAAGTCGAGCGGCGAGATCTTCACGAGCGACGCCCTGCTGCCGAAGGTCTTCACGCCGCACAACTGGACGGTCGCGCTGCACGGCGCGGGATCGCTGACACTGTGGCAGTTGCTGGCGAACTCGCTGATCCTGTCGGTGCTGACCGTCGTCGGCAACGTGTTCTCGTGCACGCTCGCCGGTTATGCGCTGGCCCGGCTGCGGTTCCGGCTCCAGGGTCCGTTCTTCGCGTTCACGATCATCACGCTGATGCTGCCGATGCACGTGGTGCTGATCCCGCAGTACATCATCTTCCACCGGCTCGGCCTGATCGGGACGTTCCTGCCACTCGTGCTGCCGAAGTTCCTGGCCACACAGGGGTTCTTCGTCTTCCTCGTGGTGCAGTTCGTCCGCGGCATACCGCGTGAGCTGGACGAGGCGGCGACAGTCGACGGCGCCGGGCCGTACCGCACGTTCGTCTCGGTGATGCTGCCGCTGATCCGCCCGGCGATCATCACCACGGCGATCTTCAGCTTCATCTGGTCGTGGAACGACTTCTTCGGCCAGTTGATCTTCCTCAACAACCCCGCTACCTACACGCTGCAACTCGGGCTGCGGCTGTTCATCGACCAGTCGAGCAATTCGTCGTACGGCGCGATGTTCGCGATGTCCGTCCTGGCGCTGGTCCCCGTGCTGCTGTTCTTCCTCGCCTTCCAGCGCTACCTGGTCGACGGCGTCGCGACGTCGGGACTGAAAGGATGAGCGCGCGACGGCGGCCCGACGCCGGGCGGCTCTACGCGGGTCGCTTCACGGCTTTCGCCGACATGCTGTTCCTCGGGCTGCTCGTCACGGTCGGCAGCCTCGGGATCGTCACATGGTTCGTCGCGCTCGCGGCGGGTGCCGACCTGGCGCGGCAGCGTGAGACCCACGACGTGACCGTCAGCGTGCGTACTTATGCGGCGCGCTGGAAGGCCGCGCTCCGTACGGGATGGGGAGGCGTCGTGGTCCCGACGGCCGGCCTGCTGGTTCTGGTGATCGACGCGTTCGCGGTCGGTGCCGGGCTCGACCGACCGCAGGTCGTCGTACCGCTCACCGTGGCTGCCGTCGTCGCCGGAGCCCTGGCGTTGCGTTGTGCCGCCGCGTGGCGCCCGGGCCGTACCTGGCGCGTCTGCGTCGAGGACGCGCTGCGTGCGGCACGCGACGACGTTCGCGGTACGGCGCTCCTCGCCGGAGCCGTCCTGGTCGGCGGCCTGCTGGTGGTGTCGGTACCGCCGATCGGGCTGGTCGTCCCCGGGCTGCTGGCGCTGGCCGGCGCGGCCCTGGTGCGCCAGCACTGAGTCTCGCCGTCCGGCAGCCGCCGGACGGATTCGATCCGGCCCGCGCCCGCGGGCAGCATTCAGGAGGTCACTATGATGAGTTCACAGCTGAGCTCACGCGGACGGCGCTTCGCGGCGTTGACCGCGACACTGGCCACACTGCTCGGCGCGGCGGCGTGCGGAGTGGGTGGCGACGCCGGCTCGTCCGGTGGCGGCACCGGCAGCGACGTCACGCTGACGTTCCAGTGGTGGGGCAACGACGACCGCGCGAAGGCGACCCAGCAGGTGGTCGACCTGTACGAGTCGAAGAACCCGGGCGTCAAGATCGAGACGTCGTACGCCCCGGACGCCAACTACTGGGAGAAGATGGCGACGCAGGTCGCCGGCGGGAACACCCCGGACATCTTCCAGATGAAGCTCGAGTACTTCAAGGAGTACCAGGCCCGCGGCGTCATCGCCGACCTGACGCCGTACACGACAGGCTCCGACGCTGCGCTGCACACCGCGTCGATGCCCAAGCAGTACCTGGCCGCCGGGCAGATCGGCGACAAGACGTACGGGCTTCCCACCGGTCAGGCCACCCAGGCGTTGTTCTACGACCCCAAGGCGTGGACGGCCCTCGGCCTCACCAAGCCCGCACCCGGCTGGACCTGGGACGATCTGAAGGCCGACGGCGCGAAGGTCAAAGCCGCCACCAAAGGCACCAAGGCCGTGATGGCCGACTTCGGTGACGAGGCCCCGTGGTTCGAGGCGTGGCTCCTCCAGCACGGCAAGAGCCTGTACACCGACGACGGCAAGCTGAACTTCACCGAGACGGACCTGCGGGACTTCTGGACCTTCACGTCGGGCCTCGCCGCCGAGGGCGTACTCACCCCCGCGAAGGTGACCACCGCCAACGACCGTACGGTCGCGAACTCCCCGCTGGTCAAGCGCGCCGCGCTCGCGGAGATCAACGACGTGTCACTCGCGTCGTCGTACTTCGACGGGTTCGGCGACGTCGCGCTCGCACCGCTGCCGTCGGCGCCGGACGCCAAGACTTCCGGGTCGTTCGCCGGTGTCACGCAACTGCTCACGGTGTCGAACAAGAGCACGCACCAGAAGGAAGCCGTGAAGTTCATCGACTTCTTCCTGAACGATCCGCAGGCCGGCAAGATCCTCGGCCTCACCCGTGGCATGCCGGCGAACCAGACAGTGCTGACGGCGCTGTCGCCGACCTTCAAGGCCGGCGACAAGGCGACGTACGACTTCGAGCAGGCGATGGCGGACAAGATCGTCTCGCGCCCGCCGGTCGCCCCCGAGGGCGGCTCGCAGAGCCTCACCGACTTCAAGAACGAGTACGACAAGGTGATCTTCGGCAAGGAATCCGTCGCGGACGCCGCCAAGGCGATGTTCGCGAAGTTCCAGTCGAACATCTCCTGATCGCCCGCCCACCTCGAGACAGGAGCCCCCGGATGCCCGGAACCACAGCGACCTACCGGAACCCGATCATCGACGCGGACTACTCGGACCCGGACGCCGTCCGCGTCGGCGACGACTTCTGGATGGTCGCGTCGAGCTTCACCATGGCTCCGGGCCTGCCGATCCTGCACTCGACCGACCTGGTGCACTGGAAGCACGTGGCCAACGCACTCCCCCGGCTCGAGCCCGCCGGGCACTTCGCCCTGACGCGCCCGGGCGGCGGTGTGTGGGCACCGAGCATCCGGTATCACGACGGCAGGTTCGTGATCGTGTACCCCGACCCGGACCACGGCATCTTCGTCGTCACCGCCACGGATCCCCGTGGTCCGTGGACCGCGCCGACCGCGGTCCTGCCGGGGCGCGGCCGTATCGACCCGTGCCTGCTGTGGGACGACGACGGACGCGTCCAGCTCGTCCACGGCTGGGCCGAGAGCCGGGCGGGGTTCAAGAACCGCCTCACGGTCATCGAGGTCAGCGCCGATCTGTCCGGCGTCGTGGGTCCGGCGGTCGACATCGTCGACGGCGGCCACCTGTCCGAGTTCGCGACGCTCGAGGGCCCGAAGCTCTACAAGCGGGACGGCTGGTACTGGATCTTTGCCCCCGCGGGCGGCGTCGCCACCGGCTGGCAGCTCGTCTTCCGGTCGCGGCACCTCCACGGTCCGTACGAGCACCGGACAGTGCTTGCCCAGGGCAACACAGAGGTCAACGGCCCGCACCAGGGTGCCTGGGTCGACACGCCGACCGGGCAGGACTGGTTCCTGCACTTCCAGGATCGCGGACCGATCGGGCGCGTCGTGCACCTGCAGCCGATGACCTGGGACGCCGACGGATGGCCCGAGCTGGGCGAGCGGGGACCGGACGGCGTCGGGCAGCCCGTGGTCGTCGGCGCGAGCCCGGACGTCGCCGAGCAGGACGGTCCGGTACGCCGTCTGCCGTACGGGACCGACGACTTCGGCGGCCCGCTCGCCCCGCAGTGGGCCTGGTACGCAAACCCCGACACGGCCTGGTCCGCGGGTCCCGCCGACGGGCTACTCACGCTCCACGCGGTCGCCGACGACGCCGGCGACCTGCGCGAACTCGGACACATCCTCGGGCAACGGCTGCCGGGTCAACCGGCGTCCTTACGTACGACGCTGTACCCGGACCGGATGTCGGTCGACGGAAGCCGGGCCGGCGTCGTCCTGCTGGGATCCGGCTACGTCTGGCTCGGCGTCATCCGCACCGGCGGCACCACCCTGCTCACGCTGCGCCGGTCCGGCGCCCCCGGCACCCCGGAGGTCGTCCTGGCCGTCGGCCCGCCGGTGTCCGGCGCAGTCCGGCTGTGCCTGCGTACCGACGGCGAGTCGACCGCCCACGCGTCCTGGGCTCTCGATGACGGCGGCCCATGGCACGAGCTCGACGGCGAGCTGGCGCTCACGGCCGGTCGGTGGGTCGGTACCCGCGTCGGCCTCTTCGCGTCGTCGCCGCTGGGGAGCACCGCGGCCGGTGCCGCAGCCACCTTCGGCCCGCTCGAGGTCGTCGTCGACGGTACGGAGCCGCCCCTGATCTGACCCGCAGTCCTGTCCGACCCGTACACGTGCAAGGAGGAGATCGTGAACGCAGTACGACGACGGCGCCTCGCCGCCCTGGCCGCCGCCCTGCCCCTCGTCATCGGGGTACTGACGGCCGTGCCCGCGGCCGCCGCCCAGAAGGACGAGCCCCAGGCCACCGCTCCGGTGAACGTGGACCGAACGCCTGACGGGCTCACCTATCTTCCGCAGTCGATCGATCAGTACGCCACGACCGACGACGGCTCCGGCGACCGGCTCAGCGTCACGCTCGTGTGGAGCCTGCCGACGGGCAGCGCCCAGTACACCGACTACGCGATCTGGCGCAGCCAGAAGGACCACGGCACCAGCACGTTCTCGCCGGCCACCCAGGTCGGGCTGGCCAGCCGGAATCCCGGGTCGCCGGCGAACCGCGCGTTCGGTGTCTTCTACTCCGACCCGGCCAACGCCCATGCCGTAAAGGCCGTCAACCACAACTTCGTCGCGACGGACCTGCACCGCGGCACCGATTACCGCTTCGAGGTTCGCGGAGTCCACCGGGACGGCACGCAGCGCGCCCTCGGTACGGCGTACACCGTGCCGTTGCTCGCCATGCCCGCGGACGCGCCCCAGCGTTTCGTCGTCACCGCCGACGGCTACGCGGGTATCCCCGGTACGCCGTCGCCGGCCGACGGCGGCAACCTCGTCTTCACGCAGGCGCTCCAGAAGGCGATCGACGACGCCGGATCCTTCGCGGCGACCGGCACCGGGCGTTCGGCCGAGGTCGACATCCCGGCCGGCACCGTACTGCGATCCGGCGCGATCAACCTCCGCAGCGGTGTCACGCTCCGCGTCGACGGCACCCTCGAGGCCACCCTCGACATCAGCCAGTTCGTCCCGACCGGGAGCGGCTTCACCGCGACCAACGGGAACAAGTTCCTCAACCTGATCAACGTCAACGGTACGTCGAAGACGCATCTGCATGACGTACGCATCGTCGGCACCGGCACCGTGGACGGGCAAGGCTGGCAGTACCGCACCGACGGGGCCCCGAACGTCGAGTACGCCGGCAAGCTCGGGCTGACCGAGTCGAAGCGGAGCGGCTGGGACACGATCGAGCAGAACGGCCTGCTCGCCAAGGCGGTCTACCAGTACTGCACGTCGGCCGGCGGCCAGGGCGGCAACGGCACCTGCTACGGCAAGCGCCCGAACCTGATCGCGGGCACCCAGGTCGACAACCTGTACATCGGCGGCATCCGCGCGCAGAACCCGGCGAACAGCCTCAGCGGGTTCAGCTACGTCACCAACTACGTCGTGAACGGCATCACCGCGCAGACGTTCAACACGAACAACGGCGACTCGATCAACGTCTCGCGGTTCAAGGGCTTCACGGTCCTGAACAACGTGATCAACTCGGGCGACGACAACGTCGTGATGAACTCCTACAGCTCCTCCGAGTACGAGCGTGGCGGCGCCGCCGCCGTCGCCGGGTCGGCCTGGGTGTTCGACAACTACCTGGCCCGCGGGCACGGCGGTACGGCGTTCGGCAGCGGGACCAGCGGCTGGATCGACAACGTGGTGATCGAGGACAACGTGTACGTCGGCACCAGCGACGCGATCCGCGCCAAGTCGAAGCCCGGCGCCGGTGGCGGCGTCCGGTTCGTGACGGTACGCCGGCTCGCGATGCGCGACCTCACCAACCTCGTGGACGGCAAGGTCGACCCGCTGGTACTCGGCTACCAGATGGACGGCGCCCCGTTCATCTTCACCACCCACTACCCGGGTGACTACAGCAACGTCCGCTGGCCGTCGTACCACGACTGGGACATCTCACAGGTGTCGGTGGACGGCAGCCGGACCGCCGGCATCATCGTCGACGGCTTGCACGACGACGCCAAGCTCGCGGCGGCCGGGCTCGCTTTCATTGCCTCGAACAACCTTCATTTCCGCGACGTGCACTTTCGCGGCACCGGCGTACCGCGGATCGACTACCTGCGCGACAGCACGTTCGACGACGTGACGTTCGAGACCGCCGACGGGCGGGCGATCACCGACCCGTGGACCAGCACGAACCAGGCCGACGGAGTCACGGCCGACGGTCGGCCGATCCCGTCGGGCAACCGTACGTTCGCGGTCACCTCGGGCGCCGGCGGGCGCGTGAGTCCGGACGACGCGGGTCTCACCGTCGTCACCACCGGGTCGTTCGAGCGCTTCTACACCAACGTCCTGCCGGACGAGAGCCTGGCGCGGGTCGGCACGATCGCGATCGACGGCGTACCGCTGGCCGACGACCAGTACCCGCGCTTCGCCACCAAGGCGGACGACTTCGCCGTACTGCCGGGGACGGACGCCCAGGTCGCGATCTCTCCGCAGTACGTGTCGAACGTCAACACCGTCGTGACCTTGCGGAAGCCGCTGATCTCTGGCCTCACGACAGGCGCGCACCACCTCACCATCCAGTTCCAGAACGGCACGGCCGAGACCACCTTCACTGTCCTGCCGGCCGCCGCCGGTACGCACTAGGCCACCGTTCACATCCGAAGGAGAGCGAGAGATGGACATCCAACCGAGCCGGCGCCGGTTCCTTGCGATCGGCGGACTGGCCGCCGCTGCCGTCGCGTTGCCGGGAACACCGGCGTTCGCCGACGCCGTCGACGGCCTCGCGAACGGCAGCTCCGAGGACCCGTGGGACCGGGCCGACCGCATCGTCCGGTCGATCAACCGGCCCCGGATCCCCGCGCGTACCGTCAGCGTGACCGACTTCGGCGCCGCTGGTGACGGCGTGACCGATTGCACGCAAGCCTTCAAGGACGCGATCACCGGACTCGCCGCCGAGAGCGGCGGCCGGGTGGTCGTCCCGCCGGGTCGCTACCTGACCGGCGCGATCCACCTCGAGAGCCGGATCGAGTTGCACGTCGAGGAAGGCGCGACCATCCTCTTCTCGACCGACACCGCCGCCTACCTGCCTGTCGTGTTCACTCGCGACGGCGGTATCGAGTGCATGAACTACTCGCCGTTCGTCTACGCGTACGGCAAGCACGACATCGCGATCACCGGCAAGGGCGTACTCGACGGCCAGGCGAGCAACGAGCACTGGTGGCCGTGGACGGGGAAGACGCAGTTCGGGTGGAAGCCCGGGATGCCGACCGCGACCGCGGACGGCGCGGCGCTCGAGGACATGGCCAACCGGGGCGTGCCCGTCGAGCAGCGGATCATGGGCGACGGGCACTACCTCCGCCCGTCGTTCATCGAGCCGTACAACTGCGAGCGGGTGCTGATCTCCGGCATCACGCTGCACAACACGCCGAACTGGCAGCTCCACCCGGTGCTGTGCACCGACGTGATCGTCGAGGACGTCGTTGCCAGCAGCCACGGTCCGAACAACGACGGCTGTGACCCCGAGTCGTGCACGATGGTGCTGATCCAGGGCTGTACGTTCGACACCGGCGACGACTGCATAGCGGTCAAGGCCGGCAAGAACACCGACGGGCGCCGGCTGAACGCCCCGTCGGAGAACATCGTGATCCAGGACTGCGAGTTCCTCAAGGGACACGGCGCGATCACCATCGGCAGCGAGATGACCGGCGGCGTGCGGAACCTGTTCGCCCGCGACTGCACGGTCGACAGCACCGAGCTCAACGAGGGCATCCGGCTGAAGACGAACTCGTTGCGCGGCGGCTTCATCGAGGACGTCCACATCAAGAACGTCACCATGAAGCAGGTCGGCGACGCCATGCTGCTGGTGGACTTCTTCTACGGAGAGGGTGCCGGACACGGGTTCAACCCCGTGGTCCGGAACGTGACCCTGGAGAACGTGACGGTCGGCAAGGCGAAGTACCCCGTGTATGCCGTGGGGTACGCCGACGACCACATCAGCGGCATCTCCCTGCGCGACATCCGGGTCGCCAACGCCGCCAATCCGAGCGTCATCGAGAACTGCGACAACGTGACGTTCGAGAACGTGGTCGTCAACGGAACACCCGTGACGATCAGCTGAGGCCTGACCGGTGGGCTGTCAGCTCGTCCGAGCTGCGTTCACTGGCGAGGTTTCGGTCGCTTGGTCGGCGTGGCCGTGAGTGGATCTTCCGGCCACGCATGGCGGGGGTAGCGGGCTCGCAGGTCGGCTCGGACCTGCGGATAGCCCTGCCTCCAGAAAGAGGCGAGATCGCTCGTGATCGCGACCGGGCGCCGTGCAGGCGACAGTAGATGCAGAACGACGGGCACACGACCGTCCGCGACGGCCGGAGTGGCAGTCCAGCCGAATACTTCCTGCAGCTTGACTGCGAGCACCGGCGGCTCAGCACCGTCGTACGTGAGTCGCACCTGTGAACCTGAGGGGACCTCCAGCCGTTCCGGTGCGAGTTCGCCGAACCGACTCGCGGCGGGCCATGGCAGTAGTCGCCGGAGTGCCGAAGTCACGTCAATGTGGGAGAGATCCCGCGCGCCTCGCACCGCGGCGAGCTCGGTACCCAGCCATTCGTCGAGACCGGTCAGCAGGGCTTCGTCGTCGACCGCGGGCCACGGGGCTCCCAGGTAGGCGTGGCAGAACGCGAGCCGCTGGCGAAGGGCGAGAGCGGCCTCCGACCAACGCAGTACGGACAGACCGCTGCGTCGGATACCGTCGCGAACGGCCGCTTGGACGAGCAGTGGATCGGGGTTTGCCAGCGGTACGTCGTTGAGCACGATCGCGCCGAGTGCCTCCACGCGCCGCGTCACGATCCGGCCGTCGTCCCAGCGGATCTGGTCGGTGGTCGAGACCAGCTCGCCCGCGAGGTCTCGCGCGGTCTGCTCGTCGATCGGTGCCGCGGAACGGATCCTGGCGTCGGCGCGACCGGGCGCCCGGTCGGCAACGGCGATCGCCAGCCAGGTCGTGTTCCGCAACGGCGACTGCGGATCCAGCGCGGCCCCCGTCCCACCGGACATCTGGTACGTCGCCGACCCGACTCCCCGAACCCTCCCGATCCGATCCGGATACGCCAGCCCCACCACAACCCCCACCGCCAGATCATCCGGTACGACGGCCGCCGGCCGCGAGGACCCCGCCGACGCGCCGCCCGCCTGTGCCCCCGCGGCGGCACCCGGCGAAGCTCCGCCGGCTGGTGGCGCCAGGGCCGTGCCCGCCGTCGTGCCTCGGCTGAGGCGCTTCGTTTCCTCCCGCCAGCGGGCCGTGGCTCCGCGGTCGGCGCCGCGGCGGAGGGCTCGCCAGCGAGCCGGTAGATCGTCGCCGAAGTCGCGGCCGGCGTCGTCCGAGAGCATCGCGACGATCTCGCGGGCCCGGTCGGCGCCGATCCGCGGCGTCGCGTCCATCAGCGCGCGAGCCAACCGGGGATGCGCCCCGATCGCCCCCATCCGCCGTCCCCGTTCGGTGATCCGGCCGCTGTCGTCAACGGCCTCGAGGCGACGCAGCAATTCGGTGGCCGCGGTCATCGCCACAGCCGGCGGCGCCTCCAGCAAGGTCAGACCTGCGCCGGCGGGCGCACCCCAGGCCGCAAGGTCGAGAGCGAAACCAGCCAGATCAGCTGTCGCGATCTCCGGCGCCGGATGCTCGTCGAGATGTGTGTGGTCGACGGCCGACCAGCACCGATAGACCCGGCCGGGCGCCTCCCGCCCGGCGCGACCCGCCCGCTGGTCGGCCGACGATCTCGACACCCGGCAGGTGACCAACGCACCGAGCCCACGGGACTGATCGGTCCGCGGCTCCCGGGCAAGACCCGCGTCGACCACGACCCTGATCCCGGGCACGGTCAGCGAACTCTCCGCGACCGACGTCGTGACCACGATCCGCCGAGTGGCGGTAGCGGCCAACGCGCGGTCCTGTTCAGCCTTCGACTGGCGACCGAACAACGGCAGCACGTTCCAACCGGCCAACCGGCGGGTCACACCGTCGATCTCCGCCTCCCCCGGGACGAACACGAGGATGTCGCCGTCGTTCTCGGTCCATGCACGCTGGACCACGGCCGCGACGTGATCCAGCAGCCGCGGATCGACCCGCCCGCCAGGAAGCAGCGGTACGGCGACCGGTGGCGGGACCCATTCGACGGCCACCTCGAACAGCGCAGCAGACGCGGTGATCACCGGTGCCGGAACGTCCGTGCCCAGTGCACGACTCAACCTGACCGTGTCCGGCGTGGCCGAGGTCGCGACGATCGCCAGGTCCTCCCGAAGGTTCGCCCGGATGTCGACGCAGAACGCCAGCAGCAGATCGGCATCCAGATGCCGCTCATGGCACTCGTCGATCACAATCGCCGACACACCGGGCAGCTCGGGGTTCTGCTGCAGACGCCGTACGAGCAGCCCTGTCGTCACCACCTCGACACGTAGTCCCTGTCCGCCGGTGCGTTCGCCACGCATCGCGTAGCCGATCCGTTGTCCGAGCGGTTCACCGACCAGCATCGCCAGCCGGGCCGCGGCCGCGCGGGTGGCCAACCTTCGCGGCTCGGCCACGATGATCGTGCCCCCGAGGGCGTCGCCCAAGGCAAGCGGCAGCAGCGAGGTCTTTCCCGACCCGGGCGGCGCAACCAACACCGCAGTACCGCCCGAACGCACCGCATCGACCGTGGCGGGCAAGACCGCCCGGACCGGTAGATCAGCCCCTGGCACCGACGACTCAGGCAGCAACACACCCCGACGCTATCCGACCAAGATCGGAGCCCAAGCCGCCGCGTCGAGCCAGACGTGACCGCGGGTCCGTACTGTAAGGTTCAAGTCATGTCGCCGCGCCAAGGCCGCCAGACTCCCGAGGCGGACCCACCGTCGGCTCAACCGCAGCGTCGAGCCACCCTGAAACTGGTGGCCGAGTCGCTAGGGGTCTCGATCACCACGGTGTCGAACGCCTTCAGCCGGCCGGACCAGCTGTCCGAGGCGCTCCGCGAACGAGTGCTGGCGGAAGCCGCCCGGCTCGGGCTGAGCAGCCCCGACGCGGCCGCGCGGAGTCTGCGGCTCGGCCGGTCCGCTTCGATCGGTGTGATGTACACCGACCGGCTGTCGTACGCGTTCTCGGACCCCGGCGCGGTGCTGTTCCTGCAGGGGGTCAGTCGCGTCTGCGAGGCCAACGGCCAGCAACTCGTGCTGATCCCGAGCACCTCCTCGGCCGACGCTGCCGCGACCGCGGTCGGTCGGTCGACGATCGACGGGCTGATCGTGTACTCCGTAGCCGACGACGACCCGGTCCTGGCCGCGGCGATCGATCGGCGGATGCCGCTCGTCCTGGTGGATCAGCCGCGGATCGACTCGCTCCCGTGGATCGGGGTCGACGACGAGAAGGCGTGCCGGGCACTCGCCGAGCACGTGGTGTCGCTCGGTCATCGCCGGCTCGCCGTGATCGCGACCGAGTTCGACCGCGACCGGGCCGGCGGCCGCGCTACGAAGGCGCGGCAGGAGGCGATCACCTTCAGTACGACGGCAGCCCGGCTGCGCGGGTACCGCGCCGCCGTCGAGAAGGCCGGTCTGTCCTGGCAGGGTGTCCCGGTCGTCGAGGCCCGGGAGAACTCCGAGGACAACGGCTACCGGTTGGCCACAGCGCTCCTCAGGGTCAAGAACCGGCCCACGGCGATCCTGGCGATGACCGACCAGCTGGCGCTCGGCGCGCTGCGTGCCGCGGAGAGGCGCGGGTTCATCGTTCCGGACGACGTCTCGATCGCCGGGTACGACGACATCCCGGCAGCACGGGTTCTCACCACGGTCAGTCAGCCCCACGAGGAGAAGGGCCGTCGCGCGGCAGAGCAGTTGCTGTCCCTCCTGGCCGGCCGGACAAGTCCACCGCGACACCAAGAACTGGCGACCACACTGCGAGTCCGCGTGACGACCGGTGCGCCACCCCGCTCCGAGTAGGGCCCAGCCCGACTCGTGCATGACCGTGCTCGTGGTGGATTCAGAGCGTATGACCGCCGTTCACGGCGATGCGCTGACCGGTCACGAATCCGGCGTACGGCGACGCCAGGAACGACACCGCTGCCGCGACGTCGTCAGGATGCCCGAGGCGGTGCATCGGTACGCCGGCGCCGTAGGTGTCCCGGTCCTGCTCGGAGACCGCGGCGTGCCGCTCGGTCGGGATGAAGCCGGGCGCGACCAGGTTGACCGTGATGCCCGTCGGTCCGAGTTCACGCGCCCACGATCGGGTCAGACCCAGCTGCGCGCCTTTCGCGGCGACGTACGCGCTGCTTCCTGGTGTACCGAGTTCGAAGGCCTCGGAGCCGATCGAGATGATCCGGCCGTAGCCTTGCCGTCGCATCCGAGGGATCGTCGCCTGCGCGAGCAGCAGCGGGCTCCGGGCGAAGTACTCGAACTGGCGGAGCATCTCGTCCCAGCTCAGGTCCTCGATCTCGGCATCCGGTTGCGGGCCGGTGGCGTTGAGGACGAGCACGTCGACCGAGCCGAGGGCCGAGAAGATGCCGGCGTTGAGTTCCGCGACCTGGTCCGGGTCCGTGACGTCGGCCTGGAAGATCTCCGCAACGTGCCCGGCCTCGCGGATCTGCGTCCGCACCTGCCGGGCGGCAGCGTGATCGGAGTGGTAGTTGATCGCGACACTCATGCCGTCGGCGGCAAGCGTCTTCGCGATCGCGGCTCCGAGACCCTTCGAGCCGCCGGTCACGAGTGCGACGGTCCGGCCTGCGGAGTCGCCGGTCGCGTTCATGTCCGACTCCCCGACAGCGCCTCGACCGTGCGCTGGACGCCGCCGATCAGGTGACCGATCTGTGCATCGGTGAGCTGCGTGTAGATCGGCAGCTGGACCTGGCGCTCGAAGTAGGTCTGCTCGGCCACCGGACACTCCCCGAACTCGTGACCGAGGGCACGGAACTCCGGCAGCAGGTGGATCGGGAAGTACCGCAGCACGATCTCGATACCTTCGACCTGCTCGAGCAGTTTGATGAAGTCGTCCTTCGACCGCCCGACGACGGCCTCGTCGTAGAAGATCGTGTACAGGTGGTAGATGCTCGGCGCTTCGCTCCGTTCACGCTGCACTGTGATTCCCGGGGTACCGGCCAGGCCGTCGTCGAGGTGCCGGGCGATCTCCTGCCGCCGCTTGTTCAACCGGTCGAGCTTGCCCAGCTGTGCCAGGCCGAGCGCCGCCGCGACCTCGCTCATCCGGTAGTTGTTGCCGATCAGGTACCGGTTGTCGCGATAGCTCTTCGTGAACGCCGAGCGCACGTGCGGGTCCCGGTAGTACGCCGGCTGTCCGTACGGCCCGATCCGGTCGGACTGCCGGTCGACCAGCGGCCCCCAGGTGTGGATGGTGCCCAGTTCGCGCGCCTTCCCGGCGATGTCGTCGTCGTTCGTCACGAACGCCCCACCCTCGCCGGTCGTCATGTTCTTCAGCGAATGGAAGCTGAAGCAACCGATGTCGCCGATCGTGCCGACCTTGCGACCCTTGTACGTCGCGCCCGGTGCGTGGGCGCAGTCCTCGACGACGGTCAGACCGTGCTCCCGGGCCAGCGCCATGATCGGATCCATGTCGACCGCGCGACCACCGTGGTGCACCACCCAGATGGACTTGGTCCGGGGCGTGATCAGCGCCGCGACCGACGCCGGGTCGATGTTCAGGCTGTCCGGATCGATGTCCGCGAACCGGATCGTGCAGCCGCGCGCCTGCAACGGCCAGGTGGTCACCCAGAACGTCTGCGGAGTGGTGATCACCTCGTCCCCCGCTTCCAGCCTGAGCGTCTGAGCTGCCAGGAACAACGCCGTCGTACAGGAACTCGTCGCCTGCGCGTGCCGCGCGCCGAGCATCTCGGCGAAGCCGTCCTCGAACTGCCTGCCCAGTGGCCCCATCGACAGCGTCTGCTGCCCGAGCGCGCGCGTCACCGCAGCCACCTCGTCCGCCCCCAGCTCGTTGGAAACACCCGCATACGGAACCACGAACCGGCTCATCGGCACTCCCTTCTCAAACGTTCAAGACAGCCGCTACTGTAAGGTTCAAGAAGGACCTGCGCAAGACCTCGCAAGCCTGCGCCGCCGCCCGGCCGGCACCCTGGACACAACGGGGAAGCCGGCCGGATGGCATAGTGCCCTGGGGCCGTTCAGCGAGATGGTGGGGTGCTTCGTGGGCAGTTGGCGCGACAAGTTGCGGTACTGGTTCGACGGCACGATGTCGCGTGGGACACCCGCACTGATCGGTTGGCTCGGGCTTGCTTCGGTCGCCTTGGTGCTGGTGGTCTCCGGTCTGGCGTTGCTGTTGGCTCCCGGAGACGTCGGCGGGCACGGCAACTGGCACGGCGTGCTGTGGATGAGCCTGCTGCGAACCCTCGACCCAGGCACGATGGGCGGCGACCAAGGCGGTCTCGTCTTCCTCGGTCTGATGCTTGCGGTCACAGTCGGCGGCATCTTCATCGTCAGCTCGTTCATCGGTGTCCTCACCACCGGCCTCGAGAGCAGGATCGCCGTGCTGCGGAAAGGCCGGTCCCGCATCGTCGAGCGCGACCACACCGTCGTACTCGGCTGGTCCGAGCAGATCTTTACCGTGGTCGCGGAACTTGTGAACGCCAACCGGAGCAACCGTCGCTCATGCGTCGCGATCCTCGCGAACAAGGACAAGGCCGAGATGGAGGACGCCATCCGCGCCCGGGTGCACGACCTCGGCAAGACCCGGGTCGTCTGCCGGTCCGGCGATCCCCTGCACCCGGCGGACCTCGGTCTGGTCAGCCTGGCCTCCGCACGTTCGGTGATGGTGCTGCCGCCGGCCAGGCCCGATGCGGACATCCATGTCGTCAAGACCCTCTTGTCGATCGGCAGCCACCAGACGGCGAACCCCGGACCGCATGTCGTTGCCGCCGTCACCGACTCCGCCAACCTCCCCGCCGCACGGCTGGCCGGCGGGTCACGAACGCAACTGGTCGACGCCGACGAACTGGCGGTCCGGCTGATCGTGAACGCGCATCGCCAGTCCGGGCTGTCGTCCGTGTGCGCCGACCTGCTCGCCTTCGCCGGCAACGAGTTCTACCTTCGCCCTGAACCGACCCTGGCCGGCAAGACGTTCGGCGCCGCCACCCACGCGTACGAACTCGGCGTACCGGTCGGGCTGCGGCATACCGACGGATCGATCACCCTGAACCCGTCCGCCGACCAGCCGATCGTCGCGACCGACGAGGTCATCGTGCTCGCCGAGGACGACACCCTGATCGAGCTGACCGGGACTTCCCCGCGCATCGTCGAGTCCGCGATCTCGCCACACCGACGCAGCAACCCGGAGCCCGAAACCACTCTGCTGCTCGGCTGGAACAAACGCGCACCGCAGGTCATCGAGCTACTCGACGCGTTCGCGCTCCCCGGGTCGGTACTCCGCGTCGCCTGCCCCGGCCCGGTCGACGACCTGATCCGCGCCACCACCAATCTCGTCATCGAGACGAAGCGCTGCGATCCGACCAGCCGCGTCGATCTCGAACGCCTGGATGCGCAGTCCTGCCGGCACGCCATCGTGCTGTCCACCGACGGCCTCAGCGCTCAGGAGTCCGACGCACGCACGCTCATCACGCTGCTGCACCTGCGCGACCTCGCCGCGTCCCTCGAACGCCCGTACTCGATCGTCAGCGAGATCGACGACGACTCCAACCGTGAACTCGCCGAGGTCATCCGCGCCGACGACTTCGTGGTCAGCGACAAGCTCGTCAGCCTGCTGCTGACCCAACTGACCGAGAATCGCCACCTCGCCGCCGTCTTCGAGGACCTCTTCAACCCCACCGGTGCCGAGATCTACCTCAAGCCCGCGGCCGGATACCTTCTCCCCGGCCGGCCGGGGAACTTCGCGACCGTCGTCGAGGCCGCCGCGCGCCACGGCGAAACCGCGCTCGGTTACCGGATCCGCGAGGAGTTCTACCAGCCACCGTCGTACGGCGTAGTCCTCAATCCACCGAAACACGAGCCGCTGACCCTCACCGACCGGGACCTGGTAATCGTCCTCGCCGAGGACTGACGAGAGTCACGCCGACCGGTCGAGCCGCGGGCCCGTGGGGTGGCCGGGCAGGAGGCCGTCGACGCGGCGAGCCTCGAGGCTTGCGGCCGATCCCAGTTGCCACGGGACATTGATGACCATCACCCCCGGCTGGAACAGCAGCCGGGCCTTCAACCGCAGCGCGCTCTGATTGTGAAGGAGCGCCTCCCACCAATGTCCGACGACGTACTCCGGAATGAACACCGCGACCAGATCACGTGGGCTCGTCCGCCGGATGTCCTTCACATAACCGAGCACCGGGCCGGTGACGTCGCGGTACGGCGAACTCAGCACCTTCAACGGGACCGGAATGTCCCGCTCGGTCCACTCCAGGAGCAACCCGTCCGAGGCTTCCTGATCGGTGGCGACCGTCACCGCGGTCAGCGAGGTAGGGCGGGTCGCCCGCGCGTAGGCGAGCGCCCGCAGGGTCGGCTCGTGGAGCTTCGACACCAGGACGATCGCGAAGACCCGCGCCGGCAGCGTGACTCCGCCCGGAGACGGCCGCAGTTCCGCGGCGACCCGGTCGTAGTGCCGCCGGATCCCCTTCATCAGCAGGAAGACCGACGGCATCGCGAGAACGACGATCCACGCGCCGTGGGTGAACTTCGTGATCAGTACGACGACCAGCACGACAGCCGTGAACACCGCGCCCAGAGCGTTGATCGCGCGCGACCGCATGATCGCCCTGCGCACCACGGACAGCGGGGCTTCCTGCAGCTTCCGGGACCAGTGCACGACCATGCCGGCCTGGCTGAGCGTGAACGACACGAAGACGCCGATGATGTACAGCTGGATCAGCCGGGTCGTACTCGCGTGGAAGACCCAGATCAGCAGGCCGGCCAGCGCCGACAGGATCACGATGCCGTTGCTGAACACGAGCCGGTCCCCGCGGCGGGAGAACTGCCGCGGCAGGAACCCGTCGTGCCCGAGCAGCGACGCCAGGATCGGGAACCCGTTGAACGCGGTGTTCGCCGCCAGCACCAGGATCGCCGCCGTGAACAACTGCACCGCGAAGAACCCGATCGAGTGGTATCCCCCGAACACCGATCCGGCAACCTGCGCGATGACCGTCCGCTGCTGATAGCCGGCCGGTGCCCCGGTGATGCGCGCCGGGTCGTCGGCGACGTGCACATGGGACGTCAGCGCCAGCGCCGTGATGCCCGCGAACATCACGACGGTGATGGTGCCCATGATGGCGAGCGTGGCGGCCGCGTTCCTGCTCTTCGGCGGCTTGAAGTTCGGTACGCCGTTGCTCACGGCCTCAACTCCGGTCAGCGCCGTACACCCGGAAGCGAACGCCCGCATCGCGATCAGCACGACGAGCAGACCGCCCGCGTTCCCCGCGGGCGCGATCCCGTACGACGCCGACTCGGCGCGCGGGGTACTGCCGGTCAAGATCCGGAACAGGCCGAGGGCGATCATCGTCAGGACGACCACGATGAAGCCGTACGTCGGGATCGCGAACGCCGTACCGGACTCCTTGATGCCCCGCAGGTTCACCACGGCGAGGATCGCGATCATGCCGATCGACACCAGGACCGCATGCGGCCCGAGCGGCGGTACCGCGGAGATGATGTTCTGCACACCGGCCGCTACCGAAACAGCCACCGTCAAGACGTAGTCGACGAGGAGCGCGCTGGCCGCGACCAGCGACGCGTTCGTGCCGAGGTTGGCCCGGCTGACGGCGTACGCCCCGCCACCATTGGGGTAGGCGTGGCAAGTCTGCCGGTACGACAACACGACCACGATCAGAAGGGCGACCACCACCGCGGCGACCCACGGTGTGAGATGCAGCAGAGTCAGCCCACCCAGGCTGAGCATGAGGAGGATTTCCTCGGTCGCGTAGGCGTTCGAGGACAACGGGTCACTGCAGAACACCGGCAGAGCGAGCTTCTTGGGCAGCAACGTCTCGCCCAGCCGCTCGCTGCGCAACGGCCGGCCGACCAGGAACCGCTTGGGCAGTTCAAGCGCCTTCACAATCAAACTCAACCACCGCCGGCTGCCTGAACCGCTTTTCCTAACACCTTTCTAACGCCGCCTCGCGAAATGCTGTCAGAGTTCTGTTAGAAGCGATCCAGGAACATTGCCTCGGCGTGATGATGGTTCGATGACCCGGGTAGATGTCATCCTGCGGAACAGGACTGCTGTCGTTGCTGTCGCCGCTGTGGTACCTGCCCTCGCCTGCGCCGCGATCCTGCCGTTCCGCACAGCCTTCGAACACACGAACGCGGCGCTCGTCCTCGTTCTCCTTGTCGTCGCCGCGGCCGCGACCGGCATTCGGGCGGCCGGTCTGGTCGCCGCCCTGTCGAGTGCGATCTGCTACGACTTCTTCCTGACCCAGCCGTACGAGCGGCTGGCCATCACAGCACGCGCCGACATCGAGACCGCCGTGCTCCTGGTCCTCGTCGGGGTTGCCGTCACAGAGATCGCGTTGTGGGGTCGCCGGCACCAAGCAGAGGCCAGCCGGCAACACGGATACCTCGACGGCGTATCTCGCACCGGCGGAATCGTGGCCGCGGGCGGATCCGCGACCGGGCGGCTGATCGAGTACGTCGCCGGCCAGATCGTCGACGTCCTGGACATCGACGACTGTCTGTTCGACCGCGAGACGCAGGAAGTCGCGCCCACGGCTCTACTGCACAGCGGAACCGTCTTACGCCTCGGCCGTGAGATCGACGTACGGCGATCCGGGCTGCCGACCGACTCCGAGATCGAACTGCGCGTGCAGCATGCCGGCGTCACGTACGGCCGCTTTCTCCTGATCGCGTCGACCCGCGTCGTCCGCCCGTCCCGCACCCAACTGCAGGTAGCGGTGGCTCTCACCGACTACGTCGGCGCCGCATTGGCCACTCACGACCAACTGCACTAGCCACCTCGAGCGCGGCGCGGCGTCGACCACCAGAACCCTGGTCACCCGGCATCACCTCCCCCCGAGGCCGTCGCCGCTGTGGGCAATGCCACGACCATGGTCAGGCCACCGCCGGGCGTCTCGTCGGGCTGCAGCGTCCCGTCCATGGCCTCGGCGAGTCCGCGGGACAGCGCCAGCCCGAGCCCGACACCGACCGTGTTGTCGGTGTCGCCGAGCCGCTGGAACGGCGCGAAGACCTGATCGCGTTCGGCCTGAGGAATTCCGGGCCCGCGGTCGATCACGCGCACTTCGACCGTGTCGCGGAGCGCGCTGGCGGTCAGGAGCGGCGGGAGTCCGGGCGGTGAGTAGCGGATCGCGTTCGCCAGCAGGTTCGCGACCACGCGCTCCAGCAGTGCCGGATCCGCCTCGACCAGCGGCAGCGCCTCGGGGATCTCGACAACGATCCGGTCCGCGTCGTCGCCCAGTTCCTCCAGCACTCCCGGCATGACCTCGGCCACCGCCGTCGGCCGTGTGAAGACCGGGAGTACGCCGGCCTGCAGGCGACTCAGGTCCAGCAGGTTGTCCACCAGCCGCGACAACCGGTCCAGCGACTCGTCCGCGGTCTCCAGCAGCTCGGCCCGCTCGGAGTCACTCCACTCCACGTCGTCGCTGCGCAGCGACGTGACAGAGGCCTTCGCCGACGCCAACGGGGAGCGCAGGTCGTGCCCGACCGCCCGGAGCAACGCCGTACGCAGCTTGTCGGCCTCGGCCAGCGGCTTCGCCTCCGCGGCCGCCTCGCTCAGCCGGGCCCGATCGACCAGTGCCGCCGCGTGGGCCGCGAACGCACCCACCAAACGACGCTCATCCGCAGCCAACTGCCGCCCCTGCAGCACCAGCACCAGGTCGTCGCGGGCCGGGATCTCGGCGTCGGCCTCCTCGGGACGTGTACAGGTCAGGGTGCCGGCCGACGACACCGGTTGCCACAGCTCGGGCAACTCGTTGTCGACCAGTTCCATCAGGCACGCGCCGGTCATCCCGAACGCCTCGCGCACCCGCTCCAGCAGGGCGGGCAGCGCGGTCTCGCCGCGCAGTACCGAACCGGCCAAGGTCGCCAGCGTCTCCGATTCCGCGGCCGCCCGGGCCGCTTGTCTGGTCCGCCGGGCCGCCCGATCGACGACCGAGCTGACCATCGCCGCGACCAGCACGAAGATCGCCAGGGCGAGCGCATTGTTGAACTCGCCGATCGTGAACGTTCCCGTAGGCGGGGTGAAGAAGTAGTTCAGTACGAACGACCCGCCGACAGCGGTCAGCATCGCCGGCCACATCCCGCCGACCAGCGCCACCACGACGACGGCCAGGAGAAAGGCCAGGACGTTGCTGGTCAGGTTGAGTGTGTCGCCACCGCGGTCGAGCAGGAACGCCAGGACGGGCAGCAGGACGATCCCGAGCAGGAATCCCTGGACTTTCCTCCGGACCGACAAGCTGCCACGTGTCCTGGGCAATCGTCCCCGGCCCATCTCCGGATGCGTGACGATGTGTACGTCGATGTCACCGGAGTCACGGATGGTGGTGGCACCGATCCCCGGCCCACTGAACATGGATCCGAACCGCGAACGCCGACTGCCGCCCAGGACGAGTTGCGTTGCGTTCTCGGCACGGGCGAAGGTCAGCAGCGCGTTCGGAACGTCGTCGCCGACCACCTGGTGATAGGTGCCGCCGAGCTTTTCGACCAGTTCGCGCTGCTGCGCGAGCTTGCCCGGATTCGCCCCGGTCAGCCCGTCCGACCGCGCCACGTGCACCGCGAGCAGGTCCCCACCTGACGACCTCGCCGCGATCCGGGCCGCGCGCCGGATCAGGGTCTCGCCCTCCGGGCCGCCGGTGAGCGCGACCACGACCCGCTCCCGGGCCTCCCACGTGGAGTCGATGTCGTGTTCCGCCCGGTACTGCTGCAGACCCGCGTCCACCCGGTCCGCCAGCCACAACAGCGCGAGCTCCCGCAGCGCCGACAGATTGCCGACCCGGAAGTAGTTGCCCAAGGCAGCATCCACCTTGTCGGCGGCGTAGATGTTGCCGTGCGCCATCCGCCGCCGCAGCGCCTCCGGCGTCATGTCGACCAACTCGATCTGGTCCGCCGCCCGGACCACCCGATCCGGGACCGTCTCCTGCTGCGGAACACCCGTGATCTTCTCGACCACGTCGTTGATCGACTCCAGATGCTGGATGTTCACCGCCGAGATCACGTCGATCCCGGCAGCCAGCAGCTCCTCGATGTCCTGCCAGCGCTTCTCGTTCCGGCTGCCCGGGATGTTCGTGTGCGCCAACTCGTCCACGAGTGCGACGTCGGGCCGCCGGGCCAGCACCGCGTCCAGATCGAGCTCGGTGAAGCTCGCGCCGCGGTAGTCCATGATCTTCCGCGCCACGAGCTCCAGCCCGTCGAGCATCGGCTCGGTCTGTTTGCGGCCATGGGTCTCCACGAAACCGACCACCACATCGGTCCCGCGCTCACGCCTGCGTTGTCCCTCGCCCAGCATCTTGTACGTCTTGCCGACACCGGGCGCGGCGCCGAGATAGACCCGCAGATGCCCGCGGCCGCTCTTGATCATCCCGTCACGCCCTCCGGTCAGCCCAGGGCGGCGAGGGCCGCGTTGAGGGTTACTACGTTGACCCGAGGTTCGCCCAGGAAGCCCAAGGTGCGGCCCTTCGTGTTCTGCTTCACCAACTGCTTCACCTTGTCCACGGACAGCCCGCGCTCACGGGCGACCCGGTCGACCTGGATGGCGGCGTACGCCGGGCTGATCGCCGGGTCGAGACCGCTGCCGCTCGCGGTGACCGCGTCCGGCGGGACCTGTGCCGGGTCGACGCCGTTCAGCGTGGCGACCTGCTGCCGGCGTTCGTCGATCGCCTTCACCAGCTCCTCGGAGTTCGGCCCGAGTTGTGAGGCGGAGCTGCCCTTGCCGTCGTAGTCCGCGGCGGACGGCCGGGTCTGGAACCACTTCGGATCGGCGACCATGATCGCCTTGCCGTCCGCGTCCTTCTTGCCGCTGTCCGTCGTGTACCCCTGGCCGATCAGGTCGGAAGCGACGTCCTTGCCGTTCACCGTGACGATCGATCCGTTCGCGTTGCCGTGGAACAGTGCTTGCCCGATTCCGGTGACGAGTAGCGGGTACGCGAGGCCGAGCGCGATCGTGAAGATCACGACCGCCCGGATCGCGACCCCGAACTGCCGCACGGAGCCAGGGAGATTGCTTGCCATGTCCAGTTACCTTTCAGCCGATGCCGGGGATGAGCGCGATCAGCAGGTCGAGCAGTTTGATGCCGATGAACGGAGCGACGAGGCCGCCGACGCCGTAGATCAGCAGGTTCCGGCCGAGCATCGCCGACGCTGAGGACGGCTTGTACCGCACGCCCCGCAGGGCCAGCGGCACGAGCGCGATGATCACCAGCGCGTTGAACACGATCGCGGACACGATCGCCGACTGCGGCGAGTGCAGGCCCATGATGTTCAGCTTGTCCAGGCCCGGGTACGCCGAGGCGAACAGCGCCGGCAGGATCGCGAAGTACTTCGCGACGTCGTTCGCGATCGAGAACGTGGTCAGTGAGCCGCGGGTGATCAGCAACTGCTTGCCGATCTCGACGATCTCGATCAGCTTGGTCGGATTCGAGTCCAGGTCGACCATGTTGCCGGCCTCCTTCGCGGCCGACGTACCGGTATTCATCGCGACGCCGACGTCGGCCTGTGCGAGCGCCGGCGCGTCGTTGGTGCCGTCACCGGTCATCGCGACCAGCCGGCCGCCCTCCTGCTCCTTCTTGATCAGCGCCATCTTGTCCTCGGGCGTCGCCTCGGCCAGGAAGTCGTCGACCCCGGCCTCGTCGGCGATCGCCTTCGCGGTCAGCGCGTTGTCGCCGGTGATCATCACGGTCCGGATGCCCATCGCGCGCATCTGGTCGAACCGCTCCCGCATGCCCTCCTTGACGACGTCCTTCAGGTGGATCACGCCGAGCGCACGAGCCGCCCCGGGACCGCTCTCCGCGACGACGAGCGGCGTACCACCGGAGGCCGAGATCCCGTCGACGATCTCGCCGAGCTGTGCGTCCGTGGTCCCGCCCTGCTGAGCGATCCAGGCGTTCACCGCACCCGCGGCGCCCTTCCGGACCTGCCGGCCGTCCACGTCGACGCCACTCATCCGGGTCTGCGCGGTGAACTCCACGAAGTGCGCGTGCGGGAGTTCGCCGGTGTGCCGCTCACGCAGCCCGTACCCGGTCTTCGCCAGTACGACGATCGACCGGCCCTCCGGGGTCTCGTCGGCGAGGCTGGACAACTGCGCCGCGTCCGCCAGCTCGGTGTCCGACACGCCCTGGACCGGGATGAACTCGGCGGCCTGGCGGTTCCCGAGCGTGATCGTGCCGGTCTTGTCCAGCAGCAGCGTGTTCACGTCGCCCGCGGCCTCGACCGCACGGCCCGACATCGCCAGCACGTTGCGCTGCACCAGCCGGTCCATGCCCGCGATCCCGACCGCCGACAGCAGCGCGCCTATCGTCGTGGGAATCAGCGCTACCAGCAACGCCACGAGGATCACGATGCTCAGGTCCGTGTGTGCGTACCTCGCAAAAGGCGGCAAGGTCACCGTCGCGATCAGGAACACGATCGTCAGGCTCGCCAGCAGGATGTTCAGCGCGATCTCGTTCGGCGTCTTCTGCCGCGAGGCTCCCTCGACCAGCGCGATCATCCGGTCGATGAAGCTCTCGCCGGGCTTCGTCATGATCTTCACGACGATCCGGTCCGACAGCACCTTCGTACCGCCGGTCACCGCGCTCCGGTCGCCACCGGACTCCCGGATCACCGGAGCCGACTCACCCGTGATCGCCGACTCGTCCACCGACGCCACACCCTCGACGACGTCGCCGTCGCCCGGAATGATCTGACCGGCCTCGACAACCACCAGATCGCCCAGCCGCAACTGCGTCGCCGGGACCTGCTCCTCCTGGTCACCGACCAGCCTGCGCGCGGTGGTCTCGGTCTTCGCCCGGCGCAACGTCGCCGCCTGCGCCTTGCCCCGGCCCTCCGCGACCGCCTCCGCGAGGTTCGCGAAGATCACCGTCAGCCAGAGCCAGACCACGATCCACCACACGAACACACTGGGGTCGGTGATCGCCTTGATCGTGGCGGCCGCTGCGCCGACCTCGACCACGAACATCACCGGGTTCTTCACCATCACCCGCGGGTCGAGCTTCGTCAGCGCGCCCGGCAACGACGTCAGCAGCATCTTCGGGTCGAACAGGCCCGAAGGCGCCTTCTTGGGGGCGTCCGGCCGCTCGGTCCGGGTGGGTGTCTTGACTGGGGTACTCACAATCCCTCCGCGAGGGGTCCAAGTGTGAGGGCCGGGAAGTAGGTCAGACCCGTCACGATCAGGACGATGCCGATCAGCATCGTGACGAACAGTGCTTTGTGGGTTGGAAGCGTGCCCTGGTTCACCGGTACCGGCTGCTGCTTCGCGAACGAGCCGGCCAGAGCCAGGACCAGGATCATCGGCACGAACCGGCCGAGCAGCATCGCGATACCCAACGCCGTGTTGTAGAAGGGCGTGTCACCGCTCAGCCCTCCGAAGGCGCTGCCGTTGTTGTTGGACGCCGAGGTGAACGCGTACACGACTTCCGAGAAACCGTGCGGGCCGGTGTTCAGCATCGAGCTCCGGGCGCTCGCCAGGCCCATGGCGATCGAACTGCCGATCAGTACCAGCGACGGCGTGGTCAGGATGTACAGCGACACTAGCTTCATCTCGCGCGCGGTGATCTTCTTGCCGAGGTACTCCGGTGTCCGCCCGACCATCAGTCCGGCCACGAACACCGCGAGCACGGCCAGTACGAGCATGCCGTACAAGCCCGACCCGGTGCCGCCCGGCGTCACCTCGCCGAACATCATGTTGAACAGCGCCATACCACCGCCCAACGGCGTGAGCGAGTCGTGCGCACCGTTGACCGCGCCGGTCGACGTACCCGTCGTCGAAATCGCCCACAACGCGGTGGCCCAGACCCCGAACCGGGTCTCCTTGCCCTCCATCGCGCCGCCGGCCGCGTGCGCCGCCGCCGAACTCGTGCCCTGCGACTCGAAGATGCTCGCGATGATCACGAACGCGACCCAGAACGCCGCCATCACCGCGAGGATCGCGTAGCCCTGTCGCTTGTCCTTCACCATCACACCGAAGGTCCGGGTGAGGCAGACCGGGATCACCAGCAGCAGGAAGGTCGTGAACAGGTTCGACAGCGGGTTCGGGTTCTCGAACGGGTGCGCGGAGTTCGCGTTGTAGAAGCCGCCGCCGTTCGTCCCCAACTCCTTGATGACCTCCTGGGACGCCAACGGCCCGCCCGGCACGGTCTGCGTCTGACCGATCACCGACGTGACCTCGTGGCCGCCGGAGAAGTTCTGTACGGCGCCCATCGCGATCAGGAGCAGCGCGCCGAGCACGCAGATCGGCAACAGGATCCGCAGTACGGTCCGGGTCAGGTCGACCCAGAAGTTGCCCAGCCGGTCGGTCTTCGACCGTGCGAATCCCCGGACGAGCGCGATCGCGACCGCGATTCCTACGGCCGCCGAGACGAAGTTCTGCACCGCGAGACCGAGCATCTGGACCAGGTGGCCCATCACCAGCTCGGGCGAGTAGTTCTGCCAGTTGGTATTCGACACGAACGACGCCGCGGTGTTGAAGGCCAGGCCGGACGGCACGTTCGGGAGCCCGAGCGACAACGGCAACCAGTGCTGGAGGCGCTGTAGCAGGTACAGCAGCACGACGCTGACCGCGGAGAACGCGATCACCGACCGGGCGTACACGCCCCACGTCTGGTCGGCCTTCGCGTCGACACCGAAGAGCCGGTAGGTCGCCCGCTCGACCCCCAGGTCCTTGGTGGACGTGTAGACCCGGGCCATGTACCCACCGAACGGGCGATAGCACGCCGCCAGGAGCACGATGAGAAGGCCGACCTGTAACAGGCCGGCCGCAGTGTCCGACATCAGAACCTCTCGGGAAAGATCAGGGCGGCGATCAGGTAGAGAACCAGCGCCACCGCAACCACCAGGCCGGCAATGTTCTCCGCGCTCACAGCTTCTCCACCCCGCGCAACGCGATCCAGACAGCTGCGAACACAACGACGATGAGAGCGAGATAGCCCACGTCAGCCACGACGGCACCACCTCACGGCAGGAATGCTCATGCCTCTACCTGACACCCGTCGTTGCCCGCTCAGAGGACCTCTCACAGGGCTCTAACAGGCTCGTGAGCATCTCTGACGGACCTCTCACACCCTCCGGGTGCGGCCGATTCAGGGCCTGAAGGTCGCCGTCGTGGCTGTCCAGGTGCCGGTGGCGGTTCCGGTGGCGGTGATGCTGGTGGTCGTGGTGGTCGTGAGGTACGCACGCGCGAGGTAGTTGCTGCCGGTGTTGTTGCTTCCGGCCACTGTCCAGCCGGACGCCCAGGTGGGTGCCTTCTTGCCGCTGGTGAGGCTGACGACGCTGACGGCGAGTTCGTGCGTGTCGCCCAGGGTGCCGGTCGGACCTGACGAGAACGTCGCCGTACTGCCTGTCGTGCCGACGGCACGGTCGGGCGTGCTGACACCGGTCAGCTCGTCGGCCGCGACAAGGGACGCGCCGGCGGCAGCGAACTTCGCGGTGATGTGTGCTCCGAGCGCGAGGCTCTTCGTCGCGACCGCGTACAGGACGGTCTGCCGGACGCCGGTGGCGTCGGTCCGGGTCGCCACGGCCGTGTAGGTGTTGCCGGCGTCGTCGGTCGCCGTGACGGTGCCGGCGTTGTTCTGGCTGGTGAGGACGATGAGGTCGCCGACCTTGACTGCGCGGGTCGTGGTGATGACGGCGGACGCCTGGTTCCTGTTCGATGACGCCGTACCGACCTGACCGACGTACGCCGGAGCCGCCGCTACGGTGACGGGCTTCGTGGCGGTTGCCGTCAGACCGCTCGTGTTCGTGACTGTCACGGTGACCGTGTACGCACCGGCCACACTGTAGGTGTGGGCAGCAGTCGCGGCACCTTGCACCACGGTGCCGTCCCCGAAGTCGAACTTGTACGTCAGCGACTGGCCCTGCGGGTCGGTAGAACCGCTGGCGTCGGCGGTGACCTGTAGCGGAGTCAGACCGGAGGCAGGCGTGACCGCGAGCACCGCTGTTGGCGCTGCGGGCCGTGTGGTCGTGACGGTCGCGGTCGTTGAGTCGGAGAGACCGCTGGTGTCGGTCACTGTGACCTTCACGGTGTAAGTGCCCGCGGTCGTGTAGGTGTGCGTCGTCGTCGCTGCGGACTGCGGCCCGACGGTGGTGCCGTCACCGAAGTCGAAGGTGTAGCTCAGCGCTTCGCCCTGCGGGTCCGTAGAGGTGGTGGCGTCCGCGGTGACCTGTAGCGGAGTCAGACCGGAGGCTGGGCTGACCGTGAGACCCGCGGTTGGCGCTGCGGGCTGTGTGACTGTGACGGTTGCCGTCCTGGAGTCCGACAGGCCACTCGTGTCGGTCACCGTGACGCCAACTGTGTACGTGCCTGCTGTGGTGAAGGCGTGCGTAGCGGTGGCGGTCGCCTGAGCGCCGGTAGTAGTGCCGTCGCCGAAGTCGAAGGCGTACGTAAGTGTCTGGTTCTGCGGGTCGCTCGACCCGGTGGCGTCCGCAGTGACGTGCAGCGGTGCCAGGCCGGCGGACGGCGAGACGGTCAGCTGCGCGCTCGGCGGGGCGAGCGCGGTGACGGTCGTCGTGGCCGTGTCGGAAAGGCCGCTGGTATCGGTGACAGTGACGCGGATGGTGTACGTGCCGCCGGCGGCGTAGGTGTGTGGTGCCGTGGCGGTGCTCTGGGGACCGACGATCGGACTGCCGTCGCCGAAGTCGTAGGTGTAGCTGAGTGCCTGGCCCTGCGGATCGGTCGAGCCGCTCGCGTCCGCGGTGACCGGCAGCGGCACCTGGCCCGACGTCGGCGTGACCGTCAGCGCGGCTGTCGGTGAAGCTGCCGGTACGGCGACTGTGACGAGCTGCGTCGTACTGTCGCTGAGACCGCTCGTGTCGGTGACCGTGACCTTCACCGTGTAACTCCCGGAGTTCACGTAGAGGTGCGTGATCGACGCCGCCGCCTGCGGACCGGCCGCCGTACCGTCACCGAAGTCGAAGCTGTAGCTGAGCGTCTGCCCCTGCGGGTCCGTCGAGGCGCCGGCATCCGCGGTGATCTGCATCGGTGGCAGGCCGGACGTGGGCGTCACGTTCAGAACTGCTGTCGGCGGCGACGGTGCGGTGGCCGTGACGCCGGCCGTCGTCGTATCGGACAGACCGCTGGTATTCGTGACGGTCACGGACACCGTGTAGGCGCCGGCCGCTGTATACGTATGCATCGCGGTAGCCGTGGCCTGCGGACCAGTCGTCGTACCGTCGCCGAAGTCGAAGCTGTAGCTGAGCGTCTGCCCCTGCGGATCGGTCGACGTGCCGGCGTCCGCGGTGACCTGCAACGGGGTCAGCCCAGTTGCAGGGGTGAGCAGGAGACGCGCAGTGGGGGCGGTCGGCGTGGTCGCGGTCACCGTGACGGTCTGCGTGGCCGTGTCGTACAGCCCGCTGGTGTCCGTGACAGTCACCGAGACGGTGTAACTGCCGGCGATGGGATAGGTGTGCGTCGCAGTGCTCGACGTCTGCTGTCCGGAGCGTGTGCCGTCGCCGAAGTCGAACGCGTAGCTCAGCGGCTGGCCCTGCGGGTCGGTCGACGTACCGGCGTTCGCGGTGATGTCCATCGGTGCGGTGCCGCTCGCCGGCGACACGCTCAGCCGTGCGGTCGGCGGTGTCGGGGCGGGCGCGACGTCCGGCTGGAACTCGTACGCACCGAGGTCGTCGTACAGCCGCGGCCCCGAGGCGAACGTGCTGGCGACCTTCGGATCGCGCACCCGGGCGTTCCCGAGAATGTCCGTTGCCTGCGCGCCCGAGACTCCCGAGTCCCCTCTGTCGATGGCCGCGGATCCGTCCTTCAACTGCAGGTTCCACGTCGGCGCGTCGAAGAACAGCGGGTCGCTCTGCACCCCGGCCGCCTCCTGCCCGGTGGCCTTCTGCATCGCCGCGAGCGACGTGTACGCCGAACCGAACACGTACAGCGTTCCCGACTTCGTGAGCCAGACCAGGTTGTGGTCGACGGTCGTGGTCGGCGGCGCGGAGTCCCAGATCCCGATGTTCCCGGCCCGGCGCGCACACGCGATGCCGTTGTATGCCGGGTAGACCGCGTTGTCGACAGCGATGTTGTTCTCCACGATGTAACTGCCGGACGTCCCCTCGACGTTGATGCCGCTCGTGCAGTTGCGGTACACGGTGTTCGAGATGAGCCGGCCGCCGGTCACGTTGAGGTCGTCGATCCCGTGGTCGCCGTTGTCGTACGTCACGTTCAGCGCAGCCAGGCTGTTGTTCGCGCCGGTGTAGAACTGGATGCCGGAGTCTTCGTTGTCGTGCGTGACATTGCGCAGCACGGTGTTGCCGGGGCTGGTGACGTTGATCCCGTTGGCGTTCCGCTCCCACCCCTCGGCGTTGAAGCTCGCCTCGTTGTCGGCCACCAGCGTGTCGGTGCTGGTGTTCGTGATGTAGATCCCGGTGCCGTTGTTGTGGTCGACGGTGTTGCTCAGCACCTGCGAAGAGGCCGTCGCGCGAATACTGATGCCGGGCGCGGTCTGACCCTGTGCCGGGCGCCCGGAACCGGACACACGGTTGCCACTGACAACTAGGTGGTCGCTCTTGGTGACATAGACGCCGTCGGTGACGGTCCCGGTGATGGTCAGGTTCGACAGCGTGATGTAGCTCTTCGTCGACAGGTACGCGCCGTTCGTAACCCCGGTGATCACCGGACTTCGCCCTGGCCAGGCGGTGATCAGGATCGGCGCCGTCGACGTGCCGGAGACGGCCGGCTTGACGCTCTCGGCGTACGTGCCGTCGCCGATGTAGAGCGTGTAGCCGGCCTGCAGCCGCGACACCCCCTTGGTGATCGTGCAGTACGGCGTGTCCGCGGTCCCCGGGCCGGTGTCCGAACACGGCACCGTCTTGTCCACGTAGTACTGCGTCTTCGGCGGAGTCGTCGGCGGAGTGCCGATCGTGTACTCGTCCAGCACACTCCCCTGCACACAGGTGGTGTCGTCCTTGCTGGTCGCGAGATCGCACACCGACTGGATCCGCAGCCCGGTATCGGACACGTCCACCCGCAGGTGCGACAGGTGCATCGCACGGAACGCGGTCCGCGGGTCCGTGCTGGACCAGGGCTCCTCGAGCGAGCTCGGCGCACCGACCGTGATGTGCGTGACACCCTGGATCGGCTGGAAGCGCTCGTAGTCGTGCGAGTGCCCGTTGATGTTCAGCACGTACTTGCTGTACGAGCTGCCGAACCCGTCCAGGATGCTCGCCAGCTGCGCCTCCCCCGGGTGGTAGCCGGTCGAGTACGCCGGCCGGTGCCCGTCGGTGATGATGTACTTGATCGACGGATCGTTCTGCGCCTGGTTCATCAACACGTTGGCCTTGGTCTGCCAGTCGGCCCACGCGCCGGTCCACGGCTCCGGGTAGGTGATGAAGCGCACCGGCCCTGCGTCGAACCAGCCCCAGTCGTCGCCACAGCACGAGATCGCGGGCGACCCCGGCGACGTCTGCGCGTTCGGCATCAGCAGCCGGCCCTTGTAGTTGCGCAGGTCGTCCGACCCGGGTACGTCGTACTCGTGGTTGCCCCAGGCAGGCATGTACGCGGCCGACGTCGCGAACGAGTTCATCGCGTCGTTGAAATGCTGGTCGACCACGCTGATGCTCGCGCCGGTCGCGTTCGCGTACGTCAGGTCGCCCACCGTCAGCACGAACGACGGATCGTCGTTCGCGATCGCCGACAACGTCGCGCCCAGCTTCGAGAAGCTCACCGTGTCGCCGATGTCGCCGATCGCGTCGAACCGGAAGTTCCCGGTCGGCGGCGTGTGGAACGTGTAGTCCGGACCGCCGGCGATCGAGTAGTGGTACGTCGTACCACGCGCCAGCCCGCCGAGCTCCACCTGCCAGAACGGGCCCGGCGACGACCACGGCGTCCAGGCCGGCGCGACACCCTGTGCGGTGTTGCCGTAGTCCGACGTCAGGCCCCACCGGACGTCGTTCGCATCCCCGCGCCAGTCGATCGCCACCGACGTCTCCGAGGTGAAGGTGTAGTGCACCTCGTCGACCGCCTGCGCCGCAAAGCTCACACCGGGAACGGCGGCCGGCCCGGCCAGCCCCAGCACCGCTGCCACCACGACAGCAAGGAGTCGCCGACGCCCACGCCGCATCCGTCCGCCCACGATGCCCCCCACCACCTAGGGATGTGATCACCGTAAGATGCCGCACCCGCGATCGAATCACCCAAACGACGTACCGGCGTTCGCCCGGATCGATGCAGGCTCCACGGGCCGACCGCGACCGATCCCGTCGATCGGCTGAGTTCGAGTACGTCATTCGCGGGATGCAGGAACCGGCGCGGTTCCTATCGAATGGGATCGCCTGGGCGCAGGCGTCGGGTTCAACGGCCGACCAGCCTGCGCTCGCGTTCATATCCAGGGGAGGATTCGATGTCCAGCAGACCACAGCACCGTCCGCGCAGCTTGGCGGCGGCTTTCCTCGCTACCGGTGCGATGCTCGCCGCCGGCAGCCTGACAGCCTCAGCGAGCCCGGGCCAGACGGCACGCGTCGACGTCACCGGCGCGGTCTTCAGCTGCACCGATGGCTCGTACTACACAGTCACGAGCGGCGACGCGTTGTTCCTGAACCACGAGTCGACCGACGCGAACGGCGGCTTCCACGTCACCGGCACGGTCGCACCGCGACAGGTGACACTCGCCTTCAGCGGCGACGCGAAGACCTATTACCTCGCCGGCGCGTCCTGGTTCGGCGGCAACTTCGGCGCGGGCGGCGGTGAGATGACAGACACCGAGCACTTCCAGATCCGCGCAGCCTCCGGCGGCACGGTCGACGACGTGTCGATCGTGACGCACTTCACCGTCAACGCCAACGGTGACGTCACAGTCTCCTTCGACAAGGAGTCGGGCACCTGCCAGCCGCCTCAGGACTAGCCCACCCAGGAATCCAGCAGGCCGAGGCACCCACCACCTCGGCCTGCTGGACTTCACGGCGTACTCGACATCTTCAGCGGGCCGCTTGGCGTTTCCAGTTCGCCGCGTCGATCGTGAATTGTCTGTAGTAGCTCGGCGCCCCCAGGAACGGCTCGTCATGCCCTCTGCCGGTCTCGGTCATGCCGAGACCGATCAGGATGCGAACCGACGCCTGATTTGCATCGAGGGCTTCTGCGCAGACCTCGCGAAGCCCCACCTCACGGAATCCGTATTGGAGACCGAGCCCCGCAGCGGTTCGTCCGAGGCCTTGTCCCCAACGGCTGGAAGGACCGATGGCGTAGCCCAGTTCGCGCCGATCCGGCCCTTCACCGGCCAGGTCCACATAGCCGACCACGTCGTCTCCGGCGACTGCCGCCAGGCGTATCAAGTCCGGTTTCGGCCGTTCGACGAGTGCGCGCCAGTGTGCCTCGTGGGCGGGTTCCGGCAGGTCTACGGTCCAGCCGGCATGCTCGCAAAAGGTCCGATCACGGCCCCAGGACACGCAGGTCGGCAGGTCCGACCTATCGATCGGGCGGAGGAACATCGACGAGGCCTGCATGTATGTACCCTAGGGCGCGTTGGCCGGCTCACCAGCCGAGGCGGCTCGCGGCTTCTGGTACGGCGGCCGGCTCGTCCGCGGCGTCTGCGAACGCAACCAGCGCCCGGACCAGTTCGCGCCGTCTTCCGACAGGCATCGCCAGGACGATCCGCTCGATTTCCGCCTGGCGTTTCCTGGTGACCTTGCGGACCAGCTTCCGGCCCTCGGCAGTCAGGTCGATGACGACCTCGCGGCGGTCCTGTGCGTTCTCCCGTCGGTCGACCAGACCGGCCGCGATCAGCCGGTCGACCATGCGCAGCGCGGTCGACGCGGTCACGTCGAGCCGTTCCGCGAGCAGGTTGAGCCGGCTCGGTCCGTGACCGTCCAGGACGACGAGAGTACGGAACTGCGTGAGCGTCACGGACTCTTCGACCTGGGCCAGCGACCTGGCCGACACACCGACGAGCACCCGGGACGCCGTCAGCACAGCGGCCACCACCTCGTCGACCGTCTCCTCGGTCGACGCGATGCTGCCCCGGGCGGCCCGGCCGCCTGCACCGGTCACGGCTCCACCTCCACACCCTTGATCCGGCTGATCCTTGCACAGGCTAATCGATCGACCGGTCGAGCTCGATCCGCACCAACGGAAGTCGCTCACCGACGTCGGCCCGCACCGGTCCGTCCCCGGTGAGGTCCGGAAGGTTCAGCGTCCGGCCCAGCGCCCTGGCTGCGCGGCGATGACGGTCGCGATAGTGCTCGAGCCGCGCCGGGACCTGATCGGCCGGCACCGGCTCGGCGGTCGCCCGGCCGCCGCGCAGCCGGCCCGTCCACACCCGCACCTCCGGATGCGCCAGGACGTTGCGGTACCACTGCGAGCCGCGGCCGTACCCGGACACGATCACCAGCACGTGCGCATCGCGTTCCAGCACTTCGAGTACGACGTACCGCCGCAAGCCGCTGCTCCGTCCGACGTGCTCCAGCATCATGAGCCGCCGCCCGAACAGGAAACCGAACCCGGCCCGGAACACCGGGATCGGCGACCGCGTGAGTGCGCGGGGAATCCGTCGTGTCATGTGATCACTCCGGTCCGGATCGCCGGCAGGGCGGTCCGATAGCTGATCCACCCGGCGATCCGGCGGTCCTTGAGCACCGGAACAGCAGCACATCCGCTACCGTCGAGCGCCTCGATCGCCTGGTCGAGGTGATCGTCCGGGGTGACCACGACCGGCAGCTCGAGCACAAGCGACGCAGGCGCGGTGTCGTGGCGCCCGTCGGCCAGCGCTTCGGCGACCACACGCGCCGTCACGACGCCGACGTACTCACCACCGTCGTCGACAACGGGAAGCACACCGGACGCGGAACGCGCCAGCACTGCCGCGACGTCTCGCAGCGGACTGTCGCCGCGGACAGCGTCGGGTACGTCGGTCATCACGTCGGCGACCGAGATCCGCGCGGCCGTGGCGATGGTCTCCGGGCGACCGAGGTCGACACCCCGGCGGCGCAGCTTGAGGGTGTAGATCGTGTCGCCCGACAGCAGATGGCTGACGCCGGTCGCCAGCACGATCGCGGTCATCAGCGGCAGGATGATCGAGTACTCGCCGGTCAGCTCGAACATGATCACCACCGCGGTGATCGGGGCCCGCGCCGCACCCGCGAAGACCGCACCCATCCCGATCAGCCCGTACGCGCCGGCTGCCCCGGCCGCGCCCGGCAGCACCTGGTGCGCGATCGCCCCGAACGCCGATCCGACCATGGCGCCGACGAACAGGCTCGGCGCGAACACACCGCCGGACCCGCCGATCCCGATCGTCAAGCTGGTGGCGACCATCTTCCCGACCGCCAGCAGCAGCAGGAACGCCACGCCGTACACGCCCACGATTGCGTGCCCGAGCACCGGGTAGCCCACGCCGTACATCTCGGGCAGTGCGATCAGCAACAGCCCCAGCAGCACACCGCCGACCGCCGGCCGCAGCCACTCCGGACCGCGCCACAGCGCATCGCAGACGTCCTCGATCTGATAGAGCACCCGGGTGAAGATAACGCCGACAACGCCCGCGAGCATCCCGAGTACGGCGAACAGCGCGTACTGGCCGACGTGATCCACGGAGAACTGCGGCAGCACGAGGAACGGCACGTCACCCAGCACCGCCCGGCCGATCGCAGCCGAGGTGACCGCGGCGATGACCACCATCCCGAACGACTGCGCGGTGAAGTCGGCCAGGATCAGCTCCATCGCGAAGAAGACGCCCGCCAGCGGCGCGTTGAAGGTCGCCGCGATCCCGCCCGCCGCACCGCAGGCGACCAGCACCCGCAACCGTGGCTCCGGCACCCGCACCAGCCGGCCGATCGTCGACCCGAGCGCCGAACCGATCTGCACGATCGGTCCTTCCCGGCCCACCGATCCCCCGCCGCCGATGCACAACGCCGACGCCAGCGCCTTCACCGCCGCCACCTGGGGCGGGATCCGGGCGCCGTTCCGGCTGACCGCGTACATGACCTCCGGTACGCCGTGGCCGCGCGCCTCCCGGGCGAAGAAGTGCACCAACGGCCCGTACAGAAGCCCGGCCAGCACCGGTACACCGAGCAGGAACCAACGCCCCAACCCGAGCAACCCCGGATGCGCGGCACCCGGTGACGCCGCGTAATCGGTGTGCCCGGTCGCCAGCGTCGTGAAGATCGTGATCAACCAACGGAACAGGACCGCGAAGCCCGCGGATCCCGCACCCACCACCAGCGCGAGCACCAGCAGCCCGGCGCTCGCGCCCCGCAGCAGCCGGCGCAGGCCGGTCCGGTACGACGCACCACGGGCAACGGGCAACATATCGGCGGACATGAATTGCATTATGCAACAGTTGGCCTCGCCAACTCCAACTGTCTCGCTACCTGGCCGGGCGGTGCGATCGAACCGCGGCCCCGGCCGTCAGGTCCGTGGACCCAGAACGGCCGAAGGCTCCCCGTCGGCGGCCGGACGCGGTTCCTTGAGCTCGACGAAGAACGAATGCGTCTCGGTGCCGCCGATGTTCTCCCCCGCATGCCGCTGTGCATCGAGCCAGCGCACCTGGCCGGCCGGCAGCTCCACCCGCACCTCCCGCCCGTCGGCGGAGATCCGCCGGACGAACGAACTGAGCGTGATCATCACGCTGTCCGGATGCGAGTGCTGAGCCGTCCTGTCGCCCGGACCGTCGAGGTACTCGAGCACGCGTACGCGGTCGTTCTCGAAGACCACCGAGTAGAACTCCGGGTTCGCGACCACCGGATCATCGCTCATGGCGCCCCCTTCGTGGTATTTGAGTACCATAATGGCATGCAAGTCCCATATGAAGCCACAGGTCGCAGCAGCCAGAAACTCCGGACCCGGCAGGCACTGACCGCCGCCGCGCGCGCTCTGCTCGCCCGGGGCGCCTCGCCGAGCGTCGCCGACGCCGCGAACGAGGCCGGAATCTCCAGGACGACCGCCTACCGGTACTTCCCGAACCAGCGCGCGCTCCTCCTGGCCGCTCATCCCGAGATCGAGGCGAAGAGCCTGCTGGACGACGGCGCACCGGACGATCCTGAGCAGCGGCTCGAGGCGGTGATGCGCGAGTTCACCCGGATCACGCTGGATTGGGAACCGCAACTCCGCACCCAGCTCCGGCTCTCACTCGAACCGGATGCCGAGCAACCTGTCCTGCGCGCAGGCCGGGCGATCGGCTGGATCGAAGACGCACTCAGGCCCTTGCGAGACACCCATCCGGATCTCGACCCGCATCAGCTCGCAGTTGCCATCAGGTCCGCCACCGGTATCGAAGCCCTCGTCTGGCTCACCGATGTTGCCGGCTTGTCCCGCTCCGGGGCCGCCGCCGTGATGCGCCGTTCAGCTCGCGCCCTGCTCCGCGACGCGCTGCGTCCGGACCGGACACCCCCTACGCCTGTGGCACGTCCCGGCGGTTGAAGGCGATGAAGCCGAGGAACAGGAGTGCCGCGGCGACGACGGCCAGGGCGGACATGCTGCCGGCGCCGATCGTGCCGAGCGGCGGGTTTCCGACGTGGGTTGTCGGTGCGATGTCGAGCACCCACTGGGAGAGCTTCAGTCCCGGGCCCAGGAACGCGATGAAGGTGACGACGGCGTACGCCGCCCAGGCGAGCCCGAAGCGCCGGGGCCAGGATCCGAACAGGAACAGTGCGAGACCCGCGAGGACGAGTTCGGCCGGCAGGTAGTCGAGGCCGGCCGTGATGATGGCGCCGACATCGTGGGCGTCGCCAACAGACCAGGCAGTCGTGATCGCGAGCACGCAGGACGAGACGACGACGATGAGAACGAGTCCGGCCGCAACGACGGCGGTGTGGACCGTCAGCCAGCGGATCCTGGACAGCGTGCCGGCGAGACGCGTCTCCAGACGCCCGTCAGCCTCCTCGGCACGGAGCGTGCCGATCGCCTGGATCACGTACCCGCCGGCGAGGACGGCAAGGTACAGCTGGGTCACCGCGACTACACCGTCGAGCGGGCGGCCGTCTTGGATACCCATGGACTCCGCCAATGCCGGATTCCCGGCCATTGCTTCGAGCAACTGATTGGCCAGGGAGCCCATCATCGCTGCCAGCAGGACACCGCCGGCCAGCCAGCCCAGCGCCGCCGGGCGATGGATCCAGATCGCGAGACCGAGCGGCCGGCGCGACCAGGTCGCTCGTGCAGGCCCGACACCTCCGCGCAGCAGGGCGCTACCGAGGTCGCGTCCGGCTGCCAGCCACACCGCCACACCACCGAGCACGACACCCACAACGAGAGGAATCGCGAGCGCCCACCACCGCTGGACCCCGAACGGCGCCGTCTTCTCCGCCCACCCCAGCGGAGACAACCAGGTCAGCCGGCTCTTCGTCACGTCACCGATACCCCGGAGCACATACGCGACGGCCAGCACGATCAAGCTCCAGAGATAGACCCCACGCGAATGCAGTACGAGCTGCGCCATCAGTGCGGCGAAGCCTGCGAAAACGAAGGCCAGCCCGCCGAGCGCCGCGGCATACAGGATCGCGCCGGACTCCTGCACTCCAGCGGCAACCAGCCCGCCCGCGAACAGCACCGTCGTCGCCAGGATCGCGCCGGTCGCGACCGCAAGCGCTGCGAGCGTCGGCTGGTAGCGCGCGATCCGGCCACCGAGTGCGGTCTCCGACCGGCCGGACTCCTCCTCACGCCGTGTCGAGCCGACGACCAGCCCGATTCCCAGCAGCGGCAGCAGCAACGACGCCAGGAACCCGAACTCGTCCTGAATGACGCCGCCCAGGCTGTCGATACCCTCGACGTGCCCGTTGATCGCCGCCAGTGCACTGCCCGAGGTCACCGCCGCGGCGTAGGTGTGGATCTTGGCCGGGGAGTCGTACATGCCTGCGACCGCCGCGGCTGTCGCGACCATGCCGGCCGCCAAGGAGATCACCCACACGAGGATGCTTCGCCGGCGCGTGCGCCAGACGATCGCGATCATCACGCCCAGGCCGCCGCGACGTGCCTTCCGGCCCGTGCCGTTCATTGCGCGGCCCCGGCGAGCTTCTCGCCGGCGTCCGCAGTGTCCGCGTAGTTCCGCAGGAACAGCGCGTCCAGGCTCGGCGGCGTGACGGTCAACGTGTGGATGCGCGCGGTGTGCAGCAGGCCGATCGCCGCGTCCAGGTGATCGGCGTCGATCGTGAACCGTGTGTCGGTCTGTTGGTCCACCCGCTCCGATACGCAGTCGGCCACCCCGGTCGCGTGGGCCAGCCCCTCGGGTTGAGCGCCGGTGACCGCGTGGACCGCCGTACGGGTGTGACGGCGCAGGTCCGCGAGACTGCCGGTGGTGACCGTACGCCCACGACGGACGATGCTGACCCGGTCGGCCAGCGCCTCGACTTCACCGAGGATGTGGCTGGACAGCAGAACGGTCACGCCGGCCGCTCTCCGCTCACGCACGCACTGCTGGAAGGCCTGCTCCATCAGCGGATCCAGCCCGGACGTCGGTTCGTCGAGGACGAGCAGTTCAGCCTGCGCCGACAGCGCGGCCACCAGGGCGACCTTCTGCCGGTTGCCTTTGGAGTAGTCGCGGATCCGCTTGGTCGGATCGAGCTCGAAGCGCTCGATCAACTGTTCGCGGCGCTTCAGGTCGACGCCGCCGTACGTCGTCCCGATCACGTCCAGGCACTGGCCCCCGGTCAGTCCCGGCCACAGCGCGACGTCTCCGGCGACGTACGCAAGGCGCTGATGAAGGCCGGCAGCTCCGCGCCAAGGATCAGCGCCGAACAGTTCGACCCTGCCGCTGGTTGCCCGGATCAGGCCGAGCAGGATCCGGATCGTCGTCGACTTGCCCGCCCCGTTCGGGCCGAGGAAGCCATGCACCTCCCCCGGCCGGACGGCCAGGTCCAGGCCGTCGAGAGCACGCACCTTCCCGAAGGTCTTGGTCAGTTCGCGGACCTTGATGACATCGGTCACGGCTCCTCCTTCTCGGGTACGGCCAGGAACACGCCCTCCTGGTAAACGGCGGCGGCCTCCCGGGCCCAGCGGGACATCCCCTCCGGCGTGAGCGGGTCGACCCCGATCGCGGCGGCGACGTGGTTCCGCAGCAGCAGCACCGCCAGATCGTTCGCCAGCAGGAAGGCCGCTCGAACCGCCGGGTCCTCACCCGGCCGCGTGGCACCGAGTTCGGCCATGGTGTCCAGCAACTGCCGTGTCTGCGCGAACCAGCGTCCGAACAACGCCGCGCCCGCCGGGTCGTTGGTCAGCAGCAGCCGCCGCAGGTACGCCGGCAACGGCGAACCCGGCGGGAACGCGCGCGCGAACATCTCCGCAACCGAGGTCCAGTTGTCCCCGCTCATCGCGTCGACGAGGTCGTGCTCGTCCATCGCGAACAGCGAGTCGAAGGCCCGCCCGGCATACTCGTCCACCACGGACCGCAACCCGTCCTTGCTGCCGAAATGATGCACGACCAGCGCCGGCGAAACACCGGCCGCCGACGCGATCTCCCGCACGGTGACGGCGTCATGCCCGTGCTCGGCGAACAGCCCGAGCGCAGCGTTGCGGATCGCCGCCTTAGCGGTGAGATCGTCGGCTGAACTCATGTTCAGCAGACTAAACACGTGAACAGCCGGCAGTCAATGAGTTGTCCTCTGCAATCATTGGCTACTGCAACCGACCGGTCCGGCGCCTATCCGCCCTGGATCGCGGCGGAGGCGACGACGACGTCGCACCAGGCTTCGCCGACGCTCTTGAAGAAGCGTGGTGTGCCCGGGGCGGGCTCGAGTTCGCCGCGGGCGAGTTCGGCGAGGTCGCCCGTGATCGCGTCGGATTCTGGTACGCCGTCCTCGATGGCCAGGACGATGTCGCCGGCCTGGCCGAGTGCGGAGGCACGGGACTCGACCACGACGGTGGCCCGGCGGACGAGGTTCGTGTCGACCTCGCGGACGTTCGGCTCGTGCGACCCGACCGCGACCACCGTGGCCTCCGGCCGGAGCAGGCCGGAGTCGAACAGCGGCTCCGTCGCCGTCGTACAACAGGCCACCAGGTCGACGGCCGCGACATCCGCGGGAGTCCCGGACCGGGCCGGCAGACCGAGAGCCTCCAGGTCGTCGACGAGTGCGGCGGTCGCCTCGGCCCGGCGGCCGACGACGACCACCTCGCCGAGCGGGCGGACGGCGTTGATCGCCAGCGCATGACTCAACGCCTGCGGGCCTGTCCCGAAGACCAGCAGTGACCCGGAGGATGCCGTGGCCAGCCGGCGTACGGCGAGCGCCGAGAGGCTCGCGGTACGCCGCAGCGTCAGCGACTCGGCGTCGATCACCGCCGTCGGGCGCAGCGTCGTACCGTCGAACGCGATGTGCAGGCCCTGGATCCGCGGCACGTGGCCGGGGTTCACCGACACGACCTTCACACCGACCTGCGCACCGACCTCGCCGGGCATCAGGATCAACTGGCCCGCCGATACCTCGGCGAACGTCCGCGGCGGCGTGTTCCCGGGCGCGGCCCCCGAGACCAACGCCTCCTCGAGCGCGTCGATCGCGGCGACCCAGCCGAGGGTGCTCTCGAGGGTGGCCTTGTCGATGAATCTGAGCACGATTCTCCTAGCTGACGGGATCTAAGGTTGGGCCGGAAGCAGTGGGGCCAGCGTCAAGGCGAGGTGCAGAGTCAGGCGGTCCTCGCCGTTACGTAGGTCGAAGCCGGTGACGGACTCGATGCGGCGGAGGCGGTAGTACGCGGTTTGCCGGTGGATGGCGAGTTCGTTCGCGAGGTCCTGGATGTTGCCGGCCCGGTCGAGGAAGACCTGGGCCGTCCGGACGAGGTCGCCGCCGGCCTCGAGCAGCCGCTGGGCGCGTGGGTCGATGACGGCGTCCACCAGGGCCGCACGAGGTCCGCACGAGATCAGCCGGCGGACGCCGAGCCGCGACCAGTGCGCGACGACTCCGAGGCGGGGCTCGGCGGCGAGGATCTGTGTCGTACGGCGGGCCTGTTCGTGGCTGGTCCGGGCGTGGACCACCCCGCGCTGGGGATCGCCGACACCGACGAGCAGGCGGGCCGCGGCCTGGTCGCCGAGACGCTGGGCGTGCAGCTGGCGAAGTCGCTCGATCGCGTGATCGATCCTGGACAACCGGTCGTCCGCGAGGTCGACCAGCAACGTGGTGAACCCGTCGCCCGACGTGGCGAGCACGTGCCGCGGCAGCGACCAGAGGTTGAGCGGGACCAGGTCCCGCGGTTGCTCGGGCGGCTGCTCGGCGTGCACGACGACGACGTACGCCGAACGCCCGACGAGCCCTCGGCTGTCGAGCTCCTCGACCGCGCGCGTCGATGCCGCGTTGTCGGGGGCCAGCAGATTCGTCAGCAGCAGGGACGTGTCGCGGCTGCCGCGGGCCTGCTGTGCCAGTAGCGCACCGGCGTCCCGCGCGATCGCCGCGGCCGCCTCCAGCTGATCCGGCGTACCGAGCCCGCTGCTCGGGTCGAGCAGCCAGAAGTACCCGTACGTGACACCGTTCCACCGCACCGGCAGGCACAGCCGCGGGAGGATCCCGAGCGCCTGCTCGGCCGGTGTCCGGACCGGGCCGGTGGCGCTCGCGATGCCGAACTGCTCGAACCAGCTCCGCACCTCGGCAGTCGACCGGCGCCGCAGGATCGAACCGGCCCGGACCGCGTCGATCTCGTCGGGCTGGGTGTTGAACGCGACCAGGTTGAAGTCCCGGTCCTCGAGCACGGCCGGCGTGCCGAACACGTCCGACAGCGCACCGACCAGCTCGTCCAGATCCACCCTCTCAGTTTATCCATTTGTCTGAAGATCGTCCCGTCAGCCTCTGACAAGTGAATGAAGTCGATCCGCCACCCGACTCCTTAAGGTGCACTCACCTACCCGCCGTCGAAGGAGACCGCCGTGCTCGGTACTGCGCTGCTCGCCGCATCCCGTAACCGTCGCGTCCGGACCGTGGTCACCAAGTCCCCCCTCACCCGCCGGGTCGTCACCCGTTTCATCGCCGGCGACGACGTGACCGCAGCCGTCGGCATCACCCGCCGGCTCACCTCCGGCGGCTTCGACGTGACACTCGACCATCTCGGCGAGGACACCTTCGACCGAGGCCAGGCCGAGGCCACCAGGGACGCGTACCTGACGCTGATCAAGGTGCTCGCGGACCAGGGTCTGTCCACCGGCGCCGAAGCGTCGCTCAAGTTGTCCGCGATGGGCCAGGCGCTGCCCGGCGGCGCGTCGCTGGCCGCCGACAACGCCGCCGCGATCTGCGCCGCGGCCGCCGGTGCCGGCATGACGGTCACCCTCGACATGGAGGACCACACCACGGTCGACTCGACCCTCGGCATCCTGGCCGGACTGCGCAAGGAACATCCGTGGGTCGGCGTCGCGGTGCAGGCGATGCTGTACCGCACCGAGGCCGACTGCCGCGACCTCGCCACCACTGGCTCCAGGGTCCGCCTGGTCAAGGGCGCGTACGCCGAACCGAAGTCGGTCGCGTACCCGGCGAAGGCCGACGTCGACCGCGCCTACGTGCGCTGCCTCGACATCCTGATGTCCGGACTCGGCCACCCGATGGTCGCGACCCACGACCCCCGGATGATCGCGATCGCCCAGCGACTCGCCGTACAGCGCGGCAAGAGCCCCGAGGACTTCGAGTTCCAGATGCTCTACGGCATCCGCACCGGCGTCCAGGAGCAACTGCGTGCCCAAGGCAACCGGATGCGCATCTACGTCCCGTACGGCGACGACTGGTACGGCTACTTCATGCGCCGCCTCGCCGAACGCCCCGCCAACGTGGCCTTCCTGCTGCGCGCCCTCACCACCCGTTAGCCACCGTGGCGACCGTCGCCGCCCAGAGCACCTGACCGCGAATCGGCTTCGCCTCGTAGGGATGCTGTACGCCGGATCGCCACGCCAGCAGCCGGATCCGCGGACCTGCGTCGAGGGCGATCGCCAGCCACCGCCCGTCGGCCGAGAACGCCAACCCGGGCGAACTCTTCGGGGGCAGTTCGATCCCCGGCACGATCTCCAACCGGCCACTGGCCAACTGCAGGACCGCAAGGTTGCTCGGTCGCATCGGATGGCCTTCGTACCGTGAATCGACCGCGGCCCGTTCGAGCAGGAACGCGACCTCCCGCCCATCGGGACTGACAACGCCCGGGCCGCCGCAGCACGCCGGGTGGGGCAAGCGGTACGTGGCGGTGGAGCCCGTCGCCAGCCGGCGACGGTGCAGGTCGCACGGACTCGCGCTGCTCGGGTTGCAGCCAGTCGTCCAGAGGACCTCACCGGCACCGGTTGCGACCGGCTGCGCGTCCTGACCGAGATCGGCGAGTTGCCGCCCGGTGGTCGCGCTCACCAGCACCAGCCGGCTCGACGGCCCGGACTGGCTCGGCTCCAGAAAGCCGACCATCTGGTCGTCGCTCGCCGCGTACGGCGAGAAGCCGACGGGCAGCCGGGTCCAATGATCGGCGTCCAGCCGTCTGACGAAACCGGCTCCTTGATCCGGATCCGGCGGCGACAACACCACCCAGGCACCATCACCGCCGGTCAGCAACACCTCCAAGGAACCGAGCGAGCCGGCAACACCCGCCTTCCGACCGGACCCGACGTGCAGAATCCTCGAGCCTCCGGGCCGGCAGGTGCTCGTCGTCACCAAGGGCCCGGTCGACCCGGTCCGCACGTCGCCGAACTCCCCCGGCCGCAGTCCGTCGATCACGGTGACCGAGTTGTCGTCGAAGTCCACCGCACGGAGCCGGTCCCCGCCCATCAGCATCGTCAGCCCGGTCTTCTCCTTCCGCGGAGTGCTCGACACGATCGCCAACTCGTGCCGCGCTCCACAAGACCCCGGCGCCGTGGGCCAGGCGCCGACCACCTGCGCCGGTGGTGACGGGCTGACCGTGACGAGTGGCGTGGCCCCCTGCCCGGGCCACGCTCTCACGACGATGAGCGCGAGCACGGCGACAGCGACCACGAGCAGCCCACCGAGCCTCACCCAGCGCGGAAATCGTGGACCACCGAGCTCGACGAGTTCCTCGTCCTCATCCACACAACCATCACAACACCAAGCCCTGACACCCGTCGAGAAGCGCCATCACTTGGCCGGCACCAGGTTCTGGACGATCATGAATCGTGGACAGAGCCGCGGTGCACGAAGAGCTCGAGCGGGTTCGCGCCGACTTCCGGGAGCTCGTCGAGAGGGCTGATCCGGCGGACCTGCGCCGGGCGTCCGACGGCACCCGCTGGAACAACCGGCAGCTGCTCTTCCACATGCTGCTCGGCTATCTGATCATGCGGGCGCTGCTGCGCCTGGTGAGACTGTTCGGGCGGCTGCCCCCGGCGGTCGGCCGCGGGTACGCACGGATCCTCAACGCCGGGACCCGCCCGTTCGACACGATGAACTTCCTCGGATCGTGGGCGGCCGGTCACACCGTCAGCCCACGGCGCATGGTCGCCATGTTCGACCGCACCGCCGCGCGACTCCATCAGCGCCTGGATGCCGAGTCGGACGCCGATCTTGCCCGGGGCATGCATTACCCCGACAAGTGGGATCCGTTCTTCGACGACTACATGACGCTGGCCGATGTCTACCACTTCCCCACCGAGCACTACGACTTTCACCGTCGCCAGCTCACGCTCACCGACCTGCCACCGGCTCGATGACCGGCCGCCTGCGGGCATGACAGGGCTGTCTTGCCCGCAGGCTCCGGATGACGCTTACGGCTGGGAGGCCCAGTCGCTCCAGCTGGCCTTGGCGCCGGAGTCGCCGATGCGGACGACGTCGTACACCGCCGTACCCGCGACCAGGACCGCAACCACGGTCAACGCGGCGGCGACACCGCCGGACGTCGGTGCGAGGAGTGTGCGCTTGAGCGGGCTCCGCCCGGTGCTCTCCCGCTGCCGCCACCACACGAGCAGCGCCAGGACAGCGACGCCGATCGCCGCGTAGATGGCGGTGTCACCGAGCTCGGTGTGTTTGTGGATCAGCGGGTTCGGGGTGAGTTTGTGTTCGAGCCACTCGCCGGCGCTGGTGGTGATCGGCACCAGTACGACGACGGCGAGTGACAGGACCAGGTTCGGACCGGCGAGTCGTCGGCGCGCGGCGGGCCAGAGCGCGGTGAGCGCGAGCAGGACCGCCGCGAGCGGGAGGAGTACGACGATGGCGTGGACGAGTAGCACGTGGGCGGGGAGACCGTTGACAGTCTGCATGCGACTTCCTTCGTGTCGGAACTGATGCGCCCACGCTGGCAAGCAGTTCTTGGGAAATTCTTGGAACGCCGCTACCGCCGTCCTGCGAGCTTGGCCACCATCGGGGCGAGGGTCTCGGCGAAGTCGGCACCGATCACGAAGTAGGTGAGACCGATCTCCGCGCGTCGGCGTTCGATTTCCTCCGCTGCTGCCGCGGGGTCGTCCGGAAGGATCACGAGCGAGTCGGCCGCGCGGAGCGCCGCGGTGTCGAGGGAGGGCGGCGCCATGAACGGGGCGACACGGTCCCCGACGGCGGCGACGTGCTGGGCGAGTTCGATGTCCCCGCGGCCGGCGAAGTCGCGGACCCGCTTCGTGGTCTCGGCCCGGTCGTCGTCGGCCGAGAGGACGAACGTGACCGCGTCGGCGACTTCGAGCGCCAGCGCCTGCGACTTCGGCCCGCTCACCGCCATCACCACCGGAGTGTGCAGCTCGGGGCCGTCGAACGTCCGCAGCGCGGCCACGGTCTCCCGCATTCTGGTACGACGCTCGGCCGTCGGGACGGCAGGCTGTCCCAGCTCGACCTCGATCCCGGGCCGGCCGGCGCCGATGCCCATCTCGAAGCGGCCCTCGGTGAGCACCGAGAGCGAATGGGCCTCCCACGCCGTGCTCCATGGTTCACGCAGCGCGGCGGCGTAGACCCACGATCCGACCCGCAGGTCCGTCAGCGCTGCCGCGGTCGCCAGCGTGGGGCCGACCGCTGGTTGCCACGTGGGTACGTCGGGCATCAGCAACGTCGAGTAGCCGAAGTCGGCGATCCGGCGCACGCGGTCCCGCCACGTGCGCAGATCGGTCATGAGCGGGGCAACCACCCCGAAACGGTATGGCCTGGTCGAGTCCGGCATCGTGATCCTCCGTGAGTCTGTAGGTCCGCTTGCAGTCTCCACGAACCGGCGACCCCGGATTCGACAACACCCGACTCCGAACCGCGAAATCCGGAGCCGGGCGGACGTCACAGTGTGTCGAACCAGCCGAGCGAGTCGATCTGGAAGTGCGCGCCCCAGTTCGGGTAGTCGCCGCCGACGGCGTGCATGGTCACCTCCAGATGGTCGACCGACGAACGGCCGGCCCAGTTCGAGACGTCGAGGCTGACCTCGTTCCACTGGTCCGGCTTGTACGGCTGGGTGATCGTCTGCACCGACGACCCTGACCGCAATATGAACGTCACCTCGTACCCGGTCGAGTTGGGAGCGCCGCCGTACGAGTCGACCCACACCACGACGCGCTTCGCCGCGGACAGGTCGAGCGGTTGGGCCGGATCGGCGTACATCGTCTTCGGCAGCAAGGACGACGCCACCGGCGAGGCACCGTCGAGCATGTACGGGCCGGCCTGCGGTACGCCGGGACCGTTCGCCGTGGACGATGCCGCTGTCACCGACGCCATCCCCGGCCCGGCCTGCCAGCCCTGCGTCGTTCCGTCGTCGAAGTCGAACAGCGGCTTCGCCACCGGCACCGGCTTCGGCGGCACGGTGACCGCAACCTCGTACTCGAACCCGGCGAGCTGGAAGCACATCCGAGGGTTGTAGGGATCCGCCGGCGCCGAGGTCGCCACCGTCGCGTCGAAGGTCGTCGTCGTCCCCGGCGCGATGCCCGTCGCCGGGAACGACGCCGGATCGAGCGTGACGCCGTCACACGGCTTGACGTCCAGCGGATCGCTCACTGGCCGCAGGTCGTCGTTCTGGACGCTCACCCGCACCGGTTTCCCGGCGCCAATTCCCTCCGGCGCCGCGGCCGCGAGAGAGACATTGCCGGTCCGGTCCGCCTCGGCCAGCGCACCGGCCAGTTGTACGTCGTCCAGGTCGAAGGACCCGCTCCACGCCGCCTGGGTACTCCCCCGCACCCAGACCTTGATGCGGCTGATCCGGCCGGTCCATCCGGACAGGTCGATGCTCGCCCGCTGCCAGTCACCGCCGTCACCGAGGCGGGTCGCGCCTTCGACGACGCGGCCGTCCTCGCCGTACGCCTTGATCTTCACGAACCGGGTACCGACCGCCGCGTCCGCCGGGATCCTGATCCTGACGGAGAGCGCCTGAGCGCCCGCGGTGTCGACCGGCTGCGGCAGTACGACGTCGGTACCACGCCAGAGCTGCGCGAGTTGGGCAGCATTGCCCGCCGACCACGTGAAGTGGGTACGCAGCACGCCGTCCACCGCGGTCACCTGGTCGGAAGCGTCCGAGACGCGCCAGCCCTGAGTACCGTTGGTGAAGTCCGTCAACGTACGGACCTGCCGAGGCATCGCGGTCCGGCTGGCTCCGACCGTCGTCGGATTGCTCCGTACGGCGAGCTTCGCCGGATCCCAGCCGGGCACCAGCTCCGACCAGTCCTTGATGCCGATGACGTCGAGCGCGAACTTCGTGGCCGCCTGCGACCGAGTGGTGTCGATGTCGCGGAACACGTTGTACACGAGCTTCTGCGTCTTCGGCGCCGCGGGCGCGTCAACGGTGTCGTCCCACCACCACAGGCCCAGCCGGAGCCCGCCCTCCTGCCGGTGGTCGACGTGCCGGTGCAGGATGAACGCGTCGATCCCGGGCAGGAACGCGACCTTGTAGTACGCCAGCGCGTAGCAGGCGGCCTGGTTGCGCTCCGACTCGGCGCTCGTGTTCGGCGTGTTGCAGCCTTGCTCGGACAGGATGATCCGCCGCTGCTGCCCGCCGTACGTCAGCCCCGGGCGGGAGAGGTACTGCGGCAGCACCTCGATGTTGCGCAGGGTGATCTTCGGGGTGGTGTCCGGGTCGCTCGTGGTGTTGCCGTCACGCCAGAAGCGCGGGTCGACCAGGTTGTCCGGATAGGGGTGGTAGGCAACGTTCCACGGGTAGTCGCCGTGCGCCTTGGTCATGGCGTTGAGCCGGTCCACGACCTCCTTGCCGGCGTAGTACCGCAGCGGGTCCGGCACCAGCGACTTCGCCCAGGCGTGGGTCAGCGACACGTAGGTACGGGCCTCGCCGTACGCCTTGCGGGTCGCGAGGTACGTGATCCGCAGCGCGCGTTCGTAGTACGGCAGGAACTCGTCGATCGTCTTGAGGCCCATGTTCTGCCAGTCCCAGGGCGCGTCGATCTCGTTGCCGACGATGAACCCGGTGGCGCGGCCGTACTGCTGGTCCGCGCGGGTGTAGCGCTGGGCGAGGAACTCGACCGCGGCGGTGTAGTACGCGATACCTTCGGCGGTCTTGGTGTTGAAGCCGAAGACGGGTCCGCCGCGCAGGTCCGCGTCCGGGTGCTTGAGCACCTGCCAACTGGAGTTCGGGCGCTCGTCGCGGTAGAGCAGCAGGATCAGGTTGACCACGGTGCGGTTGTCCGACAACGGCTTGATCTGCCGGTCGATCCCGCCGACGGCCGCGGCGTCGAAGTAGAACGTCCGGCCCTGCGACACGAACGGGATCGACTTGCCGGCCCCGGCGTCGGACACCTGCATGATCTCGTTGAACGGGACGTTGATCGCGGCATGCCCGACACCGAGCTCCTCGGCGTCGGCGGTCAGCTGGACCTGCAGGCCCTTCTTCGTCGGGCTGGTCGGGTACGGGTACTCATTCGTCGGGGTGATCGCGACGTCGTCGACCTGGTGGTCGGTGCCGATGATCGCACCATCGGCGACGGCCACGAACTTGTCGTAGTACAAGCCTGGAGCGACTGCTGCCGTAAAGGCTCCGGAGGCGTCGGACCGTACGGTCGCCGCGGGGGTGCCGGTGTTCCAGGCGGAGTCGTCCTGCTCGGCCCCGAGCGCGTAGATGGACACGTCGGCAGTAGGCCCGGCCGTGCCTTTGACCTGGATCGATTGATCGGTGGCCCGGACCGAGGTGATGCCGGCCGGCGCGGCCGACGCGGACGTAGTGACGAGTGCCGCGGCGGTGAGGGCGGTCGCCACCGCCGCGGTGATCATGCGTCGGATAGCCGTCATTTCGCCCACGCCTCCGTCCAGCCGGCGTCCTTGGCCTGTTCCTTGACCGCGGCCGTCCAGTCCTCCTTGAGCTTCTGCATCGTCTCTGACTCGCTCTTGGTGCCGAGCAGGTAGCCGTCGTACACGGGCTTGCCGGCCATCGCCTTCGGTCGCAGATCGAGCCCCATCACGCGGGGCGGATGGTTGAACCACTCCCCGCTCATCAGCCCCTGCAACCCGGGCGCCGCCTTGCCGTCCCTCGTCGCCGGAATGCCACCCGACTTGTCCAGCCACGCCTGACCGCCCGGCGTGCTGCTCGCGAACTGCAGGAACTTGACCGCGGCATCGAGCTGCTTGCCCTTGGTCGTCGACGGGATCATGTACGACGTCCCGCCGGCCTCCGCGCCGAATCGGGCCGGCGTACCGTCCGACACCGGGCTGTCCGCCGCGGTGATGGTCGGGAACGGCATCGTGCTGTGTTTCCAGGTCACCTGGTCCAGGCTGGAGTCGGCGAAGTTCGTCCCCCACGCCATCGCGGCCTTCCCGCCGACGAAGTCGTTGCCGCCGACGAACGAGGCACCACCGGCGATTCCGGACCAGTTCGGTGTCGCGCAGGCGTCGAACAGCTTCTTGATCAGCCGTAGCCCCTCGGCCACCTCCGGCGTCGAGGTCGGGTCCAGCTCACCGGTCAGGATCGCGTGCGCGACCGACTTGGCCGTCAGCTGCGCCGCCTTGCCCGGCTTGCCGTCGGCGTCGAACTGGTTCCACTTCGCGTAGTACTTGTCCATCAACATGCCCATCACGACGTTGTACGTCCAGCCCTGGCCGAGCCAGCCGTTGTCCATCGCGAGGGGTGCGTACCCGGCCTCCTTGAGCTTCGGGCAGGCCGCCAGGAAGTCGCCGTACGTCTTCAGCGGTGCTTGTACGCCGGCCTTCGCGAAGGCGTCGGCGTTGTAGTAGAGGCCGATCGTCACCAGGTTGAACGGCACCCATTCGTAGTGCCCCGCGGCGTTGCGCACCTTGCCGGACTTCGGCCCGAACTGGTCCGGGTTGAAGATGTCGATCCAGTGCTGGTTGCCGGGGACGTACGGGTTCGGCTTGTCCAGGTAGTCGTCCAGGGCAACGACCTGGTCGGGCTGGTGCGGAGCCTGGTTGAAGACCAGCTCCGGCGCGGTGCCGGCCGTGAGCTGGGTGGACAGCGTCTGCACGAAGTCCGGGATCGGCAGCACGGTCGTCTCGACCTTGATCCCCGGCTCCTTCTCCTCGAACCGCTTGACCAGGTCCTCCCAGGCCGGGCCGAAGCTCTTCGGGTCGGAGTTCCACTGGTTCGGCCCGGCGATCGTGATCGTCACCTGGTCACCGGATCCGGACCCCGAGCCGTTACAGGCCGCGGTCAGCAACAGCAGCCCTGCCAACGCGGTGCACGACAGTGCACGGACAGCGCGATGCGGTCTCGCCATCGAGATTTCCCTTCTGCAGGTGGGATTTCAGTGACTGCCCGGAAGACCGCCTTGGACCCCGGCCAGGAAGTGCTTCGAGAGCAGTACGAACAGCACGAGCAGCGGCACGCTCGCCAGCATGTAGCCGGCGAACATCGGGCCGTACGCCGTGCCGGTCTGGCCGTGGAAGAACAGCAGCCCGACCGACACCGTGCGGTACTGGTCCTTGGTGATCGTCAGCAACGGCCAGAAGAAGTCGTTCCAGACGCCGTTGACGGTCACCAGCGCGACCGTGCCGATCACCGGCGTCGACAGCGGCAGCATGATCGAGGTGAACATCCGGACTCCCCCGGCGCCGTCGGTCCGGGCCGCGTCGAACAGCGACTGCGGGATACCCTCGACGAACGTCTTCATCAGAATCGTGCCGAGGACGACGCCGCCCGCGATGTGCGGGATCACCAGCACCGCGTACGTGTTGAGCAGCCCGAAGTCGCGCATCATCACGAACAGCGGGATCAGGCTCGAGATGCTCGGCACCATCATCAGCGCGGCGATCATCGCGAACAGGAACCGGCGTCCGGGAAACGCGTACCGGGCCAGGACGAAGCCGGCCACCGACGACAGCAGCAGGATGCCGACGATCGCCGCTGCGGCGACCAGGAGCGAGGTGAGCAGATACGGGCTGATCTGCTGCCAGGCGGTCGAGTAGTTCTCCAGGTGCAGTGGCCAGGACGGCAACCAGTAGTTCGTCGCGAACTGCAGGTTGTCCTTGACCGACGTCCCCAGCATGAAGGCGTACGGCCCGAGGCTGAGCAGCACGAGGATCGTGAGCCCGGCGATCACCCCTGCCTGGCCGCGCTTCCGCCGCGTCCGGTGGACCGTCCGGCGCCGGGTCGCTCGCGTGTCGAACATGGTCACATCCCCTTCGCGTCGGACAGGCCGGTGTTCCGGCGGCGGACGAAGACGATCACGCACGACAGCACGAGCGTGATCACGAACATCGTCGTGGACAGCGCCGCCGCATAACCCCAGTCACCGCCCTGGTACGCGACGTCGAGCATGCGCAGCACCGGGACGGTGGTCGCACCGTCCGGGCCGCCCGACGTGACGATGTACGCCAGGAAGCCGTACTGCAGCGTGGCGACGACGGCGAGGAAGAACAGCAGCTTGATCTGCGCCGCCAGCAGCGGCAGGTCGATCGTCCAGACGCGGCGGAGGCGGCCGACGCCGTCGAGCTCGGCCGCCTCGAAGACCTCCGCCGGAATGTTCGTCAGGCTCGAGTAGATGATCAGGAACGGCAGCCCCGCGACGAACGGGAAGCCGATGAACAGCAGGCTGATCAGCGCGAGGTCCGGGTCGCCCACCCAGTTCTGCCGCAGCCCGGGAAGGCCGACCGCGCTCAGCGCCTGGTTGATGACGCCCTGGTTCGGGTGGTACATGAACGACCACACCAGCGCGGTCACCACGCCGGGGAACGCCATCGGCACGATCAGCAGAGTGCGGTAGACGAACTGCAGTCTGCGGTTCCGCAACGAGATCAGCAGCTCGGCCGCGAGCAGCGGGATCGCCCACATCACGACGCCGAAGACGAAGATCAGCCCGAGATTGCGGAACGAGCTCCACCACAGGTCGTCGTGCAGCATCGTCCGGTAGTTGCCCAGGCCAACGAACGTCGAATGGCCGGCCGGCTTCCAGTCGAAGAAGGAGTGCCAGACGCCGCTCGCCGCCGGGTAGTACTGGAACACCAGGAGCGTCGCCAGCACCGGTATCAGCGTCAGGTACACCGCGAACGGCCGGCGCCGCCGCCGTCGCGCCACGGTCGAGGCCACCGACATGAAAGGCTCCGTTCGCCGAGTCGAAACGTTTCAGTGGAACTGTGGCGGAGCACTATCTGCCTGTCAAGGGCGGAACAGCGAGGTGTCCAGGATCGGACGGCGCGCGGATTGTAATCGTTTCAGTGGCGGCGCGAACTCGCCCGGACGATCAGTTCGGGCTGGATCTCGACGTGCCGCGGCGGTCCGGGCACCTTGGCCCGGGAGAGCTCCCGGACGAAGTCCACGGCGGCCCAGCCGAAGATGTCCCGCGGCCGCCGTACCGTCGACAGCGGCACCACGGACGACGAGGCGAAGTCGATGTCGTCGTACCCGACGAGCGCGACGTCCTGCGGGATCCGCCAGCCGGCCGAGATCACGAGCGACTGCAGCAGCCCGACGGCGATCAGGTCGTTGATCGCGAAGACGCCGTCGGGGCGGCGGCGCGCGGACCGGCGTACCAACTCGTCACCGGCGTCCCGGCCCGCCTCCACTGTGCGCTCCTTGGTGGGCACGATCTCCAGCGTCACGCCGCGCCGGCCGGCCGCCGCCTGCTGGGCGCCGAGGACGCGCTCCTGGATCTGCGGCAGTGTCGCCTCTCCCCCGATCACCGCGATCCGCCGGCAGCCCTGCTCGATCAGGTGCTCGACCGCCCGGCGCGCGCCGGTCACGTCGTCGATGGCGACCGACGCGAACCCGTCGCGGTCGGCGTGCCCGTCCATCAGCACCGTCGGGACCTTGTGCCGGTCGAGCAGGTCCAGTACGTCGGGCGTGGCGCTGCCCGACGCGAGGATCATCCCGTACACCTGCTTCTGGACGGCGAGATCGACGTACCGCCGGTCCCGGTCGACGTCACCGTGGCCGTACAGCAGCATCAGGAAGAGCCCGAAGTCGGTCGCCCGCTGCTCGATCACCTCGGCCACCTCGCCGAAGAACGGGTTCCGCAGCTCCATGCTCAGCATCGCGAGCATCCGGCTGTGCCCGGCGCGCAACTGCCGGGCCGCCTCGTTCCGGATGTAGCCGAGCTCGTCGATCGCCTTCTGGATCCGCCGCGAGGTCTCCGGCCCGACACGCTCCGGGGCGTTGAGGTACGTCGACGCCGTACCGAGGGAGACACCGGCTTCCCGTGCGACGTCGCGAATACTGGCAGGCACCGTCTCATCGTACGGTCTACGGCACGCACTCCCCGGTGGGTCGTGGATCCGGCCGACGTAAGCTGGTTTGTCGGACGCAGCCGCCCGCTATCTCAACGTCGAGTGCGATTGGTGGAGCCGAGTTGTCGCATTTCCTGTCTCCGGGGCGCCTGTGGCTTCTGCTCATCGTTCTGGCCGCCGTCGCGGCGTATCTGATCCTGCAGCGCCGGCGAACGGCGTACGCGCTGCGCTTCACCAATCTCGCCCTGCTCGACCGCGTCGCGCCGCGGCGACCCGAGTGGCGCCGGCACCTCACGGTCGCGCTGGTGCTGCTGGCGGCGACGTCGTCGGTGGTCGCGTTCGCCCGCCCCAAGGCCGTCGTCAAGGTCCCCCGGGAGCGCGCGACCATCGTGATGACCATCGACGTGTCGTTGTCGATGATGGCCACCGACATCGACCCCAGCCGGCTCGGCGCCGCCAAGAAGTCCGCCAAGCAGTTCGTCGGCCAGTTGCCGGCCAAGTTCAACATCGCCCTGGTCGCCTTCGCCGGAACGGCGACCATCGTCGTCCCACCGACGACCGATCGAGCGGTCGTACTGCGTGCCATCGACGGCCTGCAGCTCGCCGAGTCCACCGGAACCGGCGAAGGGATCTTCGCGGCGCTCCAGGCCATCACCCAGGTGCCGCCGGACCCGAGCCACCCCAACGAACCGGCACCCGCGCGGATCGTCCTGGAGTCCGACGGCAAACGCACCGTAGGTCGCACCATCCAGGAAGCTGCCGCCGCGGCCAAGGCCAAGAACGTCCCCGTCTACACGCTCACCATCGGCACCCAGTCCGGCTTCATCGAGATGGACGGCATCCGCGAACGCGTCCCACCCGATCCGGGCGAGATGCAGGAGATCGCCCGGATCACCGGCGGCAAGGCCTACAACGCCGAGTCCGCCGACCAACTCGACAACGTCTACAAGGACATCGGCTCCTCGGTCGGCTACGACAAGCAGGACAAGGAGGTCACCTCGCGCTTCGCCGGGATCGCCATGCTCCTCACCTTCGTCGCCGGCGCAGCCGCGATCGCCACCGCCACTCGCTTCCCGTGACCCCTCCCCGTCGACACTAGTTGCGACTTAGTCGCATATGGTTGACGATGGGCGAGTGAGGAAGCTTCTGCCGCCGCGAGGACCACTGCGGCCGCTCGCCCTGGCCACGTTGCTCAGCAGGGTCGGCAACGGCCTGCTGATGACGATCAGCGTGCTCTACTTCCATCGGATCGTCGGCCTGTCGATCGCCCAGCTCGGCCTGGGGCTCACGGTCGCCGGGCTGTTCGGGCTGCTGGCGGGCCTGCCGTTCGGTCAGCTCGCCGATCGGCGCGGACCACGCCTGCTGTTCGTGCTGATGAGCCTGATGCTGTCGCTGATCGCCCTGCTGTACGTCGTCATCGACACGTTCTGGCAGTTCCTCGCGGTGGCGACCGCCGTGACGATCCTCGACCGCGGCTCCAACGCTGTCCGCTTCGCGCTCATCGCCGGGGTCACCCGGGGCTCGGCCGAGCGGGTCAGAGCCCGCGCCTACCTGCGCGCGACGACCAACATCGGCGTGACCGCCGGCGCGGGCCTCGGCGCCGTCGCGCTGTCCTTCGGTACGTCGACGTCGTACCGGCTGATGTTCTGCCTGTACGTCGTCCTCGGCGTCACCGCGGCTCTCGTCGTACTCGCCGTACCGCGGGTGCCGCCGCAACCGCGCACCGACGGTCCGCTCTGGATCGTGCTCCGAGACCGCGGCTATCTCGCCGTGTCGGCACTGAACGCCGCGATCTCGATCCACTACTCCGTCATCGACGTCGCGATCCCGCTCTGGGTCGTCGAGCACACCCGTGCACCCCACTGGGCGGCAGCGCTGCCGTTGATCGTGAACGCTGCCGGCGTCGCGGTGCTCCAGGTCCGAGCATCCAGGGGGATCGTCGACACCGGCACCGCCGCACGCGCCACCAGGACCGCCGGATTCCTGCTACTGGCATCCATGGGCCTGTTCGCGACGGCCTCGGCCGGCGACGGTGCCCTGGCCGTCGCGGTCCTGGCAGTCGCCGCGATGGTGCTGACCGCCGGTGAACTCCTGCAGTCCTCGGGCTCGTTCCTCCTCGGCTTCGACCTCGCCGCCGAGCACGCCCAAGGCCAGTACCAGGGCGTCTGGAACACCAGCACCTCGCTCAGCTCGATGCTCGCCCCGTCCGTCATGGCGTTGCTGCCCCTCGGCCTCGGCGTACCGGGATGGCTCATTCTCGGAGCATGGTTCGCCCTGAGCGGTGCGTTGTTCGTCCCGATCACGCGCTACGCCACGGCGCGCCGGCCAGTCCCGGCGACCTGAGCCGAGCTGCTGGGTCAGGTGCTGATCTTGAAGTTCGGTGAGGTTGCCAGCTCGGCGAGTTGGCGGGCGGTGAAGACGGGTTGCTGCAACGGCGGCCGGTCGTTGCTGTCGGACTTCTTGGCCTGTGCGACGTAGACGACAGTGCCGTCGGCGTAGCGGTAGACGGCCCACTGGTCGTAGCTGTCGTGACCGTTCGTGGTCAGTACGCCGACCTTCTTGCCGGCGACGTCCACGACTGTGCAACTGCCGGTCCCGCCCCAGAACTTCTGGGCCAGCTTGCACGGAGTCAGGGCCGGTTTCCCGTCAGGTGTGGTCGACGACGCCAGCAACTTGCCGACCCGGTCACCCTTCTGCACCGGAATCGTGGCCTGGTACTGCCAGTAGTCCTGCTCCCCGTCGTTGGACGCGTACTGCGCCTGCGGCCACCTCATCGACAGGCCGTCCGGGTACTTCAGGTTCGGACTCGTGAATCCCGCCGGCACCGACGAGCTCAGCTCGTTCATCAGCGTCACGGCTCGATCGGCGCGCGGCCCCGCGGTCGCCGTACGGTCGGTCTGGCCCTCCGGCCACGGATCACCGGACTTCCGGGTCGCGGGCGCCTTCGGGGTCACGGTGGAGACCGGCCGCGGCGTGGCGAGCGGGCGGCTGGTGCCGGTACCGCCGGCCACCATCGGGCTCGCCGGCCGGCTGCCTGCGTAATGCACGACCAGTGCCGGACCCGCTCCGAGGCCGACCGCCAGCGTGACGGCGGCGGCGCCGGTCACCGCGATCCTGCGCCGCTTGAGCGCCCGGCGGCCCTGGTCGAGGGCGCTCGCCGGGTCCATCGACGGCGGCGGAGTCGTCCGCACCATGAGGTCGTGCAGTGCCTCGCCGAGTTCCTCTTCCTTCATCGCACTCTCTCCTCTTCGAGCAGGCCGCGCAGCGTCGCCAACCCACGCGCAGCCTGGCTCTTGACGTTTCCGGTTGAGCATTCGAGCAACTCGGCCGTCTGTTCGACGGACTGGTCCTCCCAGTACCGCAGGACCAGAACGGCCCGTTGTCTCGGCGGTACCTTCGCGAGCGCCTCCAGCAACACGAGCCGTTCGTCGGCCAGGCCGGACGACGGCCCCGGCCGGTCGGTGTCCGCAGACCCGACCGACTCGTGCCGGAACCACCCGCGGCGGCGCTCGGACAGGAACGTCCGCAGGAGCGTCCGCCTGGTGTAGCTGTCCATCGCCTCGTGCCGCTGGATCCGGCGCCACACCAGGTAGAGCTTCGTGAACGTCTGCTGAACCAGGTCCTCCGCTCGATGCCAGTCGCCGCACAGCAGGTACGCCGTACCGCGCATGGCGTCGGAACGTGCGGCGAAGTACGCCTCGAACGCGGCGTCCCGGTCACTCATTTGTCCTCCCGGTCCTCGATACCGGGTTAGACACGCCTACGAGTGCGAAGTTGGTTGCATCGGCGGATCAGATCGGCAGCGGATCGTAGTTCGCGCCGAACGGGGCGTCCGGGCGGGTGAACTCTCCCAGCAGGGCGCGCCGCAGCGGCGTGGTGCGCTCGAGGAACTCGGGGTCGTTGCCGAAACGGTCGGCCGGGCGCACCCACGGCGGGCTGTAGACGTAGTGGGTCGTGAAGCGGTCGTAGTCGCCGTCGTGGCGGAAGGTCCGGTGCCACACACCGTTGTGGAACACCAGAGCGGCGCCGGCCTCGGCGCACACGACGTGGCCGATCGCGATGTCGTCCTTGTTCTTCCGGATCGACTCCGGCAGCGCGACCCGGGAGCGGTGGCTGCCGGGAATCAGTTCCATGTTGCCCATGCCGGGCACGGTCTGGTCGGTGAGCAGGTACGACACGCGGAGCTGCAGCAACGGAACCGGGTAGCCCACTTCCTTGAAGTCGTACGCCGACGATCCGTCCTGGTGCCAGCCGCCGTTCCCCGCGTGCGCGGGCTGCATGGTGTTCCAGCCGGCCTGCAGCACGAACCGGTCGCCGAGCAGGCCCTGCACCTTCGGCAGTACGTCGGGATGATCGATCAGCCGCTCGAGAACCGGCTCGCTCTCGTAGGTCCGGCCGATCTGCCCGAACTCGCGCTCGCGGCTCGCGTGCAGCCGCTGCGAGACGTCGTACGCCTCGGCGGCCTCGTCCTTCGTCAGGACGCCGGGAATCAGGAAGTAGCCCCACGACTCGAAGATGAAGCGGTCAGTCTCGGTCAGCGGACCTTTGCCGACGACGGGATCGAGCATGACTGTGCCCTCTTTTCCTGGTGAAACGGCGGTCACCATCCAATTCTGATGCCGCGCCTGTACCGATAAACATCGAACTCGGCCAGGGCGTCCCGAACGAGCAAGGCGTCCCTCAGACCCGCGGGGTCGTGTGTCCGGATGTAGTCGGCGCCCTGGTCGGCCGCGGACAGCTCGGCCGCGAGGGTGGCCGCTGCGATCCCCCCGAGGTCCGTTCCCGTGATAGCCCGCAGGAACGACTTCCGCGACGGCGACACCAGGATCGGCAGCCCGTACCGCTCCTTCAACCGCGCGAGGTCCGCCAGCACCGCGATCGACGGCTCCGGTGTGCTCCCGAGGAAGTAGCCGAGCCCCGGATCCAACACCAACCGCTCAGGCCCGATCCCGGCACCCTCGAGCGCCGCGATCCGCCGGTCGAAGAACGCCTCGATCCGGCCCCAGATCGCGCCCGCGTCGGTCACCACCCGCGTCGCCGGTCCGGTTCGCTGGACGGAGTGCATCACCACGAGCCGGCACGACGAGTCGGCGAGTTCGCCGTACGGCCGGGCGAACCCGCCGATGTCGTTCAGGTACGACGCCCCGCGCGCGAGCGCCCACCGCTGAGCCTCGGGGTGAAACGAGTCCACGCCCCACGGGATCCCTTCCAGCCCGTCGACCACTCGGTCCAGCCTCGCGATCTCCTCCTCCGGCGGCACCCGCTCCGCGTCCGGATGACTCGACGCCGGCCCGAGCTCCACGACGTCGGCGCCGGCCGCGGCCAGCTCCCGGGCGTGCGCGATCGCAGCCTCGGGCAACAGGTAGCGTCCCCCGTCCGAGAACGAGTCGCGCGTGACATTGACGATCCCCACCAACCGCGGGCGAACCATGGCAGGCCTCCAGCTCGATCCCAGAAGCCCAGGCGCACGGCACACGTCATCCAGACGGGACCGCTCCCCGGTGGTACCCCACCTCACGCGCCAGTCACGGTCCGGCCCCAGCCTAACGGCACACGCGTCGACGTCGGGCCCCTGTCGTCCGCAGGTACGAATGGGCTGTGTCGATCGACAGGCCGGTGCAGGCGATCCCCAGTACGCCGTGGTACCACCGCCAGCCGACGCCCAACCCGATGAAGCCGTCCAGCGCCATGATTCCGCCGCCCGCGGCAACGGGCAGCACCAGGGCGGTGAGCGCGACCAGCATCAGGGGACGCGGGATTCTCCGGCCGATCGACGTCACGGTCGCGAGCACGATGCAGGCGGCGAGCACGCCACTCGCGGAAGCCAGCGACTGGGCGACCACCGGATCCAACGGGTAGCGGTCAGCCTCGGCAGCCGACACCGGCGGACCGCCCGGAAACCCCAGCCTCCCTTGCCACGCACGCACAGCCTTCCCCGCGGCATACCCGGCGAACAGCACAGCGAGCAGGTACGCCGGCCACTGCCGGACGCGCGCAGGTTCATCCATGCGACTGAACGTAACGACATCGGCACCGCCGCCCATCCCCCGTCCGGGTGAACCGTCTCCCCGCTCCGGGTGACGTATCCAGACGCCTTGCTCCTCAGCGGATTCTCAGTGGGAGCGGGAGTTCCAGCTCAGGACTTGTGAGGTCAGCCTTGCCTCACCTAATGTCCGAGCTGCACTTCTGCGTTCCCCTTTCCCGGAGAGTTCTGATGTCCAGCTCGCAGGTCGCGGTTCTCGGCGCTGTCGCCGGCCTCACCATCTATCTCGGTCTCCCGATCGGCCGGCTGCGCAATCCCGCGCCTCGGCTCAAGGCAGGCCTGAACGCGGTCGCGATCGGCATCCTGCTCTTCCTGCTCTGGGACGTCCTCGCCCACGCCTGGGAGCCGATCGACACCGCGCTCGCGGACAAGCATTGGGGTACGACGCTGGGCAACGGCCTGGTCCTGGCTGCCGGGCTGGGGATCGGGCTGCTCGGCCTGGTGTACTACGACCGCTGGATGGCCCGGCGGCGTACGGCGCAACCGAAACCCGGCCCCGGTGCGGCCGCGACCGGCGATCCGGCGCTGAGGCCGCAGACAGCCTCGGCCGCGGCCGGCCTGGCCACGATGATCGCCACCGGGATCGGCCTGCACAACTTCGCCGAGGGTCTCGCGATCGGCAACTCCGCGGCGACCGGCGAGATGTCGCTCGCCGTGCTGCTGATCATCGGGTTCGCCCTGCACAACGCCACCGAGGGCTTCGGCATCGTCGCACCGCTCGCAGCCGCAGGCGAGCGGCCGTCCTGGCTGACCCTCGCGCTGCTCGGGCTGATCGGCGGCGGCCCGACGTTCGTCGGGACGCTCATCGGGCAGCGGTTCGTCAACGACACGTTGTCGGTGGCGTTCCTCGGCCTCGCCGCGGGTTCGATCCTGTACGTCGTCATCGAACTACTGGCAGTCGCTCGCAGGGCCGGCCTCAAGGAACTCACCACCTGGTGCATCCTGCTCGGCCTCCTGGCCGGTTTCGCCACCGACGCCGTGGTCACCGCCGCCGGAGCCTGAAGGCCGGCAACCCGTCAAACTCTGGCGGTCTGCCGGTACTGCGACGGGGACCGGCCGGTCTCGGTGCTGAAGACGCGGCTGAGGTAGAACGCGCTGCGGTAGCCGGTGCGTTCGGCGATCGTCTGGAGGGTGGCGTCGGTTTCGGTGAGGAGTTCGCGGACTCGTCGGAGGCGGATACGGCGCAGGTAGTCGGCCGGCGTGACGCCGTGGGTCGTCTTGAAGCGGCGGGAGAACTGGGCGGAACTGATGCCCAGCTCGTCGGCGAGGTCGCCCAGCGAGAGATCCGGCGAGTCGAAGTGGTCGTGGAGGTAGGCCGTTGCCTGCAGCACCAATTCGTCGCCGGGCGCTGCCCGCTGCGCGCGGGACGCCATCAGCACGAGGTCGGTGACGACGTGGGTCGCGATCAGCTCGGTGTGGTCGTCGAGCATGGTCAGGTCCGCCCGCAGACGGTCGAGGTCCAGCAGTCGCGTGCGGCCGACCGGCGGCTCGAGCACGGTACTGAAGCGGGCGTGGAAGAAGGCAGTCGGACGCTGCATCCGGCGCCACAGCACACCGCCCGGCGGACAGATGACGACGTCGCCGAACGTCGCCACACCACGAGGTACGCCGCTGACTTCGAAGGCGAACGCGCCGGTTCTGGGCAGTAACAGGCTCCACGTCTCATAGGTGTCGACGGCCAGACTGAACTGCTTCCGGCGGGGCGCGAGCAGGTAGCCGTCGAGCGTGAGCATGTCAAAAAAGTACATGCCGACGTCCAAATCAGCCATGTCACCGACAACACGACAGACGGCAGAGTGCATGCCATGGTCGATGTCTGTGTGTACGGCGGCACCCCCGCCGGTTGTGTCGCCGCGATGACGGCACAGCAGGAAGGTGCGTCCGTCGTTCTGATCGAGCCGGGCCGATCGCTGGGCGGCATGCTCGTCGCGGGCATCAAGCCCCGGCAGGACTGCCCGCTCCCCGCCGCGGCCGGCGGCCTGACGAGGGACGTGGTCTTCGGCTTCGGCGAGCACCCCCACGACGTACTGCGCGCCTTCCACGAGTGGACCGCTGGGATCGACGTGTACTTCGAACGCCGCGTCCGCTCGGTCACGCGCGACGGCAACCGCATCACCGGCATCCAGCTGGAGACCTCGACGCCCGACCGGTGGGGTGTCCCGCTGCCGGCGAGCGAGTCCACACCGGACATCGACGTACAGGCCGACGTCTTCATCGACGCGTCGTACGAAGGCGACCTGATGGCCCTGGCCGGGGTCGCCTACCGCACCGGGCGGGAGTCCCGGGACGACTTCGGCGAGGACCTTGCCGGTGTCCGGCCCGTCACCAACTGGACGCCGCTCGACCCGTACGTCAGTCCTGGCGACAGCTCCAGCGGACTGCTTCCGCTCCTCGACCCGGACCACGGTCTCCCGCTCGGCGCGGCGGACGACTACGCCCAGGCGTACAACTTCCGCTTCTACGTCACGACCGACCCCGCGGCCCGCAGGCCGATCACGCCGCCCGATGGCTACTCGCCCGACGACTACGAACTGGTACGCCGGTACATCGCTCAGCTCGGATCCGACCTCGACGCGCTGCGTGGGATCTTCCCCGGCTGGCTCAACTCCGGCGAGTACAACTACCAGCGGGCCTCCTTGATCACCAATGCCCCGCTCGGCGTGAGCCGCGAGTACCAGGACGGCGACTGGGACACCCGGGCGCGAGTCTGGCGTCAGCACATCGACTACCTGCGCGGGCTGCACCACTTCCTCTCGACGGATCCCGCCGTACCAGCGGAGTTCCGCGCGGAGACCGCGGCGTACGGACTGGATGCGAGCGTCTTCCCGGACACCGACGGCTGGCCCCCGCAGCTGTACGTGCGGGTCTCCCGCCGGCTCGACGGCGTCTACACCGTCACTCAAGCGGACGTGGCCAACCTGACGGACCCTGCCGACAGCATCGGCCTGGCGCTCTTCGGCGTCGATGTCTATCCGGTACGACGGATTCCGCGGCGCGACGCCACCACCGGGCAACTCGGCGTGGCGACCGAAGGCGACATGTTCATCGGCGGCCATCTCGGGACCGGCCGGCCGTATCCCGTCCCCTACCGGGCCATCACGCCGAAGCCGGACGACTGCGGCAACCTGCTCGTCCCGGTCTGCCTGTCCGCGACGCACATCGGCTACGCGGCGACCCGGATGGAGCCGGTCTTCTGCGTACTGGCCGAGTCGGCGGCGGTCGCCGCGGTTCAGTCCGTCCGGGCGGGAACCGCCGTACAGGACATCGACATGTCCGCGTTGCGGGACCGGCTCGCCGAGCGCGGCCAGGTCCTCGCCTGGGAGACCCGACCATGACGGACCGCCCGGCATTCGGCGTCAACTACGTACCGCGGCAGCAATGGTGGAACGCGTGGCTGGACTTCGACGAACGCTCGATCGCCGAAGACCTGGCGGCGATCGCGGCCCTCGGCTGCGACCACGTGCGCATCCAATGTCTCTGGCCCGTCTTCCAGCCGACGCCCACCACCGTCTCGGCCGCCGCGATGACCCGGCTGTCGGTTCTGCTGGACCGCGCGCACGACGTCGGCCTCGACGTCTGGGTCACCGTGCTCAACGGCTTCCTCTCCGGCTGGGTCTTCCGGCCGCCGTGGATCCCGAAGGCGAACCTCTTCACCGACACCCTCGCGCTGGCCGCTGCCAAGACCCTGATCGCCTCCGTCGCCGAACTGGTCGCCGCTCATCCTGCCGGCGCCGGCATCGACCTGGGCAACGAACCGAACATGCTGGTCGGCTTCGAGCCCTCGAAGGTCACCACGCAGGACCTCGACGACTGGGCGCGCACGCTGATCGACGCCGCGCATGCCGCGGCGCCCGGGCTACCGGTCGTCCTCGGAGCCGACCACCAGCCGTGGACCACCTCGCAGACCGGCTTCACCCCCGCGTTGCTCGCCAACGAGCCCGACCTCACGACCGTCCACGCCTGGCCGTACTTCAGCGGCTTCATCGGTCACTTCGGCGAACAGAACGACCTGGCCTGGTCGATCGGCGCCTTTCTCGCCCAGGTCGCCGCCGCGCACCAGACGGCGCCGAAGCCCCTCTGGATCCAGGAGATCGGCGTCGCGCCCGAATGGGTCACCGACGTCAGCGTCGAGCACGCGACCGAACGCCTCCTCCGCCACTCCCTGTCGGTCCCCGGCGTCGGCGCCGTCACCTGGTGGGCCTCCCACGACATCCGGCCCGAGTACGGCGGTTTCGCGCCACTCGAGTACGGACTCGGTCTCCTCGACGTTCACAACCACGTCAAACCGGCCGGCCACCGCTTCGCAGAAGTCGTCGCCGACCTCCGCAAGGCCGCCCCGACCCCGCGGCTCGCCCCGACGAGCGTCGCTCTGCCGCCGGACGGGGTCGCCGACCTCGAGTTCGCCACCGAATGGGCCGCGGCCTGGTCCGACGGCATTCCCCCGGAGATCACCCGCGCCGGGCGGTAGCGACTCGCCGGGCGCATGCATCCGGCGGCGACGGGTACCAAAGGATCGCCATGATTCAGGAGGCGAACCCCAATGGACCTCGAACTGATCGGCCCGACCGGCAAGTACCCACGAGCCGCGTTGGCAGAACCGCCGTCGAGTGGCTACCTCCACCTCGCCGCATCCGTCGAACCCCCGAGCGGTCGGGCGCCGTTCACCCGCTCCAGCGAGAACAAGACACGCCTGCTCGAGGAACTGAAGACGATGGCGGCAAAGCTCGAGGAGCGCGGTGACGTCACCAAGGTCACCGTGTACGACGCGATCGTCGTGCCGCCACCGACGGGGTACGCCCGCCGGCACGGCGTACACCACGCTCGGTACGACGTCGTCGTACTCGTCGAGACCACCTTGCCCGAGGTGATCGCGCAGGTGCAGGAGTCCGAGGAGTACCGCACCCTCCACGATGCTCTCCTCGCCGCGTCGACCGACCTGCATGTCATGCCGGCGCGCTGCACGCGATCACTCGGCGATGTGGACAAGTCACGCCCGGGGTTGTTCTTGTTCAACTACTTCGTCGCCGCGGACACCGAGGTCGCGCTCGAGCTGTGGGAACACCTGGCCAGCTGGTACAAGAAGAACACCGGTCTGGACAACTCCACCCTGCTCCAGCCGACGGACAAGTCCGACTACGTCTTCGTCAACCACGCGCGCTGGGACTACGGCGTACCGCAGTTGCTCCTGCGGCAGGTCACCAGGCCGAGCTTCCGCAGCTACGTCCTCACCAACCTGCTCGTCAACCGCACCGGAGCGATGCCGCTCCTCTACCACCTCGCCTGAGCCCGATCGACAGGAGGTACGGATGCTTGCCATGGTCATCGACCCGGAGACGATCCCGCCGGCCCGACCGGACCCACCGGACCCGTACGAGCCTCCGGTCCCGCCCAGCCCGACCCGGCCGGATCCCACCGAGCCGCCCGAACCGACAGAACCACCCCCACCGCCCACCGAGCCGGCACCGGTCTGAGCCGGGCGTTTGCGACCTGGAAGTCGTTCGTGCTGACCTGGCTCGCGGTCTACCCGATCCCGCTGGTCCTGTCGTCGTTCATCAAATGGGCCGCCCCCGGCCTCCCGCAGCCCGCCCTCCTCGGGACACCTCCAGGTCGACCAGTGCCAGCCCGATGTCCGGGCGTTGGGTCTTGCGGAGGTATCCCGGTGCCTCGCGCACGATGACCTCGAGCGTCGGCCAGACCTCGCCCGCGAGCAGATGCCCGCCGCGAACCTGCCCGTCCGCCAGACCGAGCACAGCATGCAGGTGTACGGCGGGGCCGTCCGGGCCGAGGGCGATGTCGCCGAGCAGCGACAGCACCTCGCACTGCTCCCCCACCTCGATCCGCCGGTAGTCCTTCGCCTCGCGGTCGAACCACCCGACAGTCGCCGTACTGAACGCTCCGACCGCCGTCAACTGTGCCGCGGTCAACTCCTCGGCCCGCGCGAACTGCCCGAGCAACTCGACCGCGTCGTCTCCCGGCTCGCCGATCACGGCGTACACCCGTTCACCGACCGCCGGCTCCAGCAACTTCCAGCTCACGTCGACCTCCGATCCATCCGTCGGTGCCCCTCGGCGAGCAGCTTGAGCCGTCGCAGTGCCTCCGCGTTGCGCGGATGCAGCATCAGGTCGGCGACGGCCGCCGGTAGCAGCGCGACCGGCCCGCTGACCGCCTTCTCGGTCATCACCAGGCGGCACCCGTCCGGCGTCTCGTCGGCGCGGAACTCGACCTCGCCGTGCCCGGCTGGCCAGACCCGCAGGCTCAACCGGAGCCGCCGGCCGGGCTCGTACTCCAGCGACGTCGTCGTGTCGTCCACCAGCAACGGCCAGGCCCCGACCGAGTGGTGGATCCGTCCGCCCGGTTCCGGGAACGACGGGTCGACCTCGCGGATCCGGGACGCGCCGACCACCCACGCGGCGTACGACCAGCCGTCGATGAGCACCGCGAACACGTCCTCGGGGCTCGCTTCGATCAAACACTCGTTCTCGCTCATGCAACCCCCGGTACCCGTTGCCACCGGCCGCGGTCAGTCACGCCGGTAAGCCCGGTCCCCGGTGGCCCGCCGCCGTTCGTTGCGTGGGCTGCGCGGTTCGAGGTCCATCCGTCGTGAGCGGGCCAGGAACAGGGTCCCGAGGCCGACGACGGCTGCCACTGCCACCACGGCGACGACCACCCAGACGGCACCGTTGTAGTCCTGCGGAGTGGAGTCCGCCGACCCCGGCGGGTTCGGCGCGGGTGAGTTCGTCGAGCCCAGCGTCGGGGACGGTGACGGTGCTGCTTGCGCGCCCACCGTTGCCGCGGTTGCCATCGCCAGCGCCAACAGGCTCGCCGCGGCCAGCATTCGCCATGCTCTGCTCATCATCGTGATCCGGTGCCCGCGCCGCACGGCGGCAAACGGATTGCGCAGCCCGGCGGCAGGGAACCGGCTGCTCATGAAGATCGTTGCCATCGGCCTCGGTTGCCTGCTCGCGTTGACCGGTTGCGAGTCGACCGCCGACCGCGTGCAGCTGAACGCGCAGAGCCTGCAGAGCGACGCCGTCGACGGGGCGGTGCTGGCCGGCGAGATCGTGGCCGGCCGAGCCGGACCGACGTTCGCCCGCACGCACGCCCAGGAACTCCAGGACGACACCAGCCAGATCGAGAAGAACGTCTACGACCAACGGCTCCCCCGGTACAACGACCTGCAGCAGCTGGCCGACCAGATCGGCGCCGCGCTCGGGTCGATCGCCGTCCGGCCCGACGACACCTCGCTCGCGCAGAGCGCCCGCGCCACGCTCCTGCGACTCGCGGCCGACGCAGCCCGGATGACCTCATGAAACGCCTCCTCAGCGTTGCCCTCGGCATCATCGCCGCGCTCGGCGGCTTCGTCGACATCGGCGAACTGGTGTTCAACAGCCAGGCCGGTGCTCTCTTCGGCTACCGGACCCTCTGGGCGATCCTGATCGGGGTGATCGTCAGCATCGTGCTCGCGGAGCTGAGCGGCCGGGTCGCGATCGTCGCCCGGAAGGCCAACTTCGACCTGGTCCGCGACCGCTATCCGCGCTGGCTGTCGACGACGACCCTGGTCGCCGGGCTCGCGGTCTGCCTGATCACGCTGTCCGCCGAACTCGGCGGTCTCGGGCTGATCCTGCACTACGTGCTCGGCTGGAACGAGGGGTTCTTCACCCTGGTCGGCCTGCTGATCATCGTCGGCTCCAGCCTGCTGCTGTCGTTCAGCACGATCGAGCGGCTCTTCGGCTACCTCGGGCTCGGCCTGGTCGTCTACCTGATCGCGGCGTTCCACCACGGGCCGGCCTGGCACGACATCGGCCGCGGGTTCGTACCCAGCGGCGGCGGGCCGCAGTACTGGTACTTCGTGGTCGGCATGATCGCGGCGGCCATCATGCCGTACGAGATCTACTTCTACTCCTCCGGCGCGATCGAGGAGAAATGGACCACCAAGGACCTGTCCGTCAACCGCGCCAACTCCGGTCTCGGCTTCCCGCTGGGCGGTCTGATCGCGGCCAGCCTGACCGTCGTCGCCGCGCAGCAACTGATGCCGATCGGACTGACCCCCGACAGCCTCGCGACCACCCTCCAGGAGGCACTGCACGAGCTCGGGCCGATCGCCTTCTACGCCGCCGTCGTCGGCGCCTTCGCGGCGATCGCCGGCGCGACCATCGACAGCGCGTTCTCCTGCGGCTACGCACTCGCCCAGCACCAGCGCTGGCCGTGGGGCGAGACGAAGGGCATCCGCGGCGCTCCGCGCTGGTTCGCGACGATGCTGGCCGCGGCCGGGATCGGCTTCGCGATCGTCCAGACCCGCGTCCACCCGGTCCAGCTCACCGAGTACGCCGTGATCGCGTCGGCCGTCGCGATGCCGTTGTCGTTCTACCCGATCGTCCGGGCCTCGCAGGACCGCGAGGTGATGGGCGAACACGCCAGCGGCATCATCGCCCGGCCGATGGCCTGGCTCTCGTACGCCGTCGTCTGCGTCGTCGCGGTCGCCGGCCCGATCCTGATGCTCGTCACCCACAACGGCGAACTGAAACACTGACGGGCGTGCCGGTCACCGTCAAGCGGACGATGTGCCGATGACAACGAACTCCTGCTTGACGACACGCCCGGAGAGGGCGTCTGATGGACCTCGAATCCTCCAGAAGCGCGGGGTTCCCGCGCTCGTCATCGGTTCATCGTTGCCCATCGCAATCGGTGATTCGTCCTGCCCTGCAGGCGGTACGAGCAGCGCACCGGGCAACCGTCCGGTATCGGGAGGAACATCGCCATGCACGGTCAACTCGCGCGGGAGTTCGCGGAGACGGCAGCACGACTACAGGACCGGGCCGAACCGGCCAAGATCCTCGACGCGATCGTGGACCTCGCGGTCCCGGCGGTCGGTTGCGGCCATGTCGGCCTCCTGGTCTGCGGCCGCGGCCGGACCCTGCGCCGCTGCCGGTCGACGGATGCCGAGGCAGCGGAAGCCGACCAGGTCCAGGTCGCCGTCCGGCAAGGTCCGTGCTGGTCCTGCCTCGCCCGCCCCGACGGCCCGCCCGAACTCCTCGTCGACGACACGGCCGACGAGCTCCGCTGGCCGGCCTGGAACCGCCCGGTCACCGAACTCGGCGTACGCAGCGTCCTGACCACACGCCTGGCCACCGTCGACAGGACCGTCGGATTCCTGACCTGGTACGCCGACACACCGCACGGCTTCGCCCCGGAAGCGATCAGAACCGCCCACGTCCTCGCCCTGCACGCCGCCGCTCCGCTCGCACACGCCCTCGAACACACAGCGCGGTGAGGCGGCTCACCCGCATCTCTGCGCCTCCATACCTGTCCAGCTCGACAGCAACTGTGCTGCGAACAGGTCGTCGACGGTCAATGCGCAGCGTGCTCCGAAGAGGACGTCTGCGAGCGCCTCCGGATGTTCCTTGACGTAGCTCCCGCACAGGTCGTGGGCCGCGATCTGTTCGTGTACCGCGTCGGCCTCCACGTGCTCGGTGAAGTACCGCGCCTGGTCCTCGGTGGCGCCCAGCCGGAGGGCACCCGCGGCGTACTGCCGGTTCGGTCGCGTGGACGTCATCTCCAGCGCCGCGAGATGGCCGATGAGCGCGCCCGTCCAGCGGCTGTGCAGCGCGAACAGCGACATCACGTTCGACACGGCCAGGGTGACCGCCGGAACGTCGGGAACGTAGTGCCCGTAGGCGTCGTCCAGGCCGAGCCAGCGCATCGTCGTCCGGAACAGCTCCGAATGCATCCGCTCGCACCGGCCTCCGCCGTACTCGTCGGCCTCGATCTCGACCAGCGCCGCCTTCGCCGCGCCGCCGAGGCGGGCAATCCCGAAACTGTGCGGGTCGGCCTCCTTCAGCTGGTACACGGACCGGTTCAGCACGAACTCCCGGAACTGCTCGCGGGTCGCATGCCGGCGCAGGTACGGCGCCAGCCGCGGTCCGTCGTTGCTGTCGATCAGCGACCGCAGTTGCGAGGCCACGGGTCGCGTGCCCGGCCTGACCGGGCAGTTCGCCGTGAGCCAGTCGATCCACGGCCGCTCCAACTCCGATCGGAAGGCGATCACTCCCGGATCCCATTGCCGGTCGGGGTCGACCTCGTCGAAACCTCGGTACTGCAACTCGTAGGCGATCCACAGCGCCAGCTGCAGGTCGTCGTCATACGGATCGGTGGCCGCGACGGCCGGGACTGGAACGGCATCCGCCCCCGTGAGGCTGTCGGCCATCCAGGCGCTGAGGGGCCCACGGGCCGGTGGTAGCTGCATGCTGCACCGGTACCCACGCGTAAAGGCGGGTACCGCGAGGACATGACAGAGATCCGCGCCTACCCGGACGGCCCGCTGCTGGTCCGCGGCGAGTTCGAACTCCTGGACGAGAACGGCGACCCGGTGCCGGCCAACCGCCGTACCATCGCGCTCTGCCGCTGCGGCCGGAGCGCGATCCCACCGCTGTGCGACGGCACGCACACCCTCCCGGTCAGGGGAACGTCTCAGGCGCCGAACGCCTCCGCGAGCCACGGCACCAGCCGGCGCGGGCCGAGCGCCCGGAAGTGATCCACCGGCGGGTCGTCCAGTAGCCCTCGTACGTCGTCCAGCCCGCCTGGTGCGTACGGCTCCGCGGCATCGACGAGGTCGTGCAATCGTCGCCGCGTCGATCGCGCAACTCCTGTATGCAGGTCCAACAGCTCACCGTGGACCCCGTCGCGCAGCGCGGCCCACCGGTTCTCCGCGATCCGCCAGGTAGGCGCCGGTGCCGGCAGCTCTCCGAGGTGATGCCGCTCGGTCAGTCCGGCCGCCAGCGCATACACGAACCGAACGATCGCCCCCGTCCGACCGGTCGTCGCCGGTACGTCGAGAACGCGCAGTTCCAGCGTCCCGAAACGGACGTGCGGGCGCAGCTCCCACCACCACTCCGACGGATCCGTCACCGCACCCCCGCGCGCCGCCCACTCCAGGTCGTCGGCGTGCTGTGCCCACGACGCGATGATCGGCGGCACGCCCTGACGTGGCAGCTGCCCCGCGATCACCGGACGAACAGAGCACAGGCCCGTGTCCCGCCCGCCGGCGAACGGAGCGCCGGCCGCCAGTGCCGCCAACTCCGGCAAGAGGTCGCGTAGCGCGTGGTAGACGGCCAGCGTGCAGCCGGCGTCGCCGAACGCCAGGTGGATCTGGAGCGACGACACGAGCTGTCGCCTGATCACCTCCCGGTACCGCCGGTCGAGGCCGCCGGCCCGCGCCGTCGCCGACAGCTCCACCGGTCCGTCGATCAACGGATGCACCGGTGCGGCGATCACCGCCCGGTCAGGGTCACACGCCTTCGCCAGCAGGGATCGGCACCGACGCAGTTCGTCGACGGCCGCGGACGGATCCTGGTGCACCGCGGTCGCGATCTCGACCTGGCAGGCGGGCAGCTCCGGCTTGATCCGCGGATCGTCGACGTCGGCCAGCAGGTCGGCGGCTCCCACCGGCAGCCAGTTCCCGCGGTCGACCAGCACCAGTTCCTCTTCGAGCCCGACGGTTCCGGCAACCGTGCCGGCGAAGACCGCCCCGAGCGACAGATCGTTGACCGCACCCATCAGCTACTCCCGGGCGTCCGCGTCCAGCACCTTGTTCACCGACCGTTCCAGGCCCGCGCGCGTCTCCTCGTCCTCCAGGTCGTCCCCGACCCGCCGTACCGTGCCGGCGATCGTGCGGCCGCGCTCGTACTGCTCGACGACCCGCGGGTCGACGTACGAGGAACGCGCCACCGCCGGCGTGTTGCCGAGGTGCTCCGAGACGTCCTCGAGCATCTCCTTCACCGCCGTGTCCAGCTCGCGTTTCGTGTCCGGCGGATCGGCCTCGGCCAGATCCACCGCTGCGTGCACGGTCGCGGTCCAGGTCCGCAGATCCTTCACCGTGAAGCCGTCGCCCACCAGCTCCTGGAAGCGTTCGTTGATCTGGACGGCGTCGATTTCGTGGTAGCCGTCCCGGTCGCGGAACATCAGCAGCCGCGGGCTCTTGTGCCGCCCCCGCTTCAGCGACCGCACCGCCGTCACCAGCTTGTCGTCGTCGAGCTCGACCGTACGGCGCTGCCCGCCCTTCGCGCGGAAGTCGAAGACCAGGCGGCCGTGGCTGACCCGGACGTCGCGGCGCAGCAACGTCGCCACGCCGCGGCTGCCGTTCTCCTCGGCGTACCGCGTGTTGCCGGTCCGGAACACGCCGTGGTCGAGCATCCGCAACGCGACCGCCAGTACCCGCCGCCGGTCGAGACCTTTCCGGTCCAGGTCCGCGTCGACCGCCTCGCGGAACGCCGGCAGCTTGCGGGACAGCAGCCGCACCCGGTCGTGCTTGTCCGCGTCCTGCGCCGTACGCCAGTCGTCGTGGTACAGGTACTGCCGGCGACCGGCCTGGTCCGTGCCGACCGCCTGGATGTGCCCGTTCGGGTAGGGACAGATCCACACGTCCTCCCACGCCGGCGGGATCGCCAGCGTCCGGATCCGTTCGACGACGTCGGTGTCGTGGATCGCGTTGCCCTCGGCATCGACGTACCGGAAGCCGCGGCCGCATCGCCGGCGGCCGAACCCTTCGGCCTCCGGATGACTGCGTCGCAGTCGCATGGGCCTCGTCCCCCCTTCGTCGGTCGGCTCACCGGTACCCGTGCGGACACCTGCGCAACGTGCCGTTTTCGGCCGGAGGTGGGCGGGTACCAGAACCTCCTACGAGTGATTGGGGCGGGCTATGGGGATCTGGGAGAGGTTCAAACGGTGGCGCCTGACGCACGAGGTCAACGAGGCGGACGCGCCGTCCGACAGCAGCGTGGCGATGACCCGGGCGATGGGCGGGAATCCCGACCTGGGTACGCCGACCACGACCGGCACGGGCACCAACGAGGAGTTCGTCGGACGGGTCGCAGGTGATGACGACGTCGTCACCGGCGAAACCGGCGCTGAGCAGCGAGCGCGCCACATGAAGGACACGTCCGACGGCTGATCAGGCTTGCCTATTCGTTCTCGGCCGCCTGTTGCAGGCAGGCGTAGATCAGTTGCAGGTAGTCGGCCCCGGCCACCGCCGTCAGAGCCGACGCGATCACACGGGTGAAGCTCGGCGCGAACAGGAACCCGGCGCTGAACCCGGTCGCCACCCAGATCGCCAAGCAGAACGGGCAGCTCAGCAGTTCCCCCACCGCGTGCCGCAGCGATCCGGACTCGCGTACGTCCTCCATCACGACCGCGTAGCCGCCCAGCGGCCGCTTCGCTCCCTGCCGATACTCGTCAGCCTCGGAACGAACCGACTCGGACACCTTCGTCGTCGCGCATCACCCCTTGTCGCCGACGCGGTGCCCACCCCCGCACCCGGGAAACGCGGGATTGCCGGCCGTCGCAGCGGGCACCCGGAGTACTGAAGGAGTTCTGAAGCAGTACTGGAACCGTCTCGGGAAGGAGTGCTTCCATGGACGCGCACGAAGCCTCGATCACGATCGACGTCGCACCGAACATCCTCTTCGACCGCCTGTCCGACGTCGACCGGCTGCCGGAGTACCTCCCGTGGCTTACCTCGCTCCACCGGACCGCGGAGTCCCCCGTCACCGCTCAGGGACCCGAGGCCCGGCGCCCGCACCAGGCCGTGCGCGAGGACGTCGACGTCACCGTCGGCGGCGGCCGCCGCGGCGGCTGGATCGACGTACTGGACGAAGAACGCACCCTGCGCTGGGGCACCGACGGCCCACACGAGTACGGCGGGGAGCTCACCGTCGGCTTCGTCGCCGACGGCACCTCGAAACTCACCGTCCGCGTCCACACCACCGCCGCCGCCCCGGTCGACGACGAACTCGAGCACACCCTGACCACGATCAAGTCCACCGTCGAACACCACCAGCCCACCGAGTCCTGAGTCACTAGCGGGTCACTACCGGGTCACTGTCGGCCGCGCAGCAGCGGGATCACCCCGCCGGCCAGGAGCGTGTCGATCTGGCGAGCCGACAGCTGATGGCGCAGCTGGACGGTCCGGTCACCGACGCGGGCGTCGAGCCCCTCGGACGACCGCAGTACGTCGTGCAAACGGTCGACGACGATCACGTCGCCGGCCTGGATCCGGTCGTAGTCCGCGGCGTCGGCGAACTCACAGGCCAGGACGCCGAAGTTCGCCAGGTTCTGCCAGTGGATCCGGGCGAAGGAGCGGGCGACGACCAGCCGCAGACCGAGGTATCTCGGCGTGATCGCGGCATGCTCGCGCGACGACCCCTGGCCGTAGTTGGTGCCGCCGACAACCGCGTGGTCGCCCAGGTCACGTACTCGGCCGGCGTACTCCGGATCGACCGGCCGGAAGGTGAACTCGGCCAGCTTCGCGATGTTCGACCGGTACGGCAGCGCGGCCGCTCCTGCCGGGGAGATCTCGTCCGTCGACACGTCGTCGCCGACCTTCAACGCCACCGGCACCTCGAGCCGGTCCGGCAGGCCGTCGAAGTCCGGCAACGTACCGATGTTGGGCCCCTTCTGCAGCTCGCCCGGGTCCGCGGGCGGCGGCTCGAGCATCGCCCGGTTGACGCTGTGCCGCGCGGGCAGCCCGAGTGCCGGATACGAGACCGCATCCTGTTGCGCCCAGTCGCGCGGATCGACGATGACGCCGCTCAACGCGCTCGCGGCCGCGGTCTCCGGCGAACACAGGTACACCGCGTCGTCCGCGCTGCCGCTGCGGCCGGGGAAGTTCCGCGGCATCGTCCGGAGGCTGTTCGTCCCGCCGGCCGGTGCCTGCCCCATCCCGATGCAGCCGAGGCAACCCGCCTGGTGAACCCGCGCCCCCGCCCGCACCAGGTCCAGCGTCACGCCCATCCGGGTCAGGTCTTCCAGGATGCTGCGCGACGTCGGGTTGACGTCGAAACTGACCGCCGCACCGGTCTGCCGGCCGCGGACCATCGCGCCGGCGATCGCGAAGTCCCGCAGTCCCGGATTCGCGCTGGACCCGATCACGACCTGGCCGACCTCGGTCCCGGCGACCTCCCGGACCGGTACGACGTTGCCCGGCGACGACGGCGTGGCAACCAGGGGGTCCAGGCCGGCCAGGTCAATGGCGTCCGAGACGTCGTACGTCGCGTCGTGGTCCGCCACCACCTCGGTGAACTCGTCCTCCCGACCCTCGGCCCGGAGGAACTCGCGGACCGCGTCGTCGGCCGGGAACACCGTCGTCGTCGCGCCCAGTTCGGCGCCCATGTTCGCGATCACGTGCCGGTCCATCGCGGACAGCGAAGCCAGCCCCGGGCCGTGGTACTCGACGATCCGGCCGACCCCGCCGCTGACGCCGTACCTGCGCAGCATCTCCAGGATCACGTCCTTCGCCGACACGCAGGACGGCAGCTCGCCGGTCAGCTCGACTCCCCAGATCTCCGGCATCCGGAACCGGAACGGCTCACCGGCCATCGCCTGCGCGACGTCGATGCCGCCGGCCCCGATCGCCAGCATGCCGAGCGAACCGGCCGCGCAGGTGTGCGAGTCCGAGCCGAGCAGCGTCGCGCCCGGACGGCCGAAGCGCTGCATGTGCGTCGGGTGCGAGACACCGTTGCCCGGCTTGGAGTACCACACGCCGAAACGCCCGCAGGCGCTGCGCAGGAACCGGTGGTCCTCGGCGTTGCGTTCGTCGGCCTGCAGGAGGTTGTGGTCGACGTACTGCACGCTCACCTCGGTACGGACCCGGTCGAGGTCCATCGCCTCGAGCTCGAGCATCACCATCGTGCCGGTCGCGTCCTGCGTCAGCGTCTGGTCGATCCGCACCTCGATGCCGGCACCCGGTACCGGATCACCGGAGACCAGGTGCGAGGCGATCAGCTGCTGCGCGACGTTCACGGCCCCCCAGTACCCCGCTCGCCGGGTTAGGACGCATACGGCGGGGTACTCGAACGTCGTCCCGGTGGTGGTACAAGAGTGTGCTGCGTCGACCGGGGTGAGCTCGACAGGACAACGCACATGTCACGTGGCCCGGTCGCACTGTCCCAGTCCCGCGCCGACGAGTCCGCCCGGCTGGAGCGGCTGCTCCGCTCCGCACACGCCGCCCGGGGACGGCAGCGCGAAGAACTTCTCGATCAGGCGATCGCGGCAGGTCTGCCGCTCGCCCGGACCCTGGCCCGGCGGTACCGCGGCCGCGGGGTCGACGACGAGGACCTCGAGCAGATCGCCTGCGAACACCTGATCATTGCCGTCCGCAACTACCGCCCCAGTGACGGCTCCGACTTCCGGTCGTACGCCGTACCGACGATCCGCGGCGGCATCCGGCACCACTTCCGCGACCGGGCCTGGGCGATCCGGCTGCCTCGGCGGTTGCAGGAGATCCAGACCCGGGTGAACGCCGCCCAGACCGCTCTCGTCGTCGAGCTCGGGCACTGGCCGAGCCACCGCGAGATCGCCGAAGCGCTCGGCGTGGAGGTGGCGGAGGTGGTCGAGGCGGAACAGGCCCGCGGCTGCTTCCAGCCCGACTCCCTGGACGCACCGCGGCCGGCCGACGGCAGCGTGGTCAGCATCGGCCGCACGCTCGCCGATCCGGGAGACACCTTCGAGCTGGTCGACCAGGTGAGCAGTCTCCGCCTGGTGGTCGAGAAGCTACCGGACCGCGATCAGCTCATCCTGCGCCGGCGGTTCGTCGACCACTGCACCCAGGCGGAGATCGGCGCGGAGATCGGCGTCAGCCAGATGCAGGTCTCCCGCCGCCTGCGCGCGATCCTCAACCAGTTGCAACTGGCCCTCTCCCCCTGGACCACCGACACCAGCGAACGAGCCGGATGAGTGTCGTCACCGGACTCAGCTCAGCTCCAGCCGCATGTCGTAGTTGGGGAGGTTCTGGCCGCGGATCCAGTTCTGTTCGTTGGCGCGGGTGACTTCGAAGCCGAAGCGTTCGAAGGCGGGGCGGGCCGTTCGGCTCGCGTGGGTGTGGAGTTCGGAGAGACCGAGTTCGCGGGCCTTGGCGACGACTGCCTCGACCAGAGCGCGGGCGACTCCGCGGCCGGCGGCGTCCGAGTGCACGAACAGCATGTCGAGCAGGCCGTCGTCGGTGACGTCGCTGAAGCCGACGACACGGCTGTCGAGTACGGCGACGAAGGTGTGCGCGGCGGCGCGGCGCTCGTGCCACTCCACCAGGTCGGCCTCGGCCGGCGCCCAGGCGGCGACTTGCTCAGGTGAGTAGTCCTTCGAGGCTGTGTCGCGGACCGCGTGGAAGTACGACTCCCAGGTCGGTTCCGCGTCGTCGGGTTCGTACGTGCGCACGCTCAGGGTCACCGACGAGACGATAGCCGGTCAGGCGGGGTCCGGCTGGACGCCCGTCAGTTCGGCGGTGCGGTCCCAGAGTCGTGCGCGGACGTCGCGGTCGTGGACCCGCGCGTCGAGGCGGGCCGGGCCGACGCCGCGGAAGAACTCGCCGAACTTCTGCGGGCCGTAGTAGTCACCACCTTGTACGCCGGGGCCGGTAGCGGCGTACAAGATCGGCAACGTGCCTTCGGGGACCGACTGGGACAGCGCCTTCGTCAGCGCGTTGAGGGGTCCCGCGACAGCGCCGAGGCCCTGGTTGCGGGCCCCCGCGGCGCCGATCTCGGTGCCGGTGAAGCCGGCGTGTGCGCCGACGCTGATCACCTCGGATCCCTCGCCGCGCAGACGTTCCTGCAGTTCCAGTGCGAACATCAGCCCGGCCAGCTTGGACTGCGAGTACGCGGACGCCATCCGGAACCGCCGCCGCTCGAAGTTGAGATCCTCGACGTCGAACCCCCTGCCACGATGGGCAATGCTGGACACGGCCACGACACGCGCCGCGCCCGCCGCACGCAGCGCCGGCATCAGCAGCCACGTCAACGCGGCGTGCCCGAGGTAGTTGGTCGCGAGGATCGACTCGTGCCCGTCGACGGTACGCCGCAACCGCCCCGCCGGAATGCCCGCGTTGTCGATCAGCACGTCGACCCGATCACCCGTACGCTCCCGGATCTCCGCAGCCCCCGCACGCACCGAAGCCAGATCAGCAAGATCCAGCACCACGAGCTCCCCGCCAACCGCAGCCGCCGCCCGCTCCCCCCGCTCCCGGGACCGACAGGCCAGCACGACCCGCGCCCCCTTACCCGCCAGCACAGTCGCCGCCCGCAACCCCAGCCCCGAATTGGCACCAGTGATCACGACCGTACGCCCACCCTGATCCCCGATATCACCCTCGGACCAGCCCGCCATGCCGCGGCGCTACTTCTTCTCGTGGGCGGCGACGGCCTTGAGGTGTTCCGGGCGGGGCTTGGTGACGTGGTCGGCGTACTCGGGGTGTTTGGGGAGCCAGGCGGCGACGTACGGACAGACGGGGACGATGGCGTAGCCGTTGGCGATGACGTCGTCGACTGCGGCGCGGACGAGTTGGGAGGCGAGGCCTTGGCCGCTGTAGGCGTCGGAGACTCCGGTGTGGAAGAGGACCCGCTGGTTCTCGACGTCGACGTAGTCCTCCTCACCGATCACCTCACCGGACTCAGTGTCGATCAGGACGTATCTGGACTCCCCGGGCCGGTTCTGTACTTCGAAGCGTTGATCGGTCATCGTCGCCCTTCTTGTCCGGTCTCTTTCGCGTCCTGGAATGGTAGTCACAGCGCGTTGGACAGCACGAGCGTCGCGACCGAGAGCGTCAGCATCCCGAGGCAGTTGACCCAGAACTCCTGCTTCAGGAACCGCGCCCGGTAGTGCGCGTACGACGCACACACGAAGTACCCGATGACCGCGACGTTCGTGGCGAACGCCACGCCCGGGTATTTGAGGCCGGCCAGCAACCCGGCGACCGCGAAGGACTTGATCACGATCAGGATCCACCACCAGTCGCGGGGCAGCCCGACCCCGTCGAGGCAGCGCCGGATGAAGGCCGGCGGTCGTACGGACATCACGGCGTCGCTCAGCAGCGCGAGAGCGAGCAGAGCCGTCGGCCACCAGACGTGCGGTACGTCGATCATGCGGCTGCTCCGATCACGAACGCGACGACCTCGCGCAGCCGGTCGACGGCCTCGGGCTCGCCGAGGGTGCCGTGCGAGACCGTCATCAGGATCCCGAGGTACGAGAAGTAGACGACCCGCGCCGCCCGTTCGGCGTCGCCGGAGCCCGCGCTTTCCAGTACGGAGGTGATCTCGCCGAGCAAGGACCGCGCGAGGTCCTCGAAGATCGCCGACTCGTGGGCGCCGCGGACGATGATCGCCGCGTACTCGCGGGACAGGCCCTTGTCGAGAGCGAAGTACCGGATGAACGGCTCGAACAGGGCCACGATCGCGTCCACCGTCGGAGCCGGGGCCGATCCGGCACGCGAGCGATGCGCGGCGCCGATCCAGCCGTCGAAGATCGCGACGAGCAGCGCGTCCTTGTCGCCGACCGCCATCACGGTCCCGGAACTGACGCCCGCGGCGGCGGCGATCTGCCGGATCGTCGTCGCGGCGAACCCTTGATCGCGGAACAGCCGCTCGGCGGTGGCCAGCACCCGCTGCCGCGTGGTCTCCCGCTGGGCGGCGCGAGACTGAACACGTTCACTGAACATGTTCAGCAGATTAGCAGACGGGATCCCGGACGATCAGCAGTACGCCGGCACCGGTCGGTGCGAGCGCCTCGCTGACGCGCGCGTCGGCGGTGACGAGGGCGCGGAAGTCGGCGACCTGGTCGGCGTGCGAGAGGACGTTGTCGACGGCCAGCAGGCCGCCCGGTTCGAGGACGCGGACGAGGTCCGGCCAGTACGAGCGGTACGCGGGGCGCTCCGCGTCGAGGAAGATCATGCCCCACTCGCCGTCGGCCGATTCACTCAGCGCGTCGGCGGCGTCCTGGATCCGAAGTTCGACGACAGAGCGCAGGCCGGCGCGGTCGAGATTGGCGGCGGCCTCGGCGCTCCGGTCGGGGTCGAGCTCGACGCTGACCATCCGGCCGCCGTTCGCGCGGACGGCGTCGGCGAGCCAGAGGGTCGAGTAGCCGTTCGAGGTTCCCAGTTCGAGCAGGTGCTGGGTACGGGTTGCACGGACGATGAGGGCCAGGAGGGCGGCGCTGTCGGGTTCGAGATTGCGGAGCCGGTCCAGGCGGTCCGGCTTGCCGGCGTCGTGGTCGACGCCGTACCGGTGCAGCTGGTCGGTGAGGGCGGTCAGCTTCTCGTCCATTGCACTCACTTTCTGGCGAGGTGGGCGATGCAGAGGTCTGGCTGGGCGAAGGGTCGCAGGGTGTCGACGGTGAGGGGGGATTGCCAGGATTCCATGGCGCCTTGCATGAGGCCGAGGTGGATCGCGCAGACGATGTCGGAGCGGTCCTCGGCGAGCTCGAGGAACGGGCACTGCCGGAGGCCGAGCCGCAGTGCGCCGTCGCCCGGGAGTTGTTGCGGGGCGAAGCCCAGCTCGTCCAGCATCTCGATCAGCATCCCAACCGACTCCCCCGCCTCCGGCGGCGCGGCGAGGGACGGGGGTTGGGTGCGGCCCCACTGGCGGCCGGCTGTGGTGGCTTGGGCTGTGGGGTTCGGGGTGGCGGCGAGGTTCGCGGTGAGGATTTCCGCGAGGAGGCGGTACTGCCGCGGGCCCAGGGGATCCATTCGGCGTACCGCCTGGAACATCAGCGGCGGGCGCCCCGGACCGCCCCGGTCCCCCGTCGTACGCTCGGCCTGGCCGTTGCCGACCAGGGTGTCCAGGTGGAATCGGGCGGTGTTGACGTGGACCCCGAGTCGCTCGGCGATCTCCGGGATGCCCATCGGCCGATCGGCGTCCCGCAGTACCCGCAGCACCTCCGCGCGACGCCCCGTCTCCGCCATGCCCTAGAGTTTACACAAGTAGGCTTTGTATAAATCCAGGAGGGGATCCGCGATGACAGCCGTACCGGAGCTCGACGTGCGAGGGATGCGCAAGCCCGACAAACATCCGGCGATCTTCGCGAGGTACGCCGAACTGCCCGTCGGCGCGGCGTTCGTGCTGGTGAACGACCACGACCCGAAGCACCTGCACGAGGAGTTCGAGGCGGACCACGCCGGCAGCTACGACTGGGAGTACCTCAACCGGGAGCCCCGCGACTGGCGGATCAAGATCACCAAGCTCGCCAGTACGCCGCTCCCCCGCGTCCTGGTCGACACCGGCACGGTCAGCGGCGACACGACCGGTGCGGCGACCGGTGCGACCTGGAAGCTGCAGGCCCGCGAGCGGGACCTCGACTCGAACATCATCGCGCTGGCAGCCGGCCAACGCATCGACGCGCACAGCGGCCCGGACCTCGACGTACTCATCCACATCCTCGCCGGCAGCGGCCGGCTGACGACCGAGCTCAGCACGATCGACCTCGAGCCCGGAGCACTCGTCTGGCTCCCCCGCCGCTCCCACCGTCAGTTCACGGCCGGCCCCGACGGCCTCCGCTACCTGACTGTTCATCAGCGCCGCCAGGCACTCGTCCTCAGCCCACCGCAGTAAGCAGGCGGGTGATCGCTTCCTCGACGGTACTGCGCGGGCAGCCGAGGTTGACCCGCATGTAGCCGTGGCCTTCCACTCCGAACTTCTGGCCCTTGTCCAGCCACAGCCGGGCCTTGGTGAGCATGAACTTGTCAAGCGCCTCGGCGTCCAGACCGAGACCGCGACAGTCCATCCAGGTCAGGTACAACGAGTCGGCGGGCAGCACGTGCAGCTTGTCGGTGGCGGAGTTCACGGCGTCGGCGAAGCGGAGATGGTTGCCCCGCAGGTACGTCAACAGCTCCGCCAGCCACGGCTCGCCGTGGCTGTACGCCGCCTCGCCCGCGACCATCCCGAGCAGGTTGACGATCGGGAACAGGTTCCGTTCGTACTGGCGGGCCAGCTCCGCACGCAACCGCGGATCGGGGACGAACACGTTGGCGCACTGCAACCCGGGCAGGTTGAAGGTCTTGCTCGGCGCCGTACACGTGATGCTGTTCCGCGCGAACTCCGGGCCGAGCGAGGCGAATGGGATGTGTCTCTTGTCCGGGTTGACGACGAGGTCCTGATGGATCTCGTCCGCCACGACCAGCACCCCGTGCCGCGCACAGATCTCCCCCATCGTCCGCAGTTCGTCCTCCGACCACACGTTGCCGGTCGGGTTGTGCGGATGGCTGAGGATGAACACCTTGGTGTCGGGCCGGATCGCGGCCTCGAACACCTGCGCGTCGAAGGCATACCCGTCGCCCTCGCGGACCAGCGGCGCGTACGCCAGGTGCCGTCCGTTCAGCCGTACGTCGTCGTGGAAGTGCGCGTACACCGGCGGCTGGATCAGCACCGAGTCACCCGGCGCCGAGAACGCCTGTACGACGGTCTTCAGCGTGGTGATGATCCCCGCCGTCACCAGCACCCACTCGCGCGGCACCTCCCACCCGAACCGGCGGGCCTGCCAGCCGGTGACCGCGTCCAGGTAGCTGTCGGTCGGACCGTTCGGATAGCCGAAGACCCCGTGGTCCACGGCCTCGTGCAGCGCGTCGAGAACTGCCTGCGGTGCCTTGAAATCCATGTCGGCGACCCACATCGGCAGCGGGTCGGCAGCGACCTCGTCGGGCCTCAGCCATTGCTTGCCCCCGGCCCATTTCATCGAGTTCGCCGTCCTGCGGTCGACGACCTCGTCGAAGACGGACCCGTTCATCTCACCGTCCCTCCAGGGCGTGGCTGCGGGACTGATGCTCGTCGAGGTGCGTCGCGAACGCGGCCCAGTCCCCCGCTTCCGCGTCGTCGAGCAGGCCGCGATGCTCCTCGATGACCTGCTGTGGATCGTCGGTGATCCGGTCGGCGCTGCGGATGATCGACAACTGCTGGCGGTCCTGGAGCCGGTCGTACATCGCAAGCATCGTGGCGTTTCCACCAAGCTCGACGAAGGCCCGGTGGAACCGCATCGCGAGCTTCGTGAACGTCGGGAAGTCGCCGGCGTTCAGCGCCCGCTCCTGCTCGTCGAGGTTCCCCGTCAGCTGCTCACGAAGACGTTCACGCTCGCGCGGACCCGCACGGCGGACACCGGCCGATTCCAGGGCGTGACGGACCTCCGCGGACTCGCGGACCTCGGCGGGCGTCAGCTCACGGACGAGCGCGCCGCGTTGGGCGTAGATCCGCACCCAGCCCTCGTCCTGCAGGCGGGCGAGCGCGGCACGGACCGGCGTACGGCTCATCGCCAGCGACGCGGCGACCTCGTTCTCGCTGAGCATCGACCCGGGCGGATACGTACCGTCCATGATCCCGCCGCGGACGAAGGCGTGCGCGCGGTCGGCCGCGCTCTCCCCAGTCACTCTGACACCTTAGAACGTCGCAGCCGCACTGCGCCGAGCGCGGCGACGACCAGCAACGCGACCCCGATCAACGCCGTGTCGGGCACGTGCGCCGCGAGACTCGCCGCGCGTTGCTCCAGAGCGGACTCGGAGTCGACCGAGGTGAGCCCGGCAAACCCGTCGGTGACCAGCAGCAGTACGCCGATCACGGCCGTCACCAGGCCGGACACGATCTGCGTCCACGTCGTACGCACGGGTCCGACCTGCACCGTCCGCGGCCGCACGACGATCCGCGCCTTCGGCCACACGAGGGCCAGCACCAGCAGCGGGGCCGCCATACCGAGCGCGAACACCGCCATCACGACCCCGCCGTACGCCGCACTCGCACCGAAGGCGGCGTACGTGAGGACCGACCCGAGCAGCGGACCCGAACATGCACCGGCGAGCCCGTAGACGGTGCCGAGCAAATACACCGAGACGGCCGACGTACTGCGGGCCGGTGCGCTGGTCCGGCCAGGCAGCCGCAGACCGAGCGCCTGATAACAGCCCAGAGCGATCAGCGCGTACGCCGCGACCCGGCTGAAGGCCCCGCGGTGCTCGATCAGGAAGGATCCGAGTCCGCCCGCGAGGACGCCGAGCGGAACCAGCGTCGTGAGCAGGCCGGCGTAGAACACCACCGTCCGGCCGATCAGCTTGCGCGGATCGTCGAAGGTGTACGAGAAGAAGGCCGGCAGCAGCATCACCGAGCACGGGCTCAGCAGACTCAACAGCCCGGCGAGCAGCGCCGCGGTGAGCCCGATCTGCACACCCGCCTGCAGCTCCGTCATCGGACGTTGTGCGCTTTCAGCCGCTGCTCGATGACCTGCTGGAACACCGACACCGGCTGCGCCCCGGACACCGCAACGTTGTCGATGGCAAAGAACGGCACGGTGTTCAGCCCGAACTGCTGCGCCAGTTCCGCGTCCGACTGCACGGCCGTCCGCAGGCTCTTGTCCGCCAGGTCCCGCTCGAACCGCGCCTGGTCCGGCACTCCGGCCTGCCGGGCGAACGCGATCAACTTCGCCCGCGGCAGCGGCGGGTGACCATGCGCGGGCGCAGCCTTGTGGACGGCCGCGAGATACTCCCAGAACTTGCCCTGCCGCGCGGCGGCCCGCCCCGCGATCGCACCCTGCCACGACTCCTCGCCGAACAGCGGCAGGTCCCGGAACTCGTAGCGCACCAGCCCTTTGTCGACGTACTCCTTCACCAGCGCCGGCAACGTCTCCCGGGTGAACTGCGCGCAGAACGGACACCGGAAGTCCGCGTACTCGACGATCGCCACCGGCGCGTCCGGCTTCCCCAGCGCCAGCGGGTCCCCCGCCTTCCGATGCGCCAGCCCCGGATCCTCGGCCTTCGCCGGATCCGCCGGGGTCGCCTGCGAGGCGGGCGCGGCCTCGGGCTTGTCCCCGCCGCCCTGGATCGACACCCCGACCAGCACCGCCCCGGCCAACGCGATCGCCGCCACCGGCGCCCACCGCAGATACGTCGCCCGTCGCGACTCCTTGCCTGCCACTCGAATCCTCTCCCGCACCGACTGATGTACAACTAGGATACAAGCAGCACGCTCTCAGCGTTTGCACATCGTCGCGTGTCTACGATGCTTCGCGGACCGGGGAGGTGCTGGTTGAGGGGTGCGAAACTGCTGGCCGTCGGGGTGGCGGCGATGGCGGTCCTGTGCGGCTGCCAGGGGCCGTCGGTCAGCTCCGGACAAGGGCAGGTGGACGTCGGGCCGGAGCAGGGTGAGGTCGCGATCGGGTGGGGCCGCGAGGCCTGGCAGATCCCGGACGACCAGGTCGCCGGACCGATGGAGCTCGCGGGGTACGCCGATCACGTGAGCGTCCGCAGCGGTGAGTCGTTCCGCCTGTTCGTGACGTCGTCCGCCGGGGCGTTCACCGTCCGCGCGTACCGGGTCGGGTGGTACGGCGGTGCCGGCGCGAAGCTGATCTGGACGTCGGCGGGCATCCCGGGCAAGGCCCAGCCGCAACCACGACGTACCGCGGACCGGATGATCACCGCGGTCGACTGGACTCCGTCGTTGACCGTCCGGACCAAGGGCTGGCCGGCCGGCGGATATCTCCTGCTGCTGCGCGCGGCGAACGGCAAGGAGAAGTACGTCCCGTTCATGGTCCGCTCGGACACGGCACGCCGGGCCGTGCTGATCGTGGACGCGGTCAACACCGAGGAGGCGTACAACGCCTGGGGCGGGTACTCGCTGTACCACGGCCCGCACCGACTCCCGACCAGGCGGTCGTTGATGGTCACGTTCGATCGCCCGTACGACTTCGACGGCGCCCGCGGGGTGCTCAACGAGTACGACCCGCTGGTGCAGCAGGCAGAGCGCAGCGGCGTACGGCTGGCGTACGCGACCAGCGTCGACCTCGCGGCCGACCCGGGGCTGCTGAAGGGCGCGCGCGGAGTGGTCTTCAGCGGGCACGACGAGTACTGGACCCTCGCCGCCCGCGCGGCCGTCACGCGAGCGCGCGACGCGGGGACGAACCTGGCGTTCATGGGCGCGAACTCCGTGTTCTGGCGGGTCCGGTACGGCGCGGACGCGCACGGGCCGAACCGGATCATGTTCGGTTACAAGGACGCCGACCTGGACCCGATCCACGATGCGCCCGACACCACCGTGCACTGGCGCGCGGCGCCGCATCCCGACCCGGAGAACTCGCTCACCGGCACCCTGTACGAATGCGCTCCGGCGAAGGGCAACTTCACGGTCCTCGACCCGAACTTCTTCCTGTTCGCGGGGACCGGCGCCGGTCTCGGGACGGCGTACCAGGGGTTGATCGGCGACGAGGCGGACCGCGCCTACCCGATCGCGGGGACGCCCGCGAACCTGCAGGTGGTCGCTCACTCGCCGACCACCTGCGGTGTCCGCACCACGGTCGCGGACTCGACGTACTACACGACGCCGTCCGGTGCGGGAGTGTTCGGCACCGGGACGATCGAGTGGGTCCGCGCGCTGGAAGGCCCGGACCCCGAGTTCAACGTGAACCAGCCGTCGGTGGACTTCGCGCGGAAGGTCACCCTCAACTTGTTCAAGGCACTGGCCGCGGGACCGATGGGGCGCACCCATCCGGCCGTCCCCAACCTGGCCGCCGTGCACAACCAGGCTTCCACCGCGACCGGAACCGGCGGCAAGGTCGGCGTGGTCGCACCGATGCCCAAGCCAAAACCCTAGGAGCGCTTGTCCTGCTCGCCGGCCAGCCTGTGCAGCATCCGGTTGTACGCCTCGAGGGCCTCGTCGCTGTCCGGGTCCAGCTGCTCCTTCGGGTCCGCGCCCACCTCGGTCGCGATCACGCCGCGGCGTACGGCGTCCAGCCAGCTGCCGGTCATCCGCTCGCGCTTGGCCGGTGAAGTGACGACGCTGATCATCAGCCCGACGGCGGCGAACATCATCAGCCCGTCCCCCGCCGCCCACATCAGTCCGCCGGCAGCATGAATGTCCGCCAGCGCCGGAGGCGCCCAGCGTGGATGCATCGCCATCATCATCGGGAACGGGTTGCTGGTCGTCTGCAGCAGCACGATGCCGACGACCGTGTCCGGCAGCATCGCGATCAGGAACAGCACCAGCCGGAGCAGGTATCCCGGGTCCGAGTGCAGCGGCTCCTCGCCGAGCAACGGCAGGAAGAACAGGTACCCGGCGACGACGTACAGCACCTGCTCGCCCGTCATCAGCCAGGGATGCATCGCCATCTGGTCCATGAACCCGGTCAGGTGGGTCGCCACGATCACGACCGTGTAGATCGCCAGCCCGGCCGCCGGATGCGTGAGCAGGCCGACCGGTCGTGACGACACCAGCCGCCGGGCCCGGGACTGCCGATCGGCGGGAGCGGACTCGAGCGCGACCGTGATCGGATGCCCGAGCACGAGCAGGATCGGAACGACCATGATCAGCGTCAGGTGCAGCACCATGTGCATCCAGAACACCGACATCGAGTACGCGCCGACCCCGGACGCGATACACACCCAGAGGATCGCGCAGCCGAGGACGAAGGACACCGCGCGCCAGGTACGCACGGTCGATCGCCCGCGACCGCGAAGCCACAGGAACAGGTAGCCGCCCGCGAGCACAACGCACACCGCGAGCCAGCCCGGCGCGAGCCGCCAACTGCCCAGGAACGAGGCCCAGGTCAGCGGCTCCATGCCACTCATGTCAGACATCACCAGCAAGCATTACACATGGCGATCCGTCACCCGCGCGCGGTGCTCCAGACGTCGTACAGCTCGGCCGCGTACTCCGGACGCGCCACGAGAATCCCACCCGCAGCAGGCCAGACGGTCTCGTTCCCGGCGTCGTCGAGGAGTACGCCGCCCGCCTCGCGGACGATCAACGCGGCGGCCAGGTGGTCGATCGGGCTGAAGCGGTCGATGACCGCTCCGGCACCGCGTCCCGCCGCCGGACCGGTCAGCGACAGCGTTCCCGACCCCATCATCCGGACAGTGCAGAACCGGTCCCGCAACGCGTCGAAGAACGCGTACATCCCCGGCCACGCCTGATGCCCCAGCAGTTCGGTGCTGACCATCGTCCCGGTCAGGCTCGCACTCTCCGCCGGCGGCAGCTCCAGCGGTACGCCGTCCCGCTCCGCCCCGCGGCCCGCGACGGCTCCGAACACCTGCCCGTGCCAGGCATCGCCGACGACCGCGACGAGCGGCTCCCGGTCGATGGCGAGCGCCAGCGAGAACGCGGTCCACGGCATCCCGTTCGCGAGGTTCGCCGTACCGTCGACCGGGTCGACGTACCAGCACGGCGTCCCGGGCTGCGCGACGCCGCCCAGCTCCTCACCCACGACCAGGTGGCCCGGTAGTCGCTCGGCGATGACCTCGCGGACGTGCTGCTCGACCGCGACGTCGACCGCGGTGACGTGGTCCGCGGCGTGCGCCTTCGTCCGGATCACGCCGAGGTCGGCGCTACTTGTGTAGTCGACGGCCCAGCGTGCCAGCTCGTGGGCGACCGCCACGGCCTCTTCCAGCTCCTCGTACGTGAGCAGCGCCGGCCGGGGCGCGCTCTTCCACGATTCGGGGCCTTCGGCAACGACTCGCTGCAGGACGCGCAACCGGTTCGTTGTCACGGCGTCCGCACCGGTGGCGAGAACCCAGCGCATCACGTCCTCGTCGTCGACCGTCCAGCACGCCACCCGAGCGCCCGCCGCGTGCGCCGCCTCGACGAGCGCGGGGCTGAGGAAGATGTACGCCGAGTTGACGACGTCGGGCCGCAGTTCCGCGACAAGGTCGGCCGACGGCAGGTCGCGCCGGTCCCACGGCAGCCAGATCCGCGCGTCGGTGTCGAGCTCGCGGATCCGCCGCATCGCCTCCAGGTCACCGCACCACGCGACGTTCGCGTCCGGCACCTCGCGTACGACGGCAGCGGCCGGCGCGGCGCACTCCGGGTCGGACATGTCGATCAGCAGGGTCGCCGGCGTACCGGCAACGACCGCGAGCGCATCGGCGAGCAGGGGAATCCGGTCGTCGCCGTCGCCGAGCGCCGCCACCTCGGCCCAGTCGACCTCCGCGACGGCGCGGTCATCTCCCCACAGCCGCTCGAGCGTAGCGTCGTGCAGCAGTACGACCCGGCCGTCACGGGTCACGCGGACGTCGATCTCGACCCGGTCGGCACCGGCCTCGACCGCGGAACGGACTGCCGCGAGCGTGTTCTCCCGGTATCGCTCGACGTCTCCCCGGTGTGCGGTGATCAACGGGCCGACCCCTGACGCACGAGCTTGCCGTCCTCGAACTCGAGCCACTTCTCCACCCGCGCGTGCCCGCGGACCCCCACGGGCGGCAACGCCCCGGTGACGTACGCGCGCAGCTCGGCGTCCTCGCGCTTCACGTACAGCTCGGCGAAGTGCCCACGCGGCACCACCCGCTCGACCGTCGCGGGCACCCAGCCGTCGTTGCCGTCCGCAACGTCCGTCGCGAACCGGACATCCTCGGGGCGGATGCCGACGACACCTTCCCCGATCGCGATCCGGCCGGCCTCGATCCGTCCCTCGAACCGGTTCAGGCTCCCGATGAACGTCGCGACGAACTCCGTCGCCGGCGCGCTGTAGAGGTCGACCGAGGTGCTGAACTGCTCGATCCGGCCGTCGTTCATCACCGCGATCCGGTCCGACATCGACATCGCCTCCTCCTGGTCGTGCGTGACCACGACCGTGGTGATGCCGAGCCGCTGCTGGATCTCGCGGATGTCCTCCCGGACCTTGACCCGCAGCTTCGCGTCGAGGTTGCTCAGCGGCTCGTCGAGCAGCAGCAGCTCCGGCTCCTGGACGAGCGCGCGGGCCAGCGCTGTACGCTGCTGCTCGCCGCCCGAGATCCGGGCCGGCCGCGAGTCCTTGTGGTGCATCAGGTTCACCAGCGCGAGCGCCGCGTCGACCCGCTCGGCGATCTCCTTCTTCGGGAGCTTGCGCAGCTTGAGCGGGAAGCCGACGTTCTTCGCGACCGTCATGTGCGGCCAGAGCGCGTAGTTCTGGAACACCATCGCGCTCGGCCGCTGCTCCGGCCCGAGCCGGACGACCTCGCGGCCGCCGACCTGGATCGAGCCCGCGTCCGGGGTGAGGAAGCCCGCGATCATCCGCAGTGTCGTGGTCTTGCCGCAGCCGGACGGCCCGAGCAGCGAGACCAGTTCGCCCGCCCGGACCGTGAGGTCGAGGCTGTCGATGATGGTCCGGCCGCCGAGCGCCTTGTGCAGGCCGGTGATCTCCAGCCCGGCGGCGGCGGACCCGGTGGCCGCCCCGGGGGCGGTGCTGACGGTTGAGTTGGTGGTGGTCACGGTGCCTCTACTTGATCTGGAAGCCCTCGGCGAGCTGACCGCCGAGGATGTGCTTCTGCGCGGCCAGCAGCAGCGCGACGGAAGGGATGGCGAGCAGGATCGAGAACACCGCCGCGACCTGGGTCGGATAGTTCAGCACCAGGCTGTACATCTCGGTCGGCATCGTCATGTAGTCCGGTGCACCGACCAGGTACGTGCCCTGCGCCTCGTCGAACGACGCGAGGAAGCTCATGATCGCCGCCACCAGGATGCCCGGCAGCGCCATCGGCAGCGTCACGCTGAAGAACGTCCGCAGCTTCGACGCGCCGGCGTCCCGCGCGGCCTCCTCGAGACTCCGCGGTACGGCGGCGAACGCGGCAGCCGGGATCCACGTCATGAACACCACCGTGCCGAGCACGTGCACGATCAGGATGCCGAGGATCGTGTTCATCAGGTTCAGCGCGTAGAACAGCGCCGCCAGCGACACGAACAGCCCCATCTTCGGGAACGCGTTCGCCGCGAACAGCCCGATCAGGAAGAACCGGCGGCCCGGGAACGAGAACCGCGCGAACGCGTACGCCGCCGGCAGGCAGACGACCGCCGAGGCGAGCACCGTGATCGGGGCGAAGAACAACGAGTTCTGTACGGCGACCCCGAGCGCGTGGTCCTGCGACACGACGCTCCACCAGTGCATCGTCCAGCCGTCGGGCAGCAGGTTCGGGTACGTCCAGCTCTTCGCGAACGCGTGCACCGCCAGCCAGGCCAGCGGGCCGATGATGAAGATCGCCAGCGCGAGCGCGAAGATCGTCGCGACCGCGCCGCTGACGGCGCGCCGGGCCACCCGCGACGAGTCCGTCAGCGGCCTCGCCGCGGGTCCGATCGTTGCCTCGGCCATCAGACCGCCCCGCTTTCCTTGGCCGAGCGGAAGTTCGCCCACACGTACACCGCGGCGATCCCGGACGCGATCGCGAACACCACGAACGCCATCACCACGGACTGCTGCGGCTGGTTGAACGCCGAGAAGTAGTTCGACATGTCCACGCCGAGCATGTTCGGCGAGTTCGGGCCGGTGAAGTACGGCACCGTGAACGAGCCGAGCGTACCGATGGCCGTGAACGTCGTCGCGATCACGATCGGCACCCCCGCCATCGGCACCAGCACCGACGTGACGACCCGGACGAACGAGGCGCCGGCGTCCCGGGCGGCGTCGATCATCGCCTGCGGTACGGCCTGCAGCCCGGACGAGACCAGCAGCGTCGCGAACGGGAGCGAGGTCCACACCGACCCGATGATCACGGTGACCATCGTGAACGACCAGATCGGGAACTCGACCCCGAACTGCGCCGCCACGCTGCGCAGGAACCCGTCGGCGGAGTAGAACCCGAGGATCGCCCAGGACGCGATCACCACCGGGATGAACAGCGGGATCACCGCGAGCGCGGACAGCACCTTGCCCAGGATCCCGCCGCGGCACTTCAGGTACAGCCCGATCGTCGTCGCGAGCAGGATCACGACCGTCGTACTGACCAGCGTGACGACGACCGTCACCACCAGGTCGCCGAGGAAGCGCTGGTCGGAGAACAGGTCGGAGTACGCGCCGGCGGTCGGCGTACCGCCGTTCGCGTGGTGGACGTTCTGGCCGATCAGCGCGATCGTCCGGTTCAGGCCGCCGGTGTAGCCGAGGCTGAACAGGAACGCGAGCACGATCGGGAACCCGATGAACAGCGCGATCAGCACGATCGGGGGCAGCGCCATGAACAGGCCGCGGGTCTGCCCCTCCCTGCCGCGCCGGACCGGCCGGCTCACTTGCCGGGCACCTTCTCGTCCCACAGCTTGTTGAGGTCCTTGCCCATCTGGTCGTAGTAGCCCTTGCGCAGGTTCCGGGTGTCGGCGTTCGCGAACTTCGCGGTCACCTCGGCCGGCAGCTTGTCGGTCGAGATCGCCGGGTAGCCCGAGATGTCCTTGACGATCGCGGCCTGCTGGGCCGGCTCGAGGACGAAGTTCACCAGCTTGAGCGCCGCGTCACCGTTCGGCGTGTTCGCGGGGATGCCGAGGTAGGCGGCGCCGCCGGTGAACGACGGGTCCGAGATCTGCGCGGCCTTGACCGTCGACGGGATCGAGCCGTTCGCGACGCCGGTGGTGAACTGGTCGGACCAGACCGGGGCCATCGAGATCTGGCCGTGGGCCAGCAGGTCCAGCGTCTGCTGGTTGCCGTTCGGGTAGACGCCCTTCTGGTACACGTACGGGTTCAGGCCCTTGAGCTCGGTGAACCCCTTGTCCCAGTAGGACTCCAGGTCTTTCTCGTAGCCGACCGTCATCTTCGCGCGCGCGTCGGCGGGCACGTACTTGTCGAGCACCGTGGCCACGAAGGCACCGCCCGAGCCGCCGGACTTCGGCGAGTTGTACGTGAACTTGCCCGGGTGCGCCTTGATCCAGGCGAGCAACTCGTCGAGCGTCTTCGGCGGCGTCGGCACGGTCTTGGTGTCGTACGCCAGCAGGACCGACGAGCCGCGGTACGGGATACCGCCGGTGCCACCGGCCTTCACCACGTCCGCCGGGATGTCCGACAGCGCGGAGATCTTGCTCGCGTCGACCGGCTGCAGCAGGTTCGCCGCCGACGCCTTGGCCACGAAGCCGCCGTCGACGATGTCGAACCCGGGGTCCTTCTTCTGCGCGACCGAGCTGGCCAGCTTGGCCATCGTCTGCGCGTCGTGCTCGCCGTGCAGGTCGAGGGTGACGTCGACCTTGTAGCCCGGGTTCGCCTTCTCGAAGGCCGGGGCGAGGTCCTTCTCCCACAGCGTCTGGACATTGGTGTCGCCGCTGAGGAACACCCGGACGGTCTTGGTCCCGGAGTCACCACCGGAGTTCGCGGAGCCGGTGCTCTTCTGAGCGCATCCGGCAAGGCCGAGGGCCGCCGCGGCGATCGCCGCGGTAACCCCGACGGCAGACGTGAACTTCACACGAGCCTCCTGATCGAGCGCCGCGCCCAACCCGCGCAGCGACAATTTGGCGAACGCTATCCTCACAGCGCCGCCCCGGGCAATGCTGCCTCGGGCAACATTGCCAGGTGCGTCAATTTGTTTTAACAAATCATGACCTGATGGGGAAGATCTCACGGGACTTTCGACCCTGGCCGCGGCACGGGGCCCCGGCGACAGTGAGGGAGTGAGCACGCGCAGACTGACCGACACCGCCCGGTTGAAGATCCTCTCTCCGGCCGAGTGCCTGCGCCTGCTCGACTCGGTCCCGCTCGGCCGGCTCGTCTTCACGTACGCCGGACTGCCGGCCATCCGCCTGGTCAACTTCGTCGTGGACGACGACACGATCGTGTTCAGCACCGGGCAGGGCGACAAGTTCCGGGCCGCGGAGCGCGGCGACGTCGTCGCGTTCGAGGCCGACGAGGTGGACCTGGAGCGTCATGTCGGCTGGACCGTCACGGCGATCGGGCACCTGTCCGTCGTCACGGACGACGAGGAGGCGGAGCTGCGCCGTACCCTCGCCCTGCACTCCTGGATGCCGATCGACGAGCCGCACCTGGTCCGCCTCGGCGTCGAGTCGGTCCAAGGCCGCCGCCTGGTCCCGTGGGGAACGGCCCGCCGAAGCTGACCGCCGACGGAGACCCAGTGGAAGGAGCCCGCAGTGTCCGATCAGCTCCCCGCGCGCGACGTCGACGTACTGCTGTCGGCAGCCGTCGCCGCGCCGAGTATGCACAACACCCAGCCATGGCGTTTCGAGGTCGGCGGGCGCGTGCTCGACGTGTACCTGGACGGGTCGCGGACGCTGCCCGCCGAGGACCCGACCGGCCGGGCGATGCGGATCGCCGCCGGCGCCGCCACCTTCAACCTCCGGTGCGCGGCCGAGACCCTCGGGTACGGCGCCTGGTTCGGGCTGGCACCGTACCCGGGTGACGAGCCGGACCTGCTCGCCCGGATCGTCCTCGAACCGACCGCGGCGCGGGACGACGAGCTCACCGATCTCGCCCGGTACATCCCGTACCGGCACACCGACCGGGAGCCGTCCGACGCGGTGCCGATCGCCGAGGACGTGCGGGTCGCGCTGATGCGGGCGGCGCACGCCGAGGGGGCGGAGCTGACCTGGCTCGGCGACGACGACATTCGCAGCGTGCTCGAGCTGATCGTCGACGCCGACCTGCGCGAGATCCACGACTGGCGCCGCCGCGCCGAGCGGGCACGGTGGGTCGGTGGCGAACGGCCGGTCGACGGCGTACCCAGCGCGGCGCTCGGACCGCGGTCCGAGGGCTATCCGTCCGCTGTCCGGGACATGGGGATCCGGCCGGCCGATCGGCAACGGGCCGAGCGGCGGTTCGAGCAGCACCCGGATCTCGCCGTACTCTCCACCGAGTCCGACGAGCCGGCCGACCACGTGACGGCGGGTGCCGCGCTCGAGCGTGTGCTCCTGACCGCGACCCGGGCCGGCGTCAGTGCGTCGTTCCTCAACCAACCGCTCGAGTATGACGACCTCCGCCGCGAGGTGCAGCGCCGTACCGGGCGGCCGGGCCACGCCCACATGATCATCCGCTTCGGGCACGATCGCTCGCACGGCACCACCGCGCGCCGCCCGGTCGCCGACTTCCTCAAGCCGTCAGGGTCGTCGTGACGGAAGTCAGTCTGCCTCGTGGCGGCGGATGACCGCGACCGGTGCGGAGGCGTGGTGCAGGAGGCTCTGGCTGACCGAGCCCAGCAGCAGCCCCTTGACGCCGCCGCGACCCCGCGAACCGACGACCACCAGCGAGGCAGTCTCGGACAGCTGGATCAGGCTCGCACCGGCCCGCCCTTCGACGACCGTCGCCCGGACCGTCACCGCGGGGTACTTCTCCTGGTACGGCGCGAGGCTCTCGGCCAGCCAGTTCTTCAGGAGTTCCTTCGTACTGTCGACCAGTACGGCGTACTCCGCCTCCGGCCGCCAGCAGTACACGACCCGGAGCAGCTCCCCGGTCCGCGCCGCCTCCTCGAACGCGAACGCGAGCGCGTCTTCGGAGTCGGGCGAACCGTCGGTGCCGACCACGACCGGCCCGGTGCGGAGCTCGCCGCGTACCACCACGACCGGGCACGGCGCCTTCGCCGCCACCGCGGTGGCGACTGATCCGAGGAACGCGGCCGACATCTTGTTCTGCGTCCTGGTGCCGACGACGACCAGCTCGGCGTCGCCCATTTCGCCGAGGAGCGCGTGCGCGGGATCCAGCGCGACCAGCACGCCCGAGCCCCGCTCGGCGCCCAGCCGGTCGCGGACGAGCTGCACCGCCTCGTCGAGTTCGCCCTGGAACTCCTCCAGCGGCAACGGCAGCGGTGGCGGCACATACGCGGTCATCCCGAGCGCGGGCCAGCGCTCGAGATCGTTCAGGTACGCCCTCACCACCCGGACGGCGAGCCCGCGCTGCTCGGCCGCGTCCACGGCCCAGCGCAACGCGACCTGCGCCTCCGGCGTACCGTCCACACCCACGAGGATGTACTTGCTCATCACTGCGTCCCCTTCTGTCGTCCCGACTGCGGTGGAACCCATCACCACCAGCCTGGTCGTCACGACCGGCGCAGGGCAGAGGCCAAAGTCCCGACCTCCGCACCCACACGGCCCGACTGCCGTGTCGGCGTTCAGAGGCCCGTCGAGCCGACCAGTTGGCCGACGCCGAAGGTGACGGCCATCGCGAGGGCGCCGCCGACCACCAGCCGCGCGATCGCCGGTAGCCGACGGGCGTCGCCCAGGTGGGCGCTCAGCGCCCCGGTGCCGGCCAGGGCGAGGAGGACGACCACGAAGGTGATCGGGACCCGGTCGCCGGGCCCCGGGAGCAGGATCGCGATCAGCGGGAGCAGCGCGCCGACCGTGAACGCGAGCGCCGACGCGCCCGCCGCGTGCCACGGGTTGCTCAGGTCGTCCGGGCTGATGCCGAGCTCCGCCTCGGCGTGCGCCACCAGCGGGTCCCGCTCGGTGAGCTCGGCCGCCACCAGTTCAGCCGTCTCCGGGCGCAGACCCTTCGCCACGTAGATCGCGGTCAGCTCCGCCAGTTCGTCCTCCGGCGAGTCGGCCAGCTCCGCACGTTCCTTGGCGAGCAGTGCGCGTTCGGTGTCCCGCTGGCTGCTCACCGAGACGTACTCGCCGAGTGCCATCGACACCGCGCCCGCGGCCAGTCCGGCGACTCCCGCGGTCAGGATCGCGGTCGCGGACGTGGTCGCCCCGGCCACGCCGACCACGAGGCCTGCCGTCGACACGATGCCGTCGTTCGCACCCAGCACCCCCGCCCGCAGCCAGTTCAGCCGCTGTGCAAGGCCGCCGCGATGCGGTTCACCGGGATGCGCGGGCACCTCGTCGAAGCCAGTCATGCCGTTCCTCCTCCGGATCGCTACACATCACAGGCTCCCAAAGATTCCTCGGAGGCTCTATCACCATCCGCGATACGGGTCCGACACAGGACCTTTGGCCCTCGACCGCGTACGCCGGACGGGCGCACTCTGGAAATTCGGCTGTCACGCGACGAAGGAGCGGACGATGACAGAGTCCAGGTCGGGCGGGACTGCGGAGCGGTCGCCGTGGCTGATGCTCGCTCTCGCCACCCTGGGATTCGCGGTCAACTTCTGGGCCTGGGCGCTGCTCAGCCCGCTCGGGCCGCTGTTCCGGACGCAGGGGACCCTCGGCACGTTGAGCGAGTCCGATGTGGCGTTGCTGGTCGCGGTCCCTGTCCTGGTCGGCTCGGTCGGGCGGATCCCGATCGGCGCGCTGACCGACCGGTACGGCGGACGGCTGATGTTCCCGCTGGTCTCGGCAGCCACGATCGTGCCCATCCTGTTCATCGGCTTCTTCGCGCTCAGCTCGTACGGCGCGTTGCTGGTCGGCGGGTTCTTCCTCGGCATCGGCGGGACCGCCTTCGCGGTCGGCGTACCGTTCGTCAACGCGTGGTTCCCGCCCGAGCGCCGCGGTCTCGCGGTCGGCGTCTTCGGCGCCGGTATGGGCGGTACGGCGATCAGCGCGCTGACGACCGTCAAGCTCTACACGAACGCGGGGCATCGGGTGCCGTTCCTGATCACCGCGATCGCGCTGGCCTGTTATGCCGTCATCGCGTGGTTCGTGCTCCGCGACGCCCCGGGGCGGCGGCCCGCACCGGGGGGTTTCGTCCAGCGGCTCGTCGCGAACGCGAAGCTGCCGATCAGCTGGCAGGCGTGCATCCTGTACGCCGTCGCCTTCGGCGGGTACGTCGCGTTCTCCGTCTACCTGCCGTCGTACTTGAAGATCGCCTACGGACTGGACGCCGCCGACGCCGCGAACCGGATGGCCGGGTTCGTCGTGATCGCCGTCGTGATGCGGCCGGTGGGCGGCTGGCTGTCGGACCGGTTCGGGCCCGTTCCGGTCTTGGCCGTATGTTACGCGGTGGTAGTGGCGGGTGCCGCCGTCGCGGCGACGACGCCGCTGCTCAACCACGTGGGTACGGTCGCGTTCCTGGCGATGGCGGCGGCGCTGGGCGCCGGCAGCGGGGCGACGTTCGCGCTCGTCGCGCAGGTGACCGATCCGGCGCGCGTCGGCGGCGTGACCGGGCTGGTCGGCGCCGCGGGCGGCCTGGGCGGGTTCGTACCGCCGTTGATCATGGGCTACGTCTACGGCCGCACGCAGTCGTACGGCATCGGGCTGACCTTGCTGGCGATCACCGCAGCCTTGACGTTGCTGCTCACGCTGACGATCGTGAGGAAGACGGCCCGGCCGGGCATCCAGGAGCAGAGACAGGGAACCACGACCAGCGAGGAACCTGCATGAGTCTCGACAACGAACTCACCGACGCTCTCGTCAGCACCAGGAGGTACTTCACCAGAGGCAAGGTCTCCGACGACCTGCGGACACTGACCAAGGCCGGCGGGCGCGGCGCCGACGACTTCTACCGGGATCGCTGGAGCCACGACAAGGTGGTGCGGTCGACGCACGGCGTGAACTGCACCGGCTCGTGCTCGTGGAAGGTGTACGTCAAGGACGGCATCATCACCTGGGAGACCCAGCAGACCGACTACCCGTCGGTCGGGCCGGACAAGCCGGAGTACGAGCCTCGCGGCTGCCCGCGCGGCGCTGCCTTCTCGTGGTACACCTACTCCCCCACACGGATCCGCTACCCGTACGTCCGCGGAGTGCTGGTCGACCTGTACCGCAAGGCGAAGGCGGAGCACGGCGACCCGGTCGCGGCCTGGGCGCACATCGTCGACGATCCCGAGCTCGCGCGACAGTACAAAGCTGCCCGCGGCAAGGGTGGTCTCGTCCGCACGACCTGGGACGAAGCGGTCGAACTGGTCGCCGCGGCGTACGTCCACACGCTGAAGAAGTGGGGGCCGGACCGGATCGCCGGCTTCTCCCCCATTCCGGCGATGTCGATGGTGTCGCACGCCTCCGGCGCCCGGTTCACCTCGCTGGTCGGCGGCACGATGCTGTCCTTCTACGACTGGTACGCCGATCTGCCGGTCGCCTCGCCGCAGGTGTTCGGCGACCAGACCGACGTCCCGGAGTCCGGGGACTGGTGGGACGCCGGATACCTGATCATGTGGGGCTCGAACCTCCCGGTCACGCGGACGCCGGACGCGCACTGGATGGCGGAGGCGCGGTACCGCGGGCAGAAGGTCATCGCGGTCGCGCCGGACTACGCGGACAACGTGAAGTTCGCCGACGAATGGTTGCCGGCGGCACCTGGTACCGACGGCGCGCTCGCGATGGCGATGGGCCACGTCGTCCTGAAGGAGTTCTTCGTCGACCGCGAGACGCCGTACTTCGTCGAGTACACGAAGAAGTACACGGATCTGCCCTATCTCGTCCGGCTGGAGGAGACCGCCGGCGGGTATCGCGCGGGCAAGTTCCTGACCGCCGCGGAGCTGGGCACGGACGAGGAGAACGCCGCGTTCAAGCCGGTCGTCCTCGACGCGGGCACCGGGCAGCCGGTGGTCCCCAACGGTTCCCTCGGCCATCGCTTCGGCGAAACGGGCAAGGGCAAGTGGAACCTCGACCTGGGCGCGACCGACCCGCTCCTCACGCTTCTGGGCGATGAGGGCGTTCCGGTCACAATGCCGAGATTCGACACCGCCGCCGGCGAACAGCTCCTCCGCGGGGTGCCGGCGCGGCGCGTAGGTGGGCACTTGGTGACGACCGTCTACGACTTGATGCTCGCGCAGTACGGCGTAGGCCGGGCCGGCCTGCCTGGGGATTGGCCGTCGTCGTACGACGACGATGCGCCGTACACTCCCGCCTGGCAGGAACGCATCACCGGTGTGCCGGCGGCCGCGGCGGCGCGGATCGCCCGGGAGTTCGCCCAGAACGCCGAGGACTCCAAGGGTCGTTCGATGATCGTCATGGGTGCGGGCACCAACCACTGGTTCCACTCCGACACCATCTATCGGGCGTTCCTCGCGCTCACCACGTTGACCGGCTGCCAGGGCGTGAACGGCGGCGGCTGGGCGCACTACGTCGGTCAGGAGAAGTGCCGGCCGGTCACCGGCTGGGCGCAGCTCGCCTCCGCGCTGGACTGGTCGCGGCCGCCGCGGCAGATGATCCAGACCGCGTACTGGTACCTGCACACCGACCAGTACCGCTACGACCACTTCGCCGCCGACTCGTTCACCACCGGCGCCGCTGGCTCTGCCGGCTCCGGCGCGGGCAGCATGGCCGGCAAGACGACCGCCGACCTGATCGCGTTGAGCGCCCGGCTCGGGTGGATGCCGTCGTACCCGACGTTCAACCGCAACCCGCACGACCTCGCCGACGAGGCCGCCGCCGCGGGCCGGCCGGTCGACAAGCACATCGTCGACGAACTGAAAGCCGGTAAGCTGCGCTTCGCCTGCGAGGACCCCGACGCACCGGAGAACTTCCCGCGGATCCTGTCGATCTGGCGGGCCAACCTGCTCGGCTCGTCCGCGAAGGGCAACGAGTACTTCCTCGAGCACCTCCTCGGCGCCGGCTCCTCGCTCCGCGCCGGCGAAGGCGTGCATCCCCAAGAGCTCGAGTGGCGCGACGAGGCCCCGCGCGGCAAGCTCGATCTCCTGCTCACGCTCGACTTCCGGCAGACCAGTACGACGCTGTTCTCCGACGTGGTGTTGCCCGCGGCAACCTGGTACGAGAAGCACGACCTGAACACCACCGACATGCACCCGTTCGTGCACTCGTTCAACCCGGCGATCGCGCCGCCCTGGCAGACCCGGACCGACTGGGACGCCTGGCAGACGATCGCCGAGAAGTTCAGCGAACTGGCCGCCACGCACCTGGGCGTCCGCAAAGACGTCGTCGCCGTACCGCTCCTCCACGACACACCCGACGCGCTCGCCACACCGCACGGTGTCGTCCGCGACTGGAAGGCCGGCGAGTGCGAGCCGATCCCCGGTCTCACGATGCCGAAGCTCGTCGAGGTCGAACGCGACTACGCCGCCGTCGGGGCCAAGATGGCCGCGCTCGGCCCGCTGATGGAGAAGCTCGGCGCGACCACGAAGGGCGTGACGTTCGACGAGACCAGGTCGGTCGAGTACCTGCGGGCCAAGAACGGCACGATCCACGGCGGCCCCGCCGACGGACGTCCGTCGCTCCGCCGCGACGTCCATGCCTGCGAGGCGATCCTGGCCCTCTCCGGTACGACGAACGGCCGCCTGGCGACCGAGGGCTTCAAGACACTCGAGGCCCGCGTCGGCAAGCCGCTCCACGATCTCGCGGCCGAGCACGAGGGCAAGCAGATCACGTTCGCCGACACCCAGTCCGCGCCGGTCCCGGTGATCACCTCACCCGAGTGGTCCGGCTCGGAGTCGGGCGGCCGCCGGTACTCGCCGTTCACCATCAACGTCGAGCGCCTGAAGCCGTGGCACACACTGACCGGGCGGCAGCACTTCTTCCTCGACCACGACTGGATGGCCGAGCTCGGCGAGAACCTGCCTGTCTACCGGCCGCCGCTCGACATGGCCGCGCTGTTCGCGGAACCGCGGATCGGAGAGATGACCGAGCTCGGCCTCACCGTTCGTTATCTGACCCCGCACAACAAGTGGTCGATCCATTCCGAGTACCAGGACAACCTCTTCATGCTGTCGCTCAGCCGAGGCGGGCAGACGATCTGGATCAGCGACAAGGACGCCGCGAAGGCAGGTATCGCCGACAACGACTGGATCGAGGCGGTGAACCGCAACGGGGTGGTGGTCGCCCGCGCGATCGTCTCGCACCGGATGCCCGAGGGGACTGTCTACATGCATCACGCGCAGGACCGGCTGATCGACGTACCGCTGGCCGAGACGTCGAAGAAGCGCGGTGGGATCCACAACTCGCTGACCCGGTTGCTGATCAAACCGTCGCACCTCATCGGCGGATACGCGCAGTTGTCCTTCGCGTTCAACTATCTCGGGCCGACCGGGAACCAGCGCGACGAAGTCACCGTCATCCGGCGGCGCTCGCAGGAGGTGACGTACTGATGCGAGTGATGGCGCAGATGGCGATGGTGATGAACCTCGACAAGTGCATCGGCTGCCACACCTGCTCGGTGACGTGCAAACAGGCGTGGACGAACCGCAGCGGCACGGAGTACGTCTGGTTCAACAACGTCGAGACCCGGCCCGGTCAGGGATACCCGCGCACGTACGAGGACCAGGAGAACTGGAAGGGCGGCTGGACGCTGAACAAGCGCGGCCGGCTCACGCTCAAGGCGGGCGGCCGGCTGAAGAAGCTGCTGACGATCTTCTCGAACCCGAAGCTGCCGTCGATCCACGACTACTACGAGCCGTGGACCTACGACTACGCGAACCTGACCGACGCCCCGGCGCAGCAGCACACCCCGGTCGCGCGGCCCAAGTCGTTGATCTCCGGGCAGGACATGAAGATCTCGTGGTCGGCCAACTGGGACGACGACCTCGGAGGCTCGGCGGCGACCGCCGAGCGTGACCCGGTGCTGAACGAGCTCCGCAGGAAGGTCGGCGACAAGGTCAAGTTCGAGTTCGAGCAGACCTTCATGTTCTACCTGCCGCGGATCTGCGAACACTGCCTGAACCCGTCCTGCGCGGCGTCCTGCCCGAGCGGCGCGATCTACAAGCGCACCGAGGACGGCATCGTGCTGGTCGACCAGGACCGGTGCCGCGGCTGGCGGATGTGCATCTCCGGCTGCCCGTACAAGAAGGTGTACTTCAACCACCGCACCGGCAAGGCGGAGAAGTGCACGTTCTGCTTCCCACGGGTCGAGGTGGGCATCCCGACCGTCTGCTCGGAGACCTGCGTCGGCCGGCTGCGCTACATCGGGCTGGTGCTGTACGACGCCGACAAGGTGCTGGCCGCCGCGTCGACACCCGACGAGCACGGGCTGTACGAGGCCCAGCGTGACGTGTTCCTCGACCCCTCCGACCCCGCCGTACGCCGTGCGGCCGAGCGGGCCGGGATCCCGCACGACTGGATCGAGGCCGCGCAACGATCGCCCGTCTACGCGCTGATCAACAAGTACAAGGTCGCGCTGCCGCTGCATCCGGAGTACCGCACACTGCCGATGGTCTGGTACATCCCGCCGCTGTCGCCGGTCGTCGACGTGGTCCGCGAGACCGGCGAGGACGCCGAGCGCAAGGACAACCTGTTCGCCGCCATCGACGCGTTGCGGATCCCGATCGAGTACCTCGCCGAGCTCTTCACCGCCGGCGACGTCGCACCGGTGGACCGGGTACTGCGCACGCTCGCGGCGATGCGCTCGTACATGCGCGACATCAACCTCGGCCGCGACCCGGACGGCTCGATCCCGGCCTCGGTCGGGATGGGCGAGGAGGACATGTACGAGATGTACCGCCTGCTCGCGCTGGCGAAGTACGACGAGCGGTACGTCATCCCCCCGGCGCACGCCGAGCAGGCGCACTCGCTGGAAGAGCTCGCGACCGAGTGCGCGCTCGACTACGAGGGCGGGCCCGGCATGGGCGGATCAGGGCCCTTCGGCGAGGGGTCCGGCGTATCGACACCGATCGCGGTCGAGAACTTCCAGATGCTGAAGGACCGCCAGACGTCCGAAACCGTCGCGTCACCGGCCGACAAGCAGGCCCGGGTCAACCTGCTCAACTGGGACGGCAAGGGGAAACCGGAGGGCATGTTCCCGCCGCCGGCGGACGGAGCCCCCGGTGGGACCGGCGGGGCGGACCTGAAATGAAGCATCCCGCTCTGACTCTGCCCGCCCGGCAGTTGACGATCGCCTGGCAATCGGCGTCGCTGCTGCTGGACTACCCCGACGAGGCGCTCCGCGAACGGCTCCCCCTCATCCTCCGGGCGGCGGCCGAACTGCCGGCGGCCGTCCGTGATCCGCTCTGCCGCACCGCGCAGGCTGTCGCGACCAAGGATCTGCCCGCTCTGCAGGCGCAGTACGTCGAGACCTTCGACAACCGCCGGCGCCACAACCTGTACCTCACGTACTTCGCCCACGGCGACACCCGCCGTCGTGGTGTCGCGTTGCTGCGCTTCAAGCAGACCTACCTGCGGTCCGGCTTCGTCCTCGACGATTCAGAACTGCCTGATCATCTGTGTGTCGTGCTCGAGTACGCCGCCACGGTCGACCAACGCCTCGGCAGCCGGCTCCTCCTCGATCACCGCGCCGGTCTCGAGCTGCTGCGGATCGCGCTCGCGGAAGCCGACTCCGACTGGCACGGGGCCGTGCAGGCCGTCACCGCGACACTGCCGCCGCTGGCCGGCGACGAGCGGGACGCCGTCGCGCGTCTGGCCGCCGAGGGTCCACCGCAGGAGGAGGTCGGCATGACGCCGTACGCCACACCGGCCTTCGACGCCGGGGTCCAGCCGTTGCCGATGCCGAGCTTCCCCGGAGGACAGCGATGAAGCAGTTCCTGTGGGTGGTTTTCCCGTACATCTGCCTGACGGTCTTCGTCGTCGGACACTTCTGGCGGTACCGGTACGACAAGTTCGGTTGGACCACGCGATCGTCCCAGCTGTACGAGAACCGGTTGCTCCGGATCGGCAGCCCGCTGTTCCACTTCGGCATCCTCGCGGTGTTCCTCGGGCACGTGATGGGCCTCGGCGTACCGAAGTCCTGGACCGAGGCAGTCGGGATCCACGAAGGCCTCTACCACTTCCTCGCGGTCTCGATCGGCGCGATCGCCGGCTTCTGCACGCTCGTCGGCCTGGCCATCCTGATCTACCGCCGCCGGACCGTCGGACCGGTGTTCTCGGCGACGACGCGGATGGACAAGCTGATGTACGTCTTCCTCGCGGCGGTCATCCTGCTCGGCCTGGCGAACACCGTGATCGCGAACGTCTTCGGCAGCTACGACTACCGCGAGAGCGTGTCGATCTGGTTCCGCGGCATCTTCCGCTTCTCCCTGCACCCCGACCTGATGGCCGGCGCCCCTATCACCTTCCAGCTGCACGGCCTGGTCGCGATCACCTTGTTCGCGCTCTGGCCCTTCACCCGCCTGGTCCACGTCTTCAGCGCCCCGCTGGGCTACCTCACCCGCCCGTACATCGTCTACCGCAGCCGCGACACCGGCCCGACGACCCACTCCCCTCGCCGCGGCTGGGACGCCCAGTCGCGCTGACGCCCGGTTTCTGTCGGTGGGCCCTGGTACACGTTGGGGCCCACGATCAGGGAGGCGACGATGGGTGAACGACCGCGTGTGGTGGTCAGTGTGGGGGCGAGTGCCGACGGGAAGGTCGCGCTGGCTCGTGATGCGTTGCTGATGCGGGAGCCGAGTTCGAAGTTGTGGGCGGCGTTGAGTCCGAAGGCTGCCGATTTCGTCGACGTCATCGAGGTACTCAAGGCGCAGTACGGCTGCAACGCCTTCCTCGAAGGGAGCGGCAGCCTGGTCGCGGAGGACGAGGCACCGAGCGACCTTCCGGCGTACGACGGCGACGCCAACGAGCTGTACGAGCACTTCCTGCCCGCGGACATCGTCGGGCAGGTGTCGCCGCCGCACATGTGGTTCATGGTCGTGGACAGCCGCGGGCGCGTGCGCTGGACGGAGAACCACGAGAACTGGGACGCCCTCGTCCTGGTGTCGCGGGCGACGCCGGCCGACTATCTCGCGTACCTCCGTCGCGAGCGCATCTGCTACCTCGTCACCGGCGACGACCGCGTCGACCTGCCCGCGGCGATCGCCGCTCTCGGCACCGAGGTCGGCATCACCTGCATCCTCTCCACAGCCGGCGGCGGGCTGAACGGAGCGCTGCTACGAGCAGGCCTGATCGACGAGGTCTACGTCACGGTCCTGCCCGCACTGATCGGTGGCCTCGGTACGCCATCGGTCATGGACGGCACGCCCCTCGCTGCCGGCGAGCCTGCTACCCGGTTGGAGCTGCTCTCGGTACACACGGACACCGGCGGCACCGTCCGACTGCACTACGCCGTGGCCGACAGACAGTCGGCCTGACCATCAGCCGCGCCCGAGGAAGATCGGGTTGGTCAGCGCGGCCATCGCGCCGAACGTCAGCCCCGGGTCCATCGAGGTATGCCCGGGCGTGCCGTCGGCGAGCGGGTGCCGGACCTCGGCACGGACGAACGCGGCGCTGAGCGGCGTCGTCAGCCAGGTGACCGTACCGGCGCCAGTACTGTCCAGGCTGCTCTGCAACATCTGCCCCTCGTCGGTGAGGATCCGCACGGTGCCGTTGGGTACGCCGCTGACCTTGGTCGTCACGGTGATCTGCTCGGTGGGCTGTGCCGCCAGCCGCTCTCCGATCCCCGCCTTCCGGCCGTACGCCGAGGTTGCGGTGAACTCGAGCGACACCTTCGAGGACTCCGCGATCCATGACCGGCCGACCTTCAGACCGGCGAGCACCGCGTCCTTCGACAGGTCGTCGGCGAGCACCACGTTGTGCGGCAGGCCGATGACGTTTCCCGGGTTGTGAGCGTCGCTGTTGCCCATCGCGGGCAGCCACGGCTTCTTCTCCCGGACCGCGGCGGCGAGCAGGTTCGCCCAGGTCGAGACGGCAGCGTCGTCGTCCCAGCCCCACGGACCGGTCCACACCTCGGTCGCGTCGAGCCCTTCGAACCCGAACTTCCACTCGCTCGCGATCCACGGGCAGTACAAGTGCGCCGACACGCACAGCCCGCCGGCCTTGTGCACCTGCTGCTGGATCCTCTCGAACACGCCGTCCCGCGCCCGGAATCGCCAGTCCACCCACTGGCCGGGCTTGGTGCCGAGGGCCAGCCAGTGACCGTTCCGCGTGGTGACCTCCTCACCCGTGACGATCAGCAGGTCGTCCCCGGCGAGCGGACCCCACGCGCCGTGCGAGGCGTTGGTGTTGTGGTCGGTCGACACGATGAAGTCGAGCCCGGCCGTCCGCGCTCCGGCGGCCAGGTCCGCGGGCTGGTTGCGCCCGTCGGAGTAGACCGTGTGCAGGTGGCAGTCGCCGCGGTACCAGTCCCGGCCGCGGCCCTTCGCCCGGGTCGGCGGGTACGCCGGGACGTAGGCCGCGCCCGGGTCGCCGTACGTGAGTGTGACCTCGACGTGGTAGTCCAGGCCCTGCGGCGCCACCTGGTACGGCCCGAGCACGATGTGCCAGGTCCCCGGCATCACGTCGCCGGGCAGGTACCCCGGGGTGGCCTCGGTGCGACTGATGCTGAACGCGGTGCGGAAGCCGCCGGACCAGCCGCGGAACCCGGAGCCGTTGAAATCGAATCCGCGCGCGTCGAAGATCCCGATGTCGCAGGAGTTCCCCGGCGTACCGGACGGGACCGGCGGCTTGGAGTAGCTGTAGCTCACCGAGATCTGCTGCACCCCTCGCGGGACGTCGACCGGCAGGTACACGAAGTCCGTCGGTCCGGGTGCGACGTGTCCCTCCACCACCTGGGTGCTCGTCGTACCGGTCGCCGCGGCCGCGAAGCTGATCGGCGCCAAGGCGACGATCGTCCCCGCACCGGCTGCGGTCAACAGGCCTCTCCTGGTGATGGCGGTCATTGCGGCGTCAGTCATGTCGGAAACCAAACACTCCTCGGCGACTTCCAGGCAACGGCAACATGACCACCGCCCGAACGGGCTCTCAGTCGATCTCGGCGCCGAGCTCCCGGAGTGCCGCGGTGTAGCGCTCGATGTTGCGGAGTTTGACCGACTCGTAGCCGCGGATCAGGTCGGGGAGCTCGGCCAGCTGGACCGCTCGGTCGTACGACGTGGCGTCGAGCGAGCCGGCCAGATCCGTGACCAGGTCGCGGTAGTGGTCCCGCAGCGCGCGCTCGAGCTTGCGGACGTGGGCGTAGCCGAAGAGGTCGGCCCGGGTTCCGCGCAGGGGCTTCAGGTGGGCCAGAAGGCGGAGTGCTCCGTGGGTGCGCGGGCCGAAGGAGATCTTCTTCGTGCGGCCCAGCGCCCGCAGGATCGGCGGGTGCAGCTTGAACGAGACCGGGCCGGCCGCCGCCGCCAGGAACTCGGGGTCGGTGAGGAGCCGGGCGACCTCGTACTCGTCCTTGTAGGCCATCAGCTTGAACAGGTTCCGCGCGACAGCTTCGCTGAGCCGCGTCTCCGTGGTGACGGCCTGCTCGGCGGCCGCGACCCGGGCGACGACGTCGACGTACGCGTCGGCCAGCTTGACGTTCTGGTACGCGACCAGGTCGGTGGCTCGTCGGGTGACCAGCCGGAGTACGTCGCCTTCGAGACCGGAGGCTGCCACCGAGGCGGGGACCTCGCGGACCGGGGCCGGGGTTTCCGGTGCACGGAAGGCGGCCGGGTTCGTGACGGCCGCCCGGCCCCAGCGGAAGGCGGCGATGTTGGCGGCGACCGCGGTGCCGTTGATCTCGATGGCCTCCTCGATCGCGGCGGCCGGGAGCCGCAGGGCGCCGGTCTGGTACGCCGCGCCGACGAGCAGGAAGTTCGCCGCGAGGGTGTTGCCGAAGATCCGCTCGGCGGCCTCGAGCGCGTCGAACTCGAACAGCTCCGCGGTGGCGCTGCGGACCCGCGCCAGCAGGCCGGCCTCGTCGGGATGCCGGACCTCCGGGTCGTACACCATCGCACCGGTCGCCGTCCGGCTGGTGGAGACCACGGTACGGGTCAGCGCGCCGTTGCCGTAGGCAAGATTCCGGTCCTCGGCGAGGGTCAGCAGGTCGAAGCCGAGGAAGCAGTCCGCGGACCCCGGCGTGAGCCGGTTCGCCGGCTCCAGGTCGCCGTCGGCGAAGCGCAGGTGACCGGTGACCGGTCCCGCCTTCTGGCTCAGGCCCGTCTGGTCGAGGGACTCGACGGAGTACCCGGCGCGCAGTGCGGCAGTCGCCAGTACCTGGTTGACCGTGACGATCCCCGTGCCGCCGATACCGGCCATGAACACGTTCTGGGTGCCGGTCACCCGGTCCTCGGCGCTGCTCGGGACGACCGCCGGCGGCTCCGGGAACGACGTCCGTTTGCGGCTCGACGCCGTCTCCACGGTCACGAACGACGGGCAGTCGCCGTCGAGGCAGCTGTAGTCGGTGTTGCAGGAGGTCTGGTCGATCCGGGTCTTCCGCCCGTACTCCGTCTCGACCGGCTGCACGGACAGGCAGTTGCTCTTCACACCGCAGTCGCCGCATCCCTCGCAGACCGCCTCGTTGATGACGACACGCTGGGTCCGGGCGGGCAGGTTCCCGCGCTTGCGCTGCCGGCGGGCGTCCGCGGCGCAGTGCTGGTCGAAGATCAGCACGGTGACGCCCGGGGTCTCCCGGAGCATGCGCTGCGCCTCGTCGAGGCGGTCGCGGTCCCAGAGCAGCGTGCCGGGCGCGAGATCGCGGCGGCGGTGCCGGCTCGGGTCCTCGGCGCAGACGACGATCTTCCGCACGCCCTCGGTGTGCAGCTTGTGCGTCAACTGCGGCACGGTGAGCGCGCCCTCGGCGTCCTGGGCGCCGGTCATCGCGACGACCTCGTTGTAGAGCAGCTTGTACGTGATGTTCACGCCGGCCGCGATACACGCCTGGACCGCGAGCTGCCCGGAGTGGAAGAACGTCCCGTCCCCGACGTTCTGGAAGATGTGGCCGGCGTCGGTGAACCACGCCTGCCCGATCCATTGCGCGCCCTCGCCGCCCATCTGGGTGACACCGGTGACCGCGCTGTCCGCACGGTCGGAGATCGTCACCATGGCGTGGCAGCCGATCCCGCCACCGCCCATGGAGCCCTCCGGCAGCGCGGTCGAGCGATTGTGCGGGCAGCCGCTGCAGAAGTACGCCGACCGGCTGGTCGACAACAGCGGAAGCTGCGTCCGTTGCGGGGCGGGCGGGGTGATCGCGACCACGTCCTGCAGCACCTGCCGGAGCGGGCCGAGCAGGCGACCCGAGGTGAGCTCGCCGTCGGCGGGGATCAGCATCCGGCCGGCCGCGTCCCGCTTGCCGACGATCTCCGGCGCGCTCGGCGTACCGTAGAGGATCTCCCGGATCTGGGTCTCGACGAACGCCGTCTTGTCCTCGACGACCACGATCCGGTCCAGGCCTTCCGCGAACGCGCGAACGGTGCCGGCGGCAACGGGACTCATCAGGCCGAGGCGCAGTACCCGGATCCCTGCCCGGTCGAGCGCCTCGTCGGTGACACCCAGGTCGGTCATGGCCTGCCGCATCGAGTCGTAACAGCTGCCCGAGGCAACGAATCCGACCCGCGCATCCGTGGGGTCGACGTCGAGCACGTCCAGCCCGTTCGCCACGGCGTACGCCCGGACGAGCTCGGTCCGCGGGCCGACGAGATCGGCCTCGGCGCGCACGATCGCGTCCGGGCGGATGATCATCGGGCGCTGCTGGTAGCTGTACGGCATGCCGTCCCACTCGATCGCGGGCGCGACCGGGCGTACGTCGGCCGCGGCGGCGTCGACCACCCAGGCGCCGTCGGCGACGTCCGCGACGATCTTCAGCGCGACCACGCAGCCGGTCGTCCGGGACAGCTCGATCGCGTGCAGGCCGAGCGTCACGATCTCCGCGGCGTTCCGCGGGAACAGCACCGGGATGCCGAGCGCGGCCAGGGACCGCTCGCTGACCGCCGGTACGGTCGACGACTTCGACGCCGGGTCGTCGCCGACCAGGAGTACGGCGCCGCCGCGCGGGTTCACGCCGTACATGTTGGCGTGCCGCAACGCGTCGGTCGCGCGGTCGACGCCGGGGCCCTTGCCGTACCAGAAGCCGGTGACACCGTCGTGGCTGGCGGTGCCGAGCGGCAGCTCGATCTGGCTCCCCCACACCGAGGTGGCGGCGAGCTCCTCGTTCAGGCCGGGCACGAACCGGATGTCGTTCGCGTCCAGGACGTCCGGCATCCCGCCGAGCAGCTTGTCGAGACCGCCGAGCGGGCTGCCCTGGTAGCCGGAGACGAACGACGCGGTCCGCAGCCCGCGCCGCCGGTCCAGTGCGCGATGCTCGACGAGCAGCCGGGCGATCGCCTGGACGCCGGTCAGCAGCGTCGGCGGGCCCGCCGCACGGAAACGGTCGCCGAGGTCGTAGGGCGCCGTCGTGGCGACCGGGTGATCGAGCAACTCGGTCATCTGTACTCCCAGGATCGGTTGCCCCGAGCGTGAGGCCTGGTGGGGCGGGTCACAACACCGGTCCCGCACTTTGGCGACGATCCGCAACCGGCACGCCGATCTGTCGGGAGCCTACGCAACATATCCACTGTCGGGCGTACATTTTGTTGCGTGACCGACCAGGCGACCCTCGACCCTACCGACCGCGTGATCCTCGACCTGCTCCGGGAGAACGCCCGCCGGCCGCTGCGCGAGATCGCGGCGGCGGTCGGGCTCACCGTGGCGCCGGTGCAGCGCCGGATCGCACGGCTGGAGAAGCTCGGCGTGATCGAGCGGTACACGGTGAAGATCAACCACGGCCGGATCGCCACGGGGATCGAGGCGATGACCGAACTGCACTTCGCCGACGACCTGGACCTCGCCCAGATCATGGAGTTCGTCGCGCAGATCCCCGAGGTCGAGGAGGTCCTGACACTGGCCGGCGACCCGGACGCGCTGGTGCGGATCCGGGTCGAGGGCGTCGACGACCTGCGCCGGGTCGTGAGCAAGCTGCGCTCCGGCGAGGCGATCGCCGGCACGAAGACGCTCGTCGTCCTGGAGCAGTGGACGCGGCTCGGCTGACGGCGGCCGAGCCGCGCACTCACGGGTTGTTGGCGACCCCCAGATCAACCTCGTCCGCCGCGCGGGCCCCGGTGATCGCGGCATAGCTCACGCCGGCGATCGCGGCCCCGACAATCGGCGCGACGATGAACAGCCAGACCTGCCCGAGCGCCGCACCGCCGGCGAACCAGGCGACGCCGAGCGAGCGCGCCGGGTTGACCGACGTGTTGGTCACCGGGATGCCGACCAGGTGGATCAGCGTCAGGCTGAGGCCGATCGCGATCGGGGCGAAGCCCTTCGGTGCCCGGTCGTCGGTCGCGCCGAGGATGACGTACAGGAAGAACGCCGTCAGCACGATCTCGACGAGCGCACAGGCCAGCAGCGAGTATCCGCCGGGCGACCGGTCGCCGTACCCGTTGCTGGCGAAGCCGCTGTCGACCGCGCTGAAGCCTTGCTTGCCGTTGGCAATGACCAGCAGGATCGCGCCCGCCACGGTACCGGCGACCACCTGGGTGACGATGTACGTCGGCACCCACTTCCACTCGATCCGCTTGGCGACGGCCAGACCGATCGTGACCGCCGGGTTGAAATGCCCGCCGGAGACATGTCCGACGGCGAACGCCATCGTCAGCACGGTCAGGCCGAACGCCAGCGCGACACCGAGGTACCCGATGCCGACCGTCACCTTGTCCGGGGTCAGGACGACGCCGGCCAGTACCGCCGCACCGCACCCGGCGAACACCAGCCAGAACGTTCCGAGAAACTCCGCACCTATCCGAGCAGCAGGACTGGGTGATTCCACGACTGCCTCCTTGAGTGAACGTACTGTTACAGTACGACACCAAATCGACACAGTGCGTGAAATCACTGCGGGTGATAGGCGCAAAGTTGCGCGAGGCTCTCGGTCGGACTCGCCTTGGAAGCGTGCCTGGTGGTGGCCGGGTGGTGGACCGGATGCAGTGCCTGTTGCACGAGTTCCCGGATCGCCCGGTAGTTCGGGTCGCGGCCGGTCGGGAAATTCCTGGCCGCGTCCAGGTCGACGTTCGTGATCGCGGCGTGCTTCATCTTCACGGCCAACTGGACGAGCGCGGGCAGCAGTTCCTGCGGGATGTCGGTACGGAGCAGCTGCTTGCCGGCGGCAGCGATCTGCTGGTACCTCGAGACCAGCGTCGCCGGGTTCGCGCTGTGCACCAGGGCCTGGATCGTGCACCGTTGCCGCGCCTGCCGCGACGGGTCGTCCAGCCCGTACCGGCCGCGGGCGAACCACATCGCGTGGTACCCGTCGAGCTTCTGGTTCGGTCCCGGCTGCAGGTACCCGCTCGGCTTCCGCGCACCGCGGGTCCCGGGTCCGAGGCCGTAGTCGCCGCCGATCGGCACCGGGTAGTTGATGTTGACCGTGACCCCGCCGAGCGCGTCGATCATCTTCTCGAACCCGACGACGCTGAGCTGGACGTAGTAGTCGATCGGCAGCCCGACCGCGGTCCCGACCGACTCCTTCAGTACGTCGGCACCCTCGTTGTCGGTCGGCCCGAGGATCCCGGGATGCGCCTTCGGCACGTTGTCGTACATGGCGTCCAGGTAGTACTCCGGCTGCTCGACGTCGCCGAGCGCCGGGTCCCAGAAGCCGTCCGGATAGGCCTTGTGCAGCGGGGAGTTCAGCGGGAACGGCATCCGCATCCAGTTCCGGCTGAGCGAGATCAGATGCGTCGTGCCGGTGTGCGTGTCGATACTCGCGACCATCACGCTGTCGGTGCGGATCCCGGACCGGTTCGCGCCGCCGTCACCGCCGAGCAGCAGGATGTTCAGCTCCGGCCGGTCCGCCCACGGGTCGCGCACGTTCACAGTCGGCCGGGTCGCGCTCCGGGAATCCACGCCGGGCAGGAAGACGGTGCCGATCAGGTCCCGCTGCGACAGGACCGCCGTCACCGCCGCGGTCGTCGGCAGCACGATCGCGAAACTCAGTACGCCGACCAGCAACGCCCCGGACAGCCGCGGAATCCACTTCATCGTCAGCGGCCGGACCAGCTCGTGCGACGCGACCACGACCCACACCCAGGCGAGCCCGACGACCACCAGCGCGGCCGCGACGATCAGCAGCTTCCGCGGCGACACGGCCAGCGCGAGGACCGCCGGCGGCCGGACGACCGCGACGTACGCCGCAGCCCCGGCCAGCGCGAGGCTCACCGTCAGCACGAACGCACCGAGCCTCCGCCGCCCGCCGACGATCAGCCCGACGCCGGGCAGCAGCGCCCCGATCACCGTCAGTGCGAGCACGACCGCGATGGAACGCGTACAACGCCGGTCAGCGAAGTCCCTCACACCTGAAGGACTCCGCGGCCGGCGCGCAGGTTGTCACTCGTCCTGCGTCAGCGCGTCCACCATCCGCCGGCGTGCCTCGTAGTAGTGGAGCGGATCCAGAACGGGGCGGTCGAAACGCAGGGTGCGGTCCGGGTCGACGATCTGGAGTGCGGCCGCGTTGCCGTGGGCTGCGCGGATGGCCTGGAGGGCGCGGTGGTCCCAGATGGCCTGGGCGAAGACGCGGTGCCGGAGTGACGGCCACGGCGTACCGTCCGGGCCGGGGTAGACCGTGAACGGGTCGCCGGACGGGAAGGCACCACCGGCGCTGGTGTCGGCGAACGGGTTGATGCGGCGGATCGAGTGCCAGGTGTACCAGAAGTTGAAACCCCAGTGCAGGAAGCCGTCCACGCCGGAGGCGAACAACTGGTGGCCGATCGCGCGGTTGCGGGCCGACGGCATGCCGATGAAGCGGTTCGCGACGTCGCGGTCCTGGCTGACGCAGTAGTAGACCCACAGCTTCTCGGGGCGCTCGGCGAGGAAGGGCTCGACGTGGTTCGTCGCGACGACGGGCAACGCGACCGCGCCGGAGGTGTAGAACGAGTGCTCGCTCAGCGCGTCGACGACGGTCCAGCCCTTGAGCAGATCGGCGACGACGGCCTTCGCGTCGAGGTAGCTCGCCAACCCGTCCTCCCCCGACGGCTCGTCGGAGATATGGAACACGACGTACTCCCGGTCCCACTCCTCGTCCAGCACCGCCTGCAGGGCGGGCAGTAGCGCCTGCATCAGGTCGCGGTACCGCGCGTCGGTCGCGGGGACGTCCCAGCCGAAGGCCCGTTCCCCGTCCACGACGATGCCGGGCGTCGCCTTCGCGCCCCACTGGGTGAACAGGTGCGCGACCTCGACACCGGCGATCCCGGTACGGCGGCACAGCTCGAGCCAGCGCCGCAACCGGTCGAAGCCGAACGCGTACCCGTCGGCCGTCGTGGTGATCTCGATCAGCTGTACGACGGTCCGGTACGAGCCGACCGCGGTGTCGAGCGGCGGCGTCCAGACCGGTGCGAGCAGCGATGTCGCGCCCATCTCCGCCGCGGACGCCATGAAGCGTTCGACGATCGCCCAGTGTTCCTCGCCGAAAACCTCTACGCCGTAGTGGTCCGCGAGCGCGTCGAGGTGCATCCAGTGGCTCGACACGATGTCCAGTGGCGGCAGCTCGATCTCGGTGATCTCGACGGAAACCGTCGTACGGTGCAGCTCTTCGCCGTCGGGGGCGAGCATCACGATCTCGAGTTCGTGGCGGCCGGCGCGGGCGGGATCCGTCGTACGGACGTCGAACCAGAGCGCGGCCCAGCCGCCGAACCGCACCGGGGCCTCGCCGTCCGGGATCGGACGCAGGACGTCCGGGTACAGCCCCGGCTCGTCGAACTCGTAGCCGTCGTCGTGGCCCGGCAGGGCGACGTACGCGCACGGGACGAGGTCGACGCTCGACACCGTCACCAGGTCCGCGGCCGGTCCTTCGACCCGTACCCGCAGCGGACTCGGGTCACGGAAATCCGGCACCATCGGCGGCCGGTACGCGAGCTGGAACGACGCCGGCTCCCCGAGGAACGCCTGGAACCGGGTCTCCGCGGACACCGGCCGCGGCTCCCGGACCGGGTGCACCTTGACCAGCGCGTCGCAGAGCACGAACTCCCACTTCGCGGCCACTCCCGACCACTCCCTCCTGCGTGAATGTGGCACCAATCCTGCCGGTTCACGCAGTAATGCACAACGGGTCAGTGGTACGCCGGTACACCGAGAAGGTCGTCGGCCGTGGTGAAGCCGTAGCCCTTGGCGCGGAGGCCTTCGACGACGAGTTTGACCGACTCGACCGTCGCGGCTCGCGGGCCGCCCTTCCCGTCGCGGCCGTCGTGGAAGATGAGCATCGAGCCGGGGCGGGTGACGCGGACGGCGAGACGGGCGATGCGTTCCGGGCTCGGCTGGGCGACCTCGAGCGGGTGGCAGAACTCGCCGGACACCAACTGCAGGCGGTGCTTGCGGGCCAAGCTGTGCAATGCGGGGATGCGCAGCAGCCACGGCGGGCGGTACAGGGCCGGGCGGATCCCGACCTCGGCGAACGCGTCGAGCCCGCGCTCCAGTTCGTCGGCGAGCGTCGCGCGGCGGAGGTACTGCGTGAAGTCGTGCGTGTAGCCGTGCAACCCGATCACATGCCCCGCGTCCGCCAGCCGCCGGGTGACCTCGGGGTACCGCTGCACCGCGCGGCCGACCTGGAAGAACGTCGCCGCGATACCTTCGCCGTCGAGGTAGTCCGCGAGCTGCGACGTATACGGCTCGTTCGGCCCGTCGTCGAAGGTCAGCGCGACCTTCGACCCGTCGGCCCGCCCGCGGTACGGGAACGGCCCGAACACCTGCGAATACGGCGACATCATCAGCCAGTACGCCGTACCGGCGCCGGCCGCCACACCTGCCAGGGTTTTCGTTGCTCGACGCATCAGCCGTCCATCAGTCGGTCCGTGAGTACGGTCGCCGCCGCGGCCGCGACCAGCCATCCGATCGCGAGCAGCCGAGTCCGGTACCGCCGCGGCGCCGGCCACCTCTTGTCGGTCCGGAAGCACGGCGCGGTGCCGATCACGGTCCGCCCGGCCAGCCGGTTCAGCGTGACGGCGAGAGCGTAGTAGTACAGGAACGACACCACCACGTTGTACGTCAGCCCCTGCGCGAGCCGGCGCGCGGACGTGAGCGTCGGGTTGCCGCGGTCGAACGCGACCTTGCCGCGCGAACGCAGTTGCCGGAGCAGACCGAGCTCGTCGGCGCCCTGCGTTCCGGTCAGGTCGTACCCGGACCAGGCGTCCTTGCGGAACGCGATGTTCGTCGCGGTGACGTACCCGACCCGGCCGGTCACCCGGTACGTCAGGTAGACGGACTCGAACAGGATCCGCGCGTACACCTTGCCCCACCACGGCCCCTCCGGATACCGGCAGGGACCGGCGACCGCGACCCGCCCGGGGCCCTGGCGGAACGACCGGTCGATCCCGGTGAGCCACCCGGGACCGAACACGGTGTCGGCATCCGTCGACACCACGATCTGCCCGCTCGCCGACAGCGTCCCGCGATGCCGCGCCGCGCACACCCCGGGCGTCTCCTCACGGACGACGGTCGCCCCACAGCTCCGCGCGATCTCCGCGGTCCGGTCCGTGCAGTTGTTGTCGACGACAATCACTTCGTACACACCGGCGAAGTCCTGCCGGGCAAGTGACTGCAAACACTCCGCGATGAAACGTTCCTCGTTGAACGCGGGAATCACCACGCTGAATCTGGGCCCACCCATGCAATCGGCCTCTCCGGTGCGGTCGCTGAGCAGGACGACTGTCATCCTGTCGAGCGAGCGCTGAGAAAACGCTGAGAGCCGTCAGTATGTCTTGTAGTAGACCAGTTCGCCCGACTCCCCCGTGTTGCCCAGGTCGCGCTGTGTCAGCTGCGAGGGATGCGGTAGAAGCGCTGGGCCGTGCCTCCGTAGATTTCGTTGCGGTCGGCGGGTGACAGCGCCTCGAGGGTGGCGGCGAGGGTTTGGAAGGTTTGGTCGTAGCCGCCGAAGGCGGTGGAGATGGGCCAGTCGCCGCCGTACATCAGGCGGGTGGGGCCGAAGACCTCCAGCGCGCGGTCGACGTACGCCTGCAGGGGCTCGCCGTACAGGCCGGAGAGCTTGGCGTGGACCAGTGGGTTCTGGGCGGCGGTTTCGATCTGCGTCCACCACGGTTCGCGCTCGCCGAGCGGGGGTTTGGCGAGGTGGTCGATGACGATGCGCAGGTCCGGGTGACGTTCGGACAGCGTCGGGACGTGCTCCAGGTGGCGCGGGAGTACGGCGACGTAGTCGAACGTGACGTCCGCCTGCTCGAGCACGCTGAGCCCCTCGTCGACCTCAGGGCGGAGGATCCAGTCGGGGTCCGGGAGGTCGTGGATCAGGTTCCGGATGCCGACCACGCGCGGGTCCTTGCGCAGCTCCGCGAGTCGTTCCGCGGCCCGCTCCGGCTTGTCCAGCGGTACGTACGCGACGATTGCCGCCACTTCCGGCGCGGTCTGCTCGAGCATCAGGTCGGTGTCGCGATCGTCGTCGTCGGACTGCACCAGCACCGTCGCGTCCACGCCGTTCCGCACCAGCTGCGGGCGCAGCTCGTCGAACGTGAATGTACGGTTCCACTCCGGCGTCTGCGGACCCAGCCAGCGGTACGGCGAACGCTCCAGGTCCCACACGTGCTGATGCGCGTCGATGATCATTCGGCACCTCGCTTGTCGACCAGGTAGAGATGGGTGAGGACGAGCACGGTTTCGCCCCGCTGGTTCGTGACGCTGACCAACTCGTGCACGTAGCCGTGCGTCGGCCGCTTGTGCTCCGACTTCTCGGTGATCTCGGCGGTGACCGTGATCGTGTCGCCGATGAACACCGGCTTGATGAACCGGATCCTGTCATAGCCGTACGACATCGACCGCGGGTTGATGTCTCCGGCCGTCATCCCGACCGCGATCGACAGGATCAGCGTCCCGTGCGCGATCCGTTGCCCGGCCGGCTGGGTCGCCATCCACTCGGCGTCCATGTGGTGCGGGAAGAAGTCCCCGGTCTGCCCGGCGTGCAGCACGATGTCGGCCTCGGTGATCGTCCGCCCGACGGTCGTCCGGCTCTCGCCGATCGCGTAGTCCTCGTACCAGCGCTCCGCTACCTTCATCGCTCCCCCAGCAGACGCTCGGCCTGCTCGCCGGCCCGCTTCACCAGCTCGGCGTCGGTCAGCTCGCCGCGCAGCGTCGCGGTGACCCACGGCGACACGACGTCCTGGAACTCCATGTAGCCCGCGGTCCGCGGCCGCACCCACGCGTTCTCCAGCGTCTGCCGGGTGCCGCGGAAGAAGTCCCACGAGTCCTCGTTCAGCCGGTCGTCGTCCCACGAGGACGCGTACCCGGGCTGCCCGCCGGCGTCGTAGTACACCCCGGACTGCACGGCCGGCGACGCCAGCCAGATCGCGTACGCGCGGGCCGCGTCGACCTCCGGCGAGTACGCCGACACCGCGATCCCCGCGCCGCCCAGCTGCGAACCCACCACGCCCGGGATGTCGACGTACTTCAGCCGATGCGGACGGAACCCGCGCCGCGAGTAGTTCGTGTACCCATAGGCCAACGGCACGTACGCCCATCGGTCGTGCCCCGCCACGGCCTCGGCCACCTCGATCGGATTCGCCGCCAGGCACCAGTCCGGCACCCGCTCCGCGAGCCGGTGCATCAGCTCCAGTACGGCCGCCGCATCGTCGTCGGCCAGGAAGCGCCCGGGCTCGGCCGCGACCGGCGTACCGCGGTTGGCAGCCAGCGTGCACAAGGTCGAATACGCGTCGATGGGCTTCGCCGGCCACACCACCCGCCCCGCGTCGGCCAGCTCGAGTACGGCGTCCCAATCGCTGGGCGGCTCCGCCAGCAGATCCGGCCGGTGTACGGCGACCTGCGCCGCCGAGTCCGTGGCCAGCCCGTACTGGTGCCCGGCGTGCGCGTACGACGTATGACTGTTGCCCACGGCATCGTCCGCCAGCGCCGCCAGCGCCACGTCGTGACCGGCCCCGTCCAGCGGCGCAAGGTGCTCCGCCGCCAGCGGAACATGCGGATGATCGATCACCAGCAGGTCGTACCGCGCGGCGAGCCCGTCGATCGGTTCGTCCGCGAACGCCTGCAGCGACCGGAACTCCCACTGCACGTCCACCCCGGTCAGTCGCCCGTACTCACGAGCCGCCGCCACCTGGCAGTCGTACCCGCGCGGGTGCTCCCAGGTCATGCCCCGCAACACAGTCATGCGATCTCCTCCAGCGGCTCGTGTTCGCCCAGCCGGGGCGCCGGCCGCGGGTTGGTCAGCCGCGACCCGTCGATCCGGATCGGGCTGCGGGTGGTGATCAGGTCGACGTCGTCGCGCTTGAGCTGCTGCGTCATCGCGATCGCCCGGAACCCGTCGTGGTCCACCAGTTCGTCCAGCGTCAGCACCGGCGCGCACCAGACGTCCTCGGCATCCAGTACGGCGAGCCACTCGTCCCGCGTCCGGGTCCGCAGCCGTTCGGACAGCAGGTCCTCGATCTCCTCCTGCCGGTCCCACCAGGACTGCGGGTCGGTCATCGCCGCGACCTCGGGCAGGTCGAGCAGCCGGCCGATCACCGGCACCGGGTTCATCGCGATCGCCAGGTAGCCGTCGCTGGTCGGATAGATCCCGTACGGCGCCGGCAGGAACGCGTGCGCGGAGCGGATCCCCTTCCGCCGTACCTCGATCGACGGGTCGTTCAGCCGGGTCGTCAGCAGCTCGAACTCGAGGTCGAGCAGCGCTTCGAGCAGGCTTGTCTGCGCGTGACCGCCGCGCCCGGTGCGGAACCGGCGTACCAGCAGGGCCGTGATGCCCTGCGCGAGATGGCAGCTGGCCAGGTGGTCCGCGACCGCCAGGCCGACCGGGACCGGCGGGTCGTCGCGGGAGCCGTTCAGCCACGGCAGGCCCGCGATCGACTGCGCGAGCAGGTCCTGCCCGGGACGGTCCTTGAACGGCCCGGTGTCGCCGTACCCACTGACGCTGCCGTACACGATGCCCGGGTTGATCCGCCGTACCGTCTCGTAGTCGAGGCCGAGGCGTTCCATCACGCCGGGGCGGAAGTTCGACACCACCACGTCGGCCTGGGCGACCAGCGCGCGCACCCGGGCCAGGTCGGCCGGGTCCTTCAGGTTCGCGACCAGGCTCTCCTTGTTGCGGTTCATGGCGTGGAACGACATGCTGTCGTCGCCGACCAGCTTGCCCGCGAAGGCCAACTGCCGGCCGGCGTCGCCGCTGCCGGGACGCTCGATCTTGATCACCCGGGCGCCCAGATCGGCCAGCCGCAGCGCGGCCACCGGCCCGGCCAGGAACTGGCTGAAGTCGAGCACGGTGAGCCCGGCCAGGGGAAGTTCCGTCACCACTCGGTCGGTCCTTTCGAAGTCTCCAAGTCGTACGCCGGCGGCTCGCCGCCCTTCGCGGCCGAGGTGTACGCCGCCTCGACGACCGCCATGGTCCGGAAGACGTCCTCCACCGAGGTCGGCAGCGACGGGATCGAGCCCTCGAGGTACCGCTGGACGACGCTCATCGACCCGATGAACGCGTCCGGGAACCACGACCCCTCGAACGGCACCGGCCGCCAGCCGTCCGCGAGCCGGTCGTCGGTGACGAGCTCCAGCCGGTCCTCACCCCCGCGCGGGTAGTCCAGCAGCAGCCCGAGCTGCACCCGGACCGCGCCCTTGGTGCCCTCCCACTTGATGTAGCTCTCCTCGTACCGCTCACCGAAGTGGTGGTCGTGGTTCGTCGACACCACCACCCGCACCGGCCGGTCGCCGTACGTCAGCGCGATGTCCGACCGGCTGTTCGCGTGCGACTTCTCCGGGTGCTTGACGGTGACCGCCGAGACGCCGGTCGGATCACCGAGGAACGAGCGGATCAGGTCCAGGTAGTGGACGCTGTGCATGTTGATCTCGAGCCGGTCGAGCTCCAGCACGTACGGGAACATCTCCCACGGTGTCCGGACCGAAACCCGGATCTCGAAGTCGTAGAGCTCGCCGATGGTGCCGTCGGCAATCAGTTGCCGGGCGACGGCGACGTACGGCGCGAACCGGAGCTGCGTGTTGACCGCCGCGACGAGACCCTTGCGGCGGCACACCTCGCGGGTCCGGACGCCCTCGGAGAGCACGTTGCCCAGCGGCTTCTGCAGCAGTACCGCGGCGCCGTCGGGCAGTTGCTCGAGTACGTCGACGTGCGCCTCGGGCGGCAGGGCGATGTCGTACACGACGTCGCGCGGGGCGGCCGCGACGGCGCGGGCGACCTCGTCGTACACCCGCGGGATGCCGTACTCGTCCGCCAGCTGCTGCGCGCGGTCCCGCCGGAGGTCGGTGATGCTCGCGATCTCGAAGCCGGCCTTCCGGTAGGCCGGCAGGTGGGCGTCGCGGACGATACCGCCGGCGCCGACGACCGCGATCGGCCGCGGCTGCGCCGGCAGCGCGAGCGTGTACCCGGGATGCGGGGTGAACTCGTCGGTCATCAGCCTTTCACCGCTCCTACGGTCTCGCCACGGATCAGGAAGCGCTGCGCGCCGAGGAACACCGCGAGCAACGGCAGCATCGAGATGAACGTCGCCAGCGCGAGCTGCGGCATGTACAGCTTCACGTCCAGGCCGGCCGCGACGGTCGGGTTGAACAGCGGGCTCGCGCCGATCAGCTGCTGCAGGCCGATCGAGACGGTCTGGTTGTTCTGGTTCGACGACAGCAGCGCGAGCGGCAGGAAGAAGTTCGTCCAGTTCGCGACGAACGCGAAGAACGCGACCAGTACGACGACCTGCTTGGAGATCCGCAGCCCGATCCACCAGAACACCGACACCTCGCCGAGCCCGTCCAGGCGGGCGGCCTCGACCAGTTCCTTCGGCATCGTGGTCAGGTAGTGGATGTACGACAGGTACACGCCGAACGGGAAGAAGCCCATGATCAGCGCGACCGGCCACAGCTGCCCGACCGCGCCGACCGCGTTCACCTCGAGGAACAGCGGGATGACCAGCACGGTGTTCGGCATCACCATCGTGACCAGCGTGATCAGCAGCAGCGCGCGCCGGGCCCGGAACCGCAGGCGCGCCATCGCGTAGCCCGCCGGGAGCGCGGCGACCACCGCGAGGATCGCGCCACCGGCCGCGACGATCAGCGAGTTCGTCAGCCAGCGTGAGAACAGCCCGCCTTGCGGCCCGAAGCCGTTCACCTGTGACCAGCTGTACCTGACGTTGCTCCAGGAGATGTCCCCGAGGCCGAGGAACCCGCCGTCGCCGGCGTCGACGCCGTTGTTCGACCGGAACGCCATCGCGACGAAGCCGGCGATCGGCAGCAGGAAGATCGCCGCCACGAACAGCATCGTCACCACCCGGGCCAGCCGGCCGACGCTCCAGTTCTCGATCCGGGTCATCAGCTGTCCTCCTTGCCGAACAGCCCGCTGCGGAAGACGATCAGCAGCCCGATGCCGAGCGTGATCACCAGCAGGATCAGCGACATCGCCGCCGCGGCCGGGAAGTTGTAGTTGCTGAAAGCAAACGCATAGCCGAGCTGGGTGGGCGTCCACTGGTCCGGCAGCGCGTTGCTCGCGACCTGGTCGAGCAGCTGCGGCTCGAGGAACAGCTGGAACCCGTAGGCCAGGTTCATCAACGCGGCGTACCCGATCCAGGGACGGATGATCGGCAGCTTCACGTGCCACGCGACCTGCCAGGCCCCGGCACCGTCCAGCGCCGCCGCCTCCAGGGTGTCGTCGGGGATGCCGTTCAGGCCGCCGTTCACCACGACGATCCAGGAGCCGACGCCCTGGAAGAACATCATCGCGGTCAGCACGAACGGCAGGTTGCCCGGCGACGCGACCGCCTGCTTGATCGTTTCCACGCCGACCGCGTGCCAGAAGCCCTCGATCGGCGACTGGCCCGGGTTCAGCAGGTACACCCACAGCACGAAGTTCGCGATCCCGGCGAGCGCGCCGGGGATGTAGTACACGAACCGCATCGCCGAGCCGAACCGGCCGGGGCTGGCGTGGATCAGCAGCGCCAGTCCGACGATGCCGATCATCATGATCGGCAGCCAGATCACCAGCGTCGCGAACACGTTCTGGAACGTGTCGAGGAAGCGGTAGTCGGTGAACACGGTCCTGAAGCTCGCCACCCCGCCGAACCCGGTACTCGGGTCCAGCGGCGTCGGCGGCTTCTCCAGGGCGGTCTTGAGCGCGTACCCCACCGGGATGACCCCGCCGACGAGCAGCAGGACGACGTACGGCGAGAGCAGGATCCAGGCGCCCCTGGCCTCACTTGACCTGGCAGCCCTCACTTGACCGTGTAGCCCATCGCCTTGGCCTGCTTGAGAAGTTCGTCGTTGAAACCGCTCCAGACCTGGTCGACGGTCTTTCCGGAGGCCAGGCCGGCGGCGACCGTCTCGGTCCACACGCTGCCGGTGTTGTAGAGCATGTACGCGTGGTCCGGCTGGACGTAGGCGTTCGCACCCTTCATCGCCGCGAACGTCTCGGTGTTGTCGGCGAAGTACTTCGTCTTCGCCTGCTTCGCCACCCAGGCGTCCTGGACCGGACCGTACGCCGGGAGACCGGTCGACAGCTCGACCTGCCACTTCGGGTCGGTGGCGACGAACTTCGCGAACGTCAGCGTGTTCTCGAGCTCCTTGCCGGTGATGTGCCGGGAGACACCCCACAGGCCGCCGCCCTCGTCACCGGTGGCGGGCTTGTCCTCGCCCTTCCAGGCCAGCGGCGCGACCGCGGTCATCTGGCCGGCCGGGATCTTCCAGGACTGCCGGAACAGGTAGTCGCCCCACCAGGCGGCGCCCGGGCTCATCACCATGTCCTTGCCGACCTTCGCGGCGTCCGCGTCGAAGATGCCGAGCGCCGAGATCGCCTTCGCCTGCACGAGTTTCGCGAGCAGCTCCTTGGCCCGGACACACTTCGGGTCGGTGAGGTCGATGTGCACCTCCGTCTCGGACTGGCGCGCGTTAGTCGGGCAGCCCGACGCCCACAGGTACCGGTCGGGGGCGTACGCGTCACCGGTAAAGCCGGCGAACTTGCCCGGGTGTTCCTTCGCGATCCGAACCGCCAGGTCGGCGTACTCCTCCCAGGTCTTCGGGACCTGGTAGCCGTACTGGGCGAAGAAGGCCTTGTTGTACCAGAACACGTCCGGCGCCGCGTCGTTGCGCAGGCAACGGATCTTGCCGTCGATCTTGCACGGCGCGATCACCGACTCCTCGTAGCCCTTGATCACGTCCGGGACCTGGTCGGTCAGATCGGCGGTGTAGTTGACCTGCGCGCCGGACGCCCACGCGATGTCGTCGTTCGACGGGAAGAAGATCGCGTCCGGCCAGCCCTTGCCGGCCTGGTTGAACTGCGCGAACTGCTGCTGCAGCGACTTGCCGCCGACCGTGCCGTCGATCTGGTTGATCGTGACCTTGATCTCCGGATGCGCCTGCTGGAAGGCCTTCGCGGCCGGGACGCGCGGCGGATCCACCCAGACGGTGATCGCGCCGCCCGAGTCGGTCTGCTTCACATCCGCGCCGGCTCCCCCACCCGACGAACCGCAGGCGGTCAGCAGCGCGGCCGCGGACACCAGGGCCGCCAGCGCACGCACTGTCCCGAGACGAACTGACTTCATGACGGACTCCATCTGCTCAAACGTTAGAGCAGGAACGCTAGACCGCAGGTCCCGCATTGGTCAATCGTTTGCGCAGGGACTTTTGATCAACCGCCGCAGAACCTACGGCTCTGGTCAGCCGCGGGGGTGCGGCGGTGCGGTGGACTCGCGCACGACCAGCTCCGGCGGCGGGTCGGTGACGACCTCGTCCGAGGTCTCGCCGGTCTCGATGCGGCGGATCACGCTGCGGACGGCCGTCCGGCCGACGGCGTAGAACTGCATCTGCACAGCGGTCAACGGAGGCCAGGTGTTCTCGGCGGTCCACGAGTCGTGCACCGTGACGACGGACAGGTCCTCCGGGACCTTGATCCCGAGCTTGCGTGCCTCGCCGAGCAGGCCGACGGCGGCGTTGACGTTCGCCACCACGACGCCGGTCGGTCTCGGGGTGAGCGCCATCAGCCGGCGCAGCGCCGTACGGCCGTTGTCGACCGTGTAGCCGGCACGGGTCTCGTACTGCTTGGGAACTTTGATTCCCGCGCCGTCCAGGGCGAGCTTGTAGCCGGCGTGCCGGCGTTTCGCGGTGAACGACCGCGGCAGGCCGTTGGCGAACGCGATCCGTTCGTGTCCGAGTTCCAGCAGATGGCCGGTCGCGATCTGTGCGCCGCGCTGGTCGTCGAGCACCACGGAGCCGGAGTGCCCCGGGGCCGAGGAGTTGACGAGCACGATCGGCGCCTGGGTGGTGAGCAGGTCGTCCAGCCCGGCGGGCGGTACGCCGTCGCCGACCTGCAAGGCCATCCCGTCGACGCGGCCCTCGCCGATCAGGCGGGCGATCACCTCGCCGCCCGGGCGGACGTCGTCCGAGCGGCCCAGCAGGACCGTGTACCCGTGCTCGGTCGCCTCGTCCTCGGCGCCGTGCATCAGCTCGGTGAACAGCGCGTTGGTGATGTCCGGTACGACGAGGCCGACGACCTGCGTCCGGGCGGACTTCAGCGCCCGGCCGGCGAAGTTCGGGCGGTAGTGCAGCTCGCTCGCCGCGTCCACGATCCGCTGCCGGGTGGCCGCGCTGACCCGCGAGTCCGGTGCGCCGCTGAGCACCCGTGACACCGCCGAGATCGAGACACCGGCCCGCGCCGCGACATCACCCAAGGTCGCCATGCGACCCACCCTACTGACCGACCTTGCCCTGGGCACCCAACCGCGGCGCAGCGCGCCGACTGCGCAGTATCTCGCCGTCGATGCGGATCGGACTCCGGGTGGTCCGCAGCTCGAGCCCGTCCCGCTCGACAGTCTGCGTCATCTCGACGGCCGCGAACTCCGCAGAGGCGAGCAGTTCGTCGAGCGTCATCAGCGGCGCACAGTCGACTCCCCTGTCTCTCAGCACCTCCACCCAGTACGCCGTGGTCTCCGACGCGCAACTCTCGTCCAGCTCGTCGACCGTCGCCAGATAGCCGTCGGACGTCCGGTACAGGTATCCGTTGGGCGGCTCTTCCAGTCCTGGGTTGAGGTGGGCGGTGAGGCGGGTCGACTGGAGGTCGAGCATGGATTCGAGCAGGCTGGACTCGATCAGCCCGCCGCGGCCGGTGCGGAACTTCCGGACCAGCAGCGCCGTGACCCCTTCGGCGAGGTGACAGCTCAGCAGGTGGTCGGCGAGCGAGAGTCCGACCGTCGTCGGGCGTCCGGTGCCGTGCGCCCAGGTCAACCCGGAGATCGACTGCGCGAGCAGGTCCTGGCCCGGGCGGGTCGCCCACGGGCCGGCGGCGCCGTACCCGGACGCGGCGGCGTACACGAGCCCCGGGTTCAACGCCCGTACGGCGTCGTAGTCGAGCCCCAGGCGTTCCATCACGCCGGGCCGGAAGTTGTGGATCAGGACGTCGGCCCGCGCCACCAGCCGCCGTACCGCCTCCAGGTCCCCGGGATCCTTCAGGTCCGCGACGACCGCCTCCTTGTTCCGGTTCATCGCGTGGAACGACATCGTGTCCTCGTCGGCCCAGCGACCGGCGAACGCCAGCGTCCGCCCGATCTCCCCACCCACCGGCCGCTCGACCTTCACCACTCGCGCCCCGAGATCCGCCAGCCGCAACGCCGCCACCGGCCCAGCCAGGAACTGGCTGAAATCCAGCACCAGCACCCCGTCCAACGGCAGTTCCACCGCTCCCCCTCAGCTTGCTCAATCGTTTGCGCAACGATAAGCGACCGACGCCCCCCGAGCAACCACGGACTGTCGGTCCGGCCCGGTAGGGTCCTCCGCGTGGATGTTGGGGAGCGGATTCAGGAGTTGGCGACGCGGATCGTCGAGTTGCGCGATGCGTACTACCGCGGCACGCCGGTGGTGGCGGACGCGGAGTACGACGCGGTCGAGGACGAGCTGCGGGGGCTGATCGAGAGCCATCCGGAGCTGACGCCGGAGCCGAACCCACTGGACCAGGTGGGGGCGCCGACGGTGCTGCACGCGCCGGTGCGGCACTCGCGGCCGATGTTGTCGCTGGAGAAGGCGACGAAGCCCGAGCAGGTCGAGGCGTTCTTCGCGCGGTTCCCGGGGCAGTCGGTGGTGGTGATGCCGAAGCTCGACGGGCTGTCACTCGCGCTCGTGTACGAGAACGGGCAGCTCGCCCGTGCGGTGACCCGCGGCGACGGGACCACCGGTGACGACGTGACGCCGCTGGTGCGCGCGCTCGCGGACGGTGTCCCGGACCGGCTCGACGTACCGGACCGGATCGAGGTGCGCGGCGAGGCGGTCATGCTGCGGTCGACCTTCGCCGCGTACAACGCCGCCCATCCGGACAAGCCGCTGATCAACCCGCGGAACGCGGCCGCCGGCACGCTCCGGGCGAAGGACGCGGCCACGGTCGCCGAGCGGCGGCTGCAGTTCCTCGCGTTCGACCTGCTCACCGAGCGGGATAGCACCGACGCCGACCTCGAGCGGGCGCTGCGGACGATGGGCTTCACGGTCGCGGACATGCGGCACTGCGCGGACGCGGCCGCGGCGCAGCAGGCGATCACTGCGATCGAGCAGCAGCGCAACGAGCTCGACTACGACCTCGACGGCGCCGTGCTGCGGCTCGCCGACCGGGACGCGTACGCCGCCGCCGGCACCCGGTCCAGCTCGCCCCGCGGCGCGCTGGCGTACAAGTTCGCCGCCGAGGAGAAGACCACGCTGCTGCTCGACGTGGTCTGGGACGTCGGAAAGATCGGCAAGGTCGCACCGGTCGCCTGGCTCGAGCCGGTCTTCGTCGGCGGTACGACGGTGACCCGCGCGACGCTCGCCAACCAGGAGGTGATCCGCGCCCGCGACATCAAGATCGGCGACACCGTGCTGGTCCGCCGGGCCGGTGACGTGATCCCGTTCGTGGCCGGCGTACTCGACGCCTCGAAACGCACCGGCGCGGAGCGCGACATCGAGCCGCCGGCCGTCTGCCCGTCCTGCGAGCAGCCCCTGATCGAGCAGGGCAACAGCCGCGAGTTGTTCTGCACCAACGTCTCCTGCCCGGCCCAGACCGTGCGGCGGCTGATCCACTGGGCGTCCCGCGCCGCCGCGGACATCGACGCGATCGGCGGGGTCTGGATCGAGCGGCTGTCGGACGCCGGCATCCTCGAGCACCCGTCGGACTTCTACCGGCTGACCGCGGAGCGCCTGCTCGAGTTCGACCGGATCGGCGAGGTGTCGGCGGCCCGGATGATCGAGTCGATCGACGGCAGCCGCCAGGTCGGCCTGCGCCGCGCACTGATCGGCCTGGCGATCCCGATGGCCTCGGAGGGTACGGCGGCCCGCCTGTGCCGGGCCGGGTTCGGCTCGCTGGAGGAGGTCGCGGACGCGGGCGTCGACGGGCTGGTCGCGGTCGAGGACATCGGCCCGAAGGTCGCCGCCTCGCTGATCGAGCACCTGACCCGGCTGCGCCCCGAGCTCGAACGGCTGCGCGCCGCCGGCGTCTCCCTCGACGTCCGCGAGGAGGACCTGCCGCCGGTCGTCGCCGCCGGCGCACCGCTGGCCGGGAAGACCGTCGTCGTCACCGGCTCGATCAGCGACCCGCGCTCCGGCGAGAAGGTCGCCCGCCCGGCGTTCCAGCGCCTCTGCGAGAAGGCCGGCGCCGCGATCGCGTCGTCGGTCTCGGCGAGCACCGACCTGTTGATCACCGGCGCGGACGTCGGCGCCGCCAAGCTCTCCAAGGCGGAGAAGCTCGGCGTCACCGTCGTCGACCAGTCCGAGATCTGGCAACAGCTCCAGGAGGCCGACCTGCTTCCCCGTTGACACCCTCAGCAACCGTCCGCTGACAGAGAGCTTGCAGGCGGCAACCTTCCGCCGGAAGTCCCTCGTGTCGGCGGGCGGTCTGCGCGTAGGCTCGGGGGCGTACGTGACGCGTGCCCGAGGGGGGACCGATCGTGAGCCAGTCCGCGACCCAGCCGAACCTTCCGGAGTATCCCGACAACATCGACGCGGCCGTGTTGAAGATCGCCGGCGTCGTCGTGCTCGGGGCGATCATGTCGATCCTCGACATCACGGTCGTCAACGTCGCACTGCCGACGTTCCAGGACGAGTTCGGCACTCCGCAGAACCCGGTGGCGTACTCGACGGTCGCGTGGACCGTCACGGCGTACACGCTGGCGCTCGCGACCGTCATCCCGCTGACCGGGTGGGCGGCCGACCGGTTCGGCACCAAACGGCTGTACATGACCGCGATCTTCCTGTTCACCGCAGGCTCCGCGCTCTGTGCGACCGCGTCCAGCATCGACATGCTGATCGGCTTCCGGGTGCTGCAAGGGCTCGGCGGCGGCATGCTGATGCCGCTCGGGATGACGATCATGACCCGCGCCGCCGGTCCGCACCGGATGGGCCGGCTGATGGCGATCCTCGGCGTACCGATGCTGCTCGGTCCGATCATGGGCCCGATCCTCGGCGGCTGGCTGATCCAGGTGGCGAGCTGGCACTGGATCTTCCTGATCAACGTTCCGCTCGGCCTGATCGCGCTGGTCTATGCCTGGTTCGCGCTCGCGAAGGACCACCCGGAGCGGGCCGAGTCGTTCGACTTCCTCGGTGTCGTGCTGATGTCGCCCGGACTCGCGCTGTTCCTGTTCGGCGTCTCGTCGCTGCCGGCGAAGAACGGCGACTTCGGCGCACCGCGGGTGTGGGTATCGATGCTGGCCGGGGTCGTGCTGATGGTGGCGTTCGTCTTCCACTCGTTCCGGCCGGAGCATCCGCTGCTCGACCTGCGGCTGTTCCGGAACCGCAACCTCACGGTCTCGATCGTGACGATGTTCCTGTTCGGCGCCGCGTTCTTCGGCGGCCTGCTGCTGGTCCCGACGTATTACCAGCAGATCCGCGGCGAGTCCACGCTGCACGCCGGCCTGCTGGTCGCACCGCAGGGCCTCGGCGCGATGATCACGATGCCGATCGCCGGCCGGCTGGTGGACAAACTGCCGATCGGGCGGATCGTCCCGTTCGGGATCGCGTTGATCGTGGTCGGCATGTTCGGGCTCACCCAGCTCACCTCCACCACGCCGTACGGCGTGATCATCGCGATGCTGGTGGTGATGGGGCTCGGGATGGGCGGGACGATGATGCCGCTGTTCACCTCGGCGCTCCGGACACTGGCCGGGCCGCAGGTCGCCCGCGGGTCGACGTTGCTGAACATCACCCAGCAGATCGCGTCGTCCTGCGGTGTCGCGACCATGTCCGTGATCCTCACCAACCACCTCAACAACTCACCGGTCATCCCCGGCACGCAGAACATCCCCGGCCTGAACGGCGGCCTCCGCGAGACCCAGGCCGCGATCCTCACCAACACCCGACCGGAGAACGTCGCGCAACTGCACCTGGATCCCGCCGCAGTCGGACGTGGACTGGTCGACGCGGCGTCGTCGTTCGCGCACACGTACTGGGTCGCGTGGGCGCTCGTCCTGCTCACGCTGATCCCCGCCGTGATGCTCCCCCGCAAACGCGAGCGCAAGCCCGCCCCCGACGAAGCAGTCGTGGACTAGACGGTCAGAGTCACCACCCAGCGGTGCGGTGAGATCGGCCGCGTGCGGGTGAAGCCGTGGCGCTCGAACGCCGCCATCGGACCGGTGTGCAGGAACGACCCCGACACCTTGCGGTCGTCGGTCTCCTCGGGATACCCCTCGACGACCCCGCCGCCGTTCCGCGCGATCTCCGCGAGCGCCCCGCCCAGCGCCGCCTCCGCGACACCGCGGCCGCGCAGTCCTTTGCCGGTGAAGAAGCACGTGATCCGCCAGTCGGGCAGCGCGATCAACTCCTTCTCGTACAGCCGCCGGCTCTTGATCAGCGGCACCTCGTCCGGCGCACCGAACTGACACCAGCCGAGGCACCGGTCGCCCTCGAACACCAACGCGTTGTGGGTACGCCGTTCGCGGACGAGCTGCTCCTTGTCCGCCCGGTTCTGCTCGGCCGACCGGTCCTTGCCGAGCTTGACGTGGAACCCCATGCACCAGCAGCCGCCCCAGACCCCGTTGTTCGCCTCTACCAGTTCGGCGAAGGCGGGCCAGGTCTCCTCGGTCAGCATCCGCACCGCATAGCCGTCGCTCATGCGTCAGACCGTAGCGCCCGCCCCGGACAATCCGCCTTGCATGCAAGCTTGTATGCTTGCCGGCCGTGACCGAGATTGCCGCCGCCGAGCGCGCGTACCTGGCGTTGAAGGAAGGCATCCTCACCGGCGAGGTCCGCGGTGGGGAACTGCTGAGCGAGGTCGAGGTCGGCACCCCGCTCGGCATCAGCCGCACGCCGGTCCACGAGGCGTTCCTGCGCCTGCAGGCCGAGGGCCTCCTCCGGCTGGTCCCCCGCCGCGGCGCAGTCGTCGTTCCGGTCGGCCCGGGCGAGGCCACCGACGTCCTCGAGGTACGCCGCGCCCTGGAGAGTGCCGCCGTCCGACGGCTTGCCGGGTCGGACCGCTCCGCATTGCGTGACACGCTCGTACGGCTGCTCGACGCACAGCAGGCGCTGGCGGGTGCGGGCGACGTACCCGGGTTCGTCGTGGCGGACGAGCAGTTCCACAGCGCGATCGTGCAGGCGAGCGGGAACGCGTTGTCGATCCGGTTCTACGCGACGCTCGCGGATCGGCAGCGACGGATGGCGCTGAACTCGATCGGTACCCGGACCGAGCATCTGACCACGCTGGTCGCCGAGCACCGCAACCTGGCCGATCTCGTCGACACCGGCGACGCGGACGGCTTCGACCAGGCGCTCGCGGCACACCTGAGCGCGACCCATTCGGCGCTGCTCGGCGGCGCCCTGTGACCGCGACGACCCTCGACCAGGCTCCGGCCCGCGAGCTGAGCCGAGCCTGGCGGCCGGTCGGTCTCGCGATGCTCGTGATCGGGTGGGGCGGCAACCAGTTCACGCCGTTGCTGATGGTGTACCGCGCGCACGGCGGGTTCTCCCAACTCGACGTCGACGTCTTCCTCGGCGCGTACGTCGTCGGCCTGGTCCCCGGCCTGCTGATCGCTTCGAGACTCTCCGACCGGTACGGCCGCCGCCCGTTGATGCTGATCGGACTCGCCGCGTCTTTCCTCGGCAGCGCACTGCTTGCCCTGGGCGACATCGCCGGCTATCCCGCGCTCTTCGCCGGTCGCGCGCTGTCCGGGATCGCGGTCGGCATCGCGATGGCCGTCGGCACGGCGTGGGTCACCGAGTTGTCCGTCCCGGGCGCCGGCGCACGTCGTTCGGCGATCCTGCTGACCACCGGTTTCGCGGCCGGACCCGCATCGGCGGGGCTCCTCGCGCAGTGGACCGCCCCCGCGCTTGTCTGGCCGTACGTGGTCCATCTCGCGCTGTGCCTGCCCGCGATCTGGCTCGTCGTCACCGGATCGGTCGAGACCCGGCGCGAGCACACGCGGCGTGTCCGGCTCCGGGTCCATCGCCGTTTCCTGCACGTCGTACTGCCGATGGCGCCGTGGATCTTCGGATCGGCCGGTGTCGCGTACGCGATCATCCCGCAGGTCGTCGACGCTTCTCTCGGACGCTGGGCCCTGCTGTTCACGGCCGCGCTGACCGTCGCCACCCTCGTCACCGGCGTCCTCGTGCAGCCGATCGCTCGCCGCCTCGACGACCTGTCCACGGCCCGCGCGGTCGTCGTCTCGATGGGCCTGATGACGCTGGGGATGGCACTCGCGGCGTTGACCGCCGTCGTACGTCGTCCCTGGCTCGCGGTACCGGTCGCGCTGGTGCTCGGTGCGGCGTACGGCATCGCAGTCGTCTCGGGACTGCTCGAGGTGCAGCGGATGGCGAGTCCGGAAGAGCTCAGCGGGCTGACTGGTGTGTACTACGCGCTCGCGTACGTCGGCTTCCTGCTCCCCGCCGTGCTGGCGTTCCTCGGCCACTGGTTCGCGTTGCCCGCGATGCTGACCGGCGTCGCACTGACCTGTCTCGCCTGCACGCTCGTGTGTTCCACAGGCTGGTCACGCAAAGCTTCCTGACAGGCCCGGTCGGGGCCCGGGAGCGGGTCCCGACCGGGCGCACGCGGGCTACAGGGTGTGCTTCAGGACGATGGTCACCTGGGTGGTGCCTCGCGGGACCTTGATCGTGCCGGCGGACTGATCGATCGTCGAGCTGACCGAGACGTTCGCGATGTTGTTGCGCAGGCCCGGCAGCTCGATGCTGGCCGCCGGTGCTTTGCCGGTGAACCGGATCGTGACCGTCTTGCCGGCCACCGACAACTGGTAGCCGAGCCGGCCGCCGCTCACCGGGTAGTTCTGCAGCCCGATCTTCTCGCCGTTGCCGCGCAGCCACTCGTCCGGTACGCCGCGGCCGACGATCACGGACCCGTCCGACTTCTCCGCGATCAGCGAGTCGAACAGCACCTTGGTCGCCGTCGACTGGCCCCACATGTGCTGGTTCGAACCGCCGCCGCCGGCCGCGTGGTCGATGTCCCACGGCGAGGTCGCACTCGGGTAGTCGACGCCCTCCCACCAGCCGAACGGCCCGCCCTGGCTCTTGTCGATCATGAACTGGTACGCCTTGATCCCCAGGTCGCGGTACTGCTCACCGCGCAGCGCCGCGCTTCCGTACCCGGCGTTGTACGCGCTCGAGAAGTACCCGTGCGGGTACCCGCCGAAGTTGTAGATCGTGTCCGAGATGTCCTTCCGCCGGTCGAACCCGTGCGTGTACGTGTCGTCGATCTTGGTGAACATCGTCCCGGTCTGCTCGGCGCCGAACAGGTACCCGTCCCACGCCCACCGGCCGAACAGGAACATCGACGCCCAGTTCGCGTCCCGCGGATCCTTCCGCGGGCCGGTCTCGTTCGGCTCGACCATCGAGATCGGGAGGTAGTCGAGGTTGTACTGCGCCATCGTCTGGTTGATCCGGTCCGTTGCCACGCGCAACAGGTCGTCGTACTGCGCCTTCGCCCACGCCGCCTCGCCGGTCTCCCCCAGGGCGGTGGCGAGATAGCGGTACGTCGTGAGGCCGGTCAGCGCCGCCCAGTTGTCGATCGTCCAGTAGCCGTGCGAGTCGATCGCGTTGGTGGCCTTGATGATGCCCTTGCCGTCGTCGATCCGGTCGGTCTCGATCGTGTGCGTGTTCTTCTTGATCGTCTCGAAGCGCTCGCGGATGAAGTCCTTGTCGCCGGTGCGCTGCAGGTAGAGGGCGTACGGCCAGGAGTACTTCCACTTCGCGTCGTCGTACTGCAGCTGCGCCGGCAGCGACGTCAGGTAGTCCTTCGCATAGGTGAAGTCGCCGACCGTGAGCAACGTCGACACGATGCCGATCGTGTCGTGGTCGAACATCTCGTCGTACCCGTTCTCGCCGACGTGCAGCTCCTTGGTGCCGTTGATGTCGTCGCGGATGATCAGCGTGTAGATGTAACCCGCCTTGTAGGCGTTGATCAGCCGCTTGTCCGGGAGGTTCGTGAGGTTCGCGATCTTGGACAGGCGGTCGTTCCAGTACTGCCGCATGTGCTGGTAGTGCTGGTCGAACCCTCCGAGCTGGGTCAGCTGGCCGGTGGTCGGCCACTCGTACGTCCCGTCGAACCGGTCCGCGGCCACCGCGTAGTCCCGGACGACCGTCTGCCCGGCGGTGATCGTCGACGGCGCGGAGTTGAGCGGGGTCAACAGGTTCGAGACCCGCGGGAGTTTCGTCTCCTGCTGGGTCGTGTTGGTGACCGTCATCCGCGAGTACGCGATCTCGAAGCGGTTGCCGCTGACAACGGCCAGGTCGGCGAAGTTCTCGACCTTGATCCGCAGGCCGTCCTTCGCGTACTCGCTGACGAACGCCGGCAGGTAGCCCTCGGCGTTCGACCACTTGATCTTGCCCGGGATGTTCGGTACGCCGAACGTGATCATCGCGTCGCCCCGGCTCCGCAGCCGGTAGCTGCCGTCGATGAAGGCGATCGGCGCGTTCAGGTCACCCTCCCACCCGAACGACGAGGTCAGCCCCGGGTTCGTGACGTAGGTGTACTGCGCGTTCGCCGCTGACGACAGAGCCTCGTCGTACGCCGCCTTGACCAGCAGGTACGCGAGCCGCAGATCGTCCCGCGACGCCGAGCTGTTGCCGAGCGTGGCACGAGCGGCCGCGATCTCGTTGTCCAGTTGGGTTTGCGCCGACTCGCTCGCGGCGTACACGTCGGCCGTCGCGGCCTCGTCCAGGACGTTCTGCGTCAGCTGCCGGTAGCCTGCCGCGGAGGTGTCGGCCAGCGCCACGCCGGCGAGCGTCACGTTGCCGGAGGCATGCGTTTTGCGGGTCACCTGCGCGCTGATCCGGGCCGAGTCACCGGCCGCGAGGTTCAGCTCGAACGACTTGGTCACCGACGGATCCGAACTCACCAGGTCCGTGTTCACCGACACCGGATCCGCCGCACCGTTCAGGTACACCGAGATCGTCGCCGCGGCCCGCCAGACGCCCGTCACGAACCGCAGCGTCCGCGGCTCAGCAGCAGCCGGCACCGTGAGGTCGTACCCGTACGGGTCGGTCAGATCCACGCCGGTGCTGGCACCGTCGGCGAAGAAGATCCCGCCTTGATGCGTGCCTGCCTGCGACGCGGTCGGCGTACCGTTCGTCCACGAGTAGCTGACCGCGTTGTCGTTCTGCGCGCCGATCGTGCCACCGGTCTGGCGGTTCGTGATCCCGAGCTGCGACTGCCCGACGCGCCGGTTGATCGTCGCTCCGTCGAGGTGCATCCAGTCCGACGTACCTTCCGCGGTCAGGTTCATCGAGACCGGCGCCGCAGTGGCGGAGAAGGTGGAGATTGTCGACAATCCTGCTGCAGACAATGAGAGGTTCCCGGCCGCCTGGAGCTTGCTCGCGTACCGGCCGGTGACGACGACGCCCTCCCCCGGACGGATCGTCACCGTGAACCGCTTCACGGCCGCCGTACCGCCCGCGGTGATCGGCGTCGTGTAGCTGCCGTTGCTGGAGGCAACCGTCACGGAGCCGGTGGCCTGCCAGATCCCACCCACGAACACCAGGCGTCGTGGCGAGTCGGCGGCCGGCACGGTGATCCGGTACCCGGCGTCGTGCGCGGTCGCGTCGCCGACGGTGGTGGTGTCGTAGTTGAAGACGCCACCCGTCGTGACGCCGGTCGCCCCGGGCCAGCCGAAGGCGACCGGGCTGTCGTCGAGCGTCGTCCGGCCGCCGGCGGGGTTGAGGTCGTCGACCGCGAGCGTTTGTCCGCCGGCTTTCCGGTCGATCGAGGCACCGGTCACGTGCACCCAGTCGAGGTCGCCGTACGACGGGAGGTCCATCGCGCCGGCCACTCCGCGGCCGCTGGGGAGATTCTCGACGTTGACCACGAACGGGTCGGCGGGCGGCGTGGCGGCTGGTGCGGATGATGTGTTGATCAGTGCGGTCACCACGAGAGCCCCGGCGGTGAGCGCCGAGAGCAGTCTGGTTCGGTGCCTCATCTTGTGTCCCTTCGGCCTGGCAGGCTGGAGTCGCGGACGATCAGTTCGGGTTCGAGCAGGACATGTTGCGGTGTCCGGGGGTCGCCGGCCATCAGGTTGTCGACGGTGTGGATCAGCTGCCGCCCGACCTCGTCGATCGGCTGCCGGAGCGTGGTCAGCCCCGGGCTCACCAGCGCGGCGGTCGGCGAGTCGTCGTACCCGGTGATCGCGACGTCGGCGCCGGGGCGCAGGCCTCGTTCGTGCAGGGCCCGCATGACGCCGAGCGCGAGGGTGTCCGACGCGCAGACGAGGGCGGTCGCGGGACGGGCAGCGTCGAGCATCCGGTGCGCGGCCTGACGGCCGTTCTCGAGCGAGTCGACGACGGCTGCCTGCAGGTCGGTGTCCAGACTGCGTTCCCGGCAGGCGTCCAGCCAGCCGGCGCGGCGGTCCTCGCCGAGCTCGGACTCGGCAGGCCAGCCGATGTACCCGATCTGGGTGTGCCCCTGGGCGGCGACGTGCGCGGTCGCGGCGCGGGTACCGGCGCGGCCGTCCACGTCGACCCAGGCCATCTCCTCGTCGCCGTCCCAGGACCTGCCGAACGCGGCGAACGGCACACCCCAGGAGCGCAGTGCCGCCACCCGGTCGTCGTTGCGGTGCGTCTCGGCGAGGATGAACGCGTCGATCGAGGTCTTCTTCAGCAGGTCGCGGTACGCCTTGATCTCGCCGGCCTGCCCGCCCTCGGCGTGACACAGGATCAGGTGGTACCCGGCGTCGACGGCGGACGCGTTCAGGACGTACAGGAAATCGTCCATCAGCATCGATGCCTTGTCAGGGCGGGCGGGGCGCATCTTGAACGCGATCAGCGACGAGCTCCGGTTCCGGAGCGCGCGGGCGGACAGGTTCGGCTCGTACCCGAGTTCCTCGACCGCGGCCAGGATCCGCTTCCGCGTCTCCGGCGCGACCCTGTCCGGGTTGTTCAGCGCGTTCGACACCGACTGCGCCGACACCCCCGCACGCTGCGCCACCTGGACGAGCGTGACATGGCCGTGCGGGGCCGGCCCGCGGCTGGTTGGCTGCATCGGCGTACTCCAGGATATTAACGTTAAAAGAACTGCCTGCAAGCTACTGAGTCAGAAGCTGCGCCGTCAAGAGGTCAGTCTGCTCCTCCCGTTTTAACGCTCCACGCTGCCCGCGCGCCGTGAAACCGCGTTTTCCACAGATCCGCAAGATCATCCGCCGACCACGCCTCCATCGCCGTACGTTCTTGGGCGACAGGAGGTCTCGATGACCATCAGAAACATTCGCCGGCCTGGCCGACGCCAGGCACAGGACGATCAGCAGCCGGATGCTGTACTCAAGCCGCTCACCGTTGCGCAAGCCGCGCGGCTGGTGCGACTCGCGGAAGCAGCAACCGCGAAGCGCGGGTTCACCATGCGGTACGACGGCGCCGGGTCCCTCGTGCCCGCCACCGGACGGACCGCCGACAGTTGCACCGCAGGCCTGGGGAACCTCGCACTCAAAGTTGCCGGCCTCCCGCGGCAACAGTGGCACGCGGAGGTCAGCGATCATTTCGACCAGATGCCAACGCCCGACCGACTATTGCCCCCACCGGACGACCTGGAGAACCAGCTCTACCTCAGACTCGTTTGCGCGGCCGTGCATGACCCCGACATGGTCCGCGACGCACCTGAGTTCGTGCCTGGCTTGGTTACAGTGCCAGCTCTCTACGCAGGACGCGCCGTCGCAATGTACTTCGACGTCGACAGGCTGGGAGTGTCCTTGCCGGAAGCCACCCGGATCGGCCTGGCGAATCTCCGTCGTCTCCACGACGAGGTCGAGACCCTCAAGCTCGGCGGTGCCGAGTTCAGCGTTCTGACGGGCGGCATGTTCACAGCGTCCCGAGCGCTGGTCTTCGACACGGTGCTGCGCGACTCGCTGCACATCGACGATCCTTCATCCGGCTGTCTCGTGGCCGTGCCGTCCCGCGACAAGATGCTCGTACACGTGCTGCAAGACGCAACCGCAGTTGAGGCATTGGCCATGCTCGCCGCGTATGCCGCGAAGCTCTTCAACATCAGCCCCGGCGCTGTCAGCCCACACGTCTACTACGTCATCGGCGACAGCTGGTACCAGGTGACCGACTACAGCCGCGGAGAGTTTCATCTCCACGACGTCGCCCCACTCGTCGATGCCCTGGATGAGCTCGGAGCAGTACCTACGGCCGCCTGACACAACCGTTTGCTGGTACCGCGATCGTATCCCTGCCGCGCAGTCAGTCTCGCCTGGGCTGCCGGCTCCGGACGCCCGGGCGCACTGCCCGTTGCGGCGGGCGCCATGACCTGACGGTCGCGCGCAGATAGCGTCCCGCCAGCACGCTGCCCCCGATCACCACACACCATCCCAGCCAGATCCCCGCGATCAGGATCGTCGCATTGTAGGTCTGATCGCGCCGCCCGGCGGCCGGGATGACCGCGCTTCCCGAGCGGAGGAAGACCACCTCGATGTAGTCACCTTCCAACGGATACGGCTGATTCAGGTCCTCGGTCCCGTTGACCTTGACCTCCGAACCGCTTGGCCCCATGACCATGACCACCGGCGGCGCGCCCGCCTGCGGCTGCACACTGACAACCTCCGCCTTCGACACCGTCGAGGGCCCGTACGACCGGTGCCGCAGCGCCCAGGTCTGCGACGTCCCGAGCGCAGCCGCCCCCGCGAGGAGCAGCGCAAACAACGTCAGCGACCAGACGATGAAACGACTGAGCGGATCGTTCATACACCCAAGTGTGAGGCCGCCCACCGACACTTTCCTCCGTGCAACACAAGGATCTCCAGCTCCACCAAGGGCCAGCGGTCAGTCGCACCCAACGACAAGGATCCGACGGCCGCGCCCCTTCGTCACCACGACGGCCCCGACGTGGGCTACCACCCCCGACGACGAACCCACCACACCAAGCAGCCCCCACCCCACATCCCACCCCGACTTCATCACCCGGCCTTCACCACCACCCTCCGTCAGCCCCCCGTAACCCGCCCCCCGTCAGCCCCCGTCCAGTCCCGCCCGCGAGCCCACTCCCCACACACCACCCACACGCAACATCCCCGACCGCCGTCCCAGCACACCCTCCCCACAACCCACCGCACACCCTCCCGCGCAAGACCCAGCACCGCCCCGCACACCCCGCGCGCCACATCCCCGCACACCCTCACCGCACACCCCTCCCGCGCACGTCCTGCACGCGGTCCCCGCACACCCTCACGCGCGACGTTCACCGCGCACCTCCCGCATGCAGTCCCCGCACGCCCTCCCGCGCACCGTCCCGCATGCCCTCGCAGCGCACCCTCCCGCGCACGTCCCGCGCGACGTCACCATGCACCTCCCGCACGCAGTCCCCGCACGCCCTCGCCGGCACCTCTCGCGCGACGTCATCGCGCACCTTTCCCGGGCAACGTCACCTCGCAGTTTCCGCGCAACGTCATCGCGTACAACCTCCGCGCGCCGTCGAGCATCACGATGCAGGCATGGGCCGCCGGGCCGTACTTCGTGTGCCGCGGCAGCGTGAGTGGTACGAAGGCGACTGCCCTGGTGGTCATGTCCGGGGTGATGTGCCGGAGCACCGGGCGTGACGGGCGTGATGGTCGATTCTCTGGGCCTGCTTCAGTCTGGGCGGCGTAGCGGGCGGTTCAGGTGTTCGCACGCTTGCGCGGCGGGCGCTGTCGGCGATGCGAGGTGGGCGTGTCTGTTGCCGGACGATGCCGCTCGGCAATCAGGTGCGTGTTTGCCGTGGGTCCGATGGGACTCGGTGCGTGCCGGTCGGGTCTACCTGGAACGTGAAGCCGTGGGGCGTTCGCCATTCGAGTGTTTTGTAGTCGATGCGGCGTACGGTCCACCCGCTGGCATGGGTCTTTACTCGGTGACCGAAGCGTCCGAGGGGTGCCAGGTTCGTGGTGCTGGTTTGTCCGGTGGGACCGTGCGGGTCGTAGGGCTGGATGTGGTCGAGATCGATGGTGTTGGTGGTTTCGCGGGTGCCGTACGGGAAGAGCTCGACCGGGTGCGTGAGCTTGACTCGCTCGCGGATCCGGGTGGGGATTTCGTAGGCGTTGACGCTGATGGCGTCGTTGAGGTCGATGACTGGCGTGACGGTGTAAGGGCCGTGGCCGACGAGTTCGGTGAGTTGGGCGGCGAGGAGAGGGCCGATCGCTTCGGCGCGTAGGACGCCGGCGCCGGTGGCGAGGGTGTGGTCGGTGAGGTGCACGACCACCTCGGTCTTTCCGGGGCGCAGGTGTGCCTTGCGTCGGGGGCTCGGTTCGGCGCCAGGGCTTGAGGGGGGCGGGTTCGTGTGGGCGTCGTGTTTGATCTGGGAGAGGCGGGCGTTGAGTAGCTTCAGGGCGGCGGCGTCCATCGGCGGGTCCTGCGCGGGTTCGGGGTGGGGATGAGTGTGCGGGTGCAGGTCCGGCGTTGAGGTCCTGGTGTCGTAGGGGTCGGCAACTGGTTCGGGGTCGAGGGGCGCCGCTGCCTCCAGCCAGGGATCGTCCGGTGGGCCTGTCGGCTCCAGGACATCAGCTATGTCCCGGCTGCGGGTGAAGGCAGCCACACCGGGACCGGCGACCAGCTCGGCGGTGGAGTCGGTCGACTCCGTGGGCTCCTTCGGCACCGCGGACTCGGTCGACTCGGTGGACTTCGCACACTCGCAGGAGTCGGCGGACTCCGTGGACTCCTTCGACTCGATGGACTCCTTGGACCCGCCGGACTCGCTGGACTCCGTGGACCCGCTGGACTCGCCGGACTTGTTGGACGCCGTGGACTCCTTCGACTCCGTGGACCCGCCGGACTCGCTGGACTCCGTGGACCCGCTGGACTCGCCGGACTTGTTGGACGCCGTGGACTCCTTCGACTCGGTGGACTCCGTGGACCCGCCGGACTCGCTGGACTCGCCGGACTCGCCGGACTCGCCGGACTCGCCGGACTCGCCGGACTCGCCGGACTTGTTGGACGCCGTGGACTCCTTCGACTCGGTGGACTCCGTGGACCCGCCGGACTCGCTGGACTCGCTGGACGCCGTGAACTCCTTCGACTCGGTGGACTCCGTGGACTCCGTGGACCCGCTGGACCCCTTCGGCTCGGTGGACTTCGCGCACTCGCAGGATCCGCTGGACTGGGTGGGCTTGTTTGGCTCGGTGGATTGTGTGGGGTTGGTGGGTGGCGTGGGTTTGGCGTTTGCGGTGGTGGGCGGCGGGGGCTGGGGGGTGTTGTGGGCTTGGGTGAGGAGTTCTTGGGTGAAGCGGGGGTCGGCGAGGATTTCGACGGCGTGGGCCCGGCGGTGCTGGACAGGGCGGGTGTCTCCGAGGATTTTCAGGGCTTCCGCGATGTCGCTGATGGTCGCGTCGTGGCGGTCGACGGCAGCGGCTGCCGCCTTGATGTAGATGGTCTTGTTGCCGTGCTGGTCACCGCGGCCGACGAATACGCCGCGCTCGTCGGCAGCCTCCGCGGCCTCGTCGGTGGCGCGTTGCGGGTCGGCGTGCTTCTTCGCGGCCTGGACGATCTTGTCCAGGCGGTAGGGGGAGATCGAGTCCACCAGGGCGGCGACTTGGCGGTCGACGTACTCGGCGGCCGGGTGGTCGAGTTTGGTGCAGGCTCGCACGATCTGGCGTGCCTTCCACGGGGTGGCTTCGCCGGCCAGGATCCGGGCCCAGGTCCGGGGGAAGCGGTGGCGCAGGGCGAGGGCGTCGGCGATCAGGTCACGGCCGACGCCGGGCGACACACCGATCACGACCGCGAACTCGGCGATCGCGAACTCCGCGATCTCCGGGCAGTCGTCGCCGCCCAGGACCACGGCGCGTTCGCGGCCGTCGCACGGGCGCCGGGACGGCCGGGGCCCACAGACGGACGGGTGGAAGCGGTCCGCATAGATCTGGGCACAGGCGAGCAGGTCGGCGTCGGACCGGTTCGCGATCGCGCGACAGCCGGCGGCCCGCTCCAGCAGGTCGCGGGTCGTCAGCACCTCCAGATCAGTATCGAACATGTATTCGATCTTACGGCATCGGCGCTGCTCGGCCAAATCGGAAAGTGCTCGAATCCCCTTGTCCACAAGGGAAAATCTCACATCAGCCGACGGTGGATCCGCGATACACTATTCCCAGAGGGGAATTGCCGGCCTGGCCGGAGGCCGCGACGATCTCCGGTATGGACGTGAACGCGAAGGTCGGCGTACTGCTGCCGACCGTGCAAACGCAGTGGGAGACCGGCGACGACCCGCGAGAAGCGGTCGACCTCGCGGTCGAGGCGGAAGCCCTCGGGTACGACTCCGTCTGGGCGAACGACTCGATCCTGACGCCGCGGATCGAGGCGCTGACCGTACTCACCGCTGCCGCCGCGCGGACTGAGCGGGTGACCGTCGGTACGGCGACGTTAATGCCCGTGACGCGCCGCCCGGTGAACGCGGCGCACAGCCTCGCGTCGCTGGACGTGCTGTCCGGCGGGCGGCTCGTGGTCGGCGTCGGCGCGGGCTTCCCGGGACGGTTCGGGCGACCGCTGCATCGGTGGTCGGAGGTGCCCTGGGAGCGGCGATTCGCGCGACTGGACGAGACAGTCGCGCTGTGGCGGCGGATGTGGAGCGCCGACGGGCCCGTGACGTTCCACGGCGACGTACTGCGGCTCGACGACGTACCGCCGACCGTCCGCCCGCACACGCCAGGCGGCCCGCCGATCTGGCTGGGCGGCTCGACACCGGCGGCGCTCGAACGGACGGGCCGGCTGTACGACGGCTGGCTCCCCTATCCGCCGCGCGCCGACGACTACGCCGCCGGGCTGAAGACCATCCGGGAATCCGGCCGCGAGGTCACCCCCGCGCTCTTCGTCTCGGTCGCCGTCACCGACACCGTCGCCGCTGGCGAGGAACGCCTACGCGCGTACGCCCGCACGAACTACGGCTTGGACCTCGACAACCTCCGCCAGATCCAGGCAGTCATCGCCGGTCCTCGCTCGTACGTCGCGGAGTACCTCCAGTCGTACGCCGACGCCGGCGCCCGCCACCTGATCTGCCGGCTCGCGACCACCGGACTCGGTGAGTACCGAAACCAGCTGAAACTCCTTGCACAGTAGGAATTCCTGCGCGAACGGGGACGGGCACGCTCACCTGTCGAGTGAAGGCCGGCACGATCCGGGAGATCACGATGGCGATCCCGGCCGGCAGTGCCGGCCGGGTCACGTCGGTCAACGGCACGCTGAGCGTCAGTGGCGGCACACGATCTGGAGGCGCCGATCCACGTAACGGCCGGCGCCCGGCTCGGGATCCCGGTGTACGGCGTGAAGCTGTCGCAGGTCGACGGGACGATGACGATCAGCGTGTCCGCGACCACGGTGACCGCCTTCGCGGGAATCCCGGCTGGCTGCCCGCGAGGACCTGGCCAACCGTCGATGCGGAGGACGCGAGGACCGGTACGGGTGACTGGCGGATCCTCACCCCCGCGGACAACCAGTTCGCGGCCCACCTCGGGCAGGTCTCCGCCACCTGCGGCGGCACCGTGTATCTGAAGGCCCCCGGTCTGGAGCCGGACGCCGCGTCACGCACTCGCGACCACGATGGCGAACGTCACCGAATGGGTCTCCCGCGTCGCGATCCGAAGGACAAGCCGGAGACCTCGCCGCGGGGCTAATCTCGCCGTATGAGCGAACTCGTGCTGGACGCGCCGATCGTTGCCGTGACCGTTTATCCGCAGCGGGCACGGGTCACCCGGCGCGGTGTGATCACGGTGCCGGGCGGGGATCGGACCGTGTACGTCGGGCCGCTGCCGCTGGAGTTGGAGAGTGACAGCGTGCGGGTCTCCGGGCATGGTCCTGCGACCGTCCTCGGGGTGGACGTGGTGAGGCGGCATCATCCTCAGGCGCCGGACGAGACCGTCGCGGAGGCCGAGCGGTCGTGGTACGAGGCGCAGGACGCGGTCGCCGCGCTGGCCGACGCGGACGACGTACAGCAGCAGCTGGACACGTTCCTCGCGCAGCTGGCGAAACGAGCGGGTGGGAGCTTCGCGCGGGCGCTGGCGTCGGGTGAATCGGACGCGGAGCTCGGCGGGTTCACGGAGTCGCTCGCCGACCGGCTGGCCGCCGTACGGGCGAAACGCCGGGAGCTGGCCGCCCAGCGCCGTGAGGCCGAGCAGCGGTTCGGAGCAATCGACCGTCGACTCACGGCACTACGCGAGCAGCGCGTCCCGGACCGTCAGGCGGCCGCCGTCGGGCTGGAGGTGGCGGCTGAGGCCGAGGTGGAGATCGAGCTGTCGTACGTCGTTCCGCTGGCCGGGTGGAGCAGCTCGTACGACGTCCGGCTGCAGGGCGATCGGCTGACGTTGACCTGGTACGGGATGATCTCGCAGTACACGGGTGAGGACTGGCCGGAGTGTGACCTGACCCTGTCGACCGCGAGGCCGACGGTGACGGCGAAGGTGCCCGAGCTGGACCCGTGGTACCTCGACCGCTTCCAGCCGCCGGTGCCGGTGGCCGCTGCGCCGGGCGCTCGGGGGGCCGCGAGCTTCGCCATGCAAGCTGATCGCCGCGACAGGGCAGCCTCCGATGCGGACGGAGTCCTGGGGACGGTGCACGAGCAGTCAAGTGCGTTTGCGGACGTCACCGCGGCCGTCGAGCAGGGCGTGACCGCGGCGACGTACACGCCGCCGCGGCCGGTCGCCGTACCCGCCGACGGCGCGTTGCACCGTGCGACCATCGCCGCGTTCGACCTCGACGCCGAGCTGGACTACATCACTGCACCGGTCCGCTCCACCGACGTCCATCTCCGAGCGACGGTGGTGAACTCGTCCGAGCACACGCTGCCGGCCGGCAAGGCCGCCGTCTTCCATGAGGCAGACTTCGTCGGCTCCGCGGCACTCCCGCTGTGGGCGCCGGGTGAGGACGTCGAACTGGCGCTCGGCCTCGACGACCGCATCCGCGTCGAGCGGAAGCTGGTACGCCGGGAAGCGTCCAAGGCGACGCTCGGCTCGACGCGCCGCCGGCAGGTCGACTACGAGACGCGCATCGAGAACCACACGCCCCGGCAGGCAAAGATCACGGTCCTCGACCAGCTGCCGGTGGCCCGCGACCACGAGATCACCGTCAAGCCGATCACCGCCGACCCGCAACCGTCCGAGACGACCGACCTCGGCGTCCTCACCTGGAAGCTCGACCTCGCGCCGGGCGCCGAGTCCGTCGTCAGACTCGGCTTCCGCGTCGACACCGCCAAGGCCCTGGAGCTGAACGGCTGGCGTGAATGATCAGGTGATCTCGAGGTTCGCCATCATGCCCATGTCCTCGTGTTCGGCGTTGTGGCAGTGGAAGAGGTACCGGCCGCGGTAGCCGTCGAAGCGCGTGATGAGCTCGGCCGACTCCCCCGGCCGGAGCGACACGGTGTCCTTCAGCCCGGCGTCGTGCGGCAGCGGATCGCGGCCGCCGCGCGACAGGATGCGGAACCCGACCAGATGTAGGTGGACGGGATGATGGACGTCCGCGACCAGCCGCCAGACCTCCACGTCGCCGAGCCGGGTCGTGACGTCGGTCCGGTCCGGCGCGAACGGCTGCCCGCCGATCAGCCACCCATGACCGTCTCCCATCTGCCCGGCCCGGAACGAGAAGTCGCGCACCCGTACGGCGTCCGACCTCTTCCACTCCGGCAGGTCGTCGGACAGCGTGTCCGGGATCCGGCTCGGATCGGCCGCCTTCCGTACGACGTGGAACGCCAGCACGTCCCGGGTCCGCCCGGAGCCCAGCCGGTTCACGATCCGTATCCGGCTGCCGACCGGGACCCGGCCGAAGTCGAGGATCACGTCGTACCGCTCGGCCGGGGCGATCGGTAGGTTCCGGTGGGTGACCGGCGCGCGGAGCAGTCCTTGGTCGGCGCCGATCTGTACCAGGTCGAGGCGGCGCCCGTCGTCGAGGACTGCTTCGAGGTCGTAATGCCTGGCGTTCGAGGCGTTCAGGATCCGCAACCGGTAGCGGACCGCGTCGACCTCGCGCACCGGCCAGGGCGCGCCGTTGACCAGCACCACGTCGCCGAGAACGCCTGCGACATAAGCCTCCTTCACTCCCGGCCGCATCATCAGCGACGGATCGATCGAGGGGTAGTCCAACGATCCGTCCGCGGCGAAGGCCCGGTCCGTGATCATCAGCGGCAGTTCGTACGCCCCGGACGGCAGGCCGAGCGCGTCCTCGGCATCGTCGCGGACGATGTGCATCCCGGCGAGCCCGCGCCACACGGCCGGTGCGGTGAAATCCATCCGGTGGTCGTGGTACCAGAGCATCGTCGGCCGCTGATCGAGTGGATACGTATACACCCGGCTGATCTGGCTCGTCACCGCGCGCGGATCGTGCATCCCGTGACCCATGTCGTTCCACCCCGCCGGGATCACGAGGTCGGTCGGATACCCGTCGGACGCGGGCGGCGTCCGGCCGCCGTGCAGGTGCACCACCGACGGCACCGGCAACTCGTTGCGGTGGGCAACCGTGATCGGACGTCCACGCCGCGACTCGATCGTCGGCCCCGGGAACGTCCCGTCATAGGTCCACAACCGCGTCCGCAGACCGGGCAGGATCTCCTTGTCCACCACCCGTTGCACGATGTCGTACCGATCGGCCCCCGACAGCACGCGCGGAACGGGCAGCGGCTCCTGGTACGCCGGCGGCAGCGGTACGGCGCTGCGCAACACCGCACCCGTCATCGCCGGACGCCGCGACAGCGCCGCAGCGCTCGACAACCCGCCGGCCGCGACCACACCGAGCGCTCCCCCGATCCCCAGCAACTGACGACGCCCCAGCCGCTCACGCATGGCCGACCACCGGCTGCCGCCAGATCGCGACGAACATCATCGCCACGGCCGCGATCGTCGCCACGCCGAGCGGGATGTGCAACCAGAGCGCCCCGTCCTGCCCCGCGACGTACTGCGCGGTCTCCGCGACCACCAGACCCAACGACGCCATGAACGGCCATACCTGACGCAGTCGCACCCACACCACGACGGCGGCGATCACCTGCAGGTAGCCGATCGACGTCGCGACGTTCGCACCCGTCGCATGCATCCGCAGCCCGTCGAAATCGCCGCTCAGATAGACGCCGGCGAACACCGGCTGCCCGAAGACCGCCACCAGATGCGCTGTGACGAGGCCGCGCAACACCCACCCACTGATCATGCTTCGACACTATGATTCCGACGTTATGAGCGTCCAAGACCAATATCGCTATCTCGTTATGACAGGAACCGCATGACGGACCTCACCACGCTCCGCCAGTTCGTCGTCGTCGCTCGCCTCGAACACCTGAGCCGGGCGGCCGACGAGCTGCATGTCGCCCAGCCGTCCCTGAGCCGGACGATCGCCCGCCTGGAGAGCGAACTCGGTACGCCGTTGTTCGACCGCACGAACCGCCTCCGGCTGAACCCGGCCGGCGCCCTCTTCCGCGGGTACGTCGAACGCGCGCTCGGCGAGCTCGACGCCGGGCGACGCGCCGTCGCCGAGGCCACCGCGCAGGGAGCGGGCAGCGTCCGGCTCGCGGCCGAGACCTTCCTCGCGCTGACCGAGCCGATCGCCGCCTTCAAGCGCGAGCACCCGACGATCGAGATCGAGCTGCAGCAGCTACCGGCCGACGAGATGCCGCGCCGGCTGCGCGCCCAGGACGTCGACCTCTGCGTGGCCTCCCAGCCGATCCCGAGCGCCGGGCTCGAGTCAGCCGTGCTGCTCGACGAACCGGTGCTCGTCGTGACGCACCTGCGTCACCGCTTCGCGAAACGCGAGTCGCTCAAGGTCGAGGATCTGGCCGACGAACCGTTCGTGATCGCGCGCAAGGGTCAATGGCAGCGCCGGCTGCTCGACCGGCTGTTCGCGGAGACCGGGCTGACACCCCGGATCGTCTGCGAGAGCGACGAGGCCGCCGCGATCCAGGAACTGATCCGCTCCGGCCTCGGCATCGGCTTCAACCCGGACTTCGCCCGGCGGACGATCCCCGACTACCCGGTCGCCGCGATCCCGGTCGACCACCCGGAGTGCCGCCGTACCCTGTCGCTGCTCTGGAGCGCGGACACCACTCCGTCGACAGCCGCCCGCTTGCTGCGCGAGGCAATCACGAGTTGGCCGTGGACACCTCCAGGGCCAGGAGAAGCCCGGCCACGGCCTGCCGGCGTTCGCAAGAGCGTCAGAACATCCAGAAGCCGGTGATCACGGTCGGGAGGATGCCGAAGATCAACCAGAACGACAGCGGGTTGCGCCGGTGGATGAGTCGCATGCCGGCGATCGTGGCAAGGCCGATCACGCCGGACATCAGCCACAGGCCGATCCCCCGGCCACGGTCGTGCTCGGCGAAGCCGATGCTGTACACGGCGAGTGACACCGCCGGGACACTGCCGACGTGGAACAGGATGACCGACGCGACCCACTTCTGGACGGTCTCGATCTTCATCGGTTTGGGCTGACGGCGTTTCACAGGTCGTTCCCAGCGTAGGAGAGGTTGAAGCTCTTGTTGGTCAGGGGGAAGTCCGGCACGATCGTGTCCGCCAGAGCGACCGGGAGCGCGGGCCAGTTCACGAACGAGGGGTCGACGATCTTCAACCGGGCCACGGTGCCGTCGGGGTCGAACTCGATCCGGTGCGCGATCGTACCGCGCCAGCCCTCGACCAGTCCGACGCCGGACGAGCGCCCGGCGGCGAGCCAACCGGGCTTGGCGGTCTCGGCGCTCAGCGGCGGGCGGGTGGCCAGGAGTTCGGCGATCAGGGCCACGGAGGCGTGGATCTCGTCCAGGCGGGTGAGCAGCCGGGCCAGTACGTCGCCGCCGGTGTGCGCGGCCGGTCGTACGTCGGCGGTCAGCGGGCTGAACGGGTGGTCGCGGCGCGCGTCGCGGTCCAGCTCGCTGGCGCGGGCGACGTACCCGAGGGTGCCGATGTCGCGGGCCTGGTCCGGCGTCAGGATCGCGGTGCCGGTCATCCGGTCGCGGACCACGCTGTTCGCGAGTGCGATGTCGACGACCTCCTGGATGTCGGCGGCGATCCCGGGGAGGACGTCGGGCGTGGGCAGGCTGCGGACGTGGACGCCGCCGGGAGCGACGGAGCCGCGGAGCAGGCGGTGGCCGGTGGTTGCCTGGTTCAGGCGGAGCAGCTGTTCACGGATGCGTTGCGCCTGGGCGTTGGCGATTCCGTAGCCAACGTCGTTGCACAGGGCACCGATGTCGGTGACGTGGTTGTAGAGGCGTTCGAGTTCGAGGAGTACGGCGCGGACGGTCTGCGCCTCGGGTGGGACCACCCAGTCACGCGCCTCCTCGACCGCCAGGCAGAACGCGAGCGCGTGGCCGACGGAGGTATCGCCGGAGATGCGTTCGGTGAGCGGGAGGACGTCGGCCAGGAGTTTGCCCTCGGCAAGTTTCTCGATGCCTTTGTGGACGAACCACAGTCGGGCCTTGAGCTTCAGGATGGTCTCACCGACCACCGAGAACCGGAAGTGCCCGGGCTCGATCAGGCCGGCGTGGATCGGCCCGACCGGGATCTCGTACACGCCGGTGCCGTCGACGGTCAGGAACGGATACGGCTCGTCGATGTCGCCGAACCCAGGCGGGTCCCCGGCGTCGCGGCGCAGCGGGTACCAGTCCTGCGGCCAGTGCTGGTGGAGTACGAGACGCCGGGGCAGCGGGTGGTCGATCGCCTCGATCCCGAACAGGTCGCGCAGTTCCCGCTCGAACCGCCCCGCCGGGAACGACAGCCCCGCGAGACTCGGTATCCGCGGCGCGTCTCGCCCGACCGTCAACACCAACTCCACCCGCCGATCCGGCTGCGCGGCCACGAACAGGTACACGACGCGGAACACGTCCCCGTCGTCCTGCCCCGACACCAACGCCAACCGATACCCGTCCTCCAGCAACCCCGCGGCCCGCTCCCCCAGCCCAGCCGCACTCACGCCCACTTGCCGCCGATTCCGGTAGGTCCGCACATCCACACTCATCGAACCCCCACAATCGTCCCGGCAACATCCAGCAACCGCCCCAATGGCCACCCAACAACCCCCAAGACCCCGACCAAAACCAACCCCACCACCAGCGGCACGACCACGCTCACCCGCAGCCCGGCTGAGGCGGTCGTGGTGCCACTTGTTCCGAGAAGGAGACCGGTGGTTTTGACAGTTATCGCGGTGAAAGCGATCAGGAGGAGCAGGAGAACTGCGGCCATCGGCCACAGGAGGTGGGCGTTCAGGCCGGCTCGGAGGAGGGAGAGTTCGCTGGCGAAGAGGCTGAAAGGTGGAAGGCCGAGGAGGGCGACCAAGCCGGCGGCGAAGAGGCCGGCGAGGAGTGGGGCACGGGTGAAGAGAGCCTGGACGGACGCGATCCGGGTGGTGCGTTCGCGGTTGAGGATCTCGCCGGCCGTGCAGAACAGGACGGACTTGGTGAGGCCGTGGCCGACGATGTGGAGAAGGGTGGCGGCCACCGCCAGCGGCGTACCGATCGCCAGGCCGATGACGGCCAACGACATGTGTTCGATGCTCGAGTAGGCAAGCAGACGTTTGTAGTCGCGCTGGGCGAGCAGCAGACCAGCGGCCAACAAGAGTGACGCCAGGGCGACCGTGAGCAGAAGCACCCGCACGAAACCAGGCCCCGCGGAGTCGATCGCGATCACGCGGTAGCGAGCCAGTCCGTAGACCGCCACCGGCAGCAGCACCCCTGACATCAGCGCGGACACCGGCGCCGGCGCCTGACTGTGCGCATCGGGAAGCCAACTGTGCATCGGGATCAGCCCGGCCTTCGTCCCGAACCCGAGCACCAGCAGCCCGAACGCCAGCCGCATCACCCCCTGGTCCAGCTCCCCCGAGTGCGCCGCCAGCACCGTCCAGTCGAGCGTTCCGTGCGCCGCGACCCCGGCCTGCTTCGCCGCGTAGTTCACCAGCACCGTCCCGAGATACGCCAGCGCGATCCCCACCGAGCAGATCACGACGTACTTCCAGGTCGCCTCCAGCGACCGCCGCGATCCGCGGTGCCCGACCAGGAACGCGGTCACGATCGTCGTCGCCTCGATCGCGGCCCACAGCACCCCGAGGTTGTTCGCCACCACGGCCAGCACCATCGCCGCGAGGAACAGCGGCACGAGTACGCCGTACCGCCGCGCCCCGGCCGCGTCGGTGTGCCCGGCCGCCAACTCGTCCTCGACGTACCCGAGACCGCAGCACGTCGCGATCACCCCGACGGCACCGATCACGATCAGCAGCACCGCCGACAGCGCATCGATCCGGAACCAGCTCCCGGCTTCGACCGCACCACCGTCCGCGGTCGACACCGCCGTACCGACGCCGACCACCAGCACCACCGCGGACGCAACGATCGCCCCGACCGCGACCGAACGGCGCCATCCCATCGCCAGCGCCGCGCCCGCGGCGAGCACCGGCGCGACGATCGGCAACGCCACCGAGAGGACGTCCATCAGTCGTGCAACTCCTGCAGTTCGTCGATGTCCGTCCCGCCGAAGGCGGCCCGCAGCCGCGCGGTCAGCACCTGCAGCACGAGAACCACCAGCAGTACGTCGAGCGACACGGCCAGCTCGACCACTCCGGGAACACCGCCCGTGATCAGGAACGCAGTCGTCGCGATCCCGTTGTCCAGCACCAGGAACCCGACGATCTGCGACAACGCCCGCCGCCGCGTGACCAGCACGAAGAACCCGATCAGCACCATCGCCAGCCCGACCGGTACGGCGTGCGTCTCGGCCGTCGGCGACAACCGCACGATCGGCCGGCTCGCGGCGTACGCGAGCAGCGTCAACAAGGCGGCAGCAACGATCGACGCAGTCACGTTGACCAGCGGCTCGGTCTCCCGCGCCTCACCGCTGTCCCGCAGCACCCGCCGCAGAATCCCCGGTACCACAACAGCCTTCAGCACCAGTACGCCGACCGCGACCACGGCGAGCTCCAGGCTGTCGAGCCGTACCGCGAGTGTCCCGGCGAGCGCGCCGAGCAGCACGCCCTGCAGTACGAGCAGGCGCACGATCGCGGTGAACTCCCGCCGCCACAGGACAAGCACCGTCGACAGCAACAGGCCGCCGCAGATCAGGTAGAGCCATTGGGTCATCACGATCACGCCAGGAAGAAGGAGGACGACACGGCCAGGACACCGAACAGGAACGATCCCGCGAGCAGCTCCGGCACCCTGAACAGCCGCAGCTTTGCCATGAACACCTCACCCGCGGCCAGCACCGCGCCGACCACCGCGACCTTCACGACGAACACGGCCGCACCGCCGAGCAACGCCAACGGCGCCTCCGACGTTGCGATCCCCCACGGCACGAACAGGTTCACCCAGAGCCCGAGCAGCACCGTCAGCCGCAGCGCCGACGCGAACTCGACCAGCGCGAGGTCGCGCCCGGAGTACTCGAGCACCATCGCCTCGTGGATCATCGTCAGCTCGAGGTGCGTCGACGGGTTGTCGACCGGCAGCCGACCGGCCTCCGCGATCACCACGACGGCGAGCGCGACCGCGGCGAGCAGGGTCGCGGGCGACAGCAGGTCCCCCGGCGAATGGTTGCCCCGCTCAACGATCGCTGCGAGGTTCGTCGACCCGACCCGCGCCGACAACGCGAACCCGGCCAGCAGGATCGTGGGCTCGGCCAACGCCGCCACGGTGATCTCGCGACTCGCGCCCATCCCGCCGAACGCCGTACCGGTGTCCAATCCTGCCAGGGCCAGCGCGACCGTCCCGAGCAGCAGCAACGCCACGACCGCGAACAGGTCCGCGACCCCGTCCAACGGCGACACCGTCGCGGCGAACGGCGCGACCGCCGCGATCACCAAGGTCGTAGCGGCCAGTACGGCGGGTGCCGCGACGAACACCCAACTGGAGCCGTCCGGCGAGATCGGCTCCTTCCGGAACAGCTTCCGCAGGTCCCGCCACGGCTGCCCGATCCCGGCACCGGCCCGTCCCTCCATCAAGGCACGCACCTGCCGCATCAGGCCCACGAGGTACGGCGCCAGTACCACCAGCACCAGCAGCTGCAGCACCGCGCTCATGTCACCAACCCCACGACGACGAGTACGACGATCAGCCCGAGCAGACCGAGCGCGAGGTACCGGTGGACGCTGCCGTTCTGCAGCCGGCTGATGAGCCGCCCGGCGCGCATCCCGCCCGCGAGCACCGGCGGGTACAGCAGGTTCTCGAGCCGGTCGTCGACCCGCTGCCGGTACTGCACGCTCTGGATCAGGTACTGCGACTCCGCGTGATGCGTCACGTCGACGTCCGACTCCGGACGCAGGACGTCGTCGAACACCCGGGTCAACGGCTCCGCGAACGACGTCGCCGTGTACTCCATCCGCGGGTCGAGGCGGGTACCGCCGCACCCCCAGACCAGCGTCCTGCGACGCGGCAACCCGCGCCGGATCAGTAGCGCCACCAGCAACGCGGCGAGGAGCAGGCCCACCAGGATCAGCAGCGGCGACATCTGCCCTTCGATCCCTGCCAGCCGCAGAGTCACGCCGCCGCGCAACGGATCCTGGTCGCGCGCGGTGGGCAGCGTGCCGAGTACGGCGGTCAACGCCGGCCCGAGCGCGGCCGGGACGATCGCGAGCGCGGCGCAGGCAGCGGCGGTCACGATCATCGCGCCCTTCATCGTGACCGGCGCCTCGCGCGCATCCGCCGCCCTCGTCGTCCGCGGCCGGGCCAGGAACCCGACACCGAACGCCTTCACGAACGTCGCCACGCCGAGCCCCGCGGTCAGTGCCACCACGCCGACGGCGAGCGGCATCGCGACCGCCACGACCGTGTCGGCGCCGGGCAGTCCGTGGATCAGACCCTGGACGAGCAGCCACTCGGACACGAACCCGTTCCCCGGCGGCAGCGCGGCGGCGGCGAGTGCGCCGACGCCGAACAACGCGGTCGTCACGGGCATCCGTGACACCAGCCCTCCGAGCGCGTCGAGGTCCCGCGTGCCCGTGGACCGCAGTACCGAACCGGCACCAAAGAACAGCAACGTCTTGAAGCCGGCGTGGTTCACCGCGTGCAGTACACCGGCCGCGATCAGCAGACTCGCGAGCGTCCGGTTGCCGTCGGCCGCGAACATGCCGCCGGCGCCGACCGCGAGCATGACCAGTCCCAGGTTCTCGGTCGTCGAGTATCCGAGCAGCCGCTTCAGGTCCGTGGCGACGCCGGCCTGCAGTACGCCGTACACGGCCGAGAGCGCGCCGGCCGTCAGGACGAGCAGCCACCACCAGCGCGGACCGCCGCCGAGCAGATCGAGCCCGACCCGGAGTACGCCGTACAGCCCGAGCTTCACCATCGCCGCCGACATCAACGCGGAGACGTGGCTGGGCGCCTCGGGATGCGCGCGCGGCAACCACACGTGCAGCGGCACCAGACCTGCCTTGGAGCCGAAGCCGACGAACACCAGCACGAACACGACCGACTTCGTCGTGGGCGAGAGCTGCGCCGCCCGGAGAGCGTCGAACGACTCGCCGCCCGCCTTGGACGCGAACAGGACGAGGCCGAGCAAGATCAGGACGAGCCCGGCGTGAGTCATCGCGCCGTACCAGACGCCTGCCTCGCGGACGGCGGGACGCAGGCGGTGCTCGGCCAGGACCAGTGCGAGCGAGGTGAGCGCCATCAGCTCCCACAGGACGAGGAACGTCGTGACGTTTGCCGCGGCCGGCACCAGGATCATCGCCGCGGCGAATACCGGCAGCAACGCCTGCGCCGTCCGCGAACCTGCACCGTGCGAGCCCGCGTGGTCCGTGTAGCCGATGCTGTACAGGCCGGCGACGGCCGCGACGCCGCCGATCAACGCGCAGAACACGCCCGACAGCGCGTCCACCCGGATCGAGGCCTCGCTCAACGGCAACAACTCCTGGACGCGGACGCCGTACGTCGCTCCGTTCAGTGCGGCCACACCGACCACCACGCCGAGGGCACCGGCGACAGTTGTCGACACACCCGCGACGACGGCCCGCGGACGTGCACCGAGGAGAGCACCTCCGAGCGCCCCGAGCCCGGTGACGATCAGGAGGCCGAGCAGCGCGAAACCGATGGTCATCGCCCGGTCAGATCCCGCAGCGCTGCGATGATCTGCGGTGGCTCGGGCGGGCAGCCGCGGACGACGACGTCCACCGGGATCACATCGCTGACGGCGCCCTCGACGCCGTACCCGCCCTTGAACACACCGCAGTCGTGCGCGCAGTCGCCGACCGCGACCACCCGCTTCGGCGCCGGCGTGGCGTCGTATGCCTTCCGTAACGGGTCGGCCATGTTCCGCGTCACCGGACCGGTCACCAGCAGTACGTCGGCGTGCCGGGGCGAGGCGACCAGCCGGGCGCCGTACCGCTCCCCGTCGTACACCGGGCCGAAGGCGGACCCGATCTCGATCTCGCAGCCGTTGCACGACCCGGCATCCACGTGCCGGACCTGCACGGAACCGCGTAACGCGGGGTCCTGAGCCGGCTCCCGCTCCGGCGCAGGCTCGGCGACCCGGCCGGTCGACCGGATCTTGCGTAACAGACCTCTCAACCAACAGCCCTCCACGTGGTGCGCAATGCATGCGATCATGAATTGAAGAAGTTTGCAACTCATGAACGAACGGAGCACCGTCGGAGAGGTCAGAGGGATCCTGAGAGCCAGCGGGACGCGACCTTGAACTTGTTCTCGAGCCGCGCCCGGACCGCGTCCGCCACCAGTTGCTCGAGGGTGCCGCGGACGACCGGCAGCGAGGCCGTGATGCGCAGGTCGAACGCCTGCCTGGTGCCGCGCCCGATCGGCAGGATGCGCGTCGTACCGGAGACCTTCACGGTCGCGCCGGCCACCCCGGCCGAGCCGGTGACGCCGCCGTCCACATCGGCCTCGCGGGCGCCGTCGCCGTCCGCGCGGTGCCAGCGCTTGGACTGCGCCAGCTCCAGCTTGTGACCGACGAACCGGCGCGCGACGACCGGCACCTCGGAGACCATCCAGTGGACCTGCACCGCGACGTCGTCACCGTCGTCACCCACCTGCACGCCGTACGACTGCACCCGCAGTTGCTCGAAGACCTGCTCCTGGAACGTGACGTCGGTGATCATCGCGAAGACTTCCTCCGGAGAGGCGTCGTACGTGGTGGCGAGAGACAGATCCATGCGCCCCATCTTGCACCGACCGGCCACACGGAGTCACTGCGACTGCAGCTTCCGGCCGCGGCCGGCGGCCCCTAGTTGCTTCAGGCAACAAAGGGCGTCAGCTGAAGAGCTCCACCAGCCCCGCGCCGCGGGTGGTGCGGCGGACCAGGATGCTCTTGCCCTGGCGGACCCGTTCCACCAGACCGGCCGCGGCGAGCGTGTTGCAGTGGTGCGTCGCGGTGCTCGGCGCACAGTTCAGTTCGGCGGCCAGCGCGCTCATGCTCAACGGCAGCACGAGCAGCCGCAGTACGTCGGCACGGACCTGGCCGATCACCGTCGCCAGCGGATCCGCGGACTCACGATCCGGCAGCCCGGCAGGTGTCCAGCCGGCCAGCGCACCGGACAGCGGGTAGCCGACCACGACCGCGACCGGGTCGCTGTTCTCGACCACCATCGAGTCCGGCGCCGAGATCATCGGTGCCAGCACGACCTTCCGCTTCCGGAGCGGAACCCGGACCCGGCCGTCCAGGACGAACGTCCCGCACTCGAAGCGGATCCGTGGCGAGAGTGTGTTCAGCAGCGTGTGCGTGGCACCGCGGGCCGCCAGGTCCTCGTGCCGCCGCCGCTCCCGGTCGAGCGCCGGCCGCGACCGGGACCAGGCGTCCCGCCCCGGGCCGTCCCAGACATCGGCGAGTACGTCGCCGAGCGATCGCGACCAGCGGGCCGGCTGCTCCGCGGCCGCCCGCCACACCTGCGGCACGCGGTCGCCGTAGATCTCGACCAAGTTGTCCCGCAACTGGTCGTTGTGATTCGAGCGGAGGGCGTCGACCTGTACGTCGATCGGCAGGTCCGCGACCGGTGTCAGCGGCGCGACCGCGGACGGGATCTGCCGCCGCCGGCCCGGCTGGCTGACCATCGGGCGGAGTGCCGCCCGGCCGGCCGGCGTGTGCATCACCGAGAGCAAGCGGAGCCGCAGGTGCCGCGGGATCCCCTTGCCGTCGCCGAGCAACGACTGCAGCGTGACCGACAGCATCGACAGGTCGGGCACCTGCGCCGACCGCACCTCGACGACCGCCATCCTCTTCTCCCCCGGCTTCCGGAACCGACCTCTGCACCCTGATCGTGCGCCGTCCGCGGGGTCAGCACCAACGCTTCGAACCAGGTCGAAGCGAATACCCAGCGGAAGGGTGGTGACACAATGGGCGACTTTCGGTAATCTTTTCGTGATGTTCACGGCGTAGCTGACTGAGAACGGGGCTTGGGAAGCGCATGCACATCGATGAATTCGCACCGGGCGGTGCGTGACCGAGACATGTCCATACACATGGCCGCACCTACCGCCACCGTCCACACCGAAGACGACGAAGAGGAACTGGTCCGGCTCGCGCAAGCGGGCGACGGAGCGGCCTTCGGCCGGCTCTACGACCGGTACCTGCCGTCGATCTACCGGTACACCTACAGCAAGACCTCGTCGCGAAGCGCGGCCGAGGACCTGACCAGCGAGACGTTCCTGCGGGCCTTCCGCGCGATCGCCCGCCGGCCGCGGGCGCACCTCAACTTCGCGGCCTGGCTGGTCACGATCGCGAGGAACGTGGTGATCGACCACCATCGCTCCGGCTGGAGCCGGCTGGCGATCGTCACCGACGAGGTCGACCCGCAGGTCGACGAAGCGATCGGGCCGGAAGCGGCCGCGCTCGCCTCGGTCGGCGAGGCAGCTCTACGGGCCGCCCTCGGCCGGCTGCCGGACGATCAGCGCGAGTGCCTGCTGCTGCGGTTCTTCACCGGCCTGTCGATCAACGAGACCGCGACCGCGATGGACCGCACCGACGGCGCGATCAAACAACTCCAGTTCCGCGCCACCAACAGGCTGCGCCGAATACTCAAGGATCTCGAGCCGCCACTATTGTTGGGGAGGTGAGTACGCCGCTGTATCGGGTCAAGGCCGACTTCTTCAAGACGCTCGGCCATCCGGCACGGATCCGTGTGCTCGAACTGCTCAGCGAGCGGGACCATTCGGTGGCGGAGATCCTCACCGACGTGGGCATCGAGCCGACCAGCCTGTCGCAGCAGTTGGCCGTACTGCGCAGGTCCGGGCTGGTGTCGAGCCGGAAGCACGGGTCGACCGTGATCTACTCGCTGACCAGTCCGGAGGTCGCGGAGCTGCTGCGGGTGGCGCGGTCGATCCTCACAGGCATGCTCTCCGAACAGGCCGAGCTGCTACAGGACCTGCAGGAGCCGTTGGCCGCGACGAAGGACCGGCGTACCGCGCGCGCCGGACGGCGAACCCGGCGTACCGCCTGAGAGTGCGCTGAGTGCGGGCTGAGGATCCGGGTGACCGGTTCGTGAAGGCACGCAAAACACGGGACAGAAGTGCTTGCGCCACCTCCTACGTTCCGGTAGGAAAGGGCGGGTGCCATCCGGCTCACGACCGCCCCTGTCGTACCGAGCGACTTTGATCGACGCGTTCGGCTCCGGGCGGGCGACAACTCATATCTCACGGGGAGATATCGCATGAGCAATCCTTACGACGAAGACCAGCGCAACGACAGCCAGTACGGCGAGCAGGGTGGTCGGGAGGACTCCGGCAACAACTACGGATCCGGGGACCAGGGCAACGACTTCGGCCAGGATTCCAGCGGAGGGGAATCCGGCGGGAACTCGTACGGCAACGACCGTAACGACGGCGGCAACGACTACAACCAGGGCGGCGACTCGGACCGCTCCGGCAACGAGTCGGGCAGCAGCTACGGCAACGACTCGGGCAACGACTCCGGCAGCAGCTACGGCAACGACTCCGGTGACGACTCGCGCGACGGTGGCAGCGGCTACGGTTCGGGCAACGACTCGAACGACGGTGGCGACTTCAGCCAGGGTCAGGAGTCGGGCGGCGGCTACGGCTCGTCGAACGACGACAACAACAACTACGGAAACTGATCGGGGAACAGAGCATGGGCGTTTTCGACAACATCAAGGACGCGGCCGAGGGTCTGAAGGACAAGGCCGCGGACCTGATCGACGGTCACGAGGACCAGGTCGGCCAGGGCCTGGACAAGGCCGGCGAGTTCGTCGACGAGAAGACCGGCGGCAAGTACGGCGACCAGATCGACAAGGGCGTTGACGTCGCGAAGGACCAGGTCAACAACCTGAACAACGAAGGCTGATCGCAAGCCCGTAGCAGCTGAGAGGCGGTCGTGGACACGGTCCACGACCGCCTCAGGCATGTGCCTGGAACGCCTGCACGGTCAGGGCCGCGAACCGCCGCGAGGCCGCCAGCCGCGCGGCCGGCGAGGACGCGTGCAGCCCGCGATGCGCTATCACCAGGTCCGCCAGCTGGAAGTCCCGGCGCAGCCGCCCACGCGCCTTCGCTCCTGTTCGGCGAACGCCGCGGTCGCCAGGTCCTGCTTGGTCGGGTACCGGCGGTACAGGGTGGCCGGGCCGACGCCCGCCGCGCGCGATGTCCCGCATCGGCACCGTCAATCCGGCCTCGGCGTCGTCGACCTGCCGGTGCCCGAGCCGGGTGCCGGCCAGGTCCGGATCGCGGTCGAGGCGATCGGCGTCGGCGATGTCGACGCGCTGATCCGCAGCGGATCGTTGTCCGCCTGGGGATTCCGCGAGGGGCTGGTACCGGGGTCGGAGGTCGCCGGGACGGTGGTTGCCGTCGGCCCCGATACGGACGCGTCCTGGGTCGGGCAGCGGGTCTGGGCGTTCACCGGCCTCGGCGGCGGATACGCCGAGGAGCGACCGCCGCGGTCGAGGACGTCGTACCGTTGCCGCCCGGGCTTTCCGCCGCGGGCTCGGTGACGCTGGGGGGTTCCGGGATCGTCGCGCAGTTCGGGCTCGCCCACGCGCGCTTCCGTCCGGGTGAGTCCGTCCTGGTCCGCGGCGCGGCCGGCAGTATCGGCATCCTCACGGTGCAGCTCGCCGCGCAGGGCGGCGCGTCCGCGGTGGCGGTGACAACTTCGTCGGCCGAACGCGGCGAACTGTTGCGCAAGGTGGGCGCGACGCATGTGCTGGACCGTTCCGGCGTGGGTGACGGCCCGGCGGAGTACGACGTGATCATCGATGTCGTCGCCGGTCCGCAGGTGCCGTCGTTCCTCGGCATGCTACGGCCGAACGGGCGGCTCGTCGCGGTCGGTGCAATCGCCGGGCCGCCGCCGGCGGACCTCGGGACGACGTTGATGGCGAACTTCCGGAAGTCGTTGTCGTTCGCAACGTTCAGCGCGGACACCGTACCGCCCGCGGACCGACGTACCGCCCGCGTCGAGCAGTTCGCCGCCGCGGCGGAAGGGCGGTTGCCGATCGTGATCCACGAGCAGCTTCCGCTGGACGAGGCGGTGGTCGCGCACCGGAAGCTGCAGTCCGGCGAGGTGTTCGGGCGGATCGTGCTGGTGCCTTAGTCTTCTTCGGGTTCTTCCCTGCCCGCGAGTTCGATCAGACGTTCGGCGACCTGGGCGCAGCGTTCCTCGGCGCGGCCGCGGGACGTGCCGGTGTAGCGCAGGCGGGCGGTCGCGGTGACGGGCTCCGCATGAACCTCGATCAGGGCCCCGCCGGGACGGGTCTGCACCCTGATCCAGATCCGCACCCAGCCACCGAGACCGCTGCGCAGCCGCAGGACCAGTTCGTCCTCCGGGCGCCAGCGTTCGACCAGGGCGACCGTCAGGTGCCGGTTCTCCGCGTGCCGCATGCGTGGTTCACGGCCGTCGTACCGTTGTACGACGCTGCCCTTCCTCGGCCAGTCGGGTCCGGCGCGCACCTCCGGCGGTACGGCGGCCATCCACTCCGCGAACAGCGACGGGTCCTGGATCACCCTCATGACAGCGTCGACGCCGACAGCGCCGAACCGCCATGCCATCACCATCGGAGCCGCTTCCCTGTCTGCAACACGTACAGGTCCCGTGTCTATCAGGTAGCACCCCGGTCTGGCATCTTTCACACGACGGGCCGAACCGCCGGCGAACTCCGGTGGGTCTCAGCCGGAAGTCCGGAAATGCGCCGCATCCAGAGCGGACTGCAGCGAGCGACGGTATCCGTCAGAGGTGAACGTTGCCCCCGACACCGTGTCGATATGGAAGCTCTGCGCAGCAAGTGCCTCCTGCTTGAGCTGCGGCAGCGCGTACGAGCTGATCTCACGGTCGCGACCGCCCGACGACGGGTAGACGAGAGCCTCGACGGCGACCAACTTGCTCGACCGGACGGTGATCCGAACCTGGACGGGACCGTACCGCGTGCCTTCCGACGTGCCGTTCACCGTGAGGTCCCCGGTGGAGGAGCTGACAACTCCTGGTGCGGCTGCCGGTGCGGCCGGGTGGTCGACGCGGTTGGTGCTGGTCGGGTACAGGAACAGCAGCAGGAGCAGTACGCCGGTGCCGCCGCCGACGAGGAGGTTGCGGCGGAGTCGTTCGGCGTGCGCCGTCACAGCGCGCCCGCTTGATGCGCGGCGTCGAGGGCGGACTGCAGCGACTGGCGGTAGCCGCCGGAGGTGAACGTGGCGCCGGAGACCGTGTCGATGTTCGCGTTCTGCGCTGTCATCGTCTCCTGGTTGAGCTGCGGTACGGCGTAGCTGTTGATCTGGTCGGTCCGGCCGTCGCCGCTCGGGTGCTGCAGGGTGTGCGCCTTGACGATCTTGCCGCCGCTGACCGAGACCTCCACCTGCACCGGACCGTACTGCGTGTTCACCACACCACCGTCGACCACCGCCGACTTCTGAGCCGGAGTGGCCGGCGTCTTCGCCGGAGCGGACGGCGTCTTCGCTGGAGCGGACGGGGTTCTGGCTGGAGCAGACGGCGTTCTGGTTGGCGTCGTCGGCGTGTTGGCCGGCGCAGTCGGCTTTGTCCTCGGCCGTACCGTCCTGTGTGTCGGGCGGACCGTTGGGTCCGAGTTCACGACCGCGGCCGCGCTTGTGGTGGAGGTGGCCGGTTGTTGCAGGCTGGCGCGGAACGCCACCGCTACCACCGCCGTCGTCGCCACCGTCATCAGCAACCTGATCCCGCGCCTCACGCACGCTCTCCCTTCACCACGAGAATCGTTCCTGGTGCAGTTGATTCGCCGGCAGTCCGACCCTGAGGACGGCCGCCGCGACCGCGTCCATCCACGGGTCCGGCCCGCAGACGTACACGTCGTACTCCGTGATGCCCGGCACGAGCCGCCGTACGGCGTACTCGTCCGACCAGGACGCCGCGCCGTCCGGCAGCCACGACCGGCGACGCCGCAACCGCGGACCCAGCAGGTAGTGCACCGCGATCCCCCGTCGCCGCGCCAACTGCTCCAGCTCGTCGCGGAACACGAGGTCCTCTTCGCTGTGCGCGCGGTACACGAGGACCGCTTCCCCCGGCTTGTACTCGAGTTCCTCGAGCAGTGCCCGTAGCGGGGTGATCCCGATGCCGCAGGCGAACATCGCGACCCGTTCGGTCACCCGTCGCTCGGCCGTCAACCGGCCGTACGGACCCTCGACCGCAACCCGCGTTCCCGGCCGCAGCCAGGCCAGCCGGCTGCTGCTGTCCCCTGCGGCCTTCGCCGTGACGCGGAGCCTGTCGGGCGCGGGCGACGCCGAGAGCGAGTACGGGTTGCCCCGCGACCATCCGGGCCCGTCGAGGAAGCGGAACACGAAGTACTGCCCGGCGCGTACCGGCATCCGGTGCAGACCACGCCCGCCGATCAGAACAGTCACGACACCAGGCGCTTCCTGAATCACCTCGCGCACCGTGAGGCCGTGCCGCACCGTCCGCCAGGCCGGCAACAGCACCCGGTAGAGCACGATCGCCCCGGCCGCCACGCCGTACGCCGTCCACCAGTACAGCTGGGCGAGCCGGGACGTGGTGAAATCCGCACCGGTCCAGATCTCGTGCGGTATCGACAGTCCGACCCCGATGTACGCGTACAGGTGCAGCAAGTGCCACGACTCGTAGCGCAACACCTTCCGCGCCGCGCGGATCGAGGTGACCACGACCAAGGTCAGCGCGATCGCGGCCGCGGTCGCCAGCAGCATCCCGCCGTACGTCGTGACGACGGTCCACGTCTCGTGCAGGAGGTCGTTGTGGTCCCGCAGCGTGTAGCCGACGAGGATGAGCGCGATGTGCACGAGCAGCAGGTTGAACGACCAGAAGCCGACCAGCCGGTGCCGCCGGGCGAGTTCGTCCTGCCCGTAGCTCCGCTCGATCATCGGCACCCGCGCCATCAGGAACACCTGCACCAGCAGCAGGTCGGCGGCCACCAGACCGGACAGCCGGCCGAGGGACGTGATCAGGTCCGCGGGGTTGCTGAACAAGCTCTGCAGCCCGCGTCCCGACACCCAGAGCGCGACAACCGCGAGCACGCTCGCCCAGCAGGCGATGCCGACGGCGTCCCGCCACCAGCCGGGCGTCCGCGGCGCCCGGCGGCGCACATGCGGGATCCGCGGCCTGCTGATCGCCGATGCGGCTCCGCGGGAGGTCATGTCTCCGACGATGCCCGGGGATTCTTAGCTCTTCCTTGGACCGTTCTCGCGCAACGCCGGAAACACCAGCTCGAACGTCGCCCCGACCTCACTCGGCGCCAGCCGCAACTGGCCGCCGAACCGGTTCGCGACGTCGTGCGCCAGCGCCAGACCGAGCCCGTAGTGCGCCCGCCCGCGTCGCTGACCGCCCGAGTCGAACCGCCGCAGCACCCGCTGCGCCGCCTCCGGACCGATCCCCGGTCCGGTGTCGCTGACCGACAGGATCACGTCCCGGCGCTGCCTCCGGACCCCGATCCGCACCTCGCCGCCGCGCGGAGTGTGATCGATCGCATTGTCCACCAGCGCGAGTGCCGCCCGCCGGACCGCGCTCGGCGAACCGAGCGCGGGCGCACTGTCACGATCCGTCGCCGAACGGACCCGCACCCCGACCTGCTGGGCATGGGCACTCGCCGCCTCCGCGACGTCGTGGGCGAGCTCGACCAGGTCGACCGGCTCGTGCTCCTGCGCGCGCCGCGGGTCGGCGGCGGCGAGCAGATCGTCGACGACGTCGGTCAACCGCCGCGTGTCGCGGACCACCCCGTCCGCATCGTCCAGGACCTGCTCGCTCGCACCGTCGCGATGCAGCGACCGGCCGAGCAGTTGCGCCCGGGTGCTGAGCAAGGTCAGCGGCGTCCGCAGCTCGTGTCCGGCATTCGCCACGAACGCACGCTGCAGCGTCAACGCCTCGGCCAACGGCCGCACGGCGCGCCGCCCGATCAGCACGCCCAGCAACCCGGCGAGCACCAGCGCCAGCACCGCGGCCAGGCCCATCGCCTGCAGCATCCGCGTACGTTCCTTCTGCTGTGACGAGAGGTCGAGCACCGCCTGCACCGGACGCCCCTTCACCAGCCCGGTGGCGATCCGGTACTGACCGTCGTCGTCCTCGACCGTCGTCACCTGGATGCGGGCGCCTGCCTCGGTTCGCAGCGCCACCAGGTCCGGTCGCAGATCGGCCGGCAGCCCGGGTGACGCCGAGTCGCCCATCACCAGCCAGGCCCCGGCGGGCGGATCACCGACGTCGTCCGCGGTGGCGACCGCGGATCTCAGCAGATCGTCCGCGGCACCGGCCTGCCCGCGGATCATCACGACCGTGACCAGGACGATCAGCAGCAGCATCGCCAGCGCGACGAGGGCCGCGGCCTGGACGGCGACGCCCCGCGCGGCACGTCGTACCAGCACCTCGTCACCGATCGCCCGGCCGCTCACGTACCACCCAGCCGGTAGCCGAGCCCGCGCACCGTGCTGATCACGCCCTGCCCGAGCTTCCGCCGGCAGTAATGGACATAGGTGTCGACGACCGTCTCGGACTCCGCATCGTCGAAGACTCGGTCCAGCAGGTCAGCGCGGCTGAACACGACACCGGGCCGCGCGGCCAGCAGCGCGAGCAGATCGGACTCCCGCTCCGAGAGCTCCACCCGGCCCCCGGCGGCCTGCTGCACCGTGCGGGTCGAGAGATCGAGCAGACCACCCGGTACGGCGAGTTGCACCGCATGGTCGAGGTGCCGCCGTAGCAACGCGCGGACGCGGGCCAGCAACTCGGTCAACTCGAACGGCTTGGTGAGGTAGTCCTCCGCGCCCGCGTCGAGGCCCTCAACGCGGTCCTCGGTGCTGCTCCTGGCCGACAGGACCAGCACCGGCGTACCGATGCCGCGGTTGCGGAGCCGGGCGATCAGGTCGAGTCCTTCGACGGCCGGAAGTCCGCGGTCGACGATCATCGCGTCGAACGGGCGGGTCAGCGCGACGTGCAGCCCGGTGTGCCCGTCCGCCGCCCGCTTCACGGTGTACCCCTCGTCGGTCAGCACGCGGGCGAGGAGGGCGGCGAGGTCCGCGTCGTCCTCGATCAGCAGGATCCGCCCGTTCACCCGGCTCCCCAGCCGGCCGTGGCGTGCATGTTGCCGTCGGCAAGCACCCCGAGTCCTTCGTACCCGGGCACCAGCACTGCCGGCCAGCCCTCGCCGGCCACGAACGCCGCGGTCGCCAGGATGTCGGCGTACTCGAGGGACGGCCCGCTGACCGACACCGACAGCCAGCGGGTCTCGACCGTGCGCCCGGTCCGCGGGTCGTACAGGTGCTCGCCGCGGGCCGCCGTACCACTGGTCGCCACTGCTCCCCCGGTCCGCGCCAGACTCGCGACCACCCGGCCGGGATCGTGCGGGTCCTGGATCCCGATCGTGAACGGCTCCGCGCTCGGGCAGACGACGAGGACGTCTCCGCCCGCGTTCAGGCACCAGTCGACACCGTCCACCGCGCGCAACCGGTCTCCGGCGCGCTCGACCGCCCAGCCCTTCACCAGTCCCGACGGGTCCCACCCGCCGTCCGGCAGGTCGGCGTCGAACAGCCCGCCGGTCAGCTCCCGCGCCGCGGCACACCGCTCCGCGACGTCGCGAACCTCGGCGGAAACCTCGTCCCACCCGGCCTCGCCGCGCCCCAGCCGGCTCACGTCGCTGTCCGGCCGGTACGGCGAGAACACCCGGTCGACCTCGACCAGTTCGGCGTACAGCTCCTTGACCGCGGCCTCCGCCGCGGCGGACCCGGCGTCCTCGCCCCGGGCCAGCACACTGATGGGCATCCCCATCACCTGCTCGACCCAGCTCCGCCTCATGATGCCGAGGCTAGAGAGCCTTCCCTGAGAACAAGCTGAGCCTGGTACGCCGCGACATGCTGGGCGATCACCCGCTCCCAGGTCATGCTCGGCAGCGTGTGCCGGTTGTACTGCTGCAGCCGATGCAGTACGGCGGGACTCGTCAGCAGCGCCGCCGTGGTCCGGGCCATCTCGCTGTCGGTGTCGACGAGGTACCCCTCGATGCCGTTCCGGACGAACTCGCCGACGCCGCCGGTCGACATCGCGACCACCGGCAGCCCCGCACACCGGGCCTCGAGGGCCGCCACCCCGAACGACTCCAGCTCCGCAGGAGCCAGGTACACGTCGGCGGACGCGTACAGCTGCCGCAGCTCGTACCGCGTCAACCGTCCGGGAAGCTCCACCCACGGCGCGAAGTCCCGCCGCCGGGCGTCCAACGCCCGCTCACGCGGCCCGGCGCCGGCGATCACGCCGCGCAGCGGGACGGTCGACGGGACGAGCTCGCGGATCGCCGCCAGCGTGTCCAGCAACGCGAGCGGTCTTTTCCGGCGGGCCAGCCGCATCGTGCTCACGATCGTCAACGGGTGCGGCCCGCGCCGCGCGGGTCGCCACGCGGACGGGTCGACGCCGTTGTGCAGTACGTCGACCGTGCGCCCCGGCAGCGCCCGCCGGATCACGTGCGCGACCGCCGCGCTGACGGCGGTCCACCCAACCTTCCCCATGTACCGGTCGAGCTGTGCCAGCGGCCACGGCATCGTTGGACCGGGCAACGAATGCACGGTGACGATCGCGGACCGCGCGAGGCGGGCCGCCCGCCAGGCGAGCGGCGAGACGATCGACGAGTGCGCGTGCACGATGTCGAACGACGGCAGCTCGGACCGCAGCCGATCGACCGACACCGGCAGCGGCACGCCGGCCATCGAGGGCAGCCGCACCACCGGTACGCCGGCCCCCTGCCCCTCCTGGAGCGTGTAGACCGTGACCTCGTGACCGGCCCGGATCAGGTGCACGGCGAGGTCGTGCACCTGCAGCTCGATACCACCGAGCCGCGGCAGGTAGACGTCGCTGACCAGCGCGATCCTCATGCCGCCATCACCTGCGTCCTGCGCTGCAAGGAGGTCCAGATCGCCAGCATCACACCGCCCACCGGGATCTCCATCAGGAACGTGAACCCGCGGAACAGCAGCAACCCCGCGGCCACACCCGCGGGGTCGCCGCCGAGCGCGACCAGCGCGGCCGACGTACCGATCTCGACGACGCCCGCGCTGCCCGGCGTGATGGCCACCAGTGTCAGCAGCCGCTCCACCGCCAGCGCCGTGAACAGCACCGCCAGGCCGAGGGGTACGTGCAGCACCTGGAAGCACAGCCACAGCAGCGCCAGCTGCAGAGCGAGGTAGGCGACCATCCCGCCTGTCATCGGCCGCCAGCCGGTGCGCATCAGCTGCAGCGTCGTCCGCCGGAACCGGGGAAGCCGTTCCTCGAGACGCGAACGCCGGAACACCTTGTCCAGCCGGCGGCCGATGGTCTTGGCGACCCGCTCGTCGGCCAGGATCCAGACGCCCAGCAGGACGCCGACCGGCACCGGCAGGAAGAGCAGGCTGCTGGGGCCGAACGCCGCCGCGCTGTGCAGGACCGGCACCAGGCCGAGCGCGATCGCGATCACCCCGAGCTTGGACACCACGTTCAGCAGCGTCGTCACGGTCAGGAAGCCGCCGAACGCCCGCCGGGTGAAACCCCAGCGGCGCACCATCGTGAAGTTCAGCGCCGTACCGACGGCGCCACCGAGCGGGAGAACGTTTGCCACCGCGCTGCCGGTGAGGCTCAGCGTCAGTGCGCGGCGTTTCGTCAGTCCAGGCAGGGACGCGGCCAGGACGAACGAATGTGCCCACAAGCCGGCAATCCACACAACAGCGAGCAGGATCAGCGATCCGACCGACACCCGCGCGAGTACGTCGCCGACCTCGCGCCAGGTCGACCCGACCGCTCGTGGCAGGAACACCACAAGGGCCCCCGTTACCAACGCACTCAGGACGGACGTCAGCAGCCGCCGTCGCCAACCCGCAAGCCGTTCTCGCTCGTTCATCGACACCAGCCTGTCGCGCCGGTGCTGAGAGGGTGCTGAGAGCAACTGGCCCGGGGGCGTACGGCATGCCATGCTCGCAGCATGGCCGGGCCGTACACCCTGGTGGCATTCCACGCGCACCCGGACGACGAGGCCCTGCTGATGGGCGGCACCCTGGCGCGGCTCGCCGCGGAGGGGCATCGCGTCGTCCTCGCGGTCGCCACGGACGGCGAGGCGGGGGCGGCCGCTTCGCCGTACCGCTCAGGCCCGGGGCTGGCGGCGTTCCGGCGCGACGAACTGGACCGGTCGGCGGCCGCGCTCGGCTGTGCGCGAGTGGTCCGGTTCGGCTTCAAGGACTCCGGATCGTCGGGGCCGCCCACGGACGGCGGCTTCAGCACGCTGCCCACGGCGGAGGCCGCACAGCCGTTGATCGAGTTGCTCCGGGAGGAGCAGGCCGACGCGCTGACGATCTACGACCCGGCCGGCGGCTACGGGCATCCGGACCACCGGCAGGTCTACACGGCCGGCACGTACGCCGCCGAGCGGGCCGGCACCCCGTTGGTGCTCGAGGCAACGATCGACCGGCGGCTGATCCGCCGGCTGATCCGGATCGTGACAGCGCTCCCCGGCGTACTGCCGGCGGTGTCGACTGCGGCGTACGACCACGCCTACTCCCCCAGCGCCGCGATCACGCACCGGGTCGACGTACGGCGTTACGTACCGCAGAAGCGGGCGTCGTTCGAGGCCCACGCGAGCCAGGCGAGCGCCGACGAAGGAGCCCGCACGCTCGGCCTGCTGCTCAAGCTGCCGCGCTGGCTGTTCCGGTCGATGCTCGGCCGCGAGTGGTACGTCGAGCACGGCCGCACCCCCGGCGCACCACTCGACGACCTGTTCGCCACTCTCAGGCAGCGTCCGGTGGTGTGAGCAAGCGGTCACACCTGGTTCACGCCGGTTGACCGTCGGTGAAACATGCCGTCCCTAGCGTCAGGCAGACGACGCTCGAGGAGGGCTCATGCTGACGCCGAAATCCCGTACCACCGTGGCCGCGACCCTGCCGGCCGTCGGAGCCGCTGTCGGGGAAATCACGACGAACTTCTACGGCCGGTTGTTCGCCGCGCATCCCGCGCTGCTGACCGACCTGTTCAACCGCGGCAACCAGGCGAACGGCGACCAGCCGCAGGCGCTCGCCGGATCGATCGCCCGGTTCGCGACCGCGCTGCTCGCCGATCCCGTCGTACCACCGACGCGAATGCTGGCCCGGATCGCGCACAAGCACGCCTCGCTCGGGGTCGCGCCCGAGCTGTACCCCGTCGTGTACGACCACCTGTTCGGTGCGATCGCGGAGGTCCTCGGGGAGGCCGTCACGCCCGAGGTCGCCGAAGCGTGGACCGAGGTGTACTGGCTGATGGCCAACGCGCTGATCGCCCTCGAGACCGATCTGTACGCCGCGGCCGCGATCAAAAAGCAGGACGTCTGGCGCCAACTCCCGGTCCTCGAACGGCGGGACGCCACCGCGGACACCGTGGTGTTCACCGTCGGCCCGCCCGTCCCGTCCTACCTCCCCGGGCAGTACGTGTCGGTCCAGGTGCCGCTGCCGGACGGTGCACAGCAGATCCGCCAGTACAGCCTGCTCGACGGTCCCGGGAGCGCGACCTACTCCTTCGCGGTACGGCGTACCGGCGGCGAGGTGTCGGCGTACCTGCACGAGGAGGTCGCGGTGGGCGACACATTGCGAGTGAGCGCGCCGTTCGGGACGGTGACGTTGCCGGAGGGGGACGCGCCGCTCGTGCTCGCGTCGGCCGGGATCGGCATCACGCCCATGCTGAGCCTGCTCCGGCACCTCGCCGCCACCGACGCCGCCCGCCCGGTCACCGTGCTGCACGGCGAGCAGACCGCCGGCGCGCACGCGTTCCGCGCCGAACTCGAGGCCCTCAGCAATGACCTGCCCGGGCTGGACATCCAGGTCTGGTACGAAGAGGCGCCCGCGGACTGGCCGGCCGAGCGCACCGGGTTCGTCGAGCTGGACGGGCTGCCGATCGCGGCCGGGACGACGGCGTTCCTCTGCGGGCCGTTCGAGTTCATGCAGTCGGTCCGCACGCAACTGCTCGAGGCCGGCGTCGCCGCGGCGGACGTGCACTACGAGGTCTTCGGGCCGGACACCTGGCTGGTGAACTGATACGCCGGTACGGCGACGGCCGTCACGACCAGGTGCATCAGCATCAGGCCCGCGACGGCCGTGCCGGAGGCGTCCGGGATGAACTTGGTGGCCAGCAGCAACAGGTCCGGGATCATCGACAGCACGAGTACCAGCGGCACCACGACCTTGAGCGCGGCCGCGGACCGGCGGCGGACGAGCGTCCAGCCGGCGTACCCGGCCGCGGTGCCGAGCAGCGTCAGCGGGACGAAGACCGGCGCGGTCAGCGGCGCGAAGCCGGCGTTCGCCCCGAGCGCGACGGCGCCGCGCGCGACCAGGTAGTTGAGTCCGGCCGCCACCACCGCGGCGCCGAACAGGACGGCGTACCGGCGGCGACCGACCGCCACCGGCTGCTGCTGGACATCGATCGAAGCCATCGGGCCACCTCCAGAATCAGTACGACTCTCGTACCAATTTGAGAGTAGGCCAGAGCCCGGGCGAAACACCAGGGATTCGGCCAAATCAGTCCGAAACTCGTACTACCTGCCTTCGTGGCCGGCGATCACCGCGGTCAGCAGCAGGCCGAGGGTGTCCCGTTCGGCGGGCTCGAGCACCTGCAGCATCCGGCGTACCTCGGTGCGCAGCCGGCGCTCGAACTCCTCCGCGACCTCGGCGCCGCGCTCGGTCGGGGTGACGACGAAGTTCCGCCGGTCGGTCGCGTCCGGCACCCGGGCGACCAGGCCGGCGGTCTCCATCCGGGCCACCACGCCGGTCATCGTCGACTTGGTCAGCCGCAGCTCCGCACCGAGGCCGAGCATGTTCGTCGGCTGCCGGTGCAGGACGAACAGCAACCGTGCCTGCTGCATGGTCAGCCCGAGCTCCGAACTGATCCGCTCGTACTGCTCGGTGACCGCCGTCGACACCCTGATCAGGGCCGGCCCGGCCGCCAGTGCTTTCGCCACTGTCGCAACCCTTCTGAAAGACCGCGGAAGATGCCCAACGATAGCGGCAACTTTTCGGGCCGGTCCGGATTCCAATCCGGTACGACGGAGGCGGGGGTGCCTCCGCGTCAGGGGAGGAACCGCCATGATTCGCAAGACCGTAGGACTCGCTTCCGCCGCCGTACTCGCTCTGGGGATCGGGACGGCCGCGACGGCCCAGGCACAGCAGTCCACGACGGCCGGGCAGACCGCGACGACGGCCGCGTGCGCGCTCCGGCTCGGATCGGTGACGTCCACCGGGGCGTTCACCAGCCGGATGATCAACGCCACCAGCCCGATCACCGTCGGCGGCGTCCGGGGCACCGCCGGCGTGTTCGCACCGAACCAGGTGCAGCACATCAGCACGTTCACCGGTACGCCGCTGCTCGGCACGCTGGAGGCGCGGTCCGGGCTCACCGTGCAGAGCGGCGCGCTGTACACGAACTCGTTCGTCGTCGACGGCGAGAGCCAGATCGACCCGCACTATCCGAAGAACAACCTGCGCGTCGGCGGCGGCTGGGGGAACTACCGCTGGATCGAGCAGTCCGTCCTGCAGCCCGCGAACGCCGGTGACCCGGCACGCGTCCTGCTGTACGGGCAGCGCACCGACGGCATCACGCAGCGCTGGGTGTCCGACGGGGGCAGCTGGCGGATCACCTCCGGCGTCGGCGGCCTGAGCACGGTCAAGGGCATCGCACTGATCGGACGGACGGCGACCTCCGAGACGTTCCTGGCCAACACCCGGTCCGGCGCGCTGGTCACGGTGACCTGGCCGACGAAGTACCTCGCGGCGCCGACCAGCAAGGTCGTTCGCGGGTCGACCTGGCAGGGCTTCGAGCAGCTGGTCGCGACCAAGTGCGGCACGAGCGGCACGCTGCTGCTCGGCATCGACCGGGACACCAGGTCCGGTTACCTGTACGCCGTCGGCCACGCCAACGGCGGCAGCACCGTGATCAAGAGCCTCGGCAAGGTCCCGCTGACCTTCTCGGACCCGCAGTACTTCCGGATCGCCCCGAAGTACGACGTCCTGAACGGCGGCTGACCGCTCCGCACCAACCGGCTACGTCGCCGGCGGCCGAGCCGGCCGCCGGCGACGTACGGCTGTTGCCACAGACGACACCGGCTGTCGATGGCGACAACCTCTCCGCACGCGGCGACCGAAAGGTGCAGACTCGGACCTAGGCGCGATCAGAGGGAGCGGACACGATGAGCGACCAGGGCGGCGACGGACCGACGACCGAGGCCGAGTGGTCGCAGAAGGACTACCACCATCCGTCCGCGGGCTGGGGTGCGGCGAGGTCCGTGGCCAAGGTGCTCGGCCGTGAGCACGCGATCACCTCCGGGCCGCGCGCGATGCTGCGGATGAACCACGAGAACGGCGGGTTCGACTGCCCCGGGTGTGCGTGGCCGGACGCGATCGACGGCCTGAAACTCGACCTCTGCGAGAACGGCGTCAAGCACGTCGTCTGGGAGATGACGCCGAAGCGCGCCGGCCGCGAGTTCTTCGCCGCGCACACCGTCGCCGAACTGGAGAGCTGGACGGACTTCGCGCTCGAGGACGTCGGCCGGCTGACCGAGCCGATGGTGTACGACGCGACGACGGACCACTACGTGCCGATCAGCTGGCAGGCAGCGTTCGACCTGATCGGCACCGAGCTCCAGGGACTCGACTCCCCCGACCAGGCGTCGTTCTACACGTCCGGCCGGCTCAGCAACGAGGCGACGTTTCTGTACCAGCTGTTCGCCCGTGAGTACGGGACGAACAACCTCCCGGACTGCTCGAACATGTGCCACGAAGCGTCCGGCCGCGCACTCCAGGCCGCTCTCGGCACCGGCAAGGGTACGGCGGACCTGAAAGACTGGGAGACCGCCGAGGCGATCTTCGTTCTCGGGGTGAACGCCGCCTCGAACGCGCCGCGGATGCTGACCGCGCTGTCCGACGCGTACCGGCGCGGCGCACAGATCGTGCACATCAACCCGCTGGTCGAGGCGGCCGCCGGGCGGACGATCGTGCCGCACGAGTTCGTCGACATGGCGCTGAACAGGTCGACCCCGACCAGCACCCTGAACCTGCAGGTCCGGGTCGGCGGCGACCTCGCGCTGCTCCGCGGGATCGCGAAGGCAGTACTCGAGGAGGCGGAGACCGACCCGAAGGCACTCGACGAGGTGTTCCTCGAGCGGTACACCGACGGCTTCGCGGCGTACCGGAAGCTCTGCGAGCAGACCGACTGGGCGGACCTCGTCGAGCAGTCCGGGCTGACCGAGGCGGACATCCGCCGGGCCGCGACGATCTACTCGCGGTCCCGCCGCACGCTGATCAGCTGGTGCCTGGGTGTCACCCAGCACGAGCACGGCGTCGACACCGTCCGGGAGATCGTCAACCTGCTGCTGCTCCGCGGCAACCTCGGCCGTGAGGGCGCCGGACCGTCGCCGGTCCGCGGCCACAGCAACGTGCAGGGCAACCGGACCTGCGGGATCGACCACCGGCCGGGTACGGCGTTCCTCGACCGGCTCGCGGCCGCCTGCGAGATCGACCCGCCGCGGCACCACGGACTCGACACGGTCAGGACGATCGCGGCGCTGCGGGACGGGTCCGTGACGGTGTTCGTCGGGATGGGCGGCAACTTCGCGCTCGCCGCGCCGGACACCGCCGCGACCGCGGAAGGCCTGCGCGCATGCGAGCTGACCGTGCAGGTCAGCACCAAGCTGAACCGCAGCCACCTCGTACACGGCCGGCAGGCGCTGATCCTGCCGTGCCTGGGCCGGACCGAGCTCGACGTCCAGGCCGCCGGTCCGCAGTCGGTGTCGGTCGAGGACTCGATGAGCATGGTGCACCTGTCGACCGGCCGCAAACGCCCCGCTTCGCCGGCGCTGCTGTCCGAGCCCGCGATCATCGCCGGGATCGCCCGGGCCACGCTGCCGGACACGCGCACCCCGTGGACGTCGTACGTCGAGGACTACGACCGGATCCGCGACATCATGGCGCGGGCGCTGGACGGGTTCGAGGACTTCAACCGGCGGGTGCGGCACCCGCTCGGCTTCCGGCTCCGGCAGCCCGCGCGCGAACTGGTCTTCCGGACCGAGAGCGGGCGTGCGGAGTTCTCCACCGCGGACCTGCCGGACCTCCGGCCCGCCGACGACGACGTCCTGATCCTGCAGACCATGCGGTCGCACGACCAGTGGAACACCACGATCTACTCCGACAACGACCGCTACCGCGGCGTGAAGAACCTCCGCACGCTGATCCTGATGAACGCCGAGGACATGCAGGCCCGAGGTCTCGCGCAGGGCGACCTGGTCGACATCACCGCCACCGCCCGCGACGGCTCCACCCGCGTCCTCCGCGAGTACCGTGCCCTCCGCTACGACATGCCCCGCGGCAACGCCGCCGGCTACATGCCCGAAATGAACGTCCTCGTCGCCGCCACCGACTACAGCACCCAGAGCGACCAGCCCCTGATGAAGAACATCCACGTCCGCGTCACACCAACGGTTCGAGAAGCCTCGAACTGATTGGGCGCCCCCGCCCGCTCCGACTATCCTCCGGTCGCGAACGACTGGGGGAGGTTGCCGTGCGATTCGGAGTACTCGGCCCACTGCAGGTCCTGGACGACGACGGGGCACCGGTCCCGGTGACGGCCCCACGCCTACGGGTCCTGCTTGCCGCACTGCTGGTCTGCGCTCATCGGGAAGTCCCGGTGGGCGAGCTCGCGGACCTGCTCTGGCCGCTGGCGATGCCCGTGTCGCCCAAGGACGCGGTGCAGACCTATGTACGCCGTCTGCGCAAGCTACTGGGCAGCGGCAGGATCAGAACCGGCGCCACGGGCTACCGGATCCGGCTGACCACGGACGAACTCGACATGGACGTGTTCCGGACGTCGATCACGCAGGCGCGCTCGACCAGCGACCTCGATCGGCGAACCGCCGTACTCGACCGCGGCCTCGGGCTCTGGCGAGCCGATCCCCTCGAGGAGTTCACCGATCGTCCACTGATCCGGGATGCTGCGGCGAAGCTGCTCGACGAAAGGCTCGCCGCGCTCGAACTCTCACTCGACGCCCGCCTCGAACTCGGCCGGCACCACGACCTGGTGCCCGAGCTGCGAGCGCTCACCCGCGCGCACCCGACGCACGAAGGGCTGTGCGGCCAGCTCATGCTCGCGTTGCATCGCAGCGGCCGCCAGTCGGAGGCATTCGCGGCGTACGACGCACTCGCGACGCAACTGGTCGACCAGCTCGGCGTCGACCCCGGCCTCACCATCCGTCACCTCCGCCAGTCCCTGCTTACCGACAACATCGTGCTCACTCCCGGCACGACCACCGATCCAGCGGCCTCCGCAGACACCGCTCCGAAGATTGCGGATGGTACCGGGTGGAGTGTGCAGAGGCAGTTGCCGTTGGGGATCCGGGACTTCGTCGGGCGAGACGAACTGCTCGACCGGGCAGCGACGGCGCTCGCTCCGGCGCCGGACAGTGTTTCCGTGGTCGCCGTCACCGGGCCTCCCGGTGCCGGCAAGACCGCGACGGCGATCCGGCTCGCACACCGGCTGGCCGATGCCTACCCGGACGGGCAGTGGTACGTCCGGCTCGGTCAGGGCCGCGCGGCCCGCGACCATGCCAGTGTCCTCCGAGAACTACTCCGTACGTCCGGTGCTGATCCACGGACTCTGCCGGCCGACGAGGACGAACTGTCGACCCTGCTCCGGGCCCGAATCGCCGGCCGGCGCGTCCTGCTGGTCCTCGACGACGCACGCACCGACGACCAGGTACGCGCCGTACTGCCCGGCACCCCGGGCGCCGGCGTCCTCGTCACCAGCCGGCGTCTGCTGGCCGGCTTGGTCGCCACTGCGGGCGCAACGCCGATCACGGTGCACGCGTTGGATGACGACGACGCGCTCCGCCTGTTCGCGCAGGTTCTCGGCCGGGCGCGGGTCGAAGCCGAGCACGAGAGCTGCCGTCGGCTCACCCGGCTGTGCGGCGGGCTCCCACTCGGGCTGCGGATCGCGGCCGCGAACCTGGCCGTCCAGCCCCACACCGGCATCGCCGCGTACTGCGCGGAGCTCGACGGCCCGGACCGGCTCACGCGCCTAGCGATCCTCGACGATCCCGCGACCGCGGTACGTCCCGTGTTCGACCTCGCGTACGCCGTACTGGACGAGGACACGCGGCGCTGCTTCAGGCTGCTCGGGGTCAACCCGTGCCACGACGTCACGGCCGCGTCGACCGCGCCCGTGCTCGGATCTTCCCAGCAAGAGTCCGAGCGACTGCTCAGAACACTCGTTGCGTCGAATCTCCTGCAGGTCGTCGCGCCCGGGCGGTACGCAATCCATGATCTGCTGCGACTGTACGCCGCCGAGCTCGCCGACCCCGATGCCGAGAGCGCCTGGCAGCGCCTCGCAGCCTGGTACGTCGGCACGACGCGGGCCGCGATCCAGCCGGAGTACCGGCCTCTCATCGATCCGCCGGAACCGGGCGCCGGGTACGACATCCCGGAGGCCGAGGACGCCCGCGACTGGCTGGACGCCGAGTTCCGCAATCTACTGGTGATCGCCGCCGATCCGCGGGCCGGGCAGGCAACGGCCGAGCTCGCGGACGCGCTGCGACATTACCTGTTCGCCGGGTTGCATTTTGCCGAATGGGAACAGCTCTGCCAGGCCGGGATCGCCGCGGCGCCCTGCGATCGCACAAGCGGGCTGTTGTGGCAGAGTCTCGCCACACGGTCGTACGTACGTGGCGACCCGGCGGCGGCCATCGAACTCGGTCAGCACGCGCTTCGCCTGTTCAGGGCCACCGGGTTCGTCGTCGGTGAGGCGGCCATGCTCGCCAACCTCGGACTCGCCCACAACACGCTCGGGGAACTCGACCGAGCGGCCGAACTGCTCGCACAGGCCGTCGGCAGGTTCGAGTGCGTCGGCGCCGACCTGCTCAGCGCCAACGCACTCCTCAATCTGAGCCACAACCAGCTCCTCCTGGGGGATGCGGCCGGCGCACTCGTCAGCACGAACCGATGCCTGGCGCTCGACCCGCCGCCGTCGATCGCCGTCATCACCCGGATCAACCGCGGCACCGCTCGCCGGATGCTCGGCGATCTCGACGGCGCCCGGGTCGACCTCGGCGCCGGGCTCCACGCCGACCACCGCCGCAACCGCGCCTCTTGCCTCGCCGAACTCGCCCTCACCGAACTGGCCGCCGGCAACCTCACCGTCGCCCTCGCTCATGCCAAGGCCGGCCTGGACCTGACCGACGCCACTCCCCTGACCGAGGCCGAAACCCGCACCGCCCTCGCCTGGGTCCAACTCGCCCGGGGTGACCACGGCGCCGCCCGCACGACGTTCGCCCAGGTCCTGGCCCTCAGCACCACCAAGGGCTTCACCCTGTACATCGCGGAATCCCACCTGGGCCAGGCGCACTGTCTCCTCCACACCGACCCCGCCCGGGCCGTGCAAGCCGGCACCACCGCCCTGCACCTGGCCACCACCACCCACCACCACGCCCTCGCTATCCGGTGCCAAACCTTCCTCGCCGGCCTCGCCGGCGGCACGCCACCCGGTGCGGACTGAAACCTCCAGCCCGCACCAGGCGGGTGCGTTCACTCACCGTCCGGACGAATCACCCACTCGTTGCGGCCTCCGTTCCCCGGTAGGCCGGAGCCGCCTGCGCCGTTGCCCTTGCCCGTCGGCGAGGCCTCCGCCATGTCCCCGTCGCCCGGGCCGATCGGAGCGATCACACCGCCGACGATCATGGTGAACGAGAAGTCCGAGTTCCCGCCGCTGGTGCGGCGATTCACTGCAACAGGCCTTCGCTCGCCGGGCGCCAGGAACTGCTTGTCGACGTCGAAGTACCCCCCGCGGTCGACCTGCCGCATCTGGACAACGTCGACCTCCCAGTTCGTGTGGTTGTCGAAGGTCACGCTCTGGATGTACGAGGATCCGTCCGCGGACCACGAGCCGGTGACCGTGACATCCACATACCCGTTACCCGGACAGGCGCCACAGTCCGTCGCCATCCAGACCCGGCCGGTCACCACCCGCATGCCGTCGGCCGTCGGTACGCCGTCTCTCGCGTAGTAGTTGCGCATCGCCCTGTTGTTGGTCAGGTCAAGCTTCCCGTCGTAGGCCTGTGTCGTCGGGGCGTTCCGGTTGTACCCGTCGTCTGCCTTGCGGGCCGGCGCTGCCGCCCGGTACCGCTTCAGTGCCTCGGCTGCGTAGGTCTTCCGCCAGTACGCACCCAGTCGCCGCAGGATCTGCCGCTCGCGGATCACGTGATGGGCCACGCGGTCCAGGTGGTGCTGGTCGAGCTTCTTCGCGTTGGAGCCTCGGTGACCCCGGCAGTCGTTGTCCGGGCAGGAGCCGATCAGGCCGGTGGGGTCCGAGGTGGTCGCCGGATTGCTGCCGGAGTAGGCGTAGCCGTTCAGTTGTTGCGGGTCGGTCGGGTCGATGACCGGATCGGTGGAGACGAAGCGGCCCAGGGTCGGGTCGTATTCGCGGGCTCCCAGGCGGATCAGCCCTGAGTCTTCCGTGCGACCGCCGACGAAACCCCGGTCGCCGTACTGCCAGTCGGGGCCGCGAAGGTTGCCGAACAGGTCCATCCGGCGGACGGTCGCGGTCAGCGTGTTCGCATCGATAGCCACCGTGCTGGTGGCATGCTGGTCCGCGTCGGTCCAGACGAGACCGGCCGCGGTCCGGATTCCGATCCCGGCGTAATACCGCGTCCCGGTCAGCGTGCCGGTCGCCGTGTCCAGCCGGAGTTCGCCGTCGCCCAGGTAGAGCGTCGTGGCGCCCGGGTCGTGCCGGAGCAGTTCGTTGCCATCGGCATCGTAGACGTACCCGGTTGTGCCGGCCGCCGAACTGAGGGAGCCGAGGGTCCCGTCGTCGTTCCAGGTCAGCGTCTGCTGCGTCCCGTCCGGTCCCGGCCGCGAGGTCAGATTGCCGTTCGAGTCCCAGCTGTACTTCGACGTACGGCCGTCGGTCACGACGTCACGAACGGTGTGCGGCTGGGCCGTGCCGGGCGTCGGATACGTCAACGTGCTGGACACATCCGCCGCACCGGCCAGACCGTGTTGCACGGTGCTCGTCCGGTTTCCTGTGAGGTCGTAGCCGAAGCTCTGCCAGTACGGCGCCGGTCCACCGACCGTCGACGCGGACGGTGCGCCCGCACAGTCGTCCGTCGCCGTCCACGCGGTGCTGACGCGCTGCAGGTAGTCGTACCCGAAGCACTGGGTGTCCGAAGCCGAGCCGGCCGTCAGATCACCGATCTTGGTCACGTCGCCCGACGGGTCGTAGCTGTACCGCATGTCATGCGCCATCACGCCGCCCGGCTGCTCTCGTTCCGTCAGTGTCTCCAGCAACCGCCTGGTGCCGTCCTCGTAGTACGACGTCTGCCAAAGCCGCTTGCCCACGGCTCCGCGGATGGTCTGCCCGACCTCCCCGAGCGCCGTGTACTCCGTGCCAGTGACGTAGGCGGTCGCGCCGGCGACGGTGTTCAGCTTGCCGAGATCGTCGTACCCGAACCCCACTGTCTCGCCCGGCAAGTCACCGAGCGCCGGTTCGCTTGTTGTCTTCGGACTGCCGTCGGCCGCGTACGTGAACGCTGTCGTGTACAACCCCTCGAGTGCACCTTCGTTCGCCGGGATGCTCACCGTCTGTCCAGTGGGTCGTCCGGCGACGTCGTACCCCGTCATCGTCGTGGTGTAGGCGTTCCCGCCGACGAAACGCGTCGTGGACGTCAGTGCACCCTTCGCCAGGGTGTCGTACACCCGCTGGGTGAGCAGCGTGCCGGTTGCCGAGCCCAGCCGCGTCTCCAGCACCCGTCCCAGCGCGTCGTACACCGTGGCCGTCGTCTTGCCGCGGGAGTCCGTGCTGGTCAACTGCTGGCCGGCGTCGTCGTACGTCATGGTCGCGACACCCTTGTCCGGATCGTCCGAGCGGACCTTCCGGCCGAGCACGTCGTAACCGTACCGCCAACTGTTGCCCGCAGCATCGGTCACGGAAGCCAGATCGCCGGCCTTCGTGTAGTCGTACGTCGTGGTGTCGTACGGATCGCTCAACGAGCGTCCGTGGTACTGCAGCAACCTGGTCGTGTTGCCGCGCGCGTCGCTGTACTTGCTGGTCAGTGTGCCACCAGCCGGCGGCACGACGTCGACGTGATCGCCGCCGTACGACGTGGCCGTGCGCCATTGCTCGACGTTCAGATGGGTGTAGATCGACGCGGTCTCGCGTCCTGCGCCGTCGTACACCTTCACGGTCGCGCTTGGTACCTGACCGGCGTCCGGGAGGAACAGCGTCGTGCCGGGCGCGGACGAGTTGTAGTACGCCGCACGGTCGACGTTCTCGAGTCCGCGGGAGTCGTACAACGTGTCGGTGATGATCCGGCCGCCCGCTGGACTCTCGGCCTGGGTCTGCCGGGAGCGCAGGAACCCGTCGAGCAGCGTGTAGCCGGTCGTTGTGTTGCCGTTCGCAACCAACGTGTCGGTCTGCACGATGCTCGGCAGGCTATTCCGGACGATGTAGGTGTAGTGCATGTCCGGGGTGTCCCCGTGCGCCTGCGAGCGCCCCGGCTTCCAGACTGCGGTCAGGCGCCCCAGACCGTCGTACAGCAAGCCTGTCTGGGCGTTGTTCGCGTCGGTCGTGGACGTCGACAGGCCCCAGGCCGGGTCGACGACGGTCTTGGTGGACTGGCCGAGGGCGTTCGTAGTGGTCGTCCCGACGGTCAGGCCGTTGACGTCGGTGTACGCAGTCGTCACCGGCCGGTTGAGCGCGTCCCGCGCGACGAGTGCGCGTCCGTATCCGTCGTACGTAGTCGTGGACAGGTCCATGAACACGGGCGTCGCGCCCGAATACGACTTCGCCTTCCTGGTCCGGGTGACGTCGCCCTTGCTCACCACACCCAGAGCCGCGCCGTCGTAGTACGTCTCTGTCTCGCTGATCGCATCGTCCGGGAACGTAGGCGTCGTGCCACAGGCGACTCCGACGACTGTCTCCGAGCTCGGCAGGTTGACCAGCATGGTGGTCGTGTTCTTTGCGTACGTCGTCGTGGTGCAGCGGTCGTCCGTCGGTGACGTGACGTCGGCGAGGTCGTTCGTCTGGGTTTCGTTTCCGTACTCGTCGTAGGTCGAGCTGGTCCGGGTACGGCGGTAGGTGCCGTCGTTCAGCCGGGTTCGGCCGTCCTTCTGTGCCGTCTCGACCTGGTAGGCGCGCAGTGTGCCCTGGGTCGCGGTCAGCCGGCTGTACGGCGTGTCTATCTCTCCGGTGACCTCGGGTCCGCCGACTCCGTTGGTCGTGATCTGTTCGCGGAGGAAGCCGGCCAGCTGCTCGTTGTCGTCGATGGCGGTGCCGGTGGAGTCTTTGATCTGGGCAGTGCGGGTGCCGCTGGTGAGCTTGTCGCCGTTCATGCCGCGGAAGTACGTGTACGTCGTCGCGGACTCGGGCTTGTTCTTGTCGTTGACGGTGTCACCCTGGCGGACGCGGACCTGGCTGTACCCGCGCCACTCGTTCCAGGTGCGGTCTTCCGGCTTCTGCAGCGGGTTGTCGTTGTAGGCCCAGGCGGGCGTGCCGAGATAGTCGTAGTTCGTGACCATCGCGAGGTTCGAGCCGGTACGGTCGTTCTCCACGACCTGGCGGACGACGTACTTGTGGAACCAGTCGTTGGCCGGAGTTGTTGCCGGGGGCATCGTCCAGCGGACCGGGAAGCACAGTCTCGTGTTGGTGTCGGCCGCGCTCGGCAGGCTGGTCGGTGTGCAGTCCGGGTTGGAGTAGGTCACGTCGACCTCGCCACCAGACTCGTTCTTGATCGAGGTGACGCGCTCCTTGTACAGCGCCGGCAGACCGTCCGCGGCGCTGTTCACCCGGTTTGCCTTCAGTGTGCCCCCGAAGACGACCGCAGGCAGTGTCACAGTGCCGGCAGCCGTGCCGGCGTGGGTGATGTCGCGGAGCCAGAGCGCACCGGTGGTGCCGTCACCTGGCGAGGGGAAGCTGTGCGTCATGGTCCAGCGTTCGACGTCGCGGTACCCGCCACCGCCCGTCGAGACCTGCGTAGTCACAGTGTTGAGCGTCTTCGTGGACCAGAACGTCGGAGAGTACTTGCTGGTGCACGGGGACGCTGTGCAGGACATGTCCCACGGCACGTCGGGCCAGGTCGACGCGTTGTGCGTGGTGCAGTTCGACAGGCAACGGTCCGCCGTACCGAAGACCACCCGGGCGGGTGCCTGGCCGGTGCTGCCGGTGCGCGTGCCGTAGTCCGCTTCGAGCAGCGTGCCGCCGCGGACGTAGGACACCGCGCTCTTTCCGAGGTTCCGCCCGTACAGGTTGCTCTCGGGAGCGTACTTGTAGGTAATCGTGTTGCCGTGCGCGTCGGTGACCGATTGCAGGTTCCACCGGTACGCCTGCTGGCACCAGGCGGCGTCGTACGTCGTCTGGTAGCAGGGCTCCCCGGCGTTGTTCCCGAACACCGGAACGGTCCACGCCGAGTCGGTGGTGCGACCGAACACGTACTGCGTTCCGTCCGTGGTCGTCACACGCCAGTACTCGTGGTCGTTGTCCCCGTTGGTGCCGTCGGTGAGGTGCTCGATGCGCGAACCGTCGTCGGACTTCGGCCGCCAGGTGCCGTTCTCGAGCACCAGCGGCGTGGAGTGCCCAGCGAGGGACATCGTCGCGTTGTCGGTGCCCCAGCAGAGGTCACCGGTCTTGGTCGTGCCGTTGTTGCCGTTCAAGTCGTCCGCACACGCCTTGTACGAGCGCTCGATGTACCCGACGCCGAGGTCCCAGCCCTCTCCGATCCAGGACGGCTGGTTGTTGCTGGTCGCCGTTCGGCCGTCCACCGACTGCGAGTCGTACGACACGGCCAGGTCCGGCGTGAGACCGCTCGGTACCGGCGGGACCCGGAGGTCGTAGGACCACGTGAAGTCGCCGCTCTGATCGGACACCTGCCACTTGCCGGACGGCGCCAGAGACGTGGCCTTGTAGTCCCCCGTCGAGCCGGCCGGGGCGGCGGTCACCGCGAATGTCTGCTCGGTGCCGTCGAAGGCGACGTCCGCGGTCAGCGTGCCGGTCCGCGGATCGTTGTGTACGGCGCCGACGCCGGCCCCGGACTCCGGTACGAGCCGGAGCCTTGACGACCAGTCGCCGCCGTACGCACCTTTGAAGGCGTTGTAGTCGACCGTGACCGACATCTTCTGCCGGGCCGCGCCGCGCACCTTGAGCACGAGACCGTCGACTCCGGCACGGGTTGCGGAGGTCCGGTCGAGGACCTGTAGATGCACTTTCCCGGGTGTCGGCGAACTGAGGGTCACCGGCGTCTGGCCGGCCTTCACGCGCGCCGCGGTGCTCGAGACCGCGACATCGGCCGACGTGGCCGGCGGCCACTTCGGTTCCGGCAGTCCCGCGGTGTCGGCGGGCGGCTCGGCGACGCGAACCGGCGCCGCGTCGCGCCCGCCGACGGACGGGATGTTCTGGACCCCGTGCGGAGTGACCTTGGCCGGCGTCGGCACAGCAGTCGCCCGGCCGGCCGTTGTCAGCGAGACGACCAAGCACCCGCTGAGCACTGTCGCGAGGATCCCCCGCACATGATGACGTCGCATGATGAGCCCCCGTCAGCCGACGTAGAAGTGGTAGCGGTGGAGGACGGTGCCGAGGTTCCCGGCCCGGTCGACGGTCCGGACGTACAAGTCCATCGGGCCGTTCGCCGTCGGCGTGACCTGCACAGTCGCGGTCCCTCCGGCGGCGCCGGCCGGCACTGACAACGGCGTCTGGTCGTTGTCGAGGCCGTAGCGGAAGCCGACCGCGTCCGCGTCCCCGCCGGCGTCGAAGGTGAACGTGCCCGCCTGGCCGATCCCGCCGCCGGCCGGGCAGTCGGCCCCGAGGCACTCCGGATAGGTGCTGGAGGCAACGGACGGGTCACCGGTGGGCGCGGTCCGGTCGATCGTGACGTCGCAGTAGGCCGACCACGGGCCGACGTCGGTGCCGTCGTCACCGATCGCGCGGTACGAGAGCTTGGCGCCGTCCGCCGCCAGCGACGCCGGAACGTCCGCGGTGAAGGTCGACCCGGAGGACAGGCTGGCGGTGGTCGCCGTACCGAGCACCGTGTGGCTGCGGTTCGACCACTCGAACTTCACGCGCAGGTTGCCGCCGTCGGCGTCGGTGACCTTTGTGGCGAGCCGTGGCCCTCGCAGGCCCTTCGCCGGATCGTTGTCGACGTACGGATTGACGTACGCCTCGTTCGGCGCGGTGCCGCAACTCTTGCCTTCGGCCGTCGGCGCCGCCGGCGTACCCGGGTAGCTGTTGTAGACGACCGACAGCGACGGCAGGATCGTGAACTTCTTCCAGGCCAGCGCGTCCGACTCGTTCTGCGCCTTCAGCATGAACGTGGTGATCCCGCCCTGCGAGACACCGTGCTTGACCGCCTCGACCGCGTCGTACCCGACCCAGTTGCCCGGGCACGCGGAGCTGTAGCCGTAGGCCACCGTCCTGGTCCCGAGGTGGATGTTGGTACCCCGGCCGAACGGCTGGTTGTTCCAGGTCGTGGTGTTGCTGACCTGCGACGACGTCCACCACAGCTCGACGTTGCGGGCGCTGCAGGACGGAGCGTAGTTCTCGAACGCGTTCAGCTCGGCGCTGATGATGTGCTTGCCCTTCAACGCCGACGCGTTGAACTGGAAGTACGACCGGGCGATGCCGATCCCGTTGCAGTAGTCCCACGCGCAGTCGCCGACCTTGGCGATCCGGTCCCCGTCACCGCCGTAGTACGTGTCGTTGGGGTGACCGCTGAAGACCATCACGAATCCGGACGTGGTCGTACCCCACGGCGGATCGACGTACACCGGGTACTTCGTCGCGGAGCCGGTCAGCAGGCGCCGGTCCGGCTCGAGTACGAGCCGGCCGTTCGCGAGGGTCATCCGGCTCTGGCTACGGGCACCGGCCGAGTCCCACATCGCGGCGGCTCCCGAGCCGAGCACAGCCTTGCCGGACCTGTCGTACGCCGTGATCCCGGTCGGACCGACCTTCGCGGACAGCCCCGAGGTGCTCAGACCGAAGCCGACCCGTCGCAGCGCCGGGTTCCGCGCAGCCTGCCGGCTCTTCACGACCAGCACCTGCGAGAAGCCCGCGGTGGTCGCGCTTACCTGCAGATCGACGCCGGGGAAGACTTCCGGGTAGGTCGCGGTGGCACCGGAGAGGACTGGTTTCGGGAGTTTGCCGGGCCAACGCAGCACGATCCGGCGAGCGTTCTCGCCGTACGTCACCAGGGGTTCGCTGCCACCGCCGGAGAACCGCAGCGGTGTGCCGGCCGCCTTCGGACCCACGCTGCCGTCGGCCCGCGTCACCAGACCGTTGTCGACCGGTGCCCAGCCGCCACCCTGCCGAACCCGGACGGGGGTCGGCGACAGTTCGGCCGTGTACGTCCCGTCGGGGTTCGCATACACCGTCGACGTCTCGGACCGCTCGCGGGTGACCTCCACCCGTTGCCCGGTCGCCCGGGCCTGCGCCTCGGGCGACCGCGCAACCACCGGCGCCGGCGTATGGGCGGGGCCGGCCGGTCCCGCTCCGGCCGGCGTACTCCAGCCGGTCAGCATCAGACTCAGCCCGGCCCCGGCCAGGACGAACTTCCGGATCTGTCTCATCCACACCCCTCATGACGTGCCGGACCACCCCCGGCCCCCGGACGGACGCGGCAGCGTCCGCCGTGATCATGGCCGAGCCCACCGTCAACTCACCGTCATCGGATGACGGCAGGGCATCCGGTATGATCGACGGCGCTTGACCGGCGGTGGGGCTCGCCGGACCGAACTGTCGTCAGTCCGGCGGCCAACAGTCCCTACCTGTGGAACCTCTCGGCGTCGTGCCGGGAGGTCAGTGCTGGTAGGAGGCCTGTCTGTGGACCATCACCCGGTGAACCCGCTGCCGCGCGGCGCGGTCGACTCCGACGTCGACCTGCGGGTCGACGGCCGTGCCCGGCGCGCGCACGACCCGGCGATTCTCGGCGTGATCGCGGTCGGCGGCGCGCTCGGGGCCACCGCGCGATACCTGATCAGCCTCGGCTGGCCGACGCCGGCCGGCGGGTTCCCCGTCAACACCTTCGTGATCAACATCGTCGGCTGCGGGCTGATCGGGATCCTGATGGTGCTGGTCACGGACGTCTTCACCCAGCAGCGGCTGGTCCGCCCGTTCCTCGGCACCGGGGTGCTCGGCGGGTTCACGACGTTCTCGACGTACGCCGTGGACATCGAGAAGCTCGTCACCGGGGGTCACGCCGGGACCGGGCTGCTGTATCTCGCCGCCACGGTCGTCGGCGCGCTGCTCGCGGTCCGCTGCACGGTGAGCGCGACCCGGGCGCTGATCACCTGGCGGACCCGATGACCCGGCTCCTGCTGGTGATCGCCGGCGGACTGCTCGGGGCGCCGCTGCGGTACGTCGCCGACCGCGCCGTCCAGGCCCGGCACGACTCCATGTTCCCGTGGGGGACGTTCAGCGTGAACGTCCTCGGCGCGCTCGTCCTCGGGTTCCTGGCCGGGGCGTCGAACGCGTTGCCGCAGGGCGTCCAACTGTTCGTCGGGACCGGGTTCTGCGGGGCGCTGACGACGTACTCGACGTTCTCCTACGAGACGATCCGGCTGTTCGAGGACCGGGCCCGGTTCCTCGCCGTCGCGAACGTGACCGCGAGCATCGTCGCCGGCCTGGGGAGCGTTTTCCTGGGCACGGCGGTCAGTCAGGCGCTCTGGTCCTGAGCATGATGAACTTGAGCACGTGACAGAACTGGGATCCGGGTACTCGAGCCACTTCCACGACGCGATGCAGCCGGTGAACCTGCTGGTCGACGAGGTCCGGCAGCGGCGCGAGACCGGGTACGACGTCGACGCGCTGGTGCAGGAGGCGAACCGGACCGATCCGGGCGACCGGGACGCGGTCCTGGACCTGGTCGACCGGATGTCCCTGGCGCAACGGCTGCCCGGCTGGACGTACGTCGAACCGGACGGGCTCGGGGACATCGAGGACACGCTCGACGGTCGGCCCGCCGCTTCTGCTGTGCCCGAGGCGGAGCTGACCGACCGGATCGGGGCCGGGTGGCTCGGGCGGATCGCCGGGTGCAACCTCGGCAAGCCGGTCGAGTCGGGTGACTACTGGACGACCGACCGGATCCGCGACTACCTGAAGCTCGCCGACGCCTACCCGCTGCGCGACTACGTCCCGGTGCTGGATCCGATGCCGGACGGGTTCCGGCTGGTCCCGTGCTGGCCGGAGACCACGCGCGGGAACGTGCACGGCTCGGCGCGGGACGACGACATCGACTACGCGATCCTGGCGCTGCACCTGCTCGAGACCCACGGCGACGAGCTGCGGACCGAGGACGTCGGCCGTGCCTGGACGCGGCTGTTCCCGATCGAGCAGGTGTACACGGCGGAGCGGGCGGCGTACCTGAACCTGGTCAACGGGTTCACCGTCCCGGAGGCCGCGCGGCGGCGGAACCCGTACCGCGAGTGGATCGGCGCGCAGATCCGCGGCGACGTCTTCGGATACGTGCACGCCGGCGACCCGTGGTCCGCGGCGCAGCTCTCCTACCGGGACGCGGCGCTGTCCCATGTCGGGAACGGGATCTACGGCGAGATGTGGGCGGCGGCGCTGGTGGCGGCCGCGTTCACCGCGTCGTCACCGCGCGAGGTGGTGGAGCGCGCGACAGGCGTCGTACCGCCGGAGTCGCGACTGGCCGAGGCGCTGCGCGACGTGCTGGCGCTGTATGACTCCCAGGTCGCGTGGGAGGTCGCGCTCGGCCGGGTCCAGGAGCGGTACGGCCACTACTCGTGGGTGCACACGATCAACAACGCGGCGATCGTCGCCCTCGCGTTGCTGTGGTCGGAGGACGACTGGATGACCGGCGTCGGCCGGGTGGTGATGAGCGGCTGGGACACCGATTCGAACGGCGCGACTGTCGGCTCGGTGCTCGGCGTACTGACCGGCACCCGGGGTCTGCCCGAGCACATGATCGCGCCGTTGGAGGACCGGACCCGGTCCGCGCTGTTCGGCTTCGACCACGCCCGGATCTCGGACCTCGCCGAGCGCACCGTCCGGCTCGCCGTGCAGCGCCGACGGTGATGCTCGATCGGTCGGAGTCCGCACTCGGCGTCGTCCTCCGGTCACGGTTCTACCGCTCGGCCTTCCTCTCGTTGCTGGTCGCCGGCATCGGGGTGTCGTCGGCGACCCCACAGCTGACGCTGTTCCTGGTCCGCGAACTGCACACGCCGCTGCCGGTGGCCGGGTTGTACTACGTGACGAACCTGGCCGCGCCGCTCGCCGGGTTCCTGGTCGGCCGCTGGTCGGACCGGAGCCACGACCGGCTGCTGTGGTTCCGGATCTGCGCGCTGATCGGTGCGGCCGGGTGGCTGGCGATGGCGGCGTCGACCGCGGTGTGGATGCCGTTCGTGATCAGCGCACTCGCGCTCAGCGTCGCCGGCGGCTCGATGGCGCAGCTGTTCGCGGCCTGCCGGGACGAGCTCAGCCGGCACCCGACCCGGGCCGAGAACCGGGTGATCGCGACGATCCGGATGGCGTTCACCACCGGCTGGATCCTCGGCCCGGTGTTCGGCAGCTGGTTCGGCGGCGTCTTCGGGCTGCGGCCGTTGCTGGTGGCAACGGCTGTCTGCGTGTTCGCCCAGGTGCTCCCGCTCGGCCGGCAGCGCGTCGAGCGGTACGACGACCCGCACCGCAGCACGTCCACGGAGCGCCGCCGGATCGACCACATGCTGCCGCTGCTGGTCTTCACCGCCGTCTGCGTGCTCGCGATGACCGGCGACACGATCAAGTTCGGCTACCTGCCGATCTACATGGCCGACCAGCTGCACGTCTCCGACGCCGTCCGCGGCGCGGTGATCGGCATCCAGCCGCTGCTCGAACTCCTGCTGCTCCCGGTCGTCGCCCGGCTCGCGGATCGGTACGGCGCGATGCGCGCGATGACGGCCGGCGCCGTACTGGGCCTGGCCGGCAACGTCACGTACGCGCTCAGCACGTCGGTCGCCGGCCTGTTCCTCGGCCAGACCCTGACCGCCGGCCTCTGGGCCTGCGTCGGCGCCCTCGGCGTCACGATCGCGCAGCGCCTCTATCCCGAGGGTGTCGGCACCGCCTCCGGCATCTTCCTCAGCGCCATCCCCCTCGGCTCCGCGATCGGCGGCACCATCGGCGGCATCGGCGTCGCCGCCATCGGCCTCCCGCACGTCTTCTTCATCCCCGCCTGCCTGACCGCCGTCTCGATCGCCGCCTTCACCCTGCTGAGCAGACGCGAACAGCGCTAGCCGAGCAGGTGCTCGACCCGCTCCGCGATCGTGGCGGTCTCCGGGGTCGAGATGCGGCCCATCAGGTCGATCGCGGAACGAGCCGCGGTGGCCGCCGCCGCTGCTTCGCCGGCTGCCTCATGAATCAACGCCAGTACGGCGCACGCCTCGGCCTCGAGCCGTACCATCTCGAAGTCGCGGGCGATCTCGAGGCACTCGGACAGGTACCCCCGGGCGGCCTCGAGATCGCCCTGGGCGAGGCAGACGTCGGCCAGGTTGCCCACCGCGAATCCGAGCGCAGACCGCTGGTCCAGACACCGATACACCTCCGCCGCTTCGGCAGCCGCCGCTCGTGCCTCGTCGAGCGCGCCCAGGCGCCGAAGGCAGCTGGCCAGGTTGTTCAGGGTCTGCGCGCGGCCGCTGCCGGGGCGCTCGAGTTCGAGCGCCGCCTCGTAGCAGCTGATCGCGCCGCGCAGATCGCCCATCGTGTGCAGCACCAGCCCGGCGTTGCCGTGACCGGCCGCCTCACGGTCTGTGTTGCCGATCAGCCGACTCAGGCGAACAACCTCCTGATAGCTCTCGGCGGCCGCGGCGAGATCTCCGATGTAGAGCTGCGTGTTGCCCAGATACAGCGCGACCCAGGCCGCACCGTCGAGACGCTCCTGGTCCTTGGCTGCCTCGACCGCCGCGGTGTAGAGCTCCCGATGGTCCTGCCAGCGACGGCGCAGTGCGACGTACGACCAGAGCAGTCCGGGCAGTTGCCACGTCAGGTCCGGCTCGCCGGCCGCCGCGGCCCAGCGAGCCAACGCGGTCAGGTTCTCCCACTCGGTGTCGTACCAGTCGAGAGCGGCGGACTCGTCGGCCGGTGCCTGCACCCGGACCTCGTCGACCGACCTCCGGGAGACCAGCTGTCCGAGGTCCGCGTCATGGATCAAGGCCTCCGCAGCCACGGCCGAGAACTGATACCAGTCCAGCATCCGGGCGACAGCCGCCGCGCGGTCGGCCGGGGCCTGGTCCTCGGCGTACTCGCGGACCAGATCGTGGAACCTGTACCGCTCGACATCGGTACGGATGAGCAGGCTCGCGTCGGCCAACTCCTGCAATGTCCGGCCGGCCTCGGCGGTGCTGGTGCCGAGCAGGGCCGCCGCCACGCCGGCGCCGAACTCGTCTCCGGGGTGCAGACCGAGTAATCCGAACAGCCGGCGTGGTTGCAGATCGAGCGCGTTGTACGACAGGTCGAACGACTCCCGGACGCCGTGAGACCCCAGTGCACCGGACAGCCCCTCGATGCGGCTCTTCCGGAGCAGGCTCACGTACGCCGCCAGCTTCGACGGCGGCAGCATCCGCGCCCCGGCGGCCGCGATCCGCAACGCCAGCGGCAGGCCCGCGCACAGCTCGGACAGCTCCTCCGCAGCGCCTGCGGCCGCGAACTCGCCGGTGGTGCGGAGGAAGGTCGTCGACTGGTCCGGCGTCAACGGTGCGAGCAGCATGCCGCTGGCCCCGGCCGTGATCGACAGGTCGGCCAGCGACTGCCGGCTGGTGACGACCACGGCACAGCCTGCGCTGTTCGGCAGCAGCGCGTGCACGTCGGCGGCCGACATCGCGTCGTCGAGGACGAGCAGAACGCGCCGGCCCGCCAGTGCTTCCCGGTAGGTCTCGGTGCGCGCCCGGGGACTGTCCGGGACTGCGCTCGCGCTGATGCCGCAGTACCCCAGGAGTTCTCCGACGACAGCGTCCGCAGGGCGATCGCGCAGGCGGACGAACCATTGGCCGTCAGGGAACCTGTGTTTCGCCGCGTGGGCGATTCGGGTGGCCAGGGCGGATTTGCCGACGCCGGGGAGGCCGGACAGGAGCAGGACCGGGAGGCCGTCGTCTTGGGTGAGGAGGTCCAGGGCTTTGGCGGTTTCGTCGTCGCGGCCGATGAAGCCGGTGACGGGGAGCGGCAGCCGGGTACGCGCGGTCCAGGCCGCGGCGCGTTCGCTGTCGAGCAACTGCTGGTGCAGGTCGCGCAGCTCGGGCGACGGGTCCGCGCCGAGCTCGTCCGCCAGCAGTTGCCGGACCTTCTCGTACGCCGCCAGCGCCTCCGCCGTACGGCCGGCCGCCTGCAACGCCTGCAGCAGGAACAGCCAGGCCCGTTCCCGCAGCGGGCTGTCGTTGGTCAGCGCAACGAGCTCGGCCGCGGCCCCATCCACCTGCCCGAGCAGCAACAACGCCTCGGCTCGTTGCTCCCGTACGTCGAGCCACTCGTCCCGCAGCCCGGGCCCGAACCGCCTCGCCAACGTCCCGGTCGACGCGCCCCGCAGGACGTCGCCCTGATGAAGGCGCAACGCTGCCGTCAGCAGGTCGAGGCGCTCCTCGGCATCAGCCGCCGAGGCCGAGGCGACCCGGTCCCGGAACTGCGTCAGATCCAGCTCGTGCCCGTCCAGCGCGATCCGATAGCCGCCGTACGCATGCTGCACCTCGGCACCCGTCGCCTGCCGGAGCCGGGACACGGCGGCCTGCATCGCCGACCGCGGGTTGGCCGGAAGGTCCTCGCCCCACACGTCGTACAGCAGCTGCTCCGCAGGCACCACTTGATCCGCACGCAGCAGCAGAGCGGCCAGCAGTGTGCGGACCCGCTCCCCGGGGATCACGAGCTCGCTCTGCCCGGCCACCACCCCGACGGACCCCAGAATCCGAAACCGCACCACGCCATTGTGCGCCCGGCCGGGTCCACCCTCCAGCGTGCATGATGGCCCGACACACCGAACGGGATGCCGGACAGGTACGGGCTATGAGCAACCATCACGAGGAGCGGTTCGTCGCGCTGTTCGAGGCGACGTACGCCGATCTGGTCCGGTTCGCGCAGCGCCGGGTACCCGAGCCGCAGGCGGAGGACATCGTCGCCGAGGCGTTCCTGGTGGCGTGGCGGCGGCCGGCCGATCTCCCGACGGGGACCGCGGACGCGCGGGCCTGGTTGTTCGGTATCGCGCGCAACGTCATCCTGAACACCCACCGCGGGGCGCGCCGGCAACACGCGGTCGCCGTCCGGCTGGCCGCGACGATCCCGGCGGCGCTCGACGACGACGTCGAACTAGTCGCCCGGCAGGTCGATCTGAGTCGCGCGTGGGGACGGCTGACCGACGGACATCAGGAGGCGCTCGCGCTCGCGGTCCTCGACGACCTCAGCGCGCCACAGGCCGCCGCCGTACTCGGCATCTCCCCCGTCGCGTTCCGGTTGCGTCTGAGCCGGGCGCGGCGCGCGTTGCGCTCGTTGCTCGGCCACCTCCCCGCACAGACTCCCGAAAGGCACCCGTCATGACCGCACCCGACGAGCTGGCCGTCCTCAAGACCCTCGACCCAGCCACCGGCGCAGACCCGCAAAGCCCCCGCGCCCAGGCGACCCTGCACCGCATCCTCGCCACGCCCGCTCCACCACCGGCCCGTCGTCACAGCCGGTGGGTACCACGGCTCGCCATCGGCACAGGTCTTGTCGCTGCCGCGACCGCGGCTGCCCTGGTGCTGCCCTCGGCGGTCGGCGGGGATCAGGCGTTCGCGACCTGGACCGGCACGCCGAGCGGACTCACCGGGAAGGCTGCCCTCGACGCCTCCAAGGCCTGCCGTGACAACTCCGACGACCAGTACAAGAACCAACTGGCCACCGCCGGCACGGCGATCGCGGAGCGCCGCGGCGTCTGGACCCTCGTCGTACTCGCAGACCGGAAAGGCTTCGGTGCCCTCTGCATCACCGATCGGTCCCGGCACCTGTTCCGCGACCAGTTCGGCGCCATCGGTACGACGACCGACCTGCCGGCGCCCCGCGCGCTGACCCCGGTCACGCTCGGCACCGGCTCCAGTGACGGACACGACCTGTCCGTCATCACCGGCCTGGCCGGCCAGGACGTCACCGCGGTCAGCTACGCCAGCAGGTCGCACGGCAAGGTCGCCGCGAGCGTCAGCGCCGGCCAGTTCGCGCTCTGGTTCCCCGGCGACGAACTCGTGAACGCCAACAAGACCGGCGTACCCGTGCAGGTGACGTATACCGACGGCACGGCCGCAACCCTGACGCTCAGGCTCTGACCGCCCTAAGATCTGGGTGCACCTTCCTTACCGCCCTGAAATAAGTGAGGAGCACACATGCCCAGACGAACGCTCGGCGTCGTCCTCGGCACCGCCGCCCTGATGATCACCTCGGCCGCGATGGCGTACGCCGAGCCACCGCACAACCTCCCGCAGAACGCCGACGGGTACGAGCAGTCGTTCTCGCCGGCGTACGACTACGACACCGACGGCTGCTACGCCACCCCGGCGATCGGCCCCGACGGCACGCTGAACCCGGGCCTGAACCCGACCGGTGCGCTGAACGGCAACTGCCGCGACCAGTCCGACCTCGACAACTCGCAGACCTATTCGCGCGAGAAGTGCAACAACGGCTGGTGCGCGATCGTGTACGCCAGCTACTTCGAGAAGGACCAGGCCCTCCCGGGCAGCAGCCTCGGCGGCCACCGGCACGACTGGGAACACGTGATCTCGTGGGTCAACCAGGCCACCAACGAGGTCGAGTACGTGACCACGACGCAGCACTCGAGCCAGGTCACCTACCCCCGCTCGCAGGTCCGGTTCGACGGCTCGCACCCGAAGGTCGTCTACCACAAGGACGGTGCGAGCACGCACTTCTTCCGGCTCGCCAACAGCAACGACGAACCGCCGGAGAACCACTACCACAACTGGCGCTACCCACCGCTCGTCGGCTGGAACGGCTACCCGAGTACGGCGTTGCGCGACACGCTGATGACCGCGGACTTCGGGTCCGCGACGATCAAGATCACCGACAAGGACGACCGGTTCCGCAACCTGCTGAACGCGTCCGAGCCGGCCGGGATCCCGTTCGACCCCTGGGCCTGATCAGCTCCGGCGTGGGGGGGCCCCCCGCGCCCGCCCCCCCCCCGGGGGGCGCCACGCCCGAAGGTGGGAGAAAACCCCGGGGCCCGGGGGGGGGGGGGACCCCCACCCCCCCCAAAA
>NZ_JBFBBI010000005.1:0-931121 GCF_040682535.1 Kribbella sp. NPDC051137
CGCCCACTCACGCAGCTCGTCGCCTACTTCCTCGGTGCCGCCATAACTCTCATCCTCCATGGATTGAGAGCCTCCACCACACCCGGGGCGATTCAAGGTCGTCACCGGGCTGGAAACCTCGTATGCGGGGCTACGCGGACGTGTTCACGAGATCCTGCCGGCGCGTTTGTCGGCACCAGGCTGGCGCAGGTGGGCCGATCCGATCCCCAGTCTCATGCGCGTGGCGAGCAGCCAGCCGGGCTGATGATCGGCCTCATGAATGAATAGGACGCGGGCCCGGCTCCCGCCTGACGTTGACGTTGCCGGAGCAGTAGGTGAGTTTGTTTGGCCTCCGACGAAATGCCGAGCACCTGCAACGGGCGACGATTGGAGGGCCACACTCGCCTGCGCAACCCGGCTCAGTCGCGCCGCGATAGGCCTGCCTAGCTCGCCACGTGCAGACATCCACGCTGCCCTCGCGGCGTCGGCCCACGCGCCAGAACCCGAAGCGTCAAGTGCGTGGCAACTGCGCTTCGGTCCATTCACAAGCAGGATCGCGAGGCGTCGAGAACTCATGAGATCCAGCGGCCATCTCAAGCGCTCGCAACGGCAAAGTGATGAGTAAACGATGAGTTGAGGCCCTGGAGATCATCACTCCAGGGTTATATTCCCAGGTCAGAGAGCCGGTGAGGGGACTTGAACCCCTAACCCCCGCTTTACAAGAGCGGTGCGCTGCCAGTTGCGCCACACCGGCCGGTGTGTTGGTACATAGTAGAGGATTGTGTGGGGGGTGTTGCGGGGGTCGGGGGCGTTTCGCGGGCTGTGGGCTGCGCGGGCAGTGTCGTTCCTGGGGGACTCGCTGGGGCTTGTCGCGCTGTTGCTCTACGTGCAGCACCGGACGGGGGCCGCGTTGGCGGTGGCGTTGTTGCTGTTGGCGGGGGACTTCGTGCCGGGGTTGTTCGGGGCGTTCGCGGGGGTGGTGGGCGATCGGTTCGACCTCAGGAAGGTGATGGTGGCGTGCGACCTTGTGCAGGGTGCACTCACCGTTGTGATGGCTGCCACGCTGCCGCCGCTGACCGTGCTCCTGGTCCTGGTGGCGGTGCGGAGCGTGACGGCGCAGGTGTTCCAGGCCAGTTCGCGGAGTGCGATGCCGGCGCTGGTCCGCGACGATCAGCTCGAGGCTGCCAACTCCGCGCTCGGGGCGGGGACGAACGGACTGGAGGCGATCGGCCCGATCATCGCCGCGGGGCTGTTCCTGATCACTGACGTACGCGGGATCCTGCTGATCGACGCGGCAACGTTCTTCGTCTCGGCCGGGCTGCTCAGCAGGCTGCCGAGGATCCCGCCGTCGCAGCCTTCGGGGCACAGCGTGCTCAAGGACGCGCGTGACGGGCTGGGGTACATCCTCACATCGGCCCCGATCCGCGTGATCGGGATCGGGTTCTTCGCTGTGGTCGCGTTCAACGGCGTGGACGACGTCGCGATGGTGTTCCTCGCGAAGGACGAGCTGCACGGCAGCGACTCGGCATCGTCGATGCTGTACGCCGGTGTGGGCATCGGACTGATCGTCGGATTCGCGATCCTGGCGCGGTACGCGGGCCGTCTGCGGATGCCCGTGCTTCTGCTCGTCGGGTTCGCCGTCAGCAGCCTGGGCAATCTCGTCACCGGTCTGGCGTGGGCGATCTGGGCGGCGCTCGCGTTCCAGGTGATCCGCGGGCTCGGGATCGCGGGCATCGACGTCGGCGTCAACACGCACTTGCAACGCGTGGTACCGGCGCACCTTCGCAGCCGGGTGTTCGGCAATCTGTACGGCGCCATCGGGCTGGCGGCCGGGCTCTCGTACCTCGGCGGCGGTCTGCTCCTCGAGCATACGAACGCCCGTACGACGTTCGTCGCCGCGGGCGTGGGCGGTCTGATCGCTACAGCTGCGACTGCGATCGCATGGCGGCGATCGGGCGACGAAGAGAGCGAGCCCCGGGTACGGCGATGACCGCGATCGCCGCCATCACGAGGAACGCGGCCGCCGGGTGGTGGACGAGCAGCCCGACGACCACCGCCACGACCAGTCCACCGAGGTTGCCGGCCATCCAGATCAGGCCGGCCGCGGTGCCTTCGGCCTCTCCGGTACGGCGTTCCACCAGCTCGAGGACGATCGGCAGCGCAGGCAGCAGGAGCAGTCCGATCAGGGTGATGGCCACGAACCCGGTGAAAGCGCCCGGCGCGAGCGCGAGCAGCACGCAGGCCGCCGCGGTCGCCGACAGACTGATCATCAGCAGGACGGATTCGGCTCGGCGGCGTACGACGAGGATCGGGATGGTGGCGCTGCCGATGACGCCGGCTATCACCTGGAGGAGCAGGATCGTGCTCGCGGTACCGCCGGTGACGCCGGCGGGTTCGAGGAGGGCTTGGGCGAAGGTGCTCATGGCAACGAATACGCCGAACGGGAAGATCGCGAGGATGCACAGGCGGCGGATGAGCGGATCGCCCCAGGCGGCTGCGAGGGCGCCCCGGTCGTGACGAGCGCCGACCGCGAGCGGTGCGCCGGTCCCCGGCCGTACGCCGTCCTCGAGCGAAGGAGCCGGCTCGTCGCGCTCCGGTTGGGTGGCGGGCTCGGGTTGGAGTTCGGGATAGCGGTAGAGGGCGAGGACCAGGACCACAGCTGCCAGGACGCAGAAGGCTGCCGTGGTCACGAGCATGGTGGGGAGAGCGGCGGCGGTGGTGAAAAGGGCGGAGAGCAGGAAGGCGATCACCATGCCGGCGAAGATGCTCGCGGTGCCGATCGCGATACCGGTGGGGCGGTCCTTCTCGCGGAGGTAGCGGCCGGTGATGCCGGTGACGGCGTTCAGGACGAGCGGTTGGGCGATCGAGGCCAGGATCTGGCCCGCGAGCAGCCAGCCGAAGTTGTCGCCGATCAGCCGGACCAAGGCACCGAGAGCGGTCAGTACGGCGCCCGCGACCAGCCCGGCGCGGAACCAGCGGTCCAGGACCAGGCCGCACGGGATCGCGAGTACGACGTACAGCAGCGGGAAGACCTGGGCGAGCCAGCCGATCGCGCTCTCGGACACGCCGTACCGTGCGGCGGCGACCGTCGTGACGCCGGCGAAGTTCAGCCAGACCAGCTGGGTCGCGGCGCCGACCAGGGAGTAGCCGACGATCGCCGACCACCGACTCCGGATCTGCATGGGCGAACTGTAGTCCAGTCCCTTCACTTTGCCTCCGCACGAGGACGGCGGGATACCGATGGGAAGGCAAGCAACCCGGCGCTACGGTAGGCGGGTGGATTCGAAGAAATCGCCGCGCGACAAGTGGATCACCGTCTACGGCCGCAAGCCGGTGCTGGAGGCGCTGCACGATCCGAAGCTGTCGGTGGCGAAGGTCGTGCTCGCGGACAACGCGACCGGCGGCTCGATGCAGGAGATCCTGCGGGCCGCGGAGAAGTACGGGACGCCGGTCGAGCGGGCCACGGCCAGCCGGGTGAAGTGGCTGGCCGGCAACGGCAAGCATGACCAGGGTGTCGTCGCGGACGTGAACGCACCGCGGATGACGCCGCTGGAGGAGTTCGTCCGGGCCCGCGGGAAACGTCCGACCAACGTTTTCCTGCTCGACGGCGTGACCAACCCGGGGAACGTCGGGATGATCCTGCGGACCGCGACCGGCGCCGGGTTCGACGGGGTGATCCTGCCCCGGGCCGGTACGCCGCACGTCGGACCGCTGGTGATCAAGGCGTCGGCCGGTGTCGCGTTCCAGGCGCCGATCGTGAACACGTCGAGCGCCAAGGCCGCGGTCGACCTGCTGCGGACGGCCGGGTACCACGTGTACGGGCTGTCGGCCCGGTCGCGAGACTCGCTGTTCAAGGCCGAGCTCGCGCCGCGCGCGGTCTACGTGCTCGGCGGGGAAACGAACGGGATCACGGTTTCCACCGATTCCGACCTGCAGATCCCGCTGCACGCCGGCGTCGAGTCCCTCAACGTCGCCGTCGCCGCGGCGATCGTCGCCTTCGAGGTGACTAACCGGTGATCTTCTTGGCGAGCGCCTCGGCGGTCGCCCGCGTGTAGGTGCCGGAGATCTGGACCTTGCCGCCGGGGATCGCGGACTGGACGCTCGGCGCGGTGACGACCTCGCCGTGGACGAGGATCGCGAGCTGGTTCGCCGGCGGGGCCTGCTTGGCGAGGCTCGCGGTCAGCTGACCGAAGAGCTTGGTGCCCTCGGGGTCGAGGTCCAGGCTCACGTACCAGTACAACGTGCCGCCACGGTTGTCGGACCCGGCCTTCACGTCGGACACGTTGCTGCCGTCCAGCTCGACCTTGCCGACCGTGTAGACGATGCCTTTGTCGTCACACGCCGTACCCTCCCGGGCCGGGGTCGGGCAGGTGCCGGGCTTGCTGGCGAGTACGCGGCGGAACTCGACGGCCTTGGGGTCGGACGGTTTGGTGTTGACGGCCGGGGACTCTTTCGTGGCGGCCGGCTTGTCGTCGTCGCTACGGCTCACCAGCAGGAACGCACCGAGGCCGACGATCACAACCAGCAACAGCACGAGAGCGCCGATGATGATCAGCGGCCCACGAGACCGGTTCGGCGGTGGGCCTTGATAGCCCGGCCCCGGCATCGGCCCCGGCTGGAAGGGCTGGTACGGCGGCTGCCCCGACGGATACGGCTGGCCCGGCGGGTACGGCTGTCCCTGCGGCGGGCCGGGCTGGTACGGCGGCTCGTTGGGCGGTCCCGGGGGCTGCGTCATACCGACATGCTAAGTAACCGGGATGTCAGTGCAGCCGAGCCGCGAGCTCGGCGTTGCGCTGCGCGAACGTCCGCCACAGCTCCGGCGTAGCCGCCACCCGCTCCCGCGCAGCCGCCTCACCGCACGCCCGCGACGTCCACGTACACATCCGCCCGGCCCGCAACTCGAACCGCACCAGCACCCCGTCGGCCCACCCGTACACGTCCGCGTCCCGCGGCTCCAGCCACGCCACCTTCTGCTCGGCAACGATCCAGTCGAGCGCCTCGATCTCCCCCTGCACCTTGGCCGCGAACTCGTACCGCAACTCCCCCGCCGCCCGGTCCCGCCGGCGAACCAGCTCGCCACGCAACGCGTCCACGGCCGCCGGATCCCGCTCCAGTACGGCGACCGCCGTACGGGCCAAGGCCTCCCGGTCCCCCGGCCCGATCCCGAACAGCCGCCCGAACTCCTCGGCCGACCCGTCCCCCTCCACGGTGTACTGCAACGGCAACACGCGATGCAGCCCGGAGATCGCCTGCCGGATCCGCAACCCGCCGAGGTACGGCCCGAAGTGCGCCGCCGTACCGCTCACTGTGTGCTCGAACCGCAACCCCGGCCGGGCGCCGTCACCGAGCCGGATGTACCCGACCACCTCGGCCCCGCCCTCGGTCCGGTTCCACCGCGGCTTGGAATGCTCCAGCAGATTGCGCTCGAGCCAGGCCGCCTCATGCTCCGAATCGCACCAAACCCCTTCCAGCCGGGCGATCCGCCGCACCATCCGCGCGAGGTGCGGGCGGTCGCCGAGGTGCGTCCAGTACGACTGCACCCGACGGCGCAGGTTCCACGCCCGCCCGATGTACAGCACCTTGCCCGCCTCGTCCCGGAACCGGTACACGCCCGGTCCCGTCGGCAACGCGCGCACCCCGAGGTCTGACACCCGCTCACGCTACGCTGCCGATGGATGCCACCCAAGATGGAGTTCGGGATTCTCGGGCCGGTCCAGGCCCGGGGTACGGACGACGTTCCGTTGCCGGGTCGCCTGCAGCGCGTGCTCCTGGCGGTCCTGCTGACCCGCGCCAACCAGGCAGTGCCTGCGGACGTGCTGACCGAGGCGCTCTGGGGCGAGCGCGGCGTCAGCAAGCTCTACATCCAGGTGCATCGGCTGCGGCGGGCGCTCGGCGACCCCGGGCGGCTGGTCTCGGAGGCCGGAGGATATCGGCTTCACGTGGAGCCCGGGGAACTGGACGCGCAGCGATTCGAGCAGCTGGTGGACGCCGGGGTCAATGCCGTCGGCAACGATCCGGAGCACGCGGCGCAGCTGCTGCGAGCTGCGCGTGAACTCTGGCGCGGGGTCCCGTTCAGCGACGCGGATTCGCCTGCGCTGGAAGGCGAGACGCAGCGGCTCACCGATCTCGGGCTGGCCGGCATGGAAGAGCTGTACGCCGCCGAGCTGGCGTGCGGCCGGCATACCGCGATCGTCGGCGAGCTGGCCGAACACGCCCGGGCGCACCCGCTGCGGGAACGCCTGCAGGGCCTGCTGATGCTCGCTCTGTACCGCGCCGGCCGGCAGGATCGGGCGCTCGAGGTGTACCGCGACACCCGCCGTGCCCTCGTCGACGAGCTCGGCCAGGAACCCGGGCCCTACCTCAGCGAGGTCCACCACCACCTCCTCACCGGCGAACCCGCACCGGACGTCCTGCCTGCGCAGTTGCCGCACGACGTGAGCGGCTTCACCGGCCGCGAAGCCGAGCTGACCGAGCTGTCCGAGCTGTCCGAGCTGTCCGAGCTCGACGGCATCACCCGCCCGGTGCTGATCTCCGGTACCGGCGGCGTCGGGAAGACCGCCCTCGCGGTCCACTGGGCGCACCGCGTCCGCGACCGCTTCCCGGACGGCCAGTTGTACGTCGACCTGTGCGGCTACGGCCCCGATCCGCCGATGTCCCCCGAGGACGTCCTCGGCGGCTTCCTCCGCGCACTGGGCGTCGACGGCACGGACATCCCGACCGACCCGGCCGAACGCGCCGCCCGGTTCCGCTCGCTGCTCGCCGGCCGTCGCATCCTCGTCGTCCTGGACAACGCCCGTACGACGGAACAGGTACGGCCGTTGCTCCCGGGCGGACCGTCCGCGCAGGTGCTGGTCACCAGCCGGGACGCCCTCGCCGGCCTGGTCGCCCGCGACGGCGCGCACCGCATCCTCCTCGACCGGCTCAGCGAGCCGGACTCCACGAGCCTGCTCCGCACCTTGGCCGGCGACCGGATCGACGACCCGGCGGCGACCCGGGCACTGGTCGAACGCTGCGCCCGTCTCCCGCTCGCCCTGCGGATCGTCGCCGAACTCGTCAACGAGCGTCTCCCCGGCAGTCTCGCCCCGCTCGCCGAGGAGCTCGCCGACACCCAACGGGCGCTCGACGTTCTCGACGCGGGCGGCGACCCGCACACCGCCGTACGCGCGGTCTTCTCGTGGTCGTACCACAAGTTGCCGCCCGAGGCGGCGCGCCTGTTCCGGCGGCTCGGTCTGCATCCGGGGCACGACGCGGACCTGAACGCGATGACCGCGCTGCTCGACGCCGACGCCCGTACGGCGGTCACCGCGCTGCGCCGCGCCCACCTGCTCGACGAGATCGCGCCGGGGCGGTACCGCGCCCACGATCTGCTGCGCGCGTACGCCGCGGAACTGGCCGCGAGCACTGACTCGGCGACGACGCGTACGGCCGCCAGGGTGCGGCTGTACCGCCACTACCTCGAGGTCGCGGCGATCGCCGAAGACCTCGACACCGAGCGCGCGAACCTCGTCACGATCGCGGAACACGCGCACCACCACGGAATGCCGACCGCCACGATCCAGCTGGCGACGGCGCTGCGCCGGTACTTCAGCCTCGGCGGGTACCACGACGACGCGCTCGCGGTGTTCCGCAGCAGTCTGACCGCCGCTCGCGAGCTCGGCGATCTCCAGGCGGAGGGCGACGCGTACCGCTACATCGGCTCCGTCCACCGGCGCTTCGGGCAGTTGCATCAGGCAAAGGATCGGATGCGACAGGCGCTGACCTGCTACGAGCGACTGGGTTCGGCGAGTTCTCGGCAGCTGCAGCTGGTGAATCTCGGCACCGTCGAGATCTGGCTCGGCCAGTACGCCGACGGCCGCCGGCACCTGCAGGACGCACTCGACGTACCCGACGGCACACGTCTGGGCCGACTCGGAGCGCTCACGTATCTCGGCTGGCTGAACGGGCTCCTCGGCGACTGCCCGACGGCGGTCGACCACTTCCGCGCGGCGCTCGAGTACGCCGACCCCGCGCGGCCGCGGGACCGGATCGACGCCGAGATGTTGCTCGGAGTCACGTACGAACGCGCCGGCGACCACCGGCAGGCGCAGGAACACCTCGAAGAGGCGCGGACGATCGCGTTCCAGACCGGGAACAAGCTCATCCAGGCATTCATCGCGCCGCTGGCCGTCGCGTACTGGCGGCTCGGGCGCCGCGACGCCGCGTTCGCCTGCATCGAGCACAGCCTCGCCGTCGCCACCCGCGCGAACGAGCGGCTGGTCGGCATGACCGTCCACAACTCCGCCGGCGAGCTGTACCGGCTGGACGGCGACCTCGAGCAGGCGCTCGGTCACCACCGGACCGCCCTCGACATCGCGCTCGCCAGCAGTTCGCCGTACGACGAAGCCGTTGCGCTGCAGGGGATCGGCGACGTCCGGCAGGAGCTCGGCGGCGACGGGTCGGCGTACTGGCGGCAGGCGCTCGCCGTCTTCCGGCGCCTCGGATGCGCGGATGCCGGCGTACTGGAGGACAGGCTCGCGAAAGGTCCGTGAAAGCCGCGCCCGGCAGCATCTCCTCTACCGCACGAAGGGGGAGGAGACGAGATGGACCGCGAATACGCGCTGAGCTCGGCGACGGATCTCGGCCGCCGGCAGCTGGACTACCTGGAGGCCCTGCTGGATGCGCGTACCAAGCGCTGCCTGGAGGAGGTCGGTCTGCAGCCCGGGATGCGCTGCCTGGACGTCGGCGCCGGCGGCGGCTCGATCACCCGCTGGATCGCCGACCAGGTGGCCCCGGACGGCAGCGTCGTTGCCGTCGACCTCGACACGAACTGGATGACGGGGCTGGACGACTACCCCGGCGTCGAGGTGTACCGGCACGACATCAACACCGGACTGCCTGTCGAGGGCCGGTTCGACCTGATCCACGTCCGGCTGGTGCTGATGCATCTCGAGCACCGCCGCGACGTACTGCGACGTCTCGTCACCGCGCTCGCACCGGGCGGCGCGGTCGTGGTCGGGGATTTCACCGGTCCGCGGCAACGGGTCCTCGCGGCTCCGAGCGCGGCCGATCAGCAGCTGTACCTGCGTGTCCAGGAGATCGCGCACGCGTACGTCGCACGCGAGTACCCGATCTCGTACACGTGGGCGGATGAGATCGACGAGAGCCTCACCGGGGCCGGGCTGATCGACGTACGGGGCACGGAGTTCTCGTTCACCGCGACCGGCGGCGAGGTCGCCTGCCTGCTGAACCGGAACTACGTCCAGCAACTCGAGGACCGGCTGATCGCGAAGTCCGAGCTGACCCGCGCCGACCTCGACCGGTACGGCGACCTGATGCTGGATCCGCGGTTCCGGGCGTGGTTCTACACGTTCGTCTGCGGGGCTGGACGCCGGCCTGTGGTACGGAGAGCGAAGGCGCTCTGACGCCGTGTAGAACCACGACGGCAGGTTGGCCACGAATGGCTGCCGGGTCTTGCGCGGCCTTGTGCGAGGGGTCATCCTGACGGGCGATCCGAGTGCTTGCAGGGGGCTGAGGGGACAGGCACCGGAGTTCGGGCCTGGGGGCTTCGTGAGGAAATCTGCCCGGTGGCTGCGCTGTGCGCTGCCCACTTTGTGTGTCGTACTGCTGCTGCCGCTTGCTGTGATCGCGCCCGCACGCGCTGCGGTCACGCCGTCCGGATTCAGTGAGCAGGTCGTGTTCAGCGGACTGTCCAGTCCGACGAACGTCGCGTTCTCGCCGGACGGCCGCGTGTTCGTGGCCGAGAAGAGCGGGCTGATCAAGGTCTTCGACTCGCTCGACGACCCGACCCCGAAGGTGTACGCCGACCTGCGCACGGAGGTCTACAACTACTGGGACCGCGGGCTGCTCGGGATCGCGCTGCATCCCGACTTCCCAGCGGATCCACGCATTTACGTGCTGTACACGCACGACGGGCTGATCGGCGGCCCGACACCGAAATGGGGTACGCCGGACACCGACGCGGACCCGTGCCCGACGCCGCCGGGGCCGACCGCCGACGGCTGCCAGGCGAGCGCGCGGCTTTCGGTACTGAACGCGAACGGCGCGGAGCAGGTCCTCGTCGAGAACTGGTGCCAGGTGTTCCCGAGCCACTCGATCGGCTCGATCGAGTTCGGCCCGGACGGCATGCTGTACGCCGGTGGCGGCGACGGCGGGAGCTTCAACTACATCGACTACGGGCAGGACGGCTACCCGGCGTCCGACGCCACGCCGGACAACCCGTGCGGTGACGGACCGGCGCCGGTGGGTGCGACGCTGACGCCGCCGACCGCCGAGGGCGGTGCGTTACGGGCGCAGGACCTCCGGACGCCGAACGACCCGACCACGCTGGACGGTTCGATCATCCGCATCGACCCGGACACCGGGCAGGCCGCGCCGGGCAACCCGTTGACCAGCAGCGCCGACCTGAACGCGCGCCGGATCGTGGCCGAGGGTCTGCGGAACCCGATGCGGTTCACGTTCCGCCCCGGGACGAACGAGCTGTGGATCGGCGACGTCGGCTACTCGACCTGGGAGGAGATCGACCGCATCACCGACCCGACGGCAGGCGTCACCAACTTCGGCTGGCCGTGCTACGAGGGTCCCGGGCAGCAACCCGGGTACGCCGGGGCGAACCTCAACATCTGCCAGAACCTGTACGCCGCCGGCTCGTCCGCGGTCGCCGCGCCGTACTACGCGTACAAACACAGCGACCAGGTCGGCGGAACCTGCTCGACCGGAAGCTCGTCAATCTCCGGAATGTCCTTCTACAAAGGCGGAAACTACCCCGCGCAGTACGATGGCGCGCTGTTCTTCACCGACTACAGCCGCAAGTGCACGTGGGCGATGATGCCGGGCAGCAACGGCCTCCCCGATCCCGCGAAGATCCAGCTCTTCGCGTCGGGGTACGGCGCGACGCGGCTGCAGACCGGACCGGGAGGCGACCTGTTCGCGGTGGACTACGACAACGGCCGGATCCTGCGGTATGTGTACAACGGGACCAACAACCCGCCGACTGCGATCATCCACGCCACCCCGGCGAGCGGGCCGACGCCGCTCACCGTGACCTTCGACGGGACCGCGTCCGACGACGCCGACGGCGATCCGCTCACGTACGCGTGGGATCTGAACGGCGACGGCGTGTACGACGACTCGACGGCGGCGACCGTGCAGCACACGTACACGACCGCCGGGACGGTGACCGCGCGGCTGCGGGTGTCGGACGGGAAGACGTCGACCACCACGTCGACGCAGATCGACGTGGCGAATACGGCGCCGACCGCGACGATCACGTCCCCTGGCCCGGCGACCACCTGGAAGGTTGGTGACACCATCAAATTCTCGGGGTCCGCGACGGATCCCGAGCAGGGCACGCTGCCGGCGTCGGCGCTGACCTGGACGTTGATCATGCATCACTGCCCGAGCGACTGCCACACGCATACGATCACGTCGTTCACCGGGGCGCAGAGTTCGTTCGTGGCGCCGGACCACGAGTACCCGTCGTACCTGGAGCTGAGGCTGACGGCGACGGACGCGGAAGGGCTGACCGATACGAAGAGCGTGCGGCTGGACCCGAAGACGGTCACGACGACGTTGAAGACCTCGCCGGCCGGCTTGCCGGTGACGTTCCTCGACAAGAGCGGAACGAGTCCGCTCGGCGGCACGACGATCGTCGGGTCGAGCGTGTCGGTGGCGGCGGATCCGCTGCGCACCGTGGCGAACAGGATCTACCGGTTCGGCCTGTGGTCGGACGGCGGCGCGCGGGACCACAACCTGGTCGCGCCGGCGACCGCGACGACGTTCACGGCGCAGTACGGCGCGAAGCGGAACCTCGTCCGCACTGCTGCGGCCTCCAGCATCTATCTGGCCGGGCGGGAGCCGTCGAAGGCGATCGACGGCTCGATGAGTACGGCGTGGTCGAGCGCGCGGGCCGATCCGCAGTGGTACCAGGTCGACCTCGGATCGGTGCAGGTGGTGAACCGGGTCCTGATGAACTGGCTGTCGACGGCGTACGCGAAGGCGTACCAAATCCAGGTGTCCGGCAGCGGACGCTCGTGGAAGACGGTTTCGGGAACTGTTTCCGGGGACGGCGGGACGGACAACGTGACGTTCTCGCCGAACTATGCGCGGTACGTGCGGATCGTGATGACGAAGCGGGCCGTTGCCGGGAGCTACTACTCGTTCTGGGAGTTCGGGGTCTACCAGGACACCGGGTCCGCGGTCGGCATCGCGGGGCAATGCATCGACGTGTACCGCGCGCTGACGGCGGACGGTACGCCGACGACGCTCTACACGTGCAAGGGCTCCGTGAACCAGCAGTGGACGCCGGCCACCGACGACGGGACGATCCGCACGATGGGCAAGTGCCTGGCGGCCCGCGGCACGACGTTGCGTACGCCTGCCGTGCTGTGGACCTGCGACGGGTCGTCCGGCCAGCGGTGGATACCGCAGGCCAACGGCGCGTTGGTGAACGCCGCGTCCGGGATGTGCCTGGACGCGACCGGGGCATCTTCGGCGAACGGTACGAAGCTGATCGTCTACACGTGTAACAACGGGCTGAACCAACGCTGGGCGCTGCCGTAATTCGATCGTCCTGACGCGGTGTGTCCGCCTATCGTTCGGCGCATGGGCCAAGGATGGGTGGACGACGGGTTCGGCGCGGTCGCGGACACGTTCGCGGAGAACTTCTCGTTGTTCCCGGAGCTCGGGGCGGCGGTCACCGTGTACGCCGGTGGCCGCAAGGTGGCCGAACTCTGGGACGGCGAGGCGGCTCCGGGGCGGGCGTGGTCGGCGGAGACCGTGGTACCCGTGTTCTCGTGCGCGAAGGGCCTCGTGAGCATCGTCGTACACCTGCTGGCCCAGGAGGGCCGGCTGGACCTGGACGCGCCAGTCGGCGACTACTGGCCGGAGTTCGTTGCTGAGGGCAAAGAGGCGATCACGTCCCGGATGATCCTCGGGCACCGGGCGGGAATCCCGGTCCTGGACCAGTCTCCGACGTTCGAGGAAATCGCTGCCTGGGATCCGGTGATCGCCGCGATCGAGGCACAGAAGCCGTTGTGGGCGCCGGGGACGACCTACGAGTACCACGGGCACGTGTTCGGGTTCGTCCTCGGCGAGGTGGTCCGGCGAATCACCGGACAGCTGCCTGGGGCATACTTCCGCGCCGTGATCGGTGACCCGCTCGGGTTGCGGGCGTGGATCGGGCTGCCGACGTCGGAGCTTCCTACGCTGGCGCGACTCGCGGAGGCCGAGAGCCGGCCGGCGGGCCTGGACCCGGAGCACCTGCTGATGCGGATCGTCACGATGAACGGGGCGCTCGAGTTTCCCGGTCTCGACGTACCGCACGGCTGGAACGATCCGGTGCTGCTGGGAATGGAGCTGCCCGGGGCCGGTGCGGTTGCGTCGGCGACCGGCCTGGCAGGCGTGTACGCGGCGGCGATCACCGGACTCGACGGTGCCCCGCCGCTGCTCTCGACCGCGACTGTCGACGATGCCCTGCGTGAGTTGTCCGCCGGTGCCGGGTTCCTGGGCTTCGACGGCGGCGCCCGGTGGGGCTCCGGGTTCCTGCTCGACTCCTCGTTCCGTCCGACGCTCGGGCCGCGCAGCCTCGCGAACGACGGCGCCGGCGGCCAGTTCGCCTTCGCGGACGACGAGCACGGCATCGCGTTCGCGTACACGGCCAACCGCATGATCGGCCACGGCGACCCACGCGCGAGCCGCCTGGTCGAAGCGCTCAAGTCAGTGACTGCCAGCTGAAACCGTTCCCCTGGCGCTGTACGTGCCCCAGGCCGGGGAACGGTAAGTGGTAGGCGTGGACGAGCAACCGCTCGTCGGCGGCGCGTTCCAGGAGAGCGCGCCGCGAGGCGACGGATGCCGGGACATCCAGGTCCCACGGCGTCGACACGCTCGGATCGGCTAGCTGAACCGGATCGTAGAACGTGTCCCCCACGCACAGCAGCCGTTCGCCGCGGGACTGCAGCAGGATCGCGGAGTGACCCGGCGTATGCCCCGCAGCTTCCAACGCCCGTACGCCGGGCAGGAGCTCGGCGTCGTACTCGAACGGCTTCAGCTTCGAGCCGTACAAGCGGATCGTCTCCCGGGCCGCCTCCAGGTGCGGCTGCGCCGAGGGCAGCTCGACCGATCCCGACCAGAACGCGATTTCCGAAACGTGTGCGAACGCTGTCGCCGCCGGGAACGTGAGCTCGCCCGACCAGATCGCACCGCGGGAATGGTCCTGGTGCAGGTGCGTGAACACGACGGCCGCCAGCTCGCTGCGGGACAGCCCGGACGCGTTCATCCCGGCGTCCAGTTGGCCGACGAGCGGCTCGATGTACTCGCCGTACCCGAGGAAGCTCGCGCCCAGCCCGGTGTCGACCACGGCCATCCCGTCCGGCGTACTCACGAAGAGGCAGTTGTACCCACACGTCAGCGTCGAGCGCTCCGGATCCGGCGGCGCATCGGGGAAGAAGTCCGCCCGCGCAGGCTCCCACGGCGGCTCGGGCTGCCCGTCGCTGACCACCACGCACTCGAGCGCCCCGACCGCGAACCGGAAGAACATCGCTTCAGTATCCACGGCGACCTCTCGCAGGTGTCACGATTGCTGGGTGACGATCGAGGAGCAGGTGCGTGCGACGGCGGCCGAGTGGGATCGGATCGTGGTCGGCAACGACCCGGAGCAGGTCGGCTCGTTCATGACTGACGACTGGGTCTACGTGAGCTCGACCGGGGCGGCAACGAAGGCCGACATCACCGGCTGGATCGCGGACGACCGACTCGCGCACCACAGCATGCAGGTCGTCGGTGGTGAGCGGGTGGCCCGCGCCGGTGACGCGGTGGTCGTGACGGCACGCAAGACGAGCACCGGCGCCTGGGAGGGTACGCCGTATTCCGCGGACGAGTGGATCAGCCAGATCTGGGTCAACACTCCGGCCGGCTGGAAGTGCGCCTTCGCGCAGAAGTCCGACGCTCAGACGAAATAGCGCCGTGGTTTGTGATGTGGGGTTGTTCACGTCACATCTGCCGAGCGGCGGACGTCAGGTGTTTGTTCGATGAGGGCAAACGCGAAGGAACGTCATGACTGCAGTGGTCGAAGGATTTGGTGGGCAGGTCGTCGGGCCGCAGGACGAGGGGTACGAGGCGGCGAGCCGAACCGTACTGGTCGCCGGCAGTCCGGCGTGCGTACTCCGGCCGGCGAGCGTCGACGACGTACGCAAGGCTGTCCGGTACGCCGTGGACAGCGGGCTGCCGCTCGCGGTGCGAGGCGGCGGGCACTCGTTCCCGGGATTCGGGACGAACGACGGCGGCGTGGTGATCGACCTGTCCGGTCTGGCCGGGATCGAAGTCGTCGACAAGGACAAGCACGTGGTGCGGATCGGCGGCGGCGCCACCTGGGGGCAGGTCGCGACCGCGCTGGCACCGCACAACCTGGCGATCTCGTCCGGTGACACGAGGAGCGTCGGCGTCGGCGGGCTGACGCTGAGCGGCGGCATGGGGTGGAAGGTCCGCAAGTACGGTCTCGCGCTGGACAGCCTGGTCGCGGTCGAACTCGTGACCGCCGCGGGCGAGGTCGTCCGCGCGTCGGCGGACGAGAACGCCGACCTGTTCTGGGCGGTTCGCGGTGGCGGCGGGAACTTCGGGATCGTGACCGCGTTCGAGTTCGCGGCGCATCCGACGACCGACGTCCACTTCGGGAAACTGGTGTTTCCGGCGAACGAGATCGCCGACGTGCTACCCCGGTGGGCGGAGTACCAGCGGACCGCGCCCGTCGAGCTGACCTCGATCGCCTCGTTCGCGAACCCGTTCCTCGGCGGCCCCGAGGCGCCGCTGCAGATCGAGGTCGCGTACGACGGCGACGACCCGGAGCTCGCCGCGCAGGCGATCGACCCGATCCGCGATCTCGGCACGCTGCTCACCGACGACGTCGCGCTGACGCCGTACGCCGAGGTGCTCGTGGACGGCGCCGTACCGCCGCCGGGGATCCAGCTGCTGACCCGAAGTGCCTTTGTCGACACGGAATCCGTGCCGGAGGTACTCCGGATCCTCGCCGCGGCGGGTACGTCGCAGGGCGCGCCGATCATCGCGGTTCGCAGCCTCGGCGGCGCGGTCGCGCGGGTCGCGGACGACGCGACGGCGTACGCGCACCGGCAGGCGGAACTGATGTTCGCCACGACGACGATCGGCCCGCCGCCGGTGATCGAGGCGACCCGGCCGGCCCGTGAGCAGCTGTGGGAAACGCTGCGCCCGCACGTGAACGGCGCGTACGCGAACTTCCTGTCCGACGACGACGTGACCGACGTGTACCCGGCGGCGACGTACGAACGGCTGGCGGAAATCAAGCGGAAATACGATTCCGACAACGTTTTCGCCGGCAACCACAACGTTCGGCCCGCATGACTGCCCCGTCGACCTGGAACACTACGGGGTATGCGTCGATCGGGGATGTTTGCTGCGCTGGCTGGTTGCGTTCTGCTTGCCGTGTCGCCGCTGACGGCGACCGCGAAGACGACGGCAACCGTGCGGACCTTGACCTTCAACATCCACCACGGCGCGGGGGTGGACGGCAAGCTGGATCTCGAGCGGGTGGCGAAGGCGATCGAGTCGTCCGGTGCGGACGTGGTCGGCCTGCAGGAGGTCGACAAGTACTTCGATGCGCGCAGCAACTGGGTGGACCAGCCGTCCTGGTTGGCGGCACGGTTGAAGATGAACTACGTCTTCGCCGCCAACCTGGACTGGGACCCCGCGGAGCCGGGCAAACCGCGCCGGCAGTACGGGACGCTCGTGCTGTCGAAGTACCCCATCGTCGACTCACGCAACACCTTGCTGCCGCTGCACGCCGGCAGCGAGCAGCGCGGTCTGCTCGAGACCCTGATCGACGTGGACGGAACGCCGTTGCGGTTCGCCGACACGCACCTCACCACGATCAATGACGGCGAGCGTCTCGAGCAGGTGAACGCGGTCATCGGCCTGCTGAAGGACGCTCCCGAGGCGACCTTGCTGGTCGGCGACCTGAACGCCGTGCCGACGTCGACCGAGGTCAAGACGCTGACTGCGCAGTGGACCGACACCTGGCGGGAGAAGGGGTTCGGACTCGGGCTCACCAACCCGGTTCCGCTGCCGACCAAGCGGATCGACTACCAGTTGCACAATCCGCAGCTGGTAGCGACCGCCGTGTCGGTCCCGCTGCAGTTCGCGTCCGACCACTATCCGGTCGCGGCCACCTACTCGCTCAGCTGACGCTCGTACGCGTCGGCCGACCAGGAGGCCGCGGTTTTCGTGACGAGCCGAGCGCCGAGGCGTTCGTAGAAGCGGTAGCCGGCGGTGTTCTCCAGGCGGAGACCCCAGCCGATCGGGAGGCGTTCCGGGAGGGCGATCCGGGCCAGCGCCAGCATCAACTGACGCCCGACGCCGACGTCCCGGAACGGCTTGCGGACATAGAGATCGTCGAGGGCCAGTTGGTCGCCGCCGACCCACAGGTACGGGCGTCGCAGTGCGGACACGTAGCCTGCGACCGCACCGTCCACCGACGCGATCAGCACGATCACATCCGGGCGGTCCAGGAACTCCTCCCAGTCCGCCACCTCCGCCGTCACGTACGCGCGCTGGTCCTGGTACGCGGCCAACTCCCCCAGCATCGTCAGCACCGTCTCCGCGTCCGCGGTCTCCGCACGCCGGATCTCAATGGACATGAGCGATCTCCCCTGCAGGCTTGAACGACGGTACGACGATCAACGTCAGCGCGGCAGCCACCGCCGCCGTGACCGCGGCGAACGTGAAACCCCGGGTGAACCCGGTCGTCACGGTACCGGCGAGGCTCGCCGCCGCGACACTCGACACCACCGCGATCCCGAGCGACGCGCCGAACTCGTGGAACGTACTCAGAATGCCCGACGCCAGCCCGGCCTCGTGGTGATCCACCTGCGCGAACGTCGTGGTCGACGACGCCACGAACGACGCACCGAGCCCGATCGTCCCGACCGCCATCCCGCTCACGACCACCGCCGCGCCCTCCCACAGCGCCGGAGCCGCGACACCGATCGCGGTGAGCAGGAACCCGGCGATCGCGACCGGCCGCGCACCGACCTTGCCGACGAGCCGGCCGGCCAGATGCGCGCCCACGATCGCGGCGACCGCTACCGGCAAGAACAGGAATCCCGTTCGGAAAGCGCCGTACTGCTTGAAGTGCTGGAGGTAGAACGAGCCGAGGAAGAACATCGAGATCATCAGCGCGGTCGCGATCAGCAACATCAAGGTGCCGGCGGCAACGGATCGGCGGGCGAGGATCCGGAGGTCCATCAGCGGTGACCGGACGGTGCGCTGCACCCAGGCGAACACGCCGTACAGGACGAGGGCGCCGGCCAACGTGCCGAGCGTCGCGAGCGACAACCAGCCGCGGTCGCCGGCATTGATCAGCGCGTAGATCGCCGTACCGGTGCCGGCCGTCACCAGCAGTGCGCCCGGTACGTCGAGGCGGCCCTGCCGCTCGGCGGGCTTGTCGGCGGGAAGCATCCGCAGCAGCAGCGCGAACACGACCAGGCCGATCGGCAGGTTGATGTAGAACACCCACTGCCAGCCGGGACCCGCGGTCAGCAGGCCGCCGAGGAGGACGCCGATCGCGGATCCGCCGCCGCCCATCGCGGACCAGATGCCGAGCGCCTTGTTCCGTTCCTCGCCAGAAAACGTTTTCGTGACCACGGAAAGCGCTGCCGGGGACAGCATCGCGGCGCCGATCCCCTGCCCGACGCGACCTCCCAGCAGTACTTCGGGACCGTTCGCCAGGCCGGTGACCAGCGAGGAGAGCGTGAACACGGCGATGCCGGTCAGCACGACGCGGCGGGAGCCGAACAGGTCGGCGGCGCGGCCGCCGAGCAGCATCAGGCCGCCGAACATCAACGTGTACGCACTGACCACCCAGGTGAGCGTCTCGCGTTGCAGGTGCAGGTCGGTCTCGATGTTCGGCAGCGCGATCGCGACCACCGTCACGTCGAGGATCAGCATGAACTGCGCGACGGCGAGCAACCCCAGCAGCCGCCACCGCCGAGGGTCGGGTTGATTCATGATCTCGTCCTTAAGTTGAACAGGTCTGTACGAGTTGAAGGTAACTCGTACAGACTTGTTCGACAAGAGGAAGTCGTACAATGGTGTTCGAGATCAAGGAGGCCGGATGGCAGGCAGCACCAAGCGCGCGGACGCCCAGCGCAACATCGACGCGATCCTCGCCGCCGCCGCGGAGTGCCTGAGCCGCAACCCGGCGGCCAGTACGTCGGAGATCGCGAAGGCGGCCGGCGTCGGCCGGGTGACGCTGTACGGGCACTTCCCGTCCCGCGCCGAGTTGCTCGACGCGGTGTTCGTCCGGGCGATCGCGACCGGCGAGGAGTCGCTCGGGCAGGTCGACCTGACCGGCGATCCGCGCGCCGCGCTGATCCGGCTGATCGAGACGAGCTGGCAGCTGGTCGACGGGTTCCGGACGCTGCTCGTCGCGGCTCAGGAGGTGCTGCCGCCCGCGCGCGTACGGGAACTGCACGCCGACCCGATGGCCAGAGTGGAGCGGCTGCTGGAACGCGGACGTGCCGAGGGCGCGTTCCGGACCGACCTGCCGACGACGTGGCTGGTCAGCATCATGCACAACGTGATGCACGGCGCCGCGAACGAGATCCAGGCCGGGCGGATCACCTCGGCCGAGGCAGCGCCGTACATCACCGCGACGCTCCTGGCGGCGTACACACCGCCAGGCGAGCGTGTCCTGGTCTGACTACTCGAGCCAGATCGTTTCGAACGTCGGGTTCGCGTGGATGTGGACGGCCTCGTAGCCGCCCGGCCCGGTGCGGAACTTGTGCGGCGTGTCCGCCGGCACCACGAGGATCTGCCCCGCCGTACCGACGATCTCCTCACCGTCGACGGTGAACGTCGCCGAACCACGCCGGATGATGAAGGTCTCGGCGTACGGATGCTTGTGCAGCCGCGGCCCCGTCCCTTCCTTGGTCGTCGACTCCAGGATCAGTGAGACGCCGGCTCCACCCGGCAACTCGGTGTAGTTCTCGGTCCATTCCTCGCCGTCGGCGCGCCCGTCGGCCCGGTTGATCACCGCGGCCCCCGACTTCGCAATCTCGGTCATGCCACCCTCCTCGGTCCTGCCCACCGTAACCGCGCTCCGGCTCCCGCACATCGGGTTTCACCCTGATGCAGGATTGGCGCATGGACCTGACCCGGACGTTCACCGACACGCAGTACGCGCACGCTCTCGAGTCGTGGATCTTCCTCGACCTCGAAGGGAAGGTTCCGCTGTTCACGTCGCCGTTCGGTGACGTGTTCTTCCAGGCGGCGGACGGGTTCTGGTGGCTGGACACGCTGGAGGGCACGCTCACCCACCGCTGGTCGAGCGCGCAGGAGCTGGAGCGGGAGCTGAACACGGAGGAGGGGCAGGACCAGTACCTGCTGGCCGGGCTCGTGTTCGGCGCCGCCGACGAGGGCGTCGTACCGTCCGGGGACCAGGTGTACTCGTTCGCCCACCCGCCGCAACTCGGCGGCGAGATCGCCCTCGACAACCTCGAAGTACTGGACTTCGTCGTGTCACTGAACATCCTCGGCCAGATCCACACCCAACTCCGCGACGCACCCTAAGGTGTCGGCATGCCGTTGTACTCGTTCGAAGGTAAACGTCCGACCGTGCACCCCGACGCCTGGATCGCGCCCACCGCGACGCTCGTCGGCGACGTGGTCGTCGAGGCCGGGGTCTCCATCTGGTACGGCGCGGTGATCCGCGCCGACCTGGGCACGATCACCATCCGCGAGGGCGCGAACATCCAGGACAACACGGTCATCCACGTCGGCCACAACGGCTGCGAGATCGGCCCGAACGCGACTGTCGGCCACCAGTGCCTCGTCCACGACTGCGCCATCGGCGAACAAGCCCTCGTCGGCAACGGCGCCATCGTGCTGGACGGAGCCGTCGTCGGCGAACGCTCCCTGGTCGCCGCCGGCTCCACCGTCACGCCTGGCACCGTCATACCGCCGGAATCGGTCGCCATGGGCAGCCCCGCCAAGAAGATCGTCCCGCTGGACGGTACCGCCAAGCTCTTCGTCGACCACAACGCCGCCGTCTACCACGCCCTGGCCGAACGCCACGCCGCTACCGTCGAGCAGGTCGAGCCGTGATCGACGACTTCGCGAAGGCGTACCTGCACGACGCGCTCCGCTTCGTCCGCGAGTCGCTGGTGGGCAAGGTCGAGGGGTTGTCGGAGTACGACGTACGCCGGCCGCTCACGCACACCGGAACCAACGTGCTCGGGCTGATCAAACACCTCACGCTGACCGAGGCCCGGTACTTCGGCTCCGTCTTCGACCGGCCGTATCCGGTGGCGCTCCCGAACTTCACCGACGCGGGGTATGCGAACCGGCATCACCTGTGGGTGCCGGAACACGAGACGCGCGCGCAGATCCTCACCAACTACGCGCGGGCCTGCGCGCACGCCGACAGCACGATCGAGGCACTCCCGATCGACACCCGCGCAACGGTCCCCTGGTGGCCGCGCCCCGACGTGATGCTGTTCAACGTCCTGGTCCACGTCCTCACCGAAACCAACCGCCACGCCGGCCACGCCGACATCCTCCGCGAACAACTGGACGGCGCGACGGCCGCCGATCCTTCGGTTGATTGGCCGGCCCACCGGGCACAGATCGAGGCTGCAGCCCGCGCCGCCAAACACTAGGTGCCTGCGGCTTCGTGTGGTGAGTGGTGGCTGGAGATGTTGGGACGGGCGGGTGCGTTGAACGGAGCGCGTGGCCCGTCCTGGCGTGCTGCGCAGCCGACTGCCAGGGCGGCGCTGGGACGTGCTGAGGCGGACGACCGCGTCCACCCCGTGCAGGTCCACCCCGTGCAGGTCCACGCCGTGCAGGTCCACGCCGTGCAGGTCCACGTCCTGCAGGTCCGCGTCGCGTTGTGGGCGAACGTCCGGGGCACGTCGGCGTTGTACAGCGTGCGGTGTGCCGGGATGCGCACGTGGCGGCGAGTCCGAGCCCGGCTCTGGGCGGGTCGCCGATCCTGCGACAGGTGCTGGGGCCGGTGAACAAGCTGTGGGGTCGCGGAACAAGCCATAGCTTGTCGCCCGACACCAGGAGGTATGCACGGTCCCCGCAGAGAGCACCGGCCGGCCCGGACCGGTCACCCACGGCACACCTGTCCGGCGCGACCTCGACCTCCCACTCACCACCTCGACGCGCTCACAACCCGCGCCACCCACCACCTGCGGCTTCGCGGAGTGCGTTCGCCTCGCAGTCACCCGCGAGCAGCAGCTCGCAACTCGCCCGGCGGCAGCGGGCAGAAGCCCGGCGCCAAGCCGGCGGGTGGGTGGAGCGCAGAGCGGGGGCGGGACCGGGTGGGTGGAGCGCACAGAGCAGGGGCGGGAGCGAGCGGAGCACCTGGTCTGTGTGCGGGGGATGACCGCATCCCCTTCACACATCCGGTCGGCTTCTAGATTTTCCAGGTGTAGCGGCGTTCGGGGCGGCCGGTGGTGCCGTAGCGGAGGGTTACTTCGGCCTGGCCCTGGGTGGTGAGGAACTCGAGGTAGCGGCGGGCGCTCACGCGGGAGATGCCGATGAGTTCGGCGCACTCGGCGGCGGAGAGGTTTTCGGGGGTGTTGCGGAGGGCGGTCGTGACGAGGTCGGTGGTTTCCTGGGAGAGGCCTTTGGGGAGGCGGTTGACGAGTGGGCGGGCGGGGTCGAGGACGCGGTCGACGTCCGCCTGTGAGGTGACCTGGGACGGGATGCTGGCGCGCCGGCGGGCGTACTCCTGCAGCCGCGCCCGCAGATCCTCAAAACCGAACGGTTTCAGCAGGTAGTTCACGACCCCTTGGCGGACGGCGCCCCGGACGGCCTCGGCCTCGCGGGCGGCGGTGATGACAAGGATGTCGACGGACGGCTGTACGGCGCGGAGCCGGGCGATCAGGTCCAGCCCGAAGACGTCGGGCAGGTACAGGTCCAGCAGCACCAGGTCCGGCGTCAGCGACTCCAGCGCGGAGACGGCGGCGTCGCCGGAGTTCGCCGTACCGACGACCTCGAAGCCGTCCACGCGGTCGACGAAGCCGCGGTGGATGCGGGCCACCATGAAGTCGTCGTCGACGACCAGGACCGTGATCATCGGGCTCCTTCCGGTGTGCGTTGGGTGGACATCCGCGCGATGAACGCGGCGCCGCCCTCGGTCAGGTTGGTGACGGCGACCTCGCCGCCGCGGCGCCGGCAGATCATCCGGGTCATCGCCAGCCCGATGCCGCGTTCGCCCTCGGCGGCGGCCTTGGTGGTGAACCCGTGCGCGAACACCTCCTGCGCCAGCTCCGGCGCGACGCCGGGTCCGGAGTCCCGGACCACGATCTCCACCGAGATCGCGTCCTGCCGGAGTTCGACCTCGACCCAGGCGGGCGACAGCGGCGTACCGGACTGCGCGGCGGCGTCGACCGCGTTGTCGACGAGGTTGCCGAGTACGGTCGCGATGTCCGCGGACAGCGCCGGGTCGAGGCGGAGCAGGGTGGTCCGCTCGGACACCCGGAGCTCGACGCGGCGTTCGGCCGCGAGCGAGGACTTCGCCATCAGCAGGGCGGCGACCGTGGTGTCGTGGACCCGCCGGGTCACGGTCAGGTCGAGCGATTCACGGTAGCGGTTGAGTGCGCCGACGTACGTGACCACCTCGTCGTACTCCCCGATCTGGATCAGCCCGGAAATCGTGTGCAGCTGGTTCGCGAACTCGTGCGTCTGCGCCCGCAGCAGCTCCGCGGACGAGCGGAACGACCCGAGCTCCCGCTCGAGCTGCGCCAGCTCGGTGCGGTCGCGCAGCGTGGTGACGGAGCCCAGCGACCTCCCGTCCTTGACCACGCTCATCCGGTTCATCACCAGCACCCGGCCGCGGCGTACGACGACCGCGTCGCGCGCCTCGTCGTCGCCGGACAGCACTTCGCACAGGCGGCCCTCGATCCCGAGCTCCCGCAGGAACTTTCCGACAGCGTTTTCCGGCAGGTCGAGCAAACGGCGGCCGACATCGTTCACCAGCGTCACCCGGAGCTGGGGGTCGAGGGCAACGACTCCCTCGGCGAGCCCGTACAGCATGGCTTCCCGGTGCTCGGCCAATCCGGCGATCTCGCGCGGTTCGAGCCCGAGCGTCTGCCGCTTGATCCGCCGTGCCAGCAGCCACGACCCGAGCAGGCCGAGCACGCAGGCGATCCCGAGGTAGATCGCCAGGTACGACGACGCGCCGCGCAGCCGCTGCAGTACGGACGGTGACCGCTCGCCCACCATCACGGTGCCGATCTGGTCGCCGAGGGTCCCGTCCGGCCGGCCGAACCTGTCCCGGCCCTCGCTGAGCACGGGAACCTGTGCGACCAGCTCCCGGGAGCTGTCGACCCGCAGCTCGCCCGACCAGCCGCGACGCTTGTCGCCGGCCGGATCACCGTAGGTGAGATCTGTGCCGATCAGCGTCGGATTGGTTGCCGCGATCACCCTTCCCGCCGAGTTCGCCACCGTGATCGAGGTGACGCCGGACTGCGCGAGGCTGGTCTGCAGCGCGGGCGCGAGCATCTCCGCGGGCGCCGGGTTCCGGATGTTGAACCGCAGGGCGGGGCTCCCGGACAGTTGCTCGGCCAGCAAGGTGACCCGGCGGCCCTCGACCCGGTTGAAGGTGGCAGCGGACTGCGCGAGCGAGACAGCGGCGACCGCGACCAGCACGACCACCACGATCGCCAGCTGCAGCACCAGCAACTGCCCGGCCAGCGTCGGCCGCCTGCCGAGTCCTACCGCCATCTTCACCTCCCTACAGGTCCTGCCGCATGATCACCGTTGTGGCGCCCGAGTGCCACAGTTCACCGCGATTCGGCCTGTGACCACAATGAACTCAACCACCGCTGCGGCCACAACGCAGACTCGGACAACCTCGGAGGTCCACGATCGTCGCCACCTGACCCCCCTGAAAGGAACCGCCACCATGAGGTCCAGGCCACTGCTGATCGCAGCACTTGCGCTGCTCGGCGTCACCGCCTGCGGGGCGACCGCGAACAAGACCGACGCTGCGAACGAGGACAGCGGGAAGCCGGCCACCGGGTTGCGGCTGATGGTCCCGAACACGGCCGGTGGCGGGTACGACACCACCGCCCGGACCGCCGCCAAGACCATGGAGGACGCGAAGATCGCCACCGGCGTGCAGGTGTTCAACCTGCCCGGCGCGGGCGGGACGGTCGGCCTGCAGCGGATCGTGAACGAGAAGGGCAACGGCAAGCTCGCGATGCAGATGGGCCTCGGCGTCGTCGGTGCGACGTACACGTCGAAGTCCAAGGCCACGCTCACCCAGACCACCCCGATCGCGAAGCTGATCGAGGAGGCCGGCGCGATCGTGGTCCCGAAGAACTCGCCGTACAAGACGATCCAGGATCTCGTCACCGCCTGGAAGGCGAACCCGAAGGGGATGGCGGTCGGCGGCGGTTCCTCGCCGGGCGGACCGGACCACCTGCTGCCGATGCAGCTCGCGCAGGCGGTCGGCATCGAGCCGAAGGACGTCAACTTCGTCTCGTACGACGGCGGCGGCGAGCTGCTGCCCGCGCTGCTCGGGAGCAAGATCGCGTTCGGGACCAGCGGTTTCGGCGAGTTCCTCGACCAGGTGGAGAGCGGCCAGGTCCGGGTCCTCGCGGTGAGCAGCGAGCAGCCGATCGAGGCGCTGAAGGACGTTCCGACGCTGAAGAGCTCCGGTATCGACCTGGTGTTCACGAACTGGCGCGGGATCGTGGCACCGCCCGGGATCAGCGACGAGGACAAGAAGGTCTGGATCGACGCGCTGACCAAGATGCACGACTCCGCCGAATGGAAGGCCGAGGAGAAGAAGCACGGCTGGACCGACGCGTTCGTCACCGGTGACGAGTTCGGTACGTTCCTCACCGACCAGGACAAGGCCGTCGCGGACATTCTCACGAAGCTGGGTCTGGCGTCGTGAGCGCCGCCGAGGCTCGGCAAGAGACTCGGCGGGACACGGCGCAGTACGTTGTGTGCGGGTTCCTGGCGGTGGTCGGCGTGCTGGTGATCGTCGACGCCGCCCGGCTCCCGCACATTGCCACCAGCAACGATCCGATCGGCCCGAAACCGGTGCCGATCGCGCTCGGCGCACTCCTGCTGGTGGTCGCTGCGCTGTACGCCGTGGACGTGGCCCGCGGCGGCACCGGCGCGGCCGAGGAGGGTGAGGACGTCGACGTGACGTCCCCGGTCGACTGGCGCACCGTACTGCTGCTGATCGCCGCGTTCGTGATCAACCTGGCGACCATCGAGCCGCTCGGCTGGGTGATCAGCGGGACCCTGCTGTTCTGGGGTTCGGCGTTCGCGCTCGGCAGCCGGCATCACATCCGCAACCTGTTCATCGCGGTCGCGCTGTCGCTGGCCACGTTCTACGGGTTCGCGATCGGGCTCGGGGTCGGCCTGCCGGCCGGCGTACTGCAAGGGATTCTCTGATGGACAACCTGATGAACCTGCTGGCCGGGTTCGGCGACGTGCTCACCCCGGTCAACCTGCTGCTCGCGCTGCTCGGCGTCACCGTCGGTACGGCGGTCGGCGTGCTGCCCGGGATCGGCCCGGCGATGACGGTCGCGCTGCTGCTGCCGATCACGTACGGGCTGGAGCCGGTGCAGGCGTTCATCATGTTCGCCGGCATCTTCTACGGCGGCATGTACGGCGGCTCCACCACGTCGATCCTGCTGAACACGCCCGGGGAGTCGTCGTCGGTGGTGACGGCGATCGAGGGCAACAAGATGGCCCGCGCCGGGCGGGCCGCGCAGGCGCTCGCAACGGCCGCGATCGGGTCCTTCGTCGCGGGCACGATCGGCACCATGCTGCTGGTGCTGGTCGCGCCGCAGGTGGTGAAGTTCGCGATCAGCCTGGGCGCGCCGGACTACCTGGCGATCATGCTGCTCGCGTTCGCGGGCGCCACGTCGGTGCTCGGGTCGTCGCGAATCCGCGGGTTCGCGGCACTGCTGCTCGGCCTGGTCATCGGCCTGGTCGGGATCGACAAGGTGACCGGCCAGCAGCGGCTGACGCTCGGCATCCCACAGCTTGCCGACGGCATCGACGTCGTAGTGGTTGCCGTCGGCATCTTCGCGGTCGGCGAGGCACTCTGGGTCGCGGCGCACCTGCGGCGCAACCCCGGCACGGTGATCCCGGTCGGCCGCCCGTGGATGGGCAGGTCGGACTGGCGACGGTCGTGGAAGCCGTGGCTGCGCGGTACGGCGTACGGCTTCCCGATCGGAGCGTTGCCGGCCGGCGGCGCGGAGATCCCGACGTTCCTGTCGTACGCGACCGAGAAGAAGCTGTCCAAGCACCCGGAGGAGTTCGGGAACGGCGCGATCGAGGGCGTCGCGGGGCCGGAGGCGGCGAACAACGCGTCGGCGGCCGGGACCCTGGTGCCGATGCTGGCGTTGGGCCTCCCCACGAACGCGACGGCGGCGGTGATGCTGGCGGCGTTCACGTCGTACGGCATCCAGCCCGGGCCGTTGCTGTTCCAGCGCGAGCCGAAGCTGGTGTGGGCGCTGATCGCGAGCCTGTTCATCGGCAACCTGTTCCTGCTGCTGCTCAACCTGCCACTGGCACCGGCGTGGGCGAAGCTCCTGCAGATCCCGCGTCCGTACCTGTACGCCGGCATCATCTTCTTCGCCTCGATGGGTGCGTACGCCGTGAACGCGCAGCCGCTCGACCTGCTGCTGCTCCTGCTGCTCGGCCTGCTCGGATTCGGGATGCGCCGCTTCGGGCTTCCGGTGTTGCCGCTGATCATCGGTGTCATCCTCGGCCCGATCGCGGAGCGGCAGGCCCGGATGGCGTTGCAGCTTTCGAACGGCGACGCGTCCGGCCTGGTCGGCGGGCCGGTCGCGTACGTGATCTACGCGGTGATCCTGCTGATGATCGGCTGGCCGCTGATCGCGAAACTCCGCCGGCAAATCATGACGAAAGATGTCGTAATTTCTGCCTGACAGTAGGTGCATGAACGAGATGCACAGGGCCTGGCTGGGTGTGGTCTCCGCGAACCACACCCAGCGGGCCGTCCAGGGCGGCTTCATCCAGCTCAATCACGGCAAGCGGTACGGCGTGGCCCGGCTGCGGCGCGGCGACGGGTTCGCGATCTACTCGCCGACCGAGTTGTACGGCGAGAAGCGGCCGCTGCGGGCGTTCACGGCGCTCGGCGTGGTCGCCGACGACGCGCCGTACCAGGCCGAACCGATGTCGATGGGCGAACGCGGCACGATCCAGCCGTGGCGCCGGCGGATCGAGTTCCTCCCGGTCCGCCGGGCGATGCTCCGCGACGTCGAACTCGAACTGACCCGCGGAGCGAACTGGGGCTACCAGCTCCGCCGCGGCCTGGTCCCCCTGGAGACTGCGGACTTCGACGTACTGAGGGACTTCATGACCTCGTCGTCAACGGAATGAACACCTGGTCGACGATCTCGGCCAGGACCTCGGGCGCGACGGACCTGGCACCATTCAGCGCGTACTCGTTGCGGAGCAGGTCGACCGCGACTGTGGCGACCCGCGGGGTCAGCGCCGCCTCGCCGACCTCACCGCGGGCGGCGGCGCGGGCCAGGGCGGTGAGCCAGTGCGCGACGCCGGCCCGGGCGACCTGATCGCGGAGCTCACCCATCCGCTCGGGATCGGTGTGGATGTCGGCCAGCAGTTCGCGGAGGATCTTCCCGACCGGTGAGGCCATCCGGTCGTTCGCCCGGGTCAGCAAGGCCAGCGCGTCACCCCGCAGCGACCCGGTGTCGGGCGCACCGTCGGAGCCGGTCGGCAGCATCTGCCGGTACGCCGCGAGGCAGAGCGCCGCCCGGCTCGGCCAGCGGCGGTAGATGACGTTCTTCGCGGTCCCGGCCCGCGCGGCGACACCGTCCATCGTGAGGTCGCGGTACCCGACCTCCTGCAACTCCTCGACGGCGGCCCGCAGGATCGCCTCCTCGAGCGCGGCGCCCCGGCGGCGCGTGACCTGGTTCATAGATACCCAGCGTATCCCATGACATTCGGCCTAATCACGCTGCCAACCTCCTTCATAAGCTACTACCAGTATCTTATCGAGGAGGAATCATGCGGAAACTGCTCATCGGTCTGCTCTGGGACGTGGGCTTGCCGGCCGTCGTGTACTACGGCGCGCACGGACTCGGCTACGACGTACAGACCGCCCTCGTCGCCGCGGGCGTCGTCGCACTGCTCCGGGTCGCGTTCGTCGCACTGCTGCACCGGCGCCTGGAGGTCGTCGCGGCGATCATCGGCGGCACGTTCCCCGTACTGCTGGCGATCTCATTGCTCACCGACGATCCGCGAATCCTGCTGGCCAAGGAGTCCGTGCTGTCAGGCGCAGCCGGGATCGCCCTGGTCGGCTCCTGCCTGCTCGGCCGGCCACTCGTCTACCTACTCACCCCGGCCCCTCGGAGCAAGCACCTCACAACGATCACCTGGCTCTTCGGCGCCGTACTGCTGCTGGACGCCGTCGTTCGCCTGGTACTCGTCTACTCCCTCCCGCTCGACACGATGGCCAACCTCTCCCCGATCCTCCACGTCGGCGCATTGGCACTACTGGCGGCCTGCGCGCTCTGGTTCCGCAAACGGCGGCTGGCACATGCGCGGTAAAGGCATCCACTACGACACCGGCACGCGCATGCCGGAAGGCCTTACCCGCAAGACGTTCGACCGGGACGAGGTGCGCCGTGACATGCACGTCATCGCGAAAGAACTGCACTGCAACGCCGTACGCATCGCCGGAAGCGAGCTGGACCGGCTGGCCGTGGCGTCCGAGGAGGCTGCGGCGGCGGGGCTCGAGGTGTGGCTGTCGCCGTTCCCGTGCGACCTGGCCCGGGCCGAGTTGCTGGAGTTGTTCGCGGAGTGCGCGTCACTCGCCGAACGGTTGCCGGCGGCCGCGTTGATCACCGGTGGAGAGCTGAGCATCTTCGCGCAGGGCTTCCTGCCCGGCGCGAACCTGTTCGAGCGGATCGCGGCATTGACGCCGGAGAACGTGGCCGACGTACCGGTTCGGCTGAACGCCTTCCTGGGCGCGGTGATGGACGTCGTCCGGCCGCGCTTCGCGGGCAAGGTCACCTACGCGTCGCTGCCGTTCGAGCGAGTCGACTGGACGTTGTTCGACTATGTCGGCGCCGACGCGTACCGGTCGGCGCTCAACGCGCAGACGTTCCGCTCGGAGGTACGGGCGTTGCACCGCTTCGGATTGCCCGTGGTCGTGACCGAGTTCGGGTGCTGCACGTTCCGCGGCGCCGCGGCGTACGGCGCACGCGGCTGGATGATCGTCGACCGCGACACCTGGACGATCGCCGGGGACCGTCACCGCGACGAGGCCGAGCAGGCGGCGTACTTCCGCGACCTGATGGAGGTCTTCGAGGAAACGGGCGTCGACACCGTGTTCTGGTTCACGTACGCCGGCTACAGGTTCACCGGCGACCTGGACGTCGCGTCGTACGGCGTCGTCCGGCTCCCCGACCGGCAGCCCAAGGAAGTCTTTCGTGCGATCCAGTTGACGTATTCCGATATAGGCATATGATCGCATTATGGCACGGGCGGCGACGACCTCGGATGCGTTCAATGCGATTGCGGAGCCGCAGCGGCGGGACATTCTCGTGTTGTTGCGGGGCGGGGAGCGGCCGGTGACCGAGGTGGCCCGGGATCTGGGGATGAGTCAGCCGCAGGCGTCCAAGCACCTGCGGGTGTTGCGGGAGGTCGGGCTGGTGCGGGTCCGCGGAGCGGGCAAGCAGCGGCTGTACGACCTGGACGCCCGCGGGCTGCGGCCGGTGCACGAGTGGGTGGGCGGATTCGAGCAGTTCTGGAACGAGACGTTCGGCCGGCTGGACGAGTACGTGCAGGAGCTCAAGCAGGAGAAGCGAAAGGGACCAGAGGATGATTAGCGGCGACACCGCTGACCGGGAGATCGTGGTCTCCCGGTTGATCAACGCCCCACGGGAGCTGGTGTTCGAGGCGTTCACCGAGGTCCGGCACCTCGAGCAGTGGTGGGGACCGGCGGGCTTCAGCACCAAGACACGGTCGTTCGAGTTCCGCGTCGGCGGCGACTGGGACTTCGTGATGCACGGTCCGGACGGGACCGAGTACCAGGAGTGGATCACCTGGTCCGAGATCGACGCACCGGCCCGGATCTCCATGGTGCACGGCGAATCCCGCGACGACCCGAACGCCTTCGCCTCGCTGCTCACCTTCGAGCCGGACGGCGAGCAGACCCGGATCGTCATGCGTGCGGTGTTCCCCACCAAGGAACTGCGCGACGAGGCGGTCGAGAAGTACCACGCGATCGAGGGCGGCGAGCAGACCCTGCACAACCTGGCGACGTACGTCGCCGAACTCACCGGAAAGGACGTGGACTGATGGCTGGAAAGGTGTTCTTCGGCGTGACGATGTCGCTCGACGGCTTCATCGCGCCAGTTGCGGACGTTACGGTCGCGGAGGTGTTCTCGCCCGAGGGCAAGGACGATCCGCGGGTCCAGACCTGGCTGCGGAAGTGGGGCGAGTTGCAGGCCTGGTTGTTCCCGCAGCGTTCCTTCCGGGAGAACCTGAAGCTCGGCGAGGGCGGCGAGGAAGGGCTCGACGACGAGGTCTCGCGGGCGACGATGGAGCGGATCGGCGCGAACGTGATGGGCAAGCGGATGTTCGACGGCGGTGAGCTGGCCTGGCCGGAGGAGGCGCCGTTCCACACCCCGGTGTACGTCGTCACGCACACGGAGCGCGAGCCGTGGGAGCGCCCGGGCGGCACCACGTTCTACTTCGTCAACGACGGGATCGAGAGCGCGCTGTTCCAGGCCCGCGAGGCGGCCGGCGACCTCGACGTACGGATCTCCGGCGGTGCCGAGACGATCCAGCAGTACCTCAACGCCGGCCTGGTCGACGAGTTCTCGATCTCGCTCTCGCCGGTGCTGCTGGGCAACGGCATCCGCCTGTTCGACCACGTGGATGCCGACCGGATCGCGCTGGAGCAGGCCCGGACGGACGCGTCGTCCCAGGTCACCCATCTGACGTACGCCGTTTCCAAGCGGTGACCCCGTGTCGCGCTATACGTTCGAGTCATGGTGGTCGTGGGCGACGAGGTCTCGACGGAGGTTGCGCGGCGGATCGCGCTGAGTGCCCAAGGATTCGGCGAACCGCATCGGCGGGGTGATGTGCGCTGGGCGATCCGGCAGGCCGCCGTACTGCAGCTGGACTCGGTGAACGTGCTGTGCCGGTCGCACTATCTGCCGGTGTACGCCCGGGTGGGCAACTATCCGCGGGCGAGCCTGGACGACCTGAGCTGGGGCGCGGAGCGCGAGCTGTTCGAGTACTTCTGGGGACACAAGGCCGCCCTGATCCCGCTCGGCAACTATCCGCTGATGCGCTGGCGGATGCGGGCGGCCGAACGGCAGGTGTGGGACGAGGAGCTGAGCCCGGACGTCACCGCGCCCTGGTCGGTGGTCGCCGGGATGCGCCGGCTGACCGCGGAGCGGCCGGGGTACGTCGACCAGGTGCTGCGACTGGTCACCGAACGAGGCCCGCTGACCGCGGGTGAGGCGAGCCCGGACGGCGTACGGCGCAAGCGCAGCGACCCGGACCCGGATCCGACCACCGGCAGGATGTGGAACTGGCAGGACGCGAAGATCGCGATCGAGTACTTGTTCTGCACCGGGCAGGTGACGATCGCGGGGCGGCGGCACTTCGAGCGGATCTACGACCTGACCGAGCGGGTGCTGCCGGCCGACGTACTCGGGGCGCCGGAGCCGACCGCGGCCGAGGCACGTCGTGAGCTGGTCCGGATCGCGGCGCGCGGGCTCGGGATCGGAACGCTGCGTGAGCTCTGCGGCGGGACCGGGCAGGCGCACTTTCCGTTGCCTGCCGCAACTGGTCGCGAGGTGATCGGCGAGCTGGTGGACGCCGGTGAGCTGGTGCCGGTGCGGGTCGAGGGGGTGAAGCAGCAGGCGTACCGCTGGCACGAGGCGGAGGACCGTCCGGTGGACGCCTGCGCGCTGCTGTCGCCGTTCGACCCGCTGATCTGGAACCGGGATCGCACGCAGCGGCTGTTCGACTTCTTCTACCGGATCAGCATCTACACCCCGGCGCCGCAGCGCGTCCACGGGTACTACGTACTGCCGTTCCTGCTCGGCGATCGTCTGGTGGCTCGTGTCGATCTGAAGTCGGATCGGCCGGCGTCGACGTTGGTCGTCCCCACGCTCACCGCTGAACCCGGCGTACCCGACTTCGTCGAGAAGCTGGCCGGCGAGTTGCGGCAGCTGGCTGCGTGGCTGGACCTCGGCAACATCCAGGTCACCGCATCGTCCGGCGCCGGTAAGGCACTCAGGCGACTGATCGGACGCGGGTGACCAGCACGCCGGCCAGGACGGTGACTGCGGCGGCCAGCAGGTAGAGGACCGGGTAGCCGCCCAGGTGTTTGACGATCGGGGCGGCGATGACCGGGGCGAGGACCTGCGGCAGGGAGTTCGCGATGTTGATGACGCCGAGGTCCTTGGCGCGGTCGCGGGCGTTCGGAAGGACCTGCGTGAGCAGCGCGAAGTCGACGGACAGGTACACGCCGAAGCCGGCGCCCAGCACGATCGCACCGGTGATCGCGCCGGGCCAGGTCGGCCACCCGGCAAGGATGACGCCGGCCACGGCCATCACCCAGCCCGACGCGGTGACGAAGACCTTGCGGCGGGCGGAGCGGTCCGACCAGCGGCCGAAGCTGATCGCGGTGGTCAGGACGCAGACGCTGTAGATCGCGGTCAGGATCAGTACGCCGGTGTCCGGGTCAGCGACCCCGACCTCGTCCTGAAGGTAGTAGAAGAGGTACAGGGTGCCGAGCGCGTTGCCGACATTGAAGAGGAACCGGGTCAGCCAGGCCCAGCCGAAGTCCGGGTAGCGGCGCGGGCTGATCCAGAAGCTCTTCAGGAAGTCGGGGAGGACGAACGCCGGTCGCTCCGTGAGCGGCTGATCGTGGCTGCGGAGCAGGTACGGGACGACGGACAACAGCAGGAAACCCGCGCAGGCGACGTACCCAAGGGTGTAGTTGTCGAAGGACGCGGCGAGGGCCGTTCCTACTAGTGCGCCGAGGACCTGCGAGATGGCGACCCAGCCGCCGACGACGCCGCGCTGGGTGACCGGCACGCGGTCCGGGATGACCGCGGTCGCGGCCGCGAGCAGCGCGTTGCCGAAGAGCTGCATCAGGCACCACCCGACGAGCATCAACGCGATCACCCGCGCGCCGGACAGGATCCCCAGCCCGACGGCACCACCGACAGCGCCCGCGATCACCCACGGCACCCGCCGCCCGAACCGGGACGCCGTACGGTCCGAGATCGCCCCGAACGCCGGATTGGCCACCACCGACACCGCCGCCCCGACCCCGGTGACCAGCCCGAACACGAACTCTTTGTTGCCTGGGGCAACCGCCTCGGACTGCTTGGCCAGCAGCACCTGGATAGGCCCCAGCCAGGCCGCGAACACGCCCACGTTCGCCAGTACGACGGCGGCCGTCCACCCACCGCCGACCCGCACGGTAGGTTCCGCCAACGCCTCCTTCATCGGCGGTGCTGGGCTATCAGAGCCTGGAGCCAGTAGTACGACGCCTTCGGAGTGCGCTCCTGGGTCTCGAAGTCGACGTGCACCAGGCCGAACCGTTGCGAGTACCCGGCCGCCCACTCGAAGTTGTCCAGCAGCGACCACTGGAAGTACCCGCGGACGTCGACCCCGTCGTCGATCGCCGACTTCAGCGAGCGAAGGTAGCCCTCCAGATAGTCGATCCGGCGTTGGTCGGACACCCCGTCGTTGATCGCGCAGCCGTTCTCGGTGATGTAGATCGGCGGCAGCTTCTCGCCGTACCGCTGCTGGAAGGTCCGCAGGATCTCGCCGAACGCGTCCGGCACCACCGGCCAGCCGAAGTCCGTGGTCGGGTAGCCGGTCAGCGTGCGCGGTTCGAACGGCAGACCGGGCGGGAGCAGTACGCCGTCGGTCGCGGCGGTGTCGGCCTGTCCGGTCGCCGCGCCGACCGAGACCGGCGAGTAGTGGTTGATGCCGAAGAAGTCCAGCGGCGTCGAGATGACCGCGAGGTCGTCGGCAACCGGCCCGGGCATCGCATCGCCCATGCCGGACGGGTACTCGCCGAGCAGGATCGGGTCGGCGAACAGCCAGTTGATCAGGTTGTCGTACAGCGCGGCCGCTTCCTGGTCCTCGGCGCTGTCACTGGCCGGCCAGGTCGGCGCGTGATTGGAGGCGATCCCGACCTGGGAAGCCCCGGCCGCCCGCAGCGCCTGCACCGCGCGGCCGTGGGCGAGCAGCTGATGATGCGCGACCGGCAGCGCGTCGAACAGGAGTTCCTTGCCGGGCGCGTGGGCGCCGAGCGAGTACCCCATCAGCGTCAGCACCATCGGCTCGTTGATCGTGATCCACAGCGGCACCCGATCCGCGAACCGGGCGCCGAGGATCCCGGCGTACTCCGCGAACCGCTCGGTGATGTCCCGGTTCAGCCAGCCGCCCGCGTCCTCGAGCGGTTGCGGCGTGTCCCAGTGGTACAGCGTCGGCGCCGGCTGGATCCCGGCGCCGAGCAGCGCGTCGACGAGCCGGTCGTAGAAGTCCAGCCCGGCCGCGTTCCCCGGTCCGCTGCCGGTCGGCTGGATCCGCGTCCAGGCGAACGAGAACCGGTACGTGTCCACCCCGAGCTCCCGCATCAGCGCGACGTCCTCGGCGTACCGGTGGTAGTGGTCGCACGCGACCGCCCCGGTGTCGCCGTTCAGGATCTTGCCGGGCTGCGCGCAGAACGTGTCCCAGGTGGAGGTGCCGCGGCCGCCCTCGGCCACGGCACCCTCGATCTGGTACGCCGACGTGGAAACACCCCACCTGAATCCGGGCGGAAAGGTGAGCTCAGCTGTCATTGGCATCGTCCTCGTCAGGGGTTGAGTCCTGCACCCGCGGCGGCTCGACCTTCCGCACGACGACCGCCGTACCGTAGGCGGCCACCTCGCTCATGGTCTGCGCGATCTCGTTGCAGTCGAACCGCATCGCGAGGATCGCGTTCGCGCCCATCTGCTGCGCCATCTGGCACATCCGCATCACCGCGACGTGCCGCGACTCGGCCAGCATCTGGGTGTACTCCGGCACCTCGCCGCCGCCGAGCGACCGGAAGCTCGCGGTGAAGTTCGATCCGAAGTCGCGGGTCCGCACGGTCAGCCCGAACACCTCGCCGAACACCTTCTCCGCGGTGTACCCGGGCAGGTCGTTCATCGTCGACACCAGCACCGGGTACGGCGAACCCTGCGGCGCGACGTGCGGCACGTTGGACGGCGCCGGCTGCTGGTATCCGCCCTGCTGATACCCGGGCGGCGGGCCCTGCTGGTAACCCGGGGGCGGGCCCTGGTATCCCGGCGGCGGGCCCTGCTGGTAGCCCGGCTGCTGCGGCGGATACGGCTGGTTCGGAGGAAAGTTCTGTGTCATGTCCTCATCCTGGCATCACCATCTGAACACCTGGAACTCGTACAGCGAATAGCCGTACGACGTCGCCCGCTGAGTGCCGGTCACCCGCACATACCGGGCCGGTACGGCGCCGAACCGGACCACGTCCTCCCCGCCGTTCCCGGCCGTCGTCGCGTGCACCTGTTGCCAGGTCGAGCCGTCCCGCGACACCTCGATCCGGTAGCCCTTCGCGTACGCCGCCTCCCACTGCAGCACCACCCGGCCGACCGGCTGCTCGTTGCCGAGGTCAACCTTCAGCCACTGTGGATCCGACCAGTCGCTCGCCCACCGGGTGTCGAGCTTCCCGTCGACCGCCTGGGCCGGGGGCGAGTTGTACCAGCCCTTCTCGTAACTGCTCGCGGTCGCGGTCTTCCCGGCCGCCAGGTTGGTCACGTCGTCGCCGCGCCTCGCCGGGAACTCGACCACCTGCTGGTACGTCGGCCGGTTCACCCAGGCGATCCGGTCCTGGGTGATGCCGCCCATCGGGTTGTGTGCGATCTGGTCGGCGCAGAACTGGTCGCCCGCCGCACAGTCCGCGGTCGCCGGGTACGTCGTCGACGCCGGCGTCTTGGTTGCCGCCAGCAAGGTCTCCGTCAGCACGGACCGACAGGCGGCCAGCGATCCGGCACCGCAGTACGTCACCGGCTGTGCCGTCTTCACCGGGTCGCCCAGCACCTTGCGCATGTCCCGCTGGACGAAGCCCCACCAGCCGCTCTGGAAGGACGATCCCTGCGCGCTCGGGCGCTCGTCGATCTTCAGGTTCGCGGTCAGGGCGCTGTAGAGGTCCGGTCCGAGGTCCTTGAACTCGGCCGGGACCAGCAGAGGCCACCAGGCGTCGAGGATGCGGATGGCGTCGGCGTTGTCGTAGGTGCGTGACGACGCGTTGGGGGTCTTGCGGTGGGCGCCGGACTGTTGCCAGGCCGTCAGCTTGGCGACGGCGTCGGCGACGGCCGGGTCGGTGATCGGTGCCGATTTCAGGACGTGCAGCAGGTACGGCAGCACCTGGTCGCCGCGGAGGTCGACGGTGGCGGCGTCCTCCATCGCCTCGACCAGCTTGCCGCGGGTGAACTTCTGCCCGCTGTCGATGACGGCCTTGATCCGGTCGTCGAGCGGCTGGCTGCGGTAGACCGCGTTGTACCCCCATTGCCCGTCCGAGGCGGAGTACCCGGGAGCCTGCTTGTTGTTCCAGCTGGTCAGGTAGTCCTGGTTCACGACCTGCGGGTGCTGCGCCGGCGGCGTGTACGTGGCGCGGTTGGTGTCGGGGTTCCAGCCCTTCCACTCGTACGAGCTCCAGGTCGGCAGGTTCGGGTCGGCGCCGTCCGCGCGCACCGGGTTGTCACCGGAGTTGAAGTACGCGATCGAGTTCTTGTCGGTGTAGAACCAGTTGAAGGTGTACCCGATGTTCGCCGCGGCTTTCTGGAAGTCGGCGGCCGAGTGGATCTTGTCGGGGTCGTTGAACTGCATGAACCCGAGCGCCGATCCCGCCTCGTTGCCGTACGTCGACCGGTTCTTCGTGAACAGAACAGGCTTTCCGCCCACTGTTCCGCGGTGTGTCACGATGCCGTACTTGGTGCGCAGGGCAACCAACGTGTACGACCCGGCCGGCTCGGAGGACCCGAGGCTGGAGTACCACGAGTTGTGCCGCTCCAGCCGCTCGATCGGCACGCACTGACCGCGGAAAACGTAGTACTGCGAGGCTTTCGTCGGCGTTCCGCCGCCGGGCTCGCACAGGGGTACGGCGAACGTGTCAGTGATGTCCTGCCCGGCGGACGTCGCGCTCCACGAGTAGTCCGGGCCGCGGCCGATCAGGGTGTAGAAGTTCAGGCCGGCGAAGGCGATCCCACGCGAGCTCACGCCCGGGCCCTGCAACTCCTGGCGGAGCAGCAGTTGCGGAGCGAAGTACCCGGTCTGCGGGCCGTAGACGGCGATCGGGTTCCCGGACTGGGTATGCGCGCCGGAAACCAGGAGTGCGTTCGACATCGCACGTTTTCCGAAACCTTCCGGAAACAGTCCTTGGTCGAAGATTCCCTTCAGTGCTTCGGATCCCGCCGGCGCGGGCCGCACGGCCGCCGTCTTGTTCGCGGTCTGGTCGATCACCTCGGGTTCGGCGGTGACCGAGCCGCGGTCCGGCAGCGCACGACCGGGCGGGTTCGGGCCGGTGGTCCCGTACGGGAACGTCGTCCCGTTGTGCACCGTCGTACTCGCCTCGGGGTCGTTCTGCGAACGGAACGACTCCCACACTTTGGTGCCCTCGGCAACGCCGTACTTCGCCTGCGCCTCGAGCAGCGCCAGCGCCGACGTGACCTCGGACCCCCCGCCGGTGCCGAAGATGCCCGCGACCACGGCCGCGGTGGCGACCACGTCGGTCACCTTCCAGTGCGGCGTCGGCCACTGCAGACCGAGCGCGACGTACTCACCGGGATAGCCGATGCCGACCGTGTCGATGTAGTGGTTGACGCCGTCGACCCAGGCCTGGATGTCCTGCTGCATCTTCACGCCGTCGGCGCCGTACAGCGTGGCGGCGTCGTCGAACTGCCGCTGCAGATCGGCCTCGGTGTACGGCGCGGTCCGCCAGAACTCCTGCTCGAACTCGCGGTTCGCCGCGGCACCGCCCGCGAACGGCGTCAGCTGCCCGCGTCCGAGGTGCCGGAACACGTCCATCACGAACAGCCGGTCCTGCGCGCCGGCGTACCCGGCACCGAACATCGTGCCGAGCCGCGTGGTGCCGGTGATGTGCGGGATGCCGCGGGACTTGTCCCGGACGATCGTCACGTCACTGCGCGGGTGGACGGTGCTTGCCACGTCGTCCGGTTTCACCCCGAACGACGAGTCGTCGTAGTACGGCGCGAGGCCGTCGTCGGTGATGCCCTGCGAGTTCCAGACCAGGTCCTGGTACGGCTTCAGGCTGTCGCTGAAGTGCGGCGGGCGGACCCCCAACGCCTTGAAAGCAAGGAGATCCGTGAACGTCGCGCTGCCGTTCTGGCCCGGCGGCAGGATGTCACGACATTGCCCGAGGCAATAGTCCGCGGGATCCCCGGCAACGGCCTGCGGCGCCGCCTGGGTCGGAGCGGGCAGGGCGGCGAGAACGGCGACGACGGCCGCGACAGCGGCGGTCACGCGAAGGCGGGTGCGAAGTGCGGGGCGGGGCACGGTCCCTCCTCAGGTCGATAAAAGTGAGAATGACTCACGAGTAGGTTGAGGTCAAGAAGTTGGCACGGACAGACTCTCGCCAATTGCGGTCCGTGACCACTACGCTCAGCAACACCATGAGCATCCACGATCGTTATCGATTGAGTGTGGTGATCAACGCCAGGGGGACGTACACCCCGCTCGGGGTGTCCCGGAGCTCTGACGCTGTCGCGGCAGCCGTCGCCGAGGCGCTACCCGAGTTCTTCGTGCTGGACGAGCTGCGCGACCGGGCGAGCGAGGCGATCGCGCAGATCACCGGCGCGCAGGCGGGCGCCGTCGTGCACTGCACCGCCGCCGGGATCACGCTCGCGGTCGCGGCCACGATGACCGGCGGCGACCCACGCCGTACGGCCGCGTTGCCGGACACGACCGACATGCACAACCGCGTCGTACTGCCGGCCTGCCACGTCGTCGACTACGGCCACTCGAACCTGCAGGGCATCCGGCTGGCCGGCGCCCAGGTGGATCTGGCCGGCGACGAGGACGCCTGCACGCTCGCCGACCTGGAGGCCGAGCTGGACGGGCCGGACGTCGCGTGCCTGATGCTGGTGTCGTCGCGGCTGACCCGCGGCGAGCCGATCGACCTGGCGGCGGCGATCAAGGCCGCGCACCGCCGCGGCGTACCGGCGATCATCGACGGTGCGGCGCAGTTCCCGCAGATCGCGGACCTGCTCGCCACCGGCGCGGACCTGGTGCTGGTCAGCGGGCAGAAGTACCTCGGCTCGCCGACCGCCGGGCTGGTCGCCGGGAGCTGGCCGCTGGTGCAGGCGGTCCGGGCCCAGGACAAGGGCATCGGGCGGGTGATGAAGCCGACCAAGGAAGCCATCATCGGCGTCCTCGCGGCACTCGAGGAGTGGCAGGCGATCGACCGGGTGAAATGGCAGGCCGACGAACGCGCCAAGGTGGACGCGTTCGTGGCCGCGGTGTCGCGGATCCCCGGCATCGTGGTCACGGCAGTGCCAGACCCGACCGGCTTGCAGGTGTCCCGGGTGCTGCTGAAGGTGGACGACGCGAAACGCATCGCCACCGAGCTCGAGGCCGGGTCGCCGCCGATCTACGTGATGACCGACAGGGTGGACGACGACGAGCTGATGCTCGAGCTGGTCCCGCTGAACGCCGAGGAGATCGCGGCCGCGCTGGCCCGCCTCTGGGCGGTCCTCACCTGAGGCCTTGAACAGAAAACGGTGGGTCGGCACAGGTTATTTCCTGTGCCGACCCACCGTTACTTGTGTCAGCGCACGACTCAGTGCTGGTAGGACTTTCCGTCGGTACGACGGGGACCGCCGTTGCTGCGGCGCGGGCCGTTGCCGCGGCCGCCCGGACGGGTGCTGCCGAAGCGGCGACCGCCCTTGTTGGCGCGCGGCTTCGGGGCCGGCAGCCGCACCGGGTACCCGGACGGCTTGTTGCCGCCGGTCAGCCCGGTCATCACCTCGTCGCCCGGACGCACCCGGACCGGCTCGACGTCGACACCGGCCGACTCGGCCAGCCGGACCATCCCACGCCGCTGGTGCGGCAGGACGAGGGTCACGACGGCGCCCTCACCACCGGCCCGCGCCGTACGGCCGGCACGGTGCAGGTAGTCCTTGTGGTCCGCCGCCGGGTCCGCCTGGACGACCAGGCCGACGTCGTCGACGTGGATACCGCGAGCCGCGACATCGGTTGCCACCAGCACCGGCACCGAGCCGTCCTTGAACTGCTCGAGCGTCCGGTTCCGCGCGCCCTGGGTGAGGCCGCCGTGCAGCGCCGCGGCCATCACGCCGCGGTCACGCAGCTGGGTGGCGACCCGGTCCGCGCCGAGCTTGGTGCGGACGAACACGATGGTCCGCCCGTCCCGGCTGGCCAGCTCCGCGGTCAGCGACTGCTTGTGCGCCGGCTCGATCACCAGCAGGTGGTGCTCCATCGTGCTGACCGAGGCCTGCCCGGACTCGGTCGAGTGCTGCACCGGGTCCTTCAGGTAGGTCTTCACGATCTTGTCGACGTCGTTGTCGAGGGTCGCGGAGAACAGCAGCCGCTGGCCCTCGGGCGGGGTCATGTCGAGCAGCGTGGTGACCGCCGGCATGAAGCCCATGTCGCACATGTGGTCGGCCTCGTCGAGGACCGCGACCTCGACCGCGCCGAGGTCGGCCGCGCCCTGCTCGCACAGGTCGATCAGCCGGCCCGGGGTGGCGATCAGCAGGTCGACACCGCGCCGGAGCGCGTCGATCTGCTTCGGGTACGGCAGGCCGCCGGCGATCAGCTTCAGCGACACGTTCATCACGTGCGCCAGCGGCTCGAGGGCGTCGTGCACCTGCATCGCGAGCTCACGGGTCGGGACCAGGATCATTCCGCGCGGACGGCGCGACTCGGTCCGGCCGCCGGCCAGCCGCATCAGCGTCGGAAGCCCGAAGCCGAGCGTCTTGCCGGAACCCGTCTGGCCGCGGCCGAGCACGTCCTTGCCGGCCAGCGCGTCCGGGATGGTCGCGGCCTGGATCGGGAACGGCGCGGTGATGCCGTCCCGGGCCAGCCGCTGGACCAGCCGCGGGGCGAGCCCGAGGGCGGCGAACTGGTTGTCCTCGGCAACGGTCCCGAGGTCGACCGGCTGCTGCACCGGCTCATCCTTCCGATAGCTCTTCTCGAACCGCGGCTTCTCGTCCCGCTCGAACCGCCGGTTGTCCCGGCCGCCGTCGCGGTTGGTGTCGCGGCTGTACTGCGGCCGGTCGTCCCGGTTGAAGCGCGGACGCTCGTCCCGGTTGTACTGCGGGCGGTCGTCGCGGTTGAAGCGCGGACGCTCGTCCCGGTTGTACTGCGGGCGGTCGTCGCGGTTGAAGCGCGGGCGCTCGTCGCGGTTGTACTGCGGGCGCTCGTCGCGGTTGTACTGCGAACGGTTGTACTGCGGCCGGTCGTCGCGGTTGAAGCGCGGCCGGTCGGTGCGCTCGCGGTCGTCCCGCCGGTACGACGAACGGTCGTCCCGGTTGTACGCCGGCTTGTCGTCGCGGTTGTAGGAGGAACGGTTGTCCCGGTTGTACGAGGAACGGTCGTCGCGGTTGTACGACGAACGGTTGTCCCGGTCGTAGCGGGAGCGGTCCTGGGAGCGGTTGTCCTGGGCACGGTCGTCGCGGCGGTACTGCGGCCGGTCGGTGCGGTCGTACTGCCCGCTGCGCTGCCCGCGGTCGGCGCGGGGCTGCTCGGAGCGGTACCCCTTCACCGGCGTACGGTCCTCGGCCCGGTTGTCGGCGCGGTTGTCGGCGCCGGCTTCGTAGGACGGCTGCTGCGCGGCGAGGCGCTCGCCGTACGACTGGTTCTGGTGCTTCTTGTGCCGGGGCTTCTTGTTCCGCCCGTCGGCGGAATCGGCGTCGAACTGGTGGTGCTGGGTCACGCAAACTCTCTCTCGTATTCACGGACGAGGGGCGCCGGATCGCAGCCGCACGTGAGCGCCGGTCACGAAAACATGACCGGACTACGTACTCAGCAGGAGACGGGCATCGACCTGCGGGTGCTATCGCGTTGCACCCATGTCGCCGGAAAGCTTCAGCCGGATGCTGAACCGACGGGTCGGAGCGCCTGGGAACATCTCTGGTGACGCGACGCGCGCACCGACACCAGAAAAGTATAACCGATCGTGACGACCACTCCGACCAGCAGACCAGCCGCGGCAGTGGTCCTCTCACACACTTCAAGCATGCTTGAGTGTTTGGAGCCCCGGCCTAGGGTGGCGGTATGGGAGAGGAGAACGTCCCGAGCAAGGAGCACTGGCTCTCGATCGGGGAGATCGCGCAGCGGTCCGGAGTGGCGGCGTCGGCGTTGCGGTTCTACGAGGACCAGGGTCTGATCGCGTCCCGCCGGACCGCCGGCAACCAGCGGCAGTACCAGCGCAGTACCTTGCGCCGGATAGCGTTCGTACAGGCCGCGCAGCGGGTCGGGCTGGCGCTCGCCGAGATCAAGAACGCGCTGGACTCGCTACCCGAGGACCGGACACCGACCCGGGCCGACTGGAGCAAGCTGTCGAAGTCGTGGCGCAGCCGTCTCGACGACCGGATCGCCGAACTCGAGCGCCTCCGCGACGACCTCGACACCTGCATCGGCTGCGGCTGCCTGAGCCTCCAACGCTGCAACCTGTACAACAAGGAGGACCGCCTCTCCACCCGCGGCCCCGGCGCCCGCCTACTCAACGTCGGCATCCCCGGCGAGGCCTGAGACCCCAGCGCCGTTCGGCCAAGCACTGGCGTCGCCAGGCTGGCGTGGCCTGGCACAGGTAGTGGTGGGCTGGCACAGGTAGTGGTGGCTCGGGACCTGTTATTGCCTGTCTTCAGCCACAATTGGGTGTCCCACGCCCCGCCTGTCGTCCAGCGCGGCCGCGCGGGTCAGGGCGGCCGGCAGCTCACCCGCGACGGCGGCCCCAGGGATGACAGTCCACCCCGACACGGCAACCCCGGGACAGCAACCCCAGGTACGGCAGCCCCGGGGTACGACGAGCCCGAGTACGGCGCCCCGGAGTACGGCAACCCCGGGCACGGCAATCCCAGGGACGGCAGCCCCCGCGGACAGCAACCCCAGGGACGGCAGCCCGGTTACGCAAACCCCAGGGACAGCAGCCCCGGGTACGGCAGCCCGGGTACGGCAGGCCCGGGGACGGCAAGCCCGGGCACGGGCGCCCGGGCCTTAGGGGTGGGGGTTGCCCCTTGAAGTGGGGGGTTGGCGGCTGGGATTTTCAGGGGGCAACCCTTCAGTTGAGGGGATAACCGTTCATCTGGGGGGTGGCGTTAGGGCGGGGGCGGGCCGGTGCGGATCGGATCCGGGTCGCTGCCCGACAAGCTCGCCCCCAGGGAGAGCCCGAGCGCCTCGGAGATCAGCCTGTGCTCGTGGAGCGGACGGTGTTGGGCCTGGACCGGGCTCATAGTCCGGGTGTTATGTCCGGCATAGAACGGTCCGCGGGAATCGCGGGTTATCCCCAGGGTTTCGTGCGAAGCGGTGCGCGACGGGCGGAGTTCTTGGCAGCATCCGAATGTGGCGATCGGTAATCCGCCCGTCGCTATCCGCCACCGATTTCGGAGTGAGGCCTCCATGTCGTATCGCCGTATCCTGTCCGGTCTCGCGGGGCTCGCCGCCGCCGCGCTGGCCGTCCCCGCGCTCGCAGCGTCCCCCTCGACTGCCGCGCCTACGAACGTGTCCACCGCCGCCTCCCGTGCGGCGTACGTCGGCTCGCCCCAGGACGAGGCCGCCACCAAGGCGTTCTACGACGCCGTGATGAAATCCGCCCGCGCCAAGATGGCCAAGCAGGCCGCCAAGGGCCAGAAGGTGACCGCGGTGACGGTCACGTACGCCGTCGACGCACCGACGTTCGCTTCGCAGATCGCCTCCAGTACGCAGATCTGGAACTCGTCGGTGAGCAACGTGAAGCTCGCCGAGGGCAGCAACTACGACTTCTACTACACCGAGGGCAACGACTCGCGCGGCTCGTACGCGTCGACCGACGGCCACGGCAGTGGATACGTATTCATCGACTACACCCAGGCCGAGCAGTACGACAAGACCCGCATCGTCGCCCACGAGACCGGCCACGTCCTCGGCCTCCCCGACCACTACTCCGGCCCGTGCTCCGAACTGATGTCCGGCGGCGGCCCGGGCCCGTCCTGCACCAACCCGTACCCCGACTCCACCGAACGCTCCAAGGTCAACTCCCTCTGGGCCAACGGCTTCACCAGCACAATCAGCCCGTTCCACATCGCGAAGTAACCCCCGAGAACCTCCGGCCCGGGAGCCGCCCGGCAGGGGACGGCCCCGGGCCGGAGCCCCCTACCCTGAACCATGCGCAGATGGGTGGGGGCCACGGCGGCGGCAGTTGCCGGCGCTCTGGAACTGACAGGTTGCGGGGTTCCCGCCGGCGGGGTGATCGGCGTGACGGTCGACGCCACCGGCGCCCCGCAGATCGTCGTACAGATGTGTGAAGGTCACATCGACGGCGCGACGCTCTACCTGCCGGATCCCGATGCCGACCGGCAGCCGCCTCAGGACCGGACGATGGGGCGCTGGGAAGCGTCCGGGCCGGTGACCGGGTTCTCCCAGTTCTCGTTGGACTCGGGCGGCAACGGCTGGGCGGTGTCGGGTGAGCTCGTCGGCCGGGCACCGGGGACCCGGTACACGATCTACGGGTGGTCTCGAGACAGCAGTTGGTCGGCCATGCATCTGGAGTTCAGCGAACGCGACCTGAAGCAACTCCACCCCGGCACGGTCCTCGTGCCGTCGAAGGACCTGGCTTCTGAGGACAACTGGACCGAGTCGGTCGACGACTTCAAGCAGAAGGCGTGTGACGACTGGCAGTTCTAGCGGGCCGGGCCGGTGGAGCCGCGGACCACGAGTTCGGGGCGGAAGAGGAATTCGGTGTGCGGGGTCGCGTGGCCGCGGACCTCTTCCAGCAACGATTGGACGGCTGCCAGGCCCATTGCCTGGACCGGTTGGCGGATGGTGGTCATCGGGGGGTCGGTGAACTCCATCATCGGGGCGTCGTCGTAGCCGACCACCGAGATGTCGCCGGGGACGGACAGGCCGCGCTGGCGGACGGCCCGGATGGCGCCGAGGGCCATCATGTCGGAGCCGCAGACGACCGCGGTGACGCCGCCGTCGAGCAGCTGCCGGGCGGCCGCCTCGCCGCCCTCGACGCCGAACATGCTCAGGGCAACCATCGGGCCGAGGTCCTCGTCGGACAACCCCAACTGGGCCTTCATCGACGTACGGTACCCGGCCAGTTTCCGCTGTACGACGAGGAACCGTTCCGGCCCGGACGCGAACCCGATCCGGCGGTGGCCGAGGGCAACGAGATGGGAGACGGCCAGCTCCATCGCGGCGTACTCGTCGGACGAGACGAACGGCGCCTCCACCGACGGCAGCCAGCCGTTCACGAAGACGACCGGGAGCCGGCGCTCGACCAGCGCCTGGTACCGCTCGTGGTCGGCGCCGGTGTCCGCGTGCAGGCCGGAGACGAAGATGATCCCGGAGACGCCGCGCTCGAGCAGCATCTCGACGTACTCCTCCTCGGTCGCGCCGGACGGGGACTGCGTGCACAGCACCGGGGTGTACCCGCGCTGCGACAGCGCCGACTCGATCACCTGCGCGAACGCCGGGAAGATCGGGTTCATCAGCTCCGGCATCACCAGCCCGATCAGCCCTGCCGACCGCCGCCGCAGCCGCGCCGGCCGTTCGAAGCCGAGGACGTCGAGTGCGGTCAGCACGGACTGTTTCGTGTCCTCCGCGACCCCCGGCTTCCCGTTCAGCACCCGGGACACCGTCGCCTCACTGACCCCCGCCTTGGCTGCGATGTCCGCCAGCCGCGCTCTGCTGCTCACGCGGGCACTGTACAGAGGCGAGGCTGACATTTCAGCAAGATCCTGCAAGAACTTGCAGACTGCGTGCCGGTGTCCACTCCGTGAACAGAATGGACACATCACACCGCACAAACCTTGTCAGGACGAGTGGCGCCGGGCGAGGATAGGCGGACTCCCCCGCCCGGGGGAACCTTTACTCGGATCGTCCGGCACGTTCCTGCCGGTGAAGGGAAGTACAGTCATGGCTACTGTGTCGTTCAAGGCGGCAACCCGGGTCTACCCCGGTTCGGACACCCCCGCCGTCGACAAGCTCAACCTCGAGATCGAGGACGGCGAGTTCATGGTGCTCGTCGGCCCGTCGGGTTGCGGTAAGTCCACCTCGCTCCGGATGCTCGCCGGCCTCGAAGAGGTCAACGAGGGCTCCATCTACATCGGCGACCGCGACGTCACGCACCGTCCGCCGAAGGAGCGGGACATCGCGATGGTGTTCCAGAACTACGCGCTCTACCCGCACATGTCGGTCGCGGACAACATGGGCTTCGCGCTGAAGATGCAGGGTGTCTCCAAGGAGGACCGGGCGAAGCGCGTCGGCGAGGCCGCCAAGCTGCTCGGCCTGGAGGAGTACCTCGACCGCAAGCCGAAGGCGCTCTCCGGTGGTCAGCGTCAGCGTGTCGCCATGGGCCGCGCGATCGTGCGTAACCCGCAGGTCTTCCTGATGGACGAGCCGCTGTCGAACCTCGACGCCAAGCTGCGGGTGCAGACCCGTACGCAGATCGCCGAACTGCAGCAGCGCCTCGGTGTCACGACCGTGTACGTCACGCACGACCAGGTCGAGGCCATGACGATGGGTGACCGGGTCGCGGTCCTCAAGGACGGTCTGCTCCAGCAGGTCGACACCCCGCTGAACCTGTACGACAACCCGAAGAACAAGTTCGTCGCGGGCTTCATCGGCTCGCCGGCGATGAACCTGATCACCGCCAACATCGCCGAGGGTGGCGCCCAGGTCGGTGACTACACGATCCCGGTCGCCCGCGACGTGCTCGCCAAGGCCGGGAGCGACAAGACCCTGACCGTCGGCGTTCGTCCGGAGGCCTTCAAGGTCGCCGACGAGGGTCTGCCGGTGAAGGTCGCGGTGGTCGAGGAGCTCGGCGCCGACGCGTACCTGTACGGCACGTCGGAGCACGACGGCGAGACGCAGCAGATCGTCGCCCGCATCGACGCCCGCATGCAGGTCGAGAAGGGCTCGACGGTCCGCCTGGCGGCGGTGCCGGAGAAGCTGCACCTGTTCTCCACCTCCACCGAGGAGCGGCTCACCGCCTGATCCTCAGCAGTACTCCTACCGGCCTCGGGTGGCTCGTCCATCCGGGGCCGGTGCCAGTTTCAATTGCTCCGTTCCAAGCGCTCCGCGGGGTCCATGTTGGTCTGCTTGAGCAGGTAGTGCGGGCGCTTCTTGGTCTCGTAGTAGATCCGGCCGATGTACTCGCCGATCAGTCCGAGCATCACCATCTGCAGCCCGCCGAGGCCGGTGATCGCCGCGATCAGCGTGACGTACCCGGGCATGTCGACGCCGTGCAGGATCGCCGCCACCAGTACCCACACGGCGTACCCGGCGGCGACCGCGGTGAGCAGCAGGCCGACGTAGATCGCGGCCCGCAACGGCTTGTTGTTGAACGAGAGCAACCCGTCCAGGCCGTACTCGAGCAGCCGCCGGAACGTCCACCGGCTCTTCCGGTCCGCCGGCGGCTGCACGTTGTCGTACTCGAACAGGATCGACTCGAACCCGATCCAGGCGAACAGGCCCTTCGAGAACCGGTTGTACTCGTTCAGCTCGAGCAGCCCGTCGACCGCGCGCCGGGACAGCAGCCGGAAGTCGCCGACACCGTCCATCAGCTCGACGTCGGCCCACTTGTTGATCAGCCAGTAGTAGGCCCGCGAGAACAGCGTCCGGGTCGCCGGGTCGCCGGTCCGGTTGCGGCGCGCGATCACCTGGTCGAACCCGCGCCCGTACTCCTCGAGCATCCGGCCGATCAGCTCCGGCGGGTGCTGCAGGTCGGCGTCCATGATCACCACGGCGTCACCGGTCGCGTACCGGAGACCGGCCAGCATCGCGGCCTCCTTGCCGAAGTTCCGGCTGAACGAGAGGTATCTCACCGACTCGTCGGTGGCTGCCAACCCGACCAGGGCGTCGAGCGTCCCATCAGCACTACCGTCGTCGACGTAGACGATCTCGTAGGGACGGCCGGTCCCGGCGAGCTCCCGGCTCAGTGCCTGATGGAACCGGGAGATCACCTCGACCTCGTTGTAACACGGCACCACCAGACTCAAGCGCATCGTCGTGCCTGCCCGTCGGCCGTGGTGCGATTCCTGTCCAGACCAGTACTACCCGCTAGCTTTGGCGGCCGAACGAACGGATCGAAGGGGCGGCCAGTGGTTTCCGAGGACGCTGTCGAACAACAGGCCCCACGGGGGCGTTCGGCATTACTCCCTGCCGGCGTCGCCGCTGTCGGGGTGGCGGCGGTGTTCGTCGCCTCCGGAATCATCCGCGGTACCTATCCCTTCGGTTCGCTGTCCCGCAGTACCAACGATCTTGGCACGCAGTACGTCCCCTTCTTCACGCACCTCTGGGACGTCCTGCACGGCCAGGCCCAGGGCGACCTGCTGTTCAACTGGCAGAGCGCGTTCGGCGTCGGCTTCTGGGCCGACCTCGGCGTCGATCTCGGCAGCCCATTGTCCCTGCTGGCGGGCGTGTTCCCGCGAGACCGGGTCGATCTCGCCGTCTTCGTCATCACCACTCTCAAGCTCAGCCTCGCCGCCGCCGCGATGACCGCCGCGCTGCTCAGGATGCGGCCCGGCCCCCGGTGGGTCGCCGCGATGCTGGGCATCTCGTACGGCGTCTGCGGCTGGGCGCTCGACGACGGATCCTACGTCCCGATGTGGCTGGACGGCCTGATCGCCCTGCCGATGTTCTTCCTGGTCGCGGAATGGTCACTGCGCCGGACGAACCGGGTGCTCAGCGTGCTGGTGGTCGGCGTCTTCTGGCTGTCCAACTTCTACACCGCCTACATGGCAACGTTCGCGGGTGGGATCTACCTGCTCGCCCGGCTGCTGAGCAGCGACCTCAGCTGGTCGCTGCGGCTCCGGTCGCTGGTCCGGCACGGCGTGTCGTTCGCGCTCGGCATGGCTCTGGTGGCGCCCATCCTGCTACCGATCATCCTCACCAACCGCGCCGCAACGCCGTCCCCGTCCGGGATCTTCCATCCGTCGGCCGTCGACGTGTTCCTGTCCCGGCTGCTGCCGCTGACCGAGGGCGTCGGCAAGACGGCGAGCCTGTACGTCGGCACGCTCGCCCTGCTGCTGGCGTTGACGATGCCGTTCAACAAGTTCGTGCCGTGGCGGTCGAAGATCGTCTGGGTGATCACGATCGTCGGCGTCGCGTTGACGTTCCGGTGGGCGCCGACGCAGGAGTTCTGGCACGCGTTCGACACCCCGAACGGCAGCCAGTACCGGGAGGCGTTCGTGCTCTGCGGCCTGCTCGTCGCGGTCGCGTGGATCTCGGTCGCACACAGGCTGCCCGGGCCGCTCGCGCTGCTCGGCGGCGGTGCGCTGCTTGCGCTGATCGCCGTACTGGCCGACGGCAGCCCGTTGCTGAAGGAGCACTGGCTGACGGCGCTGAGCGTTTCCGGAGCAGTCACATTGGTTGCGTTCGGCACCATTTGGCTGCTGCGCCGGAAGCCCGGCCCACGACGGCTGCCGGTGGCGGCAGCGTTCGCCGTACTGCTCGCGGTCGTGACGCTCGAGGCGACCTGGAGCGCCGTCGTCACCGACGAGTACCGGGCCAAGCTGCTCACCTCGTCGGCCGACCCGTGGAACGAGAAGCAGACAGCCCGGTACGACGCACTTCGCAAGGCCGGCGACTGGCCGAAGTACCGGACCGAGCCCGGGACGGCGGTGACGCCGAACGACCCGATGCTGCTCGGCGGTCAGGGCGCGGGCCTGTACAGCAGTCTGCTGCCGTCCTCGGTGAGCCAGATGCTGACCGGCCTCGGGTTCGGCTGGTCCGGGTACGGACGGGCGACGCACACGCTCGACAACCCGGTCACCGACGCGATCTTCTCGGTCGGTGCCCGGATGCGGCTGATCGACGGCGACCCGCACATCACCAAGGCGGCGGTGCCGCCGCTGGTCACGGTACGGCGGCGGCTCGATCCGGCCGTGCCGTCCGACACGGACGCGCCGAACGCCTACGGCGCACAGGAGCGGCTGCTCGGGTCGACGGTGTACGAGGTCCCGGAGTACAAGGGCACACGCTTCGCGACCGGTGACGTGAAGTTGGTCGCGGCTTGCGCTCCTACGAGTACGGCGTACCTGTTCATGCCGCGGGTCGGCGGCCGGGCGCGGCTGGCCGGCGGGGATTGGCACGAGCTGAGCTCCACACGGCGGCCTGGGATCAACACCAGCAGCGCGATGATCGAGCTGGGTACCGTGCCGAAGTCCGGGGTCGTGCTGGTCGAGGTCAACTTCGGCGAGGACCCGCAGGGGATCCCGCCGCGCAACGCCATCGGCTGCTTCAACTCGGCGGCACTGGCCAAGGCCGTGAGAAGACTGCGCACGACCGGGGCGACGGACGTGCAAGTCGGCGGGCATTCGCTGCGTGCGACGCTGCCCGCGGGGAGCAAGGGCTGGGCGGTCATCGGCGCACCCAAGATCGACGGCTGGTCCTGCAAAGCCGGGGGGAAGGAACAGACCCCGAGCAACTTCGGCGGCCTGATGGCGGTACCGCTCGTGAACGGCGCCACCCAGGTCGCGTGCACCTTCACCCCACCCGGCCTGCACCGCGGCCTCGCCATCGCCGCGGCCGCCGTCGTACTCACCCTCGGAATCGCCGGAATCGGAGCCGTACGCCGCCGACGACGCAGCAGCTGAGGTGAGTCAGCCCCCCGCGTGCTCCGCAGGCGCTCCGGTCGCTCCGCTCCCTCCCGCACCCACTCCGCGCGCTCCCGCCCACCCACCGGCTGGCGCCGGCAGTTGCCCGCTGCCGCGGGCGATTTGCGAGCTGCCGCTCGCGGGTGAACGCTCCTCGCGGAGGGGTGCGCCGCCAGGCTGGACTCTTGTCCTTCAATTCGCCGACGATGACCTGTTGGCTCGCGAGTAGCTGAACGGTCCGACGCGCTGCACCTCAGGGCACGCCGTACACCAGGGGTCGAACGTTGGAGGCCCGCCTCGCCGTCGCCAGCAAGCCGCTCCACAAGTCTCCTGCGCCTGCCAAGCAAGGCCATTGGCAACCGTCCGCGGCTGGTGAGGGGGATGTCGGCCGTGGTTGTGCACACCTCGTGGTGACTGGCGACAAGATATGACGTGTTCACGGTCCCCAGGGGATGTCGCATGATGATCAAGCCTCGGCGTGAGAGGCGACCTGCCGACCAGAACTGGCGGCGGCGTAGGTCGCCTTCACGATGCGTCCATCTGCGCGGCACAGGGCGGCCGTCCGCATTCCCTCCATACTCACCGCGGCCGCTCGCGGGCTCTCACTCATCCCGTCCCGCCAGCAGTCCGTTGCTCACCGCCTCCGCGGCCCGTCGCATCCACCACTCGCCGCGTGCGGCCTCACGCACCACCTCCCCCAAGCAGTCACCCGCGAGCGGTAGCTCGCAAATCGCCCGCGGCAGCGGGCAACAAAACCGGCGCCAGCGGGTGGGCGGGTGGGAGCGCGCGGAGCACGCGGGGGATGAACCACCTCCGCGCAGTCACGCGCCATTTCACTCACCCCGCCGACATACCCCCAACCCGTATACTCAGAGAGCTTGCTTTCCATACCCATAGGGGGTAACTTCGTGGGCGTGGAGATACCCCCGAGGGGTAGATGAGGGCAGGAAGGGCCGGAGATGAGCGACGAGCACGTGCACGGGTACAGCAGTGAGAAGGACCGTCATCTGAAGCGGTTGCGGCGGATCGAAGGGCAGGTTCGCGGGCTGCAGCGGATGGTCGAGGAAGACAAGTACTGCATCGACATCCTGACTCAGGTATCGGCGGCGACGAAGGCGTTGCAGTCGTTCTCGCTGGAGTTGCTGGACGAGCACCTGTCGCACTGTGTGGTCGAGGCCGCGCAGAGGGGTGGGCCGGAGGCTGACGAGAAGGTTCGCGAAGCTTCCGACGCCATCGCCCGGCTCGTCCGCAGTTGAACCCACCTCAAACCTCCACCTGTTACACAACCCGTTTCGAGCAAGGAGCATTGATATGAGCACCACGACCACCTACTCCGTGTCCGGTATGACCTGTGGGCACTGCACTGCCGCGGTGACCGAGGAGATCAGCAAGCTCGTCGGGGTTCAGGAGGTGCGGATCGATCTCGTCGCGGGTGGTACCTCCGCGGTGCACGTGACGAGTGAGGCCGCGCTCGACGAGTCCGCCGTACGGGAAGCCGTCGACGAGGCGGGCTACGAACTGGCGGCGTCGTGAACCGGGCCGCCGCGCTCCGGCTCGGCGCGTTCGCCGGTGCGCTCGCGCTCGCCTTCGGGGCGGCGTTCGGCATCGGGTCCGCGGTCGGCCCGATCGCGGCGGCCGACGACACCTCCGCGGCCCCCGCGCACGGAGAGGAGATGGGTGGAATGGAGCAAGGCTCACATGGCGGGCACGACGCCGGCGGGCAGGTGCCCGGGCTGGCGGTGTCCGACCAGGGGTACACGTTCGCGCCGGTGAAGACGTTGTTCACCGGGCAGCAGCAGACGGAGTTGCGCTTCACGATCCAAGGACCGGACGGCAAGCCGGTCACGAAGTACACGAAGACCCACGAGAAGGACCTGCACCTGATCGTCGTCCGGCGGGACCTGTCCGGGTTCCATCACGTGCATCCGACGATGGCCGCGGACGGGACGTGGAGCATTCCGTTCACGTTCACCGCGGGCGGGACCTGGCGGCTGTACGCCGACTTCCAGCCGGCCGGGCACGACGGCACGATCACGCTCGGTACGGACGTCAACGTCACCGGGATGTACGTCCCGGTCCCGGTCGCCGAACCGGCGAGCGTGGACAGCTTCGACGGGTACGACGTGACGCTGGCGGGCACGCCCGTCGCGGGCAAGGAGTCCGAGCTGACGTTCAAGGTCAGCAAGGACGGCAAGCCGGTGAACGACCTGCAGCCGTACCTGGGCGCCTTCGGGCACCTGGTGTCGTTGCGCGGGGGTGACCTGGCTTACCTGCACAACCATCCGGCGGAGCACGCCGAGCCGGGTGCGAAGGGTGGTCCGGAGATCAGGTTCGCGACTACCTTCCCGACCGCGGGGACATACAGCCTGTTTCTGGACTTCCAGCACGGAGGCGCCGTTCACACCGCGGAGTTCACGGTGAAGGTGGACTCGACCGGTACGACGATCGCTCCCCCGGCCGCTCTACCGACGCCGACGCACACTGGAGAAGAGGAGGCACACGAGCATGAGCCAGTCCGTTGAGCTGATCATCGGCGGGATGACGTGCGCCTCCTGCGCCGCCCGGGTCGAGAAGAAGCTGAACCGGATGGACGGTGTCACCGCCACGGTGAACTACGCCACCGAGAAGGCCAAGGTGACCTTCGCGGAGGACATCTCCACCGACGACCTGGTCGCCACGGTCGAGCAGACCGGGTACACGGCGGCGTTGCCGTCGCCGGCCGTCGAGCCCTCCGCCGAGGCACCGGACGAACTGAAGCCCCTGCGGGATCGGCTGATCGCGAGCATCGTGCTCGCGGTTCCGGTGATCGCGTTCGGGATGATCCCGGCGCTGCAGTTCGACTCGTGGCAGTGGGCGTCGCTGACGCTGGCGTTCCCGGTGGTGACCTGGGCGGCCTGGCCGTTCCACAAGGCCGCCTGGACGAACCTGCGGCACGGCGCCGCGACGATGGACACGCTGATCTCGCTCGGGGTGGTGAGCGCGTTCCTGTGGTCGCTGTACGCGCTGTTCCTCGGCTCGGCCGGCGCACCCGGGATGAAGATGCCGTTCACGCTGATCCCGTCCCGGGGCGGCGGCGCCGAGGAGATCTACCTCGAGGTCGCGGCGGGCGTGACCACGTTCATCCTCGCCGGGCGGTACTTCGAGGCGCGGGCCAAGCGCCGCTCGGGCGCCGCGCTCAAGGCACTGCTCGAGCTGGGCGCGAAGGACGTCGCCGTACTGCGGAACGGTGCCGAGACCCGGATCCCGGCGGATCAGCTCGTCGTGGGTGACGAGTTCGTCGTTCGTCCCGGGGAGAAGGTCGCGACCGACGGCGTGATCGTCACCGGCAGCAGTGCGATCGACGCGTCGATGCTGACCGGCGAGTCCGTACCGGTCGAGGTCGGCGAGGGTGACTCGGTCGTCGGCGCGACCGTCAATGCCGGCGGCCGGTTGGTGGTGCGGGCGACCCGGGTCGGCGCGGATACGCAGCTGGCCCAGATGGCCCGCCTGGTCGAGGACGCGCAGAACGGGAAAGCCGCCGTACAACGGCTCGCGGACAAGGTGTCCGGGATCTTCGTGCCGATCGTGATCGGGCTCGCGCTGGCGACCCTCGGGTTCTGGCTGGGCAACGGTTCGCCGGTGGAGGTCGCGTTCACGGCCGCGGTCGCCGTACTGATCATCGCCTGCCCGTGTGCGTTGGGCCTGGCCACGCCGACCGCGTTGATGGTCGGTACGGGCCGGGGCGCGCAGCTGGGCATTCTGATCAAGGGTCCGGAGGTGCTGGAGTCCACCCGCCGGGTCGACACCGTCGTACTCGACAAGACGGGCACCGTCACCACGGGCCGGATGGAACTGGTCGACGTACTGCTGGCTCCCGGTCAGGAGCGGTCCGAGGTACTGCGGTTGGCCGGGGCGCTGGAGCACTCCAGCGAGCACCCGATCGCGCAGGCCGTCGCCCGGGCGGCGGCTCTTGAAGGGAAGCTGCCCGAGGTCGAGGATTTCGGGAACGTCGAGGGCCTCGGTGTGCAAGGAATTGTCGACGGGCACGCCGTACTGGTCGGACGGACGCGGTTGCTGGAGGAGTGGAGCCAGCACCTGCCGTCCGAACTGGCGCACGCGAAGGAACACGCCGAGGCCGAGGGCAGTACGGCGGTCGCGGTCGGATGGGACGGGGCGGCACGCGCTGTGCTGGTCGTCGCGGACACCGTGAAGCCGACGTCCGTGGAGGCGATCCGCCAACTCAAGTCGTTGGGACTGCGGCCGGTGCTGCTGACCGGCGACAACGAGGCCGTCGCGACGAAGGTGGCTGCCGAGGTCGGGATCGACGACGTGATCGCCGAGGTACTGCCGGCCGACAAGGTTGACGCGGTGAAGAAGCTGCAGGACGAGGGGCGGGTGGTCGCGATGGTCGGTGACGGCGTCAACGACGCGGCCGCCCTGGCCCAGGCGGACCTCGGTCTCAGCATGGGCACCGGGACGGACGTCGCGATCGAGGCGAGCGACCTGACGCTGGTCCGCGGTGATCTGCGGGCGGCCGCGGACGCCATCCGGCTCTCCCGCAGCACGCTCCGCACGATCAAGGGCAACCTGTTCTGGGCGTTCGCCTACAACGTGGCCGCCCTGCCGCTGGCCGCGGCCGGCCTGCTGAACCCGATGCTCGCGGGTGCCGCGATGGCCTTCAGCTCGGTCTTCGTGGTGTCGAACAGCCTGCGGCTGCGACGGTTCAAGGCGCTCACCTGAGCCAGACCGTCGCATCACTCGGAAGCCTGCCGCCGTCGAGGGGAATGCTGGAGATCAGCACCTCCTCGTACGGCGGCAGGTCTGCTGCCTCACCGCTGAGATTGGTGACGCAGATGAGTTGCTCCCGCTCGAACACCAGCACATCCGGGGCTGATGGCAACCATGTCAGCGAGCCATCGCCCAGCAGCTCTCGGCGCAGCTTCAAACCGTGCCGGTACAGGGTCAGCATCGAGTTCTGGTCGTCGAGCTGAGCTTCGACCGTCAGGTTCTTCCAGTCCCGCGGTTGCGGAAGCCACGGCGTACCGTCGCCGAACCCGAACGGGGGTTCGCTTCCCGACCACGGTAGGGGTACCCGGCAACCATCTCTACCCCGGTCGGTGCCCTTCGAGCGGCGGAAGATCGGGTCCTGGAGGACCTCGTCCGGCAGGTCCTCGACTTCGGGGAGGCCGAGCTCCTCGCCCTGGTAGACGTACAGTCCGCCGGGAAGCGCCATCGCCAGCAACGCGGCCGCACGCGCGCGGCGTTCACCTCGCGCCAGGTCGGTGGGCATGCCGTGCTTGCGATCCTGGTGCGAGAACGACGTGTCCGCGCGCCCGTACTTCGTCACCGGGCGCGTGACGTCGTGGTTCGAGAGGACCCAGGTCGGCGGAGCGCCGATCGGGGCGTGGGTCGACAGCGTGAGGTCGATCGAGGCGCGTAGCTCGGCGGCGTCCCACGGGCGGGACAGGAAGTCGAAGTTGAACGCGGTGTGCAGTTCGTCCGGGCGCAGGTAGAGCGCGAACCGTTCCTGGTCCGGCATCCACATCTCGCCGACGAAGAACCTGTCGTCGTACTGGTCGGAGATCCGGCGCCAGCCGCGGTACACCTCGTGTACGTCGTCGTGGTCCGTGTACGACTCCGCCGTACTGTCGAGGTCCTTGAAGAGTACGGCGGCGCTGTCGATCCGGATGCCGTCGACGCTGCGGTCCAGCCAGAACCGGAGGATGTCGTGGAACTCCTCGACGACCTCCGGGTTGCGCCAGTTGAAGTCGGGCTGCTCCGGGGCGAACAGGTGCAAGTACCACTCGCCGTCCGCCACCTGCGTCCAGGCCGGGCCGTTGAAGATCGACTGCCAGTCGTTGGGCGGGCCATCGTTCTTGCCGGGGCGGAAGAGGAAGCGGTCGCGTTCCGGCGAGCCTGGGCCGGCCTGGAGGGCTTGGCGGAACCAGTCCTGGTGGTCCGATCCGTGGTTCGGGACGATGTCTACGATGGTTCTGATGTTGAGGGCGTGCGCTTCGGCGATGTAGTCCTCCGCCTCGGCGAGGGTGCCGAAGACCGGGTCGATCGCCCGGTAGTCCGCCACGTCGTACCCGCCGTCGGCCATCGGGGACGGGTACCACGGGTTCAACCAGATCGCGTCGATCCCGAGCTCGGCGAGGTACGGCAGCTTGTCCCGGAGGCCGGCGAGATCACCGATCCCGTCCCCGTTCCCATCCGCAAAACTCCGCAAATACACCTGATAAATAGCAGCCCCACGCCACCATTCCCCACTCATAACTCTCCTCTCAACCGCCCCTCGCTCCGCTCGGGACGGGGGTTGTCTCGTTGCCGCCCCGAGCTCGGGAGCGGCTCCTCCTCCCCCCGCCCGAGCGGAGCGAGGGCGGGGGTGTCAGCCCTTCAGGCTGCCGGCGGTGAGGCCGGACATGATGTTTTTCTGGAAGATGAAGAAGACGAGGATGGTGGGCAGGCTGGCGATGACCAGGGAGGCGATCAGCACGTTCTGCGGCATCTGCGCCGACAGCGACGCGATCCCCACGCTGATCGACATCTTCTCGGTCTCCGGCAGCACCAGCAGCGGCCAGACGAAGTCCTTCCACGCGGTCACCACCGACAGGATCGACACCACCCCGAGGATCGGGCGGGAGACCGGCAACACGATCGACCACAGAATCCGCAGAGGCGAAGCACCATCGATCTCCGCCGCCTCCAGCAGTTCCTTCGGGATCGAGTCGAAGAACCGCTTCAGCAGGAACACGAAGAACCCGTTAGCCGCCGCCGGCAACCAAATCGCCCACGGCGTGTTCAAAAGGTCCGCATGCACCACCGGCACGTCCTTCGCCACCAGGTACATCGGCAGCAGCAGCACCATCGGCGGGATCATCAACGTCGCCAGCATCGCCCCGAGCACGAGCTTCCCGAGCACCGGTCGCAGTTTCGACAGCGCGTACGCCGCGGACACGTCAACGGCGAGCGTGAACAACCAGGCGCCGCCGGCGTACAGCGCGGTGTTCTTCAGGAACACCCCGAGCTGCAACTGCTCCCACGCATCGGCATACACCTGGAAATCAAACGTTTTCGGAAAGAAGCTCGGCGGGATCTGCGCAAGCTCGTCCGGCGACTTGAGCGCCCCGGTCACCATCCAGTAGAGCGGGAACACGAACGCCCCGGTGAACCCGACCACCGTCAGCACCAGGACGGTCCAGTAGACGATCCGGCCGCGCGGCGTGCGCAACGCCAGCGGAGAGACCAGGGTCCTCATCGTTCGGCCTCCTCGCGTGAGACCCGCAGGTAGATCGTGGAGAACACCAGCAGCACGACCATCAGCATCAGGCCGAGCGCGGACCCGCCGCCGAAGTCACCGAAGTTGAAGGCGTACTGGTACATCAGGTACGCGACGGTGACGGTCGCGTTCTCCGGACCGCCGCCGGTGAGTAGGTACGGCTCGATGAAGACCTGCATGGTGGCGACGATCTGCAGGAGCAGCATCACCAGCAGGATCAGCTTGGTCTGCGGGACCGTCACATGCCGCACGCGCTTCAACAGCCCGGCGCCGTCCAGCTCAGCGGACTCGTACAGCTCACCCGGAATGCTCTGCAACGCGGCGAGGTAGATCAACGTGCCGGTGCCGAGATTCATCCAGGTCGAGACGATCACCAGGCTGACCAGCGCTGTGCTCCTGGAGTCCAGCCAGCTCAACGCCGGGACGTGTACGACGCCCAGCGCCTGGTTGAACAGCCCCGAGCCGGGGTCGTAGAACCACTTGAACAGCAGTACGGCGACCGCCGGCGGCAACATCACCGGCAGGTAGACAACGAACCGCAGGTAGGCCTTCGCGTGCCTCAACTCGTTGAGTACGACGGCCAGCACGAACGGCACGGCGTACCCGATCACCAACGCCAGCCCGCTGAACGCCGCCGTGTTCAACCAGGCGGCCCCGAACGCGGGGTCCGCGAATACCGTCGTGAAGTTGTCGAACCCGACCCACTTCCCCGGGTCGACGAAGTTGTTCTGCTGAAAGCTCAGCACGATCTCCCGCACCATCGGATACCAGGAGAAGAGCGCAAAACAGATCAACGCCCCACACAAGAACCCGTAGGCGGTCAGGTTGCGCCCAACCGCCCTCCGCAGAGCACCATGGTCGGCTGTGGATCGCGGGTCCGTCGCTCCCTGAGCCTGAGAGCGACGGACCTGCTGCTCGGTCACCGTCATTACGTGTTCTTCGCCAGGATCTTGTTGGCCTTGGCTTCGGCGTCCGACAGCAGCTTGTCGATGTCGGCGTCCTTACGGGTGAGTACCGCGGACATCGCCACGTCGAGGACGGCGTACAGCTCCTGTGCCTTCGGCGGCTCGAGTTTGTTGGTGATCTTGGCCTGGGCCTCGACGTACGGCGTGAAGTTGTCGATCGGCACCGTCGCGTACTGCTTCCGCAGTGCGTTGATCTTGTTGCCGGTGGCACTGTCCCCGTACAGATCCGGGATCGGCAGCCCTACCGGACGCCCTTGCTCCTTGGCCCGCGCGTAGTTGAACTGCCCCTCCCCCGGCGTCAGCTCGTGGAACTCCAGCCACTGGAGCCCCGCCTTGATCTTCTCCGGCGACGCCTTCGGGTTGAACATGTACCCGTCGCCACCACTCAGCGACGACTGCCCACCCGACTCCGGTACGGCGGTCACCCCGTAGTCCTCGAACTTGCCCTTGAAGTCGTTGTTCACCGACTGCACGACGTCCGGCGCCCCGATCATCATGCCGAGCTTGCCGCCGCCCATCATGCGCATCAGGTCCGCCCACTGCAGCAACTGCTTACTGCCCATGGAGTTGTCGTCCCAGCGCATCCGCTTCAGGTTCTCCAGCACCGCCTTGCCCGCGTCGCTGTTGAACGCCGCGGTCTTCCCGTCGTCGCTGACCATCGACCCGCCGCGCGCATACAGCTCGGCGGCGAAGTGCCAGCCGCCGGTGTTCCCGGCCGAGTACTCGCCGTACCCGACGTATCCCGGCCCGAGCGCCGCGATCTTCTTGGCGGCCGCCCGTACTTCGTCCCAGGTCGTCGGCGGGTTCGCCGGGTCGAGCCCTGCCTGGGTGAAGAGCTTCCGGTTGTAGACCAGGCCCATGTTGTAGTTGTTCCGCGGCAGCCCGTACGTCTTGTCGCCGTCCTTGAACACGCCCATCACGTCCGGCCGCAGGTCCTTCACCGCGCCGACGCTGCCGACGTACTGGCTGATGTCCGCGGCCTGCTTCTTCTCGATGATCTTCCGTACGTCGGTGTAGTAGACGTAGAAGACGTCCTCCTGCGTCCCGCCGGCGAGCTTGGCCTGGAACGTGTCGGGGTTGATGCAGGGGAACGCGTCCTTGCCCTGCACCGTGATGTTCGGGTGCGCCTTCTGGAACGCGGCGACGTCCGCCTCCCAGGCCTCGCGTTCCTTCGGATTGCTCTTCGGCGGCTCGCAGCCGACCGTGATCGTCACCTGACCGCCGGCCGAGTCCCCCGCCGGCTTCTTGTCCGTTCCGCAGGACGCGGCCACCAGCCCGAGTCCCATCACCAGCAGCAGGCTGAGCCCGCGACGCGTTGTGGTCATGTCCACCCTCTCCCTTTCCGGTGCCGTCACCGTAGGGAACTGGATGCATGAGCGCAATACTTCGATTTGAAGTTGCAAAAAATTGACTGCTGAATGGCCTATGTTCGAGCGCGAGCGGTGGAGGCGCGGACGACGAGCTCGGGCTCGAAGAGCAGTTCGTCGGCCGGCACGGCGGCGCGCTCGATCAACGCGACCAGCATGTCCACGGCGGCCCGGCCCATCGCGTCGATCGGCTGCCGGACGGTGGTCAACGGCGGGTCGGTGCAGTTCATCATCGCGGAGTCGTCGTACCCGATCACCGAGACCTCGTCCGGGACGCTCAACCCGGCCCGGCGGACCGCGCGGATCGCGCCGAGCGCGAGGATGTCGCTGGCACAGACGATGCCGGTGACGCCCGCGTTGACCAGCTTGGTGGCCGCCGCGTGCCCGCCCTCGAGCGAGAACATGCTGTGCTCGACGAGCCCCGGATCGGCCTCCTCGGCAGCCAGGAAAGCGTCCAGTTTCCGGCGCGACGGGATGTGGTCGCGCGGCCCGAGCACCATGCCGATCCGGCGGTGCCCGAGCGCGCGCAGGTGGCCGATCGCCATCTCCGCGGCGACATGGTCGTCCGACGAGACCTGGGGAAAGCCGAGGTGGTCGACCGCCGCGTTCACCAGGACGGCGGGCAGCTTCCGCTCCTGGATCAGCTCGTAGTGCTGGTGCGGCGCGTCGGCCTGCGCGTAGAACCCGCCGGCGAACACCACGCCGGAGACCTGCTGCTGGAGAAGCAGGTCCACGTAGTCCGCCTCGGACACGCCGCCGAGGGTCCGGGTGCAGAGCAAGGACGTGAAACCTTGCTGCGCGAGCGCGCCACCGACGACTTCGGCGAACGCCGGGAAGATCGGGTTCTGCAACTCCGGCAGCACCAGGCCGACCAGCCGGGCCCGGTCGCCGCGGAGCTGCGTGGGCCGCTCGTAGCCGAGCACGTCCAGCGCGGTGAGCACGGCTTCCCGGGTGGCGTCCGAGACGCCGGGCTTCCCGTTCAGGACGCGGCTCACGGTCGCCTCACTGACGCCGACCTTCTTCGCCACCTCTGCAAGTCGTCGTGTCATGACGCAAACTCTACGCCAGATCACGCAAGTTCTTGCAAGAGCTTGCGTGCCCTCCCTGAACCCTCAAGATTCCTGACAGACTGGTGGCCGTGCCTCGATTCGTCGCCACCCGCCCGGACACCGGCCTGCTGTCGCTCCCGTGGGACATCCCGCTGGAGGACTGGCCCGAAGACCAACTGGTCGCGCTGCCGCGCGGTATCTCGCGGCACGTGGTCCGGTTCGTCCGCGTCAACGGCAGCGTGTACGCGATCAAGGAGGTCCTCGAGCACCTGGCCATGCACGAGTACCGGCTGCTCCGCGACCTCGAACGCCTGGAGGCCCCGTCGGTCGAACCGGTCGGCGTGATCACCGACCGGGTGGACCGTGACGGCGAGCCGATCGACTCGATCCTGATCACCCGGCACCTGCAGTTCTCGCTGCCGTACCGTGCGCTGTTCTCCAGCACGCTGCGCCCGGACACCGTCAACCGGCTGATCGACGCACTGGTCGCGCTGATCGTGCGGCTGCATCTGCTCGGGTTCTTCTGGGGCGACTGCTCGCTGTCCAACACGCTGTTCCGCCGCGACGCCGGCGCGTTCGCGGCGTACCTCGTGGACGCCGAGACCGGCGAGCTGCACCAGGACATCTCCGACGGGCAGCGCGCACACGACCTGTACACCGCGGAGATCAACCTGTTCGGCGAACTCCTCGACCTGCAGGAAGGCGGGCTGCTCGACGAGTCGATCGACCCGCAGGAGACGGTCGAGTCGATCCAGAAGCGCTACGAGGCGCTGTGGGCGGAGCTGACCGCGCCGGAGGAGTTCGGAGAAGACGAGATGCACCGGCTGGACTCGCGGATCCGCCGGCTGAACGAGCTCGGGTTCGACGTCGCCGAGATCGACATCATCACCGACTGGGACGGCAGCCAGGTCCGGATCCAGCCGAAGGTCGTGGACGCCGGCCACCACTCGCGACGGCTGCTCCGGCTGACCGGGCTGGACGTCGAGGAGAACCAGGCCCGGCGGCTGCTCAACGACCTCGACTCGTTCGCGGCCGCGACCGACCAGCAGAACGAGGACGAGGAGATCGTCGCGCACCAATGGCTGACCGAGGTCTTCGAACCGGTCGTCCGGTCGGTGCCGCGGAACCTCAGCCGCAAGCTCGAGCCCGCGGAGATCTTCCACGAGGTACTCGAACACCGCTGGTTCCTGTCCGAACAGGCAGGGCACGAGGTCGACACCATGGAGGCGGCCCGCTCGTACGTGAACGACGTACTCGCGGCGAAGCCCGACGAGAAACTGGCGCTACCGACCCCGACGGAATCCGACTGACGCATGCAACGTTCGGGGTCTCCGGAGCGTGATCTGGATGTGGAGACACCCGACTTCGACGAGTGGGTCACGCAGCGCGGCACGGCGTTGCTGCGGTTCGCGTACCTCGTCACGCGCGACCACAGCCGCGCGGAGGAGGCGGTCCAGGACGCGTTGATCTCGGCGTACTCCCGGTGGTCGCGGATCTGCCGCGCGCAGGACCCGGAGGCGTACGTCCGACGGTCGATCGTCAACGCGGACATCTCCCGCTGGCGGCGGTTCTTCCGCCGCGAGACCCCGACCGAGAATCCCGGTACGCCGCGCACGACGCGGGACCGCACCGCGCAGGATCACGCAGCGCCGGATCCCGCCGACGCTCAGGCCGAGCACGATGCGGTCTGGGCGTTGTGCGCGACGCTGCCCGCGAAACAACGGGCAGCTGTCGTACTGCGGTACTACGAGGATCTCCCGGACGCGGAGATCCTCGTGATCCTGGACTGTTCGCCGGCCACCGTCCGCTCGCAGATCCACCGCGCGCTGGCATCGCTGCGCACCACCATCGGGACCGAGGAGGTCAAGCGCTGATGGAACGCCTCATCGCCGACAGTCTGGCGAAACACGCCGCCGACGCCCCGACCGACGACCACCTGCTGGCGGGTGTCCACGCCCGCCTGCATCGCCGCCGTACGCACCGCGCCATCGGCGCCGTCGTCGTCGCGGCCGCAGCCGTCGCCACAGCGCTCACCGCGTCGCAGGCCACCACGCATCCGCAACCCGCACAGCAGGACCCAGCTCCGGGATGGCGCTGGGAGTCCTTCAAGACTGTCGAGGTACAGGTCCCGGCCGGCTGGACGCAGTACATCTCCGGCCCGGCGCCTTGCACGTTCATGGCCAACCCGGCGGTTCCTTCCATCGGACGGGTCAACGGGTGGTCGGCCAGCCGCGAGTACACGTGCCGCACGCCCGTCATCCCGCTGGCCCAGCGGCAGCCGTACCTCTGGTTCGACGACGTACAGAAGCCGGGCATCAAGCAGTACGACGGTGGCTGGACCGAGGAGACCCGGGCGGTCGGCGGCGTGAAGCTCAGCGTCCTCACGAAGGACGCCGCGCTCCGGCAGCGGATCCTGGACTCGGCGCGAACGATCACCGACACCGACTCGTACGGCTGCGCCCCGACGCAGCCCCTCGACGACCGGGGCCGGCCGCCGGCGACCCGTGTGACCGCTGCCTCGATCTGTGAGTACTGGAACGGCGACCTGATCGCGGGCTCGGCCGTCCCGGCGGCGACGGTCTCCGCGCTCACAACCGGGCTCCGCGACACTTTCAATCCGCACACGGACCCGCTGATCCCGGCCGGTTGCCAGGATCCCGAGTCCCGTGAGTACGTCGTCCTGCTGCGCTCCGAGGACCGAGTGTGGCCGGTCCACCTCCCCTACACGACGTGCGTCCGCTACTTTCCCGCGGTCCTCTCCTTCATCCGGACCGGCGTACACCACCAGCTCCAACCCGCCACCGGCTTCGACCCGGTCGAACGGATCAAGCCGCTAGCGCGCTGAGTACACGCGGACATAGTCCACGTCGAACGAGTTCGGGAACGGGGTGGTTGCGTCCGGCGGGCCGCCGCGGTCCGCGTTCGCCCAGGTGCCGCTGTTCAGCACGACGTACATCGGCTTGTCGGGGACCTGGTCTCCGGTGATCGTCGAGGTCGGTACGCCGTCCACCGTGAACGTGATGCGATCCGCTGTCCACAGCAGCCCGTACCGGTGCCAGCCGGTCGTAGGCGCCGGGCCCGTCGCCCAGTGGCTGTCCCAGCGGACGTCCGGCCAGGTCCCCGACGCCAGGCCGCTGTGCATGCTGCCGATCGAGCCGAACCACTCGGCGACGTCGATCTCCGGCGGCCAGCTACGGTCCTGCGGGATCAGCCAGAACGCCGGCCACAACCCCTTGCCGGCCGGGAACTTCGCACAGATCTCCCAGTACCCGTACTGCTGGAAGAACTTGTCGTGCGAGGAGATGAACCCTTCCGTGTACTGGTACGTCCCCGCCGGATCGGTCCCAGTGACCGGCTTGTTGTCGGTCACCAGCCGCAACTTGCCACCGGACAGCACCACGTTGCGGTCGACGGCGTAGCTCCCGTACGACGTGTTGTGGTAGTGCCCGCCCGCCCGTCCGGGAAAGTCCATCACCGTACTCCATGACCGCCGGTCCACGGTCTTGCCCCCGAACTCGTCGTGCCAGGCCAGCCGCATCCCGGCCGGCCGTTGCTGCCCAGCTGCGGAGCACGTCGTTTCATTTGCCTGAGGCAACTGCTTGTCCGCCGCCTGTGCGGTGCCGGTGAGGCCGGCGAGCACGAGCAGTACTGCGATTCCGAGCTTGAGCTTCATCATTTGATCCCGGATGTTGAGAAGCCGCTGACGAAGCGGCGTTGCATGAACATGAACAGGACGAGCACCGGCAGCACGTACATGACCGCGCCGGCGGCGACCAGGTTGTTCATCGGCAGGCCCTTGTCGTTGACGTACCCGCTCGCCATCGCGACCGCGAGCGTCGTACTGTCCTGGCTGAGGAACATCGCCGGGCCGACGAAGTCGCCCCACGCGTGCGTGAACGACAGGATCACACTCGCCGCGATCACCGGCCAGGACTGCGGCAGGAAGATCCGCCAGAAGATCCCGACGTACCCGCACCCGTCGATGATCGCGGCCTCCTCCATCTCCCGCGGGATGCCGGCGAAGAACTGCCGGAACAGGAAGATCAGGAACGCGCTGCCGCCCAGGCCCCACGCGACCCACGGCCAGTACGTGTTGACCATGTGCAGCTTGGCGAAGATCAGGTACGTCGGCACCAGCGTCACGATCCCGGGCAGCATCATCGTGGCGAGCAGCACGACGAACAACTGCCTCTTTCCGGGCGCCGTCAGCCGCGCGAACCCGAATCCGACCCAGGCCGAGCTGAGCGTCGTCAGAGTGGTGCTGATGAACGCGATGGTCAGTGAGTTCTGCGCGGCGCCGATGAAGTTGACCTTGCTGATCGCGTCCGTGTAGTTCGCGAACCGCGGCGTCGACGGCCACCAACTCGGCGGGAACGACGCCATCTCGGCCGGAGACTTCAGCGAGGTCTGCACCAGCCAGTAGATCGGGCTGAGCATCGCCAGAACGACAGCTGCGAGCACGATGTAGAGCGCCCAGCGGTACGTCCGGGTCATTTCTTCCCCTCAGGTTCGACGGTGTAGAACACGGTCCGGGCACTCACCTTGATGATCAGCAGGGTGACGACCAGAATCACCGCGAACAGCAACCACAGCATCGCCGAGGCGTAGCCGAAGCGAGCGGCGCTGAAGTACTGCGCGAACACGTGGATCATGTAGAGGTAGTTGCCTTGTGGCACTGTTCCGGCACCGCTCAGCGAACCGGACGACAGCAGCAGTGGCGCGAACGACTGCAGCGACCCGATCACCCCGGTGATCACCTGGAAGAGGATCACCGGCGACAGCAGCGGGATCGTGATCCGGGTAAAGGACTGCCAGTACGACGCCCCGTCCACCTGCGCCGCCTCGAGCAACTCTCGCGGAATGTCCTGCAGCCCCGCCAGCGAGATGATCATCGATCCGCCGCAGCCCCACAGGACCAGCGCATACAGCACGTACCTGGCGTTCGGATCGACCAGCCAGGTGATCGGGTTCGCGCCGAGAGTGCTCAGTACGCCGTTCGCCGCGCCGGCGTCGCGGTCGAAGATCAACCGGAACGTCATCGCCGCACCCACCGGCGGAACCACCGCGGGCAGGTAGATCAGTGCCCGGAACAAACCTCTGGCCCGGATCGGCTGGTTCACCATCACGGCCAGCAGTAGGCCCGCGAAGATCGACAACGGCACGGTGACCAGCGCGAACAGCCCGGTCTTGCCCAGTGAACTCAGCGTCAGCGGGTCGTGGAAGATCTCCACGTAGTTGTCGAACCCGACGAAGTGCGTGCGTGGCGAGAGGCCGTCGGAGTCGGTCATGCTGAGCCACAGCGCGTATCCGAGCGGGAAGACGGTCAGTCCGACGAAGCCCAGCACCCAGGGCGCGACGAACAGGTAGAAGGTCCGCGCCTTCTTCAGGCTCGGCGGCTTCTTCTCGCGCCCCGGATCCACGGCGGTCGCCGCGGCAGACCGCCGTACCTCGGTCAACGCCGAGCTCACCGCAACCGCTTCTTTCCGTCCGTGAGCTGCGCGTTGATCTGCGAGTTCAGCGTGTCGGCGAATTGACCGGCGGTCGTCGTGCCCTTGATCGCCTTGGGCAGTTCACGGGTGATGATCGCGTTGATCGCGTCCTGCCGGACGTACGGCGTGTAGGAGGTCACCGAGAAGTGCTGCTTCTCGGCCATCTGAGTCTCGTAGGCCTGCTTCTGGTACGGCAGCTTCTGCGGCATCAGCTTCTGCAACGACTTGAGCGGTGGGATGCCCCAGCCGCCGGCCGCACGAGCCTTGGCCGGGTCGCCGGCGAGGTACCACTCCATCACTGCCCACGCGGCGTCCTTGTTCTTGCCGGCCTTGGGCATCCACAACCCGGTCGCGCCGAAGCACGGGCTGACCCGGCGACCGGTGTCGAACTGCGGCGCCGGGGCGAAACCCGCCACCTTGGCGGATTTCGGGTCACCGGCGAACAGCCCGCCGAGCCAGTAGCCGCTCAGCGTGGCCGCCATCCGGCCGGCCTGGAATGTCGGGCCGTCCCAGCCGTTCGGGTCGGGGTTCAGCACGGTCGGTCCGATGCCGGCCTTCGCGTAGTCGAGGTACCAGGTCAGGGCCCGCTGTGCCTCCGGGGTGCTGAAGTCGACCGAGGCGAGATCGTCCGACGTCAGCTTTCCGCCGGCCAGGTCGGTCATCCAGGTGAGCTGGCCGAACAGGCCGAGCCCGTTCGGGTTCAGGCCGTAGACGCTGACCTTCGCGCCCTGCCGCTTCACCAGGCGCTTGCCCTCGTCGAGCAACTCGTCCAGCAGCAAGGGCGTCGTCGCACTCGGGTGGCTCACCTTCGCCGCGTCGAACAGCGCGCTGTTGTACCAGATCGTGCAGTCCTGCGAGTAGTCCTTCGCGAACCCGTACCGCGGGCCGGCGCCCTGCTTCTGGCCGTCGTACCGCCAGACGTCGTTCACCGGGTCGATGTCGTCGGCCTTGATCAGCGAGGACTTCGCGAAGTACGGGTCCAGGTTCTCCGCGACCTGCCGGGCGACGAGGTACGGCGTCTCGGTCGCCCCCATGCCCCGGACGACGTCCGGCGGGTTGCCGCTGGCCAGCATCGCGGTCAGCTTGGTGAGGTCGTACTCGACCGTCTTCACGGTCAGGCCGAGCGCCTGCGACGCGGCCTTCGCCTCCTTCGGGCCGAACTCGCCCGACTGGGACATCACCGTGACGACGCCCTTCGCGGACGATCCGGTGCCGGCGGCGACCGGGGTGTTCGTCGACGACGCGGGCGAGCAGCCCACCGCGAGGGACCCGCCCGCCACGGCGCCGCCGAGGGCGAGAAATCGGCGGCGGGAGAGCCCCTGGGTCGATGTGGTCATGGCAACCTCTCTCAGTCTGAAATCTCGGGGTCGAAGAGCCGGCACACCGGGCCGGAGGAGGGGCCGGCCCGGTCTGCGAAGGCTTCGCTGTCGTCCTCGGGGCGGTAGCCGAGTTCGTGCCGCGCCGAGGTGATGTCCCACTGGTTGCGGCTGTTGGCGGAGACGCCGAAGTGCACGCCGTACCGTTCGCCGCCTCGGAGCGCCGCGAGGACCAGACGACCGGCGTCGCCGTCGGACAGCCACTGGCCCAGGTACCGGCGTTCCGTCGGCGGCCAGCCGGTCAATCCGAGCCGCAGGCAGGTCACCGAGGCTCCGGTCCGCTCGGCGTGGGTCCTGCCAAGAGCCTCGAGCACGACCTTGCCGAGGCCGTACGGACAGCACGGGCGCGGGTCGAGCCGCGGATCGACCGGCCAGTACGCCGGGCGGTTGTACTCACCCAACGCGTGGATCGAGCTGGCCAGCACGACCTTCGGTACGGCGTGCGCCGCGGCCGCTTCGAGGACGATCTGCGTCGTCCGCACGTTGGCGGCGTACACACTGTCCCAGGTCTGCCACGGGCTGCTGTTCCCGGCGAGGTGGAGGACCGCTTCAGCCCCGGCGAACGCGCGGTGCGCCGCTTCGGGCTCACCGATGTCCGCCTGGACCACCTCAGCTGTTCGCGTCCCCGTTGTCGCGCGGTCGACCAACCGGACGCGGTACCGCTCGCGCAGCGCCGGCAGCACCACCGTGGCCACGCGCCCCAGCCCGCCGGTGATCACCACCAGCGGCAGCTCGCCGTTCTGCGCACCGTCCATGTCGGTCATCCGGTCGCCGGGCCCGGGCCGATCCCCGGGGCTGTGGCGAAATTGTTCGAGCAGTTCGGCGTTTGTGTCAAGTCTTCGTACACAGATTGTCAGTTGAATTGACTCGGTCGCCGCGGATCGTCGATACTCGACCTCGTGGCTGCGAAGGACACCGGATCTCTCCGAGCGCTACGGCGCACCAACTCCGAACGGATGCTGTCCGCGCTCATGGAGCACGGCGCACTGCATCGGGCGGAGCTGGCGCGGATCTGCGGCGTCTCCCGGACGACGGTGTCGACGATCACCGCCGACCTGATCGTGGGCGGCGTGGTGATCGAGGTGAACGGCGACCAGGCCGCGCGGGCCGGGATCGACGCGTCCGAGGTCGACGGCCGGGCCCGCGGGTTCCTGCGTGCGAACCCGGCAGCCGGCGCGGCCGCCGGACTCGACTTCACCCTCGAGCGCGTCTGGTGCCACGTGACCGACCTGTCTGGCGCGACGCTGGCCAGCGACGGCGTTCGTGCGGCGCCCGACACGCCCTGGCAGGAGCGGCTGACCACCGGCCTCACGCTGCTCGACGAGCTGCTCACACAGGCCGGCCTGGAGCGCACCGACCTGGTCGGCATCGCGATCGGCGTGCCGGGCCCGATCGACCTGCAGACCGGCGTGGTCGGTCCGTCGTTACCGGGGCAGGCCTGGGCGGGGGTGAACGTCGCGGCCGAGTTCGGCCGGCACCTCACCGTGCCGGTGCTGGTGGAGAACAACACCCGTCTGGAAGCGGTCGCGGAGTTCACTTGGGGAGCCGGCCGCGATCTCGCGGACGTCTTGTACGTCGGGCTCTCGACCGGGATCGGGTCCGGGATGCTTGTCGACGGCAACCTCCACCACGGCGGCGCCCGCGGTGGCGGCGGCGAGATCGGACACCTGTCCGCGGACACCTCCGGCATCCCGTGCCCCTGCGGGAACCGCGGCTGCCTGGTGCACTACGCGTCGCTGCCCGCCGTGCTCGCGAAGCTCGAGCCGGTGCTCGGCGCGGACGCCGGCCTCGACGAGCTGCTCGCGGCCGCGGCGGCCGGACAGCCGGAAACCTTACAAGCGCTCCGTGAAGCCGGTGAGCTGACCGGCCGGGTGCTGGCGAACATCTGCAACCTGCTGAACCCGGCCAGGATCATCGTCGGCGGCGAGCTCGCCCGGGCCGGCGACCTGATCCTGGAGCCGATCCGCGGCACCCTCCGCCGGACCGCGATGTCGCTGACCAGGGACGCCGACGTGGTCGCCGCCGAGCTCGACCTCGGCGCCCGGGCCGGCGCCTCCGGGGCGGCCGCCCTGGTTCTGCGGCAGACCGACCAGCTCGTCGCGGCCCTGCTCGCCGCTCCCGTCCGCCAACCGAATGAGGCCGTGTGAAGATCGTCGGATACGAAACGTTCCTGGTGGCGCCGCGCTGGCAGTTTCTGCGCATCGACACCGACGAGGGCATCAGCGGGTGGGGTGAGCCGATCGTCGAGGGGCGCGCCGAGGCCGTGCAGGGCGCGGTCGCGGCGCTGATGGAGTACCTGGTCGGTGCGGATCCGCTGCGGATCGAGGAGCACTGGCAGGTGATGGCCAAGGGCGGCTTCTACCGCGGCGGTGCGGTGCTGTCGAGTGCGCTGGCCGGAATCGACCAGGCGCTCTGGGACATCAAGGGCCGGTTCCACGAGGTCCCGGTGCACGAGCTGCTCGGCGGGCCGGTCCGCGAGCGGGCGCGGGTCTACACCTGGGTCCACGGTCGCGACAACGCCGAGCTCGTCGACGAGGCGCAGGCCAAGGTGGCGAAGGGGTTCACCGCCCTCAAGCTCAACCTGTCCGAAGCGCTGCCGCCGATCCCGTCGGCGGCGCAGCTGCGGGCCTCGGTCAGCCGCGTCGAGGCGCTCCGGGACGCGCTCGGCGACGGGATCGACATCGCCCTCGACTTCCACGGCCGGTTCAGTACGGCGGCCACCCGGCAGATCCTGCCGCTGCTCGAGCCGCTGCTGCCGATGTTCGTCGAGGAGCCGGTCACCCCGGAGTTCTCCCGCGACCTGCGCCGGATCACCGAGTCGACCAGCATCCCGATCGCGATCGGCGAGCGGCTGTTCTCCCGGTGGGACTTCCGGGACGTGCTGCCCACCGGCATCGCGGTCGCCCAGCCGGACATCTCACACGCCGGCGGCGTCTCCGAGGTCCGCCGGATCGCCGCGCTCGCCGAGACGTACGACGTGAGCGTCGCGCCGCACTGCCCGCTCGGACCGATCACGCTGGCCGCCAGCCTGCAGATCGACTTCGCGATCCCGAACTTCCTGATCCAGGAGCAGAGCCTCGGCATCGAGTACGGCGGCGGCAACGCGCTGCTCGACTACCTGGTGGATCCGGACGTGTTCGCCTTCACCGACGGGCACGTCCAGCGCCCGACCGGTCACGGCCTGGGCATCGAGGTCAACGAGGACGTCGTCCGGGCCGCTGCCGCGGAGCCGCACCGCTGGCGATCACCCGTGCTGCGGCACGACGACGGATCGTTCGCGGAATGGTGACGCCGCCGATGGGCTGGAACAGCTGGGACTGTTTCGGCACCACCGTGACCGAGGAGGAGGTGCTGGCCAACGCGCAGGTGATGCACGACCGGTTGCTGGCGTTCGGCTGGGACACGGTCGTCGTGGACATCGCCTGGTACGACCCGACCGCGCGGTCGCACGGCTACAACGAGAACGCGCCGGTCGTCCTGGACGGCTACGGCCGCCAGTTGCCGGCGCCGTCACGGTTCCCCTCAGCCGTGGACGGCGCCGGCTTCGGGCCGCTGGCGGCGAAGGTGCACGCGCTCGGGCTGAAGTTCGGGCTGCACATCATGCGCGGGATCCCGCGACGGGCGGTCGAGCTGGACCTGCCCGTCTACGGGACCGAGTGGACCGCGCGTGAGGTCGCGGACCACGACCACGTGTGCCCGTGGAACCCGGACAACCTCGGGCTCGACCACGACCACCCGGGCGCGCAGGCGTACTACGACGCCCAGGTGGCGCAGTTCGCCGAGTGGGGCGTGGATTTCGTCAAGGCCGACGACATGCTGGCGCCGTACCACGACCGGGAGATCGCGGCGTACGCGCGGGCGATCGAGCGGAGCGGGCGGGACATCGTGCTGTCGTTGTCCCCGGGGACCCGGTTGTCGACGCATCACCTGGACCACCTGCGGGCGAACGCGGTGATGTGGCGGATCTCGGACGACCTGTGGGACCGGTGGGAGGACGTGCACGCGCAGTTCGCCCGGCTGGCGCGCTGGTCTCCGTTCCAGCAGGACGGCGGTTGGGCGGACGCGGACATGCTCCCGCTCGGCCACATCGGCATCCGCGCCGAGCGCGGCGACGACCGGATGAGTCGGCTGACCGTCGACGAGCAGCAGACGCTGCTGACGCTGTGGGTGATGGGCCGTTCGCCGCTGATGATGGGCGGCGATCTGCCTACCACACCACCGGAAACCCTTGCCCTGTTGACGAATCCGGCGCTCGCCGAGCTGCTGCGATCCTCGTCCGACGGCCGCGAAATCATCCGCGAGCCGCTGGACGACGGCGAGCTGATCGTCTGGACCGCCCAGGGCAACGACTGCTCGTACGCAGCGCTGTTCTGGACCGGTGCCACACCGCGAGAGGTGACGCTGCCGGCGGACCTCCCCGCTCCCGCCCGCGATCTGTGGACCGGCGAACCCACCACCGAACGCGCTGGCACCGTGCCTGCGCACGGCGTCCGCTGGCTTGAGCTCAGGACACCGATCTGAGCACAACGAGGGCCGACAGCAACCATTTGGACAGCGGCGCATCGCCCAGTTCCTGGAGGTCCTTCACCCAGCGGGCCTCGGCGATTTCCGGAGACAGGACGGTGGAGGTGGAGGGCGCCAGTGCCGTGAGAGTCGTGAGCGTGTCGTGCTTGCCTTCGAGCGTGGTGACAGTGGTGTCCAGGACCTTGAAGTCAGCCGGGCGGATGGTGAGGCTGAGCTCTTCCTGGACCTCCCGGGCAGCTGCCTCGGCGGGGGTCTCCCGGGCGGGCTTGTAGCCGCCACCGGGCAGCGCCCAGCGGTGGATGTCGGCGTACGAGTGCCGGACGACCAGGAAGCGGCCGTCCGGCAGCCGCAGCAGAGCTTTGACGCCGAAGGTGGTGGGTCTACGGATTCGCCACCACAGCTGCAGGAACGGCGATCCGGCGCGAAGCAGGATCGCGGGGATGCGCATCAGCGCGGGGGCATCCGGAGGGCGCCGTCGAGGCGGATGACCTCGCCGTTGAGGAGCTGGTTGTCGAGGATGTGCCGGACGAGCGCGGCGTACTCGGTCGGCTTGCCGAGGCGGGACGGGTGCGGGACCTGCTGCTCCAGGACCGTGCGGGTCTCCTCCGGGAGGCCGGCGAGCATCGGCGTCTCCATCGTGCCGGGAGCGATCGTCATCACCCGGATGCCCTTGTCGGCGAGGTCACGCGCGGCGGTCAGCGTCAGCGCGACGATGCCGCCCTTGCTGGACGCGTACGCCGCCTGCCCGATCTGCCCGTCGTACGCCGCGATCGACGCGGTCATCACGACCACACCGCGGTCGCCGTCCTCGGAGGGCTCGGATCCGATCATCCGCTCGGCCGCCAGCCGGAGCACGTTGAAGGTGCCGATCAGGTTGATCTCGATCACCTGCCGGAAGGTTGCCAGCGGCAACGGCCCCTTCCGGCCGACGACCCGGCCCGGGGTCGCGACACCGGCGCAGTTCACCGCCACCCGCAGCGTCCCGAGCTCCGCGGCGGCATCCAGAGCGGCGGTCACCGCGGCCTCGTCGGTGACGTCGGCCGGCGCGAACACCACCCGGTCGCCCAGCTCGTCCGCGATCGCCTTGCCCGCCGACGACGGCAGGTCGACGATCACCACGCCGAGCCCGTCCGCCGCCAACCGCCGTACGGTCGCCTCCCCGAGCCCCGAACCACCACCGGTGACCAAGGCGACGTCCGACGGACCAAACTTCATGTGGCACTCCTGAGTAGGTCGCGGCTGATCACCAGTCGCTGGATCTGGTTCGTACCTTCGAAGATCTGGGTCACCTTGGCCTCGCGCATGTACCGCTCGGCCGGGAACTCCCGGGTGTAACCGTACCCACCGAGCACCTGGACCGCGTCGGTGGTGACCTTCATCGCCGCGTCCGTACAGATCAGCTTCGCGATCGCGGCCTCCCGGGTGAACGCCCGGCCCAGGTCGCGCCGGCGGGCCGCGTGCAGGTACGTCGCCCGCCCGGACTCGACCGCCGCGGCCATGTCCGCGATCAGGAACTGGATGCCCTGGAAATCCGCGATCGAGTGCCCGAACTGCTGCCGCTCCTGCGCGTACGCCGTCGCGAGATCGAGGGCCGCCTGCGCCAGCCCGACCGCGCACGCCGCGATCCCGAGCCGCCCGGAGTCGAGCGCGGACAGCGCGATCCGCATCCCGTCGCCCTCCGCGCCGATCAGGTTCGCCGCCGGGATCCGGACGTCGTCGTAGTTCACCAGCGTGGTCGTCGACCCGGTCAGACCCATCTTCCGCTCGGGCGCCCCGAAGCTCAGCCCGGCCACGCCCGCCGGCACGTGGAACGCAGAGATCCCGTGCGTCCGGTCGTCGGAGGTCCGCGCGAACGTCGTGTAGAAGTCCGCGTGCGAACCGTGGCTGATCCACGCCTTGGTCCCGTTCAGGACGTAGGAGTCTCCGTCCCGGACCGCCCGGGTCGTCATGCCGGTGATGTCGGAGCCGGCCTGCGGCTCGGACAGCGCGTACGCGCCGAGCAGTTCGCCGCCGATCATGTCCGGCAGCAGCCGGGCCTTCTGCTCGTCGCTGCCGAACGTGGCCAGTCCGTACGACGTCATCGTGTGCACCGAGACGCCGACGCCGACCGACATCCAGGCGGACGCGATCTCCTCGAGCATCTGCAGGTACACCTCGTACGGCTGCTCGGCGCCGCCGTACTGCTCCGGATAGGGCAGGCCGAGCAGGCCGGCCTTGCCGAGTGTCCGGAACGCGTCCCGCGGGAACGCCTCGGTCTCCTCGGCGTGCGCGGCGCGCGGCGCCAGTTCGTGTTCGCACAGGTCGCGGACCAGGGCGAGCAGATCTACGGCTTCGTCAGTGGGCAGGAGCCGGTCGACGGTCATCAGGAACCCCCTCTCAACAGCCGGGGAAAATGATACCAAAAACGATACTGGCGGACCTGTCTGAGTATCGTTCTATGCTGTCTCAATATGACAACAGTCGTTCCGGGCCGACGCACCCGCCGGCAGTCCGAGCTGCTGGACCGGCTCCTGTCCTTGTTCCTCGAGCAGGGGTTCAGCCGGTTCACCCTGGACGACCTGGCCGCCGAGCTCCGGTGCAGCAAGACGACCCTGTACGCGTTGGCGCCGAGCAAGGAACAGCTCGCCGTCGAGGTGGTCAAGCACTACTTCAAGAATGCCACCGCGCAGGTGGAGTCCGCCGTGGCCCGGCAGACCCGGCACGACCGGCGGATCGCGGCGTACCTCGGCGCGGTCGCGGACGCGCTCCGGCCGGCCAGCCGGACGTTCCTGGACGACGTGGCGACGTTCGCGCCGGCCCGGTCCGTGTACGAGCGGAACACCCGGATCGCCGCCGAGCGGGTCCGGCAGCTGATCGAGGACGGCATCAACCACAAGACGTTCCGGCAGGTCGACATCGCCTTCGCCGCCGAGATGATCGCGCACACCATGCAGGCGATCCAGCGCGGCGACATCGCCCGCCGTACCGGCCTGAACGACGCCGAGGCCTACCGGGAACTCGCCTCCTTCGTCCTGCACTCCCTCCGCCTCGACTGAACCGTGGGGTCGGGCGACGCACCCCCTGCCCCTTAGGGTTGGGGCCCGTCCTCTTGCTGCCATCTCGTGCATCAGAGCCGTACGCCCCGGAAGGCTGATCACCATGAAATCTCTCCGACGAACCGCGGCCGTGGTGGCGGCCGCCGCTCTCGCTCTCACCGCCGCAGCGCCGGCCGGGGCAGATCCGGTGAAGCCGCCCCGGCTGTCCGCCAAGGCGATCACCGCCACTCTGAACGATCAGATCCACACCGCGGGTACGGCGTGGATGACGAAGCCGGACGGCACCGTCGTGGTGTCGTACGACTCCACCGTGACCGGCACGAAGCTGACCAAGCTGACCGGCCTGACCAAGCAGCTCGGCAGTAACGTCAAGATGGAGAAGCTGCCCGGCAAGCTGCAGAAGTACATCAGCGGCGGCATGGCGACGTACGGCGGCCAGTACAAGTGTTCCGTCGGCTTCAACGTGCAGCGGCGCGGCAAGTACTACTTCCTCACCGCCGGCCACTGCGGTGTCGACGCGGCCCGCTGGTACCAGGACCAGGCACACAAGGTCTACACGGGCGCCGTCTGGAACGCGACGTACCCGTACCACGACTACGCCCTGGTCGTGTACCGCACCGACATCAAGACGAAGCCCCCGGGCGGCAGCGTCTACCTGTACAACGGCCACTCGCAGGACATCACCAGGGCGATGAACCCCGGCCTCAACCAGCTGGTGTACCGCTCCGGCGCCACCAGCGGGCTGCACAGCGGCCGGGTCACCGGGCTGAACGCCACGGTCAACTACGGCGACGGCCGTGTGGTCGGCCTGATCCGGACCAGCGTCTGCGCGGAGCCGGGCGACTCCGGCGGCCCGCTGTTCTACCGGCAGTACGCGTTCGGGCTGACGTCCGGCGGTTCCGGTGACTGTACGCAGGGCGGCGTGACGTACTTCCAGCCGATCGTGCAGGCGCTGAACGCGTACGGGGTCTACATCTACTGAGCGGAGGTTTCCCCTACGCTCCGAGATTGCCTGAATACTCACCGAGATTGTGGGTAGGACTCGTCACGGTTGAAGTCAAGGACGCCCCGCCCCGAAGGCGTCCTCATCGTGAGGAGGCTGAAACCATGAACCTGTCCCCACTCCGCCGTACCACCGCTCTCCTGGCCGCGGCCGGGCTTGCTGCCGCCGGACTTCTGGCGTCACAGGCCTCGGCCGCACCGGTCAACCCGGCGACGTTGTCCGCCGCGGCGATCACGTCGACGTTGGCCGAGAACGCGACGATCCCGGGCACCGCCTGGGAGACCGATCCGAACGGCCGGATCATCGTGTCGTACGACGACACCGTCACCGGCGCCAAGCTGGCGCAGCTGACGGGTGTGACCAAGCAGTTCGGCAGCCGGATCAAGCTCGAGAAGATGTCCGGCAAGCTGACCAAGTACATCGCCGGCGGCGACGCCATCTACGGCGGGCAGTACCGCTGCTCGCTCGGCTTCAACGTCCGCAGCGGCACCACGTACTACTTCCTGACCGCGGGCCACTGCGGCAACATCGCCTCCAGCTGGTACTCGAACTCCGGCAAGACCACGCTGCTCGGTACGACGTACGGGTCGAGCTTCCCGGGCAACGACTACGCGATCGTCAAGTACAGCACCTCGTACACGAACCACCCCGGAACCGTTGACCTGTACAACGGCTCCTCGCAGGACATCACGTCCGCCGGCAACGCGACGGTCGGCCAGTCGGTCAAGCGCAGCGGCAGCACCACCGGCGTACACAGCGGCACCGTCACGGCGGTCAACGCGACCGTCAACTACGCCGAAGGCACCGTCACCGGTCTGATCAAGACCAACGTCTGCGCCGAAGGCGGCGACTCCGGCGGCGCCCTCTTCGCCGGCTCGGTAGCCCTCGGCCTCACCTCCGGCGGCTCCGGCAACTGCTCCTCCGGCGGCACCACCTACTTCCAGCCCGTCACCGAAGCCCTCTCCCGCTACGGCGTGAGCGTCTACTGATCCAGACATGACTGTGGGGCCGGGGAGATGTTTCCCGGCCCCACACTCGTGTGCTACCCGCGGCGGCGGGAGATTTCGTAGAGGGTTACGCCGGCGGCGATGCCGGCGTTGAGGGATTCGGTGGCGCTGGTCATGGGGATCGAGACGATCAGGTCGCAGTTCTCCCGGACCAGGCGGGCCAGGCCTTTGCCCTCGGAGCCGATGACCAGGACGATCGGCTCGGTGGCGGCCTCGAAGTCGGGGAGGTCGACGGCGCCGTCCATGTCCAGGCCGATGACCAGCAGGCCGGCGTCCTTGTAGGACTTCAGGGCACGATTCAGGTTGCCGGCCCGGGCGACCGGGATCCGGGCCGCGGCGCCTGCCGACGTCTTCCACGCCGACGCCGACATCGACGCCGTACGGCGCTCCGGTACGACGACACCGTGTGCGCCGAACGCGGCCGCCGAACGCGTGATCGCGCCCAGGTTCCGCGGGTCGGTGACGCCGTCGAGCGCGACGATCAACGGCACCTCGCCCGCGTCGTGGGCCCGCTGCAGCAGGTCGTCGGGATGCGCGTACTCGTACGGCGGGATCTGCAGCGCGACGCCCTGGTGCGAGCCGCCCGCGGTGACCCGGTCCAGCTCGGTGCGCGGCACCTCGAGCACCGAGACGCCGGTCTCGACCGCGACCAGCAGCGCCTCGCGCAGGCGGGCGTCCCGCTCGGTGCCTTCGGCGACGTGCAGCGCGGAGGCCGGGACGCCGGCCCGGAGCGCCTCGACGACAGGGTTCCGCCCGTACACCCACTCGACGGTCGAGTCGGCGTCCTTGCGGGCCGGGCGGCGGGCACGCTGCTCGCGTTCCTTGGCGCGCTCGGCCGCCTTCGCCCGCTTGTGTGCCGGGTGCTTGACCCGGTCCACCGCCTTCGGCGTCGGGCCCTTGCCCTCGAGACCGCGGCGGACCCGGCCGCCGGAACCGGCCGTCGGGTTGCCCCGCGGCTTCTTCCGGATGGCTCCCTTGCGCTGGCTGCTGCCTGGCACGTCAGTTTCCTTCTGTAGATGTAGATGCGAGGGACCATCGCGGCCCCTGGGGGGTGTCCTCGACGACGACGCCGAGCGCCTTCAGCCGGTCGCGCACCGCGTCGGCGGCGGCGTAGTCCTTGCGCTCCCGGGCGGCCTGGCGCTGCTCGAGCAGCGCCTTCACGAGGCCGTCGACGACCTCGGTCAGCTCGTCGCTGCCGCCGGTGCGCGACACCCACGGCTCGGCCAGCGGGTCCAGCCCGAGCACGCCGAGCATCCCGCGCACCGATGCGAGCGCTTCACGCAACGCCTCGGAGTCGCCGTCGGCGACCAGCTTGTTGCCGTCCCGCACGGTGTTGTGCAGCACCGCGATCGCGGCCGGCGTCCCCAGGTCGTCGTCCATCGCGGCGACGAAGTCCGACGGCAGCCCGGCCGCCGGCTCGACGCCGCCGGTCACCTCGGTGGCCCGGTCGACGAACCCCTCGAGCCGCTGGAAGCTCTTCGCCGCCTCCTCGAGCGCCTCGAACGAGAACTCGACGACCGACCGGTAGTGCGACTGCACGAGGTAGTAGCGCAGCTCGATCGGGCGCACCCGCTCCACCACGTTCCGCACGACGGCGCTGTTGCCCATCGACTTCGACATCTTCTCGCCGGCCGTGGTGACCAGCGCGTTGTGCATCCAGAACCGGGCGAACTTCTGCCCGACCGCGGTCGACTGGGCGAGCTCGTTCTCGTGGTGCGGGAACCGCAGGTCCAGCCCGCCGCCGTGGATGTCGAACTCGTCGCCGAGGTACTTCCCGGCCATCGCGGAGCACTCCAGGTGCCAGCCCGGGCGGCCACGGCCCCACGGGGTCGGCCAGGAGGCCGTCCGCGGCGTGCCCTCGACGTACCCCTTCCAGAGCGCGAAGTCGCGGGGGTCGCGCTTGCCGCGCGGGTCGGCGTCCTCGGCGGCCTCCATGTCGTCGATCTTCTGGTGCGAGAGCGCGCCGTACTCCGGCCAGGAGCGGACGTCGAAGTAGACGTCGCCGGACCCGTCGGGCGCGACGTACGCGTGGCCGCGGTCGATCAGCTGCTCGATCAGCTCGAGCATCTCCGGGATGTGACCGGTGGCGCGCGGCTCGTACGTCGGCGGGCGGCAGCCGAGCACGTCGTACGCCCAGTGCAACTCGCGCTCGAACTCGTAGGCGTGCGCCCACCACGGGACGCCGCGCTCGGCCGACTTGGCGAGGATCTTGTCCTCGATGTCGGTCACGTTCGCGATCACGGTGACCTCGAACCCGGAGCGCTCCAGCCAGCGGCGCAGGACGTCGAAGACCACTTCCTTGTAGATGTGCCCGACATGCGGGGCACCCTGCACCGTCAGCCCACAGTGGTAGATCCCGACCTTGCCCGGGTGGACCGGTTCGAAATCCCTCACTGCTGCCGTTGCGGTGTCGTACAAGCGAAGTGTCACCGGTCAAGGGTAACGGGAAGTGGCACCGGTCCTTGACAAGATATCCACAGCACATCTCCGGGAGGACGGGTCAGTTGTCGAACCAAGGGCCGTACGGGCCGCCACCAGGGCAGTACCCACCGCCACAGCAGTACCCCAACCCCGGTCCGCCGCAGCAGTACGCCGGTCCCCCGCAGCAGTACGCCGGTCCTCCGCAGCAGTACGCCGGTCCTCCGCAGTACCCGGGCGGACCGCAGTACGGCCCGCCGCCCGGCCCGCCGAACTGGGGACCGCCGCAAGGCCCGGGATTCGGGTTCTCCCCGCCGCCACCGAGGAAGAAGAGCAAAGCCCCCTTCATCGTCGTACCGCTCGTGCTGCTGTTCGGCGCCGTCGGCCTGTTCGTGGTGAGCTCGATCCTCAAGCACAACGGCGACGACACCACCACGCAGCCGGAGCCGGCCACGTCCGCGTACCCGACCGAGCCCGCGACGACCTCCGCCCCGGCGACCACCCGCCCGACGCAGCCGGCCCGCACCACCACCACGACCCGGACCACCCAGCCGACGCAGACCCACACCACTGCCGCCCCGCCGTCGGACAACGTCATGGTGACGAAGAACCGGATCTACAAGGCCGGCGTCATGAAGTCGGTGAACTGCCGTGAGCCGGGGTCCCGCCCGACCAGCCTCACGAACGCGCGCAAGTACTACGCCACGGTCCTGATCTGCCTCGACCGCTTCTGGCCGGGCCAGGTGAAGGCCGCCGGCGGCCGCTTCCGGCCGCCGAACCTGATGATCTTCTCCGGCTCGGCGACCAGCCCGTGCGGCGGAGGCGTCGGCGCCGGGATCTCGTTCTACTGCCCGACGAACCAGATGATCTACATGGAGGCCGGCAGCGACGTCACGTTCTGGCGGAAGAACGGCAACGTCTCGTACCAGAGCGACTGGGTGCGGATGAAGATGGCCGACACGGTGGCCCACGAGTTCGGGCACCACGTGCAGAACATGGTCGGCATCCTGACCGCGTCCTGGAACCTCCGGTACGCGTCGTCGCAGACCAAGGCGCTGGAGATCAGCCGCCGGACGGAGCTGCAGGCCAGCTGTTTCGGCAACGTGTTCCTGGGCGCCAACCGGTCCAGCTTCGGGATCAGCGGTGACAAGCGGTACCAGCTGCAGTGGCTGCACTCGCACCAGGGCGACGAGTACGGCGTCCAGCCCGACCACGGCAGCCGCGCCGTGTACCCGATCTGGACCAACGCCGGCTGGACCAGCCGGAGCCCGTCGTCCTGCAACACCTTCACCGCGCCCGCGTCGTACGTGCGGTAAATGATCACCAAACACAAGGTGTAAAGGGTTGATTTCCTCCGAAGCCGGGTAATACCTCCGCTGAGCGCTTTGTCCGCCCCTCATATCGCTCTGGAGGAGAACCGTGAAGTCCGCCCTTTTCACGGGTGCCGCCGTGACTCTTGGCCTGCTCTTGGCCTCGGTCGGCTCCGCCCAAGCAAGCCCCGCACCACAGCCCACCGCGCAGGCCCGCCAGCACGGCATCACCAAAGCCGGCGAGGCCTACATGGGCTGGACGCAGAACAAGACCACCACCAGCACCGCAGCCTCGCCGATGAGCACGACGGCGGTTGTCGAGGGCATCGACGTCGCCAGCTACCAGGGCAACGTCAACTGGACGTACTGGTGGGGTCAAGGCAAGCGATTCGCGTACGTGAAGGCCACCGAAGGCACGTCGTACAAGAACCCGTACTTCGCCCAGCAGTACAACGGCTCGTACAACGTCGGCATGATCCGCGGTGCATACCACTTCGCCACCCCGAACACGTCCAGCGGCGCTACCCAGGCGGGCTACTTCGCCAGTAGCGGCGGCGGGTGGTCCAAGGACGGCAAGACGCTGCCGGGTGCGCTCGACATCGAGTACAACCCGTACGGCGCCACCTGCTACGGACTCAGCCAGGCCTCGATGGTGAGCTGGATCCGCGACTTCCTCAACACCTACAAGTCCCGGACCGGACGCGACGCGGTGATCTACACCAACTACAACTGGTGGAGCACCTGCACCGGCAACAGCACCGCGTTCAACGCGACCAACCCGCTCTGGGTTGCGCGCTACTCGTCCACCGTGGGCACGCTGCCGGGTGGCTGGCCGTTCTACACCTTCTGGCAGTACACGTCGTCGCCGCTCGACCAGAGCCACTTCAACGGCGACTACAGCCGCCTGCAGGCGTTGGCCAACGGCTAATCGGGTTGCGACGGTCGAATAGTCTCGATCGGTGAGCTACTCGCTGCCGATCGAGACCGACCGCCTGACCCTTCGACGCTACGTCGAGAACGACTACGACGACCTGCTCAGGCTGCAGTCCAACCCGGACGTCACCCGGTTCCTGCTGTACGACGTACGGACGCCCGAGCAGGTCAAGGAGGCCCTCACCGGCCGGTTGGCCGATGTCCCGATGGATGCTGACGGTCAAGCGCTCACCGTCGCAGTGATCCTGCGGGACACCGGCCGGCACCTCGGCGAGGTCACGCTGTTCCTGAACAGCACCGAACAGCGGACCGGCGAGATCGGGTACGTCTTCCATCCCGAGTCGCACGGCCACGGGTACGCCGCGGAGGCCTCCGTCGAACTGCTGCGCCTCGGGTTCGAGGAGCTCGGCCTGCATCGCGTCATCGCCCGGCTGGACGCCCGCAACACGGGCTCGGTGAAGCTGTTGCAGCGCCTCGGGCTGCGTCAGGAGGCGCACTTCGTGCAGAACGAGTACCTGAAGGGCGAGTGGACCGATGAACTGGTTTTCGCGATGCTCTACAGCGAGTGGGACGACCGCTCGTAAAGTTCTTACCGTGGGGCTCGGGGTGGTCGTGCTCAGCGCCGGCGCCTTGCCGAGCCAGGCCGTGAAGGTCGCTCCGGCACGCGAGATCGCCTACCGGAGCTGGACGTCGACCGCGGACTTCCTGGCCGGCCAACAGCTCGGCACCACGGTCGCCGACGGTGCGCTCACGTTCGGCACGTCGACCGGCACCGCGTCGTACGTCGACCCGTTCGGCGACGGCACCGCGAAGTCGTACGACCGGACCAGCTGGGTGTCGCCGCAGGTCAGCACCGGATTCGGGCTGACCGAGCTGGTCGCGTCCTGGAACGCCAGCACCCCGCCCGGCACCTGGGTCGAGGTGTCGATGGCCGGCGTCACGGACACCGGCACCACGACCAAGTGGTACGTGATGGGACGCTGGTCGGGCGGCGACGACACGACCGCCGGCGACATCCACCGTACGTCGGTACCGAACCAGGGCGACGCGGACGGATCCGTTGCCGTCGACACCTTCCAGGCCGCGACCGGCAAGTGGCTGGACCGCTGGCAGTTGAAGGTCACGCTGTACCGGCTGAGCGGGACGACCCAGGCCCCGGTGGTGCGGTCCGTCGGCGCGATGGCGTCGGCGCTGCCGTCCGACAAGAAGGTTGCCGCGAGCCCCCTCGGCGGCGCGGAAGGCGTCGTACTGAACGTTCCGACGTACTCGCAGGAGACGCACATCGGCCAGTACCCGCAGTGGGACGGCGGTGGTGAGGCCTGGTGCTCGGCGACCTCGACCGCGATGGTGCTGGACTACTGGGGCGCCGGTCCGACCGCGGCCGAGACCGCGTGGGTGGATCCGTCGTACACCGACCCGCAGGTGGACCACTCGGCGCGTTCGGTGTTCGACTACGCGTACGACGGGGCCGGCAACTGGCCGTTCAACACGGCGTACGCCGGCTCCCGCGGGCTGGACGCGTTCGTGACGCGGCTGCGGTCGCTGACCGAGGCGGAGCAGTTCATCAAGGCCGGGATCCCGTTGATCGCGTCGCTGTCGTTCAAGAAGGGCGACCTGCCCGGCGCGGGGTACGGAACGAACGGGCACCTGATGGTGATCGTCGGGTTCGACCAGGCCGGCAACGTGGTCGTCAACGATCCGGCGTCGCATCTGATCGCCAGCAACGACCAGGTGCGGACGACGTACGATCGGGCGGCGTTCGAGAACGCGTGGGTGCCGCACTCCGGTGGGTTGGTCTACGTGGTGCACCCGGAAGGTACGGCGCTGCCGGCGCCATCCGATCCGCAACACAACTGGTGAGACGACAGAGCCCGCCACGCCGGGGCGGCGTGGCGGGCTCTGTTCTTACCGGCGTCAGCGGGCGAAGAGTGCGCCTGTCAGGTTCGTCGTGAGGTTGCGGAGCGAGTCCGGCAGGTACTGCAGGTGCCAGCCGCCTGGGCCGCGGTACCACGGGAAGCCCTCGTCCTCCACGCCCGGCGTGGAGTCGGTCGCGACCAGTGCGTCGATCCAGCGGTCCGAGCCGCCGAGCACGACGGCGTACGGCAGCGCCCGCGAGCACAGGTCGACCGCCTGGTCGGCCGGAAGCTCGCTGACGTCCATCTCCAGCAGCTCACCGCGGATCGCGGCGACCTGGCCGAGGACGCGGCCGGCGGCCGGGGACTTGGCCGGCATGTAGCGGCCGATCACCAGCAGACCGACACCGACCAGCGTGATCGCGATCCCGAGCAGACCCCACGTCGACAGCAGCGCCAGCAGTACGGTCGCGATCACCCCGACGACGGTGGTCCCGATCCCGATCGTCGCCCACAGCGAACGGGTCCGGTCCGGGCGCTCGGTGAACCAGCCGCGCTTCACGACACCGTCGTACAGCGCGTCCTGGACCTGCTCGAGGCCGGCGCGGACCTGCTTGCCGAGCTCCGACACCAGCACCGAGTCGGCGTCGCCGAAGATCGCCCGGACCAGGACGTTCTCGTAGCGGTGCAGCTCCTCGGCCGGCGCGTTCGCGACCCGGCGCAGCTCCCAGTCGCCGCGGGCGTACTCGCTGCGCTTGTCCAGCTCGATGATCGTGATGTGGCCGCGGACCGCGAGGTCGATGATCGTCGCGGTCACGTCGACCGGGTCGATGCGCTCGTCGATCAGCGTGCCGACCTCACCCGGCCGCAGGTCGGACGGCGGCGTGAAGTCGATCCGCGCGTCGGTGCCCAGGCTGAACAGCGACGCCGGTACGACGCGCCGCGGGTCCACCTGGTCGCGGCCGCGGAGGCGGTACAGCACGCCCAGCGCGATCGCGCCGAGCAGCAGCACCAGCAGCGCGGTGATCAGCTGCGCGGCGTCGGTGGAGAAGGCGCGCTTGAAGGTGTGCCGGTACTCGACGATCGTGTTCGCCGCGATCTGGTCCTTCGGGAACCCGACGATCATCCGGACCGTGTTACCCGGCGGCAGCGCGGTCTGCTTGAACGTCGGGCCGGAGGTCTCGCCGATCTGCGCCAGCGAACACGGGACGTTGCTGTTCACCGGCCCGGCGAAACAGGCCACGTGCGTCACGTCCGGGACGCTGAAGACCGTGTTCACCTCCTGGATCGGGATGCTGATCCCGGTCAGCGGGGCGAACTGCACCTCGGTGCCGTCCAGCGTCTTCGACACCGCGCCCTTCACGGTGTACGTGAAGTCGAGCTCCGTCGTACTGCTGGTCACGTCCGGGACCGCGATCGACGTGACGTCGCCGTCCGTCTTCACCTCGGTCTTCTTGTCCTGGCCGCCGGCCTTGACCTGCAGGTCGCCGATCTCCTGGACGTGATCGATGTCGTTGTCCAGGTGGTCACGAGTCACGACGAACCGGGTGAAGGTCCCGTTCACGTTGCTCAGCTTCCAGGTCTCCGAAACCCGGAGCAGGCCGTCGCGCTCGACCCGGACCTGACTGTCGTAGTTGGTGACCACCGGGTCGGCGGTCGCGCTGCTTCCGGCAGCTGCACCGGTCCCGGCCGCGCCCGCGGGGACAGCGGACAGGCCGAGCAGGCCGAGGGCACACAGGGATAGCCCGAGGAGACGTAGACGCATCGCCCAATCACACCGTAGAGAGAGGGTCAGGTTGACACCGGGCACCCTAGCGTCCGCCGGGTGTCAGGTACGCAACGGGGCACCCTGACCGCTGCCGAAGTTGAGCCCGCACTCCGGTAGCGTCAACGGGGTGTCAGGCAACCAATGGGGACCACCGCCCGGTCAGCAGTACCCACCGCAGCAGCCACCGCAACCGTGGCAGCAGGCGCCTGGGTACGGCGGAACACCGCCGCCTGGACGGCCCCCGCAAGGGGTACCTGGTTACCCAGGGCAACCATTTCCGGGGCAGCCGTACCACGGACCGGGACAGCCGCAGCAACAGTTCGGCTGGGGCGCCGCGCCCGGCGGACCACGGCCACCGAAGAAGAAGGGCCGCGGCCCGCTGATCGCCGTACTGGTGCTCCTCGGGGTGCTCGTGATCGGCAGTACGGCGCTCAAGGCGATCTCGTCGGCGCTGAAGCACGACAGCGACCCCACGTCGGAGCCGAGCATCACGACGACGTACAGCCCGACCGAGCCGACCGAACCGACCGAGGCACCGTCGACGCGAGGTGAGCCGACCACGACGCAGTCGACTACCCGGCCGACCCGTCCGACGGCCAGCCGGCAGACGACGACCACGGCGAAGCCGACCACCAACCCCGGCCCGTCGGACAGCGACCTGGTCGTGAAGAACGCCCTGTACAAGGCCGGTGTGATGTCTTCGGTGCACTGCAGGGAGGCCAGCGCACGGCCTAGCAGCGCAGCCGGCGCCAGGGCGAACTACAAGAACCTGCTGGGCTGCCTGAACAAGGCCTGGGCGCCGATGGTCGCCAAGGCCGGCGGACGGTTCCGGGCGCCGCACGTGATCACGTTCAGCGGGTCGGTGTCGTCGCCGTGCGGCACCCATATGGACACGAACCCGCCGTTCTTCTGCGGTACCAACGACACCATCTACATGAACCTCACCGAGGACACCGGCAACTACAACCGCTACCCGCAGAGCTACCAGAAGGTGTGGGCGCGGATGTGGATGCTGCACCAGATGGCCCACGAGTACGGGCACCACGTCCAGAACAACATGGGCATCCTGCAGGCGTACGCGCGGATCCGGTACGAGCGGCCGAACTACGCGATGGAACTCCAGGACAGCCGGCGGCTCGAACTCCAGGCCTCCTGCTTCTCGGACATCTTCATCGGCGCGAACAAGAGCAGCTACCCCGTCACCGGGCAGTCGCAGGTCCAGTGGCGCTGGCTGATCGGCCACGTCACCGACCTGAACAACGACCACGGCGACGCCAACAACCACCAGTACTGGGCGCTCCGCGGCTACAACGCCCGCGACCCACGCGTCTGCAACACCTGGTCCGCGTCAGCCGGCAAGGTCCAGTGAGAGCACGGTCCGGTCACTCCTGCGAACCGACTGGCCGAACTAGCTAGCCTGGTTGGTCGGGATCCCGCAGAGTATGTGCCGGGGAGGCGGCGTCGGCGCCCCACCAACGAGCTACGCCGAGCAAGGTCGTGAGGAGCATCGATGTCGGACAACTGGAACCAGCCCCCGGGGAGCGACCCGGCTGAACCCCAGCCGGACCGCCCACAGGAGCCCGTTCCTGACCACCCCACAACCCCAGCCACACCCGACCAGGGCACCCCTGGCACGGGCAGCGCAGACACGGGCAACCCCGGTCGAGGCGCGGGCGGTCCTGGCGCGGGCGGTCCCGGCGCGGGCGGACCCGGCGGCGTGGGCGGTTCTCGCGTGGGCGGTTCTCGCGTGGGCGGTTCTCGCGTGGGCGGTTCTCGCGCGGGCGGTCCCGGCGCGGGCGCGTCCGGCCCGGACGGGCCTGGCAACTACGGCCCCGTTCGGAACAGCTCCGGCGCACCCGGCCAGTACGACCCCAACACCGGCAACCCCGGCGCGGGCGGTCCTGGCACGGGCAGTGCGAGCTCCCGCGGTCCGGGCGGGCCCAGCGGCTCGGGCTCGGGTAGCTCGGGCTCGGGTGGCCCCGGCTCCGGCTCCGGTGGCTCCGGCTCCGGTGGGTACGGCGTACAGGGTCCGCGGCAGGGCGACTCGGGGAAGCCGGGGTCCGGGGAGAGTTGGTTCTCCCGGCGTGGACCTGAGGCGAGTGGTCCGGGTACGGCTGGCCAGGACGGGCCTGGCGGTTCCAGTGGCTCCGGTGGTTCCAGCGGCGGGCAAGGGTCGTCCGGTGGGTGGTTCGGGACGCGGGACAACGACCGCGGTCCGCAGGCACCTGCTTCCGGTGAACAGCCGGCTGGTGGTGACGGGCAGCCGTCTAGTTGGTGGAGTGGCGACAACCAGGCCAAGCGCGAGTTCCAGAGCCCGGGTCAGCCCGACACCCCCGCCAACAACTGGTTCGACGGCGGCTGGGAGCCCAGCCGACGGGAACACCCGGACCAACCGGTCACCAACCAACCCCCCAGCAGCCAAGCCGGCTCCCGCCCAGCGCCAGGCGCGGGCCAGCCCACCCCGGGCCGGCCCACACCAGGCCAGCACGCCCCCGGCCAGCCCGGCTCCGGTCAACCTGGCGCCGGTCACCCCGGCCAAGGTCAACCCGGCCAAGGTCAACCCGGCTCCGGACACTTCACCCCTGGCCAGCCCGGCCCGAGCCAGTTCGGCGCTGGTCAGTCCGGCACGGGGCAGTCCGGCACGGGGCAGGGTGGGTCTGGGCAGGGCGGTGGTCAGACCGGGTGGGGTCAGTCGGGGGCGAGCGACGTCGGCTCCAACCAGTCTCGGTCCGGCGCTGGGCAGGGTGGGGCGTCGGAGGCTTGGCAGTCGAATCCGGACTGGGCTCCGTCGACGCCGTCCTGGTCACAGGCCGAACCGGAGTCGGGTGAGTCTGCTTCGGCCACGTCTGAGCTGTGGCAGCCGAACCAGGGGCAGTCCGGGACGAGCAGCCCCGATCCGTGGCAGCCGCGGCCGTCCTGGTCCGAGCCGCCCGAGTCCGGCGCAGGTCAGCCGCAGGACGGTTCATCCACCTCCGGTACGTCGTCCAGCAGCACGTCCGGTACTTCGTCTACCGGCGGCTCACGTACGTCGGACAGCGGCGCGGCGGGTGCTACGCCCGACGGCCCTACTCCGGGCGGATCCGCACACGGCTCCTCGCAGGCCGGGGGTTCGCGTGCGGGCGGCGGTCAGGGTGGTGGCTCCCAGGGGGAGGTGGGGGGCTCTTGGGGAAGTCAGTCCTGGACCTTGCAGGCCGGTGGGCGTGGGGGGTCCGGGCAGTCGGAGTCGAGTGCTTGGCAGGCTGCGCCTTCGCAGCAGGAGCCTCGGCAGCAGGCCGGGCCGCATTCTGAGGGGTCTTATCTGTGGGGGGCGCAGGGCGAGCAGGAGCAGCAGCCGGCCTCGCCGTGGAGTAATGCGTTGCCGCCTCAGAACCAGCAGGGCGGCGGGCGGCACTCCGCGGCGCAGGGCGGTCAGGCTGGGCAGGGCGGTCAGGCTGGGCAGGCTGGGCAGGCTGGGCAGGCTGGGCAGGCTGGGCAGGCTGGGCAGGCTGGGCAGGGCGGATGGTCGGGCCAGGCCGGATGGGCCGGGCAGTCCGGGCCGTCAGGACCGGGCGGGCAGGGGTCTCACGCCGGTCCCGGCGCTCCGGGCGGGCACGGTGGTCCCGGTGGTCCCGGTGGTCCCGGTGGTCCCGGTGGTCCCGGTGGTCCTGGGGGGCACAGTGGGCAGGCTGGGCACGGGGGGCAGGCCGGGCACGGGGGGCAGGCCGGGCATGGGGGGCAGATTGGGCCTATGGGGCAGCCTGTGCAGCAGGCGCCTACGTGGCAGTATCCGCCGATTCCTATTCCGCAGCCGCCCGGTGGGCGTCGGCGGAAGAAGAAGAGGTTGACCCGGCCGCTGCTGATCGGGCTGGTCGCGCTGGCGGTGCTGGTGCTGGGGACCGGGATCACGTTGATCGTGCGCAGTGTCGGTGGTGGGGACGCGGAGGCGAAGCAGACGCCGACGGCGCCCGCCTCGGAGACGCCTTCGCCGACGCCGTCCCCCACCCCGTCGTCGCCGTCGCCGTCCACGCCGCGTGGGCCGACGGTGGACGAGGTGGTGAAGGCGAGCCCGCTCTACAGCATCGGGCCGGTGGCTGCGTCGAAGTGTGTGGAGCCCGCATGGGCACCGGCGACCGTCGCGGCCGACCAGCAGTACTACAACCGGTTGCTGCTCTGCATGGGCCGCACCTGGTGGCTGGCGATGAAGAAGGGCAACCTGCCGTTCCGCAACCCGAAGGCAGTCGTCTACGTGGGCAAGCTGTCGTCGCCGTGCGGGATGCAGCGCAGCGTACGGGCGGCGTACTGCCTGGCGAACGAGACCATCTACCTGCCGTTCACGGTCGACAACGTGAACTACACGAAGAACCCGGTCTACTCCCGGGCGATCATGCTGAACACGTTCGCCCACGAGTACGGGCACCACGTGCAGAAGCTGACCGGGATCCTGGCCTCGTCGATGACGCGGCAGAAGAGCATGAACCCGACCCAGCAGCTGACCGAGAGCCGGCGTCGTGAGCTCCAGGCGACCTGTCTCGGATCGGTCTACCTCGGCGCGAACGCGAAGTTCATCCCGATGTCCGGCCCGTTGCTGGCGAACTGGAAGCTGCTGATCGCGCACATGGGCGACGACTACGCCGTGCCGCGCGGGCACGACCACGGCAACCGGGTCAGCAACTACCAGTGGTCGATCGCGGGCTACAACGGCAAGCAGCCCAACTCCTGCAACACCTTCACCGCCGCACCTGTCCGGGTCAACTGACCCTCGGACATGACAAGAGCCGGCCCGTCACCACGACGGGCCGGCTCTTTGCCGTAACTCAGCCGAACAGCCGCCGCGCGTTGCTCAGCGAGCCGCCGAACGAGGTGACGAAGTTGCTCAGCGACTCCCCGATGTTCGACAGGTGCCAGTTCTCCGGGCCGGAGTACCAGCCGATGCCCTCGTCGGGGTCGTCGTCGTCATCGGTGGCCGCGATCTCCAGCGCCCACTTCTCGGTCAGCCCGAGTACGGCGGCGTACGGCAGACACCGGGACGCGAACTCGAGCCGACTGCCCTCCGGCAGGTCCGCCGAGGTCTCGTTGGCCAGGTAGTGCTGCAGACCGAACACCCGGCCGAGTACGGCGGCACCGCGGGCGGTACGGGCCGGTGCGGCCTGGCCGACCAGTGCGAGCACCAGCCCGGCCGCCATCACCGCGAAACCGACCAAGGCGAACTTGCTGACGATGGCGAGCACGATCGTCAGTACGACGCCCGCACCGAGCAGCACCACGCCCGCCGTGGTCCAGCGGTTCCGCACGGCGTCCGGGCGGTTGGCGAACCAGCCCTGCGTGACGACGTCGGAGTACAGCTGCTCCCGGACCAGGTTCAGCCGCGGCCGCAGCGAGTGGCCGAGGTTCGACACCAGTACGGAGTCCCCGTCCGCGAACACCGCGTCCAGCAGCGCCTTCTCGTACGCGAGCAGCTCCGGCCCGCCCGGGTGCAGCCGCTTGAGCTCCCAGTCCAGCTTGCCGAAGTGCGAGTCCCGCGGCTGCTCGACGATCGTCAGGTAGTTGCGGACGGCAAGGTCCAGCAGGGTCGCAGTGATGTCGACGATGTCGGCCGACTCGTCCACCACGGTGCCGACCTGACCCGGGCGGATGCCGTCCGGCGCGGCGAACTGCGGCCCCTCGGCGCCGTCGAGCACCGGGCGCTCCGGCGTACCGTCCCCGACCTTGGCGGCGTCCCGGCCGCGGAAGAACCAGAGACCGACCGCGCCGAGCAGCCCGAGGCCGAACACCAGGATCGCGAGCCCGCCGGTGGTCGAGTCGACGGTGAACGCCCGGCTGAGCGACCACGGCGTCGCGTACTTCGCGTTCGGCTGCACCGTGGCCTGGTCGCTCAGCCCGGTCAGGAACGTCACCCGGCCGGCCGCCGGTACCCCGTTCTGCTGGATCTCCAGCTCGGCGGACTCCCCCAGCTGGGACGTCGTACACGGCATGCTCGAACCGGTGCGGCCGGCGAAGCAGGTCACCCATGTCGCGAACGGGACGCTGATGTTCAGCTTGGCCTGCGGGATCGACACGCCGAAGCCCTGCACGACCGGCCAGCTCACCTCGCGGCCGTCGACCGAGTCGGCGACCACGTTGTCCACGGTGTAGTTGTAGACGATCTGCGACTTCCCGGAGACGTTCAGCGTGAGCTTGCGGCCGTCGTCGACGCTCTGGTTCTGGAAGCCCTGCGCGGGCTGACCGTTGACCGTCGCGGACACGTCTTTGATCTCGTACGTCCGGTCCCGCTCGGCGTCGGCCCGGACCCGGGTGGCCAGCGTCCGGCTGAACGTCGTACCGCCGGCGGCCACGTCCACGGTCTCCTTGACCTGCAGCTGACCGTCCTTGGTCAGGGTCGCGTCCGCGGTGTACGCCGTGATCTGGTCGTCCGCGGTCACAGTGGCCACAGAGGCCTGGGCGGACATCGGGCTCAGGGCAACGAACAGGCCGGCGACCGGGGCGGTCAGGGAGATCAGGAGGGCAGCCGGAAGGAGGCGGCGCTTCGGTGACATGGGTCGAGGGTAGTCTCGTGCCGGTTCGTGCAGCGAACCCGACAGTCCGCGTGACCCGACCACAGGGAGGCCAACAGCTGTGAGCAGCCCGTACGGCTACGGTGGCCAGCAACAGGGCCGGCCGCTGGGCCCGCCGCCTGGTGTCCTCCCGCCGCCGCAGTCCGCGCCGTGGCCCCCGCAACAGGGTCAAGCCCCGCACCAAGGTCAGATGCAGGGCCAGCCGTACGGCGGTCAAGGCCACTTCAACGGGTTCCAGCCGCCACCCCGCCGGGACAGCTCGTTCCGGCTGGTGCTGCTCGGGTTCTCCCTGCTGGTGGTGATCGGTATCGCGGCGGCGATCATGGCCGTCGTGCTGTGGACCGGAGGCAGCACGTCCACCGCCTCCGGGCCGGTGGAGCCCAAGGTGAGCGGTCCGTCGATCGTGCCGACGCCGACCACCAACCCGGAGAAGGGAACCGCGGAGGACTTCCTGCTGAACGCGGACGTCTATCGGACCGGCCCGCTGACGGAGCAGAACTGCAAGTCGGCCGACCTCGGCAACGGTGGCCTGGCCGCGCAGAAGGTGTACTACCAGCGTCTCTTCAAGTGCCTGAACGACGCCTGGCGCCCGGTCTTCCACGAACTCGGGCAGGACAAGCCGGACCCCGGGCTGGTCGTTTTCGACAAGCCCGTGCAGACCGCGTGCGGGAACTTCGAGCCGCTGTCCGGAAGGGTCCTGGCCTTCTACTGCTACGGCAACCAGGTCATGTACGTCGACGTGAAGCAGATGGACAAGGCTTTCGGTCCCAAGGAAGACCTGGCCTACCTGATGACGATCGCGCACGAGTACGGGCATCACGTGCAGGGCGTGACCGGATTGTTCTACGCACGGGCGGCGTACTTGCAGGACCACCCGGACCAGAAGCTGGAGAGCTCGCGGCGGAACGAGTTGCAGGCGTCCTGTTTCGGCGGTGTGTTCAGCCGGGCCGTGGCGAAGTCGTACCCGTTGACCGATCGGCTGGACGAGTTCAAGGAGCAGTCCAGCAACAGCTTCGGTGAGTCGCCGGACACGCCGGAGGACGAGCGTACGCACGGTCTCGCGACCAGCCAGGGGTTCTGGATCCAGAACGGCTTCAACATCGGCGCGAACAAGGCCTGTGACACCTTCGCGGTATCGGCGGACCTGGTGAAGTGACCGGCCGCCTGATCGGGGGGCGCTACCTCTTGGGGGAACCGCTCGGCTCGGGCGGTATGGGCTCGGTCTGGCGTGCCCACGACCAGCAGCTGGACCGTACGGTCGCGCTCAAACGGGCGCACCCCGGTGTGGACGACCAGGACGGGCGGCGCCTGCGTCGCGAAGCCCGCACAGGTGCCCGGCTGCACGATCCGCATGTGGTGACGATCTTCGACGTCGTCTCGGACGGGGACGAGCACTGGCTGGTGCTGGAGTATCTGCCGTCGCGGAGCCTGGCCGAGCTGGGGACGTTGCCGGTCGGCGAGGTGGCGCGGATCGGCGCGCAGATCGCGTCCGCGCTACGAGCGGTGCACGCGGCCGGAATCATCCACCGGGATCTGAAACCGGCGAACGTGCTGGTCACCGCGGACGGTACGGCGAAGCTCGCGGACTTCGGGATCTCGCAGCGGTTGTGGGCGGAGGCGACACTGACCGACAGCGCGTCGGTCGGTACGCCGACCCACCTCGCGCCGGAAGTAGCCAACGGCAACGATCCCACGCCGGCGTCCGACGTGTTCTCGCTGGGCGCCGTGCTCTACAGCGCATTGGAGGGCCATTCGCCGTTCGGCGACGACCCGAACCCCTTGGCGGTACTGCGACGCTCGGCCCGCGGCGAGGTCGAGCCGCTCCGGCACGGCGGCGAGCTGACTCCGCTCATCACCCGCATGCTCGCCGTGGACCCGGCGGAACGGCCGACCGTCGACCAGGTGGTCCAGCAACTGGGCGGTACGACGCCGGCGCCGGACCGTCGCCGCAAACGCTGGGCAATCCCCGCAGCCGCCGCAGGCGTCGCCGTAGTAGCAGTGATGGGCGTACTGATCGGAAAGGCCGTCTCAGAGCCCTCAAAACCCTCAAGCGCACCGACAACCACCACCTCGTCGACACCGCCAACAGCTGCAGCCACCAGCCCGGTAGGTGACCCGCTGACCGTCGACCCGTGCTCGTTGATCGACGAAGCCTCACTGACGCGGTTCGGCCAGACGACGCTGGAGCCGGCCTACGGGAACTTCGACCGATGCGACGTGATCGTGACCGGCAACGGCGACCAGGAGGCCGACGTACGGGCAGAGCTGAATCTGCCCGGCACAGTGCCGGCGAGAGGCGACGTGCAGAAGTTCTCCGGCAACCTGCGGACTGTGACCAGGGTGAAGTCCGGCGGTGACGACTGCGAGCGGGTACTGGTGCTGTCCGACCGTACGCAGATCCAGGTGGTGGCCAAGCACACGCACGGGTCAGGGATGAACGTGTGCGGGATGGCGGATGCCGTTACGCAGAAGGCGATCGACGTACTGCAAGCAGGCCCGGTCCCCCGCCGTTCGACGCCGTTGCCGGCCAACTCGCTGGCACACGTGAACGCATGCACGTTGCTGGACAGCAAAGCGCTCAAGCTGATCCCCGGTGTCGACGCATCCCAGCCGGACAGGTCGTTCGGCAACTGGAGATGCGGCTGGGACAGTACGACGACCGACCTCGAGGTGGACCTGTACTTCGACCGGGACCAGCCGGGCTCGACAGACGGCCAGCCGCTGAAGGTGGGCGGGCGGTCCGCGATCCTGTCGAACGAGAACGACGGCCCGGATACCTGCGCCGTGGTGATCGTCTTCCGGGAGTACGTCGACGCGAACGGGCAGGACCAGGACGAACTGGTGACGATGTCCGTCGCCGGTACGGCGAAACCCGGCACGCTGTGCGGGCTCGCGACGAAGCTGGCCGAGGCGGCCGCCCCGAAGCTCCCGAAGGCGTGACGATGGAGCCGATCCGCAGACTCCCGCAGGACCAGCGCAGCCTGGCAAGCGGCGTACCCGACGCCGTCCCCGGCACCGTCTTCGTGCTGAGCGTCGAGGGCGGTGTCAGCGCCGACCCCGGCGCGCACCGGACCATCCTGTTCGGGCGGAACCGTGCAGAGGTTCACGTCTCGGTCGGAGAGGACGACCAGCGCGTCAGCCGCATGCACGGATCGATCAGCTATCGGGGCGGTCAGTGGTGGGTCGCGGTGACCGGGCGGCTGCCTGTGCGGTTCCCGCGCGAGCAGATGCTGTTCGGCGGCGAGGACCCGATGCCGCTCGCCGCCGGCTACACGCCGCTGTTCGTCCAGGGTTCCAGCGGCCGCGAGCACCTCTTGCAGGTGTACGTCGTCGGCGAGAGCGGCAGCCGGCCCGTACTTCGGCCGCGCGACCCCACGCAGCCCCCGCGCACCTGGCAGCTGTCACCACAAGAGAAGCTCGCCCTGATCGTGGTCGGCCAGCGGTACCTCTTGCACGACCTGCACCCGCTGCCGCTCTCCTGGCGGCAGGCCGCCGACCAACTGGCGGAACTCCGGCCCGACGAGAACTGGACGGGCAAGCGGGTCGAGCACCTGGTGTCGAACGTACGCACCCGGCTGTCGCGGGACGGCGTACCGGGACTGACCCGGGAGGAGGTCGGCGAGCCTGTCGGCAATGCGTTGAACGACAACCTGTTCCGGACGCTGCTGCTGACCACCACGCTGGTCCCGCGGGACCTCGACGTACTGGACGACTGAGCTCGGGAGGGGTCCCCGGCGACCGGACTTAGCTTCGCCGCATGACCAAGAAACGCGACAACGCAGTCAACGTTCCGGTGTAGCTCAAGCGGTTGATGGACGCACCCACGTGTTTGCTTCGGGTTATCCAACTGGTAACTGAGCGGCGTATTATCCGCGCGTGACGTTGCGACGCGGGGAGTTGGCGACTGCCGCGCGGACGCTGGTGGACGTCCTCGAGGAGACAGCCGACCGGTACGCCGACGAGCCGGCGTTGGACGACGGCAGCGTCAGCCTCAGCTATCGCGAGCTGCTGGTGCACACCGGCAGGTTCGCGGCCCGGCTGACGGCGGCGGGAATCGGTCCGGGCGACCGGGTCGGGATCCGGATATCCTCCGGCCACAACGACCTGTACGTGGCGATCCTCGGCACCTTGCAGGCCGGCGCGGCGTACGTGCCGGTGGACGCCGACGACCCGGAGGAACGCGCCGAACTGGTCTTCGGCGAGGCCGATGTCGCGGCAACGGTCGGCGACGACCTGACGCTCACGCTGACCCGCCCGCAGCCGGACCCGATCGACAACGACGCGGCCAACGGCGCCTTCGACTACCCGTACTCCGCGCGGATGGACTCCTCGAGTACGACGGAATCCAGGCGGACCGGCCCGGAGCCCGGCGACGACGCGTGGATCATCTTCACCTCGGGCTCGACCGGCGTACCGAAAGGGGTCGCGGTCACGCACCGCTCTGCCGCCGCGTTCGTGGACGCCGAGGCCCGGTTGTTCCTGCAGGACGAGCCGATCGGCCCGGACGACCGGGTGCTGGCCGGCCTGTCGGTGGCGTTCGACGCGTCCTGCGAGGAGATGTGGCTGGCCTGGCGGCACGGCGCTTGCCTGGTCCCGGCGCCGCGCAGCCTGGTCCGGACCGGCATGGACCTCGGCCCGTGGCTGGTCGCCCAGGGAATCACCGTGGTCTCGACCGTGCCGACCCTGGCGGCGCTCTGGCCGGCCGACGCGCTGGACCAGGTCCGGCTGCTGATCTTCGGCGGCGAGGCCTGCCCGCCGGAGCTGGCCGAGCGGCTCGCGATCGACGGCCGCGAGGTCTGGAACACGTACGGCCCGACCGAGGCGACCGTGGTCGCGTGTGCCGCGCAGCTCACCGGCCAGGGTCCGGTCCGGATCGGTCTCCCGCTGGACGGCTGGGACCTCGCGGTAGTAGATGCTGCAGGCAACGAAGTCGCCGACGGCGAGATCGGCGAACTGATCATCGGCGGCGTCGGTCTGGCCCGGTACCTCGACCCGGTCAAGGACGCGGAGAAGTTCGCGCCGCTGCCGACGCTCGGCTGGGACCGCGCGTACCGCAGCGGCGACCTGGTGAGGTCGGACCCGCTCGGCCTGCTGTTCCAGGGCCGCGCCGACGAGCAGGTGAAGCTCGGCGGCCGCCGGATCGAGCTCGGCGAGGTCGACGCCGCCCTCCAGGCGCTGCCGGGGGTGACCGGCGCCGCGGCCGCCGTACGGAACAGTGCCGCCGGCAACCAGCTCCTCGTCGGGTACGTCGTACCGGAGGATCCGGACGCGTTCGACAACGCGAAGGCCACCGAACGACTCCGGGAGGCGCTGCCCGCGGCGCTCGTACCGCTGCTCGCGATCGTCGACACGCTGCCGACCCGGACGTCCGGCAAGGTCGACCGGAATGCCCTGCCCTGGCCGCTGCCCGGAATGGACGGCGACGGCCCGGCGGCCGAGCTCAGCGGTACGGCGGGCTGGCTGGCGGAGCGCTGGACGAAGGTGCTCGGTGCCAAGGTCACCGGACCCGACAACGACTTCTTCCTGCACGGCGGCGGCAGCCTCGCCGCGGCGCAGCTGGTGTCGGCGCTGCGCGAGCAGTACCCCGAGGTGACGGTCGGCGACATCTACGAGTACCCGCGGCTCGGGGCGCTCGCGGAGCGGCTCGACGACTTCCAGCCGGCAGCGCAGGAGCCCGTCGAGCTGCGCGAGATCCGGCCGACGCCGCGCGGCACCCAGCTGTTGCAGACCGCGCTCACGCTGATCCTGCAGACCGTCGTCGGCGTCCGCTGGCTGGTCTACCTGTTCACGCTGAACAACCTGCTCGCCGCGCTGATCGACCCGTTGCCGTGGGCGCGGACCGTGTCCTGGTGGTGGATCCTGGCCGGCTGGCTGATCCTGATCAGCCCGGCGGGCCGGATGGGCATCGCGGTGGTCGGCGCCCGGATTCTGCTGCGAGGCCTCGAGCCAGGGACATACCCCCGCGGCGGCAACGTCCACGTCCGGCTCTGGGCCGCCGAGAACCTGGCCGACGCGGCCGGCGCCGCGAACCTCGCCGGCGCGCCCTGGATCACGTACTACGCCCGTGCGCTCGGCGCGAAGATCGGCCGCGGCGTCGACCTGCACACGCTCCCGCCGATCACCGGCATGCTCACGATGGGCCGTGGCGCGTCGATCGAGCCCGAGGTCGACCTGGCCGGCTACTGGACCGACGGCGACCAACTGCACGTCGGCCCGGTGGCGGTCGGCGCCGAGGCCGTGGTCGGCTCCCGCAGCACGCTGCTCCCGGGTGCCGAGATCGGCCGGAACGCCGAGATCATGGCCGGCTCCGCGGTCTCCGGCGAGGTCCCGGCCAACGAGCGCTGGTCCGGCTCACCCGCGACCCGGATCAGCCGCGCCCGGCACCCGTGGCCGGACCACCGGCCCAATCGCGCGCCCTGGTGGGTGGCGGCGTACGGCGCCCAGTCCGCGCTGATGTCGCTGATCCCGGTGGCCGGTGCCGTGGCCGCGTTCGCCGTCCTCGGCCACGCGCTGCGGGGCACCTCGGACCTCCAGGAAGCGGCGCTGCACGCGTTGGCCGCCGTCCCGCTGATGACAGTGGTCGGTTTCGCGACGATCGCCGTACTGACGCTGATCGGCGTCCGGTTGCTCGGGATCGGCATCAAGCCCGGCCACTACCCGGTCCGCAGCCGGATCGGCTGGCAGGTCTGGGCGACGGAACGTCTCCTGGACTCGGCCCGCACGCTGCTGTTCCCGCTGTACGCGAGCCTGCTGACGCCGTGGTGGCTGCGGGCGCTCGGCGCCAGGATCGGCCGCGACGTCGAGGCGTCGACGGTGCTGCTGCTGCCGAAGATGACCACGGTCGGTGAGGGCGCGTTCCTGGCCGACGACACGATGATCGCCTCGTACGAACTGGGCGGCGGCTGGCTGCACGTGGCCGGCGCGAAGGTCGGCAAGCGCGCGTTCCTGGGCAACTCCGGGATGACCGCGCCGGGGCGGTCAGTGCCGAAGAACGGCCTGGTCGCGGTGCTGTCGGCGGCGCCGAAGAAATCCAAGGCCGGTACGTCGTGGCTCGGCTCCCCGCCGGTGAAGCTCCGCCGGCAGGCCGTCTCGGGCGACCAGAGCCGCACCTACAACCCGCCGTACAAGCTGAAGGTGCTCCGCGCGCTGGTCGAGCTGTGCCGGTTCGTGCCGATGATGTGCACGGTGCTGATCGCGCTCGGTGTGCTGTTCGGGCTGCAGGCGCTGGACATCTGGCTCGGCCCTTGGCTCGCCGTCCTGCTCTCCGGCGTGGTGATCCTGGCCGCGGGCGCGGTCGCGGGCGGGATGGCGACGGTCGCGAAATGGCTGATCGTCGGCCGCACCCGCGCCGTCGAGTACCCGCTGTGGAGTTCCTTCGTGTGGCGCAACGAAGTCGTCGACAGCTTCGTCGAGCTGGTCGCGGCGCCCTGGTTCGCGAACGCCGCCGCCGGTACGCCGGTGCTCAACCTGTGGCTGCGGTCACTCGGAGCGAAGATCGGCAAGGGCGTCTGGTGCGAGACGTACTGGTTGCCGGAGGCGGACCTGATCACCCTGGGCGACGGTGCCACGGTGAATCGCGGTTGTGTGCTGCAGACGCACCTTTTTCATGATCGAGTTCTCTCCATGAACACAGTCACCTTCGGGCCCGGGGCAACCCTCGGGCCGCACGGCATCGTCCTCCCGGCCGCCGGCGTAGGAGCAGGCGCTACCATCGGCCCGGTGTCTCTTGTCATGCGTGGTGAAGGTGTTCCAGCGGGTACGGGCTGGGCTGGGAACCCGATCGCTCCCTGGCAGGGCTGATGGTTGACCGTTATGTGCCTTCCCACGGAAACCCCGGCTACAAGGTCGAGTCGTACGACCTGGAGCTGGACTACCGGGTCAACAGCAACCGGCTGAGCGGCAAGGCGACGATCACCGCGTTCGCCACCGAGCCGCTGACCCGCTTCAGCCTGGACCTGTCCGGGCTCCGGGCGTCGAAGGTCGCGGTGAACGGCCGCCGTCCGCAGCGCTTCACCCAGCGCGCCGGCAAGCTCTACGTCACCGCGCCGATCCCGGACGGCGCCGAGTTCTCGGTCGACATCCAGTACAACGGGAACCCGAAGCCCGAGGACAGCCCGTGGGGCGAGCTCGGCTGGGACGAACTCACCGAGGGCGTGATCGTCGCCAGCCAGCCGAGCGGCGCGGCCACCTGGTTCCCGTGCAACGACCACCCCGGCGACAAGGCGCACTACCGGATCTCGATCACCACGGATTCGCCGTACCAGGTGGTCGCGAACGGGCGGCTGGTGTCCCGGCGGGTGAAGGCCAGCCGGACGACCTGGGTGTTCGACCAGGCGGCGCCGATGGCGACGTACCTCGCGACCGTGCAGATCGGGCGGTACGACGAGGTCGATCTGGCCGCGTCCCCGGTGTCGATCCGGGGGGTGCTGCCGGGCGGGCAGATCCGCGAGTTCCGGCACGACTTCGGGCGCCAGCAGGACATGATGAAGCTGTTCTGCCGGCTGTTCGGGCCGTACCCGTTCGGCGGGTACACGGTCGTGGTGACCGACGACCCGCTGGAGATCCCGCTGGAGGCGCAGGGCATCTCGGTGTTCGGCAGCAACCACGTGGACGGGCGGCGCGGCTCCGAGCGGCTGGTCGCGCACGAGCTGGCGCACCAGTGGTTCGGCAACAGCCTGACCCCGTCGAACTGGCAGCACATCTGGCTGAACGAAGGCTTCGCTTGTTACGCCGAGTGGTTGTGGTCGGAGGAGTCCGGCGGGCTGACCGCGGACCAGCAGGTCGCGAAGGCGCACAGCCGGTTGAAGGGCCTGGATCAGGACCTGCTGCTGTCGGACCCGGGTCCGGAGCTGATGTTCGACGACCGGCTCTACAAGCGCGGCGCGATCACCCTGCATGTGCTGCGGAAACACCTCGGCGACGACGCGTTCTTCGAACTGCTCCGCACCTGGACGAAGACGCACCGGCACGGATCCGTGAGTACGGCGCAGTTCATCGCGCTGGCAACGACGTTCAGCCCCGACGAGGACGCGCTGCGGCAACTCTTCGCCGCGTGGCTGGACGCCTACGAGTTACCGTCGCTGCCTCGGAGGCGTTGATCGGATGAGTGTCGGGTGGGAGTTCTACGGCGGGACCGCGCTGATCCTGCTGATCGTCATCGTGGCCGGACGACGGCTCCGCCGTCCGGGCTCGCCGAAGGGACCCACCTGGCGCAACATCGCGATCGGCGCGGTGCTGTTCGTCCTGGCCGGCGGCCTGTACACGCTGCCGCCGCACAACGTCGTCATCGCGGTGCTGGTGATGGTGCTCGGCTGCGGGTTCTTCGTGATCGGCATCGCGACCCTCGGCGGCGGGTACTACGGATACCTCGGTGCGGTGGCGGCCGGGCTGGCGGCCGTCCCGTGGATGATGACGCCCGCCCCGCTGGTGATGTCGCACGTCGGCCGGACCGTGACCTGCAAGGTCCGCGACTACGACGGCACCGGCGTCCAGTCGTTCACCGCGGACTGCCCGGACGGCCACAGCCACGACATGTCCAGCGGCGACTACAAACACTTCCCGAACGGCCAGGTGCGGTTGATCGTCGACCCGAACAACGTACTGCCCGCGCAGTTCGACGGTCCGCTGCACGTCACCACCAAGGTCGTCTCGAGCATCCTGATGCTGCTCGGAGCCGCGGGCATCGTCGTGGCCGCGGCGATCAAGAACCGCCGGCTGCGCGGCAACGTGCCGCACGTCGCCAACCCCGGCTACAGCTCAGGACCGTGACGACCGCTTCTGGGTGATGAGTACGTCGATGCCGTCGAGGATCCGTTCGAGGCCGAAGGCGATGTCGTCGTCGTGGACCTCGTCGGTGTACTGGTCGCCGGCCATCAGGGCGGCCAGGATCGAGTAGCCGAGCTCGTGCAGCCGCGGCTCCAGGAACTGTGCGACCGCTGCCGGGTCGACGGAGGTGGTGGCGTTGTCCCGCACATCGCGCCGGGCGCTGGCGGTCCGCCGCGCGTAACCGTCCAGCAGCAATGCGCACGACAGGCCTTCGTCGGGGGTCAGCCCGGCGCCGGTCAGCACTCTCAGGACCGCCTCGGCCCAGCCGAGCAGGTTCGGGGTCATCGGCGCGCCGCGGATCGGGAGGTCGCACAACCAGGGGTGGATGTCGCAGCGATCGACCATCGCCCGGGTCCAGGCCGCCGCGCCGGCCCGCCAGTCCCCCGCGTCGAGGTCCGGCGCCGGACCCCAGGCGGCGTCGGCAAGCAGGACGAGCAACTCGTCGCGGGACCTGACGTACCGGTAGATCGCGTTGGCGGTCAGCCCCAGCTTCTGGGCGAGCTTGGGCATCGACAGCGCGGCGAACCCGTCGGCGTCGGCCAGGTCGAGGGCCGCGTCGACGATCTGCTCCACACTCTGCGTCGGCTTCCTGCCGAGTCTGTGCGACTTGGCCGGCTGCCCCCAGGCCAGCACCAGTCCCGGCGGCAGGTGCGCATCGTCGGTGATCGGCATCAGGACGCTCCTCGGTTTGACTTCGTGTGTACCTTACACTTTATATTCGTGTGACCCACACACGAACTCAGTCGACGAAGGCGAGCAGGCAATGCGACAGCACGATCACCACGACGGACAGAATCGCCGGCGACCGCGGGCCGGCCGGTTCGGAGGGCTGCTGCTCGCGGCGATCCTCGCGAGCTCGGTGGCAGCGTGCGGCGGCGTCGCGGAATCCGCGACCCGCGGTACACCGGAAACTCCCGCGCGCACGCCGGCAGCTCCCGCGCCGACCGTGGTCTCGACGGACGCGGGCGCCGTCCGCGGCACGCTCACCTCGGACGCCCGGCTCTTCCAGGGAATCCCGTACGCCGCTCCGCCGGTCGGACAGCTCCGCTGGGCATCGCCGCAGCGGGCCGCGTCGTGGCGCGGGATCCGGGATGCGACCAAGCCCGGGAACCGCTGTGCCCAGTCCGCGGGCTTGATCGACAAGGCGAGCACCACCGAGGACTGCCTCTACCTCAACGTCACCACGCCGCGGGACAGCAGCGCTCGCAAGCTGCCGGTCATGGTGTGGATCCACGGCAACGGCTTCATCAACGGAGCCGGCAGCCTGTACGGCGCACAGCAGCTGGCGGACAGCGGCCAGGTCGTCGTGGTCAGCCCCAACTACCGCCTGGGTATCTTCGGCTTCCTCGCACACCCGGCACTGGACCGCGGCCGGGCGCGGCAGCTCTCGGGCAACTTCGGCCTCGAGGACCAGCAGGCGGCGCTGCAATGGGTCCAGCGCAACGCGGCGGCGTTCGGGGGCGACCCGGGCAATGTCACGATCTTCGGCGAGTCCGCCGGCGGCACCAGCGTCTGCTCGCAGCTGGTCGCGCCGGGGTCGGCAGGGCTGTTCCAGAAGGCGATCCTGCAGAGCGGCGAGTGCACCGGGCGGAAGTGGTCACCGGGACCGCCGACCTGGTTCCCGCTGCCGCGGTCCGAGCGTGAGCAGCACGGCCTCGAGGTCGCGACCAAGCTCGGCTGCGCCAACCCGCGGGCCGCTGCGCCCTGCCTGCGGTCAAAGTCCACGGAAGAGCTCGCCAAGTGGTCCGACGACGGAGTCGGGTCAGGACCGACCGTCGGCGGCGGCATGCTGCCCATCAGCCCGGACCGCGCCTTCGCCACCGGCGACTTCAACAAGGTCCCGATCATCCAGGGCACCACGCGGGACGAGCACCACCTGTTCACCGCGGCGATCGAAGCGGCAACCGGCGAAGTGACGACCCCCGCCTCCTACCGCGAGCAGATCGGCGCGCTCTTCACCCCCTCGGACGCCGCCCGGGTCCTGGCCCGCTATCCGGTCGACAAGTTCCGGTCCGCCGGCGAAGCACTGTCCACCGTCGTCACCGACTGGGCATGGGGCTGCCCGGTCCTGTCCCGAGACCGCGCACTCGCCGCGCACACACCGCTCTACGCGTACGAGTTCGCCGACGACACTGCGCCGTGGTTCAGCACCCTCCCGAAGCCCAACTTCCCGACCGGCGCGTTCCACGGCGCCGAGCTGCAGTACCTCTTCCACGACGAGCAGCTCCCGGGCCCGAGCACCCCGGCACAGAAGCAACTCGCCGCGACGATGATCAGCTACTGGACGCAGTTCGCACACACCGGAAACCCGAACAGCGCGGGTCAGCCACAGTGGCAGCCGTTCCAGAACAACGGGCACGTCCAGTCACTCGGCTCGTCGAGCATCACCTCCGCCGACCTGGCCAAGGAACACCAGTGCGCCTTCTGGGGCTCAGTGGGCTCCTGAGCCGATCGCCTCAGGTCGTGCGGGCGATCTCGGCGGCGGCTTCGACGAAGCGTTCGGTGAGTGGGGTCCGGGTCGCCCAGGCGGCGCCGGTCCACCAGGTGGCCGCGCGGCCCGGGAGCGGTACCAGGCGGACCTCGGGCGGCGCGATCCGCTCGGCGGTCTGCGGTACGACGGCCGGCCCCGCTCCCGCGGCCGTCAACGCCAGCACGGTCTGCAGGTCGCCGGCCTCCTGAAGTATTTGCGGATGGCAACCAAGTTCGGCGTACAGCGTGTTGATCTGGGCGGTCAGCCCCGGTCCACGTCCGGGCGTCAGGCGGACGAGCGGGCGGGCATCGATCCAGCCGGCCAGATCACGGGGCAGGGTCTGGCCGGCCGGTACGGCGAGGGTGAGCCGGTCGCGGCGCAGCCGGAGATGCTCGAGGCCCGCGGGCACCGGCAGCCGGACGAAGCCGATCTGCAGGCTGCCGGCCAGTAGCCGCTCGCACTGCGTCGCCGAGGACATGTCCTCGAGCGAGATCGTCACCCCGGGCCACCGGCTCCGGAACAACGCGACCGCCCGCGGCGCCAGTTCGATCCCCGACAGCCCGAACCCGATCGCCAACGATCCCTCGGCCCCGGACGCGACCTGCGCGGCCCTGCGCTCGAAGGCCTCCGCCCGGTCCAGCAACTCCAGAGCGTCAGCGAGCAACAACTCCCCCGCGGGAGTCAGCCGCGCGCCGTGCCGCCCACGGACGAACAGCACCGACCCGACCCGGCGCTCCAGCACCTGGATCTGTTTCGTCAACGCCGGCTGGCTGGTCGACAGCTCGGCGGCCGCCGACCCGAAGTTCCGCAGGCGGGCAACCGTGACGAACGCCCGGAGCAGCCGCAGATCCATAACTTCAGGATATGGAATCCGTGCAAACAGTGATTGGACGTCATGGATGCGTCGGCGTTTCGATGGCTGTATGACGACCTTCCGCGCAGCCGTTGTCCAGTTCGAGCCGACCCCGGACCAGCCCGCCGCCACGACCTGGCCGAGTCCGCCGACGGGCCGTCGGTCCGCCGGATCGTTGCCCTGGCCAAGGAACTCGACGCCGGGATCGGCTTCGGGTTTCTCCAGGAGGACGACGGTGTGTTGTTCAACGCGTACGCCGTGTGCCTGCCGGACGGGCAGGTGCACGTCCATCGGAAGCTGCACGCGTTCGAGCACGAAGCGATCGCGAGCGGGTCGACGTACACGGTCTTCGACACACCGTGGGGGTTCCGGGCCGGGGTGCTGATCTGCTGGGACAACAACCTGGTCGAGAACGTCCGGATCACGGCGTTGCTCGGCGCAACGGTCCTGCTCGCGCCGCACCAGACCGGCGGGACGAACTCCCGCAGCCCGCACGGCATGAAGCCTCTCCCGCTGTCGTTGTGGGAGAACCGGGTCAGCGACCCCGAGGCCCTCGAGGAGGCCTTCAACGGACCGAGTGGCCGCGGCTGGCTGATGCGCTGGCTGCCGGCCCGTGCCCACGACAACGGCTTGTTCGTTCTGTTCAGCAACGGGGTCGGCCGCGACGACGACGAACTCCGCACCGGCAACAGCATGATCCTCGACCCGTACGGCCGGATCGTCGCCGAGACGCCCGTCCCCGCCGAGTCGGTCGTCACCGCCGACCTGGACCTGGACCTCGTCCCGCTGTCGACCGGCCGCCGCTGGCTCCGCGGCCGCCGCCCGGACCTGTACACCCCACTGACCGAGCGAATCGGCAACGAACTGGACCCCCGAGCCGCCCGCTTCTCCCCCGACCCCGTCCAACTTTGAGAACCCACCAACCATGATTTCGCCCCAGGAATGATCGGTGGCTTCTCAAAGTTGGCCCGGGACCGGGGGTGCCGCGGGGTCGCGGGTGGGGTGGGTGGGGTGGGTCAGTAGATGAGGGCGGTGGCGAGGGCGGTGATGCCTTCGCCGCGGCCGGGGAAGCCCAGGCCGTCGGTGGTTGCGGCGCTGACCGATACCTCGGCGTCACAGGCGGCCGAGAGCACCTTCTCGGCCTCTTCGCGGCGGGCACCGATCCGCGGTCGGTTGCAGACGATCTGGACCGTGACGTTACCGATCTCGAACCCGGCGGCGCGCACCCGCCGGGCGGCCTCCGCGACCAGCGCCACCCCGGCAGCACCCGCCCACTCCGGCTCGGCGGTCCCGAAGTTCGACCCCAGGTCGCCCAGCTTCGCCGCGGTGAGCAACGCCGTACAGATCGCGTGCGCCGCCGCGTCGCCGTCGGAGTGTCCCGCCAGACCGGCAGGCTCGTCCGGCCAGTGCAGGCCGGCCAACCACAGCGGGCGACCGTCCTCGAGCGGATGTACGTCGACACCGTTGCCGACCCGCGGGATCCTCACGGCAACCGCCTCTCCGCGAGCAGCGCCTCCGCCAGCAGCAGGTCCTGCGGTCGGGTCACCTTGAACGCATCGGGCGACCCTTCGACCGTCCGCACGGTGATCCCCATCCGCTCGCACATCATCGCGTCGTCGGTCACCCCGGCGTCGGCCCCCGCCGCATGCGCCCGCCGCAGGACGTCCGGCGCGAACCCCTGCGGCGTCTGGACGGCGACCAGCGTCGACCGGTCGGGCGTGTCGACGACCTCGCCACCGGGCCCGACCACCTTGATCGTGTCGGTCACCGGCACCACGGGTACGACGGCCCCGGCCCCGGCCCGCACGGCCGCGACCACCCGCTCGATCACGTCCGCCGGAACGAACGCCCGGGCCGCGTCGTGCACCAGGATGCAGTCGATCCCGTCGACCGGCAGTACGTCGAGCGCCGCCCGCACCGAATCGGCCCGCTCGGCACCGCCGGCCACCACGATCAACCGCGCGTCACCGACGTACGGCGCCAGCTCCTTGCCGACCGTCTCCTCGGAGCCGGGCGGCACCGCGACCACGAAACAGACGAGGTCGGCGGCGGACGCTGCCTTCAGGCCACGCACCGCGTGGACCAGCAGCGAATCGCCACCGACCTCTCGAAATGCCTTCGGTGTCTCACCACCGAGCCGCAGGCCCAACCCGGCCGCGGGAATCACGACCGCGCTGCTCATGCGACTCTTGCGTTAGGAAGCGAGGACCTCGTCGAGGATGGCCTCGGCCTTGTCCTCGTTGGTGTGCTCGGCCAGCGCCAGCTCGGAGACGAGGATCTGGCGAGCCTTCGCCAGCATCCGCTTCTCACCGGCCGACAGACCGCGGTCACGCTCGCGGCGCCACAGGTCGCGGACGACCTCTGCCACCTTCAGCACGTCACCGGAGTGCAGCTTCTCCAGGTTCGCCTTGTAACGACGCGACCAGTTGGTCGGCTCCTCCGTGTGCGGTGCACGGAGCACGTCGAAGACGCGCTCCAGGCCGGCCTGATCCACGACGTCACGCACGCCGACGAGATCGAGATTGCACGCGGGGACCCGGACGACCAGGTCGTTCTGAGCGACGATCCTCAAGACCAGATAGGTCTTGTCCTCACCTTTGATCTGACGGGTCTCGATGTCCTCGATGACGGCCGCTCCGTGATTGGGGTAAACAACCGTCTCGCCGACTGTGAAAGTCATGTGTGAAGTGCCCCTTTCCGAGATCTATCCTACCACGTGACCCGTGGTCCGGTCGGGGCGTTTGCGCTGGTCAGGGCCCACTTCCTGCCTTGACAAACGGTCTCCGGAATGCTTCGTGCGCGCGTGGGCCGTTGCCTCGGACATCGGTGATCGGCATCCCGGCGTCCGGCCCGCGACGACCGAGGGCTACGCTTTGGGGCGCCGGAGGCCGCTGCCTGGCGGTGTTCGCAACAGGTCCGGAGTAGTCCGCAGTTGTCCGCACACAGTGCTGAATCAGCTTGCACGAGAGGGATTCCAGTGCCGATCACGTTGTCCTCGCGGTTCGCCCGGCGCGCCGCGCTGGCGGGTGCCGCAGTCACCCTCAGTCTCGCGCTCGGGGCGTGCAGCGCGAGCTTCGACGCGCCGACCCTGCAGCCGTACCAGGCCGCCGAGGGTACGAACGTCGAGAGCGGTCCGATCAAGGTCCGCAACCTGCTGGTGCTGGCCGACACGGCCGGCAAGGGCGAGCTGCACGGCGTCATCGTGAACGACGGCACCGAGGCCGACACCCTGGTCGGGTTCGCGCAGGCCCCCTCCGGCACGCAGGACGGCCAGGACGGCAGCTGGCAGGCCGGCCAGGTGACCTTCAGCGGGATCAAGGGCCCGGTCGAGCTGGCGCCGGACTCGGCGCTCCTGCTGGCCGGCACGACCGCCGCCGAGGCCCAGGCCACCGGTACGGCGACGCCCGCGACCCCAGGTCCGACGGCGACGCCCGCCACCCCCGGTCCGACGGCGACCCCGGCGACCCCGTCGGCTCCTGCCGCCACCGACACCCCGTCGGCATCGACGCCGGGTGCCGAGGACAACGGCCCCTCGGTCGTCGTCACCGGCGCGAAGCCGGGCCAGATGGTCAACGTGACGATCACCTTCGGCACCGCGGCACCGATCTCGACGTACGTCCCGGTGCTCACCGACGACCACTACTCGCCGACCCCGCCGCCGGCGGCGCAGTAGACACCCGGCAACCGACACAGAACGGGCCGCCCCGGCGCGGGACGGCCCGTTCTGCTGCGGCAGACGAGCCGGTGGCCGCGGCTCGCCGTACCCCGTCTGTCAGTTCTTGCCTGCTGAGGCAGCCTTGGACAGGCCCGGGACGACCTTGTCGAGCACCCAGGGGACGCTCAGCACGCTGACGGCGCTCATCCCGGAGATGATCTGCTGGTCCTGCAGCGGGTACGCGCCGCCACTCTTGACCGCCTTCAGTGACGAGTAGACCGGGTCGGCCAGGAACTTCTGCGTCCCGATCCCGTCGACGTAGGCGATCAGCACGTCGGCGTCCACGTCCGCGACCTTCTCCTTGCTGACCGTCAGCGAGAACTCCTTCTTGGAGTTGGTCTTCTCCAGCGCCTCGACGCCGGGCGCGTTCTTGAAGCCCATCTCGTTCAGGATCTGCACCCGCGGGTCGCCGGGCATGTAGATGTAGTTCTCGGCGCCGAACGAGCCGACGGTGACAGTCTTGCCCTTGAACTCCGGATGCGCGGCGGCGACCTGCTTGATCTTGTCCTGGATGCCGGTGATCAGCTTCTCCGCGTCGGCCTTCTTGCCGAGCGCCTCGCCGATCAGCAGCGTCTGGTCCTGCCAGGTGGTCTGCCACGGCGCTCCCGGGTACGCGACGGTCGGCGCGATGTCGCTCAACGTCTTGTACGTCGCCGCATCGAACCCCTCGTACGGCGCCAGGATGACGTCCGGCCGCAGCGCCGCGATCTTCTCGAACGGGTACTTGTCGCCGGTGTCCAGCAGCGTCGTCTTCGACTTGTCGAACTTGCCGGCGTCCCACGCGGTGACGCCGTCGGGGGTCTGCCCGTAGATGATCTTCGGCATCCCTACCGGGGTCTCGCCGAGCGCGTAGACCACGTCCTGGGCGTTCCAGCCGAGCGTGACGATCCGCTCCGGCTTCTTCGTGATGGTCGTCTCGCCGAACGTGTTCTTGAGCGTGACCGGGAACCCTGAGGACGACGTACCGTCCGATCCGACCGCCTGCTTGTCGTCGCCGCTGCCGCACGCGGCCAGCGAGGTCGTGGCGAGCAGCACGGTGGTGACCATGCCTGCTACACCTCGGGCGACCTTGGTACGGGACCAGGACATGAGTGACTCTCCTTAGCTTGCCTCAACTAAGGAGAGCCTAAGCTAACCCCGCCGGTCGTTGCGACCCGCAGCGGTGTGACTCAGGACTCGAACTTGTACCCGAGGCCACGCACGGTGACCAGGTGCTGCGGGTTCGACGGGTCCTTCTCGAGCTTGGAACGCAGCCGCTTCACGTGCACGTCCAGGGTCTTGGTGTCGCCCACGTAGTCGGCACCCCAGATCCGGTCGATCAGCTGGCCGCGGGTCAGCACCCGCCCGGTGTTCCGGAGCAGCATCTCGAGCAGCTCGAACTCCTTCAGCGGGAGCCGGATCTCGGTACCGCCGACGGTCACCACGTGCCGCTCGACGTCCATCCGCACCGGCCCCGCCTCGAGGGTGTCCGGGAGCAGCTCGACGTCCTGGCCACGACGCAGTACAGCGCGCACCCGGGCGAGCAGCTCACGCGGGCTGTACGGCTTGGTCACGTAGTCGTCCGCGCCCAGCTCGAGCCCGACGACCTTGTCGACCTCGGTGTCCTTGGCGCTCACGATGATCACCGGGACATTGCCCCGGCTGCGCAGCGCCCGGCAGACCTCGGTGCCGGACAGCCCCGGCAGCATCAGGTCGAGCAGGACGATGTCCGCACCGGCGCGGTCGTACTCGTCCAGCGCGTCCGGTCCGGTCTCCGCGACGGCGACCTCGAACCCTTCCTTGCGCAGCACGTACGACAGCGCGTCGCTGTAGCTCTCTTCGTCTTCGACGACCAGCACTCGGGTCACGAAGCTGTCTCCTTTGCGATCTGAACCGGCGGGGTGGGCGCCGGGTTTAGGGCCGCTTCCTCCTGGCCGGGGGAGGCGGTCTGGCCCGGTGCGGGTTCGAACCGCAACGGGAGTCTCACGGTGAAGGTGGAGCCCTGGCCCTCGACACTCCAGACGCGTACGTCGCCGCCGTGGATGGAGGCGATGTGCTTCACGATCGACAGGCCGAGACCGGTGCCGCCGGTCTCCCGGCTGCGGGCCCGGTCGACCCGGTAGAAGCGCTCGAAGATCCGCTCCAGGTCGCTGCTCGGGATCCCGACGCCCTGGTCGGACACCGTCACCTCGACCAGGTCCCCGATCGGGTGCGCGGCGACCGCGACCCGGGTGCCGTCCGGGCTGTAGTTGATGGCGTTCTCGACCAGGTTGCCGATCGCCATCGCCAGCTGGTCCGCGCTGCCCAGCACCTCGAGCTCGGGCTCGGTCTTCACCACGATCTTGATGTCCCGGTCGTCGGCGTCGATCCGGCAGCGGTCCACCGCGGTCTCGATCACGCCGTTGATGTCCACCGGTCCGGGGTTCTCCAGCGGGTCGTCGCCCTGCAGCCGGGACAGCTCGATGATCTCCTTGACCAGCCGGCTGAGCCGGGACGCCTCGACCCGCATCCGGTCCGAGAACCGCTGCACCGCCTCCGGGTCGTCGGACGCCTCGGAGACCGCGTCGGCGAGCAGGATCAGCGCGCCGACCGGGGTCTTCAGCTCGTGGCTGACGTTCACGGTGAAGTCCCGCCGGATCGCCTCCAGGCGGCGCTCCCGGGTCCGGTCCTCGACCAGCACCAGGACCAGCTGGCTGCCCAGCGGCGCCACCCGGGCGCTGACGTACTGCGTGGCGCCGAGGCGGCCGCGGACGATCTCCAGGTCCTGCTGGCGGATCTCCCCGTCCCGGCGGACCTGGCGGACCATCGTCAGGATGTCGTCGACGACCAGCCGCTCACCGCGGACGATGCCGAGCACGTGCGCCGGGGCACTGGCCTGCAGCACCTGGTCCTCCGGGCCCATCACGACGGCCGAGGACCGCAGTACCGACAGCACCGTCGCGACGCCGGCCGGGACCATCGGCTCCGGGGACTCCGGGATCTTGCGCTGGGACCGCTCCGACAGCATCATCGCTCCGAGCGAAAGCAGGGCCAGGGCCGCGCCGATGACGCCGCCCAGCACCGCAGCCAGCGTGGGGTCCACGGCAACGATGCTACGCGGGCGACCAGCAGGGAAAGACCGAATGAGCACCGGATGACCGGGACGCGTCTCAACTGTTCATCAGGCGTTCACCACTCGTCGCCGTCCGGCAACCTCGACGGCATACGGTCACCGATGGGCGGGTACCTTGCTGAGGCCCGCCCGCGGCACCGGACACCACAGATCGGATTCGAACACCATGCGTGACAGTTACCACGAGCAGCTCGACGACATCCTCGCCGAGCTCGAGCGGATGACGAGGACGGTGTCCACCGCCGTACGCCGCTCCACGGCCGCGCTGCTGGAGGCCGACATCCGCAAGGCCGAGGAGGTCATCGCCGCCGACATCCAGCTCGATGCCGCCGGCGAGGGTGTGGAGGAGAAGGTCTTCGAGCTGATGGCGCGGCAGTCGCCGGTCGCCAACGAGCTCCGGATGCTGGTCGCCGCGCTCCGGATGGTCGCCGACCTCGAGCGGATGGGCGACCTGGCCGCGCACGTGTCGAAGATCGCCCGGATGCGCTACCCGGCGCCCGCGATCCCGACCGAGCTGCACGAGGTGATCGAGTCGATGGGCTCGGTGGCCGGCAAGATGGTCGACGCCGCCGGCGACGTGATCGCGACCCGTGACGTCGAGGCGGCCGGCAAGCTCGAGGCCACCGACGACGAGATGGACAAGCTGCGCTCCAACCAGTTCCGGCTGATGATGGACGCGGACTGGCCGCACGGCGTCGAGGTCGCCGTCGACATGGCGCTGCTCAGCCGGTACTACGAGCGCATCTCCGACCACGCGGTCGCGATGGCCCGCCGGGTCGTGTACCTGGTCACCGGCGAGCTCCCGGTCGCCGTCGGCGGCACCGCGGCCGGCTCCGGCGCGGGCGCTTCGGCGCCGAACCCGCACGGCAACGACTGACCTTCTTCTGACTTCTGAGGCAGGCGCCCCCGGCTCGTTGCCGGGGGCGCCTGTTTCTGTTCAGCGGGCGATGGCGATGTCCGCCTGGAACGGGCTGCTCGCGGTCAGCGACCAGGCCGACCGGTTCTCGAAGCCGGGGTTGTGGATGTCGAGGTTGACGCCCTCGAGGTGGTCGAAGTTGACGACCATGCCCGGGCTGGTGACCGCCTGCCTGGTGCAGATCCCGAACTGGATCGCCACCGACTGCTTGCCCTTCACCAAGTCCGTCACGTCGATGCCGCCCTGGTGGTCGGATCCGTTCATGTAGAACCACGGCCAGTAGTCACCGGCGTCCCGGCTCCAGATCAGCTGGCCGTCGATCCACAGCTGCTTGAAGATCTCGCCGAACCGCGCCTGCTCCGGATCCGCGTGCCAGAACGACAGCTCGTACCGCGGCTGCCCCGGCTTCACCCGGACCTGCTGGGTGGCGGAAGCACAGGTGTTCGCCGGGATCGGACCGGTCGGCACGGTGAACGCGAGCCGGCCGTTGCCGTACATCGCCCGGTTGTCCGGTCCGATCTTCACGGAGTTCCCGCGCGGCCCTCGGACCGGTACGTACGGCTGGCCCTGGTACCGGGCGTACGCGGCGCCGATCGCGTTGAAGATCCGGGCCGGGCGGTCGATCGAGTAGATGTCGACGTACGGCTGCATGGTCGGGTAGTTGCGGGTCAGTTCCCAGTCCCGGTTCTGCTCGAAGCCGCCGTTGCGAACGACGACGCCGCGGCCGGTGACGTCGTCGACGCTCCAGTCCAGCGGCCACCAGCCGACGCCCCGCTGGTCGAACAGCCGGAACGTCACCTTGGCGGACGTCTTGCCCTGCAGCGCCGCGGTCAGGTCGACCGTCGTGGTGAGCCAGGTCTCCTTCGGATCCTCCTCGACATCGGCCTGCCAGACCACCTGGTCGTCGACGAGCACCTGCTTGAACTGGTATCCGCGGAGGCCGCCGACGTCGGGATCCCTGTGCTTGAAGGTGATCGAGCGCGGCCCGTTGCCAGAGACAACCATCTGCTGCGAGGCGGCGGCGTAGCTCCCGTCGACGGTCGAGGTGAAGTTCCCGACGCTGAGACTGAGCCGGCCGTTCCCGCTGTGGCCCCAGAAATCCCAGCTCGGCTGCTGCAGATCGATCCGCACCGGGGCGCCGTACGCGATGACACCGTCGAGCCGGCCGTCCTTCAGGTACGGCGTGGCGCGGCGCAGCACGTCCGCGACGTACCGCTCGTCCGGGTGGATCATGCCGTCGAGGAAGCGGCCCGTGTAGACGAGCAGCACCAGGCTGAGGCCGGCGGGCCGCAGGACGTCGAGGGACGAGTCCAGCCGGGGTTCCAGCCAGGTGGGATCGATCGAGTTGTTGATGTAGCCCGTGTACGGGAAGATCACGCCGTCCAGGTTGCCCTTGATCTTGTCGGCCGTGGCCGGGGTGATGTCCCAGGAGTAGAGCGTGACGTACCACTTGAGGTGCGGGTTGACCGCATTCATCGCGGCGCGGACCTGACCGAGGTAGTCCTTCGTGAACAGCGTGCTGTTGGAGCCGACCAGGAAGTCGTCGATGCCCCAGGACTTGATGTTCGGGTAGGTCAGCGAGAGCTTGGCGAGCTCGGTCGCCCAGCGGATGTAGTCGGTGTTGAAGGGTCGCGAGCAGCGCCCGTCGAGAGACCGCACGGAGTTGAGGAAGCACTCCGACGGCGGCACGAGGTACACCATCACGTCGATCCCCGCTCGAGCCGCGGCCGGCGCGAACTCCAGCCGCAGGTCGTCCCAGTCGGTCGCCTTGTCCCAGATGCCGAACGTGTACATCGTCGCGTGCATCTGCTGCAGCCGGCGGATCGTCGCCGGGGTATCGATATGCCGGAACCCGTCGGCCCGCGGCGCGGCCTCCCGGATCTTGGCCTCGACAGTGTTGCCGCCCTCCATGGCGGACAGGAACGGCTTCGGCTGCGCCACCCCTTCACCTGGCGGCCCGGCGGCGGCCCGGGGCACGGCGGCCGGCATCAACAACAACGCAACCAACAGAATCCAGACACGACGAATCATCCCGTCCTCCAGAGCGGTGGAATACGGCTATTTCCGGTATTCTGAAACTATCTCCCGTAAATAAGAGATTAAGCCCGGTTGTACCGCTCGGCAAGGCCTCGTCGCCGTATGTGCGGTTGATTCCCCGGGACGACCTGCCCAGGAGTGGCGGTTCTTCGGAAGAAAATTTGCACATACTGCCGGAAACCTTCCGCAAAGGCGCGGCCTGCCGCGACGGGGCGGCGCTCACCTCGGGTTGCCCATGGGCGATCCCGTCGTGTACCTGGGCCGGCAGGCCGGACCCCTCGCGACAGGTTGCTCCGGCAGGCGACTTCCCCACGCCATCACCGAGCCCGGCGCCAGCGCCCCTGCCCGACAACCACCTCCCGCGCGCCCGGCGAAGCCGGCAACAGGCAGCCACGCCGCAGGCGTGACCTTTCAAATCCACCACCGCATCCCGCGCCGGCGCGTCAGCGCCACGCACCCGGGGAACAGAACAGCCGCGCCGAAGGTGGGGACCTTGGCGCGGCTGGAGGAGTGGGTCAGCGGCCCTGGTTTTTGACTGCTTCGATGGCTTCCTTGGCGGCGGTGGGGTCGAGGTACTCGCCGCCGGGGGTGACCGGCTTGAAGTTGTCGTCGAGTTCGTAGTACAGCGGGATGCCGGTCGGGATGTTCAGGCCGACGACGGTCTGCTCGTCGAGGTTGTCGAGGTGCTTCACCAGCGCGCGGAGGCTGTTACCGTGGGCGGTCACCAGGACGGTCTTGCCGTCGCGCAGGTCCGGCACGATCGCGTCGTACCAGTACGGGAGCATCCGCTCGACGACGTCCTTGAGGCACTCGGTCGCGGGCAGGATCTCCGGCGGGAGCCCGGCGTACCGGGGGTCGCCGGCCTGGTCGTACTCGGAGCCGCGCTCGATGGCCGGCGGCGGGGTGTCGTAGGAGCGGCGGAACAGCATGAACTGCTCCTCGCCGAGCTCCTCCAGGGTCTGCTTCTTGTCCTTGCCCTGCAGGCCGCCGTAGTGCCGCTCGTTCAGCCGCCAGGAGCGCCGTACGTCGATCCACTGGCGGTCGGCGACCTCGAGGGCGATGTTCGCGGTCCGGATCGCGCGGCGCAGCACCGAGGTGTGCAGTACGTCGGGCAGCAGGTCACGGTCGCGGAGCAGCTCGCCGCCGCGCTGTGCCTCCTCCACGCCCTGGGCGTTCAGGTCGACGTCGACCCAGCCGGTGAACAGGTTCTTGGCGTTCCACTCGCTGTTGCCGTGGCGGAGCAGGATCAGGCGATAGGTCATACCCGAAGACTACCGAGGCTCCAGCCAGCCCTTGAAAGCGTCCAGGTTCCGGGTCGACTCGCCCCGCGACACCCGCCATTCGTACTCGCGCCGGATCGAGGTCGCGAACCCGAGCTCGAGGATCGTGTTGAACGACGAGTCGGCGTACTCCAGCACCGCCCCGAGCAGCCGGTCGACCTCACTGGGTGTGATCGCGTGCAACGGGACCCGCCCGTCCAGGTGGATGTCCCCGAGGTGATCGACGGCGAAGGCGACGCCGTACATCTTCAGGTTCCGCTCGAGCAGCCACCGGTAGACGGCCGCGTGGTTCTCGTCCGGATGCCGCGCGACGAACGCGTGGACGTGGACCGCCTGCGGCCCGACCGACAGCATCACGGTCGTCTTGAGCTTGCGCTCCCCCGGCAGATCCGCCGCGAAGACTCCCGGCTCGTCCTCGGTGAACTCCAGCTCGTTCTCGGTCAGCACCTGGCGGATGACGTCCGCCGCAGAAACTCTCACCCGGCTACCTCCGCGGCGATGTCCGCCGCCATTGTGTCCGCTGCGGTCCGGTACGCCGCCAGCGTCTTGCGCGCGGTCAGCTCCCACCCAAACCCCTGGGCGTGCGAGACCGCAGCGCGGCCCATGCTCTCGCGAACGGCCGGATCCGTCGCGATCCGCGCCAGCGCGTCGGCGAAGTCGTCCACCCCGTGCCCGTGCACGAGGTAGCCGGTCCGCCCGTCGAGGACCGCCGTACTCAGGCCGCCGACAGCCGCCGCGACCACCGGCGTACCGCACGCCTGGGCCTCCAACGCGACCAGCCCGAAGGACTCCGAGTACGACGGGACGCACACGACCGAGGCAGCCCGGTACCAGGTGGCCAGCCGCGCCCGCTCCATCGGCTTCACGAACCGGGTCACGTCGCCGATCCCCAGCGCCCGCGCCAGCTCGGCGTGCGACTCGGGGTGCTCCATCCCGTTCCCGGACGGGCCGCCGATGATCGCCACGACCAGACGCGAACGCAGCTCCGGGTCCCGCTCGAGCATCCGCGCCGCGGCCCGGATCAACAGGTCGGGCGCCTTCAGCGGCTGGATGCGACCGACGAAGGCGAGTACGACGGCGTCCTCCGGCAGCCCGGCCTCGCGCCGGGCCGAAGCCTGATCCCCCGGGCTGAACAGCTCCAGGTCCACGCCCGGGTTCACCACCCCGACCTTCGCCGGCTGCGCGCCGTACAACGAGATCAGCTCGGCCGCCTCGTCGGAGGTGTTCGCGAGCAGCCGGTCCGCGGACTCGACGACCTGTTCCTCGCCGATCAGCCGCGCCGGCGGCTCCGGTACGTCGTCCTCGGCCAGGCTGGCGTTCTTCACCTTGGCCATCGTGTGCATGGTGTGAACCAGTGGGACCGCCCAACGATCGCGGGCGAGCAGGCCGACCTGGCCGGACAGCCAGTAGTGCGAGTGGATCACGTCGTACCAGCCGGGCTCGTGGATCGCCTCGGCGCGCAGCACGGCGCGGGCGAACGTGCACAGCTGGGCGGGCAGCTCGTTCTTCGTCAGGCCCTCGTACGGGCCGGCGGCAACGTTGCGGACCGTGACGCCGGGCAGCAGTTCGACCCGGGCGGGCAGCGCCGACGCGGTCGCCCGGGTGAAGACGTCGATCTCGATCCCGAGCCCGGCCAGCTGTTTCGACAGCTCCACGACGTACACGTTCATCCCGCCGGCGTCCCCGGTTCCGGGCTGGTCGAGCGGCGAGGTGTGCAGGCTGATCATCGCGACCCGCCGGATCGGACGGTCGGGGGATACGGTCACCTGGTCAGGGTATCTCCGGGGCCACCCGCCGCGGATCGCGCTCCGGTGCCGTCCAACTGGCGAGCAACCGCAGCGCCTGCTCGGACGGCGAGCCGGGCTCCACGGTGTAGGTGACCAGCAGTTGGTCCGGATCCCCCGGCAGCTGGAGCGTCTCGTAGGACACCGCGATCTCGCCGACCACCGGGTGCTGCAGCAGCTTGGCGCCGAACGTCTTGTCCTTCACGTCGTGCCGCGCCCAGTACTCGCGGAACTCCGGGCTGTGGATCGACAGCTCCCCGACCAGCTCGGCCAGCTCCGGGTCGTCCGGGTGCCGGCCGGCGTACAGACGCAGGTAGTCGACGGCCTCCGCGGCGACCTCCTCCCAGTCGGGGTAGAAGTCGCGCAGCGCGGGGTCGAGGAAGACCATCCGCGGCACGTTCCGGCGCTTGTCGTCGAACCCGTTCAGCGCGCCGGCCAGCTCGTTCCACGCCAGCACGTCCATCCGGTAGCCGAGCACGAACGCCGGTACGTCGGTCATCGAGTCGAGCAGCCGTTGGACGCCTGGGCGGACCCGCTGCGTGGTACGGCGGCGCTTCCGGCGCACCGGTTTCGCCAGCACGGCCAGGTGTTTCCGCTCGTCGCCGGTCAGCTTCAGCACATCGGCGACCGCGTCCAGGATCTCCTGGGAGACGTTGTCCGTGCGGCCCTGCTCGAGGCGTACGTAGTAGTCCGCGCTGACGCCGGCCGCCTGTGCGAGCTCCTCGCGGCGCAGGCCCGGCACCCGGCGGCGCCCGCTGTACACCTTGATGCCGAGCTCCTCCGGCCGCACGCGGGCCCGCCGGGACTTGAGGAACTCGCTCAGCTCCGCACGTCGATCCATGTCCTCCAGTATCCAGACCGCCCGGACCCGCAACCTGGTCCTGCCAGAACCAGGCTCGACAGACACCTGGGTAAGCCGCGACGACCGCCCCAGGATCGATGCCATGACCAACCTGAGCATTCGCAACGCAGTAGTCACCGGAGCCGCCAGCGGTATCGGCGCCGCGATCGCCACCCAACTGGCCGCGGCCGGCGCCTCGGTCGCGCTGGTCGCCCGGCGGCAGGACCGCCTCGACGACCTGGCCGGCAAGCTCGGTGACCGGACCTTCGGCGTCGGGATCGACGTCACCCAGCAGGAATCCGTGGAAAACGGTGTTAGGAAAATTCACGAACGCCTGGAAAACGTTGACCTGGTGGTGAACGCGGCCGGCGTGATGCTGGCCGCTCCGATCGCCGACGGCCGGCTCGACGACTGGACCCGGATGATCGACACCAACGTCACCGGCGTACTCCGGCTCATCCACGCCTTCGCCCCGGACCTGATCAAGGCCGCCGGCGACGGCCGTACGGCGGACCTGGTGAACATCTCGTCGATCGGCGCGCACGCGATCTTCCCCGGGTACGCCGTCTACGGCGCCACGAAGGCGGCCCTCACCCAGCTGTCGGCGGCCCTCCGCGCGGACCTCTCGCCGTACGACGTCCGGGTCACGAACGTCGAACCGGGCCTCACCGACACCGAACTCGCCACCCACCTGGACGCTCCCGGGCAGGACCTGATCGCGTCGATGAACGAGCAGATCGGCCCGCTGCACGCCGACGACATCGCCGACGTGGTCACGTTCGCGGTCAGCCGCCGCCGCGAACTGAACCTCCGCCAGATTATCGCGTTGCCGACCCGCCAGGCGTGACGGAGGTGGGGTTATCACCACCCCCACTGACGCTCTCGCCCCACTGTGGTCCGGGCCGTTCGCCGAAAGCATTGAGGCATGCGTACAGCCCTTGAAGAAGTCAAGTCGTGGCATCGTCCGTTGCTGCTGATGGTGCTCGCCATGGCCGGTCTGGTCCTGACGTCCGGGGTCGGTCTCGCAGTCGACCACCGGGAGATCCTCAACGAGTCGGTGTGGCTCAAGCCGTTCAAGTTCGGCATCTCGTTCGTCCTGTACGGCGCGACGCTGGCGTGGCTGCTTTCCAAGCTGCGCAAGGCGAAACGCTTCGGCTGGTGGACCGGCACCGTATTCGCGATCACCGGAGTGGTCGACGTCGGGTTCATCGCCGTACAGGCCGCTCGCGGTACCTTCAGCCACTTCAACGCGAACCTCGACACCTTCAACCAGGTCGGGCAGCAGGTGTTCATGTCCGGCGTACTCGGGCTGTTCGGCGCGAGCCTGGTGGTGGCGATCATGCTGCTGTTCCAGCGGGTCGGCGACGCGCCGCTGAACCGGGCCATCCGGGTCGGTCTGGGGCTGGCTGTCGCGGGAATGGCGCTCGCGTTCTACCTGGTCGGGGCGAACGGGCAGCACACCGAGGTCAAGGACGCGTACGGTCACCCGGTGACGCTCGCCGGCAGCCACGGGATCGGCGTCGAGGCCGGCGGTCCGGGGATGCCGCTGACGCACTGGAGCACGGTCGGCGGCGACCTGCGGATCCCGCACTTCGTCGGCCTGCACGCGATCCACTTCCTGCTGATCGTCCTGCTCGCACTGCACTTCCTCGGCCGGCGGGCGACCTGGCTGCGGCCGGAGCGGGTACGGGCGCGGCTCGTCGGCGTCGCGGCCTTCGCGTACACCGGCGTGATGGTGACCGTCGCGGTGCAGGCGTTCCGCGGACAGTCGCTGATCCACCCCGACGTACAGACGCTGGGCCTGTTCGGCGGATTCCTGGCGGTGAGCCTGGTCGCGCTGGCCGGCGTCGTCGCGGCGGCCCGGCGGCCGGTGAGACTGCCCGTCGAGCCGGTCCGGGACTTTGAGAAGCTTGGGGTATGACGACTCGACCTCTTGCCGTGGTGACCGGTGCTAGCAGTGGGATCGGGGCCGCGTCGGCGCGACACCTCGCCCGCGAGGGTTTCGAGGTGATCTGCGCCGCGCGGCGGCTGGACCGGATCGAGGCGCTGGCCAAGGAGATCGACGGCCGCGCGGTGCAGTGCGACGTCACGTCCGCGGCGGACGTCGCCACGCTGACCGAGGCCGTCGGCGACGAGCTGCAGGTACTGGTGAACAACGCCGGCGGCGCGTTCGGGCTCGAGCCGGTGGCCGAGGCGGACCTGGACGCCTGGCGGCGGATGTACGAGGTGAACGTGATCGCCGTCGCCGCGGTCACCAAGTCGTTGCTCCCGGCCCTCATCGCCGGGCGCGGCACGATCATCGTGATGGGTTCGACGGCCGGCCAGGTCGCGTACGAGGGCGGCGGCGGGTACGTCGCCGCCAAGCACGGCGCGAAGGCGGTCGTCGACACGCTCCGCCTGGAGCTGTACGACCAGCCGGTCCGGGTCACCGAGATCGCCCCCGGCATGGTGCAGAGCGAGGGCTTCGCGCTGACCCGCTTCCAGGGTGACCAGGCCAAGGCCGACGCGGTGTACGCCGGGGTCCGCGAGCCGCTGACCTCCGACGACGTCGCCGACATCGTCGCCTGGATCGCCACCCGCCCCGCACACGTGAACATCGACCGCATCACGGTCCGCCCCCGCGCCCAGGCCGCCCAGCACAAGGTCCACCGCGAACAGTAACCCGGCAGGTTATCCCCTGGTGTTGCCCGTCCGCGTGAGCGGGGTCACCGTGGGTCTGCTTGCAATTGCAAGCGCCTTGCTAGCACACTGGGGGTATGGCCAAGCTGAGTGATCGGGCAGCTGGGGCGGTGGGCTCCCTCGGGGAGTACCTCGCCGAGCAGCGGCGGCACGCGCAGTTGTCGCTGCGGCAGTTGTCCGACCTGGCCGGAGTGTCGAACCCGTACCTCAGCCAGATCGAGCGCGGCCTGCGGAAACCGTCGGCCGACGTGCTGCAGCAGCTCGCGAAGGCGTTGCGGATCTCCGCGGAGACCCTGTACGTACGGGCCGGCATCCTCGATCCGGACGAGAGCCAGGAGGGCAAGCAGCCCTCCGGTGTGGTCGACGCCGTCCTGCTCGACCCGGCGCTGAACGAACGGCAGAAGCGAGTGCTGCTGGACGTGTACGCGTCGTTCGTCCGCGAGAACACCCCCACTGCTGACTGAACCAGACACCCCGAGGAGCAGCCTGATGGCTACCCGTACGCCCGTTACCCCGTTCTACGCGATCGCCGGCGCCGGCGACCTCGCGGTCGAGAAGGTCCGCGCCGTCGGCGTCGACGTGACCGCCCGGATCGCGAAGCTCGACCAGAAGACCCTGCAGGCCGAGCTCACCAAGGAATTCACCAGGGCGCAGTCCGAGCTGACCAAGCGCTTCGAGGCGATCGTCGCCGACGCCCGGACCGCCCCGGCGAAGCTCCGCGAGCTGCCGAAGACCGCGCAGACCGGTCTGACCGTCGTCCTCGGCCAGGCCGAGGAGACCTACGAGGACCTGGCCGGCCGCGGCAAGGACCTGGTCGAGCGGATCCGCCACCAGCAGGCCACCGAGGACCTGGAGGCCGCCGCGAAGACCACGGTGAGCAAGGCCAAGGCCACCCGCACCACCGTCAAGAAGACCGCGCAGACCGCGTCCCGGAACGTGAAGGCGACCGCGACGAGCGCCCGGAAGACCGCGAAGGCCGCCGCCAAGGCCGCCGAGTCCGCCGCCGACAAGGTCGGCGACTGAGCGTGACGATCCCCGCACTGCGGGGTGAATCCGGGTCCGGGCGGTCCCCCGCTGCGCTCGAGCAGCGGTGGGCCGCCCGGCTGTCGGTTAGGCTCGTAACATGAGCATCTGGCAAAGCCTGATCCCCGGATTCGCAGATCCGCTGTCCGTGATCTGGTGGGTCCTGATGGCTATCAAACTGGTGGCGCTCGCCGACGCGGCGTTCCGGCCACGGGCCGTGTTCATCGCTGCCGACAAGCTCACCAAGCCCGGCTGGGTGCTGATCCTGGCCGTGTTCGCACTCAGCCAGGTGTTCCAGGGATGGCTGAGCTTCTTCGGCCTGATCGGCATCGTCGCGTCCGCCGTCTACCTGGTCGACGCCCGTCCCGCCCTGCGCGCCGCCACCGGCCGTGGCCGCGGCGGCTGGGGGATCCGGCGCCGCCGGGGGCCGCGCCCGCTCTGACTCACGAGCGGTAGACGATCACCTTGTCGCCGACGTGGACCTCGTCGAAGAGGACCTTGATCTTGGCCAGGTCGCGGACGTTCACGCAGCCGTGGGACGCGCCGTTGTAGCCGCGGGCCGCGAAGTCCGACGAGTAGTGCACCGCCTGGCCGCCGCTGAAGAACATCGCGTACGGCATCTTCGAGTCGTACAGCGTCGACACGTGGTTCCGGCTCTTCCAGCCGACCGTGAAGCTGCCCTCGCGGGTCGCGGTCTTCACCGCGCCGAACCGGACGTCCATCTGCATCTTCACGACGCCGTCGACGACGTACCGCAGTTTGCGGGTGCTCTTGTCGATGCACAGCGCCACCCCGGTCGCGCACCGCGGGTCGAGCTTCTTGCCGTCCACCACCGGCGCCGGCGGGTACAGCTCGGCCTGGGTCGGCTCGTGGGTCGCCTTGACCAACTGGTCCAGGGTGTTCTGATCGAGGTACCCGAGCGGCGGAATGCCCTTGGACTTCTGGAACTTCTTCACCGCGGACCGGGTCATGGTCCCGAAGTCGTCGTCCTGGTACCGCTTCTCGAGCAGTTTCAGCTGCACGAGCCGGGCCTCGACCTTGCGCACGTCCTTACCGCTGGAGCCGTTCTTGAACACGGCCTTCGGATAGATCGGCAGCTCACCGCTGATCTCGAACGGCGTCGCCCGCACGTCCTCGGTCGACGCGGTGGCGGTCATTCCAGCACCCATGAGTGCCGCAATCGCCCCGCCGACGACCAGCGTCGAGAGCAGTTTCCGAACGATCAGCCCGCGCATCGGACCCCCTTCCTACACTCGTAGGACGTCCACACCACCGAAATGGTTGGTCCCTCAGCGTACCGGAGGAATCGCTCATGGAGATCGTGCTGAGCACCGCGGACATCACCACGGTGCCCGCCGACGCGATCGTCAACGCGGCGCATCACGCGCTGCGCGGCGGCGGTGGGGTTGACGGGGCGATCCATCGGGCCGGTGGTCCCGAGATCCTCCGAGAGCTCGTCGAGCGATACCCGAACGGCACCCCCACCGGTACGGCGGTGTGGACCACGGCGGGCGCGCTGCCGGCGACGTACGTGATCCACGTGGTCGGCCCGAACTACACGGCCGGCCAGCGCGATCCGGCGTTGCTCGAGTCCTGCTACCGCGACGCCCTGCGGATCGCGGACGAGCTCGGCGTCGCGACGATGACGTTGCCGGCGGTCTCGGCCGGGATCTACGGCTGGCCGGCCCAGTCGGCCGCGGACATCGCCGTACAGACGCTGCTCGGTACGCGGGCAAAGGTGTCCAGGGCAACGTTCTGTCTGGTGGAACCCCGGTTGTACAAGGCCTTCCGGAACGCGACAGCGGCCGGGCAGTAGCTCCCCGGCCGCTGTCGATCAGTCAGCTCACTTGTTGTAGACGACGACCTTGTCGCCGACGTGCACCCGGGCGAACACCCAGGCGATCTTGCTCTTGTCGCGAACGTTCACGCAGCCGTGCGAGGCGCCGTTGTAGCCGCGGGCGCGGAAGTCCGACGAGTAGTGCACCGCCTGGCCGCCGCTGAAGAACATCGCGTACGGCATCTTCGAGTGGTACAGCGTCGAGACGTGGTTCTTCGACTTCCGGTAGACCTTGAAGACGCCGTTCCGGGTCGGGGTCTTCATCGCACCGAACCGGACGTCCATCACCTGCACCGGCTTGCCGTTGACCAGGTAGACCAGCTTGCGGGTGTGCTTGTTGATGCACAGCACCCGGCCGCGGGTCATGCAGCGGCTGTCCAGCCGGTACTTGCGCATCACGGCCGCCCGGCTCGCCGCCGTGCTCTTCGTCGCCGCCGGGGCGGCCGACGGCGGCAGGCCCACCGGCTTCGGCGCGGTCGCCGAACTCTGCGCCGACCCCGCAACCTGCGGTGCGGCCTCGGCCGCGGTGGACGCCGTCAGTGCTCCGACGCCGACGAACGCGGCAGCCGTCAAGGTCGCGCCGAGCTTACGCAGAATGCCCATGATTCCCTTGTCCTTCCCCCAAAGAGTGCTTCCACAAGACAGACGTCGCTACTTCACGTCTGGTTGGTAACGAATCGGAACTTCTTTTCCCCGCCCCGCAGCCGAAGAATTACTTATCACACCGATGTAGTCCGGGTCGCGCGCTGTGAGCGACCGTGTCCAGTTCGTGGCCTACGAGTCCCTGGAGTCCCTTCAGCCACAGCAGTTACGCGCCGGCCAGCGCCCTCAGCCGACGCAGGATCTCTGCCTCACCGAGCGCCTGCGCCGTCGCGTGCAGGTCCGGACTGCGGGTCGCGCCCGTGATCGCGACGCGGACCAGCTGCGACGCCTCGCGGATCGACCCCGCGTACGCGTCCGGGTCCTTCTTGTACTCCTTGGCGTTCGGCGCGAACCCGTGCTTCGCGGCGAGCGAGCGCACCTGGTCGAACCACTCCTGCGGGTCGTCACGGTGCTCGTACCCGGCGACAAGATCGCGGGCGAACGCCGCGGTGACGTCCGGGGCGACACCGAGCGGGACGAGCCGTTCGTCAGCCGGCCCGGCGACCGGGACGAACAGCCCGGTGAAGAAGAAGCCGTACGCCGCGCGGAAGTCGGACCACTTGCGCAGGTCCTTGCGCGGGTTCTCGACACCGTCACGCTCGACTGCGAGCGCCCGCAGCGCCAGGTCCCTCTCGTTGTCGAGGACCGGCACCAGGTCGGGGTCGTACTCCGTGGCCCAGGCGCGGACCGCGTCGAGGATCTGCTGCCCGCTGAGCGTAGCGATGTAGTCGGCGCTGATGTCCTCGAGCTTGACCAGGTCGACGAGCGGACCCGCGACGCCGCACTGGCCCAGGTCGATCGGTGTCGTCAGTGCCTCGGCGAGCGGCAGCTCCGCGAGGCGTCCGTTGGCCAGCCCACGCAGGTAGTACAGCACCGCCTCGGCCGGGTAGCCCTCGCCGATGTAGAAGTCGACGCCGGCCTCGGGGTCCTTCCGCTTCGACAGCTTCCGCTTGCCGCCGGGAATCTGCTTCATCAGCGGGGCGATGTGCGCGTACTCGATCGCGTCGAACTCCAGCGCCGCGAACAGCTGCTGGTGCAGCGGCACCGAGGAGATCCACTCGTCACCCCGGATCACCAGGTTGATCCGCATCAGGTGGTCGTCGACCGCGTGCGCGAAGTGGTACGTCGGGAGTCGCGGCGACTGGTCCGAGGACTTCAGGATGACCGCGTCGTTGCGGTTCGCCTCGTGCTCGAGCCGGCCGCGGATCGCGTCGACGAAGCCGGTCCGCTGCCCGTCGGCGTCGTCGGGCGTGCGGAAGCGCACGACGTACGGCGTACCCTCGGCGAGCTTCGCGGCGACCTCGGACGGATCGGCGTCACGCCAGATCGCCCACTTGCCGTAGTACCCGGTCGGGAGCTTCGCGGCCTGCTGGCGGGCAGTGATGTCAGCCAGCTCGTCCTTCGTCGCGAAGCACAGGTACGCCTTGCCCTGCCGGAGCAGGTGCCGCACGTACGTCAGGTAGATCCGCTCGCGCTGCGACTGCAGGTACGGCCCGTACGAACCGTGATCCTTGTCCTCGTCGGAGCTGATTCCGAAGTAGTCGAACGCGCGCCCGAACTGCTCGAGCGCGCCCTCGACCTCACGCGACTGGTCGGTGTCCTCGACCCGGACCAGGTAGACCCCACCGCTGTTCGACGAGATGTCCCGGTCGATCATCCCGACGTAGACGCCGCCGATGTGGATGAACCCGGTGGGCGACGGGCCGAGACGGGTGACCTTCGCCCCCTCGGGCAGCTCGCGCTGCGGGTACGTGTCCTCCCAGTGCTGCGGCTCCGGAAGGTCGCTCGGGAACAGGCCGTCGATCACTCCGCGATCCAGCATCCGTCAGCTCTTGCTCTTGCGGCCGAGCTTGGAGCGCTCGATCTGCGTCAGCGCGACCTTCCGCATGCGGATCGCGTCCGGCGTGACCTCGACGCACTCGTCCTCGCGGCAGAACTCCAGCGACTGCTCCAGCGACAGCTTCCGGGCCGGCACCAGCTTCTCGAACTCGTCCGCGTTCGAGCGGACGTTGGTCATCTTCTTTTCCTTGGTGATGTTGACGTCCATGTCGTCGGAGCGGGAGTTCTCGCCGACGATCATGCCCTCGTACACCTCGGTGGCCGGCTCCACGAACATGGTGCCGCGCTCCTGCAGGTTGATCATCGCGTACGACGTCGCGGCGCCGGCCCGGTCCGACACCAGCGAGCCGGACGGGCGCGTCCGCAGCTCGCCGAACCACGGCTCGTACCCCTCGAACACGTGGTGCGCGATGCCGGTACCGCGGGTGTCGGTGAGGAACTCGGTGCGGAACCCGATCAGGCCACGCGCGGGCACCAGGAACTCCATCCGGACCCAGCCGGTGCCGTGGTTGGTCATCTGCTCCATCCGGCCCTTGCGGACCGCGAGCAGCTGGGTGACGGTACCGAGGTACTCCTCGGGGCAGTCGATCGTCAGCCGCTCGACCGGCTCGTGCCGCTTCCCGTCGATCTCACGGGTGACCACCTGCGGCTTGCCGACGGTGAGCTCGTAGCCCTCGCGACGCATCTGCTCGACCAGGATGGCCAGCGCCAGCTCACCACGGCCCTGCACCTCCCAGGCGTCCGGGCGCTCGGTCGGCAGCACCTTCAGCGACACGTTGCCGACCAGCTCACGGTCGAGCCGGTCCTTCACCAGCCGCGCGGTCACCTTGGTGCCCTTGACCCGGCCGGCCAGCGGCGAGGTGTTGGTACCGATCGTCATCGAGATGGCCGGCTCGTCCACGGTGATCAGCGGCAGCGGCTTGGGGTTGTCCGGGTCGGTCAGCGTGTCGCCGATCATGATCTCCGGGATGCCCGCGATCGCGACGATGTCGCCCGGACCGGCCGAGTCGCCGGGCACCCGCTCGAGCGCCTCGGTGACCAGCAGTTCGGTGATCTTGACCTTCTGGATCGAGCCGTCGTGGCGGCACCAGGCGACCTGCGAGCCCTTCTTCAGCGTGCCTTCGTGCACCCGGACCAGCGCGAGCCGGCCGAGGAACGGAGACGCGTCCAGGTTGGTGACGTGCGCCTGCAGCGGCGCGTCCTCGGTGTACTCCGGGGCCGGCACGTTGTTGAGGATCGTCTCGAACAGCGGCTCGAGGTCCTCGGAGTCCGGCAGGCCGCCGTCGGCCGGCTGGTTCAGCGAGGCGCGGCCGGCCCGGGCCGACGCGTACACCACCGGGAAGTCCAGCGCGCTCTGATCGGCGTCGTGGTCGAGCAGGTCCAGGAACAGCTCGTAGGTCTCGTCGACGACCTCGGAGATCCGGGCGTCCGGGCGGTCCACCTTGTTCACCACGAGGATCACCGGCATCTTCCGGGCCAGCGCCTTGCGGAGCACGAACCGGGTCTGCGGCAGCGGGCCCTCGGAGGCGTCCACCAGCAGCACAATCGCGTCCACCATCGACAGCCCGCGCTCGACCTCGCCGCCGAAGTCGGCGTGGCCCGGGGTGTCGATGATGTTGATCGTCATCTGCTCGCCGTTGGCCATCTTGTGCCGGACGGCGGTGTTCTTGGCGAGGATCGTGATGCCCTTCTCACGCTCCAGGTCGCCGGAGTCCATCGCCCGCTCGTCGACGTGCTGATGGGCACCGAACGCGCCGGACTGCCACAGCATCGCGTCCACGAGGGTGGTCTTCCCGTGGTCGACGTGGGCCACGATCGCGACGTTGCGCAGGTCGTTACGGACAGGCATGAGGAAGCGCTCCAAGCAATGAGAGGGATCTGGCGGTGGCTACGGCTGGTTTCACGTGCCACTCGACACAGGGCGCAGCAACGTCATCTTACCTGTTCACCGCTCGTGTCCGGAAAACGGGACAGCCTTTGACTTTTGTTGACTGGACGTCCAGTCTATAAACGGCGCCTGGGGAGGGGCCGTAACCACGGGGGGTCAGCCCCGAGGCGCCGGGCACAGGGGTGTGGGGGTTGCCCGGCGCTTCAGGGCCCTGACCAATTGCGAGGAACTCAGTGCCGCGATCGGCGAGCCTGAACCGGGAGCTGCGGGAGCGGTCCCGGGAGCGGATCCTGGCCGCAGCCCTCGAGGTCTTCGCCGCCAAGGGGTACGAGGCCGCCTCGATCTCCGAGATCACCGCGGTCGCGGGCGTCTCCCGCGGCCTGGTCGCGTACTACTTCGCCACCAAGGAGCAGCTGGCCGCGGAGCTCCTGGACCGCTGGCTGGACGGCATCGCGGGCATCCTGTCCATCCAGGGAACTCCTGATGAACGTCTGGCCGGCATCATCGACGGCGCGCTCACGGCCGCGGCCGCCAGCCTGCCGATCCAGCGGCTCGCGATCAGCCTGATGATGCAGCCCGGGACCCACGACGTGTTCGCCCGCGTCGAGGACGCCAAGTCCGAGCGCCTGTCGCTGGTCGAGGACGCCATCCGGGACGTGTTCGCGGCCCGCGGCGCCGCCGACCCGGCCGTCGAGGAGATGTTGCTCAGAGCAACGTTGGAGGGCGTGACGGTGAAACTCGCGATCTACCGCGAGACCTTCCCGCTGGAGGCGGTCCGCCGCCGCCTGTACGCCGGCTACTCGCTCCCCGAACCCACGACGCCGCTCCCGTTCGCGTCCCCGCCCGTGGACCGCCTACGCGCCAAATGAACCGGGCGGGGTCCACTCGAAGATCCGGGTCCCGTTCCGCAACGCCGCTCGCGGTGGGGTGCGTTTGAGCAGCGCGTTCCGCAGCCACTGCCCCCGCCCCAGATGCGCGCCGGTCCGCGCCATCCACGCCGACCGGTTCACCAGTTTCTGGGTCCGCCGATACCTGGCCTTCTCGTACTTCGCCAGCCCCGTCGGCAGGTGATCCCCGGCCCGGACCAGCAGCCCCAGCGACACCGCGTCCTCCATCGCCGAGTTCGCGCCCTGCCCGAGCGTCGGCAGCATCGGATGCGCGGCGTCCCCGAGCAGCACCACCCGCCCTCCGGTGTACCTCGGCAACGGTCGGCCCAGCACCCACACGTCGTGCCGGATCACCTCGCCGGTGGTCTCGGTCAGCCGCCGTACGTCGGGAGCCCAGCCGGCGAAGTATTCCCGCACGGCTCGCACCTCGTCGGCGATCACCTGCCCGCTCGGCATCGCGACGTACCCGTACCAGTAGACCTCGTCCGCGCTGATCCGCAACGCCCCGAACTCCGCCCGCCGCCCCCACGTCATCGCGAACCTGTCGTCGAGGACGTCGTCCGCCGTCGCGGCCCGCCAGCAGCTGAAACCCGTGTATTTCAAGGCGTTCCCGAACAGGACGTTCCGCGTGAAGCTCCGGATCCCGTCCGCCCCGACCACCAGGTCCGCCCGCGCGCTGTGCTTCTCGTTCCACGTCACGCGTGCCCGCTCGCCACCCGGCGTACCGGGCTCGACGGCGGTCACCCGAGCGCCGGTGACCAGCTCCGCCTCCTGCACCCCGGCGACCGCTTCGTGCAGCCGCTGCCGGTGGATCCCGGTCATCCGGGTACCGTCAGCGTCCGGTGCCTTGAGCAACCATTCCCCGTCCCACCGCCGGGTCCCGGCCGCCCGTACGACGTACCCCTTGTCCCGGATCCCGTCCGCGGCCCCGATCACCTGCGCGGCCCGCAACCCGTTCGCCGTCACCGCCAGCCCCGCCCCGACCTCGCGGAACTCCGGCGCACTCTCCAGCACCCGCACCCGCCACCCGGCCCGCCCGAGCGCGGCAGCAGCCGCCATCCCCCCGATCCCGCCACCCACCACGATCGCCTCGTCCACCCGACCACCATAGAAACGCCCGCCGCCGCACGCATACGACAGCGGGCGTATCCGCAGATCCGCCCTCGGGCGTCCTTTCCGGAAAGAAGTCGGCGCTCCGCGGCGAAAAGTTTCCGGAAAGCTCAGCCGAACAATGCGCTCGGGCGGATCTGTCCGACCTTCACGCCACCACCCAGTACGACGGTGTCGAGCAGCTCGTCGATCACCGGCGCCTCGACGCCGATCCGGCGCAACGTCGCCGCGGTCACCAGCTCCCGGGAGCGCTTCGCCCCGTCGCCGTCCTCGATCTTCAGCGCGATCCCGCGCCCGTCGGCGAGCCCCACGGCGAACACGCCCTCGGCGCCGACCTTGCAGAACAACCCGTCGACCCCGCGGATCAGCTTGGTCTCTTCCCGGGTACTCCCGCTGGCGTACTGCGGGAACTCGCGGAAGGCGTTCGCCACCCGCCCCTCGTACGTGTCCGGCGCCGACGCCGCGAAGAGCCCGAACGACCGGGCCAGGCCGGCCAGGCTGATCGCGAAGATCGGCGCACCGCAGCCGTCGACCGCGACGTACGACACCTTCTCGCCGGCCGAGTCCTCGATCGCGGTCCGGATCGCCTGCTGCAGCGGATGGTCCGGCGACCGGTAGTCGTCGCGGCCCCACTTGGCGTGCGGATCCTGCTCGGTGGCCGGGTCGTGGATCGGCCAGCCGTTGAGCGTGCTGGTCAGGATCATCGCGGCGTGCTTGCCCGAGCAGTTCATCGCGACCCGCTCCGGCGCCCGCCCGGCGCACACCCAGGCGTCCCGGTCCGCGGGCTCCACCGGGTACGCCGTGGGCGTCCGCAGCGCCGACTCGTCCAGCCCGGCCTTCGCGAGGATCGCCCGGACGCCGTCGAGGTGGAACTGTTCGCCGGAGTGGGAGGCGCCGGCCAGGGCGAGAAGTTCGCCGGTGAGCGGGAGGCCGTTGCGGAGCATGCCGAGGGCTTGCATGGGCTTGTTGGAGGAGCGCGGGAACATCGGCTCGTCCACGATGCCGGCGGACCACTCGACGGAGCCGTCGGGGTTCGACACCACGACGGAGCCGCGGTGGTGGCCTTCGACGAAGCCGCTGCGGACGACGTCGGCCAGGATCACAGGTTCGGTCACGGCTGAACTGTACAGGTGCAAAACAGCCTGTTGCGAATGATTCGGATCACGGCCGGAGCCTGCCGCCGGTCACGGTTCGGGATCTCGGGGCCCGAGGTCTTGTCAACGATTATTCCAATGGTTAGTTTAACCGCCACCCAAATCCTCAGGGTTGAACAGAAACCCTCAGGACCCAACATGCTGGAGGGTCACGCGATGACGATGGACACACGGCTGGGACGGCGTGGATTTCTCGGAATGGGACTGGCAGCCGGCGTCATCACGCTGACCGCCTGCGGATCGGACAACAAGAGCGCCACGGCGTCGGGCGATGCGGAAGCCGCCGACCTGGTGATGACGGTGTGGGGCGGCGAGTCCGACAAGACGGCGTACCAGAAGCGGATCGACCTGCTCACGGCGAAGTACCCGAAGCTGAAGATCACGTTGCAGCTGATCCCGAACGACGGGTACGCGCAGAAGGTGCAGACGATGATTGCCGGCGGCAAGGGGCCGGACATCATGGAGGTCGCCGAGAGCGTCAACGTGTACTCGAGCAAGAACCAGATCCAGCCGCTCGACGACCTGGCGAGCAAGGCCGGGATCGACCTGGAGAAGCGGTTCGGCTCGATCGGGAAGCTGTACTCCTACCAGGACAAGGTCTACGCGATCCCGGACCGCTCCGGCGCGATGATCGTCTACTACAACAAGGCGCTGTTCGAGGCGAAGGGCATCAAGGCGCCGACCGCGGACTGGACCTGGGACGACACGCTGTCGGCGTTCAAGGAACTGAGCATCCCGGGTAAGCAGTGGGGGTACGGCGGTTCGGGCTGGTGGCCGCAATGGTGGAGCTTCGTCTACCAGAACGGCGGGAAGATCATCGACGACAGCGGCAAGCCCACCGTCGCCACCGACGAGGTGATCGAGGCACTGCAGTGGGCCGGCGACCTGATCTACAAGCACGGCGTCGTACCGACGGCGAAGCAGTACGCCGACATGGGCGCGGACATCGGCGGCGACCAGGCGTTCGCGAACGGCAAGGTCGCGGTCAACACCACCGGCTTCTGGGCGATCAGCGGACTGACCAAGTCGAAGATCGACTGGGACATCGCGCCGCTGTGGAAAGGCAAGCAGCAGGCCGTGAGCGCGTTCGGCAGCGGCCTGGCTGTTTCCCGTACGGCGAAGAACCCGGCGGCGGCGTTGAAGGCCATCGACTTCCTCACCTCACCGGACGCGCAGCAGCAGATCATCGCGACCGGGCAGGACGTGCCGGCCAACCTCGACGTACAGAAGAGCGACGCGTTCCTGAAGCCGTCCTGGATGACCAAGCCGGTGAACATGAACGTGTTCGGGGAGTCGAGCGGTTTCGTCTACCGGGCGCCGTTCATCCCGCAGTGGAACGAGATGCAGAAGGCGTTCGACGACGGGCTGGCCGACTTCTGGCTCGGCAAGCAGGACGCGCGGACCGCGCTGACCGCGATCCAGAAGCAGCTCGAGTCCATCGTCAAGCCGGCCTGATGTCGAGGCTGCGCCGCCGCGAGGCGCTCTGGTTCTACCTGTTCGCCTCGCCGTGGATCATCGGCTTCGTGGTCTTCCTGCTCGGGCCGATGATCTCGTCGATCTACATCTCGCTGACCGACTGGGACTCGTTCACGCCGCCGAAGTGGGTCGGGCTGCAGAACTACACCCGATTGCTCACCGACGATCCGGTGTTCTGGAAGGCGTTGTGGAACACGTTCTACTACGCCGCGATCTCGGTCCCGCTCGGACTGGTGATCGGACTGTGGCTGGCGAACCTGCTGAACAAGCAGGTTCGCGCCCGCAAGCTGTTCCGGACGCTGATCTACCTGCCGACGCTGGTCCCGCTGGTCGCCACCGCGATGATCTTCAAGATGGTGCTCGCACCGTCCGGCCCGCTGAACGACGCACTCGGCCTGTTCGGCCTCCCCGGTCCGTCGTGGCTGCTGGAGGCAGTGTGGGTGAAGCCCGCGCTGATCCTGCTGTCCGTGTGGGGTGCCGGCGGGGCGACCGTACTGTTGCTCGCGGCAATGAAAGGGATTCCGCGGGAGCTCTATGAAGCCGCCGAGGTGGACGGCGCGTCGCCGATCCGGCAGTTCTGGAGCATCACCGTCCCGCAGTTGACGCCGATCATCTTCTTCAACCTGATCATGGGGCTGATCGGCGCGTTCCAGGTGTTCTCCCAGGTGTACATCCTGACCAAGGGCGGCCCGAACAACGCCAGCCAGACGATGGTTCCGCTGCTGTTCGACCAGGCGTTCTCGTTCTACAAGATGGGCTACGCCTCGGCGATCTCGTGGATGCTGTTCCTGGTCATCCTCGGGTTCACGCTGCTGGCCTTCCGCACCGCCCGTCGCTGGGTGTTCTACGAAACCGAGGTGAGGTAGATGGCGACCGCACTGTCCGCGGCGACGCCGGCCCGCGAACGCAGTACGCCGAAGGAACGCGTTGTCGGGGTTTTCCGCGCGACGCCGTTCTCCTACGCGACGCTGATCCTGGTGTCCGCCGTGCTGTGCGTGCCGCTGGTGTTCGTGGTGTCGATCGCGTTGTCCAGCGACCAGACGGTGAACGCGAACACCTTCACGATCCTGCCGCGCGAGTTCCACTGGGAGAACTTCACCCGGGTGTTCTCCACCGAGCTGCCGATGCAGCGCTTCCTGCTGAACTCGGTGATCATCTCGGCCGGCGCGGTGCTCGGCCAGGTGCTGTCCAGCGGCCTGGTCGGTTACGCGTTCGCACGGTTGCGGGCGCCGGGCAAGAACGCGCTGTTCATCATCGTGATCGCGACCATGATGATCCCGTCGCAGATCACGATGATCCCGCAGTTCATCCTGTTCAAGGACCTCGGCTGGGTGAACACCTACCTGCCGCTGATCGTGCCGAACTTCTTCTCCAACGCGTTCAACGTGTTCCTGGTCCGGCAGTTCGTGTCCCGGCTGCCGAGCGAGATCGACGAGGCCGCGATGGTCGACGGCCTGGGCTTCTTCGGCATCTACCGGCGGATCATGCTGCCGATGCTCGCGCCGGTCCTGATCGCGATCGGCATCTTCACGCTGACCGCGACCTGGGGCGACTTCATGGGCCCGCTGATCTACCTGAACGACGAGTCGAAGATGCCGCTGGCACTGGGCGTGCAGTACATCACCAGTACGTCGCAGGCGCTGCAGGCGCCACCGTGGAACCTGGTGATGGTCGGGTCCATCCTGCTCACGCTGCCGATGATCCTGGTGTACTACCTGGGGCAGCGGTACCTGTACGAGATGGACATCAGCGGCGGAAGCGCAGGGGTCAAGTGACAGTCAGATTGGATGCACGCGGCATCACCATCGACGGTACGCCGCGGATCGTGCTGTGCGCGTCGTTGTTCTACTTCCGGTTGCCTCGCGAGCAGTGGCAGGAACGACTGGAACAGGTACGGCGATCCGGCTACACCTGCGTGGACGTGTATCTGCCGTGGAACTTCCACGAGCTGTCCCCCGGCCGCTGGTCGTTCGACGGCCGCCGGGACGTCGCCGCGTTCCTGGACCTCGCCGCCGAGACCGGGCTGCACGTCATCGCCCGGCCCGGTCCGTACATCTGCTCGGAGTGGGACGGCGGTGCGTTGCCGGCGTGGCTCGGCCTCGACCCGGAGTTGCGCGTCCGGCAGAACGAGCCGAGGTACCTCGCGCAGGTGATGACCTGGTTCGACCAGGTGCTGCCGATCCTGGCGGCGCGTCAGCACGGGGCGGGCGGATCGGTGATCATGGTGCAGCTCGAGAACGAGCTGGACTTCTTCGACTGCGCGGATCGGCCCGGGTACATCGCCGCGCTGCGCGACAAGGCCGTTGCCCACGGCGTCGACGTACCGCTGATCGCGTGTTCCGGGCAGGGCGACCTGTTCGGCGCCACCGGTGAGGTCGCGGGCGTCGTACCGGCGTGCAACTTCTATCCGGACGACGACTCGCCGTTCGTGGAGGAGGAGGTACGGCGGTACGCGGGGCTGCTCGCGGGGCGCGGGCTGCCGCTGCTCGTCACCGAGACGAACCGGCGGCATCGGACGCTCCGTCGGCTGCTGGCCAGCGGTGCCTCGCTGATCGCGCCGTACCTGCAGTCCTCGGGGTGGAACTTCGGGTACACCCCGTCGACGGGGAACTGGGGACGGCCCGGGAACTTCATGAGCCACGGGTACGACTTCGGCGGCTACGTGTCGTCGACCGGCGTGGAGCGTTCGGAGTACGCCGAGGCGCAGGTGCTGGCCTGGGTACTCGAGGCTCTCGGGCCGCGGCTGGCGGCCGCGACGCCGGGTACGCCGATCGAGGTGACCGCCGACTTCCCGACGAGCTCGTCGCACTCGGTGCTGGACCTGGACGGCGGCGGCCGGCTGGTCGCCGTACCGAACCTGGGTGCCGAGGACGGGTACGCGACCGTCGAGGGGACCACGGTCGCCGTGGCCGCCGACTCGTGCCCGCTGATGCTGCTCGATCTGCCGCTCGGAACCAGCACTCTGCACTTCGCGTCGGCCGACCTGATGTCGGCGAAGGACGGCCTGCTGTTCTGCTCGTCAGTGCCGGTGACCGTGATCATTGGCCGCACCACCGAGGAGATCCCGGTCGGGGCGTCCCGGATCGTCGAAGGCGTAGCCGTCACCGTCGAGCCCCCACCGGAGGTCGCCGAGCCGGAAGTCCCCGGCTCAGGTGTTGCCGCTGTACGGCGGCGTACGTCGGCACCGGCCGCGGTCCCGGCGGGTACGTACGAGGTCCCGCCGCCGCTGGAGGCGCTCGGGGTGTCCCGTGGGCGCGGTACATACACGACGACGGCCGAGCTGACCGGTGAGCTGCTGCTGGTCGGTGCGGCCGACATCGTCGATCTGTCGATCGGCGGCCGGGTGCACACGTTCGCCGGCTTCGGGGCAACCGAACGCATCGACGTCCGCGGACTCGACGGCGAACTCCGGGCCACCGTCGAGATCTGGGGGCACGCGAACTTCGACGACGTCCGGCTGCCGTCCATGCGGCTCGGCGCGCTCCGCGGCCTCGGCACGCTGTGGAACGTCGTCGAGGCACGGGACATCTCCGCGCTCTGGACAGTGGACGGTCACTGGGCGGGCGACCCGGCTCCGGTGCGCAACCTGGCCGGTTGGAGCAGCACCCGCATCGGTACGCCGATCAGCTACACGCGGCGGGTCGACACCGAGGCACCGGCCGCGCTGCACCTGGACGGTGTCCGCGCGCCGGTCAGCGTGACCGTGGACGACGGCGTACCGGTGACCGTCCACCGCGAGGACCCGTGGGTGCTCCTGCCGACCGGGACCAAGCAGATCTCGGTGACGCTCCCCCACGATCCGAGCGGCGGCGGCCTCCGGGCCGAGCTGCTCACGCTGAGCGCGATCCGTGACTGGACCTGCGCGACCCAGAACGACGAGCTGCTGACCGAGTTCGCGTCCCGGCGCGAGGACGGGGTGGACGTCGAACTGCCGCTGACGCTCCGCCCGGGCGAGGAGGCGTGGCTCGACCTGTCGCTTCCAACGTTGGAGAATGGCGCTCTGCTCCGGGCCGAGGGCACTCAGGCCCGGATCACCGGGTGGGCGTCCGGGGAGTGCCTCGGCCGCGTCTGGCTCGGCGACCGGCCGGCGTTCTCCGGCGGCGATCCCGACGTACTGTGGATCCCGCCGGGATGGACCGGGCTGACGCTACTGGTTCAGGGCGCCGCCGGGCCCGCCGTACCGGAGCTTCGGACGATCGGGATCGAGACCAGCTAGGGGAGGACAGTTGCCGCGGCAGACATCACGGGACCTGCGCAACGAGAGCCGGTTCGAGGTGCTGCACGCACTGTTCACGCTGGGGCCGTCGACCCGGCAAGAGATCGCCCGGCACACCGGGCTGAGCACGGCGACGGTGGCCACGCTGGTCACCCAGTTCCTGTCCGAGGGTGTGCTGCGGATCGCGACGGTCGAGCAGAACACGGTCGGCCGCCCGTACGAGCGGCTCACCATCGACCCCGACCGCGGCCGCATCCTCGGCATCGACGTCGCCGAGACGTACGTCGACGCGACCGTGTACGACGTACTCCTGCAGCCGCTCGGGCAGAGCCAGGTCCCGCTCGACGAGCACCAGAACGGGCAGGAGTACGTCGTCGACGGCATCGTCCGCGCGATCGATGCGGCGGTCGCGGACGGCAGCACCGAGCGGGAGCAGATCATCGGGGCCGGGGTCAGCATGCCCGGTCAGGTGCGGCCGGACGCCGGCGTCTCGGTGTTCGCGCCGAACTGGGACTGGCACGACGTCACGATCGAGGCGCTGCTCGCGGAACGCCTCGGCCTGCCCGTGTACGTCGACAATCCGCTGAAGGCGGTCGCGCTGTCGGAGCTGTGGTTCGGTGTCGGGCGGACCACAAAGAGCATGGCCGTGGTCAACCTCGGCACCGGGGTCGGCGCCGGAATCGTGATCGACCGCGCCCTGCTGCGCGGCGAGGCGAACAACGCGGGCGAGTGGGGGCATACGCTGCTCCAGCTCGACGGCCGGGCGTGCCGGTGCGGGCGGCGAGGCTGCGTCGAGGCGTACCTGGGGGTCTGCGGGCTGCAAACGACGCTGGCCGAGATCGATCCGGAGCACCCCGCGCTCCGGGAGGCGCAGCAGCGCGGGTTCGTGGACGCGGTCGCGGACGGTCTGGCACGGGACGACGAGGCGCTCGTGGAGCTGGCACGGCGTACGTCGCACTACCTGGCAGCGTCGCTCGGTGACCTCGTCAACTTGCTGAACATCTCGCACATCACGCTCACCGGCTGGACGACGTCCGCGCTGAGCGGCTGGCTGATCCCGGCGGTCCGCGCGGAACTCCCGGATCATGTTCTGCCGGGTTCGCTCCCCGACCTGACCGTCGAGGCCTCCCAGGTCCCCGGCAACCCCGTCGCCCTCGGAATGGCAGCCTTCAGCCTCGAACAGTTCCTCCGCACCCTGGGCCTCGCCAGCAAAGCCACCCTCCCCACCAGCGCCCGCCGCCTCCGGGTGACTTAGCCTCCGGGTGACTTAGAGCCTGGCGCGGACGTGCAGGCCGGCCTCGGGGTCGACCAGTAGTTCCTGGGTCGCGGTGACCGTCGGCTGGTCCTCGGCGACGATTTCCAGCTCGGCCGCGGGGTCGACGTTGCGCTTGACCAGCGCGAGGGCGATCGGCCCCAGCTCGTGGTGCCGCGCGGCGGAGCCGATCGAGCCGACCTGCTTCTCGCCGGCGCGGACGGCGTACCCGTGGGCCGGCAGGTGGTCGACCGAGCCGTCGAGGTGCAGCAGCACCAGCCGCCGCGGCGGCCGGCCGAGGTTGTGCACCCGGGCGACCGTCTCCTGCCCGCGATAGCACCCCTTGTTCAGGTGTACGCCGACCCCGAGCCACCCCAACTCGTTCGGAATCGCCCGCTCGTCCGTGTCCAACCCGAACCGCGGCTGCCCGGCCGCGATCCGCAACGCCTCGTACGCCCAAACCCCCGCCGCTGCTCCTTCGAGCCCCGCCAGCTCGCCCCGCGGCAGGAACACCTCGTGCCCGCCCAGCGAATCCTCACCACTCCGCGTCAGATGCTCGCCTTCGGCCGCGCCCGGCCGCCAGACGATCGCGTACTGGTCAGTCACGTCCGCGATCTCCACGCGCGACATGAACACCATCTTCTGCAGCCACTCCACCAACGCGGCAGCAGCTCCCGGCTCGGTGTGCAACCAGAACGTCTCGCCGTCGTCCACGCCGTACATCACATGCTCGACGTGCCCTGTCGGCGACAGCAGCAGCGCCGTCGTGGACGTCCCCGGCTTGAGCCCTTCGAAGTACTGCGTGGTCAGCGCGTGCAGCCAGGTCAGCCGGTCCGGCCCGGTGATCGTGACGACGTCCCGGTGCGAGAGGTCGACGAACGCCGTACCCGCGACCAGTGCGCGTTGCTCGCGCAGATCCGAGCCGTAGTGCGCGGCGACACCGGCGTCGAGTCCGTCGGCCTCGACAGCGCCGGGGCGGTCCAGCAGGGGGCTGCGGTTGCGTGACATGTCACCAGAGTACGTCCTTCGGCGTACACCGAAGGACTCCCGCCGTGGGATGTGGACAGACCCCTTCCAGCGCCAGTCTGGAAGGACAAACTTTCGGAGGGAGCGGGACGATGAGCGACAGGGCATTCCGGTTCGGCGTGGTCGGCAGCCCGCGGACCGGAGCAGAGTGGACGACGACCGTACGCCGGGCCGCGGAGCTCGGGTACACGACCGTACTGATGCCCGACGGCCTGCAGCTGCCGTCACCGTTCCCGTCGCTGGCGATGGCCGCCGCGGTCGCGGACATCCGGGTCGGCACGTTCGTCGCGGCGGCTCCGTTGCGTACGCCGCGGGCCGCGGCATGGGAGGCGCACACGCTGACCGTGCTCACGGACGGCCGGTTCGAGTTCGGTATCGGCACCGGGCGGCCGGACGCGGAGCAGCAGACCGCGGACATCGGGCTGCCGTGGGGCTCGGCGAAGGAACGCCGCGACCAGGTACGCCGCACCCTGGACGTGCTGCAGGAACTCGACGGTGACCGCCGTACGCCGATCATGCTGGCCGCCGGCGGACCGCGGGCGCTCGCCCTGGCCGCCGCCCGTGCCGACATCGTGTCGCTGGCGAAGGACGCGATGACGCCGCGCGCCGAGGTCGCCCAGCTGGTCAAGGACCTGGCTGAGCTGGCCGGATCGCGGGCCGACGAGATCGAGCTGGCGACCAACCTGTTCGCGGCCGGTACCCGCGAGCTGCCGCCATGGACGAAGCGCGCGGCCGGCGTGGATCCCGAAGTACTCGAGGCCAGCGACTCGCTGATGCTGCTCCGCGGTACGCCCCAGGAGATGGCGGACGAGCTGCAGCGGCGGCGGGACGAGTTCGGCACGTCGTACATCACGGTCAACTCGATGTACCTGGAGGACCTGGCGCCGGTGGTGGAGCTGCTGCACGGCCGCTGAGCTCTTTCCCTGCACAGCACTGCCCGCCGGTCTGTGGTTCCGGCGGGCAGTGCTCGAGGGGTGGGACAGATGGTCTATGCGTCGGTGCGGGCCCCGGTGACGGCGGGGGCTGTGGTCGCGGCCTCGCCGCCGTGCGTGTCGCCGGCGGCGAACGCGACCTCGTCGAACGGGTCGTTGCCGGCGAAGACCCGCCTGGCCTGCTCCTTGTCGAACTCGCCGACCCAGTGGCCGACCAGGAGGGTGGCGACCGCGTTGCCGGCGAAGTTCGTCAGCGCCCGCGCCTCGGACATGAACCGGTCGATGCCGACGATCAGCCCGACACCGTCGAGCAGCTCCGGCCGGTGCGACTGCAGGCCGCCGGCCAGCGTGGCCAGGCCCGCACCGGTGACACCGGCGGCACCCTTCGAGGCGAGGATCATGAACAGCAGCAGCGAAATCTGCTGCCCGACCGAGAACGGCGTGTTCATCGCCTCCGCGATGTACAGCGACGCCATCGTCAGGTAGATCGCCGTACCGTCCAGGTTGAAGGAGTACCCGGTCGGCACGGTGATACCGACGACCGACCTGTCGATACCGAGATGTTCCATCTTGCCGATCAGCCGCGGCAGCGCGGTCTCCGACGACGAACTGGACACGATCAGCAGGAACTCACGGCCCAGATAGCGGAGCAACTGGAAGATCGACAGCCCGGTCACCAGCCGCAGGATCGCCCCCAGTACGACGATCACGAACAGCAGGCAGGTGATGTAGAAGGCCAGCATGATCTTGCCGAGGCTGACCAGTGCGTCCCAGCCGGTCGCGCCGACCACGGCCGCGATCGCGCCGAACGCACCGACCGGTGCCGTCCACATGATCATCGACAGCACCTTGAAGACCAGCCGCTGGATGTGACCGATGCCGACCAGGATCGGCTGCCCCTTGGCGCCCATCGCCTGCAGCGCGAACCCGACGAGGAGCGCGACCAGCACGGTCTGCAGCACCTGTCCCTCGGTCAGCGAGGAGAGCAGCGACTTCGGGATGATGCCGAGGACGAAGTCCGTCGAGCTCGTGTGCGCGCCGGCGGCCTGCGCCTGCCCGGTCTTGCGCAGCTTGTCGGTCAGGTCGAGACCGGCACCCGGCTGCACGATGTTGCCGACCACGAGGCCGATGCCCAGCGCGATCGTCGACATCACCAGGAAGTAGACGAGCGCGAGGCCACCGACCTTGCCGACGCTGGCGGCCTGCCGGACGGAGCCGATGCCGAGCACCAGCGTGCAGAAGATGATCGGGCTGATCAGCATCTTGATCAGGTTCACGAAGCCGGTGCCGAGCGGTTTCAGCTCGACCGCGAAATCGGGGAACAGGAACCCGACACCGATACCGAGCAGGACGGCGACGATGACGGCGATGTAGAGGAAATGGGTCCGGTCGTTGCGGACCGGCGTCGGGCGGGGTTCGGTCGGGCTCGACATTGGTGGGACTCCCTGTATGAGCCTGGCGGAGGGGTTGTTGGGTAACTGTGACGTGACGCACAGGAGAAGCGCGCATTTCGTTCATATCGTTCGCGGTGCAAACTGTTCGGCATGAAGCACAGGCCGTGGGAGCTGCGCCGCCAGGTCTTTTGGCTGCAGACCGTCACGGTCACGGTACTCATCGCGATGTCCTGGATCGTGATGGTCAGTCGTTCCCGCGCGCAGGCCCTTCGCGACGCGGCGGTCAGCGGTCTGGCCGCACCGAGCTGGTGGGAGTTGGCCAGACTCGACCTGCGCTCGATGCTCGGGATCGCCAGCCTGATGCTCGGGATCGCGATCGCCGGCAACGCACTCGTCACCTGGCGGGTACGGCGGGCGACCCGCGGCGTGGGCACGCAGTCGCTCGCGCGGATGCTCGACTTCTACGAGGGTGTACTGCACGCCGCGCGCGAAGGCCTGATCCTGCTCGACACCGACGGGCGGGTCCAGCTGGCGAACGACGAGGCGCTGACGTTGCTCGGGCTGCGCACCGTCGTACCCGGTACGCCGCTGGAGGACCTGCACCTCGGCGCCCCGCTCGCGGAGCTCCTCGCCACCGGGCGGACGGCGTACGACGAACTGCACCTCGGCGCGCAGGGCGTCGTGGTCGTGAACCAGCAGCCGTCCGGGCGCGGGCGGATCGTCACGCTGCGGGACCACACCCAGTTGCAGCGGCTGCTCGGCGAGCTGGACGCGGTCCGGAGTTTGGCGGAATCGCTGCAGGCACAGAATCATGAGGCATCGAACCGGCTGCACACCGTGGTCAGCCTGATCGAGATCGGCAAGCCGGAACGGGCCCGGGAGTTCGCAGTGTCGGAGTTGCAGTTCGCACAGGCGATGACGGACCGCGTCGTCGGTACGGTCGGCGACCCGGTGCTCGCGTCGTTGCTGCTGGCAAAGTTGTCGCAGGCGCAGGAGCGTGGCGTCCTGCTCACGCTCGACCTCGGACACGAGGCACTGAACACCCGGCTGCCGGCGCAGGACGTGGTGACCGTGGTCGGAAACCTGCTGGACAACGCGATCGAGGCGGCGCGCGGCGGGCCGGCGCCGCGGAAGGTCGAGCTCCGGGCCGCGACCACCGCAGACGCGGTGGACCTGATCGTGACGAACACCGGCGCCGAGCTGGGGTCGGCGGAGCTGGCGCACATGTTCGAGCGCGGCTGGACGACGAAGGCCGAGCCGGGCCACGGGCTGGGGCTCGTACTGGTGCGCAGTACGGTCGAGCGGTGGCAGGGTTCGCTGATGGTCGACCCGGATTCCGAGCTGGACGAAGTACCCGCGTTGACAGTGCGGGTGCGGCTGCCCAGGGCGGTGAGCGCGAGTGCCTGACCTCCGGGTGCTGGTCGTCGAGGACGACCCGGTCGCGGCGGAAGCCCATCGCACGTACGTCGATCGCCTGCCTGGGTTCACGTGCGCCGGCGTCGCCGGTACCGCCGGGCGCGCGCTGCAGGTGCTTGCCCGCGGGGGCGTCGACCTGGTGCTGCTGGACATGCATCTGCCGGACGGGCACGGGCTGGACATCGTCCGGCGAATGCGTGCTCTCGGCAACCAAACCGACGTGGTCGCGGTGACGTCCGCGCGGGAGGTCGCCGCCGTGCAGGCGGCGGCGCGGATCGGGGTCGTGCAGTACGTGCTGAAGCCGTTCGCGTTCGAGACCCTCCGGGACCGGTTGACGGCGTACGCGCGGCAACGACGGGCCGCCGCCCTCGGAGAGGTCGTCGCGGATCAGGACGAGGTCGACCGGTTGTTGCACCCGGCAACCGTCTCGTCGGTGCCGAAGGGGCTTGCCGGAGGCGTGCTGGACCGCGTCGTACAACTGCTGGGAAACCGGGAAGGCTGGACCGCCGAGGAAGTGGCGACGTCACTCGGTACGTCGCGGATCACGGCGCGGCGCTACCTCGAACACCTCGCCGATCAGGGGCAGGCGCTACGCACGCAACGGTACGACGGGCGGAGCGGCCGGCCGAAGGTCGAGTACTCCTGGGTGGCCGAGAGTTAGCTGCGGACCAGGGTTGCCCAGAGGTGCGGCTGCAGCGACTGGCCCTCGGCGGCCATGTCGTACGCCCAGAGCAGCTCGCCGTTGACCAGCCCGTACAGCCGGTGGCCGGCGGTGACCTCCTTGGCGGAGGTGGTGCGCGCGACCACGTCGGTCTGCAGCTCGATCTTCGCGCCGTCGATGTCGCCGTACCAGATCTCCGCGATCCCCGTCGGGTGCGCCAGGATCACCTCGAGCTTGTTGTCCGGCTGCGGCCGCCAGAACCCGGTCTCCACCGCGAGCGGACGCTCCTTGGTCCCGTCCTCGGCAACCTTGAACGTCTGGCTGACATAGTGCAGGTACGGCTTCCCGTTGTGGGTGAAGTCGATCTGCTGCCCGAACTCGAACTTCTCGATCGTCGGGTAGTCCCCGTGCCCGCGCCCCTCCCAACGCCCGAGCAGCCACGCCAACGGCATCAGATCCGGGTGCAGATCCTGCGGAATCTCGAACGCCATGGGATCACTCAGCCCGCGTGACGGCCGCGATACAGCCGATAGACGACAAACGCCGAGAACCAGCCCATGAACACACAGACCAGAATCAGCAACGTGGTGAACACAACATGCAACACACCCGCAGTCTAAAGCACCCCCACCCACACCCCCATCACCCACCACGTGACATCCCGCACGCCCACCCCCGCACCGCAACCCACGGACGCAGATCCTGCGGTACAGGTGCCGCGGACGCGGGTCCTGCGGGTGCGGGCCCTGTGAGCGCGGGTCCTGTGAGCGCGGTGCCCAGCCCCGGTCCCACACCAGGGCGCAGATCCTGCGGGCGCGGGCCCTGTGAGCGCAGGTCCCGTGGACGCGGGTCCCGGACGCGGGCGAAGGTCCTGCGGATGCCGGTCCCGGACGCGAGTTCGAACGCGGGTCCCGGACACAGGTTCGAACGCGGGTCCCGGACACAGGTTCGGACACGAGCCCCGGACGCAGGTTCGGACGCCGGTTCCGGACGGGTCCCAGACCCGGGCGCATGTCCTGTGAGCGCACGTCCTGTGGACGCGGGTCCCGGAGGCGGGTCCCGGACGCGGGCGCAGGTCCTGTGGACGCGGGTCCCGGAGGCGGGTCCCGGACGCGGGCGCAGGTCCTGTGGACGCGGGTCCCGGAGGCGGGTCCCGGACGCGGGCGCAGGTCCTGTGGACGCGGGTCCCGGAGGCGGGTCCCGGACGCGGGCGCGGATCCTGCGGGCGCATGTCCTGCGGATGCGGGTCCCGGAGGCGGGTCCCGGACGCGGACCCCGGACGATGGCTCGGACGCGAGTCCCGGACGGGCCCAGACCCGGGCGCAGATCCTGCGAGCGCAGGTCCTGCGGATGCCGGTCCCGGATGCCGGTCCCGGATGCCGGTCCCGGACGCAGGTTCGGACGCGAGCCCGGACACAGGTTCGGACGCAGGTTCGGACGCAGGTTCGGACGCGAGCCCCGGACAAAGGTTCGGACGCGGGTGCCGGACGTGCGTTCTGGACGTGGGGTTCTGGACGTGGGGTTCTGGTGCGGGTTGTGGACGTGGGGTTGTGGTGTGGGGGTTTCGGATACGGTGGCGGGATGTCGCGCGCGCTGGTGATCAAGCTGACTGCAGGTGCCGAGGAAGCCGAACGCGCCAACCAGGCCTTCACCGTCGCCGCCTCCGCCGTAGCCGCCGGCGCGACGGTCTCCCTCTGGCTCACCGGCGAAGCCGTCTGGTTCGCTGTTCCCGGCCGCGCCGAGTCCTTCGAACTCCCCCACGCGGCCCCACTCGCCGACCTGCTCGCCGCAGTACTCGAAGGCGGCCAACTCACCGTCTGCACCCAGTGCGCCAAACGCCGCAACCTCACCGAGGCAGACGTCCTCCCCGGCACCCGCATCTCCGGCGCCCCCACCTTCACCGAAGAAATCCTCACGGAGAACACCCAAGCAATCGTCTACTAACCGCCGAGTCGTGGCGTTCGGTCCGCCACCCCTTCCCCGAGTCGTGGATCCCGGTCGCAAAACAAGGCCAATACTCACGACTCGACCGAAGGGGCGTCCGCCGATCGCCACGACTCGGCGAGGGCTGGGTTGGAGTTCGGTGTGCGAGCGCGAGCGCAAGCGCGGGTGGATCCGGCGCACGGCTACGGGGCGCCGGCCGCATGTACGTGCGGCCACCTGTATGCACGAGGCGGAGCTACGTGCGGGCCACTGGTATGCGCGAGGCGCAGGTATGCGCGAGGTTGCCGAGTGCAGGTACGTGCGGGGCGCCGTGTGCAGGTACGTGCAGGCGTGGCAAGTACGTGCGGGCGTGGCAAGTACGTGCGGGCGTGGCAAGTACGTGCGGGCGTGGCAAGTACGTGCGGGCGTGGCAAGTACGTGCGGGACATAGGCCCGAGCGGTAGTCGCGCGAACCGTACGAAGGACGTACGTCGGCGGCCGGACCCGGCGGGGAGTTCGAGGAGGGCTGGGGAGTGACTGTGGGTGTGAGCCGGCACCGCAGGCAGGTGGTTGGGGCCTGCGGTGCTGGACGGTTGGGGGCTGTTGGGGACTAGCGGCTGCGGCCGCCGTCGTCGCCTCGGCCTCGGTCGCCTCGGTCGGCGGTGCGGTCGCGGGCTTGCTGGCCGGCGGTGCCGGGGCGCTCGTTGGCGGTGACGCCGGCGTCTGCGCTGGTTGCTCCCGAGGCGTGGGCGTGGCCCTTTGAGGTCTTGTCGGCCAGGTGGGCCACCTCTTGGGGGGAGATGTTCTGGCCGGGTGGGTGCTGCTCGCGGTTGCCGTCGAGCAGGGCGTCCTCCGCGTGGCCGTCGGGCTGGCGGCGCTGGGGGCCTTGCTGGTTGCCCTGGCCCTCGGGAGCGGTTCCCTGACCGGGTGCCTCTGCCTCGGCCTCCACCGCGCTTTGGGTGGCGGCGCCGACGGCCTGCATGTTCGGGGCGCTCGGGCCCTGGGGTTGCTGGGGCTGTTGGCTCTCCGTGCCCTGCTGGGACTGCTCAGGTGCTTGGGTCTGCCTGGGCTGGTCGGTCTGCGGTACGTCGGCCTGCTGCACTTGCTGGTCCTGCCCCGGTGTCTGCTGGGCGTCGACCTCGGGAGTCTGATCGGGGGCCGGATCTTGGCCGAGGTCTGCCTCGTCCTGGGCCAGGTCGGTGTCGCGGGCGGTGTCGGTGACGTACGGGTTGGTGCCGTCCTGGTTGATGTCCGGGCCGTCCTGGTCGACGGACGTGTCCGTGACGTACGGGTCGGTGGTGGGCTCCGGGCCGCCGGTGTCCAGGTCGGTGTCGAGGTCCGCGTTCTGCTGCTGGGCGTCGGCGCCGGGGGTGTCCAACTGCGGGTCGTCGGTCACGTACGGGTTCGACTGGTCGTTGGGGTCGAGCGACGGATCGTTCGCGTCGAGAGCTGGGGCGTTCGCCCGGTCGGTCGTGTCCAGGGCCGGGTCGTTGCCGTCGACACCCGGTTCGTTGCCATCTACCCCAGGTTCGGTGCCGTCGACACTTGGGTCGGCCTGGTTGAGCGACGGGTCGTTGGCGTCGACAGCCGGGGCGTTGGCGTCCAGCGACGGGTCGTTCGCGGGGGCGTTCTGGTCCACGGACGGGTCGTTCGCGTCCAGGGCGGATGCGTTGTTCGGATCCAGGGACGGGTCGCCGGCGTCGGCCGCGCGGGCGTTCGACGGGTCGTTCGGATCGAGAGCCGGGTCGTTCGCGTCGACGGCCGGGGCGTTGGCCGGGTCGTTCGGGTCCAGGGACGGGTCGCGGTCCGGGTCGGTGGTGCCGGGGGCGGCGTCGAGGTCGCTGTCGGGGGCGGCCTGTCGCTCGTCGTCCGCCTTGTCCGCCTGGTCGCGCTCTTCCTGGTCTTCCTGGAGGTCTTGCAGTTCCTCAGCCGCGACCGCGGCGCCGACAGCCGTTCCCGCGGCGGCGGTCGGGTCGACGCCGCGCCGGGCCTCGTCCTCTGTCGTGCGGTCCTGCTCCTCACGGCGTTCCCGGTCGGCCCGCTCCCGGTCCGCCTCGGCGCGCTGCTCCTCGCGGCGCTCGACGGAGTCGTCGACACCGTCGCCGTCGCGATCGTTGGCGTTGTCGTTCTGCTGGTCGGTGCGGTCGTCCCGGTCGACGTTGTCGTCGATGTGGTTCCGGTCTCGGTCGGTCCGGTCCTCGATCCGGTCGTCGATGCCGTCGCCGTCGCGGTCGTTGTTGCGGTCCTGGTCCAGGTCGCGCTGCAGCGTGTCGATCCGCTGTTGCTGCGCCTGACGCTCGGCGTTCAGGTCGCTGATCCGGCGCTCGTTGTCGTTGACGGCCGCCTGCAGCGAGGACACCTCGGCGGCCCGGGCGCGCTGCTGCTCGCCGACGCTCTGCATCGCACGGTCGATCCCGGGGTGGAACCGTTGGGCGTTGCGGAGTTGCTCGAGACCCGCGCGTTGCCGCTGCGAGCGGCTGAGCCTGGACCAAAGGTTCTGCGACAGGCGGCGACCGGAGCTGACGATGCGCTTCAGGTCCGCTCCGGCGCGCCGGAGCGAGTCGAGGATCTCGTCGAGATGCTCATCGCCGCTGTGCGTCATCGACATGGTTACGACACCTCGCTGGCGTAGACGGAGTATGCGAAACCGGCCACGTCTTCGTCGGGACCGGGCTGGGACGCGTACAGGTGGAACTCGGCGCCCGGGCGGAGCCAGACAGCCAGGTGCCTGCGGCGGCCGCGCCACTCCGGAGGGATGCGCAGGTCGTCGCCGGGGCCGACGTACACGGGTGGTCCCCAGTACTGCCGGGCCAGTTGGAGCTGGGCCGGCCAGTGCTGGTCGAGGCCCTCCTCGGCGAGCGGGATCTCGGACGGGCCGATCTCGTACGCCGACCAGCCGCTGCGCGGGCTCTCCGGCAGCACGGCATCGGGCAGCACGAGCATCACGGTCTCGCGCCGGGTGACCAGACCCCAGGTGTAGCGGTCGGGGTCGATGTCGCCCGGCGCCCACGGGCGCCAACCGGTGGCTGCGGTGACGCGGTCGACCAGCGAGCGGATCGCCTCCGCACCGGTGGCCGGCGGCCCCCAGATCGACCGCCAGTCATTGACCTCGGCCAGGTCCGCCATCGCGCGTTCGTCGTCGTCGGACGACCGCTCCTGCGTCTTCACGCCGCCACACTCCCTTCGTCAAGTTGACCCAGAGTATGCCCCGATCGGTACCACCGAGAGCCGCTGATCGCAGACCTGTGGACAACTGGTTCCGGGTACGCCGTTCGCGAGCAGTAACCGCAGTTCGCCGCTCACACGTCCCCGACTGCGATGTAGTGGAAACATGAAGCTCCCGGCACCACCGACGTTCTCGTCGCCGCTGCATCATCCGCGGGTGGCGACCGTTATCGGACGCTGGCTCGGGGCAGCCGTGGTGATCTGTTTCCTGACCGGCTTCTACAGCCACCTCCTCCAGGACACCCCGAGCTGGCTCACCGTCCCGAGCCGACCGGCCAACCTGTACCGCGTCACCCAGGGCGTCCACGTGATCAGCGGCACCGTCGCCGTACCGCTGCTGCTCGCCAAGCTCTGGACCGTCTACCCGAAGCTCTTCGCGAAGCCGGACCTGAAGGCGATCGGCCAGTTGGTCGAACGGCTGTCGATCCTCGTCCTCGTCTCGTCGATGGCACTCGAGCTCTTCATCGGGTTCGTGAACACGCTGCAGTGGTATCCGTGGCCGTTCCCGTTCCGGCAGACGCACTACGCGCTCGCGTGGATCATCGTCGGCGCGCTCCTCGTCCATCTCGCGGTCAAACTCCCGCTGATCCGCGCCAACTGGCGTCGTACGCCGGAACGCCGGCTCGAGTCGCTCCCGGCCGAGACCACCGGGCTCACGCGCCGCGGGTTGTTCCGCACGGTGGCCGGCGCGGCCGCACTGGTCGGGATCACGACGGCGGGGCAGTCCGCGACGCCGCTCGGGTCCGTTGCCGTGCTCGCGCCGAGGAAGCCGAACATCGGCCCACAAGCGTTGCCGGTGAACCGTACGGCGGCCGCGGCGGGGGTCGGCGGGATCGATGCGGACTGGCGGTTCACGGTCGCGGGGCCGCGAGTCCTGTCGTACAGCCTCGACGAGTTGCGGAACCTGCCGCAGAGCCGCGCCGAGTTGCCGATCGCCTGCGTCGAGGGGTGGAGCCAGGGCGCGAGCTGGGAGGGGATTCGGGTGCGGGACCTGCTGGAGTTGTGCGGGGCGCCGGCCGGCTCGCGGGTCCGGGTCGTGTCCATGGAAAAAGGCGGGTTCTACGGGACGAGCGAGTTGCCGGCGGACTTCGCGGCGGATCCGTTGACGTTGCTGGCGCTCAGGCTGAACGGGTCCGAACTCGCGCTGGACCACGGGTTTCCGGCGCGGATCATCGCGCCCAACCGGCCGGGGGTCCTGCAGACCAAGTGGGTTCATCGGTTGGAGGTCGTCGCATGAAGGTGCGGATCGGCATGGTGGTCGCCGGCGTGCTGATGGCCCTCTGGGGTGCTTGGGAACTGTGGCAGAGCGTCGACGTGCGGGGCTTGGTGCGGTTGCCGTTGTGGCTGGGCGGGGCGGTGATCGTGGACGACTTCGTCCTTGCCCCACTGACCCTCGCGGCCGGGTGGTTGGTCGCAAAGTGGTCGCAGCGGCCGGACGCGCATCGGACGGTCGGGGTGGTGCGGACGACCTTGTTGTACGTCGGGATCACCAGCCTGATCGCCCTGCCGCTCGTCTTCAGGCAGGGCACCGGAGCGAACCCGACCGTCCTCCCCCGCGACTACCTCCGGGACTGGCTTTTGCTGGAGGCAACGATTGTCGTGATCGGTGCCGTCGGCTACTTCACGTTCAGCAGGGTGCGGGCCTCGTCGGGGGACATCGGCGGGCGCTGAGCCAGGGTCGCGAGGGCGGCGGCGCGCTCGACCAGCTCGGCGTTGTGCGTGACCGGTAAACCCTTCGCGAGCGTCAGCGTGTCCTCCATGCCGACGCGAAGGTTGCCGCCCTTCGACAGGGCCGCCAGCGCGACCGTCAGCGACGTACGGCCGATGCCCGTGGCGGACCAGGACGTGACGGCGTCGGGCAGCGCGTTGACCGCGGCGACGAGGGCGTCCGCCGTACCGGGCATGCCGCCGGGGACGCCCATCACCAGGTCGCAGTGCACCCGCCCGCCGTACGGCAGGCCGTACTTGTCCAGCAGCCGGTGCAGCGCGGCGACCTGGCCGAGGTCGAACAGCTCGAACTCCGGGACCACCTCGCGCTCCTGCGTCAGCTGGAAGAGCTGGGTGACGAAGGGCCACGGGTTCATGAACACGTCGTCGCCGAAGTTGACCGTGCCCATCGTCAACGAGCAGGAGTCCGGCGCGGCGTCCAGTACGCGCAGACGGTCTTCGTACGGATCGGTGACCGCGCCACCTGTGGACAGCTGCACGATCAGCGCGGTGTTCTCGCGAACGGCGGCCACGGTCTCGGTCAGCCGCCCGAGGTCGAGGGTCGGCCGGTGCTCACCGTCGCGGATGTGGATGTGGATCATCGCGGCCCCCGCCGCCTCGCAGCGCTTCGCGGTCCCGACCAGCTCGTCGAGCGTGGTCGGCAACGCCGGGCAGTCCGCCTTCGCGGTCTCGGCACCGGTGGGGGCAACAGTGATCAGAGTCGACGCCATGGACAAATCCTGCCAGATCGGGTTCTGAAACGGATATTTGCCGGTCAGCAGGTCCGATGACCGGACGATCTCCTGCGCGAGAAGATACAACCATGAGAGCCGTGGTACAGCGAGTCAGTCAGGCGTCGGTCAGCGTGGACGGCGAGGTGGTCGGGGCGATCGACGAGCCTGGGCTGTTGGTCCTGCTCGGAGTCACCCATGACGACACCGTCGAGAAGGCCGCGGCGCTGGCCGCGAAGATCTGGACGCTGCGCATTCTCGAGGGCGAGCGCTCGGCCGCCGACGAGCAGGCACCGATCCTCGCCATCAGCCAGTTCACGCTGTACGCCGACACCCGCAAGGGCCGGCGCCCGTCCTGGAGCGCGGCCGCCCCGGGGCCGGTGTCCGAGCCGCTGTACGACGCGTTCTGCGCCGCACTGCGGGACCTCGGCGCCAAGGTCGAGCGCGGGATCTTCGGCGCCGACATGAAGGTCACGCTGACCAACGACGGCCCGGTCACGCTGATTCTGGACGTATGAAACGGAACCGGCCCCCGGATCCGTGCGGGATCCGGGGGCCGGTGCTCTGGGTCGGTGAGGTTCGACTCAGCCGTGTTTCAGATGGTGTCTGCCGTGATCAGCTGACGACGCCGGCGGCCGAGTGGCCGACGACAACCTTGGTGTTCAGGCTGTAGACGTCGATGACCAGCGCGTTCACCGCGATGTAGCGCTTCTGCCGCATGACCTGGTTGAAGGTCAGACGGGCGATGCCCGGGATGTCCAGGGTCTTGTTCTCGCCGGTCGGAACCTTGTAGGTCTTGTTGCCGACCTTGATCGAGGCGATCGTCGAGGAGGAGCTCACGCCCGCCTTGTTGTCCTTGGTCTTCCACGCCGAGGCGGAGGACTCGATCGCACCGATGGACAGGTTGCCCACCTTCACGCCCGCGACGTGCGAGGTGAAGTTGATGTAGGACTTGTCCGCACCGATGGCGCCGTTCTTGGTGGTGTAGACACCGCCGACGTAGGCGACCTTCGGGATGTTCAGCTCGCCGACCGCGACCCGGACCGTCTTGCCCTCGGTGCCCTGGCAGGTGGTCTGGAGCGAGGTGGCGTCGGACACGACCAGCTTGTCGGCCGTGGCCTTGGTGCCGTACGCGTCGCCGATCACCAGCGCGGTGGCCGGCTTCGAGATCTCCGCGCGGGTCTTCAGCACCGCGACGTCGACGCCCTGCGGGATGTACTGGTTCTTCACCGTCGCGTGCAGCACGACCGCCTGCGCGTACGAGTAGATGCCGGACGCGGTCTTCACGCCGCCGACACGGTTCAGAACGATGTAGCCCAGGCCCGGAACGGCGACCTTGGTGTTGGGCTTCGGGTTCAGCAGCGACGGCACCGTGATCGCGCCGATCCGCACGCCCGCGAAGGTGGTGCTGCCGGTGTAGGACAGCTGGCCCTTCGAGTACTTCGACGTGGTGGTGGTCTTCACGCCGGTCAGCGTGAGCAGGTTGCCGACGCGGACGTCGGCGGCCACCGCGGTGCTGGTGACGCCCGTACCGCTGGCGTTGTTGAAGCCGTGCGTGTCGGTCTTCACCGAGCGCGCAATCGCCTGCCCGTTCACGTTCGCCGCGGCGATGTCGTTCTTGTCAGCCTTGTTGGCGTCCGTGGTGCAACCGAACTTGCTGATCACCTGCGGGCCACTGTTCGCCAGCCCGGATTCGACATCGGTCCCGTACGAGTAACCGCTGTAGCCGAAGACCGGCGAGGCGGACGCGGAACCAGACGTCAGCGCAATCGTAGAAGCCACGCCGACAACCGCCGCAACACCGACGGCAGCGAGCTTCTTGTATCCGATGCGGGGTCGCATTGACCCCTCCTCCCTGAGTGATGACGTGACCCGAACTGCGGGTCAGGACACAGACACAACTCGGTCGATTGCATTAGGTGACGAGCCGACCCCGCTCCGAGATCAAACCGTTACATATCTGGCGATCTTTGCCGCATCACCCTTAATCCGGATGCGATGTCCGCGGAACGCCTGCCCGGCAAGCGATTCCGGGCATGCCGAAGGGCCCGGACGCGCAAGGTCCGGGCCCTTCGGTGCTTACTTCAGGGTGGGCCACCGTCTGGTGTGGTGGCACCTTGTGTAACGACCAACCGGTCAGACAGTGACGGCCACTTCCGCGACCTCGCCGTACTGGGCCACGACCTGGCGGTCGACGGGCTGGGCCTTCGGGGCCAGCGTGCGCAGCGTCCAGCTGCCCGGCGCCGCGAAGAACCGGAAGTGCCCGGTGGCCGAGGTCGGGACCTCGGCGGTGAACTCACCGGTGCTGTCCAGCAGCCGGACGTACGCGCCGCCGACCGGCTCCTCGCCGCGCAGCACCTGGCCCTGGATCACGGCCTCCTTGTCGACGTCGACACCCTTGAGGTCGAGGCCGCCCTGCTTCGCTCCGCACATGTGTCAGGCCTTTCCGGGTTCGTCGCCGAGGGCAACAGGTACGCCGACCAGCGAGCCCCACTCGGTCCAGGAACCGTCGTAGTTCTTCACGTTCTCCTGGCCGAGGATCTCGTGCAGCACGAACCAGGTGTGCGCCGAGCGCTCGCCGATCCGGCAGTACGCGATGGTGTCCTTGCCGAAGTCCACGCCGGCGTCGGCGTACAGCTGCTTGAGCTCGTCGTCGGCGCGGAACGTGCCGTCGTCGTTGGCCGCCTTGCTCCACGGGATGTTCGCCGCGGTCGGGATGTGACCCGCGCGCTGCGCCTGCTCCTGCGGGAGGTGCGCCGGGGCGAGCAGCCGGCCGGCGTACTCGTCGGGGCTCCGGACGTCGACCAGGTTCTTCACGCCGATGGCCTCGTTGACCTCGTCGCGGAACGCGCGGATGTCCAGGTTCGGGTCCTTGGCCTGGTACTCGGTGGCCTCGCGCTTGACGACCTCATCGGTCAGCTCGCGGCTGTCCAGCTCCCAGCGCTTGCGGCCGCCGTCGAGCAGCCGGACGTCACCGTGGCCGTAGAGCTTGAAGTACCAGTACGCGTACGCCGCGAACCAGTTGTTGTTGCCGCCGTACAGCACGACGGTGTCGTCGTTCTTCACGCCCCGCTCGGACAGCAGCGCGCTGAACTGCTCCTGGTTGACGAAGTCGCGACGGACCGCGTCCTGAAGGTCGTCCTTCCAGTCCAGCTTGATCGCGCCGGCGATGTGGCCGGCGTCGTACGCCGAGACGTCTTCGTCGACCTCGATCAGGACCACGTCGGCGTCGTTCTTGTGCTCCTCGACCCAGTCGGCCGAGACGAGCGCGGATTCCCTGCTCATGTGTGCTGCCTCTCAGTTGGTAGCGGTGGATGGCGTACGAATGCGGTGGATCAGCAGATAGGCCTCGCAGCCGAGGCAGAGCCCGACGGCCGCGTTCACGAACGCGGCGACCAGGGCGAATCCGGTGGCGACCACTCCCAGCACCGTGGCGCCGGCCAGGTACCCGGCCAGGCCGGCAACCGCGAAGACCAGGCCGACCAGCTGGGCGAACCGCGGCGGGGCCGCGTCCTCCAGCTCCTTGGGCTTGCCCAGCCGGGGGCGGACCAGCCGCTTGAACAGCCAGCCGTACGGCGACGCCTGGACGCCGAAGGCGACCGAGACCGCGAACACCACGGCCTGGACCGCGAGCGGCCAGGGGTTGTTCAGGATCAGCGTCAGCGCCAGGACCACCGTGGTGATCCCGGCCGCGAACCGGAGACCGCGCGGATCGACCTGCTGTGCCGCCTGTTGTTCGGACATGACGACTCCCGGTGAAGGAGGATGTCGAGCCGGAACCCGCCCGAGTGTGCGGGAGACGACGTACGCGGAACCGTGCTCAGCGACCGGTTCCGCAGCGCTCGGGACGCCGCCTGGTCAGCGGCGTCGACACAGTGACGAGCGCACCCGGCAGTTGTCCACTGCCCTGCGCTTCGTCAGCCATGTCGTGTAAACCACGTGTCGAGAGTACGGAACCTGGGCGGGCCCGCCACTGCTGGTCCCATCCAATGAGACAACTGATCACATGTTGGATCAGGTGCGGACGACGTTGGTGGCGGCCACCTTGTCGTGCAGGGCCTGCTTCTTGTCGTCCCACAGCGGCCACAGGTCGTTCAGCAGCGCCAGGAAGCTGAACAGGGTGCCCACCAGCGGGATCGCGCTGAGCAGGCTGATGCCCACGTACACGCCGTACCGCTTGAGCACCACGATCCCCGGCGGGTTACCCGGTACGTCGCGGAGCCGGACCGCGATCCCCAGCAGCATCTTGCCGGGCGTCGCGCCCTTCTTGGTGAGGAACAGGTACTCGTACACGAACGACACCAGCAGACCGATCAGCGTGGCCGGGATCATCCATTTGTAGACCTCGGGCGGCAGGGTCGTGCTGGTGGTCGGCGTACCCGCCGCGGCCTGGTCGAGGGTGTCCTGGAAGTAGGCCCAGAGCACCTTGGAGTACTGATAGATGAAGTAGCCGGTCAGCGGGAGGCCGATGATGCCCGCGATGATCCCGTCGATGATGCGGGCGAAGACACGGCGCCACCAGCCGGAGAGCATCTGGCCGTCCGGGGTGGTGTGGACCCGCTGGCCCGGGTAGCCGTAGCCCGGCTGGCCGTGGCCGTACTGCGGTTGCCCGTACTGCTGCTGCGGCCCGCCGTACTGGCCGTACTGCGGTTGCCCGTACTGGGGTTGTCCGTACTGACCGTACTGAGGCTGCCCGTACTGCGGCTGGGCCGGTGGCGGCTGGTACCCCGGGATGCGCTGGCCGTACCGCGGCTGATCCTGCTGCGGCGGCTGTTGCGGCTGCTGGCCGCCGTACACCTGACCGTGCTGGGCGGGCTCGCCGTACCGCGGGAGGTCAGCCGGCCGCTGCTGCCCGAACTGGGCCTGGAGCGGGGGTGGGCCCTGCTGCGGCCGACGCTGATCCGTCCAGGCGTTGCCGTCCCAGTACCGCTGCTGGGCCGGGTCCTCGGGGTCGTCGTACCAACCTGCTGCTTGAGAGCTCACCGGGAAAGTCTTGCCTACACCCCGGGGCGTTGGCCATCGGGTGGCCCCTAGCGGACGGTGTCAGCTCGGCTGACGGTCGATCGCGGCGGCCAGCGCGGCGATCACGTCCGGTTTCCGGGGAGCTCCACTGGCCCGCTTCACCACGGCACCGGTCGCGTCCAGGATCAGCGTGGTCGGGGTCCGCAGGATGTCCAGCCGGCGAACCAGCTCGAGGTGCGACTCGGCGTCCAGCTCGACGTGGCGCACGCCGTCGACCATGCCCTCGACCTCGGCGAGCGTCCGCCGGGTGGCACGACAGGGAGCGCAGAACGCCGACGAGAACTGCAGGAGCGTCGCCCGCTCACCCAGCTCCGCACCGACCTCCGCGGCCGTCACCCGCTCCACGTCGTCCTCGCTCTTCCCGCGAAACCGCCCGTCCACCCACGCTTTGAGCACACTGAGGACCACACCGGCGACCACAGCGCCGGCCAGCACCCACAGCCCGAGACTCACAGCTACCCACGGTACGTCGCCCCGTTCACGTTTCAACCGCCCGTTTCACGTACTGAGAAGCCGCTGTACGTCGCCAGTCAGCCGATGCACCGACCGCCCACTCGGCCACGGCAGGCTGTCGTCCCCGTCCCCCGGGTACCGCGGTACGACGTGGAAGTGCAGATGGTCGACGCTCCGCCCGGAACCGGGACCACTGGCGTTCAGCAAGCACACCCCGGTCGCCCCGAGCCGCTGCACCATCTTCTGCGCGATCCGCTGCGCCAGATCCATCACCTCCGCCAGGTCCGCCGCCTGCACGTCCAGCACCCCCGCCGCGGTGTGACGGCGCGGTACGACGAGCGTGTGCCCGGGAGCGATCTCCTCGCCCGGCAACGGGAGGAACGCGACGGCGGCGCTCTCCTTGGCGATCCAGCGGGCCGAATCCGCGGAAATGAGTCCGCAGAAGACGCAGGCATCCATCTGGTGATTGTGCTCCGGTCTAATGGTGGTGTGGAGAGCGGAGTGACGGTGCGGTCCGGGGTGGTGGTGCCGGAGTCCGAGCTGGCCTGGCGGTTCTCACGGTCGAGTGGGCCTGGTGGGCAGTCGGTGAACACCACGGACAGCCGGGTCGAGCTGAGCTTCGACGTGGCCGGCACGTCGGCGTTGAGCGACGTACTGAAGACGCGCGCGCTGGAGCGGCTGCAGTCGCGGCTGGTGGACGGCGTACTGACGATCGCGGCGTCGGAGTACAAGTCGCAGTTCCGCAACCGGGAGGCCGCGCGGGAGCGGCTGGCCGTGGTGCTGCGCGATGCGATCGCCCCGCCGCCCCGCAAGCGCCGCCCGACCAAGCCGAGCAAGGCATCCGTACGCCGCCGTCTGGACGACAAGAAGCGCCGCGGCCAGACCAAACGGCTCCGGGGCCGACCGAACGACTGATCCGCCCCTTCCGCTGGTTACGCTTGCGGGCGTGCAGGAAACGGGGAGCGGGGGAACCGGGGACCAGGGGGAGCCGGAGGAACTCCCGGAGTTCCAGGATCTGAAGGTGCGCGGCCGTTCGGTCAAGACCTGGTCGATCGGCGTCGGCGCCGTACTGCTGGTGATCGCCGCCGCGTTCGGCGGGTTGAAGAAGGCCGGCGACGAGACGCCGCAGGTGGACGCCGGGACCGCGATCGACGCCGGGCAGTACGAGGTGACGATCCAGCGGGCGGTCATCGTCAAGGACCTGAAGCCGCTGTTCACCCCGGACCCGGGCGGCGTCCTGCTCGCGGTCGTGACCAAGCTGAAGGTCACCGACGACACCGGCACGACCCCTTCCCTGGACCTGATCCGGCTGGTCGGCGTCCCCGGCGTGAAGGACACCGCCGGGCCGCTCGGCTCGACCAACCTCCGCGACGCGACCATGAACCCGGTCCTCACCCCGGACGCCACCGAGGACGTCGCGTTCGTCTGGCAGCTCCCGAAGGGCACCAAGCTGCCGACCGAGGTCAACCTGACCGTGCAGGGCTACGAGCACCAGGACGAGTCGATCCTCGACCACCACGAGAAGTGGCTACCGGACAAGATCGTCGCCGACAGCACCGTCAAGGTGAAGGACAACCGCAAGTGAACGGCCGGAAGATCGCCAACCTCGGGCTGACGATCGCCGTGCTGGTCGCGATCGTCGCGCTCTACCGGTGGACGCCGGACCAGAAGGACATCCAGGACCCGACACCGGTGAAGGGCGTCGTCGGGCGCGCCGTGCAGACGCCACGGTTCGACCTGACCGTGAACGACGTCCGGGTCGGCAAGAAGCTCCGGATCCCGTTCTCCACGCCGGACCGCGACTCGCTGACGGACTTCGTGGTCGTCGACGCGACCGTCACGGCCACCCGTGAGCCGATGCACATCATGGGCGTGAAGATCCGGTCCGCGGACGGTGTCACCTACCTGGGCTCGAACCGCAGTGGCCTGGACCAGGTCGACCTGACCGGGACCGCGTTCTCCCCCGACATCCCGGTCCACGGCTCGTTCGTGGTCGAGATGCCCGCCGACAAGGTGCCGGGGGCAACCTTCCTGGTGATGGAGAAGTCGATCCTGAACGACCTCGAGCCCCAGGTCACGGTCCCGCTCGGCGACAACGCGCCGAAACTCGAGGACGTCGTGACCCTGACCGATGCGAGCGACGAATGACGGCGCGTCGCGCGCGGCGGGGCTGGTTCCGGCGGAACTCCGTCGCGCTCGCAACCCTCGTCGTGACGATCCCGTTCGCCGGCTGGTGGACCACCCACAGCGACTACAGGGCCTGGTACGACGCCGAGCCCCGCGATCCCGTCCAGGTCTCCGCGGGCGGTACGGCGTACAACGGTGCCATCTGGTACGCCGCGAGCGTCGAGGAGGACCCGCAGCCGGCCCGGACCGGGAACAGCTTCGCGGACAAGCTCCCGCCGGACACCACCCGGATCCGCGTGTACTTCCGGTTGCAGGTGGACAAGCTGTCCGTGCTCGACGGACTCGGCGGCTGCTCGCTGCACCTCCGCGCTCCGGACGGCCGGACCTGGGACGAGACCGTGGTCGCCGACGACTACCAGGACCGTCCGACCGGCTGCACGGGCGGTACGGACGACAAGCCGGAGAGCTGGCGGGGTGCGGCCGCGCAGTACTACCTGAAGCCGACGGCGGGTAAGCCGTTCGAGACGGTCGCGATCTTCGTCGTACCGAAGTCGGTCGCCGGCAGCGTGCAGCCGACGATCACGTGGCCGACGAAGCTCCCTCAGTACCTGGCATTCCCGAGGTAGCCGCGCTCAGGTCGGTGACGCCTTGATCACCGGCCGGCTGCTCGTGGACGGCGCGGGTGCGCGGCTCGAGGTAGCCCGCGAGGCCGCCGATCATCCGGTCGTACGCCGCGGCCAGCAGGCTGACCTGCAGCATGATCTTCAGGCCGTCCGTGAGCAAGGTCAGCGGTTCGTCGACGACCTGCCAGAACTGGAGCGTGTGCGGCCCGAGCACCCAGAGCTTGAGCGCGATCCACACGCCGCCGGCGGCGAACGTGACCACCGCCCAGGCCAGGAAGTACCCGAGCATCGGCCGCAGCCCCGAACGGACGACCAGCCGGAACGCCTGCACCACCGGGAGCCAGCGTTCCTTCCAGTCGGCGACCACCGAGTTGCCGGCGACCCGGACGATCCGCGGCGTCTGCTGCCAGCGATGCGTGATCCGGTCGAACCGCCAGCGCACCTTGTCGGGCTTCCGCACGACGCGGCCGTAGATGACCGCGGTCATCGTGATCCACATCAGCGGCAGGACGGCGGCACTCCACAGGTCGCCGATGCCCGCCGCGACGAATCCCGTGACCGCGTCCCACACCTCACGGACCTGGTTGACGCCGAGCAGATGGTCGAGCACCCAGGTGTACCCGTCCTGCAGCCACTGCCAGGCGACCCGCTGCTTCAGCCAGGTCATCGGCGGCGGGATCACCGAGGTCGCCTGGTACACGACGACGAAGATCCAGAGCGCCTCGAGGTAGGTGACGAACAGCTTGCGGACCGGGCCCTCTTCCTCCTTCTTCCACTTCTTGAACACGAAGCGGAGCAGGTACGCCGTGACGCCGAGGCCGATGAACAACCAGGTCGACAACGACTGCAGCCCCTCCGACTGCTGCGGCACCGTGCCGCCGGTCAGAACGTTCGCGACGGTGTCGTTCACCTTCTTGACCGCGAGCTGGTACTCGTAGTTGAGCGCCTCGTTCTGCAGGAACTTGTAGGCCGCGTAGAACGCCAGGAACGGCAGCAGCGCGGCAGCGACCGCGTCGAGCGGCTTGTGCTCGCTGCCGGGCTCCATACCGTCCGGCGCCAGCATCCCTTCGGCGACCGCACGACGGTGGAACGGGAGGTCGCTCCGCAGCACCAGGAACATCGTCACGTACATCGCCAGCGAGACGACCACGAGCAACGCCAGTACGGCGATCCCGGCCGCCTCGGCCTTGGCACCCGCCTGAACGGCGACCCATTGCAGGCCGCGGTGCACCAGCTGTGCCACCAGGAAGACCGCCGCCAGCCGCGGCCAGGCCTTCCCGAACAGGACCCCCGCCCGCCCCACCGTAGTGAGTAGCGTCCCCGACTCCATCGCCACGGCGACGAATGTACCCCGGGAGGAGTCCGGTCAGCCGCCGGCGAAGGGCGGCAGGGCGTCGACGAGCGCGCCCGCGGTCAGCGGCGTACTGGCGTCGGCCCGCTCGCCGTCCAGCAGGAACGTGCAGATCGACAGCACCCGCGCCAGCTCCGGGCGGTCGGACGAGACGGTCGCCACCAGATCACCGATCGAGCCAGCCTCCGCGGTCGCCGTCGACGTACCCGCGGCCGAACGTGCGGCAGCGAAGTACCTGATGGTCACTTCCGGCATCTGATCCGCGCCTCACTGGTCGAGTAGGTCTTCCGGTATTATGTCAGCTTGCTGTCAGACCCAGTGTGTCCCAGGCCCCCGGCAACGACGCCGCCGGGGCCTGCCGCGCACGAGGACCGGATCGCTGCGGCAGGATCCGACAATCAGCACAAGGAGACGGCGTGAGCACGTTGCTTCTGCTGACGAACGCGCTGCAGGCCTCCACCGAGGTGCTGCCGTCCCTCGCCCTGCTCCCGCACCAGATCCGCATCCTGCCGGCCGAGGTCGCCGCGCTGGTCGACGCCCCGGACGCCGACGCCGTGCTGCTCGACGCCCGGCGCGACCTGGTCGCGGTCCGGAGCGCCTCCAGGCTGATCCGCACCACCGGGATCGACGTACCGCTGATTCTCGTCGTCACCGAGGGCGGACTGACCGCGGTGAACGCGGACTGGGGCGCGGACGACGTCCTGCTCGACACCGCCGGCCCGGCCGAGATCGAGGCCCGGCTGCGACTGGTGATCGGCCGCCTCGCCGCGACCCGGAACGACGAGCCCGAGTCCACGCTGATCCGCAGCGGCGACGTGGTGATCGACGAGGCGTCGTACACCGCGAAGCTGAACGGGCGGGCGCTCGACCTCACGTACAAGGAGTTCGAGCTGTTCAAGTTCCTCGCGCAGCACCCGGGGCGGGTGTTCACCCGCGAGCAACTGCTCCAGGAGGTCTGGGGCTACGACTACTTCGGCGGCACCCGGACGGTCGACGTGCACGTACGGCGGCTGCGCGCGAAGCTCGGGCCCGAGCACGAGGCGCTGATCGGGACCGTCCGCAACGTCGGGTACCGGTTCGTCGTACCGCCGGCGCCGACCACCCGCGAGCCGGCCGAGGCCAAGTCCTAGAAGAAGAACTTCAGCAGGGTGAAGGCGAGACCCGCCGCCGGCAGCAGCGCCGCCGGCCAGGATCCGAAGCCCTGCTTGAAACCGGCCAGCAACGTGCCGATCGTGATCGGCACCAGCATGACCAGCATCGTGATGCCGGCCGCGTGCACCCCGACGTGCGACTGGAACGTCAGGACCCACCCGACCACGAATGCGAACGCCAGACCGAGCCAACTGGTGATCTGCACCGGCCCGTCCGCGCTGCGATGACCCCGGTGTGACGCGCGAGTGGCCCGCCGGTGCGAGGTCGGAGCAACGTGCGCCATCGCTCACCTTCCGTAAATGCCTGAGTACGCAAGGTACCAGGATCCCTGACCGGATACGAAAAAGGGCCGGTACGTCGCCGCACCGGCCCTTTCCGGGTGAGCTGCTCAGGAACCGAGCGTGATCCGGTCGGTGGCGACCGGGGTGTACGGGTCGTGCGCGCTCAGGTAGTTCGCGAACGCGTCGATGTCCAGCCCGCCGAACACCTTGTTCGTCGCGGTGGTGAACGCCGGGAAGCCGTCACCGCCGTCGGAGAGGAAGTTGTTCGTGACGATCCGGTACGACGTACCGTCCGCCAGCGGCTGGCCGCCGATCTTGATCGAGCCGGCCACGACCTTGGAACCCGCCGCTGCGGCCGGGTTCCAGGTGTAGATGATGCCCGCGACCTGGAGCACCTTGTACTTCGCCGCCTCCGGGCCGTTCACGCCGGAGAACTGCTGCTCCAGCAGGGCCTTGATCTGCGCCCCGGTCATGTCCATCGAGACCAGGAAGTTGTTGAACGGCTGCACGGTGAACGCCTGCCCGAAGGTGACCGCACCGCCGTTCGACGCGAGGTCGGCGCGGATACCGCCCGGATTCATGAACGCCGCCACCGGCGCCTTGCCGGCGGACACCACCGACGGGTCGGCGAGCTGCGCGTCCGCGATCAGGTTGCCCAGCGGCGACTCCAGCGAGTCGTCGTTCGTCCGGACCACCGACGGGGTGCTGATGTGGCCGATCACCTTGCCCTCGATCGGCGCGACCAGCGCCTTGTACTTCGCGATCAGCTTCGCCGTCTTCGGGTCCTGGACGACGTCCTGGGTGACGATCTGGTTCTGTGCCAGGGTGTTCGTCCGGTCGACGTCACCGGTCGCGTTGTCGATGCTCAGCCGGACCTCGGTGACCAGCCGGCCGAACGACGAGGCGCTGGTGACCAGCCGCGGCTTGCCGGCCTTGTCCGGCAGCGAGCAGTTGTACGCCTGGTGGGTGTGGCCGGAGATGATCGCGTCGATCTCCGGGTCCAGGCCGGCGTTGATGTCAACGATCGGGCCGGAGATCCCCGGGCAGCTGTTGTACGCCTTCGGGTCGGCCGGGAACCCGCCCTCGTGCAGCAGCACGACGATCGACTTCACGCCCTTCTTCTTCAGCTCCGGGACCAGCGCGTTCGCGGTCGCGACCTCGTTCTTGAAGGTCAGGCCCTCGACGCCGGACTTGGTCACGATGTTCGGCGTGTTCTCCAGCGTCATACCGATGAACGCGACCTTCTTGCCGTCCTTGAAGGTCTTGATCGTGTACGGCGCGAACAGGGTCTTCTGGGTGTTCGTGAAGAACACGTTGGCGCTCAGGTACTTGTACTTCGCGCCCTCGAACGGGTGCTTCGGGTCCGGGCAGGAGTTCTGGTTGTTCTGTCCGTCGCCGTCCGGCAGGCAGCCGCCGGTCTGCATCCGGAGCAGCTCGTGCCAGCCCTCGTCGAACTCGTGGTTGCCCACCGACGCAGCCTCGAGTCCCATCCCGCTCAGCGCTTCCACCGTCGGCTCGTCGTGGAACGCCGCCGACAGCAGCGGCGACGCACCGATCAGGTCACCCGCGGCGACCGTCACCGAGTCCTGTCCCTTGGCCTTGGCGGCGGCCCGGAGCTCCTTCAGGTGCGTGGCGAGGTACGCCGCACCGCCGGCCGGGATGTCGTTGATCTTGCCGCCGGAGCCGGTGGCCGGCTCCAGGTTGCCGTGGAAGTCGTTGATCGCCAGCAACTGGATCTGCGAGTGCGTCGCCTTCGGTGCCTGTACGGCGGTCTGCGCCGCGGCATCGGACTGGGTCGCAGCTCCGGCCTGGCTCAGGGATCCCCCCGTGGCCAAGGCGAGCGCGACGGCCGTCCCGGCGGCGAACAGGCCTGCCGCCCGCCGTCCCCCCAACCGTGCTCTGTCTCGTGCCATGTCGTTCTCCGTGTTCTTGATTGATGAGTCCGCTGAAGTTACCTGAGCAGCAAACCCTCTTTCCAGAACCTGAGAATGAACTCAGCTGAACCTTTTACTGTGTTCCGGTGACCCTTGAAGCCGTTCCCTCACCGTTGCCCCCGGCCACCGCCGCCGCCGTCACGGAACTCGCCCGTGCCGCAGCAGAAAGCGACGGCGTCCATCCGCTGTCCGAACGCACCCTGCTGCACCTGGACGGCGAACACCCCGGCGACGTCCACGTGCTCGCGTACTCCGGCGAACCCGGCACCATCGAGGTCAGCGGACTGCAGAGCGCCCGCAACCTCGCGGGGTACGCCGGCCTGTCCCCCGACGGCTCCGCCGAACTCGTCGTTGGCGTTCCCTACCGCCGGCAGGGCTTCGGTACGGCGCTGCTCCGGATGCTGCTCGACCACGGCGGCGCCCGTACTCGCGTCTGGGCCCACGGGCGTCTGCCTGGCGCCGACGAACTCGCCCAGCGCCTCGACCTCTCGGTAGCACGTGAGCTGTACTTCCTCCGCCGTACCAGGGCTACTCTCCCGTCGCCCGTGTGGCCCGACGGGATCGCCGTACGCACGTTTGTCCCCGGCCAGGACAACGCCGCCTGGCTGGAGGTCAACGCTTCCGCCTTCGCGGACCACCCCGAACAGGGCAGCTGGACCGCCGCAGACCTGGCCGAACGCCTCCAGCAGCCGTGGTTCGATCCCGAGGGCTTCTTCCTGGCCGTCGACTCCGCCAGCGGCGCCATCGCCGGCTTCCACTGGACAAAGGTCGAGGAGGGCGTCGGCGAGGTCTACGTAGTGGGCGTCTCCCCGTCCTTCCAGGGCCGAGGCCTGGGCAAGTCCCTCACCCTCCAAGGCCTCCACCACCTCCAGAACGACCGCAACCTCGACGAGATCGTCCTCTACGTAGACGGCACCAACACCGCCGCCCGCGCCCTCTACACCAACCTCGGCTTCACCACCGCCGCCCTGGACGTCCAGTACGCCCCTCACAACCAGTGACCACCATCACAGCGAATCCCCCACTCACCCCGCGTCATAAACCCCCACCCCCACCCGTCCCCCCATCAACCAGGAGCCGCCCGAGCCTCTAACCCCCCAGCCGAGCGGCTCCTGGCCCTTATCCACAACTGCACCTATTGACATCGCGCTGCACTCCGACTCCTGATTACCATCAGGTCATAACTACGGAGAGGTGTTGTCTGTGACAACAGGTAATCGGCCGAGCGTGCAGCTGTTGATAGCTGCCGCTGCCGCGACCTGTCTGAGCGCTTGCGCTCCTGGGAGCCCGGAGGCCGGCCGCCCTGACATCCCAGCCGCAGCCGAGACAAGGCCCGCCACCGCTAACTCAAGCGTGGCCATGACAGTTCCCGTACGGCCCGACGGAGCTTACGGTTTGACGTTGGCGGCAGCAGAGCTGTTCGTTCGGCACTACATCTCTTTGATGAACTACGCCGCGACGACGGGAGACGCCTCCGCGATGCGGTCAGTCAGTGCGAAGGACTGTGATGGTTGCGCCAAGTACTACACGTCCGTCGAGAAGCTGAACGAGGCCGACGGTGGTCTGGGGGGCGACTACCTTGAGCGCGTCGTCGAGGTCACAGAGCTGACCAGGACCGGGAAGGACAAGGTCGCGGCCTCTACCGATGTAACAGTCGGCAAGTACCTGGCACGACGGTCGCCATCGGCGACTCCGGTTGTAGTGCCAGCAACTCCGTACACCGAGGAAATGGTGCTGGCAGCGGTCAGCGGCAACTGGCAGATGTTCGAGATGGAGTTGACGACCAGATGAAGCATCGCGCCGGCGCTCTGGCAATGAGCCTCTTGCTCGGGGCAGCGTTGTTCGGGCAATCGCTGACAGCGACCGCAAACGGAACCACGACGGTCGGGCAGTCAGATGGCCCCCAGGTGGACCCCTTGGTTTTGAAGGAAGCGGTGCGGCTTATCGGGAAGTCACAAACCAAGAACCACCACCATGTTCCCGGCACACAGAGGCGCGGTTCGAGCTCCACTCATCGGGCCGTCGCTCGGAGACCGAAGACGCTGTCCGAGATACAGACGGAGACCACTGACGAACAGTTGCACCGTCTCAACGACTCGGTGTGTAGCCGCCTTCCTGACGGCACGATTCATGGCCCAACTCGGTGCAAGGCCTGGTTCGACTACCTGGACTCGAAGAATCGGCGCGACACCGCCCGGAAGGCGATCGACGACATCCGTACGCAGATCCAGCAGCAAACGGTGGACATCCCGCTTCCGAAACTGACTGTCCGGGTCCAGCCGGCGGGTCGGACTCTGGTCAACCTCGACACGATCGTCTACACCAACAAGAAGACCCAAACCCGCGTGCCGATTACGCTTCTGGGCTATCCGGTCACAGTCGTAGGGACGCCTGTCAGCTACACCTGGCACTTCGGCGACGGGACGCCCGACCTGACGACGACATCGCCGGGCAGCCCATATCCTGCGAAGGAGATCACGCACAAATACTTCCGGAAGGGCGACGTGAAGCTGTCTGTGACCGTGAACTATGCAGCGGCATTCTCAATTGGCGGCAGTCAGCCGATGCCCATCGCCGGGACCTTGGCGATTACCGGACCACAGACACCCCTAAAGGTTCGGGAAGCGGTACCCGTCCTGGTAGAGCCGGAACGCTGACAACGGACGAACGTCCTTGCACGGACTTCGGTCGGTCCCGGGGGCTTCGTCGTCGGGTGGACACAGGCGGGCGATTGCCTGGGGTCCGTGCAGGCTTCTGCGACGCCGTACACCTTGTCTGTCCAGGAGTTAGTGGAGTGCGTCTCTCAGAAATTTGGTGAGGTGGGTGTGGGCTTTGCGGGTGGTGCCGGGGACGGTGAGGAGGTTGGTGTGGCCGTGGGGGAGGGTGGGGTGGTGGATGTGGGTTAGTTGGTTGCCGGCGGTTTGGAGGGCTTGGGCGTATTCGCGGCCTTCGTCGCGGAGGGGGTCGAAGCCGGCGGTGGTGAGGTAGGTCGGGGGGAGGCCGGTGAGGTCTTCGGCGCGGAGGGGGGAGACGATCGGGTCGGGGCGGAGGGTGGGGTCGGGGGTGTACATGTCGCGGTACCAGATGATGTCTTCCTCCGTGAGGATGAAGCCTTCGGAGAAGAGGTCTCGGCTGGGGCGGCGGGCCACCAGGTCGACGCCTGGGTAGAGGAGGACCTGGAGGGCCGGTCGCGGGAGGTTTCTCAGGACCGTTTGCTGGGCTACCACGGCGGCGAGGTTGCCGCCGGCGCTGTCGCCGCCGACGGCTACCAGGGCGGGGTCGACACCGAGGTCTTCGGCGTGGTCGACGGCCCACGTGAAGGCCGCGATCGCGTCCTCGGCGGCGGTCGGGGCGGGGGCCTCCGGGGCCAGGCGGTAGTCCACGGAGAGGACGCGGATCCCGGCCTCGGCGGCGATCGAGCGGCAGACCGCGTCGTGGGTGTCGAGGTCGCCGACCACCCACCCGCCGCCGTGGAAGAACACCAGCAGACCACGTCCGATCCCGTCGTGGGACCGCCGATCCGCCGCAACACCAGACGCGTCTCCCGCCGCCGCCTCGCCGGCCCCGGCCGAGCTGTCAGGTCCGTCGGGTCCCTCACGTCCGGCGCCTCCAGCGGATCCGGCGGATCCGGCGGGTTCGGCTGAGGCGGCGGGTTCGACTCGGGCGGCGGGTTCGGCTGGGGTGGTGGGGCGGGGGGTGTAGAGGCGGGCGCCTAGTTGGCCGGCGGCGCCTCGGACGGTCAGGTCGGTTACTCGTTGTACTTCGGGAGGTGTGCCGGGGATCAGTCTGCACAGTTGGCGGAAGTGGGCGCGGGCGGTCGCGGCGTCGGTCTTGGTTGTGTGGGGCAACAGGTTGTCGAGGCGCAGGAGCAGTTGGATGTCCGGGTCGAGGGTGTTGCCGTCGATCTGGATCGGTGCGCCGGCGAGGCGTCGGCGTACGGCGGCGGGCAGCGCGTACAGCGGCGCCAGCGCGTTCGCCTGTACGGCGTTCAGCTTGTCCCGCAGTACCGAGTCCAGTCGTAGGTCCACAAGGAGTGACGCTAGCAAGAGCCTCCGGCAGGCAACGAAAACGTCACATTCGGCAACGCGCGGACGGCTACCCGTTGTTCACCAAAGGGTGGGATCCTTGTCGATGTGGCTGGAGATTTGCTGGCGTCCCACAACCGGGAGTACGACGTAGAACCGCCGTACGACATCAACGCGGCCGGCGACCTCCCGGAAGACCGGTTCTCGGACCGGGAGCTGAGCTGGCTGGCGTTCAACCAGCGGGTCCTGGAGCTCGCGGAGGACGACCAGATCCCGCTGCTGGAGCGGGCCAAGTTCCTGGCGATCTTCGCCAGCAACCTGGACGAGTTCTACATGGTCCGGATCGCCGGCCTGAAGCGCCGGATCGCGGCCGGCGTCGCGGTCCGGGCGGCCAGCGGGCTGCTGCCCCGGGAGGTGCTGGACCGCAGCCTGGCGAAGAGCCGTGAGCTGATGGACCGGCACGCGGAGACCTGGCGGAAGTCGGTGCAGCCGGCGCTGACCGAGCAGGGCATCGAGATCCTGCGCTGGGACGAGCTGGAGCACAGCGAGCGCGAGGACATGACCCGGTTCTTCCGGGACCGGATCTTCCCGGTGCTGACGCCGCTGGCGGTGGACCCGTCGCACCCGTTCCCGTACATCTCCGGCCTGAGCCTGAACCTGGCGGTCGTGGTCCGGAACCCGGACACCGGCGGCGAGCACTTCGCCCGGGTGAAGGTGCCCCCGCTGCTCCCCCGGTTCGTGAACGTCGCGGACGGCCGGTTCGTACCGCTGGAAGACGTCATCGCCACCCACCTGGGCCAGCTGTTCCCGGGGATGGAGGTGATCCAGCAGCACACGTTCCGGGTGACCCGCAACGAGGACCTCGAGGTCGAGGAGGACGACGCGGAGAACCTGCTGGCGGCCCTGGAGAAGGAGCTGCTGCGCAGGAGGTTCGGTCCGCCGGTCCGGCTCGAGGTGGAGGAGTCGATCGACCCGCAGGTGAAGGCGCTGTTGCTGTCCGAGCTCGGCGTCACCGAGGCGGAGGTGTTCGAGCTCCCCGGCCCGCTGGACCTGCGCGGCCTGTTCGCGATCGCGAGCCTGGACCGGGCCGAGCTGAAGTACCCGGCGTTCGTACCGTCGACGCACCCGCACCTGTCCGAGGTGGAGACGGCCAACCCGGCCGACATGTTCCACGCGCTCAAGCAGCGCGACGTCCTGGTCCACCACCCGTACGACTCGTTCTCGACGAGCGTGCAGCGCTTCATCGAGCAGGCCGCCGCGGACCCGCACGTGCTGGCGATCAAGCAGACGCTGTACCGGACCAGCGGCGACTCCCCGATCGTCGACGCCCTGATCGACGCGGCCGAGGCCGGTAAGCAGGTCCTGGTGCTGGTCGAGATCCAGGCGCGGTTCGACGAGCAGGCCAACATCAAGTGGGCCCGCCAGCTCGAGCATGCCGGGTGCCATGTCGTGTACGGCGTGATCGGCCTGAAGACGCACTGCAAGCTGTCGATGGTCGTCCGCGACGAGCCGGACGGACTGCGCCGGTACGCGCACATCGGCACCGGCAACTACCACCCGAAGACGGCCAGGCTCTACGAGGACCTGGGGCTGCTGACCAGCGACAAGGTGGTCACCGAGGACGTAGCGCTGCTGTTCAACCACCTGTCCGGGTTCGGTCGCAGCGCGGGCTACCGGCGGATCCTGGTCGCTCCCCAGTCGGTCCGGCGGGGACTCGTCGAGCGGATCGACCGCGAGATCCAGCACCACCACGCGGGCCGTCCGGCGCGGATCCGGATCAAGGTGAACAGCCTGGTCGACGAGGCGTTGTGCGACGCGCTGTACCGGGCGTCGCAGGCCGGCGTACCGGTGGACTTGTGGATCCGGGGCATCTGCACGCTGCGTCCCGGCGTACCGGGGCTGTCGGAGAACATCCAGGTCCGCAGCATCCTGGGACGCTTCCTCGAGCACAGCCGGGTGTTCCTGTTCGAGAACGGCGGCGAACCGGAGGTGTGGATCGGTTCCGCCGACCTCATGCACCGGAACCTGGACCGCCGCGTCGAGGTGCTCGTGCAACTGAAGGAGCCGGACCACGTCACCGAACTGGGCGAGATGTTCGACCTGGCGATGGACGACGGCACCGGCTCCTGGTGGTTGCAGCCCGACGACAGCTGGCAGCCCCGGCTGAACGGTGCCGACGGTACGCCGCTGCGTGACCTGCAGGAGCGGCTGATCGCGACCCGCGGCCGCCGGCGTACGTCGGACCCGATCAGCTGACCCCTAGGGTGTTTGTATGAGCAACCCGGCGACCGTTATCGCCGCGGGAGGTGTCGTCTGGCGGGAACGCGGCGACACCCGGCAGGTGCTGCTGGTGCACCGCCCCCGGTACGACGACTGGTCACTGCCCAAGGGCAAGCTGACCGCGCACGAGCACGTCCTGCTCGGCGCGCAGCGGGAGATCGAGGAGGAGACCGGGCAGCGCGTGGTGTTCGGCCCGCCGCTCGGTGTGCAGCGGTACGCGATCCGCAAGAACGGCGGTACGGCGGAGAAGCTCGTGCACTACTGGTCCGCCGTACCGGTCGACGACGGGGGCTTCGAGCCGAACGACGAAGTGGACCAGATCAGCTGGCTCAGCGTCGACAAGGCCCGCGGCAGGCTCAGCTACCCGCGTGACGTGGACATTCTGGACGCACTCGCGCGCGTGGTGCCTGTGGTCGCGACGGTGGTCGTCGTACGGCACGCGGACGCGGTGAAGCGCAAGGACTGGGACGGCAAGGACTCGCTCCGTCCGCTCAGCGATCCGGGTACCGCGGTGGCGGAGCGGCTCACCGGCGTGCTCCAGACACTCGGCGCGAACAGGATCATCAGCAGCGACGCGGAGCGCTGCGTCGCCACGGTCACGCCGTACGCCGCCTCGATCGACCGCCGGGTCCACCTGTGGCCGGAGATCTCCGAGCGCGGGTACGACGCGGACCCGGACGGCCTGCGCGGTCTCGCGGAGCGGGTGTGGCGCCCGGGCAAGGTGACCGTTGTCTGCTCGCATCGCCCGGTGCTGCCGGCGCTGTCCCGCGAACTGGGCCTCAAGGTGGGCAAGTTCGCCACCGGCGCGTTCCTGGTCGCCCACCGCCTCCAGGACGGCCGCGTGGTCACCGAGCGGTTCGGCGCGCCTTAGCTAGCTGTGGCGACACGGCTGGGTGACGATCGCGGTACGGCGGCAGGGGCGTCCGGGTGACACTGGAGGTGACGGGTATGTTCCTACCCGAGGAACCGGCGTCCCACCGGGTGCCGGTCTGAGGAGAGGTTCGGGGCGCACCATGACGATGATGCGAGAACTGACACTGATCGGGATCCGGATGGAATCGCCCAACCGGGCCCCGGTGATGATGCTGCGCGAGACCGAGGGCTACCGCTACCTGCCGATCTCGATCGGTTCGGTCGAGGCGACGGCGATCGCCTACGAGGAGCAGGGCCTGCGTCCGTCGCGCCCGCTCACCCACGACCTGATGCGCGACCTGATCCAGGCGTTCGACGTACACATCGAGGCGGTCGAGATCGTCGAGCTCCGGGACGCGGTGTTCTACGCGGAGCTCGTGCTCGCCAACGGCGTCCGGGTCTCGGCCAGACCGAGCGACTCGGTGGCGCTCGCGGTCCGCCTGGGTACGCCGATCCGCTGCACCGAAGAGGTACTACGGGAGGCCGGCGTCGCCACTCCCGAGGAGGAGCAGGCCGAGCTGGAGCGCTTCCGGCAGTTCCTGGACGGGGTAGCCCCGGAAGACTTCTCCAGCTGATGCGCTGAGCGTTACCGAAACGTGAGCAAATGAGTGTCCCCTTGAACGGAGAGTGACGGCTCTTAACTCAGTTCACCTGTTGGCCGCCTGTCGGCACGCCATCCGTCGCGCACGCTACCGGAACCGTTCACCGCTCGTTCACCAGCGACGGACCGCCGCGTCACCTGGTCTCCCTACCGTCTGTGGAAGTTCAGAAGTCTGATTCCCGCAGAAGGGCAACACTCTCGTGTCCGTCAACCGCCTGTTCCGCGTCGGCTCCGTCGCCGTGGCTTCCATCGGCGTCCTCGCGCTCAGCGCGTGCGGCAGCGACCCCCAGTCGTCGTCCGGCTCGTCCTCGCCGTCGGCCGGATCGTCGTCCAGCGCCGAGGCCGACTGCCCGAAGGGCACCCTGAATGCTGAGGGCTCCACGGCGCAGAAGAACGCCATCGAGGAAATCATCAGCAAGTACAACGAGAAGTGCGCCGACGTCACGGTGAACTACAACCCGACCGGTTCCGGCGCGGGGATCAAGCAGTTCAACGCGAACCAGGTGGACTTCGCCGGTTCGGACTCGGCGCTGAAGCCGGACGAGATGACCGCGGCCACCAAGCGCTGCGGCGGCAACCCGGCGATCGACCTGCCGATGGTGGTCGGCCCGATCGCGATCGCGTACAACGTCGACGGCGTGTCGAAGCTGGTCCTGGACGGCCCGACCGCGGCGAAGATCTTCGCGGGCACGATCAAGACCTGGAACGACCCGGCGATCGCCAAGCTGAACTCCGGCGTCACGTTGCCGTCGGCTCCGATCTCGGTGTTCTTCCGTTCCGACGAGTCCGGCACCACGGAGAACTTCAGCAAGTACCTGAAGGCCGCCGGCGGTGGCGCGTGGACCAAGGAGCCCGCCAAGAAGTGGGCCGGCACCGGATCCGGCAAGGAGAAGTCCTCCGGCGTCGCGGAGGCCGTGAAGAGCACCAAGAACTCGATCACCTACGACGAGTGGTCGTACGCGATCGACAACAAGCTCGGCATCGCGCTGATCGACAACGGCTCCGGCGCTCCGGTCGAGCTGTCCGCCGAGTCCGCCGGCAAGGCGCTCGCCGCGGCCAAGCCGGCCGACGCGACCGGCAAGGACCTGGCGCTGAAGCTGGACTACGCGACCAAGGCCGCGGGCACCTACCCGATCGTCCTGGTCACCTACGAGATCGCCTGCACCAAGGGTCTCCCGGCCGACAAGACCGCGATGGTGAAGAGCTTCCTGAGCTACTTCGCGAGCTCCGAGGGCCAGTCGTCGCTGACCGACCTGAACTACGGCCAGCTGCCGTCCGAGGTCCAGACGAAGGTCGCCGCCGCGATCCAGGCGATCAGCTGATCGCGAGGCAGTACTGATGCGAGCCCCGGCCGGTCCGAGTCATCGGAGGCGGCCGGGGCTCGTGCCACGGAAGAGACCAGACGTCACACGTCACGACTCAGGCGCTTGGAGCACCATCGATGAGTAGTCCAGACGGCACGGCACCGCCCGACCGGCCGGACGGCGCGGCCACCGGCCGGACCGATCCCGCGATCGAGGATCTGGTCCACGAGGACGCCGGCCCGACCCCGCGGTTCGGCGGGTTGGCCGCCGAACACGCCGAGCACGAGGCAACACAGCAGTCCACCGAGGTACTGACCGAGTCCGGCGTCGAGAGCACGGAAGGTACGCCGGTCACGCCCGCCGCGAAGGCCGGCGACGACCGTGCGCTGGCCCTCGGCCCGGTCGGTCACCTGGGCGACCGGTTGTTCGGCGGGCTGGCCCGCGGCTCCGGCGGCCTGGTGGTCCTGATCGTCGCGTTCGTCGGCATCTTCCTGCTGGCGCTGGCGATCCCGGCGCTGGCCGGGGACAAGAGCAACTTCCTGTTCTCCCGGGTCTGGAACCCGGGCGGCGACAACCCGCAGTTCGGCATCGCCGCGCTCTTCTACACCACCGTGGTGAGCTCGATCATCGCGATGCTGATCGCGGTACCGATCGCGGTCGGCGTCGCGTTGTTCGTCACGTACTACGCCCCGAAGCGGCTGGCCGCTCCGGTCGCGCACGCCGTCGACCTGCTGGCCGCCGTACCGTCGATCATCTACGGCCTGTGGGGCATCCTGTTCTTCGCGCCGATCCTGCGCCCGGTGATCACGGGGGTCTCCGACGCGCTCGGCTGGATCCCGCTGTTCAAGGCACCGGCCGGCGGTGACGTCGGCGTCGTCTTCACGGCCTCGGTGGTGCTGGCGATCATGATCCTGCCGGTGGTCACCGCGATCAGCCGGGAGATCTTCGCGCAGACTCCGATCGCGCACCGCGAGGGCGCCCTGGCGCTCGGCGCCACCAAGTGGGAGATGATCCGGATGGCCGTGCTGCCGTACGGACGCTCCGGTGTGGTCAGCGCCTCGATGCTCGGTCTGGGCCGGGCCCTCGGTGAGACCGTCGCCGTACTGATCATCCTGTCGGTGCCGAACGCCAACGACCCGTGGAACTCGTCGATCTTCGCCGGTGGCGAGACGTTCGCGTCGAAGATCGCCAACAACGCCGCCGAGTTCGACTCACCGGAGAAGACCGGCGCGTACATCGCGGCCGGTCTGGTGCTGTTCGTGGTGACTTTCCTGGTCAACTCGATCGCGCGGATCATCGTCGAACGCAGCGCCCCGGGCGCGCGGCGGACCCGCCGCAACCGGCGCGCCGGTTCGTCCACTGCTGCCGAAGGAGCCGGCTCATGACCACTGCGACAGCCGACAAGGCGGCGTACGACGGCAAGGTCCTGGACCTGTCCGGCAAGTCCGGTGTCCGGGCGTTCAAGAACACCCTCGCGACCGTGCTGATGGTGCTGGCCTTCGTGCTGGCGATGATCCCGCTGCTGTGGATCCTCTACACGGTCGTCACCAAGGGCTATCACCTGATCCTGAACGCGGACTGGTGGAACCAGTCGCAACGCGGCATCACCGTGCGCCGCGAGGGCGGCGGCGCGTACCACGCGATCATGGGCACCTTGATCATGGGCCTGATCACCGCCGTGATCGCGGTGCCGATCGCGGTCCTCGCCGCGGTCTACCTGGTCGAGTACGCCAAGGGGACCCGGGCCGCCCGGGTGGTCAGCTTCATGATCGACATCCTCACCGGTGTCCCGTCGATCGTCGCCGCGCTGTTCGTCTACGCGGTCTGGATCACGGTGTTCGGCTTCAACCGGGTCGGTTTCGCGGTGTCGCTGTCGCTGGTGCTGCTGATGCTCCCGGTCGTACTGCGATCCACCGAAGAGATGCTCAAACTGGTGCCCGACGAGTTGCGGGAGGCGTCGTACGCGCTCGGCGTGCCGAAGTGGAAGACGATCCTGAAGGTCGTCGTACCGACCGCGTTCGGCGGCATCGTCACCGGCGTGATGCTCGGTCTGGCCCGGGTGATGGGTGAGACCGCGCCGCTGCTGATCCTGGTCGGGTACTCGAAGAACATCAACCTGAACCCGTTCAGCGGCTTCATGGGCGCCCTGCCGACGATGATCAACCAGGACCGCAACGACATGGCGCTGCAGCCGGCCAACGACCGCGTCTGGGCGGCGGCGCTCACGCTGATCCTGCTGGTCCTCGTCCTCAACCTGCTGGCCCGGGTCGTCGCCCGGTTCAGCGCCGTCAAGTCGAAATAGCGAGAGGTTCCTTTTCCGTTATGGCTAAGCGCATCGAGGTCAGCGGCCTCAACGTCTACTACGGCGACTTCAAGGCCGTCGAGGACGTGTCGATGACGATCGAGCCCCGCTCGGTCACCGCGTTCATCGGCCCGTCCGGCTGCGGCAAGTCCACCTTCCTGCGGACCCTGAACCGGATGCACGAGGTGATTCCCGGCGCCCGCGTCGAGGGCAAGGTGACACTGGACCAGCAGGACCTGTACGGCAGCGGGGTCGACCCGGTCGCGGTCCGCCGCGTCGTAGGCATGGTCTTCCAGCGGCCGAACCCGTTCCCGACGATGTCGATCTTCGACAACGTCGCGTCCGGCCTGAAGCTGAACGGTGTCAAGGACAAGAAGAAGCTCACCCAGGTGGTCGAGGAGTCCCTGAAGGGCGCCAACCTCTGGAACGAGGTCAAGGACCGCCTCGACAAGCCCGGTGCGGGCCTGTCCGGCGGTCAGCAGCAGCGGCTCTGCATCGCCCGGGCGATCGCGGTCGAGCCCGAGGTGATCCTGATGGACGAGCCGTGCTCGGCCCTGGACCCGATCTCCACGCTGGCGATCGAAGACCTGATCGAGAAGCTGAAGGACCGGTTCACGGTTGTCATCGTCACGCACAACATGCAGCAGGCGGCCCGGGTCTCCGACCAGACCGCGTTCTTCAACCTGGCGGCCACCGGGAAACCGGGGCGGCTGATCGAGATGGCCCCGACCAAGCAGATCTTCTCCAACCCCACCGAGAAGGCGACCGAGGACTACATCACCGGCCGTTTCGGCTGATCCACCGCGCCCTGGCCCTCGGAGTGGGGGCATGACTGCGAACCTGTGGGAAAGATAGGCTTCGCTGATTCCACGACGTTCTCAGAAGGGAACCGCGGTGAGCACACCGACGCCACCTCCCGGCGACGACCAGAACAACCCGAACGGACCGGAGGGCTATCCCGGGCAGCAGCCGGGTCAGTACGGCCAGCCTGGTCAGCCAGGTCAACCGGGCTACGGCCAGCAGCCCGGTTACGGTCAGCAGGAGCCTGGTGGCTACGGGCAGCAACAGCCCGGTGCCTACGGCCAGCAGCAGCCCGGTGGGTACGGGCAGCAGCAGCCTGGCGGCTATGGCCAGCAGCCCGGCGGCTACGGTCAGCAGCCCGGCGGCTACGGCCAGTACCCCGGTGGGAACGCCGGCTACGGTGCCACCGCGCCGCCGAGCAACACACCGAGGATCCTGTCGATCATCGGCATCGTCTGCTGGTTCTGCTGTTCCCCGGCCGCGATCATCCTGGGCTTCATCGCGCAGGGAAAGTTCCGCGAGCAGGGTCAGCCCGACACGCTGGCGCGGGTCGCCTGGATCGGCGGCATCGTCGCGCTGATCATCGGCATCATCAGCACGATCGTCCGGCTGCAGAACCAGTAGGCAGCGCGGCGGGCGGCAACGGCCGCCCGCCCGTCGTCAGACCAGGTTGCGTGCCACGCCGTACACGATCAGCAGCGCGATGATGCCGTAGACCGTCCAGTCGGCGGCGCGGCGGCTCATCCGCAGCCGCGGCAGTCTGACCAGCCGGAGCGATTCGAGCGACCAGGCAAGCACTTGGTAGCCGACGGCAACGCCGATCAGCGGACCGAGCACGAAAACCACGGGGTTGAAGTGCCAGGCGCCGCCGAAGTCGCCGCGGAGCATGGCCGCGGCCATCCGCGTCGACCCGCAGAGCGGGCAGTTCAGGCCGGTGGTCGCGTGCAGGATGCACGGAATGCCGATCCGCTGACCGGACAACTGATACACGCCGGCGAGCAGGAAGCCGCCGACACCGACAGTTGTCAGGCCCCACACCCGGCGGTCCAGCGGCTGGACCGGACCGGTTGGCCGGAGGACGACGCTCTGCGAGACGCTCACAAACCCAAAGAGTATCTCTCAATACCAGGGATCCGTCGGCGGATCTGAGCCGTCCGACGATTAGCCTGCAACTCACTCCTCAATGCACTAACGCCAGAAGGGATCGTCGTGAGCACTCCGACGCCACCGCCGGGTTACGGCCCGCAGGACCCCCAGCAGCCCGGTCAGCCGGGCCAGTACGGGCAGCAGCCCGGACAGGGTCAGTACGGTCAACAGCCCGGACAGCCGGGACAGTACGGCCAGCAGCCCGGGTACGGGCAGCAGCAGCCGGGCTATGGGCAGCAGCCGGGCTACGGCCAGCAGCCTGGGCAGCCGGGGCAGTACGGGCAGCAGCCTGGGTACGGCCAGCAGCCTGGCTACGGGCAGCAGCCGGGTTACGGTCAGCAGCCGGGACAGTACGGGCAGCAGCCCGGCTTCCCCGGACAGCCCGGGCAGTACGGGCAGGCCGGCTACGGGTACGGCGGTGCGCCGTCGGGTCAACTGGCGAGCTGGCCGCTGCGTGTCGGCGGCTACCTGATCGACGGTTTCATCGTCGGAATCCCGAGCGGTATCGGCAACGCGCTGAACAGCGGCAACAACACGGGTCTGAGCATCGTCAGCCTGATCCTGTCGCTGATCGGTATCGGCCTGTTCGTCTACAACCGCTGGATCCAGCAGGGCCAGACCGGCCAGACCTGGGGCAAGAAGATCGTCAACATCAAGCTGGTCGGCGCCGACACCGGTCAGCCGCTCGGCATCGGCAAGACGATCCTGCGCGACATCACCCACATCCTCGACGCCCTGCCGTGCTACCTGGGCTTCCTGTGGCCGCTGTGGGACGAGAAGAAGCAGACGTTCGCGGACAAGATCAACAACTCGTACGTCGTCAAGGTCTGACCGCACCGACAGCTCCCGGACGCCGTGGCCTGCAACTGGCCGCGGCGTCCGATGCTTTCCCAGCAGAAGGGAATCTCGGATGAGCACACCGGGGTACGGCCAACAGCCCTACGGACAGCAGCCTCACGGTCAGCAGCCGTACGGACAGCAGCCATATGGTCAGCAGCCATACGGACAGCCCTATGGTCAGCCTTATGGGCAGCTTGGTTATGGGTACGGGGCGCCGGTGCCGCCGTTGGCGGACTGGTTGCCGCGGGTGGGCGCGTCGTTGATCGACGGCCTGATCACCGGGGTTCCCATCCTGCTCGGGTACGGGGCGATGATCGGGGCGGCCATCAGTCAGTCGGCCAACGATTCGGCGGACGACTCGATGCCGCCGTTGGTCGGAATCGTGTTCCTGGTCTGCTTCGCGGCGAGCCTCGGACTGGGTCTGTGGAACCGGGTGTTCCGCCAGGGCAAGACCGGCCAGAGCGTAGGCAAGAGCGTCCTCCATCTCCGGCTGGTCGACTCCAGAACCGGCCAGCCCATCGGAGCCGGCCGCGCGTTCCTCCGCGAGTTTCTGAGCGGCATCTTCAACAACGCCTGCTTCTTCGACTCCCTGTGGCCGCTCTGGGACGACCAGAAGCAGACCTGGCACGACAAGGTCGTCAACACGTACGTCGTGCGGACGTAAGGCGTCAGTGGGAGCGTAGGAGTCCTGCGCAGGTGACTGCCCAGAGGACACTGGTGAAGGTGCCGATGATGAACCGTTCGGCAACGGCCTGCGGCGTGACGGAGGCGGGCTGATCCGGGCTGCGCAGTTCCGGGTACCTGGCCAGTCCCTTGATGGCCAGCACGATCGCAATGCCCTCCGGCCAGCCCGACACCAGTGACGCGTAGATGGCCAGTCGTTCGAGCGCACCGATCAGCGCGCCTCCACGCAGTACCTCTCCGGCTTTCTGCGTCGACTGGGCGTGTGTGCTCCGTCTGTCCGCCAAAGCCAGCACAGACGTCGTCAGCGGGCCTCCCCCGGCCACTGCGAGCCCTCCTGCGACCAGGAGCAGCACGTCCCACCAGTGCTCGGCCCAGCCCGCCACACCGTCGTTGACGAGCAGCAGTACGCCGACAGCAGCCAAGCAGGCGAGCATGACGCCGCTGATGGCGATCTCGAAGTTGGACCCCGACTTGGGGATCCACGCCAGTACTGCGAGAACAAGCGCGACCGCGGTCAGCGAGAGGACCAGCGCCGTCACGCAGCAACCCCCTGGCCGAGGAGGTCCGCCGCAAGTACCCGTCCGCGCTGTTCCTCGACGACACCGGCCGCCTGGGCGCGTTGGGTCACTGCCGACTGGCTGATGCCGAGTTTCACGCCGATCTCCCGCCTGGTGAGTCCTTCGGCCAACAGGTCGGCCACGGCCCACCCGCGCTCGCTACGGCGTCGCAGTACGGACGCCATCAACCACAGCACCGTTTCCACCTGCTCTGCGCCGTGCGGGTCCGCTCCGACCACGTTCACGTGGTGAGGGCTCGACTTGGCCCGCGTCACCGCCTCCCGGGCGAACACGAACGCGTCACCGCTACCGGCCCTGGTACTGCGCGGCAGCGGCTCGGTGACGTCGCCGATGCCGAGGCCGACGTACCAGCTGTCCGACCGCAGCAGCTCGACGATCACGTCGACGGTCGCACGGGCCTCGTCCAGCACACCCTGCACCTCGTCCCCGGCGGTCCGCTCGAACCTGCGCAACAGCCCGGTACGCCGCGGCCGATGGTTCAAGGACGTCAGTAGCTCGGGTACGAGATCACTCGTGCTTCGGCTGCCCCGCTGATCTACCGTGAGAACGAAGACCATCGCCCGTACCTCCTTCCGACGGGTTAAGGCTACAGCCTTATTTACGCAGAGTGAAGGCCAAAACCTGAACCGATTCACCCCGATCACTCCCCGTGTCCGGCCCGGGAGGACGGCTCCCGGGCCGGATGCGAGCGCCGCTCAGTCCGCGATCGGCAGGTAGAGCTTCTGGTCGGCGGTGCGGAAGGTTTCGGACATCTCCGCGAAGCCGGCCTCGATTGCTTCCGTCGAGGTCAGGCCGCGTTCCTCGGCGTACTTGCGGATGTCGGCGGTGATGCGCATCGAGCAGAACTTCGGGCCGCACATCGAGCAGAAGTGCGCGGTCTTCGCGGGCTCGGCGGGCAGCGTCTCGTCGTGGAAGGACCGTGCGGTGTCCGGATCCAGCGAGAGGTTGAACTGGTCCTCCCAGCGGAACTCGAACCTCGCCTTCGACAACGCGTCGTCCCAGGCCTGCGCACCGGGATGGCCCTTCGCCAGATCGGCCGCGTGGGCAGCGATCTTGTACGTGATCACCCCGGTCTTCACGTCGTCACGGTCCGGCAGCCCCAGGTGTTCCTTGGGCGTGACATAGCAGAGCATCGCCGTGCCCAGCCAGCCGATCTGGGCGGCTCCGATCGCCGACGTGATGTGGTCGTACGCCGGCGCCACATCGGTTGCCAGCGGCCCCAAGGTGTAGAACGGCGCCTCACCGCAGAGCTCCTCCTCGAGCCGCACGTTCTCCGCGATCTTGTGCATCGGCACATGTCCCGGCCCCTCGATCATCACCTGGACGTCGTGCTCCCAGGCGATCCGGGTCAGCTCCCCGAGCGTCCGCAACTCGGCGAACTGCGCCTCGTCGTTGGCGTCCGCGATGCACCCCGGCCGCAGCCCGTCGCCGAGCGAGAACGTCACGTCGTACTCCCGCAAGATCTCGCACAACTCCGCGAAATGCGTGTACAGGAAGGACTCCTGGTGATGCGCGAGGCACCACGCGGCCATGATCGAACCGCCCCGCGACACGATCCCGGTGATCCGTCGCGCGGTCAGCGGCACGTACCGCAGGAGCACGCCGGCGTGCACGGTCATGTAGTCCACGCCCTGCTCGCACTGCTCGATCACGGTGTCGCGGTACACCTCCCACGACAGCGCCGCCGGATCGCCCTTCACCTTCTCCAGCGCCTGGTAGAGCGGCACCGTACCGATCGGCACCGGCGAGTTCCGCAGGATCCACTCCCGGGTCTCGTGGATGTTCTTCCCGGTGGACAGGTCCATCACCGTGTCCGCGCCCCACCGGGTCGCCCAGACGAGCTTCTCGACCTCCTCCTCGATCGAGGAGGACACCGCGGAGTTGCCGATGTTCGCGTTCACCTTCACCAGGAACTTCTTCCCGATGATCATCGGCTCGCTCTCCGGGTGGCAGCGGTTCGCCGGGATCACCGCGCGCCCGCGCGCCACCTCCGCCCGGACGAACTCCGGATCGAGCCCTTCCCGGACGGCGACGTACCGCATCTCCTCGGTGATCGTCCCGGCCCGCGCGTGGCCGAGCTGGGTACGCCGGTCGCGCCCGGCGATCCAGTCCCGCCGCAGCGGCGGCAGTCCCGCCTGTACGTCGATCCGCGCGGACGCGTCGGTGTACGGACCCGACGTGTCGTAGAGGTCGAAGTACTCGCCGTTGGTGAGATTGACGCGCCGCGCCGGCACGCCCAGCTCGCCGCGGCGGATCTTCTCCGACCCCGAGATCGGGCCGGTGCTGACATTGACCATGCTGCTGCTCCCTACGCCGGAATTACCCGGACAGGTTCTGCGGTCGGCGGCGCCGGCCAGGTCAGATTCCTGGGTCCAGCCGCCCTCTCAGCCCACTACGGTGCGAGCTCCCGCGGTCTGTAGTTGTCACCGCACACCATAATCGGGACATGCGAGACCTCGTGTACCCGCCCGTGATCGGCTTCGCCAAGACCGCCTTCCTGGCCCTGGACCTGAAGATCCGCCGGACCGGGACCGAGCACGTCCCGCGCTCCGGCGGCGCACTGGTCGCGATCAACCACATCAGCTACGTCGACTTCATCCTCGGCGGGTACGGCGCGCTGCCGGCCAGGCGGCTGGTCCGCTTCATGGCCAAGGAAGTGCTGTTCCGGAACCGGTACTCCGGTCCGTTGATGCGTGGCATGCACCACATCCCGGTGGACCGGGAGGCGGGCGCCGCGTCGTACCGGACGGCCGTCGACTACCTCCGGGCCGGCGAACTGGTCGGGGTGTTCCCGGAGGCCACGATCAGCCGGTCGTTCGAGCTGAAGGAGTTCAAGTCCGGCACGGTCCGGATGGCGGCGGAGGCCGGCGTACCGGTGCTGCCGATGATCCTGTGGGGCACCCAGCGGATGTTCACCAAGGACCACCCGCGGGACTTCACCCGGCACCGCCCGATCTCGATCAGCATCGGCGCACCGCTCACCGTGACGCCGGACGACGACCCGGCGGAGGCGACCGCCCGGCTGCGCTCGACGATGGCCGGGATGCTCGACCAGAGCATCCGCGGGTATCCGGAACAGCCGCACGGTGCCTGGTGGCTGCCGGCCGCGTACGGCGGCGGCGCGCCGACCCCGGCGGAGGCGGAGCGGCTGGACCGCGAGGAGCTGGCGCGGCGGGCCGAACGACGGCAGAACCCTTGACCCTCGGGGCGGATCGAGGGTACGAAAGCATTCGTTGATGTGACAGGCACCTGGGGGGTTCCTGTTCGGCGGGCGGCTGCCGCCGCCCGTGCACTCGAGCAGGCGGGGGCGGGCAAGTGTTCGATTCACCGGAGGAGCTGCATCTTTTCGAGCCCGGTGCGCTGACACCTGCGCCGCACGTGGCCGAGCACATTCCAGACGCCGGCGCGTACTTCGTGGACTGGGCGACCCGCGACCTCTCCCCCGACCGCGCCCGCGAGATCGAGTCCGCGGTGAACGGACGGCGCAACCAGAACGGCTGGTTCCCGCTGGAGACGCTGGACAGCATCGGCAGCAAGGGCTTCTGGCGCGGCCCGCTGACCTATCTGGCGCGGATGACGGCCGACGACCCGCAGATCGTGCAGGACTGGGCCACGGACGGCCTTCCGGACGAGCAGAGCGGCCGGATCGAGGCGACCGTTGACGACCTGCTCCACCAGCAGGGCCACGCGGCTGCGGCCACCTGGGCGGTCGCCGTACGACCCCGCATGTTCCTGGACGCAGAGGTGCTCGGCAGCCGTCTACTGGCCGCCTGGGAGTACAACCTCGGCTCCATCCGCGCAAAGGACGTGGCCAAGGCTGTACGCCGCTGGAACCGCTAGTGGAACTGCGGAATGATCAAGTACAGCCCGTAGAGCACGGCAGCGAGACAGGCCGCGAAGCACAGCGCAGCCACGCCGGTGTCCACGAAGGACGGCTGCCGCTTCTCGTCGATCGCCACCGCACGCCGCGACATCGCGGTCACTCCGAACGCGAACAGCACCGCCAGGCCGACGCCGAAGATCAGGCTGACCAGTGCGACCTCGCCGAGGGCAGTCCAGTTGATGTGCATCCCCGTACTCCTCTCAGACCGTTGCGGGCGTGGTCGCGGCGGCGGCCGGGCTCGGGTACTCGTTGACGTTGTCCGAGGTCACCGGGCGGCGCCGGGAGGCCGCGTAGATCGCGCCGCCGGCAGCGGTCGCCAGGACCGCGATGATCGCGACCCCGACGTTGCCGGAGTCCGCGACCTCGCCGGACAGCGCGCCGACGACCGCGGCGGCCGGCAGCGTCAGCAGCCAGGCCACGGCCATCCGGCCGGCCACCGTCCAGCGCACCTCGGCGAGCCGCTTGCCGAGACCCGCGCCGAGGATGCTGCCGGAGCAGACCTGCGTGGTGGACAGCGGGAAGCCCAGGTGCGACGAGATCAGCAGTACCGACGTGGAGCTGGTCTCCGCGGAGAAGCCCTGGGGGGACTCGATCTCCGCCAGGCCCTTGCCCATCGTCCGGATGATCCGCCAGCCGCCGAGGTAGGTGCCGAGTGCGATCGCCGTACCGGCCGCCAGGATCACCCAGATCGGCGGCCTGGCGCCGGAGTGCAGGCTGCCGGAGGCGATCAGCACCAGCGTGATGACGCCCATCGTCTTCTGGGCGTCACCGGTGCCGTGGGCCAGGGACACCAGCGAGGCGGACGCGATCTGGCCGGCCCGGAACCCGTCCTCGACCGACTTCTTCCGGGCCCGCGCGGTGATCTTGTACGCCAGGAAGGTCCCGAGCAGCGCGACCGCGCCGGCCACGATCGGGGCCGCGACGGCCGGGACGATGATCTTCTGGACGACGGTGCCGAAATGGACGGCGCTGCTCCCGGACGCGATCCAGGTGGCGCCGATCAGGCCGCCGAAGAGCGCGTGCGACGAGGAGCTCGGCAGACCGAGGTACCAGGTCAGCAGGTTCCAGAGGATCGCGCCGACCAGGCCGCCGAAGATCACCGGGACGGTCACCTTGGCGTCGTCGACGATGCCGCTGGAGATCGTCTTGGCCACCTCGGTGGAGATGAACGCGCCGACCAGGTTCAGCACCGCGGACACGGCGACCGCGACCTTGGGCTTCAGCGCGCCGGTGGCGATCGAGGTCGCCATCGCATTTGCGGTGTCGTGGAACCCGTTGGTGAAGTCGAACACCAACGCGGTGACGATCACCACGACGACGAGGAACGACAGGTCCATTCGCGATCACTTCCCCTAGGCGGACGATCTGCAACCTCGATCGACCGTAGGCTCGGTGAGTGAATTCTGAATGAACCGGCCCGGGGAATTTACTCCAAGATCAGGTGGACCAGACCGTAGACGCCGGCGGCGACGACGCCGGCCGCCGGGATCGTCAGGACCCAGGCGGTGACGATGCCCTTGGCGACGCCCCAGCGGACCGCGGACAGCCGCTTGGTGGCGCCCGCGCCCATCACCGCCGAGGTGATCGTGTGGGTGGTCGAGACCGGGGCGTGCAGGCCGATCGCCATCACGTACAGCACCGCCGCCGAGACAGCCTCGGAGGCGAAGCCGCGGGCCGGGTCCAGGTGGATGATCCGGCGGCCGAGCGTCCGCATGATCCGCCAGCCGCCGGAGTACGTACCGAGCGAGATCGCGGTCGCGGCGGCGAGCTTCACCCAGATCGGGATGCCGTCCTTGGCGTTCGCGTGCCCGGTGGTGAGCAGCGCCAGGAAGATCACGCCCATGGTCTTCTGCGCGTCCTGCAGACCGTGCCCGAGCGCCATCGCGGCGGCCGACAGCGACTGCGCCAGCCGGAACCCGCGGGTGGTCTTGCCGGGGTTGCGGTTCCGGAACAGCCAGAGGATCGCGATCATCAGCAGGAACGCACCGAGGAAGCCGACGGCCGGCGACAGCACCATCGGGATCACGACCTTGTCCAGGATCCCCGACCACAGCACGACGCTGCTGGACGCCAGCCCGGCGCCGACCAGGCCGCCGATCAGCGCGTGCGACGAGGAACTCGGCAGGCCGAAGTACCAGGTGATCAGGTTCCAGGTGATGGCGCCGACCAGGGCCGCGATCACGATCACCAGCCCGTGCCGGCCCGCCGGTGCGCTGATGATGCCCTTGCCGACCGTCTCGGCCACCTCGGTGCCGAGGAACGCGCCGAGGAAGTTCATCACCGCGGCCATGCCGAGCGCGACCCGCGGGGTCAGGGCCCGGGTGGAGACCGAGGTCGCGATCGCGTTGGCGGCGTCGTGGAAGCCGTTGGTGTAGTCGAACGCGAGCGCGATGACGACGACGGCGATGACGAGCGTGAGCTCCACGCTCAGCTCTCCTTGACCGCGATCTGCTCGACCGTGTTCGCGACGCTCTCGAAGGCGTCGATCGCGGCCTCCAGCAGGTCGACCACGGTCTTCACCTTCATCACCATGAGGGCCTCGTAGTCGCCGCTGAACAGCTTGGCGATCAGCCGCCGGTGGACCGCGTCACCGGTGTTCTCCAGCCGGTTGATCTCGATCCAGTACTCGGCCAGGTCCTTCATGGTCCGCAGCTTGGGCATCGTCTCCGCGGTCAGCTGGGCGGCTCGCTGGAGGACCTCGATCTGCTCGGCGATCTCCTCCGGCAGCTTCTCCAGGTTGAACAGGTGGACGGAGTCGACGGCCTCCTCCATGAAGTCCATGACGTCGTCGAGGTCGGAGGCCAGCCGGTAGATGTCCTCGCGGTCGAACGGCGTGACGAAGGTGGAGTTGACCCTGCGAATGATCGAGTGCGTGGTCTCGTCGGCCGCGTGTTCCGCGTCCTTCATCTGGGCGGCGATCTGGTGGCTGGCGGACAGACCGGTACCCGCCGTACTGCCGAGCAGCTCCGCCAGGATCCGGGATCCGTCCACGAGGTGGTTGGCGGACTCGGTGAAAAGGTCGTAGAACGTCGGGTCGTTCGGACGCAGACGTAACGGCACTTCAAGCTCCGGGTGAACGAGGGACAAACCGTGAACATGCTAGGGGGAACCTACCGCTGACGCGGCATCCGGCCGGATCAACGTATCGCGTCGTTATGAACAGGCCTTGCACATCACACACGGTTGGTAACCGATCGGTTTCACTTGGTGAGCACGGCGTACAGGTCGAAAAGGCCGACAACGAGCACCAGACCGGCCGCGACCCGGAGTACGCGGTCGTGCCCGAGGTGGTGCACGGCACCCCCCTCGGACCGCCGGTAGACGGCGCTCACCGCGGTCCAGCAGCCCAGGGAGAGCACGAGAACGACGATTCCGAGACCGGTCCGGACCTCTGACGATCCGTGGCCGGAAGCGAGCAACAGCGTGCCGTTGGCAATCAGTCCGAGAGCCGTACGGCGCCACGCGAGCAGCGTCCGCTCCGGCTGCCGCCCTGGATCCGGTGTGCTCATTCCCACACTCAGCGCCAGAGGGAGAACAGCAGCCCGATCAGGCCGACTGTCGCGATCGTTGCCCCCAGCATCAGCGGCAGCCGGCTGGCCGGCAGCGCGCCGCCGCGACGGATCGCGGTCAGGTTCAGCTGCCAGCGCCGGAACGCTCCGGCGGTGGTGACGATTCCGGTGAGGACCAGCACGATCCCGATGATCCGGGCCGGCCAGCGGTCCGGGCCGAGGTCGAGGAACTGCACCGCGGAGAGCCCGCCGGCGTAGCAGGCGAGCGAGGTCCGCAGATACGCCAGGTAGGTGCGCTCGTTCGCGAGGGTGAACCGGTAGTCGGGCTCCTCTTCCTCGCTCATCCGCAGCTCACGAGGCCGTAGTCCTGCTTGAGAGTCAGCACACGTCGCACGCTACTCGTCAGCTTCGCGGCGAACGACGTGTCCTGCTGAGCCTCGGCGACCAGCGCGTTCACCATGACCGCGGTCAGCCCGGGCTCGGCGTTGATCACGATGTCGCCGCCGGCCGCCACGAACCGGGTCGCCCGGTCGCCGGCCGGTACCGCCTTCACCTCCGCGGCGGAGCCGACGTCGTCGGTGATCACCACGCCCTGCCAGCCGAGGTCGCCGCGCACCATGCCCTGGATCACGGTCGGCGAGAACACCGCCCGGTTCTTCGGGTCGATCTTGCTGTACGTGACCGTCGAGACCATCACCATCGACGTACCGGCCTTGATCCCGTCGGCGAACGGCTGCAGGTTCGCGTCGCCGCGGACTGTGACGTCGTCGACCACGCCGGCCGCGAAGTCGGTGTTGCCACGGACCCGGCCGAGGCCCGGGAAGTGCTTGACCGAGGTCGCGATGCCGGCCTTGCGCATGCCCTGGACGAACGCCTCGACGCCCTGCCCCGCCTGCTGCGGCGTGTCGCCGTACTCACGGTCCAGCTGGCCGACCGGCGCGTTCTGCGACTTGAGTGACGCGGGTACGACGTCGGCGACCGGCGCGAGGTCGACGTTGACGCCGGCCCGCTTCAGCTGGCTGCCCCACTCCTGCGCCTGTGCGGTGAGCTTCGAGCTCGACCAGGTGCCCTGGACCGTCGCGGCCGGGATGCGGTCGAACCCGGGGCCCTTGAGCCGCTGGATCCTGCCGCCTTCCTGGTCCGCCGCGATGAACGGGCGGACGCCTTCGACGGTGCCGGCCGAGCGCACCGCGGCCATCGCCGTACGGGTGCTCGCCAGGCTGCCGCCGTTGCCGACCAGGAACACGCCGCCGGACTTCTGCTGCTGTACGACGGCGCGCTGGGCCGACGTCATACCGGCGCCGTCGATGCCGGTCATGATCAGCTGGCCGGCCTTCTCGCGGAGGGTGAGCGCCTTGAGCTTCTGGTCCACGCAGCTCGGCGCCTGGGTGGTATGGGGCGACCGGGTCGGCCGGGTCGGGCTTGCTGTCTCGGCGGTGGGGGTGCTCGCCGGGCTGCTCGGTCCTTCGGTCACCGGGACCGTCGACGACGGGACGGTGCTCGGCCCGGCCGTCGGTTGGGAGCCCTTGCCACCACAGCCGGAGACGACGAGTGCAGTCAGCGCGATCAGCGCGACCGGACGTCTCATCTCAGTTTCGCTCCCACGCCGCACGGTCGACGGTGTCGCCCGAGTGCCGGGCCAGAGTGGCGCAGACGTCGTACAGGTGCTCGACCTGCTCGGGGGTGAGCGCGTCGAAGATCGACCTGCGCACCTCCTCGACGTGGCCGGGCGCAGTGTCGATGAGCTTCTGCCGGCCGAGCTCGGTGAGGATCGCGACCTGTCCGCGGCGGTCGGACTCGATTCCCTCGCGCTTCACCCAGCCGTTCTGCTCGAGCCGGTTGACGGCGTGCGAGAGCCGGCTGCGCGAGCCGAGGGTGGCGACCGCGAGCTCACTCATCCGCAGCCGGTTGCCCGGCGCCTCGGACAACCGGACGAGAATCTCGTAGTAGGTGTGCGGAATGCCGGCGTCGCGCTGTAGCTGCTGCTCGATCCGGCTGCTCACTACGCGCTGCGCCGCGATGTACGCACGCCACGCCTGCGCTTCGGTCTGGTTCAGCCACCGGGGTTCCGCCATCCCCGCAGCGTACTTGTTCGCCGATCCGGATCCGCAGTACGGCGGCGGCACAAATCAGCATGCCGACCACCGCGAGGACGCCGATCGTCTCGTGGAAGATCAGGAACGCGAACAGCATCGTGGTCGGCGGGACCAGATAGAGCAGCGAACTGATCCTCGTGGCGCCGGAGAGCTTGAGGTTCACGAGGTACAGGCCCCAGCCGCCGCCGGTCGCCAGCAGCACCAGCCAGAGGACCGCGCCGTAGAAGCCTGGCTCGCTCGGCACCGTGAGCTTGTGGGTCGACGCGGCCAATGCGGTGAAGAGCACGGCCGAGGTGAGGCTCTGGATCGCGAGGGCGTCGAGTGAACTCGTGCTCGGGCGACGCCGCCTGTCGAGGCACGTGCCGGCCACCAGGCCGAGAAGTCCGCCGATCGGTATCAGGAACAGCAACGGCGAGCCGTGACCCGCGCTGAGATCGTCAGCGACGACCAACCCGACACCGAAGAGGCCTAGGACCAGACCGAACCACTGGCGCCGGTTCACCTGCTCGCCGAGCAGCGGCCCGGCGACAGTCGCGATCAGGATCGGCTGCAGCGAACCGATCAGCGCGGTGACGCCCGCGGTGATGCCGTGGTCGATGCCGGTGAAGATCAGGCCCAGGTACACGAACTGGGTCAGGAACGCCATCCACACCTGGGTCGCCAGGTCGCGCCGGGAGATCCGCGGCCGCCGTACGGCCAGGATCACGACCCCGATCGCACCCGCGAGCAGGAACCGCCAGGCGAGCAGGTCGAAGGCGTTCGTGTACTCCGTTCCCCAGCGGGCGCCGATGAAGCCGCAGCTCCAGAACACGACGAAACCGGCACCGGCTGCCAAGCTCAGAACCTTCATGCCCGAGACAGTAACCACACCGGTCGGTATACTGTCAGTATGCTGGACCAGCAGATGACACTGCTCGTGGACCGCGGCGTGCCTGCAGCGCCGCGGCTGACGCCTGCGGGCGAGCGGATCCTGGCGGCCGCCTCGACCCTGTTCTACGAGCAGGGGATCCGGACGGTCGGCGTCGACGCGATCGCCGCGGCGGCCGACGTGACCAAGAAGACGCTGTACGACCGATTCGGCTCGAAGGACCGGCTGATCGCGGCGTACCTGGAGGAACGGGACCGGACCTGGCACCGGTTCCTCGACGACCAGCTGGCGGAGCGGAACCCGACGACGCCCGAGGCGATGATCCTGGCGCTGTTCGCGGCGCTGACGGATTGGCTGGCCGGGTCGCGGAACGGGTGCGGGTTCATCAACGCGAGCGTCGAACTGGCCGCGCCCGACCACCCCGCGATGCCGGTCATCGTCGGCCAGAAGCGGTGGTTGCGCGCGGAGTTCGAGGCACAGGCCCGGGCCGCGGGATTCGCCGATCCCGGCGAGCTGGCAGACCGGCTGCTGCTGCTCCACGAGGGAGCCCTCGTCAGTTACCGGGTGGCGGCGATGACCTCTGCGCCGGAGGTCGCGGCCCGGGCAGCGGCCGACCTGCTTGCCGGTTGGCCGCGGTTGCTACGGACTGCCCGATGACCTTTATCGGTCGCTCTCACGGGAGGCGATGATCGCGGCCCGGCGTGCGAGCCGGTGACTGCGGCGGATCTCCGCCTCCCGGAGCCGCCGCCGGTCCTCGTCGGTCACGGGCTGCACCTGCGGTACCTCGCGCGGCTGACCGTCCTCGTCGACCGCGACGAACACCAGGTACGCCGAGGCGACGTGTACCTGCGGGCCGACCGCGTCCCAGCGGTCGGCGGTGATCCGGACGCCGACCTCCATCGAGCTGCGTCCGGTCCAGTTCACCTGCGCGCTGAAGTGCACGACGTCGCCGACCCGGACCGGGACCAGGAACACCATCTCGTCCATCGACGCGGTGACCGCCGGCCCGCCTGAGTGCCGGGCGGCGACCACACCCGCGGCCGAGTCGACCAGCGTCATGATCACCCCGCCGTGCACGGTGCCGAGCGGGTTGGTCTCGTTCTGCGCGGTGATGTGCGACAGCGACAGCCGCGTCTCCGAGGTCGGACGCGACGACGGGCTGCTGGACATACGCACACTCCTTGGGACTTCCTGCCGGGACTGCCGCAGGGTATCCGGCCGGTTGTCCACAGGTTCGGATCGGCGGTTCCGGGCGGGCCCGATCCTCGTACCTTCTCTGCCGACTTCCCCGCAGCTCCGCCGATCTGGAGGCCCGCGATGCCCGTCGACACCACAGAACATGCCCACGGCAACAACCACGGCAACGACCGCCGCCTCGACCCTCCGGGCCTTCCCGACCCGATGCTGCCACCGCTGACCCGGCGACAGGCCGACCGGCTGGTGCAGCTCGCGTTGACCGCGGCCGCCGGGCTCGGCCTGTCACTGACCTATCACGACGACGCCGCGCTGGTGCCGGTCGACCCCGCCACCGACGACCCGGTGCTCGGGCTCTGCAACCTCGCCCGCGTCGTCGGCCGTTTCGAGGAGGACCGCTGGCCGGAGATCGTCAGCGAACACCTCGCGGCCGTTGTCGAGCAGTTCCGCGCGGGTCCACCGGAGCCGCCCGCCGACCCCGAGCACGAGCTGATCCAGCGGATCGTGGCCCGGGACTCGCTGCCGCCCGAGTGGACGGTGGATCGGCCCGACTTCCTGCCCGGGCTGATCGCGGTGCCGTCCAAGCAGGAGGACGACATCATCACGATGTTCCTGGAGCCCGCCGACCTGGGACTGAACCGGACGGACGCGGACCGGTTCGGCCTCGCCAACCTCCGCCGGCTCCGGGATCACGTGTCGTTTCTGGACGAGGAGGACATCCGGATCGCCCACGTCAGCGGGACGGGATACGGCGCCTCACGTGCGCTGGTCCTCGATACCGTGCTGCGCGAGAGCCTGCAGGTCCCGCACGCGCCGTACGGCGTGCTCGCCGCCCTGCCGGCCCGCGACAACCTGATGCTGCACGTCATCAAGGACCTGAGCGTCATCCCGGCCCTGGGGCTGATGCTGAGTCTCGCGGCGCGCTCCTACGCCCGCGATCCGGGACCGCTGTCCGCGGAGGTCTATCTGGTGACGCCCGAGCTGGTCTGGCACTGCGCCACCACGGCTCCGCCCGGCGAACTGCGGCTACGACCGTCGGCCGAGCTCGAGGCGCTCGCGCGCCGCCTCGCCGCCGGTGAAGAGACTCGCTGACGACCGCTGTCCTCAACCAGCAGGAGGTGTGAAATGACCGGGCCAGTCGGCGTAGCGGATCCGGGAGATCTCGCGGACCTCGCCGAGCGTGCTCCACTCGTCCTTGCCGAGCCGGGCGAGCGGGCGGAGCCGGCGGACGTCCGGATGGTCGCCGTCCAGCACGGCGGCGTCGATCGACAGATGCCGGACCTGCCCGATGACCACCGTGCAGTCGCCGATCGGCAGCGTGGTGTGCAGCGTGCACTCGAGCGCGACCGGCGACTCCGCGACCCGCGGTACCGCGACCGTCCGGGACGGTTCGGCGGTGACCCCGATCGCCTCGAACTCCGAGACCTCCGGCGGGAAGTTCGTCCCGGAGGCGTTCACCTGCTCGTAGAGCGGTTCGGCGGCGAAGTTGACCACGAACTCGCCGGTCGCCTCGACGTTGTTCAGGCTGTCCTTGCGGCCGACGGACGTGAACTGCACCATCGGCGGCTGCACGGACGCGACCGTGAAGAACGAGTGCGGCGCGAGGTTCAGCACGCCGTCGGCGGAGCGGCTCGACACCCAGGCGATCGGCCGCGGGACGACCACGGAGTTCAGCAGTGCATAGAACTCCCGGCGCCCGGCGCTCTCCGGATCCACATCGACACGCACGCCCGCAGTACATCAAACTCGGTGGATGCCGTCGTACCCACCTCTCGGGGCGGCGGTCCGCACGAGCGACGGAGCTGTGGATTGGGCGAGCAGGACGACTTCCTGGACCAGGTCGCCGCGGTGGCGCGGCGGCACGGGGTCGACCCGGAGGAGGTGCGGGAGGTCGCCGGCGGGGTGGCCAACCGGGGCTTCGTGCTCGGCGAGGAGCTGTTCCTGCGGGTCAGCCGGCCCGGGTACGAGGACGACCTGCGCAAGGAGATCCGCGTCGTGCCGGCCGCCCGGTCGGTCGGCGTACTGACACCGGCCGTCATCGAGTACGACGCCGACCGCCGGCTGATCGATGCGCCGTACGTGGTCATGCAGCGGGTGCACGGCACTGAGCCCACCGACGTTCCTGAAGGACTCGCCGAACAGCTCGCACGTCTCCACCATCTCAAGCACCCCGATCCGGCCGCACGCCCAGGCGCGCCGGCGGGTGAGCCGGCGTCTGGACCGGCGGAGGTGCCGGTGGGCGTGCCTGAGGATGGGTGGGGGGATCCGTGGGGGACGATCGACGATCTGGCCGATCGGGGGTACATCGACCCCGGAACGGCGACCTGGCTGACCGACTGGTTCACGCGCCTGGCCCGGCGCGTCGACGCCGGCGGCCCGAAGGTGCTGATCCACGGGGACGTTGCCGCCCACAACCTTCTGGTGGGACCCGGCAACGATCTCCGCGCGCTGATCGACTGGGGTGATGCCGCGTGGCCCCGCCTGCCATGGACTTCGCCAAGCTCCCGCTGACCCAGGTGGCCGCCCTGCTCCCCGCCTACCGGCAGCACGCCCACTCCCCGGACTCCGAGCACGATCTCGCCGCCGCGATCCTCTGGTTCCACCTCTCCTGGGCGCTCGCCAAACTCCCCGCCGCGCCGTGGCCCGGCCAACGCCACTGGACCGCTCCCACGACGAGCCGCCTGCTCGGCCTCCTGCACTTCTTCACCACCACGCCGCCCGCCCCGTGGGCCGACCTCGTCTGACGATCAAGAAGGTGGGGTTCTTGATGTCAGTGATGGCGTTTCTGCTGAAAAACAAGGGGGTTTGAACTTGTTCGCCCATGGGGCAGACTGGGGCTTCGTGACTGATTATGTGGCGGCTGCGGGCCGGTACGACGACCAGATGACCTACCGGCGGACGGGCCGGAGCGGGCTGCGGCTTCCGGCGATCTCGCTCGGGTTGTGGCACAACTTCGGCGACGACAAGCCGTTCGCGACGCAGCGGGACATCCTGCGGCGGGCGTTCGACCTCGGCGTCACGCACTTCGACCTGGCGAACAACTACGGTCCGCCGTACGGCTCGGCCGAGACGAACTTCGGGACGCACTTCGCGCGGGACTTCAAGCAGTACCGGGACGAGCTGATCATCTCGACCAAGGCCGGGTACGACATGTGGCCGGGGCCGTACGGTCAGGGCGGCGGGTCGCGGAAGTACCTGCTCGCGTCCCTGGACCAGTCGCTGAGCCGGATGGGGCTCGACTACGTCGACATCTTCTACTCGCACCGGTTCGACCCGGACACGCCGCTCGAGGAGACGATGGGCGCGCTGGACGCGGCCGTCCGCTCCGGCAAGGCGCTGTACGCCGGCATCTCGTCGTACTCCGCCGACCGGACCCGGGAGGCGGCGCGGATCCTGGAGGAGCTCGGTACGCCGCTGCTCATCCACCAGCCGTCGTACTCGATGCTGAACCGGTGGATCGAGGAGGACCTGCTGGACGCGGTGGGTGAGCTCGGCGTCGGCGTGATCGCGTTCTCGCCGCTGGCGCAGGGCGTGCTCACGAACCGCTACCTGGACGGCATCCCGGCCGACTCGCGGGCAGCGCAGGGCAAGTCGCTGAACCCGGACTCGCTGACCGAGGACACGCTCAAGCACGTCCGCGCGCTGGCCGAGATCGCGAAGCAGCGCGGCCAGTCCGTCGCCCAGCTCGCCCTCGCCTGGACACTGCGTGACGACCGCGTCACCAGTGCACTGATCGGCGCCTCCAGCGTGGCGCAACTCGAGGACAACCTCGCCACTGTCCGCAACCTGGGCTTCACCGCCGAGGAGCTCGAGGCCATCGACGCCGACGCCGTCGAAGCCGGCATCAACCTCTGGAAGAAGAGCTCGGACGCCTGATCCCCCTGCACGCCCCGAACGCCCGCCGCTCCCCGCGGCGGGCGTTCGACGTTTCCGCCTGGTGTGCCCGGAAGGTTACGGAGGGGTGAGGGGCGGTTGCGGTTTGGGACGGATGGGCACAGGCTGGAGGGAGACCTCTGGAGGTGGTTGTCGTGACCGCTTCGACGCTCGAAATGGCCCTGACCTACGAACACGCGCGGATTCGTGAGCTGGCCGAGCCGGCCCATCACCCGGATGCGGCGCATCCTGAGCACCGGCATCAGACCGACTGGTTCTACGCGATCGCCGCGCAGCACCTCGCGGCGGCCGAGGACGTGCTGGTGCCGCACATCCGGCGGCTCCCGGACGGGGACGGGCTGGTCGGCAAGTACGTCGGGAACGCGAAGGAACTGGAGCGCTCGCTGCGCTACCTGAAGGGGCGGCAGTACGGCGACAGCCGGTTCCTGCATCTCCAGCACGACGACCTGTGGCAGCACATCGACCGGCTGCTCGACGAGCACGAGGCGATGGAGGCGGAGTACAGCCGGCAGATCACCGACGAGCTCGCCGACCCGGACGTGAACACACTGACCGAGGACCTGCTCGAAGCCGAGGAAGTCGCGCCGACCAGGGCGCACCCCGCCTCCCCGCACACCGGGATGGCCGGCCGGATCGCGCACCGGATGTGGCGAATGGCTGACAGCGCCTGGGACAGCGCCGAGGGCCGCGTCGTCCCGATCAAGTACCACGCGCACCCGAAGCGCGACTCCGCGCTCTCGCACTACCTCTACGGAACGCCGATGCCCAGCGAGGAAGAACAGCGGTAGAAAGGCCCGGCCCCGGCGGATGCCTCCGCCGGAACCGGACCGGGTGAGCCGACTCCCACTGCGCCTGGTTGTGGGAGCCGGTCGGGGACCCGTCGCCGCTGCGCCTGAGGTGCGGTGCCGGGACCCTGCGCCCTCCCCCGCTGCGCCTGGTGTGCGGGGGAGGACGGTCCGTGGGTTATCGCAGGCCGTCGATCGCCTTCTTCGCGCCCGGGTGCAACGGCACCGGGTCGGTCTTGTCGGCGTTGTCCAGCGTGATGCCCTTCGCGGCCGCGTTCACCGCGACCAGCGCATCCAGGTTGTCGTAGAGCGTCTTCGTCAGCTGCTCGGCGAGGTCGTCCTTCATGTCCTTGCGGACCAGCAGGACGTTCGGTACGACGATCGTCGCGACGTCGGCCGGCTGCTTGTAGGTCGCCGCCGGGATCGGTGCCGCCGAGTACACCTCGCCGTACTTCTCCTGCATTTTGGGCAGTAGATCCGTGATCGGCAAGAGCTTCACGCCTTTGCCCATGCTGGTGACCAGGTCGGTGATGCCGCCGGTCGGCAGCCCGCCGGACCAGACCAGTGCGTCGATCGACCCGGATTTCATCGCGTCCACCGACTCCGGCAGCCCGAGCCGCTGCGCGGTCACGTCCTTCGCCGGGTTCAGTCCCGCGGCTTCGAGCAGCCGGTGCGCGATCACCTCGGTCCCGGAGTTCGGCGAGCCGGTCGAGACCCGCTTGCCCTTCAGGTCCGCGATCGAGTTGATGCCGGCCGACGTCCGTACGGCGACCTGCGTGTAGTTGTTGTACAGCCGGGTGAGTGCGACCACGTCCTGCTTGCTCTTGAAGCTGTTGACGCCGTTGACCGCGTCCGCCGCGGAGTCGCCGAGCGAGAACGCGACGTCGTAGTTGCCGCTGACCAGGCCCTGGATGTTCTGCACCGAGGCGCCGGTCTCACTCGCGGTCGCCCGGTAGCCGGACATCTTCTGCGAGATCACCGAGGCCAGCGCGCCGCCGAGCTGGTAGTAGACGCCGGTGGTGTTGCCGGTGGCAATGGTCAGCCGTCCGCCGCCGTCCGAGGAGCCGGCAGGCTGACGCTGTCCACCACAGGCGGCCAGGGAGACGACAGCAAGAAGCGCCACAAGGGGTCGAAATCTCATGCGGTTCCTTCCTCGGCAGTGGCCTGGCGCTGTCGCCGGACCAGGTTGATGACCACGGCGACAAGTAGCAAACAGATTCCGGCCGTGATGGTTACGGGCGCGAGGTAGAGCAGCAGCGCGGCGGCCGGTACGCAGACGGCCCGCTCGAGCCAGGTCGCCCGGACGAACACCCAGCCGCCGGTGACGACGGCCAGCGCCGCGACGGCCAGCATCGACACCAACGTGGTCCAGACCATGCCGACGAACGATCCCTGACCGAGCAGGTGCGAGCCGTTGTCGGTGAGCACGAACGCGAACGGCACCAGGAACGCGGGCAGCGTGTACTTCCACGCCTGCCACATCGTCGGGATCACCCGGCCGCCGGTGATCGCGGCCGTCGCCACGGCGGCCAGCGCGGTCGGCGGCGACACCTCGGACAGTACGGCGTAATAGAAGATGAACATGTACGCCTCGGGCTGCGTCACCCCGAGGTGCACCAGGGCGGGCGAGATGATCACCGCCGCGATGATGAACGACGCGGTGACCGGCACCGCGAGCCCGAGGATCATCACGGCCAGCCCGGACAGCACCACGGTCAGGATCAGGACGACCGTGTGGTTGTCGGTCAGCCCGTGCGCGGCGTTCACGATGATCTCGGCGAGGTTCAGCCCGAGCCCGGTCTGCGTGGTGACCGCGACGATCACGCCAGCGGTCGCGCAGGTGGCCACCACCGGCAGGACCGAACGGGTGCCCTGGGCAAGCGCTTTGAACAACGGCCGCCCGGTCAACCGGTGCTCAGGGTCCAGGAACGAGAGTCCGAACTGGATGATCACCGCGTAGACCACGGCCTTGAACGGCGGTACGTCGACCGCCATGAAGCCGATGATCACGAACAGCGACAAGAAGTGGTACCCGAACCGCAGCAGCAGCCGCCACGCCGAGTCGTTCGACACCTCCGCGGACGTCGTCCCGTGCTTGCGGGCGTCGATCTCGATCGCGAGCAGGATGCCCAGGTAGTACAGGATCGTCGGAATCACAGCGAACCCGAGCACCTTCAGGTACGACACCTGCAGGAACTCCGCGATGATGAACGCCGCCGCCCCGAGCGTCGGCGGCGACAGGATCGCGCCGATCCCGGACGCGGCGAGCATCCCGCCGGCCGGCTCGGGCGGATACCCGGCCCGGCGGAGGATCGGCCACGACACGGTGCCGAGCGACACCGCGGTCGCCGTACCGGAGCCGGACACCGTGCCGAGGAGGAAGCCCGCCAGCGTGACAGTCCGGCCCGGCGCCGTACGACTGCGTTTGAAGGCCGCGAACGACAGGTTGATGAAGAACTTGCCGGCACCGGAGTAGTCGAGCACCGCGCCGTAGATCGTGAACAGCACGATGTACGACGCGGCCACGCTCAACGGGGTCCCGTAGAAGCCCGCGGTACCCATGGTGAGCTGGGCGATGATCGCGTCGAAGTTGAAGCCCTGGTGCGCCAGCGCCCACGTGTACGGCAAGTACCCGCCGTAGTAGGCGTACGCGATGAAGACCAGGCAGAAGATCGGCAGCACCCAGCCGGTCGTACGGCGACACGCTTCGAGCAGGAGCACGAGCAACAAGGCGCCTGCGGCAACGTCCAGCGCCGTAGGAGCCTGGCGACGCTCCAGGTACCCGTCGAAGTTCAGGAGCGGGTAGACAGAGACAGCCAAGGCCAACACGACGAGGACCCAGTCGAAGATCCCGGGGTCGTCGTGCGTGCGCCTGCGGCCCGGAAAGCCCCGGTAACACAGCAGAGTCATCGGCAGGACCGCTGCGAGAAAGATCACCAGGTAGAACTGCGTGCCTTGTGGTAATGGAAAGAAGACCTGGGCGAGAACACCGACGCTGACGACTGCGCACCAGACCGAAAGCACCAGGTCCAGGCCGGGGCGCAGCCGCCGCGCCGGGCGTTCCTGCTCGTACTCCGCCAACTCTTCCTCGGAGGGCGCGGTGGCCCCTTTCCCGTCATCAACACCGACAGTCATCGACCGGCTCCCTCCTGTGCCCGGAAGGCTAACTTTGCCGAACACTGCGTGGAGTCACGTGATTACGTCTTTACCAAGATCTGACACATGAGGCCGTGACCTGGCCTACGATCACCGCATGAGTGGCGCGGTCCGGATTCTGCTGGTCGAGGACGATCTCGATATCGCCAATGCCCTGATACCCGCCCTGCGGCGTTACGGCCTGATGGTGACGCACGTGCGGACGGCGGCGGACGCCCTGGCGGCGGACCCCGGCGACCTGGTCCTGCTGGACCTCGGGCTGCCGGACGGGGACGGCATCAACGTGTGCCGGCAGATTCGCACCGTGTCCGACGTCCCGGTGATCGCGGTCACCGCGCGTGGTGAGGCGGCCGACCGGGTCCGGGGTCTGCGCAGCGGCGCCGACGACTACGTGGTGAAACCGTTTGCCATTTCCGAGCTACTGGCCCGAATTGATGCTGTACTTCGTCGTACCGGTCTCTTGCAGCCCCGCCCCCGGGTGACTGTCGGCGACCTGACCGTGGACATCGAGGCCCGTACGGTCCAGGTGGCGGACAAGCCCATCAGTCTGACCCGCAAGGAGTTCGACGTGCTCGCAGTACTGGCCGCGCACCACGGCCGGGTGGTCCCCCGGGAACAGGTCGCGCTGTACGCGTGGCAGTCCGTGTTCGAGGCGTCGTCGCGGACGATGGACGTGCACGTCGCGAGCCTGCGCGCCAAGCTCGGCCGCCCCGAACTGGTCCAGACCATCCGCGGCGTCGGCTACCGCCTGGGTTCGGACTGACCGTTGCGCCGTCGACTACTGCAGTCCCTCGTCCCGATGGTCGTCGCGCTGGCCATCGTCGCCGTCATCCCGCTGGCGAACTTCATCGCCACGAGTACGTCGCGCACCCTGTTCCTGTCCCGGAGCAACGACGCGGACTGGTTCGCCGCGATGGCCGAAGGCCCGCTGCAGACCGGCGACATCGCGAACCTGCGCGAGCTCGCGGTCCGCTACCAGGAGCTCTACGACACCCCGGTCTTCGTCGTCGACGTCGACTCCCGCGTGATCGCCACGTCGGTGTCCGGCGTGGACGTGAAGGAGGACGACATCGCGACCGCCCTGCACAGCACGCTCGCGGGCCGGCTGCCGCCGGAGCCGCCGGCGATGTGGCCGTGGCGTTCCGGCGAGATGATCGTCTCCCGTCCGGTCGTCAACAACGGCTCCGTGCTCGGTGCCGCCGTACTGCGGGTGCCGACCGAGAAGGCCCGTGACCAGGTGCAGAACGGGCTGCTGCTGCTCCTCGGCGGCCTGCTGATCAGCATCGGCGCGATCATCGTCGGTATCGTCCGGCCGATCACCCGCTGGGTGCTGCGGCCGCTGCAGGACCTCGACAACGCGACCCACCAGATCACCCGCGGCGCGCTCGACACCCGGGTCTCGACCGACGGCCGCGCACCGGAGCTGAGACGCCTCGGCGACAGCTTCAACTCGATGGCGCTGAGCCTGCACCAGGCGAGACAGCGTGAGCGCGAGTTCGTCGCGGACGCGTCGCACCAGCTGCGTACGCCGTTGACGTCGGCCCGGATCCACATCGAGGGGCTGTCCCGGCTGTCCCCGACCGCACGGTTCGCACTCAGCGACATCGACCGGCTCGGCCGGATCGTGCAGCGGCTGTCCCGGCTGGCCGGCTCCGACCGCCCGTCGGCGGCCGATGCCGAGGGCAACGAGGAGCCGCTGGACCTGGCGCAGGCGGTCAAGGAGCGGCTGGTCGGCTGGAAGGCCGTGTACGCCGCGGACGACATGGAGCTGGTGGTCGGCGAGATGGTCCCGGGCGGGGTCGCCCCGGAGCTCGAGGTGGACGACATCCTCGACGTACTGCTCGACAACGCCTCGAAGTACGGCGCCCCGCCGGTGGAGGTCTCGGTCACGCGGGACGGCACCGAGGTCGTGATGTCGGTCCGCGACCACGGTCTCGGCCTCGGCTCGCGGGACCTGAAGAAGGTCGGTGAGCGGTTCTGGCGGAGCGCCCACCACCGGGAGATGCCGGGTACCGGTCTGGGCCTGGCGATCGTCCGCTCCGAGGCGGCCCGGGTCGGCGGCCGGGTGGTCGCCCGCCCGCCGATCGGCGGCGGCCTGGTGATCGAGGTCCGCGTCCCCCTCCTCGAGGACTACGACGCCTGACCCGTTCGAGGGTTGTCCCTTCGCGTTGCCGGTTCTCCCGTCCTGTCACGGACTGACAACCGGCAAGACGATGGGACCACCGTTGCTGTGGGCGGGGCGGGTCAGATGTGGTTCTGGCGGTACCAGCGTTCGGCGGCGGGGTGCAGCGGGACCGGCATGGTCGCGATGGCGGACCGCGGGTCCAGCGCGCCGGCCTCGGGGTTGCCGGTGGGGGTCGGGCTGGCGCCGGGGGCCGCCGGGGTCTGCCCGGGAATCACAACGCCCTTGACCAGGTCGTTCTGCCGGCGGAACAGGGTGTTGACCGTCCACCAGGCCCACGAGTCCGACAGGTCGGTACGGGCGATCAGGTAGTTCGGGATCGCGAGCGTCGGCACCGAACTGGCCAGCCCGTACTGCGACGGCGGGATCGGCGCGACCAGGAACCCGCCGAACTCCTTGAGCGCGATCGCCTGCGCGACGCCGCCGATGTCCAGCAGCCGGAACCCGATGGTCTTCTGCAGCGCGGCGATCGGGTCGGTCGGGACGCCACCGCTCCAGAAGAACGCGTCCAGCACGCCCTTGGTGGCCTGCCCCTTCGGCTGGACGGCCGCGGCCATCTCCGTCAGCGACATGTTCCGCCGGATCACGTCGATCTTGGCCGGGTCCAGCTTCGGGTTCGCCTTGATCGCGTCGGCCTTCGCCCGGTCCAGGATCATGTTCGCGACGATCTCGGTACCGGAGGCCTTCGGCCCGACGCCGACGACCGTCCGCCGCGTCGGGGCGTCCTCGCTCGGGAACAGGTCGGTAAGGCTGGTCGCCTTGGACGCCATCGGTACGACGACGTGCACGTAGTTGTCGTACACGCGTGCCAGCGCGCTGAAGTGCAGCCGTCCGGTGGCGAACGCGTCCGTCCCTTCGTACGCCGCCAGCGCGGTGTCCGACGTGCAGAATCCGAGGTCGGCCTTGCGAGTGGCGACCCTGCTCAGGTTGTCCACCGACCCGTCGGTCACCACCGGGGCCAGCTCCACGCCCGTGACCTCGCTGACCAGCTTGCTGAGCGCCGCGCCGAACACGTTGTAGACGCCGCCGGCGTTCCCGGTGGCGAAGACGGCCTTCTCCGACGGCGCGGGCTCGTCCGCACGGCCGCGGGAGCAACCCGGCAGCAGCAGCCCGGACGCGGCGGCGGCGCCGAAACCGAGCAGGCTGCGGCGGGTCAGGCCGGTCGGCCGGGCAGGGGTGAGCAGGCGGGGGCGATCCATGCAGACAACCTAGACAACAATCAGGCCGAGCGGGTAGCCGTGCCGTCGGCCCGCAACCCAACCGCTACCCGGAGTTTCGTGGTGAAACTGCGTCTGGACGCGCGCGGGGTTGGTGTGACAGCGTTGTCATCCGTGCGGCCGTAGCGGCCGTGTGAGGATCCTTTCCCGGAGGCTGATTTCGTGCACGACGACCGTCAACTCATCGAGGAGCGGCTCAGGCGCGCCCTGCGGGAGCGGCTCCGCCCCGCGATCTACGGCGCGGCCGTCCCGCTGGACATCGAGGTGTGGCACGCACCCGGTGAGCCGGTGACCCCTGCCGAGGCGCTCTCCCAGACCTACGAGAAGGCCGAGATCGGCCTGCCGTGGGGACCCGCCTGGGGCACCGCCTGGTTCAAGTTCAGCGGCCAGGTGCCGGCCGAGTGGGCGGGCAGCGAGATCGAGGCGGTCATCGACCTCGGCTTCAGCGGCGGCCCGGGCTTCTCCGCCGAGGGCCTGGTACACACCACCACCGGCCGGCCGCTCAAGGGCCTGCACCCGCGGCAGACGTACGCCCCGCTGTCGATCCTCGGCCCCGACGGTACGGCGGCCTCCGCCGGCGACACCGTCGAGTTCTACGTCGAGGCGGCCGCCAACCCGGAGATCCCGCTCGACAACGCATACGCGAAGACCGACATCGGGGCCGGCCTCGGCGACCACCCGATCTACCAGCTGACCCGCGCCGACCTGGCGATCTTCAACGCCGAGGTGTGGGACCTGATCCTCGACCTCGAGGCGCTGGACGGCCTGCAGAAGGAGCTGTCGCTGCAGGACCCGCGGCGCCGGGAGATCCTCCGCGCGCTCAGCCGCTCGCTGGACGCGCTCGACTACGAGGACGTCGCCGGTACCGCCGCGGACGCCCGCGCCCAGCTCACCGACGTACTGAGCCGGCCCGCGCACGCGAGCGCACACCAGCTGTCCGCGGTCGGGCACGCGCACATCGACTCCGCGTGGCTCTGGCCGCTGCGGGAGACCCGCCGCAAGGTGGCCCGGACGGTGTCCAACGTTGCCACCCTCGCCGAGGAGTACCCGGAGCTCGTCTTCGCGTTCTCGCAGGCGCAGCAGCACGCCTGGGTGAAGGAGAACTACCCGGAGGTCTGGGAGCGGCTGAAGAAGGCCGTTGCCGAGGGCCACATCGTGCCGGTGGGCGGCATGTGGGTCGAGTCCGACACCAACCTGCCCGGCAGCGAGGCGCTGGCCCGGCAGTTCGTGCACGGGAAGCGGTTCTTCCTGGACGAGTACGGGATCGACACCCAGGAGGTCTGGCTGCCGGACTCGTTCGGCTACACCGCGGCGCTGCCGCAGCTGGTGAAGCTGTCCGGGTCGAAGTGGTTCCTGACCCAGAAGATCTCCTGGAACAAGGAGAACAAGTTCCCGCACCACACGTTCTGGTGGGAGGGTCTGGACGGGACCCGGGTGTTCACCCACTTCCCGCCGATCGACACGTACAACTCCGACCTGTCCGGTCGTGAGCTCGCGCACGCGCAGCGGAACTTCGCCGAGAACGGCGCCGCGACCCGGTCGCTGGTCCCGTTCGGGTACGGCGACGGCGGTGGCGGCCCCACCCGTGAGTTCGTCGCGACCGCCCGCCGGGTCAAGGACCTGGAGTCCTCGCCGAAGGTGACGATCGAGTCCCCGACCGAGTTCTTCAGCGCTGCCGAGGACGAGTACTCCGAGCACGCGCCGGTCTGGTCCGGTGAGCTGTACCTGGAGATCCACCGGGCGACGTACACCTCGCAGGCCAAGACCAAGCAGGGCAACCGGCGCACCGAGCACCTGCTCCGCGAGGCCGAGCTGTGGAGCGCCGCGGCGGTCGTCGCGGGCAAGCTCGACGCGTACCCGTACGAGGACCTGGACCGGCTGTGGAAGGTCGCGCTGCTGCACCAGTTCCACGACATCCTGCCGGGCTCGTCGATCTCGTGGGTGCACCGCGAGGCCGAGGCGACGTACGCGCGGGTGGCCGAGGAGCTGAACGCGATCATCGCCAAGGCGCAGCAGGCACTGGCCGGTGACGGTTCGGAGCAGATCGTCTTCAACGCGGCGCCGCACGGACGCAACGGGGTCGCCGGCCTGGGCGCGGGCGTCGCGGCGGTCGAGGGCCAGGACGTCACGGTCGAGAACGGCGTCGTCGACAACGGCCTGATCCGGGTCACCATCGACGAGCGCGGCCTGATCACCTCGCTGTACGACGTCGAGGCGCAGCGTGAGGTCATCGCACCAGGTGCCGTCGGCAACCTTCTGCAGCTGCACGTGGACACCCCGAACCACTGGGACGCGTGGGACGTCGATTCGTTCTACAAGAACAACGTCCGGGACGTGACCGAGGTCGACAGCGTCGACTTCAGCACCGTGGACGGGGTCGCGACCGTCGTGGTCAAGCGGTCCTTCAACCGGTCCACGGTGACCCAGACGCTGCGGGTCCGCCCGGGCGCGAAGCGGGTCGACATCGAGACCGAGATGGACTGGCACGAGACCGAGAAGTTCCTGAAGGCGGCGTACCCGGTCGACGTGCACGCGGACCGGTCCGCGTCCGAGACGCAGTTCGGGCACATCTTCCGGCCGACCCACCAGAACACCTCGTGGGACGCGGCGAAGTTCGAGATCGCGGCACACCGCTGGGTGCACGTCGGCGAGCCGGGGTACGGCGTTGCCGTGGTCAACGACTCGACGTACGGCCACGACATCAACCGGACCGCCCGCGAGGACGGCGGTACGACGACCACGATCCGCACGTCGCTGATCCGGGCGCCGCGGTTCCCGGACCCGCAGACCGACCAGGGCGTGCACACCGTGAACCACGCGCTGGTGGTCGGCGCCGGGATCCCCGAGGCGATCGAGGAGGGCTACCGGATCAACCTCCCGGAGCGGGTCGTCACCGGCGCCGGCGCGGTCGACCCGATCGTGGCGGTCGACAACGGCAACGTGATCGTCGAGGCGGTCAAGCTGGCCGACGACAAGTCCGGCGACGTGATCGTCCGCCTGTACGAGTCCACCGGCGGGCGCTCCCGCGCGACGGTCACCCCGTCGTTCCCGGCCGCGGCCGCCACCGAGGTCGACCTCCTCGAGCGCGACCTCGCCGACCGGGACCTGGAGGCGAACGGGGTCTCGATCGAGCTCCGCCCGTTCCAGATCCTGACGCTCCGCTTCAAGCGCGCCTGACAACGGGGGCTTGCACCCCGCGCGGGGGCCCGAGACAGCGTATTGCCTGTCTCCGGCCCCCGCTTCTTGTGCACGGCCCCGGCGCGTGGCTGGGCTTGAGCTGCTCGATTCCTGGTGTTCATCCGGCTGACGTAGCGTGGCGAGTATGGCTCCGACACCTTTGCTCGGTTCGCGGACGCTTGATCGGCAGACGGCGCGGACGCTGCCGCCCGGGCCGAAGCTGCCTACGCTCGCCCAGACCGTGCTGTTCGCGAGCCACCGCCGGACGTTCTTCCCGCGGATGCTGGAGCAGTACGGCGACGTGTTCACGATCCGGCTGGTGCCCTCGAGCCGCGTCTGCGTCGTCCTGAGCCGGCCCGAGCACATCAAAGAGGTGTTCGGCGGCTCGCCCGCGGTGATGCACGCCGGCGAAGGCAACACGGTGCTGGAGCCGATCATGGGCTCGCACTCACTGCTGCTGCTCGACGACGAGGACCACGTCCGGATGCGCAAGCAGCTGATGCCCGCGTTCTCCGGCGCGGCGCTGCGCGGGTACGCCGGGATGGTGCACGAGCTGGCCAAGGCCGAGGTCGCGAAGTGGCCGACCGGTACGCCGTTCAAGGTGCACCACCGGATGCGGAACCTGACCCTCGAGATCATCCTGCAGGTGATCTTCGGCGTCACCGACGTGGACCGGCTGAACACCCTTCGCCCGTTGCTGGACAAGATCGTCTCGGTGTCGCCGGTGATCATGCTCGGCGGCTTCTATCCGCCGCTGCTCAAGGTGCGCCCGTGGAAGACGTTCCTGGACACCCAGCAGCAGATCGACGAGATCCTGTACGACGAGATCGCCCGCCGCCGCGAGACGTTCGCCGGGCGCAACGACGTACTCTCGCGGCTGCTTGCCGCAGGCAACTGGTCGGACGTGGAGCTGCGGGACCAGCTGGTCACGTTGCTGCTGGCCGGGCACGAGACGACGGCGACCGCGATGGCCTGGGCGTTCCACGAGCTGGCGCGGCGGCCGGAGGACCTGGCGTTCGGCCAGCGGGCGGCCGATGCCGGCGCGGACGACGAACTGGAAGCGATCGTCAAGGAGGCGCTGCGGCTGCACCCGGTCGTCTACCAGGTCGGCCGCCGGCTCACCGAGACCGCCGACATCGCGGGCTACCGGCTTCCCCGCGGTACGACGATCATGGCCGCGATCGGGCTGGTCCACCGGGACGGGGAACACTTCCCGAACCCGGAGGACTTCCGCCCGCAGCGCTTCCTCTCCGACGACCCGCCCGCACCGGGCACGTGGATCCCGTTCGGCGGCGGCGCGCGGAGGTGTATCGGCGCCGGCTTCTCGCTGATGGAAGGCACCGAGATCCTCCGCGCCGCCCTCACCGCCTTCGACTTCCAGGCCCCCGACCCCAGACCCGAACCGGCCCAGCCGAAGAACGTCACCCTGGTCCCTCGCCGCGGCGCCGAGGTCACGGTCACCCGCCGCTGACCGACTCACAGCTGACCGACTCACGCCTCCCCCGCCACGGTGCACCGGAGGGGCGGCCGGACTCATGCGGCCGATCGGTCCGCGAGGGAACGGCGACGCAGCGCCGGGTCCAGAACGGCCGGCGGCTGATACGCCTGATCCAGTGTGCCGACGTCCGTGCCAGGAGGGACGATCTCGTCGATCCGGTCCAGCACGTCGTCCGGCAACCGCACCTCGGCACCGGCCAGCAGGTCGTCCAGGTGCGCCATCGTGCGCGGCCCGAGGATCGCACTGGTGACGGCCGGGTGGGCGATCGCGAACGCCATCGCAAGGTGCGTGAGCGGCATCCCGGCGTCGGCGGCCAGCTTCACCAGTTCCTCGACGACGTCGACGCGGCGCTCGTCGGTCACGTGCTTCACGAACTCGGCGCGCCGCAGGTCGACCGGCTGTCCCTTGCGCACCCGGCCGGTGAGCAGCCCCTGGCCGAGCGGACCCCAGACCAGCACCCCCATACCGAACCGCTGCGTGACCGGCAGCACTTCCCGCTCGATTCCGCGGTTCAGCAGTGAGTACGCCGGTTGCTCGGTCCGGAACCGCGCCAGGCCACGGCGTTCCGAAACCCAGTGCGCCTCGACCAGGTCGGACGCCGGCATCACCGAAGTGCCGACGGCGCGCACCTTCCCGCTGCTGATCAGGTCAGTCAGCGCGGACAGCGTCTCCTCGATATCGGTCGTCGGATCCGGCCGCTGGATCTGGTACAGGTCGAGGTAATCGGTCTGCAGCCGGCGTAACGAGTCCTCCACCGCGGTCATGATCCAGCGCCGGGAGGCGCCCTGCTGGTTCGGATCCGAGCCCATCGGACGGCTGACCTTGGTCGCCAGCACGACGTGCTCACGGCGGCCCTTCAGCGCCCGGCCGACGATCTCCTCTGAGTCCTGGTACGAGTCGGCGGTGTCGACGAAGTTGATGCCGGCGTCGAGCGCCTTGTGAACGATCCGGACCGAGTCCGAAGGATCGGGATTGCCGATCGACGTGGCGAACATCAGTGTGCCCAGTGCGTACGGGCTGACCTTGATCCCGGTCCGGCCCAGTGTGCGGTACTGCATCGAACGCCCTCCCCTATCCTGGAGTAAAGTGGAAACACTTTCCGATTAGAACTATACGGAAAGCCTTTCCGGTTACGCAAGTGGAGGTTGTGGATGCCCGAGGAGCCCACGCGGCGGCGGCGCGCCGACGCGGCGCGGAACGTCGACATGCTGATCGACGCGGCCCGGGTCGTGTTCGAGCGGACCAGCGTGGACGCGCCGGCGAAGGAGATCACCGATCTGGCCGGCGTCGGTGTCGGCACCCTGTACCGGCACTTCCCGAAGCGCGCCGACCTGGTCAAGGCGGTCGTCGAGTCCGGGATCGACAAGATCGCGGAGCTCGGTCCGGCGCTCAGCGCGGCGCACCCGCCGGAGGAGGCGCTACGACGCTGGATCGACGCCTACACGGAGTTTCTCGGCACCAAGCGCGGGCTCGCGCCGGCGCTGCACTCCGGCGATCCGGCCTTCGACGGCCTGGCCGCCTACTTCCTGATCAGGGTCGGCCCGGCGCTGGCCGAGCTGCTCGACGCGGCCGCGGCCGCCGGGGCGATTCGTTCGGACGTCCCGGCCGACGATCTGCTGCAGGCCATCGCCCATCTGTGTACGCCAGGCCCGGACCCGTCGTTCGGCCCGCGGATGGTGCACCTGCTGATGGACGGCCTCAGATACGACCGGCGGGGGTGAGCTCCAAGAGCCCACCCCCGCCGGTGACACCAGTTCAGTCCTCGAGGTCCCCGACGTCACCGAGGTCGACGTCGCGGTAGTTCTGCCGGTCGGACTCGTCGTCGTCCGACAGCTCGAAGTCGTCCTCGTCGACGACGTGGACGGCAGCCTCCTCGGCGCCGGCGGCCGCACCGTCGATGCCGACGTCGGAGGCGTACAGCTCGCTGTCGTTGTCCTCGCGGGTGCCCTCGTCGGACGCGACCAGCCGGCCGGAGCGGGTGTTGCCGACCTCGGGTCCACCAACGTCCTCACCGTCCTCGGCGTACGGGTCGACGTCCGGGACCTCCTGCGAGATCCGCTGGTCCAGGGTCTCGCCCTGCAGCGCCTCGTCGGCGGTCGTCCCGAAGCCTTCGCCCGCGGACCACTTCTCCGGCGGCGAGTACCCCTCGTCCAGCAGGTCGTCCACGCCGCGGTCGTTGAGGGTGTCCCCCGGTTGCAGCTGATCCTCGTCGTCCACCGAGTAGCTGCCGTAGTCCTCACGATTGTCGTCACTCATGTGCAAACCTTGGCGCGTTGCAGGCAGCGGAATCAAGCTCAACGGAGAATGGGGCCCGTGGATCCGGTCAGGTTGACGTTGGACCAGTTGCGGGAACTGCGGGACGACATCGCCCCGCAGGCCGCGCGGCGTTCACGTGCCTCGATCCGGCGCCGGGTGGAACGCTGGCGCAGCCGGGCCTTCTTCATCGCCCAGTGCGCGCTGGCCGCGGGCGTGGCGTGGGCCTTCGCCCGGTACGTCGTCGGCCACAAGCAGCCGTTCTTCGCGCCGGTCGCCGCGATGGTCTGTCTCGGGTTCAGCTTCGGCCAGCGGCTCCGCCGGGTCGCCGAGGTGATGGTCGGCGTCGCGGTCGGTGTCGGCGTCGGCGACCTGTTCGTGAAGGCGTTCGGGACCGGCGTCGCGCAACTGGTCTTCGTGATCGCGCTCGCGATGAGCGTCGCCGTACTGCTCGGTGCCGGCAACCTGATGACCACCCAGGCCGGCGTCCAGGCGGCGATCGTCACGACCCTGCTCCCGAACCCGAACGCCGGCTTCAGCCGCTGGCAGGACGCCGCGCTCGGCGGTCTGGTCGCACTGGCGGCGGCGACGATCGCCCCGGCCGCGGCGATCCGGCGTCCGCGGCAGCAGGCCGCCGGGGTGCTCAGCGAGCTGGCCGAGATCCTCAACGAGACCGCGGACGGCCTGCGATCCCGGGACGAGGAGGCGGTCACCGACGCGCTCCGCCGGGCCCGCGCCAGCGAGTCGCGGCTCGACGACCTGCGCAGCGCCGCGGAGGAGGGCGTCGCGGTGGTACGGCTGTCCCCGTTCCGGCGGCGGCACCGCGGGCGGGTCCAGGAGATCGCGGACCTCGTCGTACCGCTCGACCGGGCGATCCGGAACACCCGGGTGCTGGTCCGCCGCTGCGCGGTGTCGGTGTGGCGGGACGAGGGCATGCCCGCCGAGTACCCGATGCTGCTCGAACGGCTCGCGGACGGCACCCGGCTGATCGGCGAGTCCCTGTTCGAACCGGCCGCCGACGTCGCGGCGCACCGGGTGCTCGGCGAACTCGGCCGCCGTACGGCGGATCTCCCGCTGCCGACCGGGCTGTCCGCGGTCGTCGTCCTCGGCCAGCTCCGCTCCACGATCATCGACCTGCTCGAACTCACCGGCACGTCGTACGACGACGCCCGCAAACTCGTACCGCTCCGGCTGGACGGGCTCGACGAGAAGTAGTGACTCAGGTCACAACTCGTTTCGCCGTCATACCTCGTCACGCTCCGCGTCTCACCGGCATGACGATCCACCGACTGATGAGCACGATGGCCACCGAGCAGGTACGTGATCTCGAGGACCTGCTGGCCGTCGACAGCAACCAGACCACCGACGACCGGACCGACGCCGCCGCCGAGCAGTAAGGCGCCAGCCGGACGAACGGAACCGGGTGGCGCACCCGGACGGTCTTGCCCACCGAGCCAGACCGCACGGAAGTCGCACACCAAACGCAGAGGCGCCCTGGTGCGAGGCGCCCCCGGATCCGTTACCGGTGCACCGCCACAGAGGTGCACCGCAACCACCCGCCGACCGTCCTGACGCCGCTTGCGCGAGGCTCAGGCCGGTCGGCGGGTGGTTTTATGCAACGGTGATTTCGGTCGTCACCGAGTTCGCGATGAAGCATTCCCGGTGCGCCAGGTGGTGCAGGCGGTCGAGTGTCTCGGCGTCCGGCTCGGCGCCGCCCCAGACGATCTTCGGATGCAGCGTCACCTGGGTGATCGCGAGCCGCCCGGCCTCGTTCTTGGCCATCACGCCCACCGCGTGGTCGTCGTACGAGTCGACCACCAGCCGTTTCCGGGCCGCGATCGCCAGGAACGTCAGCATGTGGCAGGACGACAGCGCCGCCACGAACGCCTCCTCCGGATCGACCGGGCCCGGACTCCCGAGGTACGCCGGGTTCGCCGACGCCGGCACCGTGACACCGCCGTCGAAGCGCCACTCGTGGTCGCGGTTGTAGCTGTCGTAGGTGAACTCGTGCTCACCACGGCTCCAGCTGACGTCGACCACATGCTCCGACATTGGGCTCACCCTTCCGAGACGGCCGCCTTCGCGGATGCGGTGACGGGATTGCATCGTACGGGAGTGTGTCCCGGCAGCTTGGCGACGTAGTCGCTGTCGTAGCGGGCCGCCATACCTGCCACCGGGAAGTCCGTCGTCACCCACTGCGCACCGCTCGCGAGCGCGATCCCGAGCCGGCTGTAGTCCTTGTCCCGGATCGTCGCCATCGGCTCGTCGGAACGGGTGCGGACCAGGTAGCCCTTCCGGACCAGGCGCTGGATCTCCGCCTGGTTCGCGCCGCGCGGGTCGTTCACCTCGGTGACCGCGGCGTCGGGCGCGCCTTCCGGTCCGCGGGTGAACACCGCCCGCCCTTCGAGGCTCGGCCGACCCGCGGTGTAGGTGTCGCGGATCTCGCCCGGACCGCCGTTGTCGAAGTAGAACATCACCTGGCCACGGACACTGTTCAGCTTCGGCCAGCCTCCGGTCAGCACGGACTGCTCGAGCGTCAGGCCGGGCTTGCGTACGTCGTCCGGCGTGAGCAACTGCTGCTCGCTGAACACCGAGCGGATCTCGGTGTCGACACTGTCCAGGTTGGCTGCGTCCCACGGCGGCGCCTTCACGCCACCGGCCGCGACGACGGCGGGGTCGGACTGCTTCAGCTCGAGGTTGATCGCGATCGGCACGTGGTTCGGGTGTGCGTCGGACCAGGTCTTCACCTGCTGCAGGCAGAGCACGAACGTGTCGCAGTTCGTGTTGTAGTCGAAGTCCGGGACGTGCATGACCTTGATCCCGGGTTTCGCCATCGCGGGATCGGTGAGCGGGCCCTGCCCGGTCAGTTTCCGGATCAGCGGGTACGTGTACAGCCCGCCCTGCGGGTCCGGGTACAGGTCGAGCTCCAGCGCCCGGACGTTCTGGTCCTCGAGCTGCTGGCCGATCGGTGCGTGTGAGTACCAGAGGTCCACCGAGCCGGCGTTCTGTTGCTGCTGCACCTTCTGCTCGGCCGGGCTGAGCTCACGGTGGTACGAGTTGTGCGACCCGACCACCTGGACCTGGTTCAGCCGCAGGTCGTCGCCCTGCGAGCCGTGCCGGGAGTACGCCGTACCGGCCACTCCGGTCGCGGCGAGTGCGGCGGACGCGAGGCCCGCAACGACAGTTTTGTTGACGCGCATAAGAACTTCCCCTCCTCATGACCAACTGTCGGCAATCTGTCACAAAGAGGTGGCAACGCGGTCCCCGGTTCGGTGGACAATGAGTAAATGGTGACATCGGGCGCGTATCCGCTCCGCCGTACGCCCACCCAGGACCGGGCCAGCCGCCAGGTCGAACGGATCCTGGACGCGGCCTGCGCCGAGGTGGTCGAGCGCGGGTACGACGCGGCCTCGACGAGCGGGGTCGCGAAGCGGGCCGAGATCGCGGTCGGCAGCGTGTACCGGTACTTCCCGGACAAGCGCAGCCTGATCCAGGCGATCGAGCGCCGGAACCAGGCGCGCTACACCGACGCGGTCCGGGAGCGGCTGGCCGAGGTGGCCAGCTGGCGCGGGGCTGTGGACGTGACGCTGGAAACGTTCCGGGAGATGCACCGCACGGACCCGGGTTTCAAGGCGGTCGCGCTGAGCGGGCTCGGCGATCCGGAGCTGGAGGCGAAGCCGGGTGAGTTCGACGACCAGCACGCCGGCGAGTTCGCGGAGCTGCTGGCCGCGCGGTTCGGCGCCCGCGACTCCCGGGACTTCCGCCTGGCGGTGACGCTCAGCATCACGATGGGCGAGGCACTGGCCCACCTGGCGGACCGGCTGTACGGGGACGAGGCGGAGTACGTCCTGGACCGGGGCCGGCCGGTGCTCTACGACCTGCTCGCCCCGCATCTGCCTGCTTGAGCCCTGAGGGCCCAAGCAGGTGGTCCGTCAGGCCGCCGGAGCCGCGGAGTACGGCCCCATCGTCGGCCAGTGGCTGACCCGGCCCGCTAGCCGGGCGCGGCGCGGGTTGCGGACGTCGTACGCGACGATCACCCGGTCGCCCTTGGCGTAGGTGATCCGGCTCCCGACCGGGAACTTCCGGGCGACCTCGTACGGTCCCTCACCCCGGCGGGTGTAGTACTCGACGATGACCTCGGTGTAGACCGCCGGGGCACCGTTCGCCAGCTGGCCGCGGACCGGGCCACGCACCCGGATCACTCGTCCCGCGGTCTTCTCCTCCGTGCCGGTGGGGAGTTCGTCCCGGCGCAGGCCGGCCAGAACCTCGGTCACGATGAAAGCCGCGACCACCAGCACCAGGCCGAACCCACCTAGTACAACGATCGTCAACATGGCACTCACCCCCGACGCGCCGCCCGCGAGCGACGCGGTCGTTTGTCGAAACTGCCTTGCACGGCCCTTGCCGTACACCGATGGGACGCCACCGGACTCCACTTGGTTCCGTGTAATTTCACGAAACCTTTACAGGATCACTTTTTCTTCTACAGGACCATAGTAGAGTCCGGTGGAGCGGTGTTTCTAGAGGTAGAGTTGACCTGTAGTTGTCAGTTTTCGCCCATTCCGAACCGGTACTGCGGCGGAACTGGCCGCTGTGTGCCAAGCGCCTCCTCGGCGGCCAGCCAGTAGTCGGTGAGCGGGTTCGCGCCCTCCCGGACGGTGGCCAACTGGATCCCGGCGGCCAGCAATTCATGGGCTTTCGCCGGATTCCCGGTCTCCAACGCGTGCCGTACGCGCAGCAACTGCACCCGCGGGTCGTCGGGCGCCGCGGCAAGCATCCGCTCCGCCCGGGGTACGTCGGTGTCGAGTGCGGCCGCGACCGCCTCCACCACCAGCGGTACCAACCGGGGCTGAAGCGCGACGGCGCGCTCGTAGTAGTCCAACTCGCCCGTAACTACACCGAGGTTGCGTAGAGCCCAGGCGTTGTCGCCGGACTGCTGCCACGCCTCGACGGCACCGTCCACATCACCGTCGTAGTGCCGCGCCACACCCCGGTGGTACCAGACGAGCCAGTTGTCCTCAGCCGCCTCCAACAACTCCCGCCACGCGACCAGGGTCCCGTCCGGTACGTCGCCCTCCGCGGGCAGTTGTCCGTCGAGCAGAGGCAGCCACGCCAGCTCCCGCTCCGTCAGGGTGTCCTCGCTGAACGGCGTACCGGCAGACACATCCCAGCCGGTGCGCTTCAACTCCAACGCGCCCCACCCGGACCCCATCGCCAGCCGCTCCACCGGAGCAGCATCGACAACCTGCAACCACTCCCGCTCCCGCTCAGCCAAATTCCCCAGCAGCGGAGAGAGCATCGCCGCGCCCGCGACCCGCGCCGTCGTCCAGTCCTGGGAGTGCGCGTCACCAGCGTCCATCGACAGGCATCCGTACGCCTCCAGCCAGCTCCACGAGGTGCTGGCGGGCAGCCTGAGGTGCTCCATCTGCGTCCGCGCCAGCCCCGCCTGAATCTCGGCGTACCCGTCACCGGCCATCCCCGGAGCCAGCCACTCCTGCCACCGCTTCCCACCGTCCCCCTGCCCCCACACGAACAGCTTCCGCCCGCGCAGCCGTTCGGTGGAGGCCTGCACCAACCCGACGCCCTGACCGTCGACAGACGCGATCCACGCCGGCTCGTCCGGCAGTGGCTCGAAGAAGTAGTCGATCGCCCGCGGATGCCGCATCGGGTACGTCAGGTCCGTCGTCACGTCGACCAGGTCCAGCCGGCTGCCGTACCCGAACTGCCACGCCTGGTCCGCCGGCACCAGCACCCGCCGGTCGGGCGACTGCGGCACGGCGATGTTCGACCACCAGTACGCCGGGACGTCGGCGTCGGACGGGTTCTGCAGCCGCACTCCGACGTACAGGAACTCCGAGTCGTCGGGCAGCCAGAAGTCCAGCTGGGTGACGAGGTTCCGGGTGCGTTCGAGTTCCCACAGACGCAGGACCGGCGTACCGTCCGGGCCTTCGACACGAGCGGCGTGCATCGGCGCGCAGGTCCCCGTCCAGTGGCCAGTGCTGCCGACGTTCCACTCGACCCCGCCGGCGAACCAGGCATTGCGCAGCGCGAGGTTCGCGGGCTGGAACACCGGGTTGCGGTAGAGCAGCTCGGTCCCGTGATGCACGAGCGAGTACAGCCGGCCGCCGAGCGTCGGCAGCACGGTCGCGCGGACGTGGTCGTTCTCCAGGACGAGCGCGGGCAGCGACGTCTCGACGAGAGTGCGGTCGTACCCGTCCTGGTTCAGGCACGGCAGCGGGCTGTGCAGGCCGCCGTACTCGATGTTGGCCCGCAGGTCGGCCGGGAGCTCGGCGATGTTCTCCACGTGATGCACCTCGCGCTGGGTGCGAAGCGGCGCGAGCGGGTTCTCCGGACCGAGCGAAGCTGCGGGAAGTACGACGTTTTGCGCAGAAAGGATCGTCACAGCCCCATCTTCGCAAGTGCGCTATACATGGTCGGCATGGACGCTGATGTGATCGTGGTCGGGGCGGGGCTGGCGGGGCTGGCCGCGACCGCCGAACTGGCGGACGCCGGGCGCAAGGTGTTGCTGCTCGACCAGGAGCCGGAGGCGTCGCTCGGCGGGCAGGCGTTCTGGTCGTTCGGCGGGCTGCTGTTCGTGGACTCGCCCGAGCAGCGCCGAATGGGCATCAAGGACTCCCGGGACCTCGCGCTGCAGGACTGGCTCGGCTCGGCCGGGTTCGACCGGCTGGACGACGAGGACAAGTGGGCCCGGCAGTGGGCCGAGGCGTACGTCGACTGGGCGGCCGGCGAGAAGCGTCCGTGGCTGCACGCTCAGGGCGTCCGGTTCTTCCCGGTGGTCGGCTGGGCCGAGCGCGGCGGATACCACGCGGACGGCCACGGGAACTCCGTACCGCGCTTCCACATCACCTGGGGCACCGGGCCGGGGCTGGTCGCGCCGTTCGAGCGCCGGGTCCGGGAGGCCGTCGCGAAGGGGCTGGTCGAGTTCCGCTTCCGGCACCGCGTCGACGAGCTGACCGTGACCGGTGGCGTGGTCGACGGGGTCGCGGGCAAGCTGCTCGAACCGAGCGACGTCGCGCGCGGGGTGTCCAGCTCGCGGGTCGAGGTCGAGGACTTCCAGCTGACCGCGCAGGCCGTGATCGTCACCTCCGGCGGGATCGGCGGCAACCACGACCTGGTCCGCCAGCAGTGGCCGCAGCGGATGGGCGAACCGCCGCGCCGGATGATCAGCGGCGTACCGGCGCACGTCGACGGCCGGATGCTGGCGATCACCGAGCGGGCCGGCGGGCGGTACGTGAACCGCGACCGGATGTGGCACTACACCGAGGGTATCCAGAACTGGGACCCGATCTGGCCGCAGCACGGGATCCGGATCCTGCCCGGTCCGTCTTCACTCTGGTTCGATGCCACCGGCAAGCGACTGCCAGTTCCGTTGTTCCCCGGGTTCGACACGCTGGGGACGCTCGAGCACATCATGCGGACCGGATACGACTACACATGGTTCGTGCTGACCCAGAAGATCATCGAGAAGGAGTTCGCGCTCTCCGGGCAGGAGCAGAACCCGGATCTGACCGGCAAGGACATCAAGGGCGTGCTCGGCCGTGCCCGGGGCGGCGCGACGCCGCCGGTGCAGGCGTTCATGGACAAGGGCGCGGATTTCGTTGTCCGCGGCAACCTTCTGGACCTGGTCCGGGGGATGAACGACCTGACCGGCGAGAACCTGATCGACCTGGACGACCTCGAGCGGCAGATCCTCGCGCGGGACCGGGAGCTGACGAACACGTTCACCAAGGACCTGCAGGTGACCGCGCTCCGCGGCGCCCGGAACTACCGCGGCGACAAGCTGATCCGGGTCGCGCCGCCGCACCGGATCCTCGACCCCAAGGCGGGCCCGCTGATCGCCGTACGGCTGAACATCCTCACCCGCAAGTCGCTGGGCGGCCTGCAGACCGACCTCGACTCCCGGGTACTGCGCGCCGACGGCACCCCGCTCCCCGGCGTGTACGCCGCAGGCGAGGTGGCCGGCTTCGGCGGCGGCGGCATCCACGGCTACCGCTCCCTCGAAGGCACCTTCGTCGGCGGCTGCCTCTTCACCGGCAGAACCGCAGGCCGAGCCGCCGCAACCGCCACACGCTGACGGCGACTCCTCCATCCGACGGGCCGGCTCCTCACCGCAAAGGGGCGGGCCGACGTTGAGGATCGGGGCGTCCGGCCGCGGCGAGCTCCGGGAAGCGTGCGTGCCATTTCGGGAAGCAGTAGCGCGGCAGCACAAGATACGGCCACACCTGCAGCAGCAGGTCGCGGTTCAGGTACCGCGTCAAGTCCTCGACGCGACGCGCCTCACTGATCACGTGCGCGTAGAAAGAGATGGCGCTGCCGAGAACATCCAGGTCGTAGCGGTTGGCGGGTGTCGGCCGGAGTTCCGGGGGAAGTGACACGACACCACTTGCCGGACCCTTCAGGTCGTCCAGTGAGTCCGGCACCACGTATGGGATCGTGGCGCCGGACTGGAAGCCTCGTTTCGTGATGCGGTCGTTGTCGGACATGCGACCAGTATCGCCGGTCAGAACACCATCGTGAGCAGGTCGGCGAAGAGTTCTTGTTCGTCGATTTCCAGGCCGCGGTTGGTGAACCAGGTCGCCATGTTGTGGCAGTCCCGCAGCAGGAAGTCCATGCCCTTGGGGTTGCCGACGATGTCGACGACCTGTGGGAGGTCGATCATCACGATCCGGTCGGCCTGGGCGAGGACGTTGTACGGCGAGAGGTCGCCGTGCGCGAGGCCGGCCCGGGCCAGCTCGCGCATGCCGTTGCGGAGCTGCTCGAAGTACACCTCGAGCAGGTCCCTCGGCGGCCGGACCTGGGCGAGCCGTGGCGCGGCACCACCCTGGCCGTCGTCGATGAACTCCATCAACAGCTCGGTGCCGTCCACCTGCACGGGGTACGGCACGGGGACGCCGGCCTTCCACAGCCGGTTGAGGGCCTCCCACTCGGCGTACGCCCAGCCGCCGGCCGCGACACTGCGCCCGTGGGCGGTCTTCTTCGCCATCGCGCGGCTGTCGCGGCTGTTGCGGGTCCGCCGGCCCTCGACGTACGACGTACTGCGATGGAAAGACCGGTGTTCCTCGGTGCGGTACCGCTTCGCGGCCAGCAGCGAGGACTTCGCCGGGTTGTCGCCGATGGCTTCGACGGCCCGCTCGAGCAGGAAGACGTCGGCTTCCTTGCCGGTTTTGAGGACGCCGAGCTCGGTATCGATCGCGGCCTGTTCCGTCACAACCCACGAGGGGCGTGGTTCCGGGCCGCGAGAGCCGCGCTCGACGTCCAGCCAGGTGGACCACCGCTGGTCCGGTCCCAGGTTCTCGTCGATCGACTGGAACTGGAAGGTGAAGGTGTTATCGGTGAGTTCGTACTCGGGAAAAGACAACGGGAGTGCTCCTGAACCGTGAAGTGAGGTGGGTGCGGACATGCCGCAGCACAGTGATGGCCATCCGTCAGCCCTCCTTAGGTCCAGGCAGCGCTTGTCGCCGCTCGGCCAACCCAGGATGCCCGCCCGTCCCGGGCCCCGCAACGTATTTACCGGAACTGGGATCGCGCGGTCGGACTCAGGCGGAGCTCCTGCATCGGCTTCGTCGATCGGCAGACCAGTTCGGGCAGCACCTGCTCCTGCCAGGTCCGGGACGCGGTCAGTTGCCGCCGATGTTCGTCGTACGCCGCGGTCCCGGAGAAACGCGCGAACCAGGCGAGTACCACCTCGTCCCGCAACGGCAGCTGCGGAAAGTTGTTCTCGGCAACCAATGACTCGAAGACCGCGACCGGCTCGGCCCCGGTCGCGGTCAGCACCGGCACGACCCGGTCCTCGAAGTACTCGACGAACCCGTCGTCCGCCGCGCCGCGGTGATGCACCGCGCCGGCGATCACCGACGCCGTACTGCCGGATCGCGGCGCGTCGAGCACCGGGTACGGCGGTCCGAGCCGGACCGGCTTCAGCAGCAACGCGTTGTCCGAGTCGATCATCGTCGCGTTCGCCGCCGCCGAGTGCGCGCGCCAGACCGGCCCGTAGTAGAACGCGTTCAGCGCGTCCGCCCGCGCGGGCAGGTCGCGGAAGCCGCGGATCCAGACGAACCGGTCCGGGTTGTCCAGATCGCGGAACTGGCCGGCGACGTGCATCCCGGTCGCTTCCTGCCCGTCGACGAAGTACGTGTCGAAGAGCTCGATCAAGGTGTCCCGCTGCCCAGGACGCAGCGTGTACTGGCGTAGGTCCACAACGGCGCAGCACTCGTTCATGGTGAAGACCCAACCACCGAAACCTGACAGTTACTGTCAGGCGACAGTCGTTTGAAACACCCGTAACAGCCCAGTACTTGAAAGCGCTCCGCGAGTTTGATCTGGTGGAGGCAGTGGTCGAGCCCCCTGCCACCCTGCACGACGACACGACGAGGTACCTCCCGTGACGATCGCAGCAATCGAAGAGTCCAAGCAGAGCATCGCCGACGCCACCCACGAGCTGTTGCTCGAGGCGGACCGCGTTCCCGATCCCCGCCACCAGGCCTGTCTCGATCAGGTGGTGCTGCTGAACGCGCCGGTGGCCCGTTCGATCGCCTCCCGCTACCGCAGCAAGGGCGTCGACGCCGACGACCTCGAACAGGTCGCGTACCTCGGCCTGGTGAAGGCCGCCAACGGATACCGGCTGGACGCGGCGACGGCGTTCCTGTCGTACGCCGTACCGACGATCCGCGGTGAGCTGAAGCGGTACTTCCGCGACTGTGCGTGGACGATCCGCCCGCCGCGGCGGGTCCAGGAGATGCAGGGCAGTATCGCGGCCGCGGAGCCGGAGCTGATCCAGCGGCTCGGTCATGTGCCGAGTGACGAGGAGACCGCGCAGGCGCTCGGCACCGATCCGGCCGAGGTCGCCGAGGCGGCGTCGGTGCGCGGCTGTTTCAGCACGCTGTCGCTGGACGCGCCCGGGACGACAGAGGGCGGGACCAGTCTGCTGGAGACGGTGGCGGACGCCGAGCCCGGCTACGAACTGGTCGAGGACGTGCACCGGCTCACGCCGGCGGTGGCGAACCTCGGCGACCGGGACAAGCGGATCCTGCAGTTGCGGTTCTGCAACGGGTTCACCCAGGAAGAGATCGGGCACGAGCTCGGCGTCAGCCAGATGCAGGTCTCCCGGCTGCTCCGCGGGATATTGGAGACGCTCCGGTCCGAGCTGGCGGAGGCCGTACCGAAGAACGGGTAGTGGTCGGGTGGCGCGCGAGGCGGGTACTACCCGTTCTTCGGTGCGGTAGCGTCGCGGGTGTGGACTTCGAGGAGGCGGCGGATGCGGTCTACGCGGCGCCGACGGCCGACTTCATTGCTACTCGCAACGAGCTGGCCAAGCAGCTGAAGGCGGACGGCGACCCGCTCGGGTCGACGCGGCTGAAGGCGCTGCGCAAGCCGACGGTCGCGGCCTGGATCGCGAATCTGGTCGCCCGGGAGTTGCCCGACCAGCTGGACGACCTGCTGGCGCTCGGGGACGAGTTCCGGGAGGCGACGGCGGACCTGGACGGCGAGCGGCTGCGGGAGCTGACGCCGCGGCGGCACCAGTTGCTGGATCAGCTGGCGAAGGAAGCTGCCCGGCTGGCCGGGGAGGCGGGGCAGAAGGTCAGTGCTGACGTCGGGCAGAAGCTTCGGGAGACGCTGGATGCCGCACTGGTGGATCCGGCGGCCGGAGACGCTGTGCGTGAGGGGCGGTTGAGCAGTGCGCTGCGCCATGTCGGGTTCGGGGTCGTTGATGAGAACGGAGAGCCTTCGAACGTCACGCCGCTGACCGACGAGCGCCGTCAGGCCGCGCGGGACCGGCGGGCGGCGCGGCAGGCTGAAGAGCAAGACGTCACGGCCGAAAAGCAGCAGAAGGAGCGCCAGCGGCAGGAGCAGGAGGAGCGCGAGGCGGCCGCGAAGGCGGAGGCCAAGCGCGCGTTCGAGGAGGCGGTGGCCGCGGCGCAGGAAGCCGAGGCGCAGGTCGAGGACCTCGACAAGCAGCTGGACGACGCCCGGGACGCTCTCTCGGAGGCGCAGGCGCTCGTCCACAGACTCGGCGCCGAACTCGACGAAGCCCGTCGCGAAGCCCGAGAGGCCCAGAAACACAGCCGCGAAGCCCGCAAGCACTACAACCGGCTGTAGGGCGGGGTTACTCGCCGGGGATGGGGAGCAGGTAGCGGCTGGGGTTGGCGGGGGCGCCGGCGTCGAGCCAACGGTGGAAGCCGGTCGGGTTGCGGCGTTCGAACTCGTCGAGACAGATCCGGCGGACCTCGGCGACTGCCTGGCGGTCGCGCGGACCGGCGCCGTGAGCCAGTTGGGTCGCGGTCTCGGACCAGACCCCGCACAGCTCGGCGATCGACAGCGGGCACTGCAGGGACGCGATCAGCTTCTCGTCCTCAGCAAGCTGCGCGTCGGTCAGCCGCTCCAGGTTCCGCCGCCGGCGAGTCTTCCGCGGCGACAGCCGGCCCACCGACCGATCCGGTACGACGAGATCGATCAGCACGAACAACACCGCGAGGATCAGCCCCGCCGTCACACCGAGTGCTCCCCAGGCGAGCAGCCGCACCAGCCCCGGCAGGCACAGCACGGCGCCCGCCGCCGTCGCCGCGACAACCGCCGCCGAACCGTACGGCGCCTCCTCCGTCACGTGCCGCACCACCGCGGCCAACGGCCAGACCAGCAGGAACACGACGACCAGCAGGATCGACGCGGCCAGCGGTCCGAGCAGCAGGACACCAGCCATCGCGCCGGCGGTCCCGGCCCCCAGACCGGCCGCGACACCCACCCGCCGTACTGCCCGCGAAAGGTGCATCACCACAGCTCACTCACCGTCACCACACCCCACAGAGTCCCCCTCGCCGGGTGAACGAACAACCCGTCGCCCCGGTTCCCCGCGTGATCTGTTCAACTCGTGGTCGCTGCTGTCATCGGCGGCCGCTTCCCGGATCATGGTTGGAATGAGGACCTTCGCCGAACGCGTCCGCGGCCTCGCACCGGCCCCGTGGGAGCACGACGCAGAGCTGCTTCGAGGCCTGTACGACGCTCAGCTCGGCAGCCGGCACGCGGACCTGGCAGCCCGCTGGATGCAGTCCCAGGGCACCGGCTTCTACACGATCGGCTCGGCCGGCCACGAGGGGAACGCAGCCGTCGCCGCCGCCCTGCAGCCGACCGACCCGGCGCTGCTGCACTACCGCTCCGGCGCGTTCTACCTGACCCGCGCGGCACAGTGCGGATCCAAGGAGGGCCTGCGGGACATCCTGCTCGGTGTCGCCGCGGCGACCAGCGAGCCGATCGCGGGCGGCCGGCACAAGGTGTTCGGCCGGCACGAGCTGTCGGTGATCCCGCAGACGTCGACGATCGCGTCGCACCTGCCGCGGGCGATGGGCGTCGCGTTCTCGCTGAACCGGTCGCACAAGCTCGGCGTACCGTCGCCGTGGCCGGACGACGCGATCGTGGTGACCAGCTTCGGCGACGCGTCCGCGAACCACTCGACCGCGACCGGCGCGATCAACGCGGCGCTGCACGCGTCGTACCAGGGCTTGCCGATGCCGTTGCTGCTGGTCTGCGAGGACAACGGGATCGGCATCAGCGTGCGCACCCCGGACGGCTGGATCCGGCAGGCGTACGGCTCCCGCCCGGGCCTGCGGTACTTCGACGCGGACGGCACTGACCTGGACGCCGCACTCTCGATGGCGACGGAGGCGGCGACGTTCGTACGGCGGAACCGGCGCCCGGCGTTCCTCCGGCTGCGCACCGTCCGCCTGCTCGGCCACGCGGGCTCCGACGTGGAAACGGCGTACCGCTCCGCCGCGGAACTGGCCGCGGACGAGGACCTGGACCCCCTGCTCGGTACGGCGCGCTACCTGCTCGGCTCGGGCTACACCGCGGACGAGATCGTCGAGCTGTACGAGGACAAGCAGGCCGAGGCGCTCCGGATCGCGGCCGAGGTCGCCGGGCTCCCCCAGCTCACCTCCGCCGAGGCCGTCGCCGCCCCGCTCCGCTTCCCGTCCGCGGCCGCCGTCGCCGAGGCGCTTCCCCGGCCCACCACGACCGCCGAGCGCCTGACGCTGAGCCAGTCGATCAACCGCGCCCTGAGCGACGTACTGAAGTCCTACCCGGAGGCGATGGTCTTCGGCGAGGACGTCGGCCGCAAGGGCGGGGTGTACGGCGTGACCCGCGGGCTGCAGAAGGCGTACGGGCCGCCCCGCGTCTTCGACACGCTCCTCGACGAGCAGTCGATCCTCGGTCTCGCGCTGGGCGCGGGCGTGTCCGGGCTGCTGCCGATCCCGGAGATCCAGTACCTCGCATACCTGCACAACGCCGAGGACCAGCTCCGCGGCGAGGCGGCGTCGCTGAAGTTCTTCTCGCAGGAGCAGTACGCGAACCCGATGCTGCTCCGGATCGCCGGGTACGGGTACCAGAAGGGCTTCGGCGGCCACTTCCACAACGACGACGCGATCGGCGTACTGCGGGACATCCCGGGCATCGTGATCGCGTCGCCGTCCCGCCCGGACGACGCGGCCGGGATGCTGCACGCGTGCGCGGCCGCGGCGCGGGCGACCGGCGCGGTGAGCGTGTTCCTGGAGCCGATCGCGCTCTACCACCGGCGCGACCTGTACGCCGACGGCGACGAGCAGTGGCTGGCGCCGTACCCGGGTGAGCCGGTGCCGATCGGGCGCGGACGGACGTACGGCGACGGCACCGGGCTGACCATCGTGACGTTCGGGAACGGCGTACCGATGAGCCTCCGGGTGGCCGCGCGGGTGCCGGGGATCCGCGTCCTCGACCTGCGCTGGCTGGCACCGCTGCCGGTCGAGGACCTGCTGCGCGAGGCGAACCGCACCGGGAAGGTGCTGGTCGCCGACGAGACCCGCCGGTCGGGCGGGGTGTCCGAGGGCGTCCTGGCCACCCTGATCGACCACGGGTACGCCGGACGGCTGGCGCGGGTGACGAGCTACGACTCGTACGTCCCGCTGGGCGCGGCCGCCCACGAAGTACTGCTCAGCGAGCAGGCCATCGAGGCGGCCGCGCGGGATCTGCTCAGCTGAACAGGCGCTGCCAGAGGGACTTCTTCCGCGGCTTCGGCGGTGCCGGGCGCGGGGCGGCTTGCTCGCGGGCGGGGCGTTCCATCCGCCACTGGGCGATCACCGCGTCCTCGTTCACCGGTCCGGTCGGCACCACCGGGCCGGTGGTGTCGCGGATCGCGAGCCGGATCCGGTTGTTCAGCTCCGCCAGGTACTCGCGGACCTCGGACTCGCGGCGCATGCCGCGGACCTTCTCGTGGATCTGCTGCTTCTCCTTGCGGAGCTGCATCGCCGACGGCAGCAGCGCGTCGGTCTCGATGTTCTCCCGGCGGATGAAGTCCTTCACCCACCAGTCCGGGTCGTGCCCGTCGGCCAGCCGCAGCGGTTTCCCGGCCTGCGCCAGGTCGTCGAACTCGCCCGCGTTCTGGGCCCGTTTGATCTGGGCCTCGACCCAGTCCTGGGTCTTCATGCCCGGTGGCTTGCGCTCGGTCATGGGTCCGCACCTCACCTTGGAGTTGCCTGTGAATCTCAGCATACCAAGTTTGTGAATGCAATCACAAGGCATACTCGGAGATGTGCAGCTGACCGACGAAGAGATCGCGGCGATGACGCCGGCGGAGCGGCGGGCGTTGATCCTGCGGCTCGTGCCGCGACCGGGCGGGCTGCCGTCCCGGCGGACGATCGAGCGGATCCGCAGGTGGCGGACCGTGCTGATCATGGTCTGCGTCGCGGTACTGGTCCCGTGGACCGTGTACCTGGCGCTCACCCTGCCCGACCACTACGTCGCCCGGAACTGGGGCGCGACCTGGGTCGGGTTCGACATCCTGCTGCTCACGATGCTGCTGCTGACCGCGATCGGCGGCTGGAAGCGCAAGCAGTTCGTGTTCCCGACCGCGTTCGCCTCGGGTGTGCTGCTGATCTGCGACGCCTGGGTGGACGTGATGACCAGCCAGCGCGGCGACGACCTGACGCAGGCATTGCTCAGCGCACTCCTGGTCGAGCTCCCGCTGGCCTTCGTGCTGATCGCCGGCCCGCTCCGCATGCTCCGCTTCATCGCCGTCCGGCACGGCATGATCCAGCCCGACACGCACCTGTGGCGGATGCCGATCCCGATCGCCGACCTGTACTCCGATCACAAGATCCCGCCGGGCCCGTGACGGTACTACTCACCCGGTCGGACATCCTGCGGGTACTCGACGTACCCGCGGTGCTGGACGCCCTGCGGCACGGATTCCGGCACGCGAGCCCGATCGAGCCGCTGCGGATCCGGACCGATCTGCCCGGTCCCGGTACGGCGACCGCGCTGCTGCCGGGGCTGATCCCGGGGATCCCGGCGTACACCGTGAAGGTCAACGCGAAGTTCCCCGGCGCGACGCCCGCGCTGCGCGGCGTCGTCTGCCTGCACGATCTGGCGGACGGCACGCTGCTGGCGCTGATGGACAGCTCCACCCTCACCGCCTATCGCACCGGGCTGGCCGCCGCACTCGCCACCGATGTGCTGAGTTCCGGGACAGTCGTCGGAGTCGTGGGCGCCGGGGCGCAGTCAGCGGTGACTGTTGCCGGCCTCACCGAGGTCACCCGGCTCGTGGTCCATGACCTGCACGCCGATCGGGCGTCCGATTTCCTTGCCAGGCAAGGGATTCCGGGTGCGGTGGCGAGTAGTCCACAAGAGGTGGCTGCCGTTGCGGATGTGGTCATCCTCGCCACCTGGTCGCGGGAGCCGTTGCTCACCGCAGCCGATCTCAAACCGGGGCTGCATCTGACGACGTTGGGCGCTGACGAGCCGGGGAAGGTGGAGCTGTCGGCCGATCTGCTGTCCGCGGCCCGCGTGATCGTCGACGACCGCGCGCTCGTCGCGAAGATGGGGGCCTTGGGCAACGTTGGACTGGCTGCCGACGCCGCCCACGCGACGCTGACCGAGGTGCTGACGGGAGCGGCCGACGGGCGGCGAGCGGACGAGGTCACGGTCTACGCGCCCGTCGGCCTTCCCTGGCAGGATCTCGCAATCGCCTGGCCTGTCTACCAGGCGGCACAGCACGACGGGCAGGCGATCGACTTCCTCAGTTGACGACGGCGCCCGCGGTGAGGTTGAGGGCGGTGCCGGTGAACGACGCGGCGTGGTCGGAGGCGGCGAAGGTGGCCGCGGCCGCGACGTCGGCGAGGGTGGCCGCGCGGTTCAGCATGGTCGCGGCAGCGGTGTGCTCGGCCACTTCACGACGGAAGTCCTCGGGGTACGTGTCGGGATTCGACTCCGGAATGCCGTTCGTCTGCAGGGTAACGGCGCGGATGCCGTACTGGCCCAACTCGCGCGCGAGGCTGCGGCGGAGCGCCTCCACCGCGCCGAACCCGACCTGGAATCCGCCGAGGTTCGCGGCCGGGTCGCCGTACCCGCCGAAGGTCAGGATCACGCCGGAGCGCTGCTCGATCATCCTCCGGGCGGCCGCCCGCGACGTCAGGTAGAAGGTGCGCAGCATGTTCCGCACCGGCTCCTCGACATCGGCGAGGGACATGTCGATCAGCGGCGTACCGAAGTACTGCTTGTGGCCGATCAGGTTGAACGAGATGTCGATCCGGTCGAGGACGGCGGCGTGCCGGTCGACGGCCTGCTCGTCGAGCGCGTCGACGACCGCGACCTCGGCGGTGCCGCCCGCGGCGCGGATCTCACCGGCCAGGCGGTCGAGGGGTTCGACGGTACGGCCGACCACGTGGACGGTGGCGCCCTCCCGGGCGAACGCCCGCGCGACGGCTCCGCCGATCGGTCCGGCCGCGCCGTACACGATGGCGTGTTTTCCGTTGAGCATCATGGGTTTTCCTCCAGTTCGGCAACGAGGTCCGCGAGCTGCTGCATGGACGCGCGGATGCCGCGCTCCATCCCGCCGGCGACGTACACGTCCCGGTCCTCGACCGCGAAGAACACGGTCCGTTGGGTGAGGGTGGTGACCCCGTCGGCCTCGTCGAAGGTGATCAAGTTCAGGTAGACGGTGCCGGGCGCCTGGTCGAACTCGTACGTCTGCACGATTCGCTCCGGCGTCGGCTCACCGTGGTACAGCCCGTGGAACACGTAGCCCTTGCCCGCGGCGTCGTAGTGCGTCCAGCGCCAGCGGCCGCCGTGTCGCGGGTCCAACTGGTTGACGACGAGTTCCAGCCCGGCCGGGCCCAGCCAGCGCTTCACCAGGTCGGGCTCGGTGTATGCGCGGAACAGCAACGCCCGCGGGGCGTTGAACTCCCGGAGGACGACGATCTGCGGCGAGCCGGGCTCCGCGATGACTTTCACAGGTCCTCCAGCAGGTCGTCGAGCCGGTCGAAGCTCTCCGTCCAGTAGGCGCGGTAGTCCATCAGCCAGCCGACCGCACTCCGGAGCGGCTCGGCCTCGAGGTGGCTGAGGCGGGCAGTCGCTCGTTGCGAGCGGCTGATCAGCCCGGCCTGCTCGAGCACCTTCAGGTGCTTGGACACAGCCGGCTGCGACATGCTGAACGGCGCCGCCAGCTCGGCGACCGTGGCGTCACCACCCTTCAGCCGGGTCAGGATCGCCCGCCTGGTCGGATCGGCGAGCGCCGCGAAGACACCGGTCAATCCATCTTCATAACCTACTGGTTTTGAAACCATGCGGTTAAGGATGCCCATCGACCGATCGCACTGTCAAGCGGGTGCACGCCCTAGAGCACGTTCGTGAGGAGCGCGGTCAGGTCTTCGCCGAAGGGGCGGTCGGCGTCGATCGGGGGTACGACGGCGTCGACCGCTCGGAGGAGTGGTCGGAGGGCCGGCGGGACGGGGCGTTCGGAGAGGGCGAAGGCCTGGCGGACGGCGAGGAGTTCGCAGGCGGTGGTTTCACGGGTCAGGCGGATCGCCTCGGCGAGGTTGCCGACAGCTTCCCAGGAGAACGTCTGTACGTCCTCCTGACCGTTGGACGTCTCCGCCGTACTGATTGCCGTGGGCAACGTCAGGCGGCGGAACCGATGGGTGACGGCGACCGCGCGTTTGTGGACGGCCACCAGGCCTGCTTGCGGTCCGGGATCGCGGGCCAGCTGCGCTGTCAGACCTGTCACGGTTGGGTCGAGGAGGCGGTGCAGCCGGGCCGTGGAGACCTCGGCCGCGTGGGCCAGAGCTGCGGTCAGATGGTCGCAGTACGCCGTCAGGTCGAGGCCGTGGAAGCCTGCCGTACCGACGAATTCGCCGTCCAGGAAGGCCGGTGAGTCGGTGACGCCGTCGAACGCCCGCTGCACCGCGTCGTCGAGTTGCTGGACGGTTCGCCGGACATGCGCGATCACCTGTCCGGCGACGCGGAACGAGACGGGCGCCTGCAGGCTGCGCGGGTCCGGTTCCGGTCCGGCCAGTTCCCGCAGTCGGGTGAGCTCGGCGGCGAGTTGGTCGTCGCCGCGGCCTGCCACAGGTTGGTACGGGTCGCGGTTCGCGCCCACCACCGCGATTGCCGCGGCAGCCACCTCGCTGAGCTGGTCCGCCAGCCGACGGACTCGTGCGGCATGGAGGGCTGCGCGACCGGTCGCCCCGGGAATGCCTGCCAGCAGGGCGATACCTTCCTTGGGACCGGGATCGAGCGATGCGAACGCGTGCGCCAGCGGGATGATCTCGCCGGCCGATCCGGCGCCCTCGGCGGGGATGTCCGGGGTCTGGCCACTGTTGATCAGGGCAACCAACTGCTGGATCAGCTCGACCGACACCGCCGCGTCGCCGGTGAGGAAGGTGCGCAAGCGTCCGATCAGGACCGCGCGTGCCTCGTCGGGCGGCAGCCACGGAGGGCCGCCGACTGCTCGGCCGCGGAGCAGGTTGCGTTGGTGGCGGCTCTGCTCCTCAGAGGTGAGCCGGCGTTTGCTCAGGTTGCCCATGCCGGTGTTCACGCCGTACACGGGGTCGCCGGAGTCGAGGGCGCGGAGGGCTTGCGTGCGAATGCCGGCCAACCGCGCGAGCAGCGGTGGCGCCAGCTCGATCGGGTTCAGGTCGGCCGGATGGAGCTCAGCGGGCTCGTTGAGCATCAGTGGAACCGCAGCATCGTGCCGGCGTCGGCGGATTCTGCGCGGCGGAGGATCAGGTGGGCGATGGCCACGTCCAGGAGGGACAGGCCGCGGTGCCAGAACAGGGTGCGTTCGGCGGCGGTTTCGCGGCCAGGTTTGCGGCCGGCGACGATCTCGCCGATCTCGGCGTACAGGGTGTCCGGCGACAGGCGACCGGTGTCGACGTGGCGGCGGAGCGACCCGAACCGCCCGGACTGCGCCTCCCGCCAGTCGTCGACGACCACCTTGTCCATCACGTCGAGAAGGTCCAGCTCGACCGCGGAGATCGTCCCGTACGGTACGACGAACGCACCGGGCCGGACAGCCGCCGTACGCAGCAGCGGCTCGGGTTCGCTGAGACGGGTGGCCTCGACGAGGACGTCGGCGCCGTCGAAGGCCTCCGCCGCGGTCGCGCACACCCGGATCGGCGTGGACAGCTCCGCGGCCAGGTCGGCGGCGAACTTCTCCCGGGACTCCGGGCGCGCGGACGTCACCCGGATCTCGTCCAAGTCGAGCAGGTCGTCGAGCATGATCACGTTCCACCACGCCGTACCCCTGGCGCCCGCGTGCGCCAGGATCTTGCTGTCCCTGCGGGCCAGGTGCCGCGCGCCGACGGCCGTCATCGCGCCGGTCCGGGCCGCGGTGATCATGGTCGCGTCCAGGACCGCGAGCGGTACGCCGGTGGTCGGGTCGAACAGTGTCGCCATCGCGAGCTCGCTGGGCAGGCCCTTCAGATAGTTCGGGACGAAGTCGCCGACCACCTTCACGCCGCTGATGCCGTGCTCGCCGAGCCCGTCGAGATGCCCGCGGAGGATGTTGAAGTGCCCGATGCCGCCGTTGTCCGGCGTCAGGTGCACCCGCGGCTCGAACGCCGTCCGCCCGAGACCGTGCTCGCGGACCGCCTCCTCGACGGCGTCGACGATCTCCAGCCGGGTGAGACCGAGTGCGTCGATGTCCGGGCCGCTCAGGAAGCGCAGCCAGATTCCCTCGGACACGCAGGCTCCTTCGGTTGCCGTCGATCGATACTTAAGTCTCGCGCGTGCACGTTACGTTCGCTGCATGGGGTCGACCACGGGTACGCCGAACAGCCCGAACTGCACCGTGATCGGGCACTCGGCCGGTGACAAGGCGCTGCTGTACGGCGGGCTGCCGCTGGCCGGCCTGGTGCTCGGCTTCTTCCTGCCGCGGATCGCGCACTGGGCCGGCCGGCACGAGTGGGTGCCGTTCCAGGGTCCGTTGCGGCTGATCGCCGCGTGGGACAGCTGGTGGGTGGTGGTGATCTGCGTCGTCGTCGGGCTGGTGGGCGGCGTCGTACTGGCCGGGATGGCCCTCGACGACACGCTGCGGGTGACGATCGACAACCGGTCGGTGGAGTTCCTGAAGCACCAGAAGACCGTGACGGTGCCGCGCGAGAAGGTGTCGGTGGCCTTCCTGGAAGGCAAGGAGATCGTCCTCCAGGACGCGAGCTCCCGGGAGCTGGCCCGTGAGAAGCACGACCATTTCAAGTCGGAGACGCCGAAGATCGCGGCCGCGTTCCGCGCCCACGGGTACCCGTGGTCCGAGGCCGGCGACCCGCACGAGGCGGAGTTCCGGCGCTGGATCGAGGACGACCCGGACCTGCCGCCGGCTGTGAACGCGATCCTCAAGATCCGCTCGAAGGCCTTCGACGACGGCGACAAGGGCAAGGCGGACCTGCGCGAGCTCCGCGACGAGCTGACGAACCTCGGCTACACGGTGAAGGACAGGGACAAGAAGCAGTACTGGCGCGTCTAGGCCCCTAGTAGGTGGATGACCGCCTCGGCGTAGGCCTGTTCGGCGTCCGGGGCGGTGTGGACGCTCTCGGTGAGCGTGACCCGGTAGCCGTCAGGCGTGGCCTCGAGGGAGCGGAAGCGCGGCCCGAGGAGGGCGCGCAACTGCTCCTCGCGCGGAAGCCAGATCACCTCGCGCTGCTCGATGCTGTCCAGGGCCCACTCGGTCGTGCCGTTGAAGCCGATCACCTTGCTGCCCTGGTAGTCGTGCACCTCGACGGTCATGTCACTCACCACGAACACGTCCTCGTCCATGTCCCGGTCCGGTACGACGAACCGGTCCCCGGCGCCGGGGTTCCACAGCACCCCGGCCTTGCGCAGTCGTCCGGCCTGCTCGATCGTGATCACGGTTCCATCCTCCCCACGGCACGCAAATACCGCAGGTCCGCGCGAGCCGCCACCACCGAGATGCGGCTCGCGCGGGATGTTTCGATCAGCGGTGCAGGGCGGTGCGCAGTTCCTCGGCGCGCCGGGCGATCCGGTCCCGGCACTCGGTGGTCAGCGGCAGGTCGACCAGCGTGGTCGCCTGCAGGTGGCTCAGCCCGAACTCGGCGCGCAGCCGGCGTACGGCGGCCGGACGATCGGCGGCAGAACGCAGTACCGCTGCCACCTCGTCGCGGCGCTCGAAGGCGGCCAGGACGCCGTCGTAGATCTCCAGCTGGGTGTGCGCGGACCGGTCCGGCTCCGTCATCGTGTGCTCGGGCTTGTCGCCGGTCCGGATCACCTGCCGCCACAGAGCGGGTACGGCGAGCCGGGCGCGGGTGTAGCGCCGGGTCAAGGGCTGTGCGTAGGTCATGGTCATCTCGGTATCCCCCAAGTAGTCAGTCTGCTGCTGCCACCGCGTGTGGTTCACGCGGCGGGCATTTCGTCCCTGGCGTGGTGATCGCCTCGAAATGCCAGGGTTCGTTGTCGTACCGGCGGCAGATGCCGTACCGCCAGCCGTTCTTGTCCAGCCACGTCATCGCGGCCGCCGGAGCGATGTCGACGGCCTTGCCGAGCACGTGGGCGGAGTACTTGGGCGGCAGCACCCAGCGGGTCGCCGCCTTGTAGGAGCCGTACTTCTTGATCGCCTCGTTCAGCAGCCGCTGCTGTTTCGCGGCGCTGCGCTTGCCGGAGTTGATCCGGATCGGGACGCCGGCCGCCTTCGCCGCCGCGAACGCCCGCTTCAGCCGGGCCTGGAGCTTCGGGGAGAGCGCGTCGATGTCCTCCTCGCGAGGCACCTGCGTCGGCTTCTTCGTCGGCTTCGTGGTCGTCGTCGTGGTCGGACTCGTGGTCGGACTCGTGGTGGTCCGCGACGGGGTCCTCGTCGTACGGCGAGCCGTCGGCGTCGGCGCCACCGTCTCCGGCGGCGCGCTGTACGCGGGCGCGCTGTTCGTCGACACGACCGGCCGCTCGTCGGCGCCGAGGCCGAGGGCGTCCCCGACCTGCTGGTGCCAGAGCAGCAGCGACCCGACGACCGCACCGACCCCCACCACACCGGTCACGGACAGCAACCGCACCCGCCCCGTCCTACGGCGGTCCGGAAGGTGGTGGTCGGTCATGGGGTACAGCCTTTCGTGATCAGGGCGGTGGGCGCATCCGTCCCAGGGACCGTCCTGCGGCCCTAGCTGTAGCCCCTGAGTATCAGTTCGGACGCCGAGCCTCCTCCAAAAGTTGGAGAGAACACCCCTCCGCCCAGATGAAGCTTCGGCAAACAGCACTTGACTACGCTGGGCGACGTGATGGGACTGTGGCGGCGGCTTACGCAGGGACAGCAGGATCTGCTGGTCGCTGCGGTCGTCGGGGCGGTCTGGTTCGTGGCGCTGAACCTGATCAACGGGACCTGGCTGCGCCCGCACAACCCGGCGGTGTCGGTGGTCACCGGGGTGTTCCTGGTCGCCACGGTCGCGTTCGCGCGGCGGATCCCCCGGACCATGCTGGTGATCGTCTCGGTGCTGTACCCGTTCATGTACGCCGCGGTCGGCACCGGGTTGGCCGCCCAGCTCGGGCTGACGATCTTCGGGCAGCCGGAGATCAGCGACGCGGCGCTGCAGTCGGAGATCCACCTGGTCCCGCTGCTGGTCGTCGGCTACCTCGCGGCGTCGGCCGGCGTCCGGCGGTTCACCTGTCTGTTCTTCACGATGGGCAGCCTGGCCGGGTTGATGATCGGGCTGCCGACCGTGGTCGCGATCGTTCTCAGCCACGTCAACCGGCTGGTCCTGCGCGGCCCGCGGTACAAGGCTCTCCCCCGCGACCTCGGCAGCCTGTACACCTACATCGACATCTCACTCTTCGTGTTCGCCGAGGCACTGATCTGCGGCATGGTCCTGCTCGGCGCGGACACCCGCCGGCGCCGGAAGTCGGTCGCGCTGCTGGAGCAGCGGAACGCCGAGCTGGTCCGGCTGCGCGCGGTCGAGGCGGAGCGGGCCGCGGTCGCCGAGCGGACCCGGATCGCCCGCGATCTGCACGACGTCATCTCGCACCACGTCAGCGCGGTGGTGATCCGGGCGCAGGCCGCGGACCGGGTGGCCGACCAGCGACCCGAGGTACTGCGGGAGGCGATCCGCTGGATCATTGCCAGCGGCAAGGAGGCGCTGACCGCGATGCGGGAGACCGTCCGGGTGCTGAACACCGCCTCGCCGCAGATCGCCGGCGACACCGGTTCGGGCGGCGGGACCGCCCCGGTGCCGGACCTGGCCGACGTGGCGCGGATGGGCGAGCGGCTGAAGGCGGTCGGGATCGACGTCACGATGGAGCTGCCGCCCCGGCAGCGGCAGCTCACCTCGGCGACCGACCTGACCGCGGTCCGGATCATCCAGGAGGCGCTGACCAACGTGATGGTGCACGCGAAGGCCACCGCGGCGCGGGTGACCTGGCAGAGTGGGCCGCAGGGCGAGCTGCTGACCATCGACGACAACGGGAACGGCGGCCCGCCGCCGGTGAACGTACTGGAGACGGCGCGCCGCAAGGAGAGCGGTCGCGGCAACGGACTGATCGGGATGCGGGAACGGGCCACAGCGGTCGGCGGCACCCTCGCCGTCGCGGCCGGCCCGCTAGGTGGATGGAGAGTGCAGGCATGGCTGCCGCCGCAGAAGTGAGCGAGCCGATCCGGATCCTGGTCGCCGACGACCAGGGGGTGATCCGGATGGGGCTGGCGATGATCCTCGACCACGAGCCGGACCTGACCACGGTCGCGCAGGCCGAGAACGGCGAGGAGGCGCTCCGGCTGATCGACCGGTACGACCCGGACGTGGTGCTGATGGACATCCGGATGCCGGTGATGGACGGGCTGGTCGCCACCGAGCGGATCACGTCGGCGAACCGCGCGGCCGGGCGGTCACGGCCTGCCGTGCTGGTGCTGACCACGTTCGACGACGAGGCGTACGTGCTGGCCGCGGTCCGGGCCGGGGCCTCCGGGTTCCTGCTGAAGGACACGGACCCGGACCTGCTGGTCTCCGCCGTACGCGCGGTGCACCGGGGCGACTCTCTCGTCGACCCGGCGTCGACCCGGGTGCTGCTGGAGCGCTGCATGGAGCTGGAGCGCCAGGTCGACGGCGGTACGACGGTTGCCGCGCCGGCGCAGCCTGATCCGCGATGGGTCGGACTGCTGGCGCAGCTGAGTGAACGTGAACGGGAGATCCTGGTGTGGATGGCCCGTGGCCTGTCGAACCGCGACCTCGCGACGAAGTTGTTCGTCAGCGAGACCACCGTGAAGACCCACGTCAGCTCGGTGCTGTCCAAGCTCGGCCTGTCGAGCCGGGTGCAGGCGGTTGTGGTCGCGTACGAGGCCGGAGTAGTGCGGCCCGGCGAGGCCGATGTGCGGTGGGAGTCCTAGAGGAACAGCCAGAGTGTCACCGCGGCGGCGACGAGGATCAGTACGACGGTCACGATCTGGCTGAGCGCCGACGCCTTCTGGCGTTGCGGCAGGAAGTCCCCGGTCATACTTCAAGAGTGCGTCGCGGAGGCGGCGTACCCATCGGTCGTCGGGATGGTTCTGGACTACTACCTGAGGATGACCGGCCGTCGCTTTCGTAGGCTGTCGCGGTGACTACCCGGGTGCTCAGCCGGCGCGAGCTGAATCGTGCGTTCCTGCAGCGGCAGCAGTTGCTGCGCCGTGAGCCCGGAACGGCGGCCGGGCTGATCGAGCAGCTGGTGGGCCTGCAGGCGCAGGCACCGCTGGCGGCGTACGTCGCGTTGTGGTCCCGGCTGGAGAACTTCGACCCGGCCGAGCTATCCGAGCTGATGATGTCCCGGCAGGCCGTACGGGCGTCGTTGCTGCGGGCGACCATCCATCTGGTCACCGCCGACGACTGTCTGATGATGTGGCGGCTCGTGCATCCGGTCGCGGACCGCGGGCTCCGGGGATCGTTCGGCAAGCAGCTCGCCGGCGCGGACGTCGACGCGGTCGTTGCCTACGGCGCCGAGCTGCTGAGCCGGGAACCGTACAGCCGGGCGCGGCTCCGGGACGTGATCGGCGAGCGCTGGCCGGACTGGGACGCGAACGCGCTCGCCTACGCCGTGAGCTACCTGACCGGCACGGTCCAGGTCACGCCGCGCGGGGTGTGGGGAAAGACCGGGCCGGCCGCGCTGCAGACGATCGAGAGCTGGCTGGGCCGTCCGCCGGTGCCGGATCCTTCGATCGACGACCTGGTCCTGCGGTATCTGGCGGCGTTCGGGCCGGCGAGTGTGGCCGACGTACAGATGTGGTCCGGGCTGACGAAGCTGCGTGAGGTGGTGGACCGGCTGCGGCCCGGGCTGCGCGTGTACGCCGACGAGGACGGGCGGGAGCTGTACGACGTGCCCGACGGTCCGCTGCCCGACCCGGAGACGCCCGCCCCGGTCCGGTTCCTCCCGGAGTACGACAACCTCCTGCTCTCGCACGCCGACCGCCGACGTGTGAACCCGGCCGAACGTCCGGTGCCGCTTCCGCCCGGCAACGGTGCCGCGATGGGCACAGTACTGATCGACGGCGACTACACCGCCGACTGGCGGCACCACCGCGGTAAGAGCCTGCAGGTCACCCCGCATCGGCCGCTCACCACTGCCGAACAAACAGCGGTAGAAGCCGAAGCCACTGAGCTGCTCGGCCTGATCGGCACCGCCGGCACCCCGGTCGTCGTGGGTCAGTCGCCGAAGTAGGCGGCGCGCACCTTCTTCGGGACACACAGCGACCAGGCGTCGAGGATGAGTTCGCGGAGTTCGTCGTGGTCGACGGCCGCCAGGTTGAGCTCGATCCACTGATAGCGCTCGTCGGACGGCCGCGGCGGAAGGAACTTGTCCGGCTCGGCGGCCAGGGCGGCGGCGCGTTCCTCGCGCGGGAAGCCGAGGCCGATGGTCTGCTCGTCGGGCGCGACCGCGAGGTAGACGATCTGACCGACCCGGAACTTGATCCGGTCCCGGACCAGCACCTCGTAGCTGCGGGGCAGGTCCGCGGTGATTTCGCGGATGTTGGTGAGATCTACCACGCTGTCAAGCCTAGAACCCGTCGCTGACAGGGGTTGTCAGTGTTTCCGCCGCTACCTTGGTTGGATGCCTGCAGTTGTGAGCGCGGTCGAAGGGGCCGAGGTGGTGTTCCGCCTCGGTGACGCTGCGCATGCGTTCACCGGCGTACGGTTGTGGCAGGAGCTGGGTCTTCCGGCGGAGCTGCTCGAGTTCAAGCCGGTCGAGTACGGCTGGGAGCTGCGGCTGCCGCGGCCGTCGGTGCACCGGATGGAGTACCTGTTCGACATCGCCGACCTCGGCATGCGGACCGATCCGACCAACCCGCGGATGGTCGGCGGCGCGTTCGGTGACCACTCGTGGCTGCCGTTGCCCGGATACGTCGAGCCGGCGTGGATCGCCGTACCGCCTCTTCCGTCGACGTTGACGCCGCTCACCGTGGAGTCGCCGGTCGGGCCGGTCGACGTCCAGGTGTGGGCGCCGGACGGGATCGCGCCGGAGTTCGAGCTGCCGCTGCTGCTGTCGCACGACGGGCCCGAGTTCGCGTCGTACGCCGGGCTCACGCACTACGCGGGGGCGCTGGTCGGGTCGGGCGGCCTCCCGCCGTTCCGCCTGGCGCTGGTCCGTCCTACCTCACGCAACCTCTGGTACGCCGCGAATCCTTTGTACGCGTCGTCGCTCGTGCAACACGTCTTACCGGCCGTGCGGGCGCAGTACCGGAGCCGGCGGCCCGTGCTGATGGGCGCGAGCCTCGGGGCGCTGGCCGCGCTGCACGCCGAATGGAATTTTCCGAACACGTTTTCCGGGCTGTTCCTGCAGTCGGGCTCGTTCTTCACGCCGGAGACCGATCCGCAGGAGGCGAAGTTCGAGTACTACGCCCAGGTGACCGGGTTCGTCGAGCAGGTGCTGTCCGCTACCGCGGCGCCGAGTACGCCGCCGGTCGCGATGACGGCCGGGACGACCGAGGAGAACGTGCACAACAACCGGGTGATGGCCGCCCGGCTGGCCGAGCTCGGGCTGTCCGTCGTGCTCGACGAAACTCCGGACATGCACAACTTCACAGCCTGGCGGGATGTGCTGGATCCTGAGCTGACGGAGCTACTGCGACAGACCTGGGGTGGGGCCGATGGAACGGGAGCAGGTCGAGTTGGAGGCGCCGGGGCTTGACCGCCGCGGCACCCTGATCCGGTACGGCCACTTCGGCCGCCCGGTGCTGGTCTTCCCGAGCGAGCAGGGCCGCGCCTGGGACTACGAGAACAACGGCATGGTCGACGCGGTCGCGCCGTTGATCGAGGCGGGGCGGGTGAAGCTGTACTGCGTGGACTCCTACGACCACGTCAGCTGGTCGGACCGGAGCATCCAGCTGGAACTCCGCGCGCGGCGGCACGAGCTGTACGAGTCCTGGATCGTGAACCAGGTCGTGCCGATGATCGGCACGGACTCGCCGGGCGTGTCGGACATCGTCACGACCGGCTGCAGCCTCGGCGCGTTCCACGCGCTGAACTTCGCGTTGAAGCGGGCGGACCTGTTCCCGGTCGCGATCTGCCAGTCGGGGAACTACGACGCGGCCAGCTGGCACGGCTGGGGCGAGCGCGGCGACGCGGTGTACTTCAACAACCCGGCCGACTATCTGCCCGGCCTGTCCGGCGACCACCTGGACTGGTTGCGGTCGCGGCTGTTCGTCCTGCTCACGGTCGGGCAGGGCGACTGGGAGACGAACCCGACCGGTTCCCTGCCGTCGGCCCTCAAGACCGCCGCCCTGCTGGAGGACAGGCGCATCCCGCACGAGCTCGACGTCTGGGGGTACGACGCCGCGCACGACTGGCCGTGGTGGCGGCAGCAGATCGCGCATCACCTGCCGAGGTTCTGTTAGACGGGACGCGGGAACGTACCTACCCTCGAAGGACGCCGACGTACGGAGGACGACTGTGGCTGATCGCTCGCGGCATTTGATCGGGTTGCTGCTCGGGGCCGAGGAGGACTGGCCGCAGGCGTTCGAGGCGCTGCTGCAGCGGGTCGGGCCGGTGACGATCGACGGGCGCGAGCACGAGTTCGGGTCCCGCCGGCTGACCATCGAGCCGTTCGACCTGAACGACCCGGTGCGCGTCGGGCTGGTGATCGACCGGCTCGCGTACTGGTACTACCACCCGCGCGAGTGGCTGAAGAAGGCCGCGCTGATGAACGGGACGTACCTGCTGAACTCCCCGTTCACGTTCCAGTCGATGGAGAAGCACTCGGCGTACTGCGCGATGCTCCGCCTCGGGCTGAAGATCCCGCGGACCGTCCTGGTGCCGTACAAGAACCCGGTCGACAACGTGCGCTGGGCGTACACGTCGGCGACGTACAACCAGCCCTTCGACCTGGACGCGCTGGCCGCGGACCTCGGGTATCCGCTCTACATGAAGCCGTTCGACGGCGGCGGCTGGCGCGGCGTGTCCCGGATCGAGAACGCCGACGACCTGCATCGCGCGTACGACGAGTCCGGCGAGATGCTGATGCACCTGCAGGCCACCGTCGACTACGACAAGTTCGCCCGGGCGCTGTCGATCGGCGCCGAGACGATGGTGATGGACTTCCGCCCGGACCAGCCGATGCACAACCGGTACGCCGTCTCGCACGACTTCCTGTCACCCTCGGCCGGGCACCAGACCGTCGCGATCAGCCGGATCGTGAACGCGTTCTTCGGCTGGGAGTTCAACTCCTGCGAGATGCTGGTGGCCGGCGACGACGTGTATCCCATCGACTACGCCAACGCGTGCCCGGACGTCGCGGTCACCTCGCTGCACTACTACTTCCCGTGGGCGTTGAGCGCGCTCGTCAAGTGGTCCGTGTTCTGCCTCGCGACCGGGCGGCGTTCGTCCGTCGACCTGCACACCGAGCGGTACTTCGAGATCGCGGACAACCCCGACCTCGACTACGACGCCAAGCTCGACGGCTACCTGCAGCTCGCCGACGAGCACTTCGAGACGGCGAAGTACCACGAGTGGTGCGCCAGTCATCTGGGCGACTTCGACCTGCGGGTCCGGGACTGGGTGGCGGGCCCGGACTTCGAGCGGGTGCTGCGCGAGACGGTGGCGGCGACGTACCCGGTGCACGAGCAGGACAAGTTCTTCGCGCATTTCAAGGGCCTCACCGACCTGTGGGTCGCCGATGCGTGACTCCGACGTACCGGCGTGGTGGCGGCGACTCGGGCTCGACGGGTTGATCGATGTCCACGTGCACTTCCTGCCGGACCGGGTGCTGAACGCGGTCTGGGCGTACTTCGACCAGGCGTCGACGCACTACGGGACCGAGTGGCCGATCACCTACCGGACCTCGGTGGAAGAACGGCTGAAAACGCTGGAATCCCTTGGTGTACGGGCGTTTCCGGCGCTTGTCTACCCGCACAAGCCGGGGATGGCCGAGTCGCTGAACTCCTGGGCGCGGGACTTCGCCGCCGTGACACCCGGTTGCGTGTCCAGCGGGACGTTCTTCCCGGAACCGTCCGCCGCCGCCTATGTACGCGAGGCCCTGGAGTTGGGGACGCGGATCTTCAAGGTCCATGTGCAGGTCGGCGGCTACGACCCGCGGTCCGGTGAGCTGGACGACGTCTGGGGACAGTTGGCGGAGGCCGGCGTACCCGTCGTCGTGCACTGCGGATCGGGCCCGATCCCCGGGCGGCACACCGGCCCCGGGCCGATGGGCGAGGTACTGCGGCGGCATCCTTCGCTGACGGCGGTGATCGCGCACCTGGGAATGCCGGAGTACGCCGAGCATCTCGCGTTGACGTCGTACCCGAACGTGCACCTCGACACGACGATGGCGCTGACGCCTTTCGTCGAGGCGATGATGCCGTTCCCGCGGGACCTCGTGCCACGCTTGCGCGACGTCCAGGACCGGATCGTGCTGGGGTCGGACTTCCCGAACATCCCGTACGAGTACGCCGTACAGCTCACGTCGTTGGAGTCACTGGACCTCGGCGACGACTGGCTCCGCGCGGTGTGCTGGGACAACGGCGCCCGCCTGCTCGGCTACGAGTGAGCTCGTAGATGGTCGGCGTGGCGCCGTTGTACCTGAGGAGCCGACGACGGACGACCTTTAGTCCAGGCTGCCGTTGAACGGTTGCCTCGAGGAGACGTTTGTCCTCGGTCAGCAGGACCGCACGGCCGTCGGCGGTGAGCACACGGTCGAGTTCGGCGAGCACCTCGGGGTACAGAACGCAGTTGTCGTGGTGACTACCGACCTGTTTCCCGAACGGGAGATTCGTGACGACTCGGTCCACACTCGCCTCCTTGAAGGGCAGAGCGCCGGCCGTCGCCCTGGCGAGAGCCTGGACTCCGTTGCGCGACGCGATCCGGAGCGCGTGCGGATCGCGGTCCGTTCCGGCGATCCGGGCCTCCGGGGCACGACGGCGTACTGCGAGGAGGATGGTTCCCGTTCCGCAGAACGGGTCGACCACCCGGTGGCCGGGCCGGATCTTCGCCAACCGGACGAGTACCTCGGCGACCACCGGATTGGTCGACCACGGCAGCCGTTCAAGCCGACCGAAGCGCCGCATCCAGGTGAGCGAACCGGCAGAGAAGTACAGACCGCAGGTGAGTAGTTCGTCGAGTGGCCCCTCGACCGTGCAGGCGACGGTCTCGGCGGACAACTCCTGGATCGAACGGACCGAGCGCATCGCCCGCAACTCCTCCAGGAGGAGATCGGTGGCGCCGTCGATGGTGCGCAGGACAAATTCGGGCACAGCAAGGCTCCTGAAGGCTCGCGAATCGGCAGAACTGTCGAAGCGCGACGTACGCACGACCGAGTCGGCCGACTCCGCTCGGAGCCGGCCGTGGGCCTGCCTACGTCTTCAGGAACACGACATCGGCGGCAGGGTATTCGGTCGCGCGGCCCGTCCTCATCTGATTTTCTTGGCGGATGGCACACGTGGACGAACGGCCGGCGGAAGACCCGGAACTGGCTGTCCTGTTGAAGGCCGCGTTCGACGAGCTCGTCGTGCGGAACGGCGCCGAGGGGCGGACACAGGTCAAGGACGGTGCGCGGTACTTCGTCGCGCTCGACGACGAGGGACAGGCTGTCGGGTGCGGCGCTCTGCAGGTCTTCGGCCCGGGCACTGCTCATCCCGGAGACGCGGAGATCAAGCGGGTGTACGTGACACCAGCCGCCCGCGGTCGCGGGCATGCGCGCAGATTGCTGGCCCAGGTCGAAGCGGCGGCCCGATCAGCCGGGCATCCGTTCCTACGCCTGAGCACCGCGGAGCGTCAGCCCGAAGCCATCGCCCTCTACGAATCAAGCGGTTACGCACGCATAGCGCCATGGGGCAAGTACGTCAACGAGCCCCGGACCCGCTGCTACGGAAAGGCGCTCTGAGGACGGGAATCGCCCTGTTCTACAGTAGAATCGGCGAGTGACGGACACTCGGATTCACACCGTTGACCAGTTGCTGGAAGTCTTGGATCGAGTGGTGGCGACGAGCGGTCGCGGTGACCGGTCCGACGCGTCGGCCGCGGAGTACTGGAGCGGTCTGCTGACCACGCCGGGGCACCCGCTGGCGACGCAACTGCCCGACGAGCCGTTGGTCGACTGGGAGCAGCGCGGGCTGCTCGGCGACCTCGAAGGGGCCCGGGTGCTCGACGTCGGGTGCGGCGGCGCGCGGAACACCCGGTGGTTCGCCGAGCGAGGGGCGATCGTCGACGGCATCGACCTGGCGAAGGACCTCCTCGACCAGCTGCGGCCGGCCATGCCCGGTTCGGTCACGCTGACGACGACCGACGTACTGCGGGATCCGCTGCCGGACCGCCTGTACGACGTGGTCTACGACTCCGGGTGCTTCCACCACATCGCGCCGCACCGGCGGATCACCTACCTGCAGCGCGTGCTGCCGCTCGTCCGGCCGGGCGGACGGTTCGGGATCGTGACGTTCGCGGCCGAGCGGATGGAGGCCCCGAGCGACCTCGACGTGGTCGCGACCGGCGACACGTACGGCGGGATGGCGTTCACCCTCGACGACCTCCGCGCGATCTTCGGTGTCTTCACCCCGGTCGAGCTCCGCGCCGTCCAGGAGGATCGCGACGGCACCTTCGCACCTGGCTTCCTCAACGCCGCGCTCTTCCGGAACGCAGTGGCATGAGCGACCACCAGGCTCTTCGACCGGGCAGGTCGACGAGCCGCCGGCATGCCGTCGGCCTCGCGGGCGTACTGGCGCTCGCCGCCGCCGCGCTCGCGTACTGGTTCCGCTGGCACCAGCGCCACGAATGGCTGGTCACCGTCGTCGCCAGCCACTGCGAGAAGGTCCCACCACTTCCGCACGTCGGCGCCGTCACCGGCGTCGGCATCGTTCTCTGCCTGGCCGCTGGAGCCTGCTTCGTCGTCTACCTGCAACGATGCGGCCTGCTGACCGGTGCGCTGGCTGCCGTACTGCTGATCGGCGCGTTCCTCGGTGTCGCCGGCGGCACCCTCGTCCTCGTCGACACCCCCACCCAGACCAGCGACGGCCTCGACGGCTCCGGCCTCCCCTGCCCCGAAGGCTGACCGACGGGCCGTTGCCCGGGCTATTCCAACGTTGTAAAGTGCTGCTGCCCCTACCAGATCAGCACCACGGGAGAGTTCATGACCCAGCCTCGTGCGGAGTACCCGCGCCCGCAGTTCGTTCGGCCCGACTGGCTGAACCTGAACGGCGAGTGGCAGTTCGAGATCGACCGGTCGGACTCCGGGCTGGAGCGCGGCCTGCGGGAGCGTGAACTGGAGCGGCGGATCGTCGTACCGTTCGCCCCGGAGACCGAGCTGTCCGGGATCGAGGACGTCGACTTCATGGAGGCGGTCTGGTACCGCACCACCGTGACGATCCCGGCCGAGTGGGACGGCAAGGACGCCGTACTGCATTTCCAGGCCGTGGACCACGACGCGACCGTCTGGGTGAACGGCGAGGAGGTCGTCCGGCACCGCGGCGGGTTCACCCCGTTCAGCGCGAACCTGCGGCACGTCGCCAAGCCCGGCGAGCAGGCGACCGTCGTCGTCCGCGCCCGCGACACGCACCGCGGCCCGCAGGCCCGCGGCAAGCAGAGCCAGCTGTACGCGAACCACAGCTGCCTGTACACCCGTACCACCGGCATCTGGCAGACCGTCTGGCTGGAAGCGGTACCGACGGTGCACCTGAAGCGGCCGCGGATCACCCCGGACGTCGCGGGCTCCAGCTTCCACCTCGAAGTACCGGTCTCCGCGAACAAGCCCGGCCACAAGATCAAGGCGACCCTGAAGGACGCCGACGGCGAGATCACCACCGCCGAGGTCCGCGCCGACCTGGACCTGGCTCCGCGCCTGACGCTGCAGGTGCCGGCCGAGCGCGTCCGGCTCTGGGACACCACCGACCCGCACCTGCACGACGTACGCCTCGAGCTGATCGATGCCGAGGGCAACGTGCTGGACGGCGCCGACTCGTACGCCGGGCTGCGGTCGGTGAGCATCAACGGCAAGGCGATCCTGATCAACGGCAAGCACGTCTTCCAGCGGCTCGTCCTGGACCAGGGGTACTGGCCGGAGAGCCTGATGACGGCGCCCTCCGAAGAGGCGATCGTGCGCGACATCGAGCTCAGCCTCGCGGCCGGGTTCAACGGCGCCCGCCTGCACCAGAAGGTGTTCGAGGAGCGGTTCCTGTACCACGCGGACCGACTCGGATACCTGGTCTGGGGCGAGTTCGGCGACTGGGGTTCCGGCGTCGGCGACACCGGCAACGACAACCAGCAGCCGACCGCGACGTACGTCGGCCAGTGGCTCGAGGCCGTCGAGCGCGACTACAGCCACCCGAGCATCGTCGGCTGGTGCCCGCTGAACGAGACGCACCAACTGCTGCACGACCGGATCACCCAGCTCGACGACGTCACCCGCGCGATGTTCCTGGCCACCAAGGCCGCGGACACCAGCCGCCCGGTGCTGGACGCCTCCGGCTACAGCCACCGCGTCCCCGAGACCGACGTCTGGGACTCGCACAACTACGAGCAGGACCCGGCCGAGTTCGCGAAGCAGATGGCGGACCTGGTGAACGACAAGCCGTACGGGAACACTCGCCACGACGGCAAGCCGATCTCCCTCGCGTACGACGGCCAGCCGTACTTCTGCAGCGAGTTCGGCGGCATCTGGTGGAACGCGGAGAAGGCGGCCGCGGGCAAGACCGGGAACTCCGCGGACTCCTGGGGCTACGGTCAGCGGGTCGCGAACGAGGAGGACTTCTACGTCCGCTTCGCCGGCCTGATCGACGCACTGCTCGACAACGAGCTGATGTTCGGCTACTGCTACACCCAGCTGACGGACGTCTTCCAGGAAGAGAACGGCATCTACAACTTCGACCGCAGCAACAAGCTCGACGTCCCCCGGATCAAGGCGATCCAGGAACGCCAGGCGGCTTACGAGAAGGAGTCAGCTTGACCCACTCTGAAGAGTGGGTTTGGAGGTAGCGCCTGACTGGCTGCCAGGTTGGCCCCTCCGTCCACACCGCCTACGAGGCGACAGGGACGCGTGACTCACGCCCCGCAATCCACGCAACCTCGCCGCGTGCGGCGAGGTTGCGTGAAGCATTCCGGTCGGCGTGGGCAACGACCCCGCACGATCGGCAGATGAAGCGAGCCTGATCGACCCGGTTCTTGGGGTCGATGTGATGGCACTCGGCGCATTCCTGGCTGGTGTATGCCGGATCGACGTACACCAGCGGGACGCCGGCGCGACGAGCTTTGTACTCGATGAACTGGGCGAGCTGACGAAACGCCCAGGAATGGATCGTGACCCGTTGGGGCTTGCGGAGCCGTACCCTCTGCCGGATGCCGCCCAGGTTCTCCAGGGCGATCCCGTGGGAGGTGCGTTCAGCCTCGGTCACGATCCGCTTCGCAATGATGTGGTTGACGTTCGCGGCATGCCGCCGCTCCTTGCGGCGCCGACTCTTCAGCCGACGCCTCGCAGACTTGGTGTTCTTCGCCTGAAGCTTGCGACGAAGCTCTATCTGCCGCTTGCGATACCGATTCAGCTGATGCCCGGCCGCCCGGTAGCCGGCGGACGTGGTCGCGATGTTCGCGATCCCGAAGTCGACTCCCAGAAAGGCCTCCGGCCGGTATTGCTCGGATTCTGGAACCTCGCACACGGCGAGCAGGTAGAAGACGCCGTCGCGTTCGATCAGGTCGGACTCGCCACGCCGATAGTCACGCAGCGACTCGAGTTGGTGGTCGGCACACGCGAAGCGGAGGTCTTTCATCCGTCCGGCGATTGTCCAGATGCTGATGGTCTTCGAGTCGTACTGCCATGACAGGCACCGATCGTCGAACGGATGCGCTGCATCCGGACGGAAGACAATCGCCCCGGACGTCGCCTTGCGCCGACGCCTGGCACCGCGTTTGCCGAGGTGCCCTGCACCGATGCTCGCCGTCAATGCAGCGTACGCATCTCGAACCTTCTTGATCGTCTGCTGTGCCACTTGGGCGCCGAGTCCAGCGGCCTTCAGCTCGGCATAAGTATGTCTGCGCAGCTCGTACTCGCGCGGAGTTCCTTGCTCGAATGCCACGGCCGATACCCAGTTGGCCAACTCGTTGACCCTGTGCAACGTCTTTGCAAGCGCCAGCGCCTGAGCGGCGTCCGGCACCAGCTTGATCTGCACGACGATCTTCACGCACCGGATCGTAGCCCTGGCCACCGACACTTCTTAGAACGCTTGAAGCACCAGGCTCCCGACGGCGACCAGGATCCAGAGGATCGCTCCCAGGAAGAGCGGCCTGGGTCCTGCGTCGCGGAGTTCGCGGGGGCGCAGCGAGAGGCCGATCGCGGCCAGTGCGGCGGTGATCAGGGTGCTGCCGACGACGGTGAGCGTCGGTAGCCACCCTTCCGGTACGACGCCCGCGGAGCGAAGGCCGGCGGCCGCGATGAAGCCGATCAGGAACAGCGGGACGAGCTTGCGCCACGGCAACGGTTTGCGGATCGAGGCCGTGGCTCCTTCGTACGAACCCCGGGACGTCTCGTCGAGCGCGCGGGCGGCGCGGTTCTCGCGGCGGATCTTCAGCGCGACCAGCGTCAGCACGATCGGGATCAGCGTCAGCGACCGGGTCAGCTTCACCACGATCGCCTGGTCGCCGGCTGCCTGGCTGTACGCGTACCCGGCGGCGACCACCGACGACGTGTCGTTGACCGCCGTACCGGCCCAGAGGCCGAACGCCTCCGAGCTCATCCCGAGCAGGTGGCCGATCGGCGGGAACGTCAGGACCGCGACGATGTTGAAGGTGAAGATCGTCGCCATCGCGTAGGCGACCGAGGAACGCTTCGCGCCGATCGCCGCCGTCGCGGCCGCGATCGCCGAGCCGCCGCAGATCGCCGTACCGACGCCGATCAGGGTCTGGGTGTCGCCGCGAACACCGAGGATCCGGCCGAACAGCCAGGCGCCGCCGAGTGCGATCGCGAGCGTGCCGAGCATCACCGGCAGCGACGAGACGCCGACCCGCGCGACCTGCTGCAGCGAGAGCCCGGTGCCGAGCACGACGATCGACAGCTGGAGCAGCCCCTTCGAGGCGAAGTCGTACCCCGGCCGCCAGACGTCCGCGCGCAGGGCCGGGATCACGCTGCCCGCGATCACGCCGAGCAGGATGCCGAAGACCGGTCCGCCGACGATCGGGACCAGCCGGCCGAGCGGTACCGCGACGGCCGTCACCGCGAGCACGATCGCGAGTCCCCTGCGGCGCGACAACGCCGTACCGAGGCGGCGTACGGCGGGAACGGCGGCGGCCAGGTAGTGAGGTGTCCTAACCTCGAGCTGCACCACTAGCCGGTTCCCTTCTGCCAGAAATGTACGTACATTCACGGTAGGAGATGACCGGACATTTGGCAACTCTGGAAGGAACCCGTGTGCGCAAGCTGGAGCGAGGCGGCGGCGAGCCGCTCTGGAAGCAGTTGCAGTCGGACCTGGTCCGGCGGCTGCGGTCCGGGGAGTTCGACGACGCGTTCCCGGGTGAGCTCGCGCTCGTCGAGGAGTACGCCGTCAGCCGGCACACAGTGCGGCAGGCCCTCGTCCAGCTCCGCACAGACGGCCTGATCGTCGCCGAGCGCGGCCGGCAGCCCCGGGTCGCGGCGACACCGGAGATCCGGCAGCCGATGGGCGCGCTCTACAGCCTGTTCTCCTCCGTCGAGGCCTCAGGCCTGCCGCAACGAAGCGTCGTACGGGCGCTCGACGTTCGCGCCGACGGCGTGGTCGCGGCCCGCCTCGACCTGGAGGAGTCGATCCCGCTGCTCTACCTCGAACGCCTCCGGTACGCCGGAGACGAGCCGCTCGCGCTCGACCGGGTCTGGCTCCCGGCGACGCTGGCGGAACCGTTGCTGGACGCGGACTTCACCCACACCAGCCTGTACAACGAGCTCGCGAACCGCACGGGCATCGTCCTCGACCACGGCCGCGAGGACATCCGCGCCGTCACCCCGACCCCGGCCGAGCGCAAGATCCTGCACTGCCCCTCGGACGCCGCCGTCTTCTCGATCGTCCGCCAGGGCAGCGCCCAGAACCGCTCGGTCGAGTGGCGCCACACGATCGTCCGCGGCGACCGGTTCGCCATGTCCGCGGAGTTCTCCGCCCATGCCGGGTATCGCCTCACCCCGAGCAGCACGGCATTGACCCAGGCCTGGTGATGGAGCTGCGGTTGGTCGTCACAGTGGACGACTACGAACAGGCGGTCGCGTTCTACCGCGACGTACTCGGGCTGCCGGAGCAGGCGTCGTACTCGTCGGACGACGGCCGGGTGACGATCCTCTCCGTGGAGCGGGCGACGCTGGAGATCGCGGATCAGGGACAGGCCGAGTTCATCGACGCGGTCGAGGTCGGGCGCCGGGTAGCCGGGAAGTACCGGGTCGCGTTCGAGGTGGACGACGCCGCCGCGACCACCCGCCGCTTGGCGGACGCGGGGGCGACCGTCATCGCCGAACCCGTCCGTACGCCGTGGAACTCGCTGAACGCACGACTGGAAACGCCGGGTGGGATTCAGCTCACGCTCTTCACCGAACTTGACCTCAAGTGAACTGGAAGTGTTGAGCTGATGAGCATGTGGGACATCGAGAAACTGGACCTGGACGCCTACCTCGCACGGATCGGTCATCCGCGGGTCGCACCGTCGGCGGAGGCGTCACGGAGCCTGCACCGCGCACACGTACTGGCGATCCCGTTCGAGAACATCGACGTCATCCTCGGCACGCACCCCGGGATCTCCCTGGACGCGATCCAGGCGAAGCTCGTCGGCCGTCAGCGGGGCGGCTACTGCTACGAGCACGCCTTGCTCTTCGGGGCGGCGCTCGAGCAGCTCGGGTACGACGTCGTACGGCGGGTGGCCCGGGTACAGCCGCACAAGTCCGGGCCGCGGACGCACGCCCTGCTGAAGGTCGGCGTCAACGGCGAGGAGTTCCTGGCGGACGTGGGATTCGGCGCCGGCCAGCTCTACCCGACCCCACTGAAGGACGGCGCCGTCGTCGACCAAGCCGGCTGGGACCACCGCCTGACCCAGGACGGCGACGTCTGGACCCTGTCCAAGCAGACCCCCGAAGGCTGGATCCCCCAACACGCCTCCAACGACGAACCGGTCCGCCCGATCGACTACGAGGTCTACCACCACTACGTCTCCACCCACCCCAACTCCCCCTTCACCGGCCGCCCCGTAGTCATGCGCGTCACCGAAGGCGAAGTCCGCCGCCTGATAGGCACCACCCTCTACACCGACCACCCCAACACCCCCACCACCGAACGCCCCGTCCCCCCGTCGGCCCTCCCCGAAGCCCTGGCCTCCCTCGACGTAATCCTCACCGACGAAGAAGCAGACCGCCTCCACCTGCTGTAGCCCCACCCGCAGGTCTGGACGTGGTGAACGGGTGGATGTGATGAACGGGTGGATGTGATGAACGGGTGGATGTGATGAACGGGTGGATGTGATGAACGGGTGGATGTGATGAACGGGTGGATGTGGTCAGCCCCCGCGTGCTCCGCAGGCGCTCCGGTCGCTGCGCTCCCTCCCGCACCCGCTCCGCGCGCTCCCACCCACCCACCGGCTTGCGCCGGCATTTGCCCGCTACCGCGGGCGATTTGCGAGCTGCCGCTCGCGGGTGACTACTAGGCGAAGGCTCTACACGAAGCTGACGGTGGTGAGTGGCGCAGCGCGACAAGCCGTCGGCGCGACAAGAGGAAAGACCGTTCCTCAGCGGTCGCCGGCAACGCAAAAGGTTCAGTCGACCGAGCGTGCCGACAGGAGTTGATCGGCGAGTGATCGTGCCGTGGCAGTGAGAGTAACCGAATCCACCCCTGTCCGGCCCATGAACACGATCCCTTGTTGCGCGGCCAGGATGGCTCGCGCGAGCGCCATGGGATCGACTCCTGCCGGCAGATCGCCCTCGCGTTGGGCGCGGGCCACACAGTCACCGATCACCTCGGTAGTCGTCTCGTAGGTGCGATGGGCATGGGCCAGAACTTCCGCATCTGCATTACCGAGTTCGCAGGTGCTGTTGGCCATCAGGCAACCGCGCCGTGCACGCTCGTGGACCGGGGCCTCGAGGAGCTTGCGCAGTGCGTCCACGGCCCGTGGAGCCTCGGCGAGGGTTCCTCGAAGAGAGTCGTGGATGTCTTCGGTATAGCTGCGCAGCGCCCGGAGAAAGAGCTGATGCTTGTCGCCGAACGCCGCGTAGAGGCTGCCTTTGCCCAACCCGCTGACCCGCATCAGGTCTTCCAGCGAGGTCGCGGCGTATCCGGCGTCCCAGAACTGCTCCCTGACGGCGTTCAGCACCTGCTTCTCATCGAACGCTCGTGGACGTGCCATGTGAGCCAGAGTACGAATTATTGACCGATCAGTCCACTATGTTTATTGTGGACCGCTCAGTCAATAACTGCCGTGTATGTCGCATCCAAGGAAGTGGGAAGTCATGGGAAAGCTGGACAACAAGGTCGCGATCGTGACCGGCGGATCGCGAGGCATCGGGGCGGCGACGGCGCTGGCACTGGCTGACGAAGGAGCTGACGTGGCGATCAGCTACTCATCCTCAGCGGATCGGGCCAAGGCCGTGGTCACCGAACTCGAGGCACAGGGAGTGCGCGCGATGGCCTTCCAGGCTGACCAAGCGGATGCGAAGCAGGCGGTGGGCCTGATCCACAACGTCGTCCAACAATTCGGAAAGCTCGACATCCTGGTCAACAACGCAGGCTTCACTGCCGCCGCCTCGGTCGACGGCGAGGCTGCCGACGAGTCCGCGGTCGACCGTCAGCTCGCCATCAACTACACCAGCGTGGTAGCCGCGATCGAAGCGGCTACCCCATTGCTGCCCGAAGGCGGGCGGATCGTGAGCATCAGCTCGGGCGTGGCGACCCGGGTGGGATTCCCCGGAATGGCCGCCTACGCGGGTACCAAGTCGGCCCTGGAGGGTTACAGCCGGGGCGCGGCCCGCGATCTGGCCCACCGGGGCATCACGGTCAACGTCGTCCAGCCCGGATTCGTCGACACCGAGATGAACCCCGCCGACAGCCGCGCAGCATCCATCTTTCTCCCGACAACGGCGATGGGGCGCTACGGCCGGCCGGAGGAGATCGCCGCAGGCGTGGTCTTCCTCGCCACCCCACAAGCCTCCTACGTCACCGGCGCAGTACTACGAATCGACGGCGGCTACGGCGCATAGAACACCTCACGCACCGCCCCACCAAGTGGTCGACCCTCCACCGGGCGACCCGGCGACCCCCATGGGGTCTGTGAACAAGCAATAGCCTGTTCCCAGACCCCACGAGGTGTTCACAGTCACACCACTCCTTTCGGCCAAGCGGACTCGAACGCCGGTGCCGCCACAAGCTCAGCCCGGTAAGGACAAGAGGCGACTGGGGCGTTTTAGCTGTGATTCAGTACGTTTCCGGGGGCTCCAGGTGACCCTCCGAGGCCAGGTGTGTGAAGAGCGCGCGGTTGTAAGAGTTCATCGCGGGTAGTTCGAGTGGGTCGTAGAACCTGAGGTCTGTGGTCTCGGGATCCGTAAGTTCGAGGTGCCCCGACCACGACTCAGCTCGATAGGTCAGTGAAATCACCTGACATTGGTCACCGTTGGGGTAGACCAGGAAGCATTCTGGGCCTGATCGTGCTGAGAGCAAGGTCAGCTCTCCCGCGACTAGCCCGGTTTCCTCACGGAGCTCTCGACGGGCGGCGTCTTCGAGTCGTTCGCCTGGCTCCACGGCGCCTCCGGGGATGCACCACGTCTGGTCATCGGAGCGTTCTTGAAGGAGGACTCGCCGCCGGTCATGATCCCAGACGAGTACGCCGGCAGCCGCGACCACCAGCGGTTCCTTTCCGACCAGTGCTCGCATTCGCTGCACGTAGGACGCGGTCTCGTCATCACCCATGCTCGGAGGATAGGCGGGTGAACCGAGCGAGTCCCGCCGGTCTTGCTGTCAGGTTCGGCCAGATGTGGGCCTCGACAGGGAGCTTGATGAGCTGCGGGAAGTCAACGGCGGCGAGCTCGGTGGCCGCAACGACGCTAATGCCTGGGCGATCTGCGGCGAGGTTCTCGCTGACTGGCGCGATGGCAACCTCGATCGCCGTTTCCCAGGTGGGAAGAGCAGCACCGACATGAGAACTGCAACCGCAACTGGATGGTCCTATGGCGTTCTCGATCGATCCTGGCGGATAGTCTCGCGGCGTGACGAAGCGGTTTGAGCAGGCCATGCGGCTCATGCGCAGACGCGACCCGCAAGCGCAGGAGAGCGGATTTCAGCTGCTGTTGCCGCATGCCGCCGAACACGTCGAAGAACTGGTGACGGCGTTCGACCAGGAGCGCGCGGACCATGGGCTGCGGTGCTGGCTGCTCGAACTCATCGGTGAAGCGCGTTCACCGGATACGTTGCCGTTGTTGGTGGAGCAACTACAAAGCGACGATGAGTCACTCAGAGGCTGGGCAGTTCGCGGTCTGCAGATGCTCGACACCAAACCGGCGCGCGAGCAACTATGGCGGGCACGGGCCAACGGCCTAATCGACTGAATCAGCGGCCAGATAGCGTTCGGCCGGCCGTCAGCCATCAGCAGACTTCGCCATCAACGCTCGACACCCCGCCGGTGCCTCATTCGCCCGAAGACCGGCGGCAGCCGGCTGTAGTCCGGTGGTGGTGGGAGCTGGTGCGAGAGGAAGTGGAGCGGCCAGGACACCTGCGGAGCACGCGGAGGTCGATTACCTCCACTTCACACCACGCGAGACCTACTTCCCTTTGTTTCTTGGGGTTTCGGTGCGGAAGGATTCGCCTAGTTCGGGGCCTAGGCCGTAGTAGTGGCGGAAGTTGTAGATGAGGGGGGACCAGGCGGCGGGGTCGACGTGGGAGGTGCCGGGGATGACCAGGTGGGGGGCGGCGTGGACTCGGAGGACTTGGGCCTGGGCTATGAGGAAGTTGCCTTTGGCATCTAGGTCGGAGTGTACGACGGTGGCTTCGAAGGCGAGGGGGCATTCGGCGACCAGGGGTGGGGTGACGAGGTCGGACGGGGCGGGGGTCAGGTGGGCGGCGGTGAACTTCTTGCGGTCGTGGTGGAAGCGGGCCTGTTTGTGGGGTGGGATCGGGTCGGCGGCGGTCAGTGGGGCGAGGCGTTCGACGGCTGGCCACTGGTCGGGGGACGGGTAGTTGATCACCACCTCCGGGCGATCGCGGAGGTTGGTGGCGGTCTGGCCGCCGATGCCGACGCCCAGGACGACCACGTCACCGAGGGCCCAGGCGGAGGACATCGGGGCGAGGTTCGGGGTGCCGTCCTCGTTCAACGTGCTGAGCAGGGCGACCGGGGTGCCGACGTACAGGATGGACGGTTCGATCGTCAGGTGGGTCACGACATTCGACAGTAGGCACGGGACCGTTCGGCCGGGGCCTAACCGACGGCCCGGCATGATGGGCTGTATGACTGCCGAGGGTGAGGAGCTGGCCGGCTGGGCGCGGATGCTCGCGGACGGGACCCGGGCGACGGTGTGTATGGCGTTGCTCGACGGGCGGGCGTGGACCGCTAGTGAGCTGGCGCGGCTGGCGAAGGTGTCGCGGCCGACGATCAGCGAGCATCTCAATCTGCTCGTGAACGGTGGGCTGCTGACCGAGGTGCGGCAGGGGCGGCACCGGTACGTGAAGCTCGCCGGCCCGGACACCGCGGAGTTGATCGAAGGGCTCGCGGCCTTGGCGCCCCGGCGTACCGAACCGGTCAACAGTCTCAAGGCGGTGAGCAAGCGGGACGCGTTCGCGCGGGCCCGGACGTGCTATGACCACCTGGCCGGGAAGCTCGGGGTCGCGCTTGCGGATGCGATGACCGAGCGCGGGCTGATCGACTGGTCGGAGGGGATCGCGCTGACGCCGGAAGGCCAAGCCTGGTTGAAGGATCTCGGCATCGAGGTACGCCGGGGACGCCAGCCGCTGAGGTCCTGCCTGGATGTGACCGAGCGCCGCCCGCATCTGGCCGGTGCGGTCGGTGCGGCGTTGTGCGCGCATGCGCTCGACAACGGCTGGGTCACGCGGATACCGGGCGGGCGCGCGTTGAGGGTGCACGGCGCCGTACAAGCGTTTGGGCTGGAGTCCGGAGTCTGAGAAAAGCGTGACGGAACACGCGTTCGAGAGGCGCCGCGAGCGGATTGCACTTACTCTTCGGCCATGACTGAGTTCGAGCCCGACACCGAGTTGGTGTCCCGACTCCCTCTGCCCAGCCATGTCGTCGTCCGCGCGGACGGCAAGTGGCATCGCGGCTGGCTGATCGGCCGCGACCACGAGGAATCGGGATGGACCGCTCTGGTGCAGTACGAGGGCGACGACGGGAACGAGCGGACGGAGCGCCTGCCGGCGGACCGGATCGCCCTGCCGCCGTCGGAAGGCCCGACTGAGCAAGCGTCCTAGGGAGGGTACGCACAGCGAAGGCCCCCGGGTGGGTGTTCACCGGGGGCCTTCGTATGTAACGCAGCGGGCGCCTCATACGCATCGAGTATCCCGGCCCAGGCCCTTCGGGCGGACGGCCTGGGACGGGATACTCAGTGGCGTTACACACGGTGTATCGCCGGTAACGGCCCGAGTGTTACAGGCGCGCGGGATTTTTCTTTCGACCAGATCACGTGCGGCGACCCCGGTGCACGTCCCTGAACACCGGGGTCTGGATCGACGGCCTCTCGAGCGATCGTCGTTCGTCTTCTCCTGGTTCCCCGCTGCGCAGTTGTCATGCGTCCTGATCAGAATCGAACCGCGAGCAACACCCGTCCGGTCTCGGAGCTGCGGATGTCCAACGCCTGGATCTCGTCGCGTTTCAGCTTGGTGGTGGCGGCCGGCTTGACCGTGGTCCCGGGCGCGGAGGTCCAGCTCGCGATCAGCTGGACCTTCCCGGAGGTGTCGGTGACGAACAGTTCGTACCCGCGGGAGCGTTCGCTCGGCGTCGCGAGTTCGTCGTACTTGCAGCTGATCTCGATCGTCGTGCCCCACGGCTCCGGCACCAGCCGGGCGTCGGCGGAGAGCTTGCTGGACACCGTCTGGGACAGTACGACGTAGTCGCCCTCGGGGTCGTCCTTCGTCAGCGGGATCGCGACCACCGCGCCGACGACCGCCGCGGCGACCGCGATCGCGGAGGCGAGTGCGCCGTACCGGATCCGCTGCCGCCGACGGTCGCGCTGCACGCGCCGGGTCAGCCCGGGCAGCAGGTTCGGCGGCTCGCCGGTGACGGTGGCCAGCGCCCGCTCGGCCGGCAGCGCGGCCAGCATTCCGGGTACGCCGGCCAGGGACGCGACGGCGGCCGAGCAGTCCGCACAGTCGCGCAGATGCTCCTCGTACACGCGCCGGTCCTTCGCCGACAACGCGCCGAGCAGGTACGCCGCGTCCCACTCGCGGTACGGGTCGGTCATTGACTGGTGACCCCCTTCTCCTGCAGTGCGAGCTTGAGAGCCCGCAGCCCGTAGTGCAGCCGTGACTTCACGGTGCCCGACGGGATGTCCAGCTCCTCGGCGATGTCGGTGACCGTACGGCGACCGTAGTACGCGCGGACGATCACCTGCCGATGTTCCTCGGACAACTGTGCCAGCGACTCGGCCACCAGCCAGGCGTCCAGTACGGCGTTGGCGTGGTCGGCGCTCGGGTTCTCCGGGAGGTCGTCGCTGGCGACCTCCCGGCTGACCCGGGCGCTGCGGCGGTCGTCGATGACCAGGTTGCGGGCCACCGTGAACAGCCAGGCGCGGGCGCCCGGCTCGTCCTCGGTGAGGATGTTCGGCCGCCGCCACGCCCGCAGCAGGGTCTCCTGGACGACGTCCTCGGCCAGCCGGTCGTCGCCGGTCAGCCGGACGACGAACCGCCAGAGCGCGGGCGCGTGCACGTCGTGCAGTTCACGCAGCAGCGTCGCCCGGTCGTCGGCCATCGGCGCTCCTGCCCTGTCGATCATGCCTACTTGGCTGCGGTTGTCTGTACGGTCACCTTGGCCGGCCGCTGCACCGACCAGGCGCCGTTGCCCAGGAACGCGATCAGCAGGAAGGCGAAGCAGAACAGCGCCGCCTTCTCGCCACCATTCTGCACAGGCAGCAAAGCGCCGGCCTGGTGGACGGTGAAGTACGCGTACGCCATCGACCCGGAGCAGAGCAGCGCCGCGTACCTGGTACCGAGGCCGATCATCACCAGCGCACCGCCGGCCGTCTGGATCAGCGAGGCCCACCAGGAGGGCCAGACCAGCAGTCCGGCCTTCTCGACGCCGAGGACGCCGAACAGCGCCGCGGCGCCGTGGGTCGCGAACAGGAATCCGACGACGATCCGGAAAACGCCGATCACTTCTTTCTGAAAACGTTCCAGTACCTGCACAGGGCCTCACTCCTCGGGGCGGTGGGGTTGGTGTCTGTGCCTGGTTCGAACGATTGAACGCTCTACTTGGTTCAACGCTGAGTGATTTGAAGATCACATGCCGAATCGGTTGTCTTCCGGGTCCTGAATTGGTACCCGCGGGTGGCGACCACCAGCCCGAGTCCCCAGACCACGTACGCCGGGACCGCGACCCAGAAGAAGCTGTCCGGCAGCCCGACATCGCCGTACACCGGCTTTCCCTGGACCGCGTTGGTGATCATCTGGATCAGGCAGACCCCGAAGTACGCCGATATACCGCAGCCGAGCCCGTACCCGGGCAGCAGCAGGAGCCACCGCGGAAACCTCCGCCCGAACGGATGCACGAGCAGGAACGGCAGCAGCGTCCCGACCAGGACGAACCCGCCTTCGAAGAGCAGCAGCGACAGACTCCTGCCGTACGGCGTCTGCTCGAAGCCGACCGCTGCCTGCGCGCCGAGCCGCGTGAGGCAGCCCACGGTGGCGAGGCAGCCGCCCACGATCGAGACCCAGGGCGGCCACGGCCTCCCAGCAGGCTGATGGGCGCGCGCAAGCAGCCCGAGCAGTACGGCGCCGAGGACCGCCCCGAGCCGGCTGAGCATCCCGAGGACGTCGAACGGGATGCCGAGCCCCGGAAGCACCAAGGCAACCGCGTCGAGCAGGATAAACGCGGCCGCGGCGAGCCAGCCCGCCGCGAGTGCCCACAGCAACCTCGGGCGAATCCGGATCACGGCGAGCGTGGTCAGCACACAACCGGCCACCGCCACCCAGCCCGGGACCAGCAGGTCGTCGCCAGGGAGCTTCCAGGCCGGGGCGTGCCCGGTCAGGTACCAGATCCGCAGCCCGCTGTACGCCGCCGCCCACACCACCACCGCTCGTCGCATACCGCCAGTCTTCCGACGGCGTGCACGACCGGGATCACCCGAGCGAGTGAACGGCCTCCGCCGTCAGCGGGAGGCGTGCAACTGCTGCAGGAGCCGGAGGAACGTCTTGCGGTCGGCCGCCGGAAGGCCGTCGAGCACCTGGAGCTCGGCCGCCTGGATGTCCTTGCGGACGGCCCTCCGCATGGCCCGCCCCTGCGGCGTGATCGACAGCAGCCGGACACGCCTGTCGTCGGGGTCCGGGGTGCGCTCGATCAGGCCGGCCTGCTGCAGTTCGTCGAGGGTGCCGATGATCCGGGACTTGTCCGCGCCGATCGCCTCCGCGAGCGCCGACTGGGTCCGGACCGGGGTGTCGTCCAGCGCGTTCAGTACGACGTAGCCCCACATCGAGACCTCGTGCGCGGCCAGGATCGGCAGCTCGATCGCCATCAGGTCCCGAACGATCGGGCCGAGCATCGCGGCCAGGTCGGAGCGTTCGGTTGCCATGCTCAAAAAGGTAGCACTGGCGCAATCATAAGCTCTCGCATATGATCAGCGCATGCCTACTATTGACTACGTGGCGCTCGACGCCGAAGCGGTCCGGACCAGCATCGAGCTGGTCGGCACCGCGACCCTTGACGATCTCTCCAAGCCGACGCCCTGCCGGGCCTGGACGCTCTACGGCCTGCTCGAGCACATGGCCGCCCAGCACTACGGGTTCGCGGCCGCCTCCCGCGGCGAGGACGACCCGACGGTGTGGAAGGCGCGAGACCTCGGCGACGACCCGGTGAAGGCGTACGTCGCTTCCGCCGAGCACGTGCTGGACGCGTTCGCGCAGCCCGGTGTCGTGGAGCGGACGTTCCCGCTCTCCGAGTTCGGCCCGGACGCCGCGTTCCCCGGGGCCCAGGCGATCAGCTTCCACTTCATCGACTACGTCGTGCACAGCTGGGACGTCGCGAAGTCCCTCGGTACGACGGTGTCGTTCGGCCCGGACCTTCTCGCCGCCGCGCACAGCGTGGCGCACGTCGTGCCCACCGGGGACGTCCGGCTGATGCCCGGCGCGCCGTTCGCACCGGACCTGGCGTGGGACGACGCGGAGAGCCTCGACGGCGTCGTCGCCTACCTCGGCCGCAACCCCGCCTGGCCGAGCTGACGCCGACGTTCGAGCATCGCCTCGTAGTCGTGCCGGTACATGGTGAGATTCGCCGTACCGGGCACGACCGCGGTGTCCGGGCGGCCGGTCCGGTGCGGATGCACGCGGGTGTAGGTGAGGTGGTACTGCACGTCGACCTGCACCGTCACGACCGGGCCACGCTCGTACATCGACGTCTCGTTCCGTCCGCCGGTGCCGTCGGCCACCTTCTCCGTGGCTTGCTCGCCGCCGGTCAGGCCGACGCCGAGGACGCCGTCCGGGCTCGCGGATCCGTACGACCCGGCGGCGGGCAGCAGGTGCGTGCTGCTCGTCGTCGCCTGGGTGACGTGCTGTTCGCGGTCGATCTGGCCCAGCTGGGTCTCGTCGGCGGCGACCAGCCGCATCCCGGACAGTTCGGCCCGGACGTGGACGGCGACCGTGCGCGACCGGTGACCCGGCACCGGCAGCCGCACCATCGGGTAGCCGTCGGGTGAGGCGATCTGTTCGAACGCGGCCATCCGGGTCGCGGCGGACAGGACGTTCTCCAGCGTCGTCCGATGCAGTTCCACACCCGCCTGGGTGAGCATGTCCGGCTTCCCCAGCCGTTCGTGCACGATGTCGAACAGCCGGTGCGCTGTCGTGCCTCCGACGACGGCGCCGCGGGGCAGCGTGACCGTACGGCCATCGGCCTTCCCCGGCTTCGCGTTGACGACCGACGGCGGCACCAGCAGCGTCAGCTCACCGGTCAGGGCTCGGGACGGTGAGTCGTCGATCTGCACTGTCAGCTTGAAGCGGCGCGTGACCCGCATGGTCCGTTCCCACAGCGCTCTGGTGATCCGGGTGTTCTGATCGGTACTCGACGCGCTGCTCGACGTCCCGAGCTCGGTCCCGATCCCGAGCTTGTGCGGCGACAGGGCGCCGTCGACCTCGCCGCCGTACGACGTGGTGCTCGTGGCGCCGCGGCTCAGCTCGCGGTAGTTGTAGACCTGCAGGATCGTCAGCGCGTTCGCGGCGGGCTCGTCGGACGGCCATCGGTCCATCGTCGGCCGGCCCTTGTACCGCAGCCGGATCCGCACCTTCACCGGTCGACCGACGGCGGTCGGGTACTCGGTGACGAAGCCGCTCGGGCTGAGCAGGTTGTCGATGTGCCCGTGCCAGCGCAGCCCGGCCAGGTCACCGCGCAACCCCGCGGCGAGGACCGGGTCTTCGAGCGCGTTGTCGTCGAGTGCGGCGAGTACCTCGCGGTACAGGTCGGACTCGGTGCCGTCCGGGCCGCGCACCGACGAGCTGTCGATCATCGCGGCGCCCATCGTGGTGTCGTAGTACTTCGGCAGCCTGATCCTGGCGCGCTGCGCGGCGAGTTCCTCGGCCTTGGGGAGCAACTCGGCCAGCCGCCGTGACCTCAGGCCGGTCAGCCGGCGTACCAACGGCGCGACGTCCCGCGGGCGAACCTCGAGGACATAGCGCTGGATCACCGACACCGCCGTCCGCTGGTCGAGTGTCAGCTTGCCGTCGCGCAGCCGATCGATGACCTCGGCAACCTTCTGCTCCGGAAGATCCAGCCGGCCCTGACCGTACAGCCGCAGCACGTCGGGTTCCGGCATCGTCAGCATCAGCCCACCGGCACCGACACCGACCTGGTGTGGCTTCGCACCGGCCTCCTCCAGCTCCGCGACGACCGCCAGATCGGCCCAGAACTGGTACTGCTGACCGTTGCGGATGATCAGCCGCTCGATGCCGCCGATCTGCGTCTCGGTCCGGCTCGCCGATTCGTTCACGGACCGGTTCCCGCTGAAGGATCCGCCGTACGACGATCCGTCGGCCTCGGCCATCCCGTCGCCGAAGGCGCCGGTCACGGAGCGACCGGTCGACGTACCGGTGGTCATGGTGGTACTGCCGAGGGTCAGGTTGATCTCACCGTTCACCGGGCTGCCGTAACCGACGTACCGAAGGTTCCACAGCGAGGAGGTGACCGTCAGCTTCGCGCGGCCCGCGGTGATGCGGTTCTGCACCACGGCCTGCGCGGGCGTCGACGGTACCGGCGTGACCAGCAGGCCGGTCCGGTACGGCGCCAGCAGCAGCTCGGGCCGCGCCGCCAGGTTGCGCGGGTTCAGGAACGCGCTGAGGTGGTGCAGCGCCGAACTGTCCGTGCGGGCGAGCTGCGGCAGCAGCTTCAGCAGCCGACCGACCGGGTCGCCGATGTCGACCGCCTGGAACGTTGCCGCACGCAACAGTAGCGGATCGACCTCGCCCGCGATCGCTGTCGTCGGTGTGAGGTCACCGGGGCAGAACTCGCTGTCGATCGCGATCCTGGCCGAACCCTTGCCGACTGCGACCGGCGTGGACTCGTCGGTCACGTCGGTGACGACGATCCGGTGCGGTACGTCGAAGACGGCGACCTTCGCGGTGCTCTCGGTCAGCGACACCCGGTTCACGGTGCTTCCGGTCGCCCAGCTGACGGACCGGCCGAGCACCGACCGCCCGCGCGTCACGCCGCCCTCGGGTGTCGGACCCACCTTCGCCTTGTTGCTGAGGCCGCCCTGGAACTGCCAGGGCAGGCTGTGCGACCAGCTGCCGGATTTGCCGGTGGAGTTCGAGCCGATGTCCAGGTTCACCACGGTCTCGCCGTCGGTCAGCCCGAGGAACTGGGCGTCGGCCGTGTCCGGGAAGATCTTGATCCGGTAGGTGTGCTGAACCGGCAGCCGCCGGGGCCGGTGCAGGTCGAGCTGGAACAGGATGCCTTCCTGGGCCGCGATGTCGTAGCCGGTCTCCAGGCGATGCCGCGCCAGCTGCTCGCAGATCCGTTCGAGGTTCGCCAGCTGACTCGCGACGAGCGCCGGGTTCTTGCCACCGAGCTCGCCGTCCGGGATCAGCTCCTTGTCGGCCAGGTGGGCGAGGAAGTCCTTCAGCACCTTGTCGGCACCGGTGAGTTCCTGGACGAGCGCGGGTCCCGCGCCCCGGATGTCCCGCATCCAGACCGGGAGCTTGTACTCCTTCTCCTGGGGTACGGGATCGCCGCGCAGCAGCAGCCGCTTGTCCTCGCCGTACCTCGGCCGGCCGTCCTCCGCCCGCAGAACCGCAGCCGCCGGGACCGGGAGCCCGTACCGGAACGCGTCGGTCTCGGGCATCCGCAGTACCGCGTCGCCGTCGGACGTCAGCGCGAAACTGTCGCGCTTGTCGACGCGGTGGATCGTCAGGGTATGGACCAGCCGGAGCCTCACGCCCACCGTCGGCTGGACCCGTTGCACGCTCGGGTGGATCGCCATGTCGCCGGTGCTCGCGGTGACGTCGGATCCGGTGCTGACTCCCACCTTGGCGCTCACCCCGAAGTCCCAGGGCCTGCCGGCCACGTCATGGACCGCCGTACCGCCGGCGGAGATCGCGTACGAATCGCCGGCGGACGTGGTCTGGCTGCCCGACGTCCCCGAGAAGCTGACCCGGAGACGCTCGACCTTGTGGTCCTTCGAGCTGTCGCCCAGCATCGTCGTCTGCTCGTGCACCACCGTGGTCTCGAGCTGCGCGTACGCGACCACGCGCCCGCCGGTGGTGATCGGCCGGGTCAAGCCGCCCGGCCGGGTGGCCTGCGCCAACCGGCCAGGTACGTCCTCGAGAAGCATGCCGCGGAGCTGGTCGTGACCGATCCGGTCGAGCCTCCCCAGTCGTTGCCGGAGGCCCGCAATCGCCAGGTCCGCGAGGTCGTTCAGCCCGTCGACCCGGGACGCGGCATGCTCCGGCAACGCGGTATCGCGGGTGCCGCCGAGGCTCTCGATCGTCACCGTGTCCGTCGGCGCCCCGACCGTGTACGCGTGGCTGATCCCGAGGTCGAGCGTCTCCGCCGTACCGGCGACCACGTGCTGCTCCGACCAGGTGCCGACCGCGGACGTCCGGATCCGCCAGGTCCAGCGCGGCCGGGCCGCGCGGAACCTGAGGATCTCGCCCTGGATCACGTCGACCGCGCCGGGCAGCCCGTACTCGGTCGCGCCGCCGGTCACGCTCAGGCCGGTGTGCTTCGCGTACTCGATACTCGGCGCGACGGCCGTCGCCACTGCCTTCACAGGGTTGTGGTCCGGCAGTCCGGAGAGCGCGGTGGCCAGCTTCAGCGCGCCGTTCCCGCCGTACGTCGTGGTGGTCGTCGTACCGATGCTGGTCCCACCCTGCACGATCTGGCCGAGCTGTCCCTCCTCGAACGTGACCGGGTGGTCCAGGACCTCCTGCAGCTGATTCGGGTCGAGGACCAGCTCGAACTGGACCAGCTCGCTGACGTCTGCCTGCGGATCGTTGCCGACGGTCAGGATCAACCCGTCGGGCGAGAGCAGCCGGCGCGTCTCCGCCCGCAACGTGCGGTGCAGCAGCTCGGGCGTGAACCGGAATTCCTTGCCTGCTTGGGCAAGCGCGTCGTTCAGCTCCTCGCTGAGTGTGGTCAGGTGCGGGAGGTCGCCGGAGACGATCGCGGTCGGCAGTACATCCTTGGACGGCAGGCTCTCCGCGACCCGCTGCTCGGCCAACTCATCGGCTTGCCGGGCGGTCGCCAGCGCCGCGGGTGTCGGGTTGCTGACGAATGCCTGCCACGCCCCGCCTGCTCGCCGGGCGTGGACCGCCGCCTTCATGCAGGCATCGGCGATCGCGGTGTGCCTTGCCGCCTTGTCCTCGTCGTCAGTGTCCGCCGCGCTCGTCCTCCGAGCTATCGCCCGGGTCGTCAACTCCCTGTACTGCTGCTGGATCGCCTTGTCCCGCATCCGTGCGTACGTCGGCCAGTCGAGCGGGATCTGTTCCTGCTGCAGGAGACGTGCCGGGACCGCCTGCGCGCGATCCGCGGTGAGGCTGCGCAGGAACTCCACCCGCGCTGTCAACGCTCGGGTGCCGGCGGACCGGGTCGGCCCGCGCCGGTGTTCCGCATCGAAGACCAGGTCCGCAGCGATGTCGAGCAGCGGCTTGCCGGTAGCCGCCTGCGCCTGGATCTGCGTCAGTGAGAACGGGCCGTACCGGTCCTCGGTGGCGAGGTGGACCTTGGCGGCGATCAGGGCCGCGTCCTCGGCGTTCCCCTGCCAGGTGCGGTCGGAGAGGATCCGCGCCTGCACCGGGTCGTGATGCAGCACCGAGTCGCTCACCGGACGGTCCTGCGGACCCGCGAGCCGCACGTGCGGGTCGACGCCGAGCTTGTGCAGCGCGTCGGCGTACTGCGACAGCGTCGTCGAGATGGCCACCAGTACGTCGCTGAGCTCATGCAGCTCGACGTAGCCCTGCAGCAGCCGGTGCCACTCGGCGTCCAGCTTGCCGAGCTTGATCAGCAGTCGGCTGAGTTCGGCGGAGCCGCGGTCCTCGCGGCGTTCGAACGCGATGAACGCGGTCAGTTCGCTGGTCGGCGCCGGCCGGGTCCGCGGCGGCCGGCCGGCGATCGCGTCCTCGATCCGGTCGAGCTCGTGCACGGTGTCGGCGGCGGTGGCGCGCTCGCGGTCGAGTTCGTCGACGGCCCGCTTCTCAGCACCACGGTCCCGCTCGGCCATGTCCGCCTTGACCCGCGTGCGACGGCGCAGGTACTTCGCGTAGAAGCTGACCGGCAGGACGAGTCCGGCGAAGGTGGCCTGCCAGAGGTACAGCGGGTCGAGGTGGAAGGCGTACACCATCGAGCCGGCCACGCCGACGCCCGACGCGGCGATCGCGAACGCGCCAGCGGCGTACCAGCGCCGCGCGGTCGTGGCCTCGCGATCAGGGTGCAGGACGGGTGACCACGGCGGGAGAACCGGGATCGCAAACCTCTCCTCGGATGCCCCGGCCAGGAGCGCGTCCAGGCGGGAGAGCAGCGAGTCGTTGATCTCGTCCGTACAGGCCTGCACCGAGAGCCGGAGCAGGTCCAGCCAGTTGTGCATGCGGCGGTCGAACCCGTTTCGGTTCGCCTCGGCGTGGAACGCCTCGACGAGGCCGGACACGGCTCCGATCGTCCCGAGCCGGGCCAGTGCCTCGAGTACGGCGGTCGGCGCGGTGTCGAGTTGTTGCTGGAGGTACACGCTGGTGAGGCGGTGCGCCATCGGTACCGTGCCGAACGGCAGCTCGCGGCCCGCGAAGTACGGCTTGGCCGGGACCACCCCGCGGCCGGTGTGGTCGGTCGGCGCCTCGAACTCGAACGCCGGGAACGCCACGCCCGGCTCGCCCAGTTGGTTGCCGAGGGCCCGCAACCGGGCCAGATGGTCGGCGGTGCCGCGGATCTCGTCGACCAGTTGCCGCCAGCTCCGCCACTCGTAGTCGCGGGTACGGCGCTCGTCGTCGAGGGTCGCCTGGTGCCGGGCGAACAGGTACTGCGTGGAGCCGATGACCGTGACGGCCAGCCCGACCGCGGCACCGACGACGACGGTCGGTACGGCGACAGCCATCGGGATCGCCGCGGCGGCGATCGGGATCGAGCTGCGTAACGGGAACGACCACCACGGCGTAGTCAGCGCGGGGGCCTTCTGCTCCGGGGCGGGAAGGTCCGCACGCGGCACCGGCCGACGCACGGCCGGCACACCGGCCGCCGACCCGACCTTCTGGTAGGCGGTACGAACCGCGTCCGCGAGTACGGCGTGTTGCGGCTCGCGGGCCTTCTCGTCAAGGGCGCGACGGTAGCTCCGGCGATCGGCCTTGACCTGCTCCTCGCGCGATTCGACGTACCGGTTGGCGATGGTACGTACCGGGGAGAGCGCGACGGCGCCCAGCAGGACCGCGGCGGCGAGACCGACGCGGTCATTGCCCGCGAGCACCGCGGCGGACGCGATACCGGCCGGCACGGTCTCCAGGAATCCGAGGACCAGGTCGGCGCGCAGTCCGGGGATCGACCTGGCGCCGCGGTCGACGGTCCGGTTGACGCGCTGGAGCAGGCTGGGCTCCAGGTCGACGACCGCGGCCGCCAGGTCGTGCGGCAACGCGGACCGGAGGTCGTCGTGGGCCGCCACCCCGAGCGCGTGGGCCAGCTCGGAGAATTGCCGGGCCGCGGTACGACGACCCCGTGCCGACGTCGCGGTCTCACGTTGCCGGAGCAGGTTGCGGAGGCGGGCGAACGCGGCAGCGACGGGCTGCCGGTCGAAGTCGTTGATCTGGGCAACGAATCGCCCCGGGTCCAGTTTGCCGAGTTCGGCGACTCGCTGAGCACCGTGCCAGTTGACGAGCTGCCGCAACAACGGCTGCTCGCGAAGTACGGTCAAACGGCTGACCGAGTGACCTGGCTCGGGAGACACCTCGGGCTGCTTCGCGAAGTGCCGGAACGCCCCGTGGACGAAGCGATCTACGGCCGGGTCCGGCGCGAACGACTGACCGGTGTCGAGCGCCGGCAACTGCAGCGGGCGGAACACGGCCGGGTCGGTCCAGCCGTCCTCCCGTTCGTTCAGTTTGCGCCCGACCCACTTGTCGAGGGCGCCACGCCGCAGGACGGTCGCGACGCGCTGCTGGAGAGCGGGCGGCAGGTCGCCGCCGGCCTTGCCCAGGTGGTGCAGCAGGATCCGCAGTTCCTTCCGGAAGTGGTACCGGGAGCCGCCCCGTTCCACCCGAGCCACGAGATACCCGGCCTCGGCATGCCTGCCGACCTGGTCGTACGCCGCCGCCCGTGGCGTGTCGTCGGCGCGTGCGGCGACCACGGCGGCGATGGCGTAGGTGAGCGCTCGACCCACTACTTCCGGGCGAGTCCTCGGCGACAGGGTGATCCGGGCCCAGTGCATGGAGTCAGGCGTGTGCTGCCAGCGGACCGGGCCGGCGTTGGTGAAGTCGCCTTCCACCGCGAGGTCGACGGTGAACTCCGATGTGTTCCAGGACGTGATCGTCAGGCGGTTCGCGTCGAGCGCGATCGCCCGGACGTCGCCGTGCACCGAACCGACCGCGGCGGCGATCTGCGGCAGCGCGTCCTCGGCGGCCGCCCAGATCGCGGCGAGGTTCTGCCTGCGGAGGCCGTCGCCGCGGAAGTCGCTGCGGTGGATGCTGCCGGCACCGCCGCGCGGCTGGTCCCGGTGCACCCGCCGGTCCCGGCCGGTTTCGTTGCCGAAGGCACGCTTCAGGTTGTCGAACGCTGCCTGCAGCAACTGATCGGCGAACGGCCCGAGACGCGCCTCGCCCGGCAGCGGCTCGATCCCGCTGGAGTCGACCGCGTGGAACGTGCCGTTGGCGTCGACTGCGCCCTGCAGCTCGCCGACCGGGTAGTAGCCGAGAGCACGCAAACGACGTACGTACTCGTACAACTGGTAGACGGTGTCCAGCGTGACCGCCTCGGTGTGTACCGCGGGATCGACCAGCTGCACGGCGTATCCGACGTACGGTGCGCCGTCGAGCTCGGTCGTGACAAGCCCGATCGGGACCGGACCGTAGCCCGTGCGGGCGGCGACGTACGCACGTTCGAGTTCCGCGACGACGCGCTCGCGGGCCTCGGGTGTGTCCGGGTAGAGCTGAGCGGCAGGATGGGTGCCTGCGGTGTTCCAGTCGTACGACGGTGGTTCGAGGTCCTCACGCGGTGCCGGGGACCTGAGAGGGCGGCCGTTCGGGATGAACGGATGCTCCGCGGCCGCCCAGGCGATCCAGGCGTCGACGACCTCGAGCGGATTCCGCTTCGCGAAGATGTCCAGTTTCGTCCCGAGCGGCAGGTCGTGGGCGAGCGGGCGGACGCGGCCGACGTCGTACACCCAGAACCGGCCGTCCCGGTCGATGCCGAACTGCAGGTCGCCGATGGTCAGGTTGTTCGCGACGAAGAACTCGCGGATCGCCAGCAGGCTGTCGAGCGAGGCCCGCGTCGGACGGAGCGCGTCCGGCGCGGCGAAGTCCGGGACGCTGACCCACACGTCGCGGCTGATCCGCGGGAAGCGGTCGGCCACGAACGCGTCCCGGCCGAACACAGTCGTGTACCGCAGCGGCGCGATGACGTCCGCCGCGCCCGGCTTCTCGAGCAGCCCTTCGAGCCGGGCGAGCTGGGTGTAGAACGACACCTCGACCGTCGGCAGCGCGATCAGCACCACCTTGTCGTAGAACGCGAACGCCGCCTTCGACCCGCCGATCCCGAGCAGCCGGCCGAGATGCGGCTCCACATCCTGGATCTCGATGCCGTCGGGGTGCGCGGGGGTTCGGACCAGGTAGGTGTCGTCGCGGACTTCCACCGTGCCTTCGCGCGGTGGCTCGACCTTCGGGTGCAGGGCCTTCCAGCCGTTCGCCGTACGGATCGTGATGTCGACGCCGACGATGTTCGCGACCTTCTGCGCGAAGCCTGCCGGGGCGCCGTCGAGGACCACCGAGACGTTGCGATAGAGGTCGATCATCACCGCGAGGTGGTGCGGCGTCAGCCGGGCGCCTTCGATCTCGACATGGTTGTCGTCTGCCGCGGTGACCAGGAAGCGCTTCACGGTGCCGGGCTGCAGGACGGCCGCAAGCGCCTTGTCGTCCAGATCGTCGTACGACGACTCCACCAGGCCGCTGGTGAACGCGGGCAGGCCCTCGCCGTCGTACTTGTTCATCCGCGCGGGGCGGATCCGCGAGATGCTCGGGCCGTTGTGACCGGTGCGAGTACGGACGCCGGCGGCCGCGGCGTCGTACACCGGCCGGTTCCGGCGTACGGCGCGATTCAGCAGGCGGGCGATCCGGTACAGCGGTTCGAGCTCGTGGTACCGGCGCGCGCGGTCGAGCGTCTCGTCGCTGATCCAGCGCCCCAGGAACCGGCCGAACGGCCCGGCGAGCACCGCGTTGACGAACCGCCGCGGCAGTCCGCCCTCGATCAGCCACGCCAGGAACTCCTCGGCCTGGTGCTCGTCGTACAGCGCCCGGATTTCGGCGTACTGCTCCGGAGCAAGGGTCCGGGCGAGTACGTCGACCTCGGCAAGCAGCGCGGCCCGGTCCGCGGGGCTGAACAACCGCCACCCGTAGTGCCCGATCACCTCGTGCGCGATCGTCTTCCGGACGTCCTCCGCGGACGGGTGGTCGGCGGCCGACACGTACACGACGCCGACGCCGTCTTCCATCCGGAAGTACCCAGGACGTGCCCCGTCCGGAGGCTCGATCCCGTGCTTCTCGACCAGCTCGGCGTTGTCCGCACCGACCACGAACCGCACGTTGATCTCCCGCGGCAGCCGCAGCCGTTTCCGAGCGGCCGCCACCGCCCGCTCGGCGTCCTCGACCGCCATGGTCCCCCGAACGCCCTCGACCAGCCGAGCCCGGCCGGCCTCGCGACGGGCGTTCTCGATCGCCACGGCCAGCAGGTTGTTCCGGGTGCTGCGGGCGATGAACGGCCCGATCTCGCCGGCCGATCGAACGACGGCGTCCGTCGATATCGGTCGTACGGCCTCGAAGTCGATCGGGTGTACCGTGCCCGCGTCGTCGACGAAGAACTGCAGCTCGTCCTGGATGTCGTGCCCGTTGTCCACCAATCGCCGCAGATACTGGTCGAGTTGCCGGACGGTGTTGAAGTCGACAGCCGCGCGCCACCGGCCCACGTCCGCGACGATCGCCGGATCGAGACTGGTGGTGCTGACGAATCCGCCAGGCAACGGCTCCATCGCGACACCTGCGTACTCCTGGCCGTCGATCGTCGCCTTGACCAAGCCGTACAGCTCCGGCGCATACCCGGTGGGTTCGGCAGCACGCTGGCCCGCGAACTCGCGCATGATCTGCCGCTCGAAGCCCTGGGCGGGCCACAGCTTGAGCGCCCACTTCCGGCCGTCGGGCCGGTCGATCTGGAAGACTCCGGCGTACTCGCCCAGCGTCGCGACCGAACCAGGCACGCCGCCGCTGCTCAAACGCCGCAGCGCTGTCGGTGCCAACTCGAGACGGGTCGCTTCGTCCCAGCTCACCGGGTACGACCGACGCTCGACCGGCTGCCGCGGCGCTCCGGCGACCTCCACGTCCAGCGCGGATCCCCGGCCGAAGACGTCGCCGTACTCGAGACCCTCCCAACTCCCGATCTCCGCCAGCAGCCCCTCGGGACCGAGCACCCGGAGCCCCGGACTTTCGAGCAGCGGGCGGAGCCCGTCGAGTAGCACCGCGTCGTTCGCGGTGACGCGCCCGACGATCGCGACGATCCGGTTCTGCTGCTCGACGGTGAGGCTGCTGTACGACGGGAGCCCGCTCAACAGTCCGGGAACAGCCGGGTCGGGCGCCGCCAGTCGTACCGGAGCCGGCGCAGCCTCCGGAGCCGGGCCGTTCTCGACGGCCGCTTCCACCAGGACCCGCCGGTGCTCGGCGACGATCGCGAAGTGCTCGGCGATCCGGGACTCCCGCTCGGACGGATCCTCCGGCAACGCTTCGACACCGGTCAGGTCGACCGGCCGGAAGTTCCCGGCATCGTCGACGAGGTACTTCAGATCACGACGCGCCGAGTACCCGTGGACGATCAGCGCCCGGCCGAAGACGTCGAGCTGCTGCGCCGTCCGGAAGGTCACCCGCGCCCGCCGGCGCCCGGCCTCCGCGACCGCCTCCGCCCCAGCGTCCTCCGTCGCCACGATCGCCCCGCCGGCCACCGGCGCCCTCCCGACGCCGACGTACCGCCGGTCGGCGACCGTGGCGCGCACCAGCCCGTACGGCGGCGGCCCGAAGCCGGTCAGGTAGGCGCCGTACAGACCGTCGAGCTCGGCCAGCGCCTGAGCGCTGTCGCTCTCCGGGTAGAACCTGACCACCCAGTCCGCGCCGTCCGGCCCGGCCAGCTGGTCGGGCAGAGCCTCGTGTACGCCGAGATCCAGCGCGTCGGCGAAGTCCCGCGACGGGCGGACGAGCGGCACCGGCGTCGGCGCATCGGCCATCCCGATGCCGAACAGGACGCCCTTGCCGAACACGTCCGGGTAGCTGAGCCCTTCCCAGCTCCGCAGCTCCTGCATCAGCCGCTCAGGACCGAGCGACCGTAGCCAGGGGCTTTCGAGGAGTGGCCGGAGTCCTTCGAGCCGTACCGGATTGTCCGCGGTGAGGGTGCTGACGATCGCGCGGACCTCTGCCTGCTCAGCCGGCGACAGCCGCTGGTACGCCACGCCGTCGAGCGGCTCGGCCCGCTCGCCAAGCTGCTGGTCGGGCTGCTGGTCGGGCTGCTGGTCGGCCCGCTGGTCGGGCTGCGGGTCGGGTACGCGACGGCTGCGTGCGGTGTCGTCGCGGTTCAGCGTGCCTGACTCTTGGTGTTGGAGGTCCTGGATCTTGGCGATCTGGGCGCGTTGCCCGGCATGCTGGGCGGCCTCGACAGCCTGTTTGTAGGCAGTTGTGTCGACGTCTTCTTCTGCGGCTTTCAAAGCAGCGGCGGTCGCTTGAACGGCGGGAGCGGTGTACTCCCCCTGGCCGAGCGCGGTTGCCCTCGCGTGGGCGATGGTCGCGGTGACGTAGTCGTCGAACGCCTGCTTCCGCGCTGCTGACGAGGGTGCGTCATGGTAGGCGACCGAAGCCTCCAGCGCGCCGCTGTTCTGGCGGAACAACGTGTCCTCGTGGGACGTGATCAGACCAGCTCTGCCCATTGCGCCCTGCCGGCCGGAGCGGCTCATGGCCTGCTCCGTGGTCCGTGGCGACTGGGGGTCGAAGTACGTGACGATCGTCTGCAGACCGCCCTCAGTGCGCGGTTTGATGTCGATACCGCGGCTCATCACCTTGTTCCCGATCGTGATCGTGCCCGGCTCCCCGGCCCGCTGCAGCACGCGGTTCAGGCCCGCGTTCTGCTGCTGGTCCTTGGGAAGGTTCTGCACCTCCTGGCCGTACTCGAACAGCTTGCGGGCGTCCACGATCTGGATCTTGACCTCGCCGGGGAGATCCTCGAGCGCCTTCTCGAACAGTTTCTGGAGCATCACGACCTCGTCGTTGTGCTCGACGAGGATCAACTGCGGGTCGCCCTTCGCCAGGTCTCCGCCCTTGGCCAGGTCCGAGATCGCCCGGTCGACGACCGCCTGGTACTTCTCCTGCACGGTCTCGACGGTCAGCGGCTCGTGGGTCTCCAGCCGCGACGGCCTGGCCCGGTCGATCTCGGCGCCCCGGCCGACCTTGGTCTCGCCGTACAGGTCGTGCATCGCTTGCTCCGCCAACCGCGCCGTACCGGACATTCCGCGCACGGTCCGGTAGCTGTCGAGCAGCTGCCGGGTGTTGACCCCGTTGGTGTGCTTCGGGTCCGCCCGTACCTCCAGGTCGTGCAGAGCTTCGAGCGCCTGGCCGACGTCGGTCCAGCGCTGCTCCAGCAGAGTCTCGCGGTCGATCAGCGGCTCGCCGAGATGCTCGCTGATGATGATGATCGTCTCCCGGCCGCCGATCTGCTGCCGGAAGTAGTGGCGCTCCTCCATCAGGAAGAACTTCGCCTGCGCGGCCGCCTCCAGCCGCCGGGCCTGACGCTGCAGGCTCCGCGCGGACTTCTCCGTGTCCGCGAGTCGCTGCAGCGCCTCGTTCTTGAGCTTGGCCCCGCCGGACGTCAACTCGAAGTCGGACTCCTTGAAGGCGCCGTTCTCGATCGCCTCCTTCGCTCGCAGTACCTCCGCCCGGGTCCGGGGCGACGCCCTCCGGGCACTGCCGGCGCTGTGCGTGTAGCGCTGCGCGGCAAGGTCGACCGCGACCGCGTCGATCTCGTCGACCAGGACATGGTCGCCGGGCACCCGTTGGTCGCGACCCATCTTCCAGCCGAACGCCGCGACCTCACCGACGTAGACGGTCCGGCCGCGCGGCTCCGGGTACCGGACTGCGGGGTCGACGTGGATGATGTCGTACCCGAGCGGCTCCAGCACCTTACGGAACGACGTGTGCGCCTGGTCGGCGAGGCTCTTGCTCGAGGTCATGAAGTGCACGGGGCCTTCGGCCGCCATCATGCCGAGCGTGACGACGGCGACCGCTGTCTTGCCCTCACCGGTCTTCATCTCGACCAGCAGGCCGTCACGCAGGGCGGCGTCGGCGTGCAACTGAGTCCAGTTCAGGCCGAAGCCCCAGCCTTCCTTACGGTCGGTGCGGTGGATCAGCTCATGGATCGACAGCAGCTGGGCGTCCGCTTCGGTCAAGTCCTTCGGGAGGGCGCCCTTGAGTACGTCGAGCTTGCCTTCGAAGAGTTGCCTAAGCTCGGCCGGGCTCAGCCGTGAGAGGACGTAGTCCAGCTTTGCGGCCAGGTGCGAGAGCCGCTTCGCGTCGGCCGCCAGCTCGGCGACGCGGACAGCTGTGTCGGCGTCCTTGGCGGCGACCAGGGCGGCTCTTGCGGTCTCGTACTTCTCTTGTGTGGTCTTGGCGTGGGCTTCTAGCTCTTTTGCCTGGGCGCTCTCTTGTTCTTCCTTGTGGCGAGTCTGGCGGTAGGCCGCTTCTGCTTGCGCGCGTTCCTTCTTCGCGTCTTGGTACGCGCGGAGGGCTTCCTCGGTCGACTGCTCGTTCGCCCGGTTCTCCCGCGTCGTGTCCCGTGCCCGCACCGCCTTCGCTTCAGCGTCAGCCCGGAGGTCCACGACAGCCTGATGCTCCTTGGTACGACTCCAGTCCGCCGGCTCCTTCCCGCCCGCCGCTCCATCCTTGGGAGTTTCGGTGTGTGTGGGTGTTGCTGGGTCGGGCTGTTCGGTTCGCGGGGTGGGGTGGCTGCCGTCCGAGTGGTTCGGCGGGGACTGCCGGACCGGCTGGCCACTGGGGTGGGCGTTTGTCTCGTCCCCTTCCCTCCGAGCAGGCTTGACCGCGCCGACGGGCTGGTCGCCACCGGCAGGGTGGTGCGCGGCGGACAGGCCATCTGCGCCGGGAGGCTTGACCGTGCCGGCGGGCTTGGCTGCGCCCGCAGGCTGTTCTGCGCCAGCGGGATTGTCTGCGGCGGTCGGGCGGGTTGCGACGGCTTGCCGGTCGGATCCTGCCGGCCTGTCCAGGGCAACTGGTTTGTCCGCGCCGACCGGCTTGTCGGCGCCCGTCGGTTTGTCGGTTTGGGTCGGTGTGCCCGTGGGGGCCGGGTTGCCGGCTTCTTTGGTGGGGGCTTGGGGTTTGTCTGGGCCGGACGGAGGTCTGTCGGGACCTGCCGGCCTCGTGGGCGTGGTGATCTTCTCCGGGGTGGACGACGGGGCGCGGTGTTCGGCGAGGGTGCTCTTCGGGTTGGCGGCTGTTCCGTCGACGACTCCGGAGCGGGCGTCCGCGCGGGCGGACACCTCCGGCCTGCTGAGACCGGCGGCGACCTGGGCAGGGCCCGGAGCCATCACGCCACTTGCCTCGGGACCGGCGGTATGCGCCGTACCGTTGCCTGTCTGCCCCACAACGCCGTTGGCCGGTCCAACATCAGCCCCGGTCTGCCCAACTGCCCCGTCGCCCGAGCCGGGCTGGACAGCGACCTGCGGAGGTGTGTCGTCCGGCGGGTTGTTGGCCGCGTGTTCGGCGAACATGGAGTGGTTCCGCACCTCCGGGACCTTGACCGCCTCAGCCGCCGGCGGCACCGGAGCATGCGAGCCGGCCACGGGTACCGCCGTACCCATCACGCCGGCCCGCCAGGCTTCGGTCCATGCCTCCCGCACTGTCGGTACATGTCCGGTGCCGATCATGGTTGCCAGCGGCATAGTCACCGCCATCGTCGCGCCGCCGGTGAGCTGCCGGGCCACGACCTCCGGCACCTTCTGGGTGAGGGCGGGCAGCTTCGCCGCCGCCGTCTTGCCGACACCGCCCAGTCCCAGGCCGGCCAGCGCCGCGATCGGTACGGCGGCCACGGTGACGGCGGCGTTCGTCCCGGTCTCGCTCCAGTTCCAGCCGCTCTGGTGCTCGTAGTTGCCTTGGGCATCCGTGCCGCCGTGGCGCGACCGGTCGGTGACGATGCCGGCCACCTGGGCGATCGTGTTCGGCCCGAGGCCGTTCGCCGCGACCAGCGCCGTCGCCTGGAAGACCTTGACCGGCGTCAGCGCCAGCGCCTTCGCGGCGCGCCCCCGGAGCGCGGCGACCGTCAGCCCCATGATCTGCTCGAACCTGCGCTTGAGGAAGTTCTTCAGCCCGTCGGCCAGGATCGCCCGCATCCCGAAGCTGATCACCTTGCCGATCGGGACCGCGTACATCGCGAGTCCGATCGCGACCTGCGCCCAGAACATCACCTTGGCCCGGAACACCGTGTCCGCCTGCTCCCGCAGGTACGCCGCGACCTCCTCCGCGGCCTGCGCGATCGCCTCGACACCGCCCGTCCGGGGGTCGGTCCCGTAGTTGCCGATCTCCGCGCCCAGCGCCGTACCGGCCTCACCCGACCAGATCTGCGGCAGCTTCTGCGCCGCGGTCTGGCAGGAAGCGCCGACGCATTTGCGCAGATCCGCCGCGATCGCGTCGTACTGCCGGGCGTACTCGCGGAGCGCGTCCTCGTCGGTCGACGGGTAGTCGTCGGGGTCGACGCCGACGAGCAGGCCGAGGAACTCGACGACCGGATGCCACAGGCTCATGGCCGTTACGCGGGGTCGCCGGTCGGCGGTACGCCGGGGGTCTCCGGCAGCGGGCTGCCGTCGAGCTGCAGACCGAGGTCGGCGGCCTTGACCCGCTCCGCGTTCTCCCCGTCGGTCTGCTCGAGCAGGCCCGCGGCACCGGAGAGCCCGATCGCGAGGTTGGTCATGCTCTCCTGCAGTGCGGCACCGGCATCGGCCAGGCTCGCCATCCGGGTGGTGTACCCGTCGAAGATCTCCTTGCCGTCCTTGTTGTCCCCGCAGGCGGCCCGGACCGCCTCGACGCTGATCGCCTCCAGCGCGCGGGCGAGCGCCGGACCGTACTGCAGCCCGGTCCCGTACAGCCCTTCGCCCACCTCGTACACGGCGCTCAGATCTACCCGTGTCATGACAGCCGCTCCGCGAGTTCGGTGTACCGGTCGGCGAGCTTGGCGGCGATGAGCGTGCTCGCCTCGGACAGGGTGGCGAGGACGGCGGCGGCGAGACGGGCCGGATCCTGGGTACGGAAGACGTCCGGGTCGAACTCGAGCGCCCGGACGTCGCCGTGGGCGCCGATCGTGACCTTGATCAGGCGGTCCGGGGAGACCGCGGTGGCGGTCACGGACTCCAGTTCGGTGTGTACGGCGTTCATCGCGGCCAGCGAACGTTCGAGCTCGTTCTGCAGGCCGACCGCCTTCAATTCCCTGCCCAGACCCATCTCCGACAGTTCCATGTACACCAGGGTCCGGTCCGGATGGCGGTCGTGGTCAGCACCTGGCCACAAGGGGTCAGAACCCGTGGCCCGATCGGGCCGGGGCCTACCGTCCGGGGTGTGATGACTGTCAGAACGGGCCGCTGGACCGCGGCCGCCGCCGGGGTACTGCTGGCCGGGCTGCCGACGTTGGCGCCCACTGCGGTGGCCGTACCTCCGGCCGGCATGTGCCAGAACGCCGAAGCAGGCGGTACTCCGGTGAACAAGTTGCCGTGGGCACAGACCTGGCTAGCGCCGGACCGGGTGCCGCCGCAGGTCACCGGCCGCGGCGTGACCGTCGCGGTGATCGACTCCGGCGTTGACGCCGATCATCCGCAACTGAACGGCGCCGTGCTCCCCGGCCGCGACCTCCTGACGCCCGGAGACCTTCGCGCGAACTTCGACTGTGTCTCGCACGGTACGGCGGTGGCGAGCATCATCGCCGCGCGGCCGGCGCGCGGGATCGGCTTCCGCGGGATCGCCCCGGGCGCGCGGATCCTGCCGATCCGGGTCAGCGAACGGGACGCGAGTGAGCAGACCGGCGAGTCGGTCGACGCGACGGTGTTCGCCGGCGCGATCCGGTACGCCGCGGACGCCGGCGCCTCGGTGATCAACATCTCGCTGTCGATGTACTCGGACCTGAAACCGGTCCGGGACGCCGTCCGGTACGCCCAGCGGCACGACGCGCTGATCGTCGCGGCGGCCGGCAACGCGCACGCCCAGCAAGGACCGGACCCGGTCACGTACCCGGCGGCGTACCCAGGGGTCGTCGGCGTCGGTGCGATCACGATCGACGGCACCCGGCTGTCCAACTCGCAGGTCGGCTCGTACGTCGACATCTCCGCGCCCGGCGGCGGCGTACTGGCGGCGACCCGGGTCCGGGGCCACCGCTACTACGACGGCACCAGCTTCGCGGCGGCCTTCGTCAGCGGTACAGCGGCCCTCGTCCGCGCGGCCGATCCGCAACTCCCGGCGAGCGAGGTGGCGAACCGCCTGATCGCGACGGCCACTCCCGCGCCCGGTCCGGCGGACCAGTACGGCGCCGGCGTGGTCAACCCGTACCGCGCCGTGCAGGACGTCCTCGCCTCCGCGAAACCCGCCGTACTGCCACGGGTCCGTCCGGTGAAGGTCGACGCCGCCGCGGAACGACGTACCGCCGTCTGGGACGCCGCCGGGCGCGACGGCCGGCGAATCGCCTTGTTCGCCGGGGTTCTCGCGGGCTTGCTGCTCGTCGCCGCGGTCGTCGTACCGCTCGGCCGGCGGCGGGGCTGGCGGGCAAACTGAAGACCCGGCCTCCTCGATGGAGGCCGGGCCGTTGTTCTCAGACCTGGTCGAGTGCGTTCGCGGCGACGTTGTCGGCGCGCTTCATCCCGATCCACGAGTCGTCGAGCGCGGTGCTGCGGCGGCCGAGCACCATGTTGATCTCTTCGTTGGCCTGGGTCCAGAGCTGCTGCACCTGCTGCATCTGCGGCGAGCCCTCCTGGCTCCTCCAGGCGGCGAGCAGGTTCCGCATCGCGTGCTGGAACTGCTCCTGCAGGTCGGTCACCTGCTTGTTCGCGGAGGCCATGTCGACGGCACCCTGCGCCATCTGGTCGAACGGATAGTTGAGCATCCTGGGTCCTTTCCTAGAGCACCTTCGTATCGATGGACACGCCAACAGATCCACCGGTGCCACCGCCGCCGGACTGGGCACCGTCAGCGCCGAGTCTGCTGAACGCCGACCGGCTGCCCGCGTCCTCGCTCTCGTACGCCGTCTTCGACGTGGTGATGCCGTCGGCCATCCGGTGCAGCTTCGCGCACAGCTGGTCGACCGCTTCGAGGTGGTTGTGGTGGCCCTGCCAGAACACGGTCTTGATCTCGCCGTCCATCGGGGTCAGGCTCGTCATCGAGTTGTCGAGCATGGTCATCACGGATTTCAGCGCGTCGCCGATCCGGGCGGCCTCCGCGGCCGTCTGCACCATCCTGGTGGTTTCGGTCTCCACACCGGCCATGGTGTTTCCTCCTCCGTTGGGATTGCCGGTACGTGATCACCGGTCGGTGTCACGCTGGTTGTGGCGGTCCGGCTAGAGCCGCCACAGGTCTTCGTCGAGTACGTCGCGCTCGACCGCGCGGGTAGGTGTGCGCTTGCGTCTCCGCTGCGGTACTCCGGCCGGGCGATGCTCGCCGTTCCGTCCTTGCAGATCGGACTGCACACCGTTGCGGCGCATCCGCTCGGTCTCGCTCTGCTCGGCCGGGACGTTGAACCCGGGCTTGCGGTTCGCTCCGGCGCCGGGCTTGATGTCGCGCCCACCGTTGCCTCCGGCCCCCATTCCGCCGGTCTGCGGCGGGTACATCGGCGGCGTACTCTGCTGCGTGCCCGTCGTGGACGTCGTCGACGTCTTGCCGGCCAGCGTGGGCTCGGAGCCCGCCGTACCGGCGACGGTCGTGGACTTCTGTACGGGCGTGCTTTCCTTCGTGCCGGGCTGGTGCCCGAGCGAACTCCCGCCGATCGAACCCGTTGGAAAGGCGCTGGTTCCGCCGTTGCTCACGGTTGGAAGGGCTGTGTCCGGATGGAAGACGGGCGCGGTAGTGGTCCCCGGTCCGCCCGCGAGCGACGGATGATCGGCCACCAGTCCGTCCATCGACGACTTCGCCGGGTCCGTGCCGGTGATGGCGGTGGTCGGCGTCGTGGTCGGCGGCGTGGTCGGCGTGAGCAGGTCCTTGAGGTGCTGCAGCGCGGTGATCCCCTTGTCCGCGATCTCCGGCACCTTCGCGACCACGTCGAGGAACTTCCCGGCCTCCTCGATCGGATCCTTCGCCGCGGGCTTGTCGTCCGGCTTCTTCTCGTCCGGTTTCTTGTCGTCCGGACTCTTGTCGTCCGCCGACACCTTGGTCGGCCCGCCGGCGTCGGTGCCGGTACCTCCACCGGCTTTGGCAGTGTCCGTCCCGTTCCCCTTCGCCTGCGGATCGGACGGATCTCCGGACGGGCCGATCTCCGGACCGGCCCACTTGGCGAAGTCGGCGCCGACCTTGTCGAGCACCAGGGCCAACGCCTGGGAGACGGTATTCATCTCGGCTTGTGCGGCGGCAACGGCGTTCTCGACGACCTGCTTGGCCCAGTCGCGTGTGTGGGCATCGTTCGAGGCCAGGTCCTGCTTCGCCTGGTTCCAGGCCGTAAGCAGCTGGTCCATCCGGCCCCGTGCGTCGGTCAGCGTGTTGCCCATGGTGTTCATCCGGCCCGCGATGTTGTTCGCCTGCACGCTCCAGTTGTGCAGGAAGTCCGCGCCTTTGAGCACCTCGTCCCGGAACGTGACCCAGGCTTGGGAGCCGGTGCTCTGCTGCCAGGTGTGGACGTCGTTCAGCGCCGTCGTGAGGTTGCCGGCGGCCGTCTGCAGGTCGTTCGAAGCATTCGTCCAGCGTCCGGCGTGGGTGTGCCAGGGGTCGGGGTTCTGCGTCTGCAGTTGTGCGTGCATCCGGCTGACATCCGTCTCGGACGCATAGGGGCCTTGCTGGGGGCTGTTGGTCATCGCGTGATCCTCGGGTGGTGGTGAGCAGCGGCTACACGCGGTCTTCGGGGAACTCGGGCAGCTGCGGCGGCTTGTCCTGCTTGCTGTTGGCGATCATCGGCAGGTGCTCCGCGCTCCAGACCTTGTTGAGCTCCTCGGCGTTGGCCGAGTCGGTCTGTCCGAAGTGTTCGGCGATGTCGCGGGAGAGCTTCGCGAACGCCTCCAGTCCGCGACGGCCCCGGCCCAGGTGGTACTCGGCCAGCATCGCGATCTTGGTGTATTCGTGCGCGGCCTGCGGACCGCCGACCACGTCGCCCTGCAGGTCGTCGCCGGCGTCGTCCGCGAAGCCCGGCACCTGGATGCCGCCGACGGCGGTCGCGAATCCGCAGAGTTCGGGATACGAGAATTCGAGGTTGCCCATCAGGCTCCGTTCGGGTCTTCGACAAGTTGGATGAGTTGGGCGTCACCGCGGCGGCCTACCAGGCGGCCGCGGCCGGGTGGGAGGGTTTCGGGCCGGGCGGTGCCGAGGAGCGGGCCTTCGGACCGGTCGCCGCTGAGCAGCAGGCCGGGCGTACCGAGGTCGCGCAGGCGGGCGATCAGCGGTTCGAAGATCGCGCGGCCGGCGCCGCCGCTGCGGCGGGTGATGATCAGGTGCAGGCCGATGTCGCGGCCGTGGGCCAGGTAGTCGACGAGGCCACCGAGCGGGTTGCCGGTCTGGCCGACGACCAGGTCGTAGTCGTCCACCAGCACGTGGATCTGCGGACCGGTCCACTCCCCGGATTGCCGACGTTCGAGGACCGGGACCAGGTCGGCGACCATCGCCTCGACGCCGCGCGGCTCCGAGAGCGTCCCCATCACATGCTCGCCGGTGATGCCGAGCGAACGGCGGTAGTCGACCAGGATGATCCGAGCCTCGTCCGGCCGGTACCGCTCGACGAGCGTCCTCCCGAGCCGGCGCAGGAACCCGGTCTTCCCGGACTCGGTGTCGCCGAACAGCAGGAAGTGCGGGTCGGCCTCGAGGTCGACGGACACCGGCCCGAGATCGCGTTCCGCCAACCCGATCGGCAGTCCCTGCACGGGTCTCCTCCGCAGTACGGCGGTGAACTCGGACTCCTGCAGGTGCAGCGGCAGCAGCCGGACGCGCGGCGCACCCGACACCGGCCAGGCGCCGGCGAGCTGCGGGCCGAGGTCGGCGTCCGGCGTGGCGATCACGAAGTGCTGCGCCTTGTCGGCGAGCCCGCGCCCGGGCTTGTCCGCCGGTACGCTCATCGCCGCCCGCCGGTCGACGACCGAGTCGGACGGGTCGCCCAGTCGCAGCTCGATCCGGGTTCCGAACAGGTCGCGGATCGTGCCGCGCAGGTCGAACCAGCGGGAACAGGTCGCGACCACGTGCACGCCGTACGCGAGCCCGCGTCCGGCGATCTCGCTGAGTGTCGACTCCAGGTCCTCGAAGTCGGACCGCAGCACCGACCACCCGTCGATCACCAGGAACACGTCGCCCCACGGGTCGTCGAGCAACTCCCCAGCCGCCCTCCGTTGCCGGTACGACGTCATGCCCTCGATACCGTGCTCCGCGAAGTACCGCTCCCGCTGGACGAGGAGCTGCTGTACTTCGGCGACCGTCCGGCGTACGGCACCGACGTCCAGGCGGGATGCGACACCGCCGACGTGCGGCAGCTCCCGGAGGCCCATGAGCGAGCCGCCTCCGAAGTCCAGGCAGTAGAACTGCACCTCGCGCGGCGTGTGTGTCAGCGCGAGCGCCGACACGAGCGTACGGATCGCCGTACTCTTGCCGCTGCGCGGGCCGCCGACCACGACCGCGTGACCGGCTCCGGCAGCGAGGTCCACGACCAGCGGGTCGCGCCGTTGCTCCAAGGGCTTGTCCACCAGGCCGATCGGCACGCGCAGCGTCCCCTGCGCTCCGGCCGCCGCTACGGTGAGCCCGCGGTCCGGGTCAACGGTCAGGGCCGGCAGCAGGCTCGTGAGCGACGGCGGGTCGTCCAACGGCGGCAGCCAGATCTGGTGGGCTGGTTTTCCCTTGTTTTCCAGGCGATCCACCAGGATGTCGAGTAGCTTCTCACCCACGCCGTCCTCTTCCGGCTGCTCCTGTACTACTGCAGTCGGCATCGACACGTACGCGCTGGTGTACTCGGCCACGTCGTCCGCGACCTCATTGGACACCGTGTGAGCAGCTGCCCGGTGCACACCGGACACGTACGCCGACCGGAACCGCACAAGCGTCTCCGTACCGATCTGCAGGAACCCATGCCCCGGTGCCCGCGGCAACTCGTACGCGTCCGGCATGCCGAGCACCACTCGGCTGTCCATCGCGGAGAACGTCCGCAGACCGATCCGGTACGACAGGTGCGCATCCAGCCCGCGCAGCCGGCCTTCTTCCAGCTTCTGGCTGGCCAGCAGCAGGTGTACGCCGAGAGCACGGCCCAGGCGACCGATCTGGTTGAACATGTCGATGAAGTCGGGCTTCGCCGACAGGAGCTCGGAGAACTCGTCGCAGATCACCAGCAGCGTCGGCACCTCCGGCAGGTCGGCTCCTGCCGCTCTGGCGAGCTCGTACTCTCGGACCGACTCGTAGTTGCCGGCCCGGCGCAGCAGCTCCTGCCGACGGATCAGCTCACCACCGATCGCGTCAGACATCCGGTCGACGAGTGCCAGCTCCTCACTGAGGTTGGTGATCACCGCACTGGTGTGCGGAAGCCTGTCCAGCTTGGTGAACGTGGCACCGCCCTTGAAGTCCACCAGTGCGAAGTTGAGGCTGTCGGACGAGTGGGTGGCCGCTAGGGCAAGTACCAGCGTCCGCAGCAACTCGCTCTTGCCCGAACCGGTCGCACCGATCAGGAGGCCGTGCGGGCCCATGCCGTCCTGTGCGGACTCCTTCAGGTCGAGTTCTACCGGCGTACTGTCCGCCGTGACACCAAAGCGGACGCGTAGCCGGTCCCTGTTCGGCCTGGGTCCCCAGTGCTGTGCAGGGTCGAAGTTGTACGGGTCTCCGAGACCTAGGAGGTCCGTGAGGCCGAACACCGAAGCGAAGCTCTCCTCACCGTCTCCACCCGCCGACAGCCTGAGCGGCGCGAGCAGGCGCGCCAGAGCGTCGGCGCCCTCGATGGTGAAGCTGTCCGCCAGGCCGACGTCAGACTCGCCGTCCGTCGTGACACTGGTGAGTGCGCCGTCGTCCGCGACGTCGAGCAGCACAGTGGACCTGTCGAGCAGCCTCGGCGGCTGGGTGGTCAGGTCGATGACACTGACGCCCTCCACGCCGTTGCCGGTCATCAGATGGTCAGAACCGAGCACGTCCCCGCCGTCGATCAGTACGACGATGTGCGGCCCGTCGACGCGGCTCGTAGCTGCGGGGTCGAACCGGGGCCGTTGCGCGAGCAGATCACCCAGCACGGACTCCAGGTCCGCAACACTCTTGCTGATCAGGCGAATGGGGCCCAAGGCATCGGACTTGTCCGGGTGGTGCGCATGCGGCAGCCACTTCAGCCACTCCCAGTCCGCTCTGGTCTCCGGCCCGACAACAGCCGTGATCAGCAGGTCGTCCGGTGAGTGGAACGTGGCCAGCTGCGCCACAAGTGCGCGGGCCAAGCTCTGCGCACGGTCCGGCTCACCGTCGACGTACACGCGGGCGAAACCGCGCAATGCCATCGCCACCGGCAGGCCTGGCACGGACGAGTGCGTCGTGATGAAACGGCGCAGTGCACCGGCTGACAGCGGCTCCAGCTCCTCCAGCGGGACTGTGTCAGGCGGAGCGATCGGTGTGGCGAGTGGCTGCGCTCCCGTGCCGACACGGACGATCGCGAAGTCCGGGTCGTTCCGGCGACGCTCCCAGAGCCGATAGCTCTCCACCAACGTCCACAACTGCGTCGGATCCGGATGCAGGTAGGACAACGCAGTACGTTGCTGTACGACGGCCCGCCGAGCGCGGATGCGCTGCTGGGACAGGTGTCTGAGGTATCCGCGTCGTGCTCGCGCCATCTCCCGGCGCGGGGCGCCCTGGCCCGCGAACGCGACCGCGGCCATGCCCAGCGCCGACAGGCCGAACAGCCCGCCGACGATGTAGCTCATCTTGCCGCCACCGCCGAGCGTCGAGTACATCAACGCCATCGCGCCGCCACCGGCGAGCATCGGCACCATCATCACGTACTGCGAGAGCTGCTTGCCCGCCGGACGCGGCAGGGCCGGCGGCGGGTCGAGGGTGACGTCGCCGCTCGGCAGCGCGGGGCCCTCGCGCCGCGGCGGTCTGCTGACGATGACTGTGGACATGTTCCAGGACGCTAGGCGCCGGACGCGACGTACAGGAGGTGACGGCCACTAGCGGACTGTCCACAAGCTGCAGCCGTCCGGTCCGGTCGTTCGGCGCGTGTCACGGTGGCCGGCGTGAGCATTCGTGGACTGGTCAAGGTCACCATCGACGCACCCGAACGCCGCATCGACCTGGCACTGCCGGAGCGGTCGACGGTGGCCGAGGTGCTGCCCGGGATCCTTCGGCACGCCGGCGACGACCTCGCCGACTTCGGCGCACTACAAGGCGGTTGGGTGCTGCGCCGGCCCGACGGCGAAGCCCTGGACACGCACCTGGACCTGTCCAGTCAGGGCGTCCGGGACGGAGAGATCCTGCACCTCGCCCCAGCCCACCAGCACTGGCCGGAGCTGGAGTACGACGACCTGGTGGACGCGATCGCCACCGACGCCCGGTCCGGCGGACGGGCGTGGACACCTGGAGCGAGCCGCTGGTGCGGATTGATCGCGTCTGCTGCCGCGTTGCTGACGTGTCTGGTCCTCATGCACAGCGCGTACTTCGCACTTGGGTCCGCGGTCGTGCTGATGGCGATCGCGGTCCTGCTCTCGCGTGCTGTCGGTGACGGGGCGGCCGCTGCGACGACCGGTGCGATCTCGCTGGTGTTCGCGGTGACTGGTGGTGCGCTGTTCATCCGGTTGCCGGAGTTCGGGGCGCCGCAGCTCACCGTGGGCGGCGCTGCACTATTACTGTTCGGGCTGCTCGGCTACGTCGGGATCGCTCGCCATACGGCGGTTTTCGTGGCTGCCGTGAGCGCAGGCGTGCTCGCGCTCGTTGCAGGCTGGCTAGGTGGGGCCCTGGACTCTACGCGCTCAGCAGCTGTGGTTGGTGCGGTGGCGGTCGCGCTGATTCCGGTAGCCGCTCCATTGGCGATGCGGATCGGCCGGCTGCCCAAGCCCGTGCTTCCCACCAGTACTGCGGATCTGCTGGCTGACGCGCCACAACCACCTCGACGCTTGGTGCACGCCGCCGTACTGCGGTCTGCTGCGCTGTACACCGGCATACTCTCCGGTCTTGCTGTTGGACTCGCCTGCTGCCTGTATGTGCTCGCAGGGTCGGCGTCCACCCCCGGCCGGGTGCTGGTGGTGCTGGCCGTCGGCATCTGCCTGCTGCGCTCGCGGCTGCTTCCTGTGGTGGCGCATCGGCTGAGCCTTGTGGTCGCGGGCCTCGTCGGGCTCGGCTGCTTGCTGGTGCAGTCGCCGTACCTGCTGTTGGTGTTCGCAGTCGTGGCTGCGTTCCTGGGGCTCTGGTACGCCCGGCACCGGCCAGGGGCGTACCTGGCCCGGTACGCCGAGCTGGCCGAGGTCGTACTGGTGCTGCTGGTGGTCCCGGTCGTGCTGTGGGTGCTCGGGCTGTACGCCTACGTCCGTGGGCTGGGTGGTTGACCGATGGCGTCCAAGAGGGACCAACTGCAGTCACACCAGTTCGTCAAGCAGCGGATGACCCATGCGTTGCTGCTGCGCGAGACGGACCCGGAGTACCCGCCGTTCCGCCGCGGCATCGTGGCCATGCTGGTCGGGATCGGGCTCGCCGTACTGGTGCTGGCCGGCTCCGGCGTGTACGGGCAGCTCTCGCCAGGTGGGAAGACGTCGTGGAAGTCCGGTGACCACGTGATCGTGGAGAAGGAGACCGGCACGCGGTACGTGTACCGCGACGGGGTCTTGTATCCGGCGGCGAACTACGTGTCCGCGTTGCTGCTGGCGAACAAGTACAGCACTCCCCTGATGGTGTCCGCCAAGTCCTTGCTCGGTGTGCCGCGCGGACAGCGGGTAGGGATCGCCGACGCGCCGGACTCGCTCCCCGACAAGGGACGGTTGCTCAACGACGGGTGGTCGATGTGCGCCAAGCCGGCGACCGATTCCTCGGGCAGCCCGATCGTCCGGTCCGTTCTTCTCGTCGGAACCGAACAGAGCGGTCCAACGGCGGACTCCCTCCTCGTTGTCGGGCCGGGCGGTCGCCGGTACCTGATTTGGCACGGCTACCGGCACCTGATCCAGCAACAGGCCACCGTCGCGGCAGCACTCGCTCTGAACGACGAGTCCTGGATGCAGGTCCCGTCCGTCTGGCTTGACCTCATTCCGTCCGGTCCACCGCTCGGCCCGATCTCGGTACCTGGTGCGGGCTCTCCGTCCGCTCTACTACGACCAGGTCGCGTCGGGACGCTGTACGTCGTACAGACGTCGACCGGGCAGGGACAGTATTACCTGCTGCAGCGAGACCGACTGGTGGCTATCACCTCGCTGCAGTACGACGTGCAGCGCACGGCTCCGGCAACACGCGCGGCGTACCCAGGTGCTGTGCCAGAGGCCGTAGCACTGGATCCGGCTGTGGTGGCGCAAGTGTCCGGCGGTGTCGGTACGACGACCTCCGACTCCGCGCTGCCGGCGACCAGGCCGACGTTTGCGCGGCCGGACTCATCCGGGGTGTCGGTGTGTGCGGTGTTCTCCGACGGGCAGTTCCGGCCGCGGTTCACGCTGGCCGGGTCGCTTCCGTCAGCAGGTGACGCCGGGGCGACAGCAGGACGCGACCAGAACGGACTGCCTCTGGCGGACGTGGTTGTCGTACCGCCCGGCCACGGCGCCGTCGTCGAGTCGATGGCGTCACCTGGGCAGCCGGCCGGGTCGGGGGCCTTGTCGTTCGTGAGCGATCTCGGACGGCGGTACCAGCTGTCGAATCGCGACGTACTCGGTGTCCTCGGCTACACCCAGCCGCGCGTGGTGCGGCTGCCCGCCGAGCTGATCAGCCGGATGCCCGCGGGCCATGCGCTCGACCCGTCCGCAGCGACGTACCCGATCGGCCCCTGATGAATCTAGGAGGAAATATGGACATCGGCACACTGACCGTGGTGCCCGACGAGTTGCGCCAGTTCGCCGCGCTGGCACCGCTGGCCACGGTCACCCCGGTTTCCGGCACGGTCCAGGCCACACCGCCGCTGGCCGGTCCGATGCCGGAGAGCGCGACCGTGGAGGCCCACGTCCGGTTCTGCGTCGAGCACACCGGCACCGTCACGCTGCAGGCGACCAATGGCATCGCCTCACTGATCGACTCGGCGCTCTCGATCGCGAGCCGTTTCGAGACCGCCGACCAGGCCAACGCCACCGTGCACCGGGCGCTGGCCGACGAGCTCCCGGACTGATTGGGGACCGCGATGGGTGCGTACTTCGGGATGGAACTGAACACGATGGCCGCGATGCTCTACGGGCAGCGCGCCGAGCCCTGGCACGCGGGCGCCGACATGTGGGGCTCGGCCTGTCAGCAGCTGCTCGCGACGCACGGCGACCTCGGCGCCGCGAACGCCGCCATCGCCACGTGGCCGCTCAGCGTCGGGTCCGTGTCGCAGGTCGCGTTCAACGGGCAGGTGATCGGCAGCCTCGCCTCGCTCGGCGAGTGGGCGGCCTACACCGGCGCGATGTCCGCGGCGCTCCGGCTCGGCGGTACGGCGCTGAACGCGGCGCAGGCGGTGATGCCGGCGCTGCAGAGCGGCTACGACACCGCGGTCTCGCTGAGCGCGGTACCGATCATCGGGCCGTTCGCCGCGCAGGTCGCGGTCGGGCTGCAGCAGGTCGGCGCCGGGATGATGGAGGCGGTCGGCGTGGTCATGCAGGCTCCGACCGCGGTGCCGCCGCCGGCCCAGGGCTGGCAGGGGCCGGGCGCTGACGCGGCACCGACACCCGCCTCGCCGGTTCCCGCCGTACCGGCGACCGAGGTGCTGGATGCGACGGAGAAGCTGTTCAACACGATGGACAAAGGCGTCGGTCTGCTGACGACGATCACCGGGCTGATGCAGTCGGGCGGCCTCGGGAGTACGCCGGGGGCGACGACCAAGCTGCCGGACTTCAAGAACCTGCCCGGGACGCTCATCCACTCGGACCTGCCGACGCTGGCGGGCGGGACGGCCACGCCGCCGGCCACATTGCCGGAACCGGTCTCCGCGATCACCTCGGCCGGGACCAACCTCTCCGGCGGGATGCCCGCGGCGGCGCTGGCCGGATCGCTTGGGGCGCTGACGAGCTCGGCGGCTTCGGTGAAGCCTGGCAGCCTGGGTTCGACAGGTGCGCGGATCGCGGCCGGGACCGAGCCGGCGCTGGCCGGCGGTACGGCGCGCGCGGCGGCGACGGCCGCTGCCAAGGCGATGCCGACGATCGCACCGCCGATGTCAGGCGGCGGTGGTGGTAGCGGGTCGAACGAGAGCCGCCCTGGCAACCGCAAGCGGCGCTCGGAGGAGACACTGCGCCGTACAGGCGTCCAGCCCGACCTGCAGGGCCGTACCGCGCAGGAACAGTTCACCCTCCCGCCGGTACGTCGACGTACCGCCGCTGGGCCGGTTCTGGACGACGAGCTGTTCACATGACGACCACGCCGACATCAGCCCCGCAGGTCGCGGCCGCAGTTGCACCCGCGGCCGCCGGTGCGGTCACGAGTACGGTGGCGCCGCCGCGGGCTGTACCGGCGGTGGCGCCGGCACAGCCCGCCGTACGGCCGGCTGCTCCACCTCCCGTGGCGCCTGTGGCTGCTACGGCAGCACCTGCCCCGGTTGCTGCTCCCCCGGCCGAGGTCCGGGGGAGGCCGCGCGTACGGGTGGGTCAGGTGGTCAGCTGGCAGCTGGCGGTCGGTGTGGTCGCAGCCGCGATCGGCCGGGGCTGGGTGGCTGCGGTTGTCGCCGCACTGGTCGGGCTCGTTGTCGTCGGAGTGACGGCGAGCTGGCGGCGGGAGCTGTGGTCCTACCAGTGGCTGTACCTCGCTATCGCGTACGTGGTGCGCGGTACGCAGTTCCACGGGCGGGACGGGGCACGGGGTGAGCTCGAGGACGGGGCTGGCACCATCGTCCGGTCCGACGGGCTCACGGTGCTGCTGGAGACCGACGTACCGCCAGAGCTGACCCCGGCGGAGCTGCTCGACGAGACCACCGGCGTACGGCTGAAGCTGCTGCGGCGGCCCGGGCGGGCCTGGATCGCGCTGACCGCGCTACGCTCTGCGGATCGCCCACGGGACTCCGAGCTGGAGCTTCTGCTGTCCAATACGGTCCGGCGGCTGTCCAGGCGGTTGCGCCGCCGGAACTTCCGGGCTGTACCACTGGGCCCGTCCGAGCTGACGCAGGTCCTGGCCGCTCTCAGCCCCGAACAGCTGACCGAGGAGTGGGACGCACTGACCGTCGGCCCGGCTCGTTTCCGGATGTACGCCGTACCCCCGCAGCTCGCCCTGCAGCAGCCCGGAGCAGTCGCAGTCAGCACCTCCAGCGACCTCGACCACGCACTGGTGCTCGCTCCGGCGGACGCTCCGGTGGCGCCGGAGGCAACAGCGCTCACCGGTCGGCACAGGGCTGCGTTTCTCGCCGCGCAGCCCTGATACAGCGGCCGCTGGACAGCCGCTGTATCGGCTGTATCGGGCCTGGACAGCCGCAAGATCCCCGCTGGATGACGGCTCGGGATGGTTCTGGTGTTCGCCATCGAGTCCGTCCGACTCACCGAATCCAGCGAGGTGTCCCGTGTCCCAGTCAGAGCCCGTCGAAGGCGCTTCGTACCCCCGTGCGGCCCGCTACCCGCGTGCCGTGCCCAACGCTCCGCAGGTCCGCACCACCGGACTGCGGCTCGCCCATCTGGGCGTCGACGCGACCGCCGAGCGCACCTACTTGACGGTGCTCGAGCGGCCGTCCTGGACCGCCGCCGAACTCGGCGAGCGGCTCGGCCTCGACGAGGAGTCCACCCACGAGGTCATCCGGCACCTGACCGCTCTCGGCCTGCTGGCCCGGGACGGCTCGGGTGACGGATCCAGTCGCACGGTCCGGCCGCTCAACCCGCGGCTCAGCCTGACCGCCCTGCTCGCCGAACGCGAGGCCGACCTCGCCCGGGTCACCCGGGACCTGGAACGCAGCCGGGTGGCCGCCGCCGAGATCGCCGGCGAGTTCGCCCGCCGGCACCCGGCGCCGCTCGGCGACAGCAACGGCGCCCTGGACTGGGCAGGCAGCCCGGCCGCCGCACAGCGCACCATCGAGGGCCTGCTGAAGTCGGCCTCAGGTGAGGTGCTGGTGAGTACGCCGGCCACAGCTGCCCTCGCCGACCCGATCGCGGGCCTCCGTGAGCTTGGTACGGGCGTCCTGGCCCCGCCGGTGCGCTACCGCATCCTGGTACCGGACGCTGCCCGCACCGACCCGATGCTGGCGCGCCGGCTGCAACAACTGACCCGTAACGGCGCCCAGGTCCGTACGGCGGCCACGGTCCCGCTCTGCGCGATGATCGTCGACTCTGCGACCGTCGCGCTGCCGGCCGACCGCACTGGTCGTGGAGCGGTCAGCATCCTCCGGCTGGCCGCTGCTGTCGGCGCGATGACCGAGCTGTTCGAACGGGTGTGGCACACAGCCACCCCGCTCCGCCAGCCGACCGGACTGGGCGACGCGTCCGGACTGACCGTCCGCGAGCGTGAGGTGCTGTCACTGCTCAGCGACGGCGGCACCGACGCCTCGGCCGCCGCACAGCTCGGCGTCTCGGTCCGGACCGTACGCCGGATGGTGTCCGAGATGATGGCCCGCCTCGGCGCGCAGAGCAGGTTCCAGGCCGGGCTGAAGGCCTCCGAGCGCGGCTGGGTGGGTACGCGATGAGCCGCACGCTGCTGGTGTCGCCCGACCGGCCCGGGGCGTACCCGAGCATCGGGTCCGCCGTACTGGACGCACCCGACGACGCGGTCATCTCGATCGCTCCTGGCCTCTACCGGGAGACCATCGACCTGGCCGACCGCTCGGTGACGCTGACCGCGGCCGACGACGTGGTCATCGACGCCACGAGCACTACCGCACCCGTCCTGCGTGCGTCCGGCGGCCGGCTGACGCTCCGGAACGTGACGGTCCGCGCAGGCGACGCCCCGGCGATCCAGCTGGACGGCGGGACGCTACGAGCCGAACGGTGTGTCCTGTCGGCCGGCTTCGGTCCGGTCGTCCAGGTCACTGGTCCGGCCGACGTGGCGGTCGCACATTGCGAGGTGAGCGGCGGCGAGCACGGTCTGGTGCTGGAGGACTGTACGGCGAAGGTCGATCACACCAAGGTGACCGCAGTGTCCGCCGACGGCGTCATCGTCCGGCTCGGCGCGACCGTCGTACTGCACGACTGCCAGATCACCGACTGCGGCCGCCGCGGCGTCTACGCGTACCAGTACGGTCGCCCGACCATCGACACCTGCGAGGTCTCCGGCACGTCGGAAGCGGGCATCCTGATCGCTTCCGACTCCACAGCGGTACTGCGGCACACGGTGGTGCGCGACGCGTCCGGGCCGGCTATCGCGTACGGCAGGCGCTGCGGCGGTGAGGTGGTGTCCTGCCGCTGGGAGAACACGGCCGAGCCCGCACTGGAGCTGGCCGAGCCCGCACTGGTCTCGGTGACAGCTGCTGAGCAGTCGCGGGTGACCACAGACGAGCCTGCCGGCGCAGACGTGCAGTCCTTGCTCGCGGAACTGGACGCAATGGTCGGCCTGGCCAGTGTCAAGGACGAAGTACGGAGCCTGATCGACGAGATCCAGGTCAACGAGTGGCGACGGCGGGCAGGGCTGCCGACCGGCAGCCTGAGCCACCACCTGGTGTTCGCCGGCGCTCCCGGGACCGGAAAGACCACCGTTGCCCGGATCTACGGCAAGCTGCTCGCTGCACTCGGCGTACTGCCGAAGGGCCAGTTCAACGAGGTGTCCCGGCGGGACCTGGTGGGTCAGTACCTCGGCCATACGGCCGAGAAGACCACCATGGTGTTCGAGGGGGCGACCGGCGGCGTGCTGTTCATCGACGAGGCGTACGCGTTGTCCCGGGCGGGCGCCGAGAACGACAGCTTCGGCCAGGAGGCGATCGACACCCTGGTGAAGCTGATGGAGGACTACCGCGACGAGGCCGCAGTGATCGTGGCCGGCTACAGCGACGAGATGCTGCGGTTCCTGGACGCCAACCCCGGCCTGGCGTCCAGGTTCTCGAAGACCATCGACTTCGAGAACTACTCCCCCGACGAGCTCACGCTGATCGTGCAGCGGATGGTCGCCACCCAGGAGTACGACCTCGACGACGAAGCCGCGCCGCTCCTGCACCGGCACTTCGCGGTCGTCTCGCAGACCGCCAACTTCGGCAACGCCCGCGACGCCCGGCGGCTGTTCGACCGGGTCCGCAAGGCGCAGTCACAGCGGCTGAGCCGGCTGGGCGGCATTCCGGCCGTCAGCGAACTGCGGACACTCCGTCTGGACGACGTGACCGCGGCCGTCTCATGACACCGGGTCGAGAACCGCGACGAAGTCCGCCAGCAACGCGGAGACCCCGTCGAGTACGGCGTCGAACTGCGGGCGCTCGCCAATGGTGCCCAGTACTTCGCACTGCGCCCACAGCGACGGCGCTACCCAGCCCCACTGCCACAGCTCGTACGTCGTCGCCGGAACAACTGCCAGCGGCTCCAGGCCCGGCAGACCGATGGCGAACTGCTGCGGGTCATCCGGACGGTTGCCGAGCCCGATGAACAACGGCAGCAGCCTGTACCGCTGTGCGAACGCAGTCACGTCCTCAACCCGTACCAGGAGCCCCCGGCGCAGCAGTTCGTCCACATGCTGCTCACCCGTGGTGTCCGACTGGTGTGCGCCTACCCAGACAGCGAACTCTGGCTCGCTCAGCACCTCCTCCGAACCACCAACGCGGACTATGTACTCGTCCCTGGACCGCAGCCCGGCGCCATGGCCGACAGGAAAGATCACGGCTGCTCCTCCGTCGCCAGGTCGAGACACGCCGCACTGGGTGCCAGTAGCGCGTGCAGTGAGGTCAGTACGGCGGTCAGCTCCGCGTCGTGGGCCTTGCACGCAACCAGGAGATTGGGAGACAGGTGACCCGACAGCCAGAGGTCGTAAAGCGTACGGGTCATGCCCGTGAGCGCGACCTCCGTCGTACCCGATCTGAACACCGCCGTGACCTCTGGGGTGTTCCCGAGGCCGAGGTGCAGCGGCAACAGTCGGTGCCGTGCAGCGAAGTCCGCCGGGCTGTCCAGGTCCACCTCGGCGAGCAGGTTTCTCGCCAGCAGCTGATCGACGCGGTCCGGGATCTCACTGCCGGCCAGCAGCTCGAGGATCCGCCGCCGGTCCCAGCGTCCGCGGTCGTCGGCCAGACCGTGTGCCAGCGACCAGACCGCGAACTCCTCGTCGGTCAGCCCAACGATCTCACCACCGAGCCGCACCTGCTGGACATGACTGTCCGTGGCGCTGGCGTAGTACGTCCCGAGGCAGTGGCCGATCGGGAACATCAACGTGGTCATGCGCCTCACGGTGACAGCCTCGGCGGACGGGGGCGGAGGGCTTGCAGCATGTGGCCAGAGTGTGGCCGCAGCCGCCGGTGTCGCGGCGAACGACCTGTTCACAAGAGAAGATGGACAACGTGACAGACACAGGACCGGCCGTTCCAGGCTGTACGGACGCGGTGCTGGTCCGGTCCGGTATCCCTCAGGTGTACCGATGCCTACGGCAAGGGACGACGGTCAGCGCCCTGGTGTACCCGGTGCGGGTCGACGCGGGCACTGCGGCCGTCTTTGCCAAGCAGGCGAAGGCCCTGCAGGGCGTTGACCACCCGCAGGTGGCACGTGTGCTGGAACCGGGCACGACCGACGGATACCCGTACCTGATCACCACTGCTGACACAGGCACGCTGGCGGACCAGTTGCGCGATCAGCTCCGTTCTCCCGCGGACCTCGCCGTACTGGGTCAGCAGCTCGCAGAAGGACTGGCCGCGATCCACGCCGCCGGACTGATCCACGGTGGCCTCACACCCGGTGCCGTGGTGCTGCAGCAGGACGGGCGACCGCAGCTGTCAGCTCTGACGCTAGGGCTCGGCCAACACACTGGCCACGCCGCCCTGAACTCACCGAGCCAGCTGTACATCGCACCGGAGACCCTGCGCGACGGCACCCTGACGGCAGCGTCCGACCTGTACGCGCTCGGTGCAGTGCTGTACGCCGCCGGCAGCGGCAAACCACCGCTCGCAGCGCGCATGGGCGAGACTGCCGGCGAACACATCCTGCGGGTGCTGAACGACCCACCCACGCGCCTCGACGTGCTGCCGGACTCGTTCGCCGAGCTGGTCGCGCGGCTCCTCGAGAAGGACCCGGCCAAACGTCCTGGGTCCGCGGCCGAGGTAGCCGCGGCTCTGGGTGTACTCGCAGCGTCCACCACGCCGATGCCTGCCGCCCGTTCGGTCGCTCCGGCAACCGCTCCTGTGCCGAAGCCTGCCGCCGCGATCCGGCCACGGCCGACCGTTCTGAAACGCAAGGACCTCCCGTCGTGGCCTGCGGCAACCAATCCGAATCCACAACCCCAGCCACAACCACAGCCGCAACCGGCGCCACAGCCCGTCCTGGCACCTCCAACGCCTGCACCGGTTCACCAGGAGCAGACGCCACCACCGCAGCAGCCCGCCCCGCCGAAGCAACGGTCGAAGCGCCTGCTGGTTGCCGGTGGCGTAGTACTCGCCGCGGCGCTCATCACGGGCTTCGCCCTGGCCAACCGCAAGGATCAGACCGACCAGCCGCCGATCAGCGCACCCACGCCGACGCAGTCGTCCACACCAGCACTGGTCATCACACTGAACCCGCCCGTGGACCACAGCACGTACGTCGAGCTCAGCTGGAGCGGACCGCCAGACGTGAACTACGCGGTCGTCGTCGCCCAGGCAGGCCAGAAGGCCACCACGAAACTCGTCTACAAGCAGACCAAGTACCGGGTCGCCGTGGTGCCGGGAGTGCAGTACTGCTTCGCGATCCAGGCAACGGACGGGCTCAACCCGGCCCAGTCCCAGTCCCGCCCGATCCGCGACGCCCGGTGTGAGGGACGCTGATCAGCCGATCAGGCTGCGCGCGCTGAGCGTCGTCCGGATCCGCTGCGACAGCCGCCCCTCGGCCAGCCCACGACGGGCCTTCCGTACGGCGGACCACGCGAACTCCCGGTCCGGGTCGGAGTCCTGCCCGGACCACAGCGCCCGGTCCAGACACCCGGCCAGCAAGGTCATCGCCTGCGACACTGCCCCGTCCGAGTCCCGCGCCAGGTCCCGTGCGGTCGCGGCCGGCGTCACCCGGATGCCGTGATCCCGCAACAGGTCGCGCGCTTCGGCCCACGCCCCCAGCGTCCCGTGCCGCCGTCGGCGCCGACGACGTACAGCCTTGGCCAGCGGGACGCCGAGGAGCCACAGCAGCAGTACGACGACCAGCACGCCTCCCGCGATCAGCAACGCTGCCCAGCCCGGGAAGTGGTGCGTGGACTGGGCCTTCGGAGCGGGGAGGTTCGGCTCGGACTGGTGCTCGCGTTCGATCTCCTTGGTGGACGGCAGGTTCTTGCGCACGGTCTCCGCCGCACCGGCCAGGCCGCCCTTGCTGGTCGTGGACGTCGCCGTACCTGTCGGGTCGAGAGGCACCCAGCCGACACCGGTGACTGCAACCTCTGGCCAGGCCAGTACGTCGCGGTTGCGGATCACGTACGTACCGTCCGGGCTCGGTGTGTCCGGCTGTTTGAACCCGACCACCAGGCGCGCGGGCAGCCCGAGCAGGCGGGCCATCACGACGTACGCCGCCGCGAACTGTTCCGACGTACCGCGCTTGCTGTGCAGGAGGAAGTAGTTGAGCTGGGCGTACCCGTGGCCGGTCGGGAGGTTCTCACCGGTCGCGAGCTTGTAGTTCGTCCGCAGGTACTTCTCGAGGACCAGTGCGAGCTCGAACGACGGCCGGACCTCACCGCCGATGCCGCGGGCCAGTTCGTCGATACCCGTCGGCACCTCGCCGAGGTCGTCGCCGCTGCGCAGGTCCGGGTCGACGCCGGCCGATGCCAGTTCGTCGACGTCGACGGTCGGCTCAGCCCAGTTGACGCGGTACTGCGAGGGCCGTGCCTGGTCCGCCAGCAACGCACCCGACGCCGGGTCCACCAGGAGCGGTTTGTCGTCCACCACGGACAGCGTGCGGCTCTGACTCGGCAGCCACGGCAGGGACCAGTCCGCCAGCGCTACGTCCGCGGACTGCCGCCGTACCGGGACTGTCACGTGCGAATCGAGCGGGAGCTCGCGTCCGAGCCGCTGAAACTTCGGAGCGGCGGTCCAGGTCACCCCGTCGAACGAGTCGAGCGCAATGACCGGCCAACGGTCCACCGGGCCGCTGGCGCGTGCTGTGAACACCACGGTGTCCGGTGAGTGCAGTCGCGCGGCAATCTCGGTCAGGGGGTTGCTCAACACCGTCGGAGAATCAGGAGGGCTCGGCTTCGGCAGGTGCACCGCACTGGACGTCGGCAACGCCACGCCAAGCGTGCTGGCAGCTACGGCCATGGCAGCGAGTGCTGCGACCAGCCGGGCCCAGGACCCCCACTGCGCCATAACGAGCACGCAGCAGGCTGTGAGCGCCAGCCCTGCAAGCACTGCGTCGACACCGGTCACGGTGACATAGGCCTGCGACAACCCAGCCACTACGACCGCAGGCAGCAAAGCCAACAGCCGTGAGCGTTGCAGCACCCGCGCACCGATCAGACACGCAAGAAGAACGAGTACTGGTACGAACGCGACCAGATCAGGCACAGGACTGGCCGGCCACGTCGACTCGAGCGTACGGCGCCAGCCAGAGGTCACCGCCTCCCACAACGACACCGGGCGCTGTGCAGCACCAGGAATGACCGCCAGCAACGCGACAACGCCACCGACCAGCGTGAACGGTACACGCCAACGAGCGAGCCCTGGCCGGTGCAGGATCGATTCCTCAACCAGGTAAGCGACAACTGCGACGGCCAGCATCGGCCAGAGCACAGCCGCCGTACCGAAGAGCGGTGCGAACAACAGGCCCGCTACGACGGCGGCAGCGAGTACTCCGAGGATCGGTAGCCGTCGACTCATGTCGGTACGACGTTCCAGGCGTCGACCGCGTTCTGCGCGTTGTCCGCGTGGATGACATGCACGCCGGCCGTCGTGTGCAGCGCCGCCTCCTCGTGCGTCACGTCGACGTACACGACAGGCGAGTAGCTCGTGCGTACGGTCGACAGGTCACCTGCGTCTCCCGTGAGTACGACCAGCGCGCCGCCGTCACGTATGGCGGGCAACGACTCCAGCAGGTTGGTCGTGGTCGTCGACTGCTCGATCCTCGCCAGCTCGTCGAGCAGATCGCTCACGGACTGTACGTCGTGGTCCGTACCGCACGGCGTGGTGAGCCGTAGCCGCTGCCCGGACTGCGCAGCAACCACCAGGATCGAGGCCGCGACGGAGACGGCGGTGTCGAACTGGTCAGCGGTCAACACCGACGTACGCGTGTCCAGCAGCACCTGCAGCCGCGGCTGATCCGGGTCGACGTACTCACGCACCATCAGCCGCCCTGCGCGCGCGGACGCCTTCCAGTGCACGTGTCTGACCTCATCACCCGGCACGTATTCACGTAGCCGACGCAGGTCGATCGACCCGCGCAGGGGGCCCGCGGACACAGGCCCTTCGAAGTGGTGCCGTTGCCGGATGCCGGCCGCTGTACGTGCGGCGTACCGCTTCGGGTGCACGAGAAGCGTTGCAGCACTACCGATCGATACCCGACAGGACACGAGGCCGAAAGGGTCGGATCGCCTGAGCATCAACGGCCCAACCGCTAGAGGACCTCTACGAGAGGTCGGCAGCTCGTAGTGGTACGTGGCAGCACCGTTGGGTGCCAGGGCCGCGACGGCTATCTCGGACTGGTGCGGGCCGGCCGTGTCAGCCGCTACAAACGTCGGCTGTCGACGGCTGGCCTCGTTACGCACGACCAGCCGCGCCAACGCAGGCTGACCACATTCGACGCGGTCCGGGTACAACACACGCTCCACGGTGACCTTCGGACGCCGTACGACGGTCAACACGCTCACAAGGACTGCGGCGAGGCCTGCTCCGGCCAGCACCTGCAGCATCGGGTAGCCGAGCAGCTGTCCCGCCAGCAGCAGAGCGATCGACCCACCCAGTACTCCCCAGGCTCGCAGGGTGAGCCGCGTCGTCATGACACAACGCCAAGAGACCGCTTGAGATCACGTCGTACGGGGTTACCGGGAGCCGGGGTGTCTTCGAGTACGTCGTCCACCACGCTCTCCGCAGTACGCCGAGCCAGCGTGGCGTCCGCGGTGAGCACCAACCGGTGCGCAAGAACCGGGTGGGCGATGTTCTTGACGTCGTCCGGCGTCACGAACGACCGGCCGTCCGTCGCAGCAATGGCCCGGGCCGCCCGAACCAGGGCGATGCTGCCGCGCGGGCTGGCGCCGTACCGGACCGCACTGTGCAGACGGGTGGCCGCAGCGAGCCGGACGGCGTACGCCATCACCGCCTCGTCGACGTACACCGACTTCACCGCGGCTACGACACCCCGCAGGGTCTCCGGGTCGATCACCGGCTCCAGGTCGTCGGGGGTCGGCCCGGCGCCGTCCAGCGCGACCACCTCGACCTCGGCGTCGTGGTCCGGGTACCCGATCTCGATCCGCAGCAGGAACCGGTCCAGCTGCGCCTCGGGCAACTGGTAGGTGCCCTCCATCTCGATCGGGTTCTGCGTGGCCAGGACCATGAACGGGTCCGGCACCCGATGGGTCTCCGCGTCGACGGTGACCTGTCGCTCGGCCATCACCTCGAGCAGCGCGGACTGGGTCTTCGGCGTACCGCGGTTCACCTCGTCGGCGAGCACGACGTTCGCGAACACGCCGCCCGGGTGGAACACGAACCGGCCCTGGCCCTGGTCGTACACGACCACGCCGGTGATGTCACCGGGCAGCAGGTCGGGCGTGAACTGGATCCGGCTCCAGCGACCGCCGATGCTGCGTGCAAGGCTCCGGGCCAGGCTGGTCTTGCCGAGTCCGGGCAAGTCCTGGATCAGCAGGTGCCCGCCGGCGAACAGGGTCGCAACCGCCAGCCGTACGACCTGCGGCTTACCGCGGATCACCCGCTGCACGTTGGCCGCGATCAACTCGTACGCCTGCTGTGGCTCCATGCTTCCGCCCGCGTCCCGCATACCCACTTACCTGTCCTTCCGTCGCCGCGCGGTACGTCGTACGGCCCCGGCCGGCGCACTGGCCGGAGGCAGCGCGGGAGCACCCGCCGCCGGGGTCGCCGTCGTGGATCCCGCCGTACCAGTTGCTGTTGCACTGCTGCTGTTGTTGCGTTCGCGGGTGATCGCCTTGACCGAGACCGTCACCGCGACCGCAGACAGACCGGTGTAGCGCGTGCTGGTCGTCGTAACGGTCCTGTCCGCCTGGCCGGTCACTGAGACCACGTAGTGCACCAGTTGACCGCCGTTGAGGTTCGGCGCGGTCCAGGTCACCGTGAGCGAGCCCTTGCCCGGGGTGGCAGTCACCTTGGGTGCAGCAGCCGGACCGTACGGGTAGACCGTACGGCTGGCGGCGGAGCGCACCGACGTACCCGCGTTGTTCGTGGCTGTCACCTGGTAGCTGACGCCCTTGCCCTTGGCCGGATTGAGCGTCGTCGTGGTGGTGTAGGTCGGCACCTGGGTCTTCGTACCGTCCGAGCCGATCACCGTGTAGCCCGTCATCGTGTAGTCCGACGCGTTCGGCGACGTCCAGGAGACCGTCACCGATCCGTCCGGCTTGGCGGCCGCCGTGACCTTGGTCGGCGGCCCTGGCGGATCAGCCTTGCCGTTGATCGAGATCACCTTGGAGTCCACGGCCGGCCCGGACCCAACGCTGTTGATCGCCTGCACAGTGAAGATGTAGCCGCCGCCGTTCAGCAGTTGACTGAAGGTGTGGCTCCGGGCGCTGCCGGAGACGGTGGCCGTGCCAGACGCCGGCAGACCGACGACGTAGGTGCCCGGTGCGACCCGGAAGCTCACCTTGTAGCTGGAGATCGCAGCACCGTTCGCGCGGGCGGCCGTCCACGTCACTGTCGCCTTACCGCTGCCAGGCTTGGCCGTCACCGAGCCAGGCGCACCAGGCGCGGCCGGAGGCGGCACAGGCTTCCGGGTCGGCTTGGCTGTCGGCTTCGTCGGCTTGGTGGTCGGCGGCGGCGTCGGCCGGGTCGTCTCGGTCTTCTTCGGCCTGTGCTCGGTCGGGTGCGGCGGCAGCACGGTCTCGGTCGCGTGCGGCTTGCCGATCGTCACCTGGACCGGCGGCAGGATCGGCCGGTGCGTCGGCGTTGGGGTCGACGGGGTCGACGTCGGCGTACTGCTCGGGGTCGGTGTGGTCGGGTTCGGAGTCGGCTTGGTGGCGGACGGGGACACCGGCTTGTCGCCGCCGTCCACGTCCACCTCGCTGACCGAGCCGTCACCGTCGACCACGGTCACCACCTGGCCGGTCTCGTCGTCGATGTACAGCCGGCCGTCCTGCCCGGCCGTGACCCGCGGGCCGCCCTTGCGGTCGCCCTTCTTCTTTCCGAGGTCGTGTGTGTGCAGCGGCTTGCCGTCCGGCGCGAACGTCCGTACGACGCGCTTGTCGGTATCCAGTACTGCGACGGAGGCCCCGGCCGTGGCGACAGCGTCGTACCGTCCCGGCGGCAGGTTGATGCTCTCGGCCGCCTTGGCACCGGTTGCGTCGACCAGCAGCAGCCGCTGGCCGGCCAGGATCGGGATGCGGCCGTTCACGTCAGCCTGCGCCACGACAGAGGCGGTCGGCAGAGCGCCGGAAACGTCCAACGCCACCGCATGGCCGGCCTTGTCACCGGTCAGCGGAGTCAGGGTGCGTTTGCTCAGGTTGGCGAACGCAGGCTTGCCGGCCAGGCTCAGCAGCGCACCAGCGTCCTTGCCCTGGGCAGGCAGCTCACACGCCAACGTTGTCGCCGCAGGTGCCAGCTTGCAGAAGTGGTCCGCGTCGCGCAGCCACAGCGCACCGTCGGCGGTTGCGATCGCACTGGACACCACACTGCCCACGGTGACCGTCTGCAACTGGTCACCGAGCCGGACGATCTGGCCGTGCTGCCGGTAGACCAGGTACGGGCCGCTCTGGGCCTCGATACCGATCGGTTCCTCGGGGATACCGATCCGGACCGAGTTCTTCACGGTCAGGTTCGACTTGCCGAACACGATCACGCCGTCGGAGCGGACGACGTACCCGTTGGTGGCGCCCTGGACGACCTGGCTGCCGGCCTCGGCGTGGACGCCGCGAAGCTCGGCGTCGACGTTCTTGCCGCCGCCGTCGACCCGGAAGACCGCGCCGAGGGTGGCGTTGTAGACCCAATGCCCGGCCTGCTGGAACGCGACCGCCGGGGCGCCGCGGCCGAGGGCCGAGTACCCGATGAACGTCCCGAGGACCAAGGCCGCGATCGTCCACCACGCGACGGGGCGGCGGATCGCACGGGCGAGGCGAGTCATGAGGCTAACGTGCCTTTCGATTGTCCAGCTGCGGTACAGCGGCGATACATCCGGCCACGAGACGTCCGGAAGCGGTCGTCACGAGGCGACGGTCGCGCGCGCCGGGTCCTCGGGTTCGCCCAGCTCCGCGAGGGCGTGGCGGGCCTCTGCCGCGATCGGATCCTCCGGCAGCAGCCGCAGTGCGCGGCGGAAGTACTCGGCAGCCTGCTGGCGGGCACCACCGCTCGCCTCGGCCATCGCGAGGTTCACCAGCACGGTCCCCTCGGCGTCCCGGTCGTCGTGCACCGAGGCGATCCCCAGAGCGGCCGTGAACTCGGCCCGCGCCGCGGTGAGCCGCCCTGACCGGGTCAGCGCGCTCCCGAGGATGTTGCGCGTGATGAGCTCGCCGTACCAGTCCTTGCCGGCCCGTGCCGCCGCCGCGACCTCCGACACCAGAGGGGCCCAGTCCGGTACGTCGCCACCGGTCTCCACGAACTGGTGCAGCGCACTGGTCAACAGCCACGCGTTGGCCACGTCCTTCTCGGCCAACAGCTTGCGGACGGCGCTGGTGAACTCCACGTGCCGCGTGGTGAACCAGTGGCGCGCGGCTGCGGCGTGTTCCCCGTCCAGCGCGCCAGCAGCCTCCAGCACGGTCCGCACGTACGCATCCGGCCCGGTCGGCTCCTTAGGCTCCTTGGGCGGCTCCGGCACGTCGGTGAGCAGCTCCTGCTGCAGTTTCCGGAGCTCCTGGCCCGGCTCAGTGCCCAGCACGTCCACCAGCGCGGCCCGGGCCTTCTGGTACGCCGCGAGCGCATCGGCCCGGCGTCCCGCGTCCCGGTACGCGACCACCAGCCGCGCCCAGTTCGTCTCCCGCAGCGGGTCCTCGGTCGTCAGGCTCTTGCACAACGCCACGGCGTCCGCGAATCGCGACGTACCGATCAACGCGTCGGCCAGCCGCTCACGCACCGACCAGCGCAGCTCAGTCAGCCGCGTCACCTCCGGCTGATGCTGGTCGGTGACGAGCCCTTCGTACGGCGTACCCCTCCAGAGCGACTGCGCCGTCTCCAGGTGCCTCAACGCCGTCGGAGCATCTCCCGCCGCCAGGGCGTCCCCACCTGCGGTCAGCAACGTCTGCATGCGATCCGAGTCGAGCTCACCGGCCTCCACGCGGATCCGGTACGCCTTGGAACGGCTCTCGATCCGCTGCCCGTCCACACCGAGCGGCGGGAGGGTCCTGCGCAGCTGCCAGATGTACGTACCGATATTGCGCTCAGCCGAGACCGGGGGCGTCCTACCGGACCAGACCGTGTCGACGATCTCGCCGACGCCGACCCAACTGTTCGCCTTCACCAACAGCAGGGCAAGCAGCGCCCGGGGCTTGTCCGCCCGGATATAGCTGACCGCATCGGTGCCATCGATCTCCACAGGCCCCAGCACCCGGAACAACACCGCCGCACACCTCCACCTGCGCTGGACTCAACGAACCCCTCCGACGCAAAGAGCCACCAGACGGTTCCGTACACACCGCCGACATTCCACTACTGAAGGTAACTACCCAAGTGACACCCATCAAACCGGATCGGTGGGTCAGAAAGACCCCCAGACACGACCGCGGGCGGCATCCCACCTCCGAGAGGGGATGCCGCCCGCCAGATCGGCTCAGCTCAGATCAGCTCAGTCCCACCACTGGAACTGCCACCCGTACGCACAGTCCCACTCCGGCGCACAGGTCGTGTCCGGATCCCGGTACCAGACATCCGACACCTGGTACCCGTTGTGCCGCGTGATGTTCATCAGCTTGATACACGCATCCTGGGTCGCACAGGTAGTCGTGTGCTCAGCCTCCGTCTGCGCCCGCGCCGCCGTCGCACCCCCGACAACCAACCCGGCCGCAGCCGCCCCCATCACGAGCACTCGCCCGATCGCTCTCATACCGAATCTCCCTCACGTCACATTTCGTTGCCCTACGCAACACCGCCCGACGCTAGCCCCACCCCACCACCTCACCAACTCATTCGACCCAGCCAAAACTCCGACATCGCTCCGCCCGAGAACAGCAACACCATCGAGACACACCGGCCGGTCAAGTCAGGTATGCGCAAACTGAGACAATGCCGCAGTAGGGCGATCCGTTGCCCGTGACAGGAGGACTGACGTGGACGTTGACATCCGGATCGCCGGCGGAAGCGACGACGACCTTGGTGCCTCGCGCGACTGGCTGAGCGCTGAGGACGAGTTGCGAGGGCACATCCGGACCGTCGACGCACCCATCGGTGAAACCGAACTCGGTTCGCTGCCTGAGTTGCTGACCGTCGCCTGCGGCGCCGGCGGAGCCGGTACGGCGCTCGCCACAGCGCTGATCACCTGGCTGAAGACGCGCCGGACGAGCGCGAAGCTCACGGTCGAGTCGGGCGGCCGGTCCGTCACGCTGGACATCAAGACCGTTGAGGACGTGCGGCCACTCCTTCACGACATCCTCGACTCCGTTCATGGCAACTAGCCCATCGTCGTACGGCACCTCTCGCGCAGTACTGGTCGGTGTTTCCGACTACGCCCACAGCGGGTTCACTCCAGTACGAGCAGCAGACAACAGTGTCGCGGCGATGCAGGCGCTGCTCTCGGATCCGGACTTGTGCGGATGGCCGCTGGACAGTGTCATCGTCATCTCCAACCCAGGGTCGGTTTCCGAGCTCGGCATTCGCTTGACCGAGCTCGCCAGGGAGACAACCGGCGTTCTCCTCCTGTACTTCGTGGGCCACGGCGTCGTGACCGAGCGCGCGGAGCTCTGCTTGGCTCTGAGTTCGACGCATCCGGATCATCCAGGTATCAGCGGCCTACGGTGGGAGACCATCCGGCACGCGTTCCTCAGCTCTCCTGCCCGAGTACGCATCGGCATCCTGGATTGCTGCTTCTCCGGCCGAGCCATCGAGGCACTCTCGGGAACCGGCGATCAGGCGCTCGCGGATCTCGCGGACATCCGCGGCTCGTACATCCTGACCGCCTCGAGGAGCAACCGCGCCGCTCATGTTCCACCTGCTCACGAGCAGCATGCCGCCTGCACGACCTTCACCGCCGAACTGCGCGACCTGATCAGAACCGGCATCCCCGGCAAGGCCGATTGGCTCACCTTCTCCGACATCTACCCCGAGCTGCGACAACGCCTGACAACCAAGGGCTTTCCCGCACCGGACCGTCGCGGCACCGACACCGCCGACCAGTTCCGCTTCGCCGCGAACGCCGCGTCCCGGCACATCTCGCGCCTCTCGACCCAGGCGCCTGACTCGCCGGCGTCCGATCCGACTCCCGCAGCAGGCGGGGCCCCGTCACCGATGGTGAGACGCGCCGCCGAGCAACTCGTCCGAGATCTCCAGGACCGCGTCCACAAACTGATAGCCGACCTGCAAGATGCACGCGCCGCCGGCGACACCGACAAAGCAGCAAGCACAGAGCGCCAACTCGAAGGCGTCAGGGCACTCTTGCAGCAGGCGATCAAGACCCGCACGGAGTTCAGAAGTTGACCGAGGTCCCCTGAACAGCGCGTCGAACATCTTCCCTCCCAACAAGAGATTCCAGCCCGACCCGTGATGATCGCGAAGGCGTCGCTCAGGCTTTCCCCGGCCCGGATCGGCAACAGAGCTGCGCATCACCATCCGAACCGACGCTCTGAAGCCGGAACCCAACAGGTGGCCCCCGGCCGACGACCCGGGGAAGAGCTGGTCGCGACGTCGGCACGCTCGGCTCACTCAGGAAGGCCCCACCCCGGCTCCTTGCTCCCGTCATCGATTCGGAGCCCCAGCCCAGCAGATGGGTCGAACCCGCGACCATCGTGTTCACGCCGCCCGGCCGACTCGGAGGTGGCTCCGTCCAGGAGCCACAACTGCCAACCGGACCGTTCCCCCAGGAGGGAACTCGCCCCGGCGGAGGCCCCGCAGCCGGCCTGGACATCGAGGCAGCGCGCGAACATCACCATCGCCTGCCACTCACTTGACCTGCCCGCATCGCCCATCCACCTCGTCGTCGACATCAGTGACCTCGCGGACGTGCTTCTTCTCCGGTGCGGCGGACTCCGCGCGGGTTGATGTGACGACTACCTGGGATGGGCGGAGGAGTTGTGTGCCCAAGAAGTAGCCGGGTCTGAGGACGGTGAGGATGGTTCCGTCGGGTCGGCCGTTCGCCGGCTCGGTGCGGACAGCCTCGTGGAGGCGCGGATCGAAGGCGGCCACGTCGCAGACGGGGCGCACACCTTCGCGTCGGAGGATCTCCAAGAGCTCGTCGACGATGCTCTCCAGCTGCAGGTCGCCGGTCCGCGGCACGAGTGAGCGGATCCGGTCGACGAGCAGCAAGAGCTCACGGAACACAGGGCTCAGTAGCTGCTCGCCGAGGCCGCCACGGGCCGCCGCCAGCTGATCGTGCAGCTCGTCGACGAGACGGCTCTTCGTCGCGTCCTCCAGGAGCCTTCGCCGGAAGAGGTCCCGCAGGCCCGAGAGCTCTTCGAGTACCTCCGCCAGCGAGGGTTCCAGCACTTCAGATTCCATGGTGGGCGATGCCGAGCTGCTTCGCGTTGTGCTTCCACACCGGCATCCGGTGCAGAACGACGTACAGCGTGACCAGACCCGCGACGATCAGGATCCCGAGGCCGTGGTACCCGATCATGAACAGTCCGATGATCACCGCCACGCCCCAGCCACCGAGGTTGGAGTGGAAGTACTTGACCTCTTCGGCCCGGGCCGCGAGCTGCAGGTTCTCGGTCAGCGAGGCACGCAGCGCCGCATCGTCGTACTTCAGTTTCAGCGCCCGTCCGGACATCGTCTTCGTGACCTCGATCTGGGCCGGCGAGGTGACGACGTAGGTCCCGCTCCCGGTCCGCGACCACTTCGTCAGGTTGACATCGTGCAACGCCAGCGCCAGGTAGTACTGGAAGAACTCCACGTCCGCGTGTTCCGCGACCACCAGCTCCATCAGCTCCAGGGCCTTCTCGGGCGCACCCTTGTGGATGAAGATGTTCGCGATCGCCGTGCGGTACAACGGGTTTCCGGGATCGAGCCGCAGCGCGATCTCGTACTCGCCCAGAGCCGGATCCAGCTGACCCCGCGCGGCATAGGCCTCGGCGAGGTCGAAGTGGTACACGGCGTTGTTCGGCTGCAGCCGGATCGCTTCGTTGAACTCGAACTCGGCGTCGCCGTACTTCCCCATCAGGAACGACGAGTTCGCCCGGATGGACCACGCCTCGTGATCCGCGCCGTTCACCAGGATGGCTTCCCGGGCGGCGTAGTACGCCGAGTGGGCGTTGTTCTGCTCGAAGTAACGCCGCGCCGCGCCGATCCAGTCGCGGTGTTCGTCATCCGGGCGGGCAGGATCGACGGAGTGCGGGCGCGCGGTCCTGATCTCCTGGTCGAAGCGCTGCCGCTTCACCGGGTCGAGCAGCACCCGCTCCGCCTCCGCCAGGTCACGCACGCGCCGTTCAGCCTGCGCCCGTTTCACCGGATCGGACTGTGCGGCGCGCTTGTTCCAGGTACGCCGTTGTTCGCGGACGGCGCGTTTGACCGCGTCAGCATCGGCCGTCTCGGCAATCGCCAGCAGACCGTAGTAGTCGACCAGTTCGAGTGTGTCGGACATGTCTCACTTCACCCCCACTTGTTTGTTCTTCCTGATCGCCGCGGCGAGCTCTTCGTCGGTGAGGTTGGCCACCCGATCCACCTCGAAGGTGCCCAACGACGTCCCCGTCGTCAGGTCGACGACCTCGACCTGGATCGTCTGATCGATGTCGTAGTGGAAGATCACCTCGATCGGCGCCCCGGCGGGGTACGGCGGAATCGTGAGCGGCTGGCCACCGTCCGGGTAGCGCCCCCTGGTCACCAGCCGGACGTACTCCGGATCCTCGTCGTCCCCCTGGGTGACATGCACCCGGATCGTTGTCTGCCCGTCGTCCGCGGTACCGAAGATCTCGGACCCGGAGCCCGGGATCTTGCTGTTGCGGGCCAACACGATGTTGTTGCGCGGCACCCGGAACTGGTTCAGCGCGATCACGCCCAGACCCTGTGAGGTGACGTCGCAGATCCGCGGCGGCGGCACGACGAGGGTCGGCCCCCCTGACTCCAGCAGGTTCGCCTGGATCGCGGCCCCTAGGGCGACCAGCTCGTCCGGGTTGGCGACCTGCCGCGGATCCTTTCCTGCGATGTCCGCCAGCATCCGCGACACCATGGGCATGCGAGTCGACCCGCCGGTCAGCAGTACTTCGTCGATGCCGCCGAACTCGAGGCCGAGCTCCTCCACCAGTGAAATCGTCAGATCCCTGGCCTGGTTGAGCAGATCGCCGGTGATGCTTTCGAAGATCTCCCGCGTCACGACGATCGTCTCGGTGACTCCTCCGCCGCTCAGCACGACCCGGGTGACCAGGTCCTGGCTCAACGCGTGCTTGGCCAGTTCGGCTCGGTCTCTCAGATCCGCCTCGGACTCGAAGGTCTCGGTCAGGTCCGGTCCGCCGGCCGCGCGGAACCGGTCGTTCAGCCACTCCATCAGCCGGTTGTCCCACTCGAAGCCGCCTAGCTCGTGCAATCCGTCCGTCCCGATCACGTCGAAGACGCCGCCCGAGATGCGCAGCACCGTGACGTCGAAGGTGCCGCCACCGAGGTCGAACACCAGCACCGTCGAATCGCCGCCGTTGACGAGGCCGTAGGCGAGCGCGGCCGCGGTGGGCTCGTTCAGCACTCGCAGCACGTTGAGCCCCGCGATCCTGCCCGCGTCCCTGGTGGCGCGCCGGCGCGCGTCGTCGAAGTACGCCGGTACGGTGATGACCGCGTCTGCCACCCGACCCGTACCGAGAGCCAGCTCGGCGTCCTCCTTCAGCTTGCGCAGGATGAGGGCCGACACCTCCTCGGCTGTGTACTGTTCGCCGGCCGACGTTTCGAACTTCCAGTCCCGGTTTCCCATCTGGCGCTTCACGAATTGCACGACGTCGAGCGGTGCGGTAACCGCCGAGCGTTTCGCGAGCGATCCGACGAGAACGGACGTGTCGGCCTCGAAGAATGCCACCGAGGGAGTGATCCGCTCACCTTCACGGTTCGGCAGAAGTTCCGGCCTTCCGGTTTGCGTGACAACCGCGATCGCCGAAAAAGTGGTCCCGAGGTCGATTCCGACGACCGGACTCGCCGCGGCCATCTACGCCCGGCCCGGATTCATGTGTTTGAATTTCCGCTGCGCGTCGGACTCCGACTCCCGGTCCGTGTACCAGGAAACCGTGCGACAGCGGTCGCTGCACGCGATACAGGCGATCCCCTGCGCGGGGCGCTGCTGACGCCGGCAGTGCCCGCAATAGTAGACCTCGTTCTCCGCCATCGTTCCTGTCCTTTCGATCCGGCACCGGCACGCCGGTGCCCTGGGTGACATCGCCCCGGCGGGCCTGGTGCGGCTGGGACGATTCCTGGGATTGACATCTACTGAGGGTCACGGTTTGGTTGACCCTGGGGGATCGCACCGGCCGGTGGAGAGCCGGCCGACACGATCCATGGCGTGCGATCAGCAGTTGATTTGCGGGGCGAACCAGAACATGAGTCCAGTCCAGAAGCCGGCGGAGCCGAAGCAGTGCCAGATCATGGTGCCCACCTCCTCGGTGGTGAGTAGGGAACTTTCGCCCCACTCACCGATCCCGATTCGCGTCAGCACGGAGTTCCGGGCGTGACCGCCCGGGTCGATCTGCTCACCAAAGAACTGGACAACCTGCATCGCGGCCGCGGCTTGCACGCCCCGGATGTGGTTGATCGTCTCGGGCCCCTCCTGTCCGCGCTGATCTTCGGCGACAACGAGCCCAACGAGGTGCTCGGCCGTGGCCTGATCAGCGCCCATCTGTTCGACGCCGCGCGGACCCTTCCGCCCGACCTGGAGAAGGTCTTCCTGGCCGGGCTCGGCGTCGGCGACACTTCGCCGCACCTGACCACCCGGCTGGAGAACGTCGGCAACGCGCTCCAGCGCGGCCCGCGAACCGTTCTTCGACGGCTCCGCGACGCGAACCGCGCGGTCGCCCTTGTCCTCGAGCGCAGGACGCGGGTCAGCGACGACCAGAATCCCTTCGCCGCCAGGGGCTGGTACGTCGACCGGATCGAGTCGCACGCGGTGATCGGCGATCGGCCACGGTTCATCGGTGTCCGCGACATCAAGGTCACCCAGGACGGGATCGCGACGCTGTGCGAGTCCTTCAGCGTCCCGCACGTACCGGGTGGGCCGGACAACGCCGAGGTCGAGGTGCAGGCAACCGAAGGCTGCGAGTCGATCGACATCGACCGGTACTCGACCAGCTCCTGGCTCCTCACCATGCACCTGCCCCGGGCCTTCGACACCGGCGAGAGCCATCGGGTCGGCGTCAGCGTGACGATGCCTTCCCGTGAGTTCATCCGCCCGTACAACGCACTCGTCCCGGTCCGGCGGACTCGCTCCTTCCGCGCCACAGTGCGGTTCGAGGACGGCGACGAGGCAGCACGCGTCTGGCGGTACGACGGTGTGCCTCCGCCCGTCATCGAGGACGGCCAGCCGACCGATCAAGAACTGGCCTTCGACGACGACAACGCCGTTGTCGCGGATTGGCCGAACGTCCGTCAAGGTCTCGCCTACGGCATCGGCTGGGCCTGAAGCCCGCCGGGGTCGACCAGATCGTCCAGTACGTCGCCGACCGCACACCGCGGTTCGGCCCCCAGGACCTCCAGCGCCGACTGCCGCAACGCCGCTTCGACCGGCACTCCTGCGAGGGTCAGCCGCCGGAACCGCCGGCGAAGGTCGGTGATCGCGACCACGTCAGCGTGCTGCGCCTGCGGTGCCGCGGCCTTGTCGTGCTCGGCGTCCAGCGGCAGCATGCAGGTCTGCAGCGGATGCAGGATCGCGTCGTTGACCCATGGCTTGCCGGCAACCCGGCCGGCAACCCGGAGCACGGTCTGGATGTCTCTCAACAGCTCGGCTCGCGCCGCAGCCGTGCCGACACCACGCAGCCCGCCGTCGTGCGCGCTCTTCTCACCGGTCCAGGCATCGAGCGGCCACGCCGAACTCGTCCGGCCGTCACGGCAGGCGTACCCCCGCATCACCCGGAACAGGATCCGCAGCCACTCCCCTTCGACACACTCCTCCAGCGCATCGTTCACCCGGCCGGCGATGCCGTCGTTGCGGGTCGGCTTGGCGGGCAGCCCGCGCCGTACCCGAGCCTCGCGCTCGTAGTCGGCCACCTGCGAGCCGACCATGCGGCGTACGTATCCGGGCCGTTCGGCGACCATCGCGAGTGACTCGCCGAGCTGTTCGAGCCGTCCGAGCACGCGGGCGTAGACGTCGTGCACGATCCCCAGACAGTCCGAGTCGCGGCAGAGCTGGTGCACGGTCGCGACCGCCGACGTGTACGGCGCAGCACGAGTCGGACAGGCCCGCTGGCCGACGGCCACGTGCGCGCGCCGGCGCAACGTCGCCGTACCGAACCAGACGAACTCGGCGAGCAGCGGATCAACAGTGCCAGACATTCTCGGCGAGCCTCCCCGGACCGATCCGCGGCGCCGGGACCACCGGCGCCGCCCTTCGATCCATCGTCAGGCGCGCCGTCGCCAGAGCCTCGAGATCGGGCAGGACTGTCAGCTATTTGTCCGGTCCGCCCTCAGACGTCGCCCAGTATCAGCCGGCCGACAGGCCGCGCGAGGCTCGGGTCGTACTGCAGCCAGGGCGCCATCGCCACCGATCCCCACGGCATCAGGATCAACGGCGGCGGTGACAGCAGCACTGCCGAGGTCCTTCGTCCGTCATCTGTCGCCGGATCGTGGCCGTCGAGCACATCGGTCAGCATCGACGCCAACGGGCCGACAGCGACATCGGGATCGTCGGAGACGTAGGGCACCGCTTGGGCTCGAATGACCTCCAGCAACTCAGCCATCAGCGCACAGTCGCCCAACGCGGCGACGGCCTCGACCGCATACTCATTGCCCGTCACGACGTAGGAAGCGACAGCCGACCGGTCCTTGCTGTCGCCCTTGGCGTACCTGAACTCTTGTGCGATCGTCAGCGCGGCCAGAGCGCACTCAGCTGCCCGCCGCGGCTTCGAGCCCATCGAGAGCCACAGCTGCGTGGCCGCCAACGCCGTACCGATCGCCGCCGAGTGGGCGCCCGCGGCCAGCTCGGACCGCCACATCTCCTCCATCCGCAGCGCCGCGGCTTCGGGATGTCCGCGCGCCGCCTCGAGGATCGCCTCGGACTGGTCGAGCAAGGTCGAGACCCCGCGGGAGAACCCACCCGGTGGATCAGCCTCGATCTCGGCGAGCATCGCGCGCCCGGTCCGCAGGTCGGCCGCGGCCGCGCCGGTTTGCCCGAGCGCACTGTTGATCCGGGCCCGCAGGGCGTACGCCGAGATCACCAGATGCGCTTGCAGGAGCGGATCGAACGCCTCGATCGCGTGATCGAGTTGCTCGATGTCCTCCGGCCCGCCGACCCCGGCCCGCATCCGGGTCATCACCGTACCCAGTGTCCGCACGGCGGCCAGGTCGTCGCCGGGGAAGTCCCAGGGCCCGGTCACGGTGCCGAGCCCGGCCACGATGTGGCGGAAGCGGGTTCGCTGTTCCTCGTCGCCGGCCCTCTCGATCAGCGGCCACGCCCGCCGGGCAAAGTACTCCGCGGTGACGGAATCCGACCGCAGCACCGCGCACTCCATCTGGCACAGCTGCCACTGCGCCTGGAAGTACACGTCCACTTCGCCGAGCCGGTGTTCCGCCAAGGTCAGTTGCACGAGCGCGGCGGCCGCATCGTTGTCCTGGATGCAGATCCCGGCGGCCACGATGTGGACGTGCGGCGGCAACAGCTCCTCCGGTGCCCAACCGGGCCGCGACAGCATTCGGCCCAGTAACGGACGCATCTGTCTGGCCGGACCGTCGATCCGATACAGGTGCTCCACGCCCCTGAACTGAGCGGCGTACGCCTCCCGCAGGAGGTCGAGATCGGGTGCCGGCTCGTTGATCTCGACCAGGACGGCCGCCTGCCAGGACCAGTCCGCCTCGTCGAGCGGCTGCTCGAGTTCGGCGTACGCGACCGCCAGGTTCACCGCGCAGTCGATCTGGTCCTCGGGTTGGGTCACCATCCCGGCGGCGGTGATCCAGTCGTCGATGCCGGCGTACAGGTCGGTCTCCGACCGCGAACGAGCCCGCTCGAGATAGGCATCCGTGACGGTTTCGCGGTCGAGCTGGTCGGCGTGCTCGATGATCCAGTCCAGGTCGTCGGCACCCTCGTCACCAGGCGTCGAGGTCGCGCGGACCACCAGCGTCCAGGCCAGTTCCGGACACGGTGCGATCCGGACGAACTCGCAGACCGCGTCCAGGCAGCTGAGCGCGGTCGGCGTCCACTCGTCGTCGTCCTGGGGCGCCGTCAGCCGCAAGTATTCGAACAGTTCGCCCGCAAGTGCCTCGCGCCAGTGCCCGGGCTCAGCCGCCGTATCGGTCACCTCGACCATCCGCCGTACAACGGCCCTGGCATCCTGGCCGAGGTCGACGAGGGGCTCGAAGCGGTCGAGCAGATCCTCGAGAGCGACCTGGATCTCCGCATCAGTCCGGGTCATCGGCCACGTCCGGAGTGAGGTAGGTCGCGAGCGAGGCCCAGAAGAACGGCGACACGGCCGCCGTTGGCCGGGTCCGCCAAGCCGACAACTGCTGGAGCTGCCACTCGCGCAGAGCACGCACCGGACGGTCGGTGCGGTGGGCACGCAGGACAGCTCGCGCAAGGTGGGTCGTCGGGCCGGAAGGATCGCCCGGCGCATCGGCAGGCAGCGACCATCGTGTGCAGGTCACCAGATGCGCGCCGGCATTGACGGCGGCGACCGGCAGGCCGCTCGCCTCCAGGAAGCGGGCGTCGTCGCTGCCACAGCCGATCAGGGCAACCCGGGCGGGAGACGGCCAGGTCTGCGGTTCGGCCAGCCAGTTGGCGGCGCTGAGCTTGTCGATCTCACCCTGTCGCTGGAACACGAGTGCCGTCGCCGCCGGTTCGTCCTGATGCCCGGCCGCGACGTGCCCGACGTACAGGAGCCGTGTCCACGGCGCTCCGGTCAGCGCTTCGCCCGCCATCCGCGCGCTCATCGTGTAGGTGCCGGGGGCAACGACATCAGCTGCGAGATCGATGGCCAGTCCGGCCGGGAGGCCACCTGGGTAGATCGAGTAGTCGTGGCGTGCGGCGTCACGGGGCGGGCCTGCGTCGACGATCGCGAGGCCGGCTCCCTCCGGGCTGAACGGTGCCGCGGTGCGCGTCCGGGTCGCGACGATGCCCGGTGACATCGCGCCGGCGACGACCGCGGCTTCGATCAGACGCCGATGGTCGGAGTCGACGACCAGGGCCTCCCAGGGTAGGTTGGCAAGCCAGCCGCGGGTGGCGACGTAGACGGTGTGAGCGCCGTCCGTCAGCTCTTCCCGCAGCGTCGGCGGGATCAGTCGCGTGCCCAGCAGAGTTGCCAGTTGGAGCTCGTGGTCGGGCACCAGCAGGGCGCTCGTGCCGTCCCGGAGCGGGATGTCGAGCGCGGCCAGTTCCTCGTTGCGGGTGTCGCGGATGACACCCGCGTCGACCGCTCTGGTACTCGCGCCGTCGTTCAGCAGCAGCGACCACGCGACGTCGACACCCAGCGGCTCGAGTGTCAGCCGCCAGACGTGGGTGGTCATTCGGAGCTCGATGCGGCGGCGTACCAGATCTCGGCCGCGCTCGGTCGGCCCGGACCGTCGGCAGGATCCCGTGCAGGAAGCATTTCCTCCTCGTTCGCGCCGTTCGGCCGCCAGACGTTGAGCGGCGCGCCACCGCCGGTCGCCCACTGCGCGAGGGCCCTGCACTGCCGTGCCTGCGGTACGCCGGCGTCGTCCGGCAGGCCACCGTAGAACGTCGCGGCCCGCGTCAGTGCCTGGGACGCCGTACCCCGGAGGCTCGCGACCGACCGCCCGCCGACCGCGAGCCGGAGCGCGCTCAGACCCCTTGCCGCCCAGCGTTCCGCGGCCGCACGATCGGCCGCACGACCTACGGGCGCCCGATGACGGGCACCGCGCGCGTGGACGTCGACGAAGAGCGCCGCAGCGGCGACCTGGCCCAGTTGCCGCAGTACGGCCGCATCGAGCTGGTGGGTGCCCATCCAGGAACCACTCTCGGCCCGTAGCTCGAGGTCGACACTTGCTAAGGGCAACGGCCAGGACGACGCGTACAGGGTCGCCTGGAGTAGTGGCGGCGGTTCTGCGGGCGCGGCCGATGTCCCCAGCAGGGCCAGGTGCGGTGCGGGCGGGAAGACGTCGACAACGACGGACAGCGCGCCGCCTCTGATCGACCACGAGACCGCTTCCTCGTGGCGGGCGGTCGCTCGTGACGGCGTACGGTCCCAGTCGACAGGGCCGTTGCCGTGCCACGACGGCAGGTCACCGTGACCCAGGTCCTCAGCAGGTTGCGGACGCAACTCGTCCAGCACGTCCCAGGCGCGGTCCGGATCCGCGCCGGACAGTCCCCAGTCGGAGATCGCGGTCAGCAACTCGATCTCGTGGACGACGTCCGAATGCTGGTGGAGTCCTGGCTCCAGGTACAGCTCGACGGTTCGCAGACCGCCCAGGATCAGCTCGGCGACTTCCGCCGTCCGGCGAAGTTCCGAGTCCGCGCGGCGGGCCTGGGCGGACCATTCGATCAAGGTCGGTGCCCAGTCGACGATCGCGTGCGGGCTGTTGTGCTCCGGGTCGAGGACCTCGGTCAGGCCTGCTTCGAGGACGAGCTGCTCCACCACGAGCAGGGGCAGATCGAGGGCGATCGGGCTACGGTCGCACAGCCAGCGGAGTACCCCCAGTCTGACCAGCGCGTCCCGCTCGGGCGACGCGACCAGCTCGGGCGCCGGGATCCCGGTACCTCGCGCCGCATCGGCCGCCGCCGTACCGAACAGGATCTCGGTGGCCGCGGCGGGCTCACCGGTCAGACGGAGCTGCGGAACGTCGTGAGGCGCCATCGGGTCCACCGCGAGGACTCCGTCGGTCAGTGCGATGAAGACGAGTCCGGCGGCGCCGACCGGCTCGGGACCGATCACCACCGCGCCGTCGGGAGCGGTCCTGAGCTCGATCGCGTCAGGCATCGACGACCTCCTGCGGGAACAGCACCGGGAACTGCGCCCGGAGCTCGTCGGGTGTCAGGGTGAGTTCGCTCCACGCCGGACCGAACCTGCCGCGGACGAACTCGACGTAGTCGGCGGCCGTGCCGGCGAGCAGCGACCGATGGTCTACCAGCACGGCGCAGGCGCGGTTGAAGCGTTTCGTCGACGGCTGAGCGGTGGGCGGTTCGAGGATCCACTGCGGTACGACTTCGGGCACGGCTTTGTCGAGGGCGGGCCCGAGCAACCGATGGACGTCGGCCGCGGTCAACGGTGGTCGCGCGTTCCGCTCGTGCGCGTGCAGGCCCATCCAGGTCTTCCGGACCAGTGCCGTCGACAGAACCTCCGAGTACTCGCCGACATCGCCATATCTCTCGGTCAGCTGTCTCCCGGCCGAGGAGCAGCCGAACCAGACCCTGATCTTGGCCGCGATCTCGAGGGTCAGAGGCTCGTCGACCGGGCCGGTCGCGACTGGACGGGTCTTCTGCCGGTTCGCCCAGATCCGTGCGGCGTCGGCGACTCGGCCGGCATCGGCCGATGCCACCGAGATGCTGCGCAGGGCGGTCCGGTGTTCTGCCTGGAACAGGCCGAATCCCGCGCACGTACGGCGTACTTCCTCGTCGGCGCATTTGTGCGGATCGTGCCCGCCGCCACCGATGAAGTGCAGGCGATAACGTCCGCACACACTGCGGTCGGCGCCGAGCTGCCAGGAGTTCTCCCGCCGTACATGGACGAATGGCGGCCGCTCGTCACTGCCCAGACCGATCGACGACGCGTGATCGTCCCGGGACGATCGGTCCCACTGGTCGTGATAACGCTCCAGGTACAGGGCCACGAGCTCGTCGTCGGCGAGTCTGTCCTGGCGCTCCGCGACGCTGAGCACCAGTCGCTGCGCCACCTCCTGCGCGGCAAGTTGTCCAGGTGGATCCTGCGCGTACGCCGTACCGACAGCAGTGCTGCTCGGTTCGCTCAGCGAGCTCCGGGTGATCCGGATTCCCTGCTCCGCGGCGAGCTCGACCGCCGTACCGACGATCAGCAGTTGCAGGTCGACGGCCTCCCCGATCAACGGACAGAGCTTGTCGATCAGAGCTTCGACACCCGGCAGCAGCTCCGCGTCGAGAGGATCACCCGCTCTCGGAACCGTGCCGAGATCCCACCGCGCGAGCACGATCCGGCTCGCAATGTGCCGGAGCACATCGCTGCGTTGTGCACCCGAACCGTAGCGGAGCCGCTGCGTCCACTCGGGGCCTCGCAGCAGCTGGGACAGCACACTGTGCACAGTAGGTGTCGGTGTCATCTCGCCCCCGGTCGATCGCTCGGCGTTTCTCTCAACTGACGGACACCCCGACCACGAAGCCTGCGGCCTGATCGACGAGGGCCTCGACCGCGTTTCCGCCGGCCGACGGCTGCCAGTCGAGCTGGATCCCCTGGTCCTCGAGGGGCTCGTCGGCCAGCAGCAGTTGCTGACGGCTCGTCAGCACCAGCTCGCGGATCGCAATACGGTTGCTTGCGGCAACATCTGGGTCGACACGCGCGGCGTAGCCGTCCGAGATCAGGTAGACAGGCAGGGCACCGGACACTGCGATCACACCGGTTCGCTCCGGAGTCAGCACGACCGCCGCGAGCTGAACGCTGACCCCGTCGAGAATCCTGCCCTCCTTGGCCAGCCGGGCGCGCGCAGCCGTCAGCATGTCGACGGGCCGGCCGGCTTCGCCGATACAGGCGTCGACGGCCACCCGCGCAAGGTCGGCCGGCCCGGTGGCGCGGGCAAGGAGGATGGTGGCCCTGCCGGTCAACGCGACGCCGAGTGCCGAGTCGCCGGCGCTCTTCAGACTCCAACCGTTGATGCCGACGGCACAGGCGCTGCCCGGTACGGCGCGGGCTCGCAGGCTGATGATCATCGTCGAGACCTCCACCGGCGCCAGAACGCCCGTAGCAATCGGACCAGTCGGCCGCGCGGTCGCCGCGGTGGTTGTTCCCGAGCGGCGGCGCGGGCGGCGAGCGTCCGCTCCAGGTAGGCACGCGCCCAGGCGTCGAGCTCTGGCCGCACCGCCGTACCCTCGAACTCGGCTTGTGGAGCGGCGAGAACCATCACCGCATGGTGCGCGGCCGCGTCAACGTCGTCGGGAGTCGACGCGAGCCCGAGGAACCACTCGACGTTGGTCGTTCGCGGGGTCAGGCAGCTCGCGGCCTGTTCGGCCAGCCACTGACTCCGCTGCCGCGACAGCACGGCGCTCAGCAGGTAGGCCGGGAGCAGCTCCGCCGCCGGCAACTGCCCCGACGGAATGTGACGGGCGATCAACTGCCGCGCGACCCCGACCAGGTGCTGCCATCTGCCGGCGAGCTGCCGGAGATCCTGATGCTGCGGCGCCCGCGACACGACATCGAGCGCCGACGACTCGAAGAGCCTCGTCACGATCGTTCCGGCTTCGGGATCGCCGTGCAGGGCCTGGGTCGCCAATGCGCCCAGTCCGTCCCGATCGCACCTGTGCCCGTGGAAGATCGGCGCCGCTTCGGGATCAAGGCACCGGATGAGCTCGGCGGCCGCCCGGTGCTCGTTGACCAGGTTGGAGCGTCGGCGTTCCGCTACCTCGGTGAGCGCCACCACCTGGGCAGGGCACGCCTCCTGTGCCCACCCGATCAGGCGTTCCAGGTCGCGCCCGAGGACCAGTCGGACGGTGTCGGCCCAGTGCGCCGCCATGGCCGCGGCCAGGTCGCGCGGACCGGCGTACGTCGTACCGGCGAAGGTGAAGGCATTGCCGGGAGCCGGCGCATCCGCGCGGACCGGCGGTTCCTGCGGTCGCGGAGCGTCGGGTACGGGTTCACCGGCCAGCCACCGGGCGATCTCTTCGGCCCCGAAGCGGAGTGCGCTGTCCCGGATCAGCAGACCGTGGACGAGTCGGAGCCAGCGGTCGTCGAGGCCTCCAGGAATCTCGGGATCGCGCTGGGCCAGCTCGGCCCGGATCGTCGCGGGGCTGTGGAACTGCCGGTTCGGACGCTCGTACGGATGCCGGCCAGTGCCGAGCTCGGCGAGCGACATCCCCAGCGACCAGTAGTCTTGCGGGGGATGCACCATCGTCAGTGCTTCCGGAGCCTGGTACGCCGCCGTCGCCTGGCGTCCGGGAACGGTCGGAGCCAGCTCGTCGACGAGCACCACGGAACCGGTGTCACTCAGCTCGATCCGCAGCGGATCGATGCTCTCGACCAGTAGGTTGGCCGGCTTGATGTCGCCGTGCACGGCGAACCGTCCATCGGCTTGTTCGGTGTGCAGGATCGCCACGGTGTGCGCGAGCTGCCGAAGGATCGCCTCCAGCTCACTCGCGGTTCGCGGAGCCGGCTGGTGCCCACCCGCGGCGAACACGTCGTACAGCGAACCGGCCGGCCGGTACGGCATCAGCTCGAAGGCGACCCCGTTCTCGGTGCAGGTGTCCAGCAGCGGGACCAGGGCGGCACCGTTCGTACGGCAGTTCTCCCAGAACTCCCAGATCTGCTGGAGATCGTCGCGCCGGGTCCGCCAGGCCTTGACGACGACATCGCCGTACTGCGCGGTGGTGAAGCGGGTGATCCGGCTGTGCGGGGCCGATCGCAGCTCGGCGCCGGGACCGAGATCCGGCCATGCCTGTGGATGACTCGGCAGCTCCTCGTCGATATCGGCCGGGTCGACGACGGTCGGCGGCGGCCCTTGCCCGGCCGGAGGCCCCGCGAACGGCGGATCGAGCTCGGTCGGCGGCGGAGCCGGGAGCAGAACGGTCGTCATCGCAGACTCCCCGGATCACCGAGGATGGCCAGCTTCAGGGTGCAGTTGCGGGCCAGCCGCAACGACGCGCGGGCCTCCAGTCGCTGCGGGCCGGTGCCCTTGATCGGCCGGTCGCCGATGAACGTGTTGTTGGTGGACCCCTCATCGACGACCAGGAAGTGATCCGGGAAGACCTGGACCTGGACATGCTTGCGAGAAACGTTGGGATAGTTGTCGAGCTGGTCGGCGAGCGGGCTGTCGGCGGTCCGTTGCCGGCCGAGGACGAAGTCGGTCCGGTCCACCGTGATCGGCCCGCCGTCCAGGGTGAGCAGCACCTGCAGCCGCTGCCCCGCCGCTGGAGCGACCGGTCGGGTCAGACCGCCGGCGGCCCGGATCGGCAGCGGTTCGGCCCAGCTGACCTCGTCGGCCATCCGCTCATGGCCCCGGATGCAGGCCGTCGCCCACTCGTCGGCGAAGCCGTCGCCGCATTCCGCGCAGCTCAGTCCTGCCATGAGGTACCCCGCAGGGAGAGTCCGGCCGCGGCGGCGCGCCTGCCGAGCTCCGCGAGTACGCCGGGAGTCGGGATGCCGATCATCCTGATCTCGCCGTCGACGACGTCCACCTGGATCCGCCGGCGATCCGGCAGTGCCGTGTCGACGTAGCGCGATCTGCCCAGTGGTGTGAGCGCGAGGAGTTGCTGGTTGTCGGAGCCGCGGAGCGGGAGGTACCCGGCCTCGGTCCGGACGAACGGCTCGGTGATGACCGCGTCCGCGCCGGCGATCGAAGGACGCCCGTCGCCGAGAACCCAGCTGGTCGGACGCCCGGTGTAGACGAGGATGTCGGCAGCGGGCCGGGTCCGGCGGATACCGGAGATCAGTGCCTGAAGGGCCTCGGGCTGGTCGGTCGGCTCGCCGCCGCTGATCGTGACACCGTCGACCTCGTCGAGGCACGCAAGCCAGTCGAGGACCTCGTCAACCTGTCTGCGGGAGGATGCCGGCGTACCCCAGGTGTCCTGGGCGACGCAGCCCGCGCAGCGGATCGAACAGCCCTGCAGCCAGATCGCTGCCCGGGTGCCGGGCCCGAGCGCCTGGACCGGGAAGGCCGTCCGGCTGATCAGGATCTCCATGTCAGACACTCCTGGTGCGGAGGCCGGTGGACGTCAGCTCCTCGACGCGGAGCGCCGAGCCGGGGCGACTTCCCAGCAGTTCGCGCCCGAGCGGATTGACCAGGCGGCTCTCGATCACGTTCTTGACCCCGCGGCCGCCGAACTGGAGGACATCCGGATCGGCAACGGCCGCACTGAGGTCGGCCAGGACCTCTCCGCTCAGCCGGAGCTCGATGCCGAGGCGCGCCTTCACGGAGCCGGCCAGCGTCCCGAGTTTGTCCATCAACAAGTCGCGGGCGGTCTGCGCGGACAGGTAGTCGAAGACCAGGACGTTGTCGCCGATCCGGTTCAGGATCTCCGGCCGCTTGAGCACCGCGGTGAAATGCCGGAACACCTCCGCGCGGACCTTCGACTCGACCTGGTCGTACGGTTCGCCCGGGAGCACCAGTGGCTTCCCGCTGTCGAGCTCGCCGTCGCGGCGGTAGATGCCCAGGTTCGAGGTGAAGACGAGCAGCGTCTCGCCGAAATGCACCGTGCTGCCCGAACCGTCGGTGAGCCGGCCGTCCTCGAGAATCTGCAGGAACTTGTCCAGAACCAGCGGGTGCGACTTGTCGATCTCATCGAAAAGCAGGAGCGAACAGGGTCGCTGCCGAACCGCGTTCGTGAGCTGACCGCCGGACTCGTACCCGACGTAGCCGGGTGGCGAACCGATCAGCCGGGCCTCGCTGTGCGAGGTCGCGTACTCGCTCATGTCGAACCGGACCATCGCCTCCACCCGGCCGAAGACGGCGATCGCGAGCTGCTTGGCGAGGAACGTCTTGCCGACGCCGGTCGGCCCGGCCAGGAAGAGAACGCCCCGCGGCCTACTGGAATGCTGTGACTCGTCCCAGTCGGACAGTCCGGTCACGCTGCGGCTGAGTACGTCGACCGCCTTGCGGACCGCCGCCTGCTGCCCTCGTACGACACTGATCCCCGAGTCGCCCGGTGGCTCCTCCTCGAGCAGGATGCGGCCGGCCCGCTCGACACGTTTCCGCATCCCCTCCGAACGCCAGGGCGAGACCCGCAGACCTGACCTGGTGCCGCGAACGGCGTCCTCCAGGTGAGCGACCTCGACCTTGCGGTCGGCCGCGAACCGTCCTACCTCGCGCATCTGCGCCTGGGTCATTCCCTCGCACAGGTCGGCCAGTTGCCGTACGGCGGACTCCCGCGGTGCCTCACTCAGCTCGCGGAACCCGTGGAAGGCGGAGACGATCGAACGCGCCACCTGGAGCCGGACGTCCTGGTCGGGCAGTGGGATGGACAGCACGTGTACGCCCCGGGTCATCAGGTACCAGTTCGGGAGGTCGTGCTCGCGGTTGACCGTCCAGACAAGCGTGTTGAACAGCGGTCCGCGGTTGTCCCCGGTCGCCAGCGGTGCTGCGGCGAGGGCACGCTGCTGGGCCACCGCGAACACCTCGCGCAATGGCGACACGGACGAGGTCTCGGCCAAGCGTTCGGCGCCGGAGACGATCAGGGCCGCCCGTCCGTTCACGCCGGTGCCGCTGGGGCTGAAACCGTCGACGACGCGCAGTGCACTCATCAGGGAGTCCGCGTCGCCGACTCCCTGGTTACCGGACTGTCCGCCGTGACCGCCGAGGAGCTGGTCCGCCAGGCCCGGTGTGGCTTCGGCGACCGGCGTCAGTCCGCCGTCGACGTTCCACTGCAGGACGAGCGAGTAGCCCGACTCGAGGAGCGTGCCGGTGACCGCCTGGGTGAAGGAGCGCCAAGCCGGCCTGCCATCGCTCGCGGGCAGCAGATGCTGCTCGTTCGGGGCGCCGACGAGGACGAGATGCGGGCTGGTAGCCAGACGAATGCTCAGCTCGCCGAGCCATTCCGGACGCGCGTTCATCATCACCCTTCCCCGAAGGTCTGCTGAAGCTGGTTCTCGCCAGGTCGACGGGCGGTTCGTACCGCGACCGTCGACAGCGGCAATGTCTCCTCGTCGACGATCCGGACGCGGGTCGCCTCGATACCGACCTCGCCCGCTTGCCGTTCGACCTCGGCCGCCGCGACACAGACGGCGTCGTACGAGCCAGGTGCCGGGCAGCGCCGACCGCGCTCGTCGGTGATGCCGACCTGTTCGGCAACCGCGGCGCCGTTGACCAGCCGGACCGCGATGCCACGGTCGTGGTGGGCGTGGGCGATGAGGCGATCCTCGCCGACGTCGACCTGGTACCCGAGGCCGCGCCACAGGCCGGCGAGCACCGTGAGGGTGTGCGCGTCGTTCTCGTCCTGTGCGAACTCGGTCCGAAGCCTGGCGGCGGCGAAGACCAGCTGTCCCGAGTCCACGTCGTACCCACCCTCGTGCCGCTCGATCGCCACGGACACGTCGCTCTCGAGCCGACGTACTCTCGCGTGCAGGTCGGGGCGAAGATCGTTGCCCGGGGCATTCAATGCGTCGGCGATCGCGGCCGCGTGCTCGAGTTCGAGCAGGGTGCGACGGCGGTCCTTGGCCGCTTGGACGGCTTCCTTCAGCGCCTCGAGAGCGGCACTGCGTTGACCGGCAGTCGCCGACCTGAGCTCCGTCAGGGCCGCCTCCACCGCGGGCGGTGCCGGTTCACCGGCGGGCAACCGGGTGAGCAGTGCTTCGACCATCCGGTCATCGGTCGTCGCACGCGCACGGGCCCGGCTGAGCTGCTGCTCCAGTACGACGAGTTCCGGCGACGGCCGCTCGACGTCGTCGGTGCCCTTGAAGGCCAGGTCCACTGCCTCGCGGGACGGCAGGGTCTCGACCGGGGCGAGATCGGTCAGCCGGTCGAGTTGCGCAAGCATCCGGCGCCGGGCGCGCTCGATGCGGCCGCCACGGATGCCCTGGTTGACGGCGACCACGCGCCGGACCTGGGCACGCTGCGCCTCGCTGAGTTCGAAGCTGACCACTCGTTGACTGCTCACATCGGTTCCCTTCGTCGTCACCCCCTGACGGACAGACCCGGGACCGGTTTGTCCGTCAGTGCGAGGCAGTGAGCCTTGCTTGGCGAAGGGAAGCGACGATGGGAGTACGTGGGGGTGCCGACGCGGCGAAGCCGGCGCCCGGCACTGCACAGCTCGGCCGGCGGGAACGCCGCCGGCTCCGCCGGCAGGCCTTTCGGGTCGCCCGGCGGGACGAGCCCTTTCTCGAGTTGGGCAGCGGGCCGCTGACCACTCAGGAGCGCGAGCTGATCTTCGACGAGCGCGACGAGGCTCTCAGCCGGCTGCGGCAGTGTCTGACGTCTGACCTGCTGTCGGCAGTCGAGGAGCTCGCCGTACTGGATCGACGGATCACCGAGCTACAAGGACGAGAAGAGCGCGACCGCGTCCACCTCGACCAGCTGAGGTCCTCGTTGACGCCGACGGCCGGGATGGATCAGGTGGCGCGGGCACGCCGGGCGCGTGAACAGCGGCGCGCGCTGGGAAACGCCCAGGCAGAGGCTGGTCAGACGTCCGCGGCGCTCGCCACCGCATTGGAGCGACAGGCGGAGCTTGTGGCCGAGGTACGGACGATGAACCTGCGGTACGAGACCGAGCTCGACCTGGTCCACCGGCTGGCGGTGCTCCGGCGGTCGACGTTCGACGAGAGCCTGGTGAAACATCACCGCCACCGCAGCTTCCTGGCGGAGCGGCTCGATCGCACCGTTCCGCCCGTACCCGCGGAGCTCGCCGTACAACTGGCGCCGGTGAACGGCGGGACTCTCGAGGTGACCGAATGACCAGCGTCTCGGTGGACGCGACGTCGGCTCGGTTCACCCAACGGGTCGCGGCCTGGTTCCGGCGGCTCGTCCGACCGGCCGCGGACCTGGAGATCGACCGGCAGCGACCCGCCCTGTTCCGGGCCTATCCGACGTGTCCGGACCCGGCCGAGCTGGTGCTTGAGGTCCGCGAACGGATCGACGACCTCTACGCCCACGGCGCGGTCGACGAGGGTACGCCTCGGGTCCTCGAGGACCGGGTGGAGAGCGTCAAGGACCAGTGGCAGCGCCAGATCGCGCTCGAACACCTCGAGCGGCGGCGGAAGTACGGCTACGAGCTGGCCGAACGCCAGGGCCGCCTGGATCGCCGGAACGAGCGGATCGCACAACTCGAGACCCGGCTGCAGGACGTCGAGCTCGCCATCCAGGCCGCCGTACAGGCCCAGCAGCCGAAGGGAAAGTCATGACCATCCACAACGTCACCTCGATCGCACCGTCGCGGACCGGGCGCTTCGTCCGGGAGACCGGCTGGTGGCTGATCATCGCCGCGCTCACCGTCGTCGACGGCGGGGGCTTCTACCTGAACATGCAACTGCTGCTCAAGGACGCCTCCAACACAATCGCGCTGATCGTCGTCGCCGGATGCACGGCTGCGTCGGTGCTGCTGCCCTGGCGGTTCGGTGTCGCGCTGAGCGAACGCAGACAGGGCGAGAGCGGAACGCTTCCGATGATTCTGGTGACCGGCCTGCTGTGGCTGACGCTGGGAACGGTGATGGCGATCGTTCGGCTGAAGATCAGCCCGATCGGGGACTCCACGGCCGTGGCCGGCTCCGGCGTCGACGACCCGTTCGCCGGCAGCACCACGACCGACGACTCCCGGGAGCGGCTGTACGTCGCGGTCTTCCTGGCTGTGGTGTTCTCGGTCACCGGGCTGATGGCGTCCAAGCATGCGTACGACCGGCATCGTCAGCGGCTGCTGAACGAGCTGTCCCGGGAACGCGACTGGCTGATGCGGCACCTACGTCGTGAGCGCGAGTCGGCCACCACGGAGGGCCATCTACTGACCGAACTCCGGTCCGACGCCACCCGCCTGCACGAGGCGCAACTACTCGAGAACGAGCTCGCTGAGAGCTTCGCGGGCAGTGCCCACGAGGAGAAAGTCGAGCGGATCAGCCGCAACCTCGGCGAGCCCGAGGCGACCGAGGTCCTGCTGACCTACGACCCACGACGCCGTACCGCCCCTGAGGCCTGAGGAGATATCGATGCGTAACGTTCTTGCAGCCGGCCTGGCCTGCGCCGGCCTGCTCGGGGTGGCGGCCTGCAGCTCGCCGCCGAAACCCAGCGGCGGTGCGACGGCGCTGGTCATCGGCAACCGGCAGAACATGCCCGCGCCCGCCCTCACCCAGGCGGCCAGGGCCGCCCTGGATGCGGCGATCGAGCGCGGCGACCAGTTGGTCATCGTCTCTGTCACGGGCGATCCGAAGGTGGTCGCGAAGAGCGATCTGGCCTGTCCGTGGAAGTCCACCGAGGGATGCAAGAAGTTCCTCCGGGACAACCTCGCGAAACTTCCGGCGATCGTGACGAAGTACCCCGCGGACGCCAAGGAGACCAGCCTGTTCGCCGCGATCAAGCTTGCCCGGGACAACATCAGTTCGGTCCCGGGACCGAAGCAGATCATCACCATCGACAGCGGCCTGGACACGACGGGTCCGCTGGCGATGAACGATCTGTCGGTCCTCGACGCCGACGCCGCCGACCTCGGCAAGGAACTCAAGACCGAGAGGTACTCACCGGATCTGACCGGGATCTCGGTCCTGATGACGGGCCTCGGCCAGACCGTCGCACCGCAAGTGCGCCTGACCTCCCCGGACTCGGCCCGGCTCGCCGCGCTGTGGACCGCCGTACTGCAGCAGGCCGGAGCGAAACCGATCCGGATCGAGCCGGACTCGCTGCCGCCGGGCCAACGAGCGGCCGTGCTGCCCGTAGTCAGCGTGACCAAGCGGCCGGAGCTTCCGAGTCCGAAGAACCTGTGCCGGCAGTTCCGGTTCAACGAGGCACAACTGGGCTTCCAGCCGAACAAGTCGGCGTTCGCCGACCGGAACCGCGCCCGTACCGCGCTGCGCGACCTCGCGGCAGCGCTTCAGCGAACCGGATTCAACGTCGTTCTGACCGGTACGACGGCGTACAAGGAGTCCAGGCCAGGCAACCCGTTGTCCAATGCCCGGGCGACCGCGGCCAAAGGGATCCTCGTCGAGCTCGGTGTGCCGGCCGGGCACATCCTGACGCAGGGCGTCGGCATCAACTGGTCCGGTTATCACCCGCCCGACGGCCCGGTGGAAGCGATGAAGATGCGCCTGGTCCTGATGGATCCCACCTGTCCTCGATGACCGGCAGGTGGCGGCTCGGCGAGTCGCCACCTGCCCCTTACTTCAGCGAGCGCGCTCACCCAGGCAGCGCATCAGGTGTATGACCACAGGTTCCCCCCTGTTGATCTTCCTCCCCGCGACCGATTTCGCGACGAAGGTCGCTCCCCCAACTACAACATCGCAAGCAACCCACACAGCGTTACCACCGACTGATCAGGAGTCGTCATGAGTTGGACGTGTAAGAAGTGCCGGCACCAGAACACGGACGACGATGCGGCGCGGTGCTCCCAGTGCCGAGCGAACAACCCGGCGCGCAATCGGCACAACCCGAACACGCCCGAGCATCAGTGGCTCGGACGGCAGACGTGTCCGCATTGCGGGTACTCGAACGCCTCCGGCCAAGACAAGACCTGCTACAAATGCGGCAAAGCCCTGAAGCGCTAGCGCGGCGAATCTGTCTGGCTGGTCAAGCGCCGTTGAGGTTGCGTTGCCACATCGCTTGGCTTATCGCTCCGGTGACCATCGACCCGTGCGTGAACCTGCATGTAGCTCTGCCACGGGATCGGGCGTCGGCCGTCCGAGATCTGCTCCTGGAGGTGCTACACAGGCTCACCTGAGACGGCGTTGATATGACCGGCAGTCACGGTCTCGCTATAAGACGGCCGCCACAGCCGCAAGGAGGGCCGCGATCTCCAGAAACATGGTGACTGGTCGCGGCGCTGGCGTGAGAGTCGGCCTCGCGAGCCATGTCCGGGCCAGTAGTGCGTTGATCGCGGCTCTGCCCCGCAGTGACCTGTGATTCCACGGCGTGGCGGCTCCTGGAGCGCCTCGACACGGCGCATCTGGGGCGTGCGTCAGGCGCGGGCGGTCGCGCGTCAGCGGGCCTGGGCGGCGGGTGCGGCACCGGGGCAGGCGACCGATCCGGATAGCTGGTTGACGATGGATGTCTACGCTTCGGTCGTGCCCCGTCATAGCGACAAAGAGAACGCGGCGGCGACGTGGAAGAAGACCTATGGTTTCCACCCGTTGATCGGCCATGCTGGATCGGCCGGAGATCTCATGACGGAGATGCTCGCCGTGATGTGCCCTAGGTCTTCCGGAGGGCACATCACGGATCGACTGGCCGCGGTCCACCTGACTTAGAACCTCGACGGGTTCATGGAGTCACTTGGTTTGTGGGCACTTCGGGATCTGTGAGCAGCGGTGGTCGGAGAAATTGTTGATGCGGGCTTCCTTGCACCAGGCACACTCACACGTACAGGTCATGATTACTCCTCGGCTCGCTCAGATGGACTCTTCAGATACGCCACAAATACGCCCTGAGCTTCAGCGGTAGCCGTGACACTGATCTCTGACGGACAGACGTGTCGATGACCCTCGAAACGAAGCCACCCAGACAGAGTGGATGGGTGCTCTCAGCGGAGGATTGGGCTCTGACTCGCCGCTGGTCGCGGACGGATGTTACGCGGGAGCTGGGGGTCGACCGGTCGACGAAGGCGCAGGCGCTGGCCTCGGATCGGCCACCGAAGTACACGCGTGCGTCGGTGGAGACCGCATTTACGCCGTTCGAGCCGCTGGTGCGTCAGTTGCCGGCGACGACGCCGGACATGCGACCACGGCGATCGCCGAGCGAGTCGGCTGGACCGGGTCGGCCAGGTCCGGGCGGTGCTGCAAGTCGTACAGAATCCGGCGCGGGCCCCACCCCGGATGCACCCGGCGGAGCTCCAGGACCCGGGCCTCGACCTCGCCCGGCATCCGGTGCGGGCACGACGCCGGCCGGCGCGACCGCGGCGCCAACCCCGCCAGACCCTCATCCCCGTAACACCGCAGCTAGGTATGCACGCTCCGCCCCCACTGATCGGCAACCTCGCTCACCGACCAGCCCTCGGCCAACACCGCGAGCACTGCCCGGTACTCCTGCTCCTGCACTCTCAGCTCCTGCAACATGAGCCGAGCGTCAAGAAACAACCGAAGCCACCGTCAAGCATCTACCGGAGCCATGTAAAGCAAGAACCCGAGCCAACCTGTCAAGGATGCCCCGGGCTCATACACAGAAACTTGTAGGCCCCGTGGGACTCGAACCCACAACCCGCGGATTGGGTGTTCGCGTTATGCAGTGGTCCGCATCGCTGGTCGAATCTTGCGTCTGACCTGGGAAGTCTTACGCAGAGTAGCTATCGTCGGTTCTCATCGGTTGGCACTAGTTCGCGTCCAAAACGGTGGGCAATCTGGTGGGCGGCAACTTACCTTCGCACGATGCGGCGGCTTGGCGACGCTCCTCGCCGACAGCCCGTCAGTGACACGTAGGTGTCAACTCATGATCGAACATTCGTTCTATAATTCTCCGCATGGGGAGCAATCGTCGGTACCCTCGGGAGTCGCCTCCGAACCTCGCGATGCGGCACTGCTGGGTGCTGCGGACGGCTCGGGAACGCGGGCCGTGGCCCGGCCTGATCTTGGAGTGGCGACAGACCAACTCCGGCGGCTGGGCGGCCCGCGTGGTCTACGTGCCGGACCATCGCGAAGGACGCTCTGTCGAGGACTGGTTCGCCGATTACCACTTGCGACCGATCGACGTCTGGCCCACCGAGGCGACGCAGGAAGCGGCGCGACGGGGCACAAGCCGCGGTTGACGCTTACGTGTCAACCGCACGAACAGACCTCCCGCATCGCCCCGATAGCTGCCGCCCTTAGGTGCGGTGCGGTGCGGGTCAAGGTCGAGCTTGCGAGTCGGAGCGAAGCGGAGTTGCCTTGACGCGTGCCGTGCCGTGCCGATCCCTTCCATGATTGCTGTCGGGGCGATGCGGGAACCCACCGGCTACCAGGACGCGGGGGGTCAGCGGGTGGGGGTGAGTGGCCGGCCTTTCGGCGAGTGCTGCACTGGCAGGGTGTCGGGCGTTGATGGCGAGGTCTGCTGTCTTCGACCCGGCACCGTGTTGGCACGTGCGCGCCAAGCCAAGGGACGCGCCCAGAACGGAGCGCTAGCGGAGTGGCGGGCAGGCGGCCCGCCCTGTGGTGGCGGCGCGCTTTCGGGCCCTGGAGGGGCCCGTCTTGAAGACGTAGAGAAACTTGTCAGACGACGGGAACAACAGACTAAGCAGGTGGGGCCTACGGTGGGCGCTGGCTCCGGTCATCCCCGGACGGGCACCGAACGGTCTAGGTGTGCTAGAACAGTCATCGTGGAGCTACTGCATCAAGGCAAAGTCCGGGACGTGTACACGGATCGCCCAGGCGAGGTGATCCTGGTGGCGACCGATCGAGTGTCGGTCTACGACGTTGTCCTTCCAACACCGATCCCCGACAAGGGCAAGTTGCTAACGAGTCTCTCGCTGTGGTGGTTCGAGCAACTCGCAGACGTGATGCCCAATCACGTGATCTCGGCAACGGATGTTCCGTCTGAGTTCGAGGGCCGGGCCGTTCGATGTCAGCAGGTCGACATTGTGCAGGTTGAGTGCATCGCCCGCGGCTACTTGGCGGGCCTCGGCTGGGATGCCTATCGGGAAACCGGGAAGATTTCGGGCGTCGAGATCAAGCCTGGACTACTCGAAGGCGACAAGCTCCCGGAGCCGGTGTTCACACCAACAACCAAGATAGCTCCTGAGGACGGGCACGACGAGCCGATGACCTTCGATGAGGTCTCGGAGGCCGTTGGAGCGGAGCTTGCAGAAACCTTGAAGAAGAAGACGCTAGAGCTCTTCAAGCGTGCTACAGCGATCACCGATGGTCGTGGGGTACACCTCGCGGACACGAAGTTTGAGTTCGGACTCGCCAAGGACGGGACCTTGGTCCTCGCGGACGAGGTTCTGACCTCGGATTCCTCGAGGTACTGGCGCAACGAGGACTGGAAACCTGGACAGCGGCAAATCTCCTACGACAAGCAGTTCGTACGCGACTGGGCACGTGACCTTGGCACTTGGGACAAGACTCCCCCAGGCCCGGAGATCCCCCAAGCGGTCGTTGACGAGACGCGGGCCCGCTACGTCGCCATGTACGAACGCATCACCGGTCTGAAGTGGGATTGACGATGGCTACCTGGGACGAGATCGCAGAAGCACGGCTGGCTGACGTGCTGGAGCTGCAGAAGGTGCACAAACGCCTGCTCGCGGCCAGAGAACAGGGCATCGAACCAGATCCTCATGACGTTGAGATTGCCCGCTCTGTGGCGGCCACAGGCTACGGCTGCATCGACCGAGTCAACGCGCGGGACGATTACTAGACCCTCTCGCACTCCAACACCTATGATGGTGGTGTTCTAGAACACCGATTGGAGACGTTGAGGTCAGTCATGCCCCCGAAGTTGGAGCGACCCGCTCCCCCGTATCAGCAGATCGCGAACGAGATCCGAACCAGAATCTCGAACGGTGATCTCCAAGCCGGCGACTTGGTGCCGTCGGTCCGCTCGCTGATGCGCGATTACGGCGTGGCTATCGCGACTGCCCAGAAGGCGTTGTCGGCTCTGCGCGCTGAGGGATATATCAAACCAGAGCGTGGCGTCGGAAGCCTCGTCACCACAGAAGAGGAGCGAGGCAGAGCGGCCAACGATCGCGTCGGCAAGGCTCGACGCACCGGCAAGGTCTACCCCACGGGCCAGTACGCAAAGATCACTGATGCAGGTCTGGGAGAGGCTACAGAGCAGATCGCTGATGCCCTCGGCATCAAGGTCGGCAGTCCGGTGATTCGCCGTGTACGTAGGACATTCCGGGCTGACGGCAAGCCAATCTCCGCATCGACGTCGTACTTTCGGGGCGATCTGGCGAAGCGTGCGCCACTCCTGTTGACCTCGGAGCGCATCCGCGAGGGCACCTTCATGTACGTCGCGAACACCCTGAAGCGCAACGTCGACGCCTGGCAAGACCAGTTCGAACCAGCGAGCGCTACGGCTGACCAGGCCGAGAGCCTCGGCTTGGATGAGGGCGCTCTGATCATGGTCGGGCGTAACTGGATCTACGACGACACAGGCGACGTGTTGGAGTACGGCGAGAGCATCACGTATGGCCGCGTTACATACCGGGGTCGGCTCGGCGACTGACCATCTAGGCGGTTGACGCCTACGTGTCAACCCTCAGTTAGAAGTTTGTCGCTCTTAGTGCTTGAAGACTCGGCCTAGGTGTTCTAGTATCTGAACTAGAACACCTGCTCAGAGGGAGCGGGTCGGACGCCTAGAAGGGGCGATTCCTCATGAAGCTGAACATCGACACCACGGGCAAGACGTTCACGGTCACCAAGGGTGTGGAGGAGAAGAAGGACCAGAACGACCGTCAGAAGTTCGACCGGATCACCAAGGAGCCGCTCTGGACGGTCCAGGTGATGGCGCTCGATGAGACGGGCGGCGAGATGATCAACGTGACTTTGGCCGGCAACGCCATGCCGAAGATCAACGTGGGTCAGATCGTCGTACCGGTCGAGCTGGAGGCCATGCCGTGGGCCACCAATGGGCGGAACGGTGTCGCGTTCCGTGCGAAGTCTCTGAACGTTCAGGCCGCTGGCAAGGCTGCCTAGTTCTCCACTGATCCCGTGATCTCGTGCAACTGCTCAGCTAAGGGGTAGTCATGTCGCAATCGATGGAACAGCGAACCATCACAGCGAATCAGGCGCGGGCCGAGTACGTGGCCAAGTGCAACGAAATCATCGAGATCGAACTGGTGATCGCCTTCCTGGATAAGGCCATCGCCGACAGCCTCAACTGGGCTGAACCGGTCGTTGCGATCAGCAACGATGTCACCGCCGTCTACGCCTCGGAGGCGTTCTGGCAACTGCTGGACCTGTACCGCGAGGCTTGTGATCGTCGCCTCGATCTGTACGCCGCACGCGACTACGCGTACGCGGTCTGGAAGTCGGCTTCTCGTGAAGCCACCGCGGTTGACAGCTACGTGTCAACACCGCTCAGCACCAACAGCTAGAAACCAAGAACGGCCCTCGAAAGGGCCGCTCCCTGGAATCGAGACGCGAAGTCGGGCCCATGGCCTAGGAAACCGTTCCCGGCTTCGTGTCTTTCCTGACTCAACCCCCTGATCGGGAGGTCTTGTCATGCCCAAATCTACCCGTCCGCGCTCGACACGTCGAGCATCACGCGGCAGCACCGCGCGCGGCGCGATCGAAACCATCACCCGGCCACAACAGTCCTGGCCGGTCAAACTGCTGCTCACCGTCTGGCGCTGGCGCTGGGAACTGTACGTCCTGGCCGCGCTCGCTTACATCGCGATCGCCCATCGCACCGCGATCACCGGCTACTTCCAGTCGAACCCGCTGTGGCTCAACGCCCTCATGCTCATCGCCCTGTTCCCATGGGTCGCCACCGACAACCCCGCACGCCGGTTCGTCTCGAACCGGATCTGGTGTGTCATCACGCGGCATCGCCTGCGTGCATGCCTGATCGAGATGCGGACCCTGAACTACTCGGGGAACCTGCCGTTCATCGTGGCCTGCTTCTCCACGAAAACCGGACAGGTCGTCTGGTTGTGGATGCGGCCTGGCCAATCGGTCGAAGACCTCGACAACAAGGCCGAAAGCCTGGCCTCTGCCTGCTGGGCACGCAAGGCCACCATCGCTCGGTCGAAGAAGAACGCCGCCATCGTGCGGATCGACATCGACCGCCGTGACCCCCTGGCGAAGAAGACCATCGCCTCACCACTGCTGCAAGACACCAGCGGCGTGCCCGAAGCGGCCGTCGCCGACGACGCAGTCATGGCGTTCCTCACGCCCGACACCACCGACAGCGTCCCCGACGAGTCCACCACCCAACAGCCGGCCAAAACCGGCGCTGGTGAGACGCGCACTCGAACATCCAAGACCAAGACCACCGCTGCCGTGAACGACAGCCAGACGGTGATCTTGGGTGCCAACGGAGAAGACGTGTCCGACTATGTCTAGCTTCAACCCGAAATCGGTGTTCCCCCGGCGCGAGCCGGGGGTCACCCCCGCACCCAAAGGTGCCCTGTCCATCTACGACCCGGCCTACCTCGGCCTCGACACACGCGACCGCGCAGTCCGCGTCGGTCTCATGTACCGCAACATCCTCATCGGCGGTGAACCCGGCGCGGGCAAATCCGTAGCCCAAGGCAACATCGTCGCCCACGCCGCACTGTGCACCGACGTGGACCTCACCCTCATCGACGGCAAGATCGTTGAACTGCTGCCGTACGCACCAGTCGCCAAAGACTTCGTCGGCAACGACATGCGCAAGGCACTGCGAGTCCTCGGCGACATGCAAGGCGACCTGGACGAACGCTACCTACACCTGGCCCGCACAGGCCGCAAGAAGATCGTCCCCGGCGACGGCTTCCGCGCCAAGCTCCTCTGCATTGACGAGCTGGCGTACTTCACCGTCACCGTAGGCACCAAGGAACAGCAAGAAGAGTTCCGCGTCCTGGTACGCGACATCGTCGCCCGTGGCCGCGCTGCGGGCATCATCACCGTCGCATCCACCCAGCGCCCGTCCGCTGACATCGTCCCGACTTCACTACGGGACCTGTTCGGCTACCGGCTCGCCTTCCGGTGTGCCACCGACTCCAGCTCGGACATCATCCTCGGCACCGGCTGGGCCAAACAGGGCCACACCGCCGTGGACATCGAACCCGAAGCCCTCGGTGTCGGACTCCTCCGCGCCGAAGGCGGATTCCCGCGCCGCATCAAGACAGCGCACCTCGAAGACCACCACGTCAACCAGATCGTCCGCCGCGCAGTACACCTCCGGAAGGCGGCATGACCTCATGATCATCGTCAAGCCTGTTCCCGCCGACGCGTTCACCAGCGTCCGCGACAACGACGGCAACACAGGCTGGCTCCACGACTGCGGAGCCTTCGCCTACTCACCCAACCAACCCCACCGTTGCGGCGTGTGCTGGTCAGCAGGCCGCACGGGCTGGGCTCACAACGGCGCGTGGCAACGCGCCTACGTCATCCGGCAGACCTTCGAGGTGGCCTCATGACTCTCTACTACGACGCCAACGGCGGCGAACGCGAAGACCGCATCATCGTCGGCTACGACTTCACCGACAACTCAGTGGCCGGCATCAACCTTGCCTGCAACGGCGAAACCCCACTCGTTGCGATCGACCTTGGCGGAACGCCCGTCGAGATCGAACTCATCACCGGCTCCGTGACGGCGATCAGCCAACTCATCGACGCGCTCTACGAAGCCCGGCAACTCCTCGAAGACCACCAGGTCGACCACATCGCCGAGGACGTGACCCGCAACCAAGTCGAGATCTACATCCCCACCGAGTGGACGGAGGAACAGCCATGAACCTCTATCCGGACAACGACGGACGGTTCCCCGAGGACTCGCTTGTCTTCACGCGCTACCCGCTCACGGATGAAACACCGCCACGAGAAGAGTGGCCGTGGGTTCCGGGCATCGTCCTCGGACAATGCGGACCCAACGAATGGCACATTGCGATCGACGTTCCCGAACTCATCGAACACGAAGACGGCTACGACTGGTCGCCTGCATGTTTCCGTGACTCCAGTGAACTTCGGTACAGGCGAGGCAACTAATGCCTGGGGCAACCAAAGGTCGAGTGACACGTAAGTGTCAAGGCCAAGAAGCCCTCGCAGTCGACACAGAGTCCACAGCAGCACCCACTGCACCGGCATCTGAGCCGGTCAAGAAGAAGGCCCCGTCCAAGAAGACGCACCGCACGCAACGTGCGGAGGACTGGGCACACACGACAGTCGGCGACCCGTGGCCCTGCGACATCTGCGGACACAACGCCTTCATGCGCGACCCCTACACCGGCCGCCCCTGTCACCTGATCTGCGCCAAAAGCCAAGCACAAGAAAGGGGAGAGCAATGGTAACCACTGCTGACTTCCTCGATGACAACACCCGTTACGCCTACCTGGTAGATGACGAACTCTACGTGGGGACCTTCGCCCGCTACGTCAAGGACTGGGTCGAGGCCTACCACTGCGGAACCAACATCTCCAACGAGATCCGGACCTGGGACGACCGGATCCACGTGACCGTGACCTACCACGGCACCGACGACAACGACTACATGCACTACGAACTCACCACGGAACTGGGGCAGTCGGCCCGCTTCACGATCGACGGGAGAGCCTGATGACCAACGACCTCGCACCGGTCGCCCAGGTCCCTGGACAACTCGACCTCATCGACATGCCGGCCACCCCCGCACCGTCCCCGGTGATCGCGGCCAAGCCCGCAACCACCACCAAACTGTCTGGACTCACCAACCACAACACGACCGCCCTTGCAGGGATCACTGGCTGGACGGTCACCCGGACCACCGCCGTCTACAACGGCACTCCTACCGCCGCACACAAGGCGGTCCAAGCCCACATGGACACCGTTCGTGCTGCCGAAGGTGGCCGCGCTCACGGATACACCTCGCTGATTGCCGTACGTAACAAGCTCAAAGAGCTCTCCACCGGCGGCAGTCACCCGGCTGTCTCGGTCACCATCAAACGAGCCAAGAAGGCCACCACCTCGAACGGCTCGAAGACCCGGACCGGGTCACCGAAGGCGCGACTGACACGTAAGCGTCAAGACGAGTACACGACCGCGGAACTGGTCTCCGCACTCGAAACCGCCTGGGCCGCGATCCGTGCCAATCACAAGGAGATCCCCGCTGTCGTGGTCATCGTTGGCTCTGGCACCGCCAGCAAACAAGCGAAGTACGGACACTTCGCAGCCGGTCGCTGGCAGCACGGAGAACAAGCCCTCGCCGAAGTCCTCATCTCGGGCGAAGGACTCAAACGGCCCGTGGAAGAGGTCTTCACCACGTTGCTCCACGAAGCAGCACACGCTCTCGCCAACGTGCGCGAGATCAAAGACACCAGCCGTCAAGGCCGCTGGCACAACCAGAAGTTCGCCGCACTCGCGTCCGAACTCGGGCTCGACACCAAGAAGGACGATCGCATCGGCTGGTCACCCTGCACCCTCCGCAAGGAAACCGCGACCACCTACAAGGGCGTACTCACCGACCTGAAGAAGGCGCTCATCGCCTACCGCCACCCCGAAATGGCAGGCGGACCGACCAAGAAGAACAACAACGCCATCGCGTGCGCATGCCAATGCCCACGGCGTATCCGCGTCGCCAAAGCAGTCCTCGAAGAAGGCGAGATCACCTGCGGCGTCTGCGAATCCACCTTCGAACCCGACGAGTAGCACCGGTTCGTTGCTGGCTCTCGTCTCCGGAATCCACGGGGTCCCGGAGACGGGGGTGAACACCGAACCACCCACCGAACCACCTACGACAACCAGCACAGGAGGCATAGCCCATGACCACCATCTCCAACGTCGACCTCCGGACCTACGTCAACGCCTACGCGGAGGTCACCGTCTACCACGCCGTTGCCGACAGCACCTTTCTCTGCGACTGGGTCGCCAACGACCACCTCGACGGACATGACTGGTGCCCCACCGTCCTCGAACCCGGCGACGACTACACCGTCATCGCCGTCGACGGACAGACCGAAGGCCGCTACTGCCCCGGCTGCGGATACCAGCTCTTCGGTGCCGCCACCCTCAACCCCGCACGTCCGGCGAACACCGGAACCACCACCGCCTGACACGTAACCGTCAACACCACGTAACCGAAGGTCTTCCCGCCTCGACCCCCATCAGCACCCCCAGAAGCAGCTGGCCGGCCAACAAGATTTCCGGCCTCACCACCCCGACGCCCCGAGAGGAGGCCCCCGCCATGACGCACGCGCAGAGCGGAATGCAGGATGACACCGCCACAGCCATCGACGTACTCACTGGGCTCCTCGGTGGCGTCGAAGTCGTCTCCGTGCACGAACCGAAGCCCGGACGCAAGTTCGTCCCTGGAGCCGACAACAGTAACCCTCCGACCAACGCTGTCGAACATGCCCTTCAGCGCGCGGCACGAACCGCAGACTTCGGCGAGTACACGGCCTGGCTTGACCACACCGGCTCCGCTGGCGGCTGCGTCGCCCCCATCCGGCTACGTGGCGAATCGCACGTCGTCTCAGAACGCACCGGACGAATCGTCTCCACCCGGCACACCGAGGACATGCCAGACGGTGTCATCTACAAAGCCTGTGGCAACCGCCGTGCCGCCGTCTGTCCTTCGTGTGCAGAGATTTACCGTGGCGACACCTATCAACTCGTCCTCGCCGGACTACGAGGCGGCAAAGCTACTCCGGTCAGCGTTGCGCAGCACCCCTGCGCGTTCGTCACCTTCACCGCACCCTCGTTCGGGCCGGTCCACTCCGCACGCAAGCACCGGGGTAAGGACGGCCAACTTCGTAACCAGGTTTGTCGTCCCCGTCGTAACCCGGACCTGTGCCCCCACGGTGTTGACCTGCGTTGCCACCAGACCCACGGCGAGGATGAGAAGATCCTCGGCACGCCTCTGTGCCTGGACTGCTATGACCACGACCACCAGGTCGTTTGGAACGCCCTGTCCGGCGAACTGTGGCGACGCACCATGGACCGCGCCAAAGACATCCTCCGCGCATGGGGCCGCGACCACGGCATCGCCGTCAAGCTCTCCTACGGCAAGGTCGCTGAAATGCAAGCACGCGGTGTTGCCCACTTCCACGCACTCGTCCGGCTCGATGGCAGCACCTACGTCACCGGCCACGAAATCCACCGGCACCGGACCTCCGACAAGACCGGACGACACCTCGCCTGCATGCCCAAACGCCGCCCCGAAACCTGCCCCCACGGCGTCGTCATCCAATGCCGGATCAAGCACGCCCCGGACGCCCCCGAACTCGGACAGCCTCTATGTCCGCAGTGTGCAGAGCAACGCCGCGCGGGTATCCACATCCTCGCCAAACCCCACCTGTCCGCCGACCACGCACTCGTCCACCACGCCGTACGAACCGCCGTCGAGAGAACACGGTTCCGCTCTCTGCCGCACCCCGACAACGCTGACGGCTGGCTGATCGAGTGGGGTGCACAACTCGACGTACGGCCTGTACGGCAGACGGTTGAGGACGAGATTACCGACACCGCCGTCGCCGGATACCTCGCCAAGTACGCCACCAAGGGCGCCGAGGCAACTGGCCACTCGTCGGCACGGCTCACCGCTGCAACGGTCAACCTGTACGCCAACCAATACAGCCATGCCGGCCGATTGGTCGACGCCTGCTGGCGACTCGGACGTCCCGGCTCCGACCTGGACGAAGACGAAGCCGCCAAGAACTCCGGACGCCTGTCCTACCGGCGACTCCAGCGCTGGGCACACATGCTCGGCTTCGGCGGCCACTTCTCCACGAAATCCCGCCAGTACTCCACCACCCTCAAGGCACTCCGCGAAGCACGGGCGAACTGGCGACGCGACCACCACCGCACGCAAGACCACACCGACGACACCGAAACCACCCTCATCGTCGGCAACTTCACCTACGCCGGAACCGGCTGGAAAACCACCGGTGACGCACTGCTCGCCAACACCGCAGCCGCGAAAGCTCGGGAACACCGGTTGCTGATCAAGGAACTGTTTGCCGAGGACAACGACTGACACGTAATTGTCAAAGGAGGAATGAAGTGTCTGTGCCGAAGCATCGAGATGACCGACTCTGGAGCATCGAGGATCTGTCGGAGTTCCTCGGAGTTCCCGTGCCGACGCTGTATCGCTGGCGCACCACCGGCTACGGCCCGAAGGGCGTCCGTATTGGTCGGTACGTCCGCTACCGACAGGAGGCCGTCGATAGCTGGCTCAGATCCCTTGAAGGGGCAGCCTGAACATGTCACGTGAACCGATGCCCATCGGTGCCTGGGGCAACATCAGCGTCAAGCTGGTCAAAGACCCCAAGGGCCGCGAGTCGTACCGCGCCAAAGCGCGATTCCGAGACTTCAACGGTGCGGTCTCTCAAGTCGAGCGATACGGCAAGACGGCCAACGCTGCGAGGTCACGGCTCATCGCGGCCTTGCGTGACCGGGCGAAGATGGGAAGTTCGGGCACCTGGACCACAACGCACCGTTTCAGTGAGGTTGCGGACGCATGGGTCAAGGAGATCGAGGCACTGGTTGATGATGGATCTCGCTCACCACGGACCGTTCAGAGCTACAAATCCGTTCTGGAGAAGCACGTTCGTCCGGCCTTGGGCGAACTGCGGCTTGGCGAGGTGACAACCGCTCGTGTCGATACCTTCATTCACAAGGTCAAAGCGAAGGTCGGTGTCCCTACTGCGAAGCTCTGCCGGAGTGTCACTTCTGGCGTGATGAGCCTGGCTGTTCGGAGTGGCCCACTTGATGCCAACCCTGTACGGGAGATTCGGCGGATCGAGTCAGCCCGTAGGAAGAAGCTTGCTCGGTCGTTGACTGTGGAGCAGATCGAGTTGTGGCTCAGGGCGGTGTCTAAGAACGAACGGGCAGTCAGAAAGGACATTCCCGACCTGAGTCTGTTCATGCTCGGTACCGGCGTTCGGATCGGGGAAGCACTCGCACTCGTTTGGGCTGATGTGGATCTCTCGGCGGATGCGGTCAATATCGACTGGACGGTTGGTCGTGTGCCTGGGCAAGGTCTCGTTCGAAGCGTGACCAAGTCGGAGGCTGGCGAACGCACCCTCGGTCTTCCGGCGCGACTCGTTGACATGCTCCGTGACAGGTTCGCCGCTGGCGTGATGCTCGACTGGCCTGTGTTCCCCGACAGCATCGGCGGATTCCGGGATCCGAACAACACTCTGCGCGACCTCCGGAAGGTCCGGGCCGAGATCGAGTCGCTGGAGTGGGTCAAGTCACACAACTTCCGGAAGACGCTCGCGACGCTCCTGGACGATGCCGGCCATTCTGCACGACAGATCGCGGACCAGCTCGGGCACAGCCGGGTCTCGATGACACAGGACACATACCTCGGTCGGAAGATCCGCAACGCCAAGGCTGTCGAAGCCATGAACGAGGTATTGGGCACCCGCCCAGAGCGCGACTCGGAGTCCGAAAGTGGTGGGTAAGTGGTGGGTCGAGGTGCTAGCCACAGTGGCCATGTGCGCTCTGACCTGCGGAAACAGTAGGCCCCGTGGGACTCGAACCCACAACCCGCGGATTAAAAGTCCGCTGCTCTGCCAGTTGAGCTAGAGGCCCTCAGTTGGTGAGGGGAACAGTGTGTCAGGTTTGGTGGGGGTTTGCTTGGTGGGGGGCGGGGGTGAGGGGTTGCGGGGGTGGGGTGGGTGGTGGTACAGATCGGAATTCGTCCGGGTTGGTCGGGCGCTGGCATTCCTGTCGCGGGGGGAACCGACGGCGGGGTGGGGGGAGATTGTGGTGTGGGTTCGTGGTGCCGTGGGGGCGGCTTTGGTGGTTGTTGTTGGGGTGGTCGGGGGTTGTGGGTCGCGGGACTCGGGGGCGGGTGAGGCGGTGGTGCCGGTGGGTGTGCGGGTGACGGATTCGCAGACGCCGAGCGCGACACCGAGTCCGACACCAAGTCCGACACCAAGCCCGTCTCAGAGTCCGCCGGGTTCGAGTCCGGTGGTGGCGCCGTTGACGCCTGGCAGTGGGCCGGCGAGTGTGCCGGTGCGGACGGCTGCGGTGCGGACCACTAAGGAGGTGGTCGAGTTCCGAGTGATTCCGTTCAAGAAGAGGACGGTGACCGACGACTCGCTGCCCAAGGGGGAGAAGTCGGTGCGGACTGCCGGAGTGGACGGGACGCGGCGGCTGACATACCGGGTGACGTACGTGAATGGGGTGCAGACGGACAAGCGGCTGATCGGCCAGGAGGTTGCGAAGGAGCCGCGGACGCAGGTGACCGTGGTGGGGACGAAGGTCGACGAGCCCACGCAGTCGGGTGGGTGTGATCCGAACTACAGCGGCTGCGTTCCGATTGCCAGTGATGTCGACTGTGCGGGCGGCAGCGGTAATGGGCCGGAGTACGTGCAGGGGCCGATCCGGGTGATCGGGACCGATATCTACCGGCTGGACGCCGACCACGACGGGATCGCCTGCGAGTAGCTAGCCGCTGGTGGCTGTCACGTCCAGTTCGACCAGCACCTGAGGGTGGACCAGCGCGGTGGTGAAGGCGTTCCAGTTCGCCTGCCAGGTGTGGCGGTTGAGTTTGACGGTGGCGGTGAGGTGGGCCTCGCCGGCGGTCTGGGTCAGCAGGAACGGGACAGTCAGCGGGTGGCTGGTCCCGCGCAGGGTCAGGTCGCCGGTGACGTCGTAGCGGTCGGCGCCCCGTGGGGTGATCTCGGTGGTCACGAAGGTCATCTCCGGGTGCGTCGCCGTACCGAAGAAGTCCTTGCGGAGCTGGTCGTCGCGGCGGGCGTTACCGGTGTCGACGCTGTCCAGCTGGACGGTCACCCACCCACCGGCGGGGTCTATGGCGCCTTCGAAGGTGTCGAAGCCGCCGTGGACCCTGCCGCCGATCCGATGCGCGGCCACAAACCCGATCCGGCTGCGCTGCTGGTCGAGAACGTATTCAGGCATGCAGGTACGACGAAGCGGCCCGCCGGAGTGTCAGCCGATCACCCCCGTGGTGATCCGGCGCGGCGTGATGTCGAACATCGAGTCCTCGGGAGGATTCGCCAGGTACGCCGCCCTCGCCTCGGGTGGGAGGTACTTCGTGACCATCGCCTGCAGCAGCGCCGGATCGAGCGGCAGGAACCGTGCGACGCCCTGCATGTTGACGTAGCGGGCGGTCGGGCCGTCGGCGGTCTGGATCGAGAGGGAGAGCTCGCCCGAGCCGGTGCGGTGCAGGCGGGTCTTCTTCGACTTGGCCGGCGTCATCACCTGGAAGCGGTTGCCCTCCGGCAGGTGGTGGAACCACACGGGTGTCACGTGTGGCGACCAGCCGGGGTCGTCGATCGCGAGGACCGCGACCAGCGGCTGCGCCAGGAACTCGGCTATTTCCTTGTCGTCCATCGTTCGAAACCCCATGTACGCACCCTCCCACCCGCCACCGACATACTTGTCGGGTGCTCACGTACGTCCTGAACTCGCAGGACCTCGCCGACGTACGGTTCGCGGTCTCGCCGGTCGCGGAGATGGTGCTGTCGTTGCGTGCGCTGCGGGAGCCCGGGCGCTTCCCGTTGCAGCTCGGCTGGGTACGGGCGGTCCAGCCGCGGGTGACCGAGCTCGACTGGGACGTACTGCGCTGGCTGGTCAACGACACCATGGGCAGCCCGGACTTCCTCACGCCGCGCCCGTCGTCACCGCTCACGCAACTGGCCGACGAGCTGGACCTGATCGCCTCCGTGGACCGGGACACGTTCAAAAAGCAACTCATAGCGGTGAACGGCGAGCTCCCGGATGCCCTGACGATCGACAAGGTGGTCAACGCGCTCAGTGACTACTGGCAGGCCATGATGGCGCCGTACTGGAACCGTATGCGGACCCTGCTCTCCGCTGACATCAGCTACCGCGGCCACGTCCTCACGCAGCACGGCACCGGCGTGATGCTCAACGGCCTGGGCCCTGCCATCAGCTACGCGGAGGGTCTGCTCAAGGTCGACAGGGTCGCGGCGCTGAGCCGCCAAGAGGACATCAACGGTCGCGGTCTCGTACTCCAGCCGACCCTCTTCGGCCCGCATGCCGTCATCCCGTTCGAACCGGGCGCCGACCCGCTGCTCGGCTACCCGCCACGCGGCCAAGCGAACCTGTGGTCCGTCGTGGAGCCCCCGTCCCACCAGGACCTGGCGCAACTGATCGGTACGCCGCGGGCGCGCATCCTCGACCTGCTGACGCATCCCCGCACCACGACGGACCTGGCCGGCGAGCTGCAGGTCACCCCGTCCGCGGTCAGTCAGCACCTTCAGCTGCTCCGCCGCACCGGGCTGGTCGAGCCGCAGCGCACGGGCAAGCAGGTCCTCTACCGCCCGACCGAACTCGCAGCGTTGCTGACTGGTAGCGAACCGTTGACACCGTCGTAGCATCCGGTAATAGTTTGCGAAAGCGATTTCGCAAGACAACGTCGTGGCAGCCGACGTCCCACACACCGCCCTGAATCAGGAGTCGGCATGAGACGTACTGTTGCGCTCGTTCTCGGAGTTCTCCTCCTCGGTATCGGCACCATCACCCCGGCCCACGCCGCGACCCTCGCCCTCACCCCGATCACCCTCGGCAACGTGTTCACCGACGGCCAGCAGGTCAAGGTCGGCCTGAGTACGGACGCGCCGTCCGTGACCTGGTCCGCCGCCGACGTCAACGGCACGGTCGTCGCCAGCGGCAGCCAGGCCGCCGCGAGCACCTTGCAGGTCGCGGTCACCACCCGCGGCTGGTACGAACTCACCGTCCAGGCGGGTACGGCGACCGCCAAGACCACCTTCGCCATCCTCAGCCCCGTCAGTACGACGCCAGTCGCCGGCCTCACCACCAACCGGGTCGGCGACTTCGAGAGCACCACCGAAGGCTGGACGTTCTACCCGGGCAGCGAGTACCCCGGCGCCACCGGGAGCTTCACGCTCGACACGACCACGAACCACTCCGGCACGACCTCCGGCAAGCTGTCTGGTGACTTCAGTGCCGGCGGTGCCTACGTCAGCGTCAATCGCACCGTCCCGTCGGTCGCCGCGACCAGCGTGAGCTTCTGGGCGAAAACGCCGAACCTGTCGTTCCTGACGTTCCGCATCACCGACTCGACCGGTCAGGTCCACCAGCAACGCCTGACGTTGTCAGGGGCAACGGATTGGCAGCCGTTGAGCGTCACGCGATTCGACGGTGGCAAGCAGTACAGCCACTTCGGCGGCGTGAACGACGGTGTCTGGCACGGCCCTGCCAAGCAGGTCGAGGTGATCCTCGACAAGGGCGCGATCAACGGCTCGACCAGCAGCAGCGTGAACCTCGACGACCTGACGCTCAACGCCCCGGCGGCCGCGCCCACGACTCCGCTCGGCAACTACGAGAGCGCCGCGGAGGGCTGGTCGTTCTACCCAGGCAGCGAGTTCCCCGGCGCGACCGGCAGCCTTAGCTACGACACCACAACCCCGGAGGCCGGCACCCAGTCCGCCAAGCTCAGCGGCGACTTCATCGGCGGCGGCAACTATGTCGCACTCCAGCGCACCTTCGTCCCGATCGACCTCAAAGCCCTTGATCTGTGGGTGAAATCCAGCCAGCTGTCGTCACTCGGCCTCCGCCTGACCGACGCGACCGGCCAGGTCCACCAGCAGCGCCTCGCCGTGTCCGGAACCGGCTGGCAGCACCTCAGCCTCACCCAGTTCGACCGCGGCACCGGGTACCTCCATTTCGGCGGCGCCGACGACGGCATCTGGCACGGCCCGGCGAAGGCGATCATGCTGACACTGGACAAGAGCGCGATCACCAACGGCGGTACGTCGGCATCCGTCAACGTCGACGCGGTCGCCGCGACCACGGCCCCGACGTACCAAGGCGCCGGTACGCACTTCGCCGGCACGTGGAACCAGGACCTGGTACCGCTGATCGCCCAGTCCGGAGCGCGGACCGCGCGTGACGAGGCGTACTGGTCCGCCGTCGAGTCCACCGTCGGCACCTACACATTCCCGGCCAAGTTCACGTCGTACCAGCAGGCCTTCCAGTCCAACGGTCTTGACCCGCTGCTGATCGCGGACTACGGCAACGCGAAGTACGACGACGTGCCGGACAACGCTTTCGACGCGCCGTTCACCGACACCGGGCGGGCCGGGTTCGCGAACTACGCGGACGCGCTCGCGAGCCAGTACCCACAGGTGAAGAACCTGGCGATCTGGAACGAGTGGGACGTCAACGCTGCCGGACAGTCCAACTACACCCCCGACAGCTACCTGGCGTTGCTCAAGGCAACGTATCCGAAGCTGAAGGCGAACCACCCGGGCCTGACGGTCATCGGCGGCGGGGACACCGACGTCACCCAGCAGGCGTGGTTCCAGCAGTTCTGCCAGCTCGGCGGGCTGAAGTACCTCGACGTGGTGTCGGTACACCCGTACAACTACCTGAACGCGCCCGAGAGCCTCGGCACCTTCATCGACCAGGTCCGCGCGACGATCCGGCAGTACAACGGTGGTGTCGACAAACCGATCTGGATCACCGAGGCCGGCTGGTACACCGGAGCCGGCAGCGCCGCGCCGGTCAGCGAGCCGACACAGGCGATGTACGTCGCCCGCGCGATGCTCAACGTCCCCGGCTACGACGTCGACCGGTTCTACGTGTACGACTTCAAGAACGACGGCATCGACCCCGCCAACCAGGAGTACAACTTCGGCCTGGTGCACAACGAGGCGGACGCGCTCGGCGCCTACACCCCGAAACCGTCGTACGTCGCGTACGCCACGGCCGCCCGTCAGCTCCGCGGGGCGACGTTCCTCGGTAAGGAGTACCCGGGCAACGGGCTGATCGACCAGGTGTACGCGGCGGGAGACGGTACGCCGTTCCGCGCGATCTGGGCCGCCTCCGGCGCGAACACGACCGTGACGGTCACTGCGACCGGTCCGGTCCAGGTCACCAGCCTGTACGGGCTGCCGTACACCCTGACCCCGAACGCGAACGGTCAGGTCACCGTCACCGTCGGCACCTGGCCGACGTACATCTCCGGCTCCACCGTGACCGCGGTGACAACACCTTAGGAGGGTGAGCTACAGTCGAGATGTCCGCGGGAGCTCGCAGGAAGTGGGCTGAGAGGGTGACCGGTCCGTCACCGACCGCTGAACCTGAATCGGGTAATTCCGGCGTAGGGAGGAGCGCGATGGAATCCGTCTGGGTGAACGGTACGGCGGTCGACGGGCCGGCCGGGAAGTCGGTGGCCGAGCTGGTCGCGGAGTACTCCGACCGGAGCACCGGGATCGCGGTCGCGGTGAACCAGAACGTGCTGACCAAGGCCGAGTGGGCGCAGACCACGGTCCGCCCCGGCGACCGGGTCGAGATCGTCAGCGCGACACAGGGAGGCTGAGATGGACGATCCCCTCGAGCTCGGCGGGCGGACGTACGCCTCCCGGCTGATCATGGGCACCGGCGGTGCCGCCAACCTGGAGGTGCTGGAGGAGGCGTTGGTTGCCTCTGGCACCCAACTCACCACGGTCGCGATGCGCCGGCTCGGGACCGGCCACGAGGGCTCGGTGCTCGACGTACTGAAGAAGCACGGCATCGACGTCCTGCCGAACACGGCCGGCTGTCACACGGCCGCCGAGGCCGTCCTGACCGCGAAACTCGCCCGCGAGGCGCTGGAGACCGACCTGATCAAGGTCGAGGTGGTCGCCGACGACCACCTGCTGCTGCCGGACCCGATCGAGCTGCTGGACGCCGTCGAGGCCTTGGTGGCGGACGGTTTCACGGTCCTCCCGTACACCAACGACGACCCGATCCTGGCCCGCCGTCTGGAACAGACCGGCTGTGCGGCGGTGATGCCGTTGGCCGCACCCATCGGTTCCGCGCTCGGTATCCGGAACCCGCACAACCTCGCGCTGATCGCCGAGGCTGCGAACGTCCCGGTAGTGGTCGACGCCGGCATCGGTACGGCGAGTGACGCCGCGCTGGCGATGGAGCTCGGCTGCGATGCGGTGATGCTAGCGACCCCGGTGACCCGCGCCGAGAAGCCCGCGCTGATGGCCGCCGCGATGCGCGAAGCCGTCTCCGCCGGCCGGAACGCCCGCCTGGCGGGACGCGTCCCGCGCCGCTGGCAGTCCGCGCTCGCGTCGTCGCCTACAACTGGCCTGCCAGCGTTTTAGCGTCCGCCGCGTCGAGCGACCGATCCAGGAGTACCGCGGTCAGCGACAAGGCCAGCTCCTGGTTCGGTTGCAGCACCAACGGTTCGTCCCACGCCAGCGCCGGGCACACGCCGACGTACTGCGAGACCCGCAGGAACCACGGCCGTACCTGCTCGGGTTGGACCAGCAGCAGGCTGACGTCCCCCTGTACGAGCGCGATCCACGGACTCGACGACCCGAACGCCGCCTCCACCCCTTCGCCGTCGGAACTCAGGACAACAGTTTCCGAAAACGGTAGCCGCCAGAAGATCCCGCCGTACGCCGCTCCCTCGCGGCCGGTCGTCGCCGGGCTGTCGATCCGGACCGGGCCGTACCGGGCGGTGAGCACGCTCCGCCAGTCGAGGCGCCAGCCGCCGAACGCCAGGTCGCCGGTCAGCCTCCGGCGTTCCACCAGTTGCGGACGGCCCTGCTCGTCGTACCAGGTGAGTTCGTCGACCAGTTCACGATCGTCGACGGTGACGCCGCGGCTGCGTTGCTGGCCGTGGTTCGTCAGCAGGGTCGGGCCTTGGCCGCGGACGTACGTGCGTCCTCCCCAGTGCGAGGTGCCGTTCACCTGCGCGACCGCGAGCGAGACGCCGTAGTGGTGCCGGTGGTCGACCGGACTAACCTGCGTCAACGGATGCCCGCCGAGGGTCCGGACCGGATGCAGGTACGGGCGCGGCGCATGCACCTGCGGCATCCGCCGGCCGAACTCGTACCGCGCGAGCATGCCCGCGGAACTCCCCAGCTCGAAGATGTCCCCCTGCTGCTGCCATCCGATCCGATCGTCCGACACCGCGGCCCGCGGCTCCTGCGGCACCGGACCGGTGCTCGCCCGCACCGCCAGCCGCAACTCCGGTACGTCGTCCGCCACGTCCGCAGGCCCTGCGATCGACGCGAGCAACCGCTGCCAGGCCAACTCCCCCAGGTCCTTCTGCGGGACCCGCACGGTCGTCAACGACGGTACGGCGAAGCGCGCCAGCCCGATGTCGTCCATCCCGGTCACCGACAGATCAGCCGGTACCGCGACGCCGACCTCGTTGAGCCGCGCCAGCAGCCCGAACGCGACCAGGTCGTTGAACGCGACCACCGCTGTCGCCTGCGAGTCGAGCACCCGTTCCACCGCGGCGTACCCGTCCTCGATCGACCACCCGCACTCCAGCCTGACCAGGTCCAGCCCCGGGATCTCCCGCTCGGCGACCTCGAGCGCCCGCAGACGCAACGTGTTCGAGGCGGACGCGGCCGGGCCGGACAGGAACGCGAGCCGACGGTGCCCGAGACCGACCAGGTGATCCACGACGATCCGGACCGCGCGGCCGTAGTCGACCACCACCGACGACACCTCGGCCGGGCCCAGCCGGTTGACGAGGATCACCGGCTGCACCTGCGGCAGCAGTTCGACCAGCCGCTCCTGGTCCATCCGGGGCGAGACCATGATCAACGCGTCGCAGCGCCGCCGGGCCTCGATCGCGATCGCCGCCTCGGCCTCCGGGTCCTCGTCGGTCTCGGCGACCAGCACCTTGTAGCCGGCCGCGGCCGACGCGTTGGTGATACCGCGGAGGATCTGCTGGAACAGCGGGTTGCCGAGATCCGGGACGACCAGCGCGACCATGTTCGTCCGGCCGAGCGACAGGCTCCGGGCCAGGTCGCTCGGCCGGTAGTTCAGCTGCTCGGCGGCGGCCCGGACCCGGGCGACGATCTCGGGTGCGACACTGAGACGGCCGTTCATCACCCGGGACACGGTCGCTCGCGACACCTCGGCCACGCGTGCGACGTCGGTGATCGTGATGGTGTCCTTCGGTGTCCGGCCCACGTCCGTATCCTCTCCCGATGGAAACCGGTTTCTCAACCCCCGGTGTGATCGGATGGAGTCCTACACGGAACGGAGGAACAGGTGACCGAACTGGAGTATCCGCAGGTCCAGGGCGTTGCCCCCGGCAACGGCTACAGCCACGTGGTGACCGGAACCGGCCAGTGGGTGGCGGTCTCCGGGCAGCTGGCGCTGGACGCGGACGGCAAGCTGGTCGGCGGCGGCGACCCGGGTGCACAGGCCGAGCAGGTGTTCGCGAACCTCGAGCGTTGCCTGATCGCGGTCGGCGCGACGTTCGAGAACGTGGTGAAGCTGACGTTCTTCCTCACCGACGTCGGCCACCTGCCCGCGATCCGCGTCGTCCGCGACAGGTACATCCCCGGCACCAAACCCGCGAGTACGGCGGTGCAGATCGCTGGGCTCGCCGTCCCCGGGGCCCTGCTCGAGGTCGAGGCTTACGCGGTCGTCTGACCGATCGACAGGACGTATACGCCCAGCACCGGTCCCCGCAGGCTCGGGCGCCGGCCGGATCGAGCGCAGTGGACGTAGATGTCCTGTCGAACTGCAGAGGGCCGTCAGCGGAGGAGGTCGACCGCGCGGCGGGCGGCCTCGCCAATGGCGGTGTCGACGCGAGGCTGGCGGATGTCGCCGCGGGCGGCGAGCGTGAAGACTGCGATCGCGTACGCCGACCCTCCGGGCAGCGTGACCACGCCGACCTCGTGGCGGAGCGCGCCGAACGTACCGGTCTTCCCCGCGACGCGGACGCCGTCGTGCGGGAAGCCGGACGCCAGCCGGTGCATGAAGACCTGGCGGTGCATGGTCGCCGTGACGAACTCGGTCTGTCCGGGCGACAGCAACTCGCCCGCCCAGAGACGACGGAGCAGAAACGTCATGTCCCGCGCCGTACTGGCGGAGGCGTTCGCGGCCTCGTAGACGCCGGCCGGGTCGGTCTGGTCGTTGTCCGCGAGTACGGCGAGCGCCGCGTCCGGGTCGCTCGTTCCGGTACGGCGCTGGAGGTCGCGGAGGTTGCCCGCGGTGCCCCGGCGTACCCACGTTCTCCGCAGGCCGAAGTCCGTGAGCATCGCGGCCAGGCGGCGCAGACCGACGAGGTCCAGCAGGGCGTCGGCGGAGGCGTTGTCGGAGAGCGTCATCATCGACAGCGCGAGATCCCGCAGCGAGGCGGTCACCGGATCCGCGAAGGTGGAGAGCCCGGTCGGGCCGGCGGTCTTGGTGGCCGGGTCCAGGGTGAGTTGCTGCCGCGGGTCCAGTTCACCGAGGTCCACGAGTCGGCAGAAGCCCGCGAGCAGCGGGAGCTTGTAGACCGAGGCGAGCGGCACGATCCCGTCGGCGTCGACCTCGACGGTGGCGTCCGGGTCGTCCAGAGCGACGGCGTGCAGCCAGCCGCGGACGCCGGCGTCGTCGAACACTGCTCGGATCCGGGCGTTCACGAGGCGAGCGCTTCCGTGAGCTGGGCCATCACGTCGTCCGGGCGGAGGAACGGCGTACGCGTGCGGGACCACACCAGCCGCAGGCGCAACGGGAGCGGATCGTCGGCCAGCCGATACCGCCGTACGCCGGGCGCGGTCAGTGTGGGGTCGGCGGTCACCACCATCGCCTGCCCGGCCGCCGCCATCGCCAGCCCGGCCCGCTCATCCGTCACCACCACCGTCCCACCGTCCGGTCGGTGCAAGGCCAATGTGTCCATGAACAGGTCCCGCGCCGCCGGCGCCTCTGCCCGCGGCCGCACCGCCACCGGCAGTCCCCTGAGTTCCCGCAACCCGACCGCACCCGGCGGAGCGGTGGGAGAGACCGCATTCCCGCTCGTTGCGCGGCTGGAGAGGGTGCGTGTTTCTGGCACCAGGGCCCACGTTGGCAGGAGTACTACGCGGCCCGCGTCGAGGCCGTCCAGCACCGTGGGGTGTTGAACGGCGGCCAGAGTGAGGCGGCCGGTGGTGACCTGGTTGACCAGAGTGCTCGTCGGGGATGTGACCACGGTGACTCGGCTGCCGGGGATGGCCGCGGCGCACGCGGCGGCGAGAGCGGCTCCGGAGGCGGGTGGGACTTCGGGGGTCAGGCCGAGGCGGATCTCCGGGCCCTCGGGGTCCCGGGACACGGCGGCCTGGTGGAGCTCCTCCATCGAGGCGAGGGCTCGCCGGGCGTACGGGAGCAGGGCGGCGCCTGCCGGGGTGAGCTCGACGCTGCCGGCGCCGCGTTCGAAGAGTTTGGCGCCGACGAGGGACTCGAGGCGGCGAAGACCCTGGGAGAGCGGCGGCTGGGTGATGCCTACGACGCGGGCCGCGTCGCCGAAGTGCTGCTCGTCGGCGAGCGCGACGAAGATCTGCAGATGACGTTCAGTCAGCATGAGGACCCTGCTGACCTGCGGTGATATCTCCAGACAATCGGCGCATGCCTGAGAGCATATTCGACAGGCCGGTCGGCGCTCGCCTTGACTGAGGTCACAGGACGAGCAGAGGAGACAAGCGTGAAGGTAAGCCGGAGAGGCATGCTCACGGGCGCCGCGGCGGCCGGAGCCGCGGGTGTTGCCGGGGCGATCGGCCTCCAGAACCAGAGCACCGCGGCACCGGCCGGGGACGCGAGCACGGCGGCCGTGAAGGAGGCGGGTGTTGGCCGGGAGCCGGTGGAGTTGAGGTGGTTCGGGACGCATGCGTGGGAGATCCGGTGCGGGAAGGCTGTCGTGCTGACGGATCCGTGGCTGACGCGGTTCCACACGGGGACGTTCACGCCGGAGGGGGCTGACCCGAAGACCAAGCTGGTGATCAAGCCCGAGGTGATCGACAAGCACCTCAGCACGGCGGACGCGATCCTCGTGCACCACGGGCACTACGACCACATCACCGACGTTCCGTACGTCGCGAAGCGCACCCAGGCGACCGTCCTCTGCACGGAGACCCACGCGAACCTGCTCCGCTCGCTGAAGACCCCGAACGACCTGCTCTCCCCCGTCCGCGGCGGCGAGTACCTCCCGTTCGACGGCTTCTCGGTCGAGGTGTTCCCGTCACTCCACTCCTGCGGCGGCAAGCGCCACACGTACGCGTACCCGGGCTACCGGTACGCCGTCCCGCCGCGCCCGCGGGTGATCGAGGACCTGGTCGAGGGCGGGACGCTGGCGTTCGTGATCACGATCGGCGGCCTCCGGATCCTCAGCCTGAGTACGGCGAACTTCGACCCGAACGCCCTCCGAGACCTCCAGGTCGACGTCGTCCTCGCGGCCCCGGGCGGCGAGCCGGGCATCACCGACCGGCTCCTGCAGACGATCAAGCCGGTCCGCAAGGTGATCGCGACACACTGGGACGACTTCGACAAGCCGCTCGACGAACCCGGCGTCCCGTGGACCGACCTCGCTCCGCTGCGGAATTCGGTTCAGAAAACGGGTGCCGAGTTCGTCGTCCTCGACCACCTGCACAAGGTCACTCTCTAGGTAAGAACTCGTCCAGGGCGGCGGCGGTCAGTTCAGGACGCTCCAACGTCTGCATGTGCGGGACACCGGGCAGCTCGCGGAACGTCGCGCCGGCGATCCCGTCCGCGAGCTCTCGCAGTACGGCGGTCGGTCCCGATGCGTCGGCTCCGCCGGCCACCACGAGCACCGGTCCGGCGAAGTCCCGGAGCTTGCCCTGGGCATCGAGTTCCTTCATCGAACGCCAGGCCGCGGCCCAGTCCGCGGGCTGCATCGCGAGCAGGCAGTCCCGTGCGTACCGGACCCCCGGCGTCCGGGCAGCGAGGGCGGCCGGGGTGAACCAGCGGCTCAGGGTCTCGTCGACCTGCGCCGCCATCCCGTCCGCCTCGGCGCCGGCGGCCCGCCGCTCGAACACCTCGGGGAACGCCCGGTCGGTGGTCGCCAGCAGCGCCAGGGACGCGATCCGGCCGGGCGACTCGATCGCGGCGACCTGTGCGATCGCACCGCCGTACGACAGGCCGACGACGTGTGCGGTGTCCAGGGCGAGCTCGTCGAGAACAGCGATCAGGTCCGCCGCAGAGTCGCGCAATGTGAACGGGCGTGGAGACCCGGCCGCTGTGCCGTGACCACGAAGGTCGTACGCGAACACCCGACGCCCGACAGCGAGCCGGCCGGCGATCGGGTCCCACATGCGTTTGTCGAGGCCGAGCGAATGCAGCAGCACGACCGGCGGTCCACTCGTTCCGTACCGCGACAGGTGATCCACGGGGCGCAGTACATCACGCCTGATACCGATCGGCGGACCGTTTCTGCTCAGGGGAGAGTGCGGACGCGGTAGTGGTAGCGCGAGACGGTCCGGAAACCGAGGTGGTCGTAGAGCGTGCGGGCGGCGGTGTTGTCCTCGAGCACGCTCAACCAGACCCATCTGGTTGTTGCCGCCTGCAACAAACTGCGGATGACGGCGGAGGCCAGGCCCTGGCGGCGGAAACGTTCGTCCACGGCGAGGCAGTACAGCCCGGCGGTGTCGTCGACGAGCGCGAGCCGGCCGATCGCCTTGACTTGCGAGCCGTCCTCGACCGTCGCGTAGAGGGCCTTGCCGCGGGCCAGGATCTGCTCCGCGGCCGCCCGCGTCTCCGCACCGCCACGCCCGTCGACGTGCCACCAGAGGTCCATCCAGCCGGCCGATGGCGTCGTGGATATATTCACCACGGTCGACGTCTCGGGCAGCTTGGCCAGTACGTCGGAGACCTCGGCGCACTGCACCAGCGTCGGGTTGCGCACGGCGTACCCACGGGTCTCGAGATACTTGTCCAGGTCGCCCGGCTGGACCGCCGGGCTGATCTGGAACGACGGCGTGATGTCGTGCGCGGCGTAGAGGTTTTCCACGTAATCCAACGCTTTCCCGAGGTGGAACGGTGCACCCAGAGGAAGCACCGAGTTCGCTCGGATGGTGACCCCGGCATTGCGTCGGACCAGCCATCCGTCCAACTCGACACTGTCCGCGGCGGGCCAGCCCTGATTCATCAACGAGTCCATCTCAGCTGCGGCGATCACCCGGACAAGCGTAGAACCAGCCGAATCGAATTGCAATAGAATGGATAGTTATTCACGAACGGAGTGCGGCCACGACCTCCGCGAGCAGGTCGATGCCCTCGACAACCTCTTGACGGCTGAGCGACCCGTAGCCGAACACGAGCCCGGCCGGCCCGTCCCCGCTCACCCAGTACGGCTTCAGCCCGTACACCCCGAGCCCGCGCGCCAGTGCCGCCTCCCGCAGCGCCTCCTCGGAGAGGTCAGCCGGCAGCCACGTGAGCACGTGCAGCCCGGCCGACACCCCGACCGGCTCCAGTTCCGGGACCCGCGCCGCGAGCCGCTCGACCAGCGTGTCCCGCAGCTCCCGGTACCGCGGCCGCATCCGGCGCAGGTGCCGGTCGAACTCGCCGTGCGCCACGAAGTCCGCGAACGCCAGCTGATCGAGCACCGGCGACCCACGATCGTCCATCAGCTTCGCCTGCGACATCGGCTCCACCAGCCAGGACGGCAGGATCAGCCAGCCCAGCCGCAACCCCGGCGCCAGCGTCTTCGAAGCGGTCCCGGCGTACGCTACCCGGTCCGGCGCCAGCCCCTGCATCGCGCCGACGGGCTCCCGGTCGTACCGGTACTCCGCGTCGTAGTCGTCCTCGATCACCAGCCGGTTCCCCTGGCCCGCCCAGGCGACCAGCGCTGCCCGGGTGTCCGCTGACGTCACCGCGCCGGTCGGGAACTGGTGCGCCGCCGTCACCAGCACCACGTCCGCCCCGGAACGCTCCAGCGCGTCCACGTCGATCCCGGAGTTCAGCACCGGGATGCCGACCGTCTCCAGGCCCGCCGCGGCCGCGACCTCCCGCAGGTCGTTGTCGGACGGATCCTCCACCGCGAGCCGTGTGTGCCCCTGCGCGGCGAGCACCTGCAGTATCAGCCGGGACCCCTGCGCGAACCCGTTGCAGATCATCATGTTCTCCGGGCGTGCCGCCGTACCCCGTACCCGGTTCAGATAGTCGGAGAGCGCCGTCCGGAGCTCGATCGTGCCGCGGCCGTCGAGGTACGCGAGGCTGCGGTTCGGCGTCTCGTTCAGCACCCGGCGGACCGACCGGAGCCAGGCGGCGCGCGGGAACTGGGACACGTCCGGCCGGCTGTACCGGAAGTCGATCCGCGGCGGGCCTGCCCCGGGCTTGGCCGCGGCCGTCGGCGAGACCACGGCAATGTCCGCGACCAGCGTGTAGCCGCCGCCCCGGCTGATCAGGTATCCCTCGGCGACGAGCTGCTGGTACGCCTCGACGATCACGCCGCGGGACAGGCCGAGGTCCTGCGCGAGCGCCCGCGTGGACGGCATCACGGTCTCCGGCCGCAGCAGTCCGGCCCGGATCCGGGTGCGGATCGCGCTCTCGAGCTGCTGGTGCAGCGGTACGCCGTTGTCCCGGTGCAGCTCGACGAGAAGTTCGCCGGCCCCGGAACTGGTCCTCATTCGGCTCACAGAACTGGACCTTATCGGCGTACCGCTGTGCTGTCAGGGTTATGAGCACCACCGATTCACCAGGGGAGATGAGAGCGATGACCGAGATGCTGCGTAGCGGGGACGCCGGGTACGACGAGGCGCGGACCGTCTGGAACGCGATGATCGACCGGCGCCCGGCGGTCGTCGCCCGGTGCTCGAGCACCGCCGAGGTGGCCGAAGCGGTCCGGTACGGCCGAGCGAACGAACTGGAGATCGCGGTCCGCTGCGGCGGGCACAACATCGCCGGGCTCGCGGTCCCGGACGGCGGGCTGATGATCGACCTGACGCCGATGAACGCGGTCCGGGTGGACCCGGCGGCCAAGCGCGCGTGGGTCCAGGGCGGGGCGCTGCTGGGCGAGCTGGACCGGGCCGCGCAGGAGTACGGGCTGGCGACCACGGCGGGCAACGTCTCGCACACCGGGGTCGGCGGGCTGACGCTGGGCGGCGGGATGGGCTGGCTGGCGCGGCGCTTCGGGCTGGCCTGCGACAACGTCGTCTCGTACGAGGTCGTCACCGCGGACGGCTCCGTGGTGACCGCGAGCGCGGACGAGAACGCCGAGCTGTTCTGGGGACTGCGCGGCGGGGGCGGGAACTTCGGGATCGTGACGTCGTTCGAGTTCCGGCTGCACGAGATCGGGACGCGGGCGCTGATCGTCGAGTTCACGTACCCGTCGGCGGCCGGATTCGACGTACTGCGGGGATGGCGGGAACTGAACGCCGCGGCGCCGCGGGAGGCGACGTTCACCGCGAGCATCGCGGCGGACTCCGTGACGGTCGGGTACGTGTGGGTCGGCGAGGGCGGGGAGGACCTGCTGCCGGCGTTCCGGGCGCTCGGGCCGGTCACGGACGAGGTGGTCGAGGAGACGACGTACCTGAAGTTGCAGACGCGGGACGACAGCGTGCAGGGCCACCGGTTCCGCCGCTACTGGAAGGGGCACTACTTCAAGTCGCTGCCCGACGACGCGATCCGCGCGCTGGTGGCCAACCCGGGCGTCGGGGCGAGCCTGCAGGCGTACGGCGGGGCGATCGCCGAGGTGCCGGACGGGGACGCGGCGTTCAGCCACCGGGACACGCTGTTCGAGTTCGTCACCGCGACCCGCTGGGAGGATCCGGCGGAGGACGAGACCAAGATCGGGATGCTGCGCTCGTACGCGGCGACCCTGGAGCCGTACGCCGGTGGGTTGTACGTGAACACGCTCAACGAGGACCCGATCCAGCGCGCGTTCCCGGCCGCGAAGCTGGAGCGGCTGGTCGCGCTGAAGACGGCGTACGACCCGGACAACGTGTTCCACCTGAACCAGAACATCCGTCCGGCACGCGGCATGATGGTGGTGTGACTGAACTGACTCCGGAACTCGCCGCGACGATCCAGGAAGGGTTCGCGCGGCGGGACCGGGCGAACATGGGTCCGACGATCGCGTTCTTCGAGAAGCTGCTCGGCGAGCACCCGGACAACCCGTACGTGCTGTACGAGGTCGGCGGGTCGTACGACACCGCCGGGCAGGAGGAGACCGCGGTCGGGTACTACGAGCGCGCGCTGCCCGGGCTGACCGGCGAGACCCGCCGCAAGTGCCTGCTGCAGTACGGCAGCACGCTGCGGAACCTCGGCCGCTTCGACGAGTCGTTGGACCTGTTCAAGAAAGCGTGTGCGGAATTTCCGGAATCGGATTCGCTCCGGGTCTTCAAGGCGCTCACGCTGCACGCCGCGGGCCACCAGGACAAGGCGCTCGCCACGCTCCTGCTGGTGATCGCCGACAAGGTCGACTCCGCCGAGATCAAACGCTACGAAGCCGCGATCCGCGGCAACGCGGAGTACCTGGCCGGGCTCTAGGTGGTGTCTGGCCCTAGCGCTTTTCTGCGACGCCGCCGTAGATGGCGTCGCGGACGTCGGGCTCCGGTTCTTCGTCGAGGCGACCGCCCGGCACGTGCCAGTCGACCAGCCGGACGACGCCCGGCTCGAGGATCTCCATGCCGCCGAACAGCGACGAGATCTGCTCCACCGACCGGAACGCCAGCGTCGGGAACGCGTGCTTGATCTTCTCCTGCAGCTCGGTCACCAGCTCGTCGACCGGGCCGCCGTCGCCCGGTTTGCACGCGTGCGTGATCGCCAGGAACGACCCCGGCGGCAGCGCGTCGACGTACTGCCGGGCGACCGCCAGCGTCTCGTCGTAGTCCGCGATGTGGTGCAGCATCAGCGCCATCACCAGCGCGACCGGCTCACCGGGCGCCAGCAGGTCCGCGATCGGCTGCTCGGCCAGCACCTCGGCCGGCTTGGTCAGATCCGCGGCGACGAACTGGGTCCGGTCGTTGTCGAGCAGCAACGCCCGCCCGTGGGCGACCACCGACGGGTCGTTGTCGACGTACACGACCAGGGACTCCACGTTCACGCCCTGGGCGATCTGGTGGGTGTTCTCGGCGGTCGGCAACCCGGAGCCGGCGTCGATGAAGCGCCGGACGCCGCGCTCCTCGGCCAGCCAGGTGACGACCTCCTTGAGCCAGCGCCGGTTCGCCCGCGCCCACTCCGTCGCCTCCGGCGCGATCTTCATGATCTGCCGGTACAACTCCCGGTCACACTCGTAGTTGTCCTTGCCGCCGAGGAAGTAGTCGTACACCCGGGCGACACTGGGGTTCGCGGTGTCGATGCCGAACGCGACCGGTCCACCGCCGTATTTCGGCCGATCGGTCACGCTGGTCTCCTCACGTCGGGTCTCGTCCGAGCCTAACGCACGGAGAGTCAACGTTTCTGCACGGCGTGTTCAACCCTTGCAGAACCTCAACATTCACAGGGGTTCTCAGCACGCGCACGCGACACCGCGCGGCGCGGTGAGCGGGTCGGACGTACGCCGTTCGACCCCGGCCGCGGTCTCGATCGGCCCGCCCTCGCGCACCCAGTACTCGTACCCGCCGATCATCTCCTTGACCGGGTACCCGAGCCGCGCGAACGCCAGCGCGGCCCGAGTCGCCGCGTTGCATCCCGGCCCCCAGCAGTACGTCACCACGGTCGCCCCGTCCGGTACGACGTCCGCCGCCGTACGCTCGGTGATCTCGCGGTGCGGCAGGTGGATCGCGCCCGGTACGTGGCCCTGGTCCCAGCTCTCCTGGCTCCGGCTGTCGATCAGCACCCAGCCGGTCACGCCCGCACCGAGGTCCGCGGCGACATCGGCCGGGTCCGTCTCGTACGCCAGCCGGCCGGCGAAGTGCGCGACGGCGGCCTCATCGATCTGCTTGGTCATGACGCCCAGCGTCGGTGATTCCGGCGTACGGCGACAGTGGCAGAAATGCCCTAGTACCTCAAGATTCAGCCACGGCGGATCTTCGACCGGGCTCGCGCCACCTTGATCGCCTGCTTCAGCGTCTCCACGTCGTACGCCCCGTAGTGCCGCTGCCCGTTGATGAAGAACGTCGGCGTCCCGGAGACGCCGCTGGTGTCCGCGGACTCGACGTCCTGCGCCACCCGCGCGGCGGCCACGTGCCGCTTCACCTCGTCGTGCAACCGATCGGTGTCCAGACCGAGCTGTTCCGCGTAACCCAGCAGATCCTTCGGCTGCAGGTTCTCCTGGTTCGCGAGCAGCAGGTCGTGCATCTCCCAGAACCTGCCCTGCGCCGCGGCTCCCTCCGCGAACTCCGCCGCGATCTGCGCCCGCGGGTGGACGTCGGACAGCGGCAGGTGCCGCCAGACGAAGCGCAGGTCGTCGTCCCGCAGGATGTCGCGGACGATCGGTTCCGCGCGCCCGCAGTACGGGCACTCGAAGTCGCCGTACTCGACCAGCGTCACCGACGCGTTCTCCGGGCCGCGGATGTGGTCCCGCTCCGGATCGACCGGGTCCGTCAGGTCGAGGAGCTGCTCCGCGTCGCCGAGCAGCGCCAGCGCCTTCTTCGGCGGCGAGAGCAGCTTCGCGGCGCGGAACACCACCCAGGTGAGCCCGGACGCGACGATCACCGCGGACAGCAGGCCCACCTTCGCCTCGGCCAGCTGCGTGCCGTCGAACGCGATCGTTGCGATCAGCAACGAGACCGTGAAGCCGATGCCGGCGATCGTGCCGCTGCCGAGGACCGACGCCCAGCCGACGCCGGGGCGGACCCGGCCGCCGCTGATCCGTTCGAGCAGCCAGGAGGTCCCGGTCACCGCGATCGGCTTGCCCACGACGTACCCGAGCAGGATGCCGAGCGTGATCGGCGAGCTGAACGCACGCCCGAGGAAGCCGGCGTCGATCGTGACGCCGGCGTTCGCGAGGCCGAACAGCGGGACGATCAGGTAGCTGGTCCACGGATGGTAGAGGAACTGCAGGCGCTCGTTCGGTGAAATCGTCGTGGTCAGGCCGACCGTCGCGGATCGCGCCAGCTCCGGGGTCGGCTGCTCGCGGAACAGCCGGAACAGGCCGGTCGCCTCCTCCAGCTCTTCCCGGCCGGGCGAGTACGCCGGCGCGGTCAGGCCGATCGCCAGCCCGGCGACCACCGGGTCGACGCCGCTCTTCAGCAGGGCGGCCCACATGAGTACGCCGAGAACGACGTACACCCACGGCTTACGCACCCTCAGCAGGGCCAGCGTCAGGACGACGGCGAACGCGCCGACGGCGAGGACGAGCGGCATCAGCTTGACGTCCGCGCTGTAGACGACCGCGATCACCACCAGCGCGAGCAGATCGTCGACCACGAACACCGTGAGCAGGAACACCCGCACGCGATCCGGTACGCCGCGGCCGACCAGCGCGAGCAGCCCGAGCGCGAGCGCGGTGTCGGTCGACATCGCCACACCCCACCCGTGCGCGCCCGGCCCGCCGCCGTTGAACGCCGTATAGATCAGCACCGGAGCGACCATCCCCGCGATCCCGGCGAGCATCGGCAGCACGAACCGGCTGCGCTCCCGCAGATCCCCCAGGTCGAACTCCCGCCGCGCCTCCAGTCCCACGACCAGGAAGAACAGCGTCATCAGCCCGCCGTTGATCCACTCCCGGAGGTCGAGCCCCAGCTCGCGATGCCCCAACCCGATCGACAGCTCGGTCCGCCAGAAGTCGTCGTACGTCCCGGGCGCCACGTTCGCCCACACCAGCGCGCCGACGATCGCCGCCGCCAGCACTCCCGAGCTTCCCGCCTCGGTCCGCAGGAACGACCGCAAGGGCGCGGCAAACTCCCGACGCCAGTCGGTCCGCCCACCCAACAGACCAGCCACGTCCGCCATACGCACACTGTAAATGGAGGGCGTCGTTTCTCGGGTCGGCTAACACTCTGCGGGCGTCGGGCTGCATGATGTGCGTTGCCCGACTGCAGTCCCATGCCCTGGAGATCCCAGTGACTGAGCCCGATCTCGCCCACTCGGCGGACACGTTCGCCCGGTTGGCGATCGAGCTGCACGATGCACCCGGTGTCGAGGAGACGATCGACGCGGTGGTGCAGTTCGCCCAGCAGGCCTTGAGCTGCACGTATGCCGGTGTCGCCCTGTCCACCCGCGGTTCGCGGGCCGAGATCGCCGCCGTGACCGATCCGGTCGTGACCGCCTTCTACGAACAGCAGATCGCCACCGAGAGTGGCCCGCTGATCACGGCGTTGCGGGAGCGTACGGCGGTCCTGATCCACGACACCACGACCGACGACCGCTGGCCCGAGCTGGTGACCGGGACGCCCGCGATCCGGAGCGTTCTCGACGTACCGCTGGCGACCGGTGACACACCGCGACATACCGTCGGCGTGCTGGGGCTGTACGCCGCCGAACCGGACGTGTTCACCACCGACGACGAGGCGATCGCTCACGTGCTCGCGCAGCACGCGTCGGTCGCACTGGCGTCGGCGCGGCACGAGGAGACGATGGCGCAGGCGGTCGACGCTCGGAAGCTGGTCGGCCAGGCGATGGGGATCCTGATGGAGCGCTTCGACGTGGACGGCGACCGGGCGTTCGCGATCCTCAAGCGGTACTCGCAGGACACCAACACCAAACTGCGCGACGTCGCACAGCAACTCATCGATACGCGCAAGCTCCCGCACTGACAACGATCTGACACCGTTGTCCGGCCGCCGCAGCGGGCAAACCGTTGCATACTGCGAGGTGAGCTTGACGCCGGGACTTGTGCGGCCAGTACTGCGGGCCGGGTCACGTCCCGGCGCCACAAACGCGGACGGCGCTAATGTGGCGCCATGGGTGAGTGGCGGCCGTTGGCAGGCCCATCGAGGCAGGTGGCGCTGGAGATCCTGCTGGACGGGCCGTTGTCGCGTGCCGAGTTGTCCCGGCGGGTCGGGCTCTCGCCGGGCAGTCTGACCCGGCTGACCAAGCCGATGGTGGAGTCCGGTCTGCTGGTCGAGGTCGAGGGCGGTCCCACCGACGCGCGGGTCGGCCGGCCGTCGCAGCCGCTCGACCTGGACGCGAACGCGCACCACTTCGCCGGGATCAAGCTCACCGGAGACTCCGCGATCGGCGTACTGACCACGCTGCGCGCCGACGTCCTGGCCACCGTCGAGCGCCCGATCCTCGACCAGACGCCCTCGGCCGTGGCGGACCTGGTCCTCGAGATCACCGACGAGCTGCAGCTCCAGGTCCCCGGCGGCCGGCCGCTCACCGGGCTCGGCGTCTCGATCGGCGGCCGGGTCGCGAACCGTTCCGAGGTCCGCTGGGGCCCGTACCTGAACTGGGTCGACGTACCGTTCGGCGAGATCCTCGCCGCGCACACCGCGGTCCCGATCGTGCTCGCGAACGACCTGACCTCGCTGACCGAGGCCACGCACTGGTTCGGCGCCGGCCGAAACTCGGACCGCTTCGTCCTGCTCACCGTCGGCGCCGGCGTCGGGTACGGGCTGGTCGTCCACAACCGGGTCGTGGACAGCCCGGACGTCACGCTCGGCCTGATCGGGCACTATCCACTGCTCCCGGACGGCCCGCTCTGCGACCGCGGCCACCGCGGTTGCGCGCTCAGCCTGCTGACGGTCGGTGCGATCACCGGCCAACTCGGTACGGCGCTGGGCCGGACGGTCGGGTACGACGAAGCGCTCGATCTCGCGGTGAAGGGCGAACCGGCCGCGCGTGAGGTCGTCGGGCGCGCGGGCCGGGCCCTGGGCAAGCTGATCGCCGCCGCCGCGAACTTCACCATGCCCGAACTCGTCGTCCTCGGCGGCGAGGGCATCCGGCTCGCCGAGGTCGCGCACGAGGAACTGCTGGCCGGGCTGCACGCCGACCGGCACCCGTCGGCGGCCGAGCTGCCGATGGTGCAGCAGCCGGCCGACTTCAGCGAATGGGCCCGGGGCGCGGCGGTGGTCGCGATCCAGACCTTCGTCCTCGGAATCGAGTAACTGTCTATTTCGTGATAGTCAGTTACACTGATCGGCATGATGAGGCGATGGCTGGAGGGCTGGCGGCTGTGCCGCGGCCTGGAGCGGGTGATCGAGTACCCCGACGCGTACGCCGCCGTACTGCGGCTGCCCGGGCGGGAGCGCGAGCTGTTCGCCCGCACCGACGACGCGGCGACCGTGGAACGCCTGGCGACGGGGTTGCCGGAGGACACCTGGCTGACAGTCACCACCCGAACCGCCGACCGCACCACCACCCAACTCCTCGCCGCCGGCACCCACCCCTTCCCCGAGCCCAAGACCCTGATGTCGACAGATCTCCACCAACATCCCCAGCCACACCAACCACGAGACGCAGCGCAGGCGGGTGGCGGGTACTGGCTTGAGTTCACGTCCGATGGGCCGCTCGATTACGTCCGACTGCTGGCCCCGGGTGGCGCGGTCGCCGCGCGTGGGATGGTGGCGACTGTCGGGCCGGACGCCGTGATGCACGACATCCAGACCGATCCGGCGCATCGGAGGCGCGGGCTCGGGAGTGTGGTGATGGGCGCCCTGGCCGGGAGGGCTGTCCAACGCGGGGCGCGGACCGGTCTGTTGATGGCGACCACCGACGGTTTCCACCTGTACCGGAAACTCGGCTGGGCGGCCGAAGCGACGATGGTGACGGCCTCAGGTGCTCGTCTTGGCCCGGTGCGCGGCGACCTTGGTCCGGTTCTGACAGGCGGTTGAGCAGAACCGCTGGGTGCGGCTGCGGGTCGAGTCCAGGAACAGGTCGTCGCACCGCGCGGCCGCACAGCGCCGTACCCGTTCCAGTTCGGCGCTTCCGAGCAGCATCGCGACGGCGGTCGCGAACTCCGCGAGCCAGCCGGCCGCGGCGTCCGGGCTGCCGAAGTGCAGGTGCCACGGCTCGCCCACATCGCGGGTCAACTGCGGCGCCGCCTTCGTCTCCTGGAGCAGCCGGTTCACAAGCGCCGCGGCCGCGTCGACGTCCGGAAGGGCGCTGAGCGCGTCGTACAACGTTTTCGCGCCGTTCTCATACCCGGTCGGATCGACGGCCGGCGGACGCTTCGTGGTCAGCCGCAGTACGGCGTCCACCGCCGCGGCGTCGACCGCGCGGGCCGGGCGGCCTTGCCGCATGGTGGATCCGAAGGTGTTCGCCAGCGCGATCGCGGCCGTCAGTGAGTCCTGCAGGTGATCGGTGGCTTCCACCGCTCCAGTATCCGCGAAAAGTTCGCCGGACCGGCCGATTTCATTCACCGGGATGAGCCGCGTCATACCAGGGTCGTAGCCGGCGCCGGCAGACATCCGTCCGCACTCCGATGATGCCGATCGTTGCCAGAAACAACAATGATCCGCATGTACCTGGCCCAGGTGGACTCACCAGACACCGCCTACTCCCAGCACCGCCCGGCAAGCCGTGGGATCGCCGGACTGGCGGAGGCGGTCGTCGACCTGTCCGCGGTCCGGGAAAATGTCCGAAGTTTCCGAAAACGTGTTCCGCAGCAGCTGATGGCGGTGGTCAAGGCCGACGCCTTCGGCCACGGCGCCGTACCGGTGGCCCGCGCAGCGGTCGAGGCCGGCGCGACCTGGCTCGGCGTGGCGCGCGCCGACGAGGCGCTGCAACTCCGCGCGGCCGGCCTGCAGGTACCGATCCTGACCTGGCTCTACGACGACACCGAACTCATGCTGCTCGGGGATGTCGACGTGGACGTCAGCGTGTCAACGGTTTCCGAACTGCACCGCGTCGTTTCCACACCGAACGTCCACTCCGTGCACCTCAAGCTGGACACCGGCCTGCACCGGGCCGGCAGTGCACCTGACCAGTGGATCGAGCTCACCCGAACGGCGGCGCACTACGAGGCGCTCGGCGCCGTCACGGTCCGCGGGATCTGGTCGCACCTCTCACACGGCAGTTCCGCCGACGCCGTGCAGAGCAGGCGGCAACTCCAGTTCCTGCGGGCCGGGGTGGGTCTCGCACGGCGGGCCGGGTTGCGGCCGGGCGTCGTACACCTGGCCAACTCGGCAGGGGCGCTCACCCTCGACGCACCGGACACCGACCTGGTCCGGGTCGGCGCCGGGCTGTACGGGATCGACGAGCTCGGCATCGGGCTGCGGCCCGCGATGCGGCTGGTGTCCAAGCTGGCCCAGGTACGCCGGATCCGCGCCGGGGAAGGGGTTTCGTACGGACACGACTTCGTCGCCGCGCGGGACACCACGATCGGCCTGGTCCCGATCGGGTACGCGGACGGGATCCCGCGGGTCGCCGGGCGGCGCGCGAGCGTGCTGTGTCACGGCGTACGGATGCCGGTGATCGGGCGGGTCGCGATGGACCAGTTCGTCGTCGACGCGGGCGAGCTGGCGGTCGAACCGGGCGCACCGGTGACGATCTTCGGCCCCGGCACGTCCGGCGAGCCGACGGCCGCGGACTGGGCCGGGTGGGCGGGCACCATCCCCCACGAAATCTACTGCGGCATCGGCAACCGGGTTCCCCGGCGTTACGAGGAAGGGCTGCGATGAAGGTCGCGATCGTGATGGGTGGCGCGAGTCCGGAGCACCAGGTCTCGCTGGCCAGCGGCAAGGGGATAGCGAAGGCGGTCGACCTGCTCGGCCACACCGCGATCCCGATGGTGATCGATGCCGAGGGCAACTGGCGGGACGGGCAGCACGAGGCGATCGAGATCCTGCAGGCCTGCGACGTCACGATCCCCGCACTGCACGGCGAAGGTGGCGAGGACGGCCGTATACAGGGATTCTTCGACCAGCTGCGGATCCCGTACGTCGGCAGCGGCGTCGCGGCGAGCGCGGTGGGGCTGGACAAGCACCTGACGAAGGCGGTGCTGACGGCGCACGGTATCCCGGTCACGCCAGGCGTCGCGCTGCGTGGGACCGAGGTGACCGACACCGAGGCGATGCTGCAGAAGCTGAAGGCCTCCGGGCTGGACTACCCGTTGTTCGTGAAGCCCGCGAACGGCGGGTCGAGCTTCGGCGTCACGCGCGCGACGGACCTTTCGTCGTTGCTCGCCGCGGTCGCGGACGCCGCCCCCGATGTCCTGGTGGAGCGGGAGATGGCCGGCCGGGAGATCGACCTCGCGGTGCTGGAGTTCCCCGACGGACGGATCGAGACCGCGCCGGCGCTGGAGATCCACGCCGATCCGGAGCAGCCGTTCTTCAACGCCGCCGCGAAGTACGACAGCGGCGGCACGCGGTTCGTCGTACCGGCGCCGCTCGATGCCGCGCTCGCGGAACGGTTGCGCCGTACGGCGATCGAGGTCTTCGAGGTGCTCGGCTGCGCGGGGCTGGCGCGGGTGGACTTCTTCGTACCGGTCGACGGGGAGCCGGTGGTCAACGAGATCAACACGTTCCCCGGGTTCACGCCCGCGTCGCAGTTCCCGCGGATGTGGGCCGCCGCGGGGCTGTCGTACGCCGAGGTCGTCGACACATTGATCCGTACGGCGATGGCGCGCGGATGACCGTGCTGCTGAGCGACGACCGGATCACCGCGATCCCGGCGATCGAGAACGGTGAGCCGCTCGTCGACTTGTTCACAAGAGGATTGTCGACAACGGGACGGCAGCTCACACGGGAGAGTGTGGCGGATCGGCTCGCGCTGGCCGACACGTTCCTGCCTGCCGGGATCCGGTTGCACGTGGTCGAGGGACTGCGGCCGGTGGAGAGCCAGCGCGAGATCTACGACGGGTACTGCGCGGAGCTGGCGCAGCTGCATCCCGGGATCGCCGAGGCCGACGTACGCGTACTGGCCAGCCGGTTCGTGTCGCCGATAGAGGTGGCGCCACATGTCGCGGGCGCGGCGGTGGACCTGACGCTGATCGGCGCGCACGGACCGCTCGACCTCGGCACGCCGATCGACGCGACACCCGAGCAGAGCGACGGCGCATGCTTCTTCGCGGCCGCGAACGTCAGCCGCGAGGCGCGGACGAACCGCTCGCTGCTGGCCGACGTACTGATCTCGGCCGGGATGGTCAACTATCCGACGGAGTGGTGGCACTGGTCGTACGGCGACCGGTACTGGGCGTTCGTCGAGGACCGGCCGAGCGCGGTTTACGGGCCGACGTACAGCGTGCGCTGATAGACGCTGCCTATCAGGTGATAGGCAGCGTGGCTTTGACTGCGGGCCATTGGCGACGGAATGTTGTATACATGACGAGCGAGGTCGTGGTCACCGCCCCTGTCCGTGCCCGGCGGGTGCGGGAGATCGCCACGGAACTGGCCGGGCTCCGCGGCCCGCTGTTACCGATCCTGCATGCGGTGCAGGAGGAACTCGGGTATGTCGATCAACCCGACGTCGCGGTGATCGCCGACGTACTGAACCTCGCGGTCGCCGAGGTCCACGGGGTCGTCACGTTCTACAAGGATTTCCGACGTCTTCCTGCTGGTCGTACAACGGTTTCCATCTGCCAGGCCGAGGCCTGCCGCTCGATCGGCGCGGTAGCTCTCGCCGAGCATGCCCGGCGGTCCGTCGGCTGCTCGTTCGGCGAGACCACCGCGGATGGGCGCCTCACCCTCGAAGAGATCTACTGCTTCGGCAACTGCGCACTGGGCCCAGCAGTCCAAGTGGCCGGAAGGCTGTACGGGAAGGTGACGCCGGCCCGCCTGGACGCACTCCTGGGGGAGGCGCGATGAAGGTGTACGTGCCGAGGGACTCGGCTGCGTGTTCTGTGGGGGCGGACGAGGTCGCGGAGCGGCTCGTCGCGGCGGCGGCCGGTACGGGCGCTGCGCACGACCTGGAGGTTGTGCGGAACGGATCTCGGGGGATGTTGTGGCTGGAGCCCCTGGTGGAAGTGGAGACGGCGGCGGGACGGGTCGGGTACGGACCGGTGGCGGCCGAGGACGTGGACGGGCTGGTGGCCGGCGGGATGCTGGCCGGTGCGGAGGTCGGGCCGTATCTCGGCCTCGTAGAGGAGCTGCCGTGGATGCGGCGGCAGGAGCGGTTGACGTTTGCCCGGGTCGGTGTCGTGAATCCCTTGTCCACCGTGGATTACGAGGCGCACGGCGGGCTGGCCGGGCTGCGGGCCGCGCTGGCGATGCCGCCGGCCGACGTGGTGGAGAGCGTGGTCGATTCGGGCTTGCGCGGCCGCGGCGGGGCCGGTTTTCCGACCGGGATCAAGTGGCGGACCGTCCGCAACGCCGAGGCGGCCCTCAAGTTCGTGTGCTGCAACGCGGACGAGGGCGACTCCGGTACGTACGCGGACCGGATGCTGATCGAGGGCGACCCGTTCACGCTGATCGAGGGGATGACGATCGCCGCGTACGCCGTCGGCGCAGCGGAAGGGTACGTCTACCTACGGTCGGAGTACCCGGACGCGGTCGCGACGTTGCGAGCCGCGATCGAGCGGGCGCGGGAGGTTGGCTGGTTGGGGCCGGACGTGCTCGGCTCAGGGTTCGGCTTCGACCTACAGGTCCGCGTAGGCGCCGGTGCGTACATCTGCGGCGAGGAAACCTCCATGCTGGAAAGCCTGGAAGGAAAACGCGGGATGGTCCGCGCGAAACCCCCGATCCCCGCGCTACAAGGGCTGTTCGGCCGGCCGACGGTCGTCAACAACGTGTTGTCGTTGGCCACGGTTCCGGCGATTCTCGCCGACGGCGCGGCCGCGTACACAGCTCACGGGGTGGGCCGCTCCCGCGGTACGAGCGTCTTCCAGCTCGGCGGGAACGTCGCCCGCGGCGGCATCGTCGAGACCGCGTTCGGCATCACGCTCGGCGAGCTGGTGAACGACTTCGGCGGCGGTACGTCGTCCGGGCGCCCGGTGCGAGCCGTCCAGGTCGGCGGGCCGCTCGGCGCGTACCTGCCGGTCGAGCAGTTCGACCTGCCGATGGACTACGAGGCGTTCGCGGCCGCCGGGGCGATGGTCGGGCACGGCGGGATCGTGGTGTTCGACGACACCGTGGACATGGCCGCGATGGCGCGGTTCGCGTTCGAGTTCTGCGCCGCCGAGTCGTGCGGCAAGTGCACGCCGTGCCGGGTCGGCGCGGTCCGCGGGGTCGAGACCATCGACCGGATCGTGTCGGGGACCGACCGGCAACAGAACCTGGTCCTGCTCGAGGACCTGTGCGAGCTGATGACCGACGGCTCGCTCTGCGCGATGGGCGGCCTCACCCCGATGCCGGTCCGCAGCGCCGTCCGCCACTTCGGAGAGGACTTCCAGGCATGAGCCTGCTCAAGGAAACCGATTTCGGAACGCCGGAACGTCCGGGTCCGGCGACCGTCGCGCTGACCGTCGACGGAGTGCCGGTTCAGGTTCCGCCCGGTACGTCGGTGATGCGTGCGGCGAAGCAGGCCGGCGTCGACGTACCGAAGTTGTGTGCGACCGACAACCTGGAGGCGTTCGGGTCGTGCCGGTTGTGCGTGGTCGAGATCGACGGCGTGAAAGGCACCCCCGCCTCCTGTACGACGCCGGTTGCCGACGGCATGGTGGTCCGGACACAGAACGAGCGGCTCGGCAGACTCCGTCGGGGCGTGATGGAGCTGTACATCTCCGACCACCCGCTCGACTGCCTGACCTGCTCCGCGAACGGCGACTGCGAGCTGCAGGACATGGCCGGCGTGACGGGCCTCCGCGAGGTCCGGTACGGCTCCGGCGTCGAGGCCGGCGCGAACCACCTGGACCTGCCGACCGACTCCTCCAACCCGTACTTCGACTTCGAGGCGTCGAAGTGCATCGCCTGCTCGCGGTGCGTCCGCGCGTGCGACGAGGTACAGGGAACGCTGGCACTGACGATCGAGGGCCGCGGGTTCGAGTCGAAGGTCGCGGCCGGTGCCGGGGTGCCGTTCTTCGAGTCGGACTGTGTGTCGTGCGGGGCCTGCGTGCAGGCGTGCCCGACCGCGACGTTGCAGGAGAAGTCCGTGGTCGAGCTCGGGATGCCGACGCGGACCGTGCTCACGACGTGCGCGTACTGCGGGGTCGGCTGCTCGTTCAAGGCCGAGCTGCGCGGGGACGAGCTGGTCCGGATGGTGCCGTACAAGAACGGCGGGGCGAACGAAGGGCACTCGTGTGTGAAGGGGCGGTTCGCGTTCGGGTACGCGAGCCATCCGGACCGGGTGCTCGAGCCGATGGTCCGGAACACCCTTTCGGAACCGTGGCGAACAGTTTCCTGGGCCGAGGCGATCACGTTCACCGCCCGGCGGCTGCGGGAGATCCAGGCCCAGCACGGGCAGGGGTCGATCGGCGCGATCACCTCGTCGCGGACCACCAACGAAGAGGTGTACGCGGTCCAGAAGATGGTGCGCGCCGTGTTCGGGAACAACAACGTCGACACCTGCGCGCGGGTCTGCCACTCGCCCACCGGGTACGGGCTGAAGCAGACGTTCGGGGAATCCGCCGGAACCCAGGATTTCCGTTCCGTCGACGCGGCCGACGTGATCCTGGTGATCGGGTCGAACCCGACCGACGCGCACCCGGTGTTCGGGTCCCGGATGAAGCAGCGGCTCCGGCAGGGCGCGAAGCTGATCGTGATCGACCCGCGGCGGATCGACCTGGTGCGCTCGCCGCACGTCGAGGCCGCCTACCACCTGGAGCTCGCGCCCGGGACCAACGTCGCGATCGTCAACGCGCTCGCGCACGTGGTGGTCACCGAAGGCCTGGTGGACCGGGAGTTCGTGAACAGCCGGTGCGAGGACTTCGAGGCCTGGGAACGGTTCATCGCGCAGCCGGAACACAGCCCGGAAGCGGTTTCCGAAATTTCCGGCGTACCGGCGGAAACGATCCGAGAAGCGGCCCGGCTGTACGCGACCGGCGGGAACGCCGCGATCTACTACGGTCTCGGCGTCACCGAGCACAGCCAGGGCTCCACGATGGTGATGGGCATGGCGAACCTCGCGATGGCGACCGGCAACATCGGCCGGCCCGGCGTCGGCGTGAACCCGATGCGCGGGCAGAACAACGTGCAGGGATCGTGCGACATGGGTTCGTTCCCGCACGAGCTCCCCGGCTACCGGCACGTGTCGGACGACGGCGTACGGTCGGTCTACGAGCAGCTGTGGGGTACGCCGATCCTCAACGAGCCCGGGCTGCGGATCCCGAACATGTTCGACGCGGCGATCGACGGCTCGTTCAAGGCGCTGTTCGTCCAGGGCGAGGACATCGCGCAGTCGGATCCGAACACGCAGCACGTGTTCGCCGCACTCGGCGCGCTGGAACTGCTCGTCGTCCAGGACCTGTTCGTGAACGAGACCGCGAAGTTCGCGCACGTGTTGTTGCCGGGGACCTCGTTCCTGGAGAAGGACGGCACGTTCACCAACGCCGAGCGGCGGATCAACCGGGTGCGGCCGATCATGGCGCCGCGGACCGGGAAGCAGGAGTGGGAGATCGTCTGCGAGATCGCCCAGGCGATGGGATACCCGATGCACTACGACTCGGCGGCACAGATCATGGACGAGATCGCGCTCACCACGCCGACCTTCGCCGGTGTCTCGTTCGGCAAGCTCGACGAGCTCGGGTCGATCCAGTGGCCGTGCGACGTCGAGCATCCGGACGGTACGCCGATCATGCACGAGGACGAGTTCACCCGCGGCAAGGGGCGGTTCGTGGAGACCGTGTACGTGCCGACGTCGGAGCGGTCGACGCGGAAGTTCCCGCTGATCCTGACGACCGGGCGGATCCTCTCGCAGTACAACGTCGGCGCGCAGACCCGGCGTACGGCGAACGTGGCGTGGCATGCGGAGGACGTGCTGGAGATCCATCCGCACGACGCCGAGGTGCGCGGGGTGACGGACGGCGATCTGGTCGCGCTGTCCAGCCGGGTCGGGCGGACCGAACTCCGCGCGCGGATCTCCGACCGGATGCCGGTCGGGGTCTGCTACACCACGTTCCACCACCCGGTGAGCGGCGCGAACGTGGTCACCACCGACAACTCCGACTGGGCGACCAACTGCCCCGAGTACAAGGTCACCGCGGTCCAGGTCGACCTGGTTCCCGAACCCGCCACCGCCGACAGCGCCCGCGAGTCGAGCGGCGCTCGGCAGCCGGCAGTTGCTGGGGGCAACCGATGAGCGGCGGTGTGCCGCCGTACGTCCGGCTGGCCAACGAGATCGCCGCCCAGTTCGCCCATCGTTCCCCCGCGGAGGCCGCCACCGCCATCGCCAACCACATGAAGGCGGTCTGGGACCCCCGCATGAAGCAGGCCCTGATCGCCCACGCCGACTCCGGCGCCACCGACCTGTCCCCCGCCGCAGTCCTCGCCGCGCAGAAACTCCGGACTCTGTGACCGAGGTTGTCTCCGGCGCCGGGCGCGGCCGGTTCGACAACGGGGGGATGGTCGGAGAGGGTGGGTGTGTGGAGGACAGGCCCGGGGAGATACGCGCGCGCCGACGGCGGGACGCCGTCGAGTGGGATGTGGCTCGGCAGATGGCGTTCGCGGTCGCGCGGCCCGGGCGAGTGGTGTCCCGGGAGCTGGCGGACGCCGACGGATGCGTGCTGGGGACGCCGCTGGTGGCGCCCGTCGCGGTGCCGGCGGTCGACCGCTCGGCGATGGACGGGTACGCCGTCAACGGCGACGGGCCGTGGCGGATCGTCGGGCATGTCGAGGCAGGAGCCGCGGATCCCGGCGTACTGGAGGACGGCGAGGCGACCGGGATCGTCACGGGTGCGACCGTGCCGAGAGGGGCGACCTCCGTCGTACGGTCCGAGGACGCGGTCGTCAGCGGCGACCACCTGGACGGACCGGCCAAGGCAGGCCGGCACATCCGGCGTACCGGCGAGGAGTGCAAGCCCGGCGACCAGCTCCTTCCCGCGGGGATCCTCGTCGACCCGGCGGTACTCGGGCTGGCCGCGACCGTCGGCCTCAACCGCCTGACCGTCGTCCCGAAGCCCACCGTCGCGGCTCTGGTCACCGGCGACGAACTCGTCCACCGCGGCCCCTCCTCCCCCGGCCGGATCCGCGACGCGATCGGCCCGATGCTCCCCGGCCTGATCACCCGCGCCGGCGCCCGGAACGGCCCGCTCGCCCACCTCCGGGACGACCGTGATGCCCTGGTCGAGGCTCTGCGGGAAACCCAGGCCGACCTCGTCCTCGTCTCCGGTTCCTCGGCCGCCGGCCCGGCCGACCACCTCCGCGCCGTCCTCAGCGACCTGGACGCCGAGCTGATCGTCGACGGCGTCGCCTGCCGCCCGGGCCACCCGCAGGCGCTCGCCCAGCTGCCCGACGGCCGCCTCGTCCTCGGTCTCCCCGGCAACCCGCACGCCGCGCTCGTCGCGTTCCTGACCCTCGGCGTGGCCGCGATCACCCGGATGCGCGGTCTGACCCTGCCCGCGCTCGCCAACATCGCCGTACCGGGCGGCGTCACCTGTCACCCCACCAACACCCGCCTCGTCCCGATCCGCCTCACCCCGCAAGGTGCCGTACCGGTCGGCCACGACGGCGCCGCCATGCTCCGCGGCCCGGCGGTCGCGGACGCCCTCGCCGTCGTCGCCCCGGGCCCGTCCGAGGCGATCGCCGCGCGCCTGCTCCCGATCGATCCCGGAGCCCGCCCGTGGATTCTCTGACCCAAAATGTCGAGCCCGTCCGGGCCTGTCCGACGTACCGGGCATGAACGACTACGGAGTGACCGGTGCGACCACCGGTGTCGAGGTACTGATGCAGCGGCCGGCCCGCACCGTCTGGGCCGGTATCACCGCGATCGAGCGGTACGGCGAGTGGAGCCCCGAGTGCTACTACGGCGCGTGGCTGGAGCCGGGCGCCCGTTTCGAGGCGCGGAACCGGTTCGCGAACGGGTTCGAGACGTACGTGACCTGCACGGTCACCGCTTTCGAGGAGCCGGAGCGGTTCGGCTGGGACGTGTACGGCGGTGAGGAGTTCCCGCTCGCGAACTGGACCTACGAGTTGGAGGACCGAGGCGACGCGACCCTCGTCCGGCAGACGTTCACGCACGGCCGGGGCGACAGCGGCCTACGGATGGGCGTCCTGAAGTACCCGGACCGCGCGGCGGAGATCATCCAGGGCCGCCTCGACGAACTGGCCACGAACATGCGCAAGACCCTTGCCGCGATGGAGTCGGCGCTCTGACCTCAGGAAGCTTCGCTCTTCTCGCCGTGTGCCGAGGGCGCCGTCCACAGGCAGTCCGCCTGGCCGGCGTCCAAGGCCTCCTGGTAGCACCCGACCTTCCAGGTGATCACGTTCAGGCATTCGTTGAGCTCGGCGATCTGCGCACTCACGTAGTCCTGGTGGCTCTTCAGCAGCGCGAGCCGGTCCCCCTCGTTGCCGGGACCCTGCCGGACCAGGTCCGTGTACTTGCGGATGGTGTCCAACGGCATCCCGGACGAGCGGAACTTGATGCACATGTCCAGCCACTCGACGTCGTCCTCGGTGTAGACCCGCCGCCCGTTCGACTCCCGCCGTACCTGATCGGCGAGCAGGCCCTCGCGCTCGTAGAACCTCAGCGCGTGCACACTCAGCCCGGTCCGCTCCGCCACCTGCCCGATACTCAGTCCACCCATGTCGGCACCTTAACCCCGATCTAGATCAGCGGCTTCACAGCTGACAACGCCTGCTGTACGTCGGCCCGCGTCGTGTAGATGTGGAACGAAGCGCGCAACTTCCCGTCCCGTACGGCGGCGCGGATGCCGGCCGCCGCGAACGCCTCCTGCGCGCCGGGCAGCTCCGTACTGACGATCGCGCTGTTCGACGGCTCCAGGCCCAGGCCGGCGCGGAACTCGTTCGCAAGCTCCAGGTTGTGCCGGTTGATCGTGTCGACGCCGATCTGCTCGACCAGTTCGAGCGCCGGTGCCGCGCCGACGAAGCTGAACCACGCCGGCGACTGGTCGAAGCGGCGCGCGCCCGGATCGAGCTCCATCACCGGACCGTAGTACGAGCCGTGGACGTCGCGGGCGGCGTACCACCCGGCGGCCGACGGGCGGCAACGCTCCTGCAGCCGCGGCGAGAGGTACCCGAAGGTCGCGCCGCGCGGCGACATCAACCACTTGTAACTGTGCGCGACCAGTGCGTCCACCCCGTCCACGGTGAGCGGATGCCAGCCCACCGCCTGGGTCGCGTCGAGCACCACGAGCGCGCCGATCTGCTTGCTTGCGGCAACTACCGCGGGCAGGTCGAGGACGTCGCCGGTCGACGACTGCACCGCACTGACCGCGACGACGTCGATCCCGGGCGTGACGGCGGCGACCAGTTCCTCCGACGGTACGGCGACCACCTGGACGCCGCGGTCCGCGTGCACCTGCCAGGGGAACACGTTCGACGTGAACTCGACACTGTCCGTCAGTACCTTCGCGCCGTCCGGCAACGCGTTCGCGATCGGCGCCACCGCGGCGGACACCGTGCTCCCGACGAACACGTCCGCGGCGTCCGCCCCGACCAGCCGCGCGAACGACTCCCGCGCCCGGGTCGTCGACTCGTCCCACGGCTCCCAACTGGTCGCCCCGATCCGCCAGTCCGCCAACGCCGCCTGCAAGGCCTCCCACGCCGGCCGCGGCGGCAGTCCGTACGACGCAGTGTTCAACCACCCCGGCTGCGGATCCCACATGTCCATGCGCTCCACCCTAAAGACTTGACCTAGACAGCGCTCTAGCTCCTAGCGTCGGGGCACCGATACGAAGGAGCTACGGAGATGCGTTACCGCATGCTGGGTGGGACCGGGATCGAGGTCAGCACGCACTGCCTCGGTGCGATGATGTTCGGCGCGGTCGGCAACCCCGACCACGACGACTGCGTCCGGATCATCCACACCGCACTGGACCAGGGCATCAACTTCGTCGACACCGCCGACATGTACTCGGCCGGCGAGTCCGAGGTGATCGTCGGCAAGGCGTTGAAGGACCGCCGCGACGACGTCGTACTGGCGACCAAGGTGCATTTCCCGTTCACCGAGGGCCGGAACCGGAGCGGGAACTCGCGGCGCTGGATCACCCGCGCGGTGGAGGACAGCCTGCGCCGCCTCGGCACCGACTGGATCGACTTGTACCAGATCCACCGCCCGGACCACACCACGGACATCGAGGAGACCCTCTGGGTGCTGAGCGACCTGGTCAGCGCCGGCAAGATCCGCGCGTTCGGCTGCTCGGCGTTCCCGGCCGAGGACATCGTCGAGGCGTACCACGTGTCCGACCGGCGGGGGTACGGGCGGTTCCGGACGAACCAGCCGCCGTACTCGATGATGGCCCGCGGCATCGAACGGTCGGTGCTCCCGACCTGCCGCCGGCTGGGCATGGGCGTGCTGACCTACAGCCCGCTCGCCTTCGGCTTCCTGTCCGGCAAGGTCCGCAAGAACCAGCCGCTCGACCTGTCCGCCCGCGCCGCGTTGGCACCGGACCGCTTCGACCCGGCGCTGCCCGCGAACGCGGCGAAGTACGACGCCGTCGAGCAGCTCGTGGAAGTTGCCGACGGCATCGGTACGACGTTGCCCGAGCTCGCGCTGTCGTTCGTGACCTCGCATCCCGCGGTCACGTCGGTGATCTCCGGGCCGCGCACGCTGGAGCAGCTCGAGGGCCTGATCAAGGCCGCCGACCTCACCCTCGACGACAAGACCCTGGACCGGATCGACGAGATCGTCCCGCCCGGCACCGACCTGTACCGGGCCGACGCGGCGTGGCAACCGCAGTCCGTCACGGACGTCACCCAGCGCCGCCGCCCGCTGTCGGAGCGCTGACGAAGGCGTTCGCCGCGGGCCGGCGCGAGACAGACCACGAGCGACGTATCGTGGTGACAGGCAACAACTCGCCAGGGAGGGTGTCATGAGTTTCGACAGGCCCGGTCTGCCGCATCCCGGTCACGAGCTGGACCCCGCGGTCGACGACACGCTCCGCGAGGAGGGCGTCGAGTTCACCGCGGACGACGAGCCGGACGTCCCCGACCACCCGGGCGGCCCGTCCGCCGGACCGCAGCCGAATCCCCCGCGCCGCCCGACACCCGAGGACTGACCTACCCGGCGGTGCGTGCACTACGGTGGCGCCCATGGTGACGCCATGGCAGTGACGATGCGTGATGTCGCGCGCGCGGCCGGGGTGTCGCCGAAGACCGTGTCGAACGTGATGAACGGGTATCCGTACATCCGCGAGGAGACCCGGACCAAGGTGCTCGAGGCGATCGACGCGCTCGACTACCGGATGAACATCTCCGCCCGGAACCTGAAGTCCGGGCGCACCGGCGTGATCGCGCTCGCCGTCCCCGAGCTCAGCAACCCGTACTTCGCCGAGCTCGCCGACGCGACGATCGAGGCCGCCGGCCGGCACGGCCTGACCGTGATGATCGAGACCACCGGCGCCGACCGCGAACGCGAACTGTCCGCACTCGCCCGGCCGCGCGGTCACCTGGTCGACGGGTTGCTCTACAGCCCGCTCGGTCTCGGCCCGGAGGACGTCGACGAGCTGAAGACCTCGACGCCGATGGTGCTGCTCGGCGAGCGAATCTTCCACGGCCCGGTCGACCACGTGATGATCGACAACGTCGACGGGACGAAGGCCGTCATCCGGCACCTGCTCGACCAGGGCCGCCGGCGGATCGCGGTGATCGGTGTCCGCCCGGGCGAACAGGTCGGCACCGCCGCCATCCGGTACGACGCTTACACCTCGACGCTGGCCGAGTACGGCGTACCGGTGGTGGCGGAGCTTGCCGTGCCGGGTGGGGCGTGGCGGCGGTCGAGTGGTGCGGACGCGGTGCGGGAGCTCCTGGAGCGCGGGGTCGAGTTCGACGCGGTGTTCGCGTTGAACGACCTGCTCGCACTCGGTGCGATGCGGGCGTTGATCGGACGGGGGGTGCGGGTGCCGGAGGATGTCGCGGTGGCCGGGTTCGACAACATCGACGAGTCGGCGTTCAGCAGTCCGGCGCTGACCACGGTCGACGCCGGGCGGATCCAGATCGCGCAGACGGCGGTCGACCTGCTGGTCCGCCGGCTGGGCGGCGACGACGCGGTACCCGCCGAGATCGTCGCGCCGTACGAACTGCACCTCCGCGAGTCAACCGGAGCCCAGCCGACCTCCGGCTGACGCCCCGGGCTCTTGACCTTGGGCGAGTGCTGCCTCCATGATCTTCTACACCGATGTAGTACACCGATGTAGAAGGATGCGCCCGTGACCTCTGCCAGCCTCACCCTGGATCCCGCCTTCGTGGTCGCGCCGGTCAACCGGCGGACCTTCGGCACCTTCGTCGAGCACATGGGCCGGTGTGTCTACACCGGCATCTACGAGCCCGGCCACGCGACCGCCGACGAGGACGGCTTCCGGAAGGACGTCCTGGAACTGACCCGTGAGCTGGGCGTTTCCGTGGTCCGCTACCCCGGCGGCAACTTCGTGTCCGGCTACCGCTGGGAGGACGGCGTCGGCCCGCGGGAGCAGCGCCCGCGGCGGCTGGACCTCGCCTGGCACAGCGTCGAGACCAACGAGTTCGGCCTGGACGAGTTCAGCAAGTGGTGCGCCAAGGCCGGCGTCGAGCCGATGATGGCGATCAACCTCGGCACCCGCGGCGTCCAGGAGGCGCTCGATCTACTCGAGTACACCAACCACCCCGGCGGTACGGCGCTGTCGGATCTCCGCGTGTCACACGGCGCGACGCCGTACGGAATCACGCTCTGGTGTCTCGGCAACGAACTCGACGGGCCGTGGCAGGTCGGGCACAAGACGCCGACCGAGTACGGGCGGCTCGCGGCCGAGACCGCGCGGGCGATGCGGATGATCGAGCCGGACCTGCAACTGGTCGCGTGCGGCTCGTCCTCGTCGAAGATGCCGCTGTTCGGCACCTGGGAGCGGGACGTCCTGCGCGAGACGTACGAGTTCGTCGACTACATCTCCTGCCATGCGTACTACGGCAACGACGACGGCGACACGGCGTCGTTCCTGGCGTCCGCGGTGGACATGGACCACTTCGTCGACGCGGTCGTCGCGACCGCGGACCACGTCGGCGCGGAACTCAAGAGCAGCAAGAAGATCGCGATCTCGTTCGACGAGTGGAACGTCTGGTACGGCGACCGCTCGCGCCGCACCGACGGTCCGGGCGACCGGTGGGAGGTGGCGCCGCGGCGGATCGAGGACGAGTACAACGTCACCGATGCCGTGGTGGTCGGCAACCTGCTGATCTCGCTGCTGCGGCACAGCGACCGGGTCGGCGTGGCCTGCCTGGCGCAGCTCGCGAACGTGATCGCGCCGATCATGACCGAGCCGGGCGGCGCGGCCTGGCGGCAGCCGACGTTCCATCCGTTCGCGATCACCTCCCGGCTCGCGACCGGCCAGGTGCTGCGGGTCGAGACCGACTCCCCCACGGTCGGCACCGCCCGGTACGGCGAGGTCGCGGCCGTCGACGCCGTCGCCACCTACGACGACGGCCGGCTCGCCGTCTTCGCGGTGAACCGGTCGACCGAAGGCCCGGTCGACGTCACCATCGACGTCAGCCGGACCGGGGTCACGTCGCTCGCCGAGGCCGTCATCGTGCACGACGACGACCCGGATGCGGTCAACTCGGCGTCGCAGCCCGACCGCGTCACGGCGCAGCCGTTCGAGTCGGCGAAGCTCGTCGACGGAAAGCTGGTCGTCACGCTGCCGGCGATCAGCTGGACAGCGTTTTCTCTGTCGACGGACTGACCGCCGCCGGTCCAGACTGTGTGCCCGTGAGTACCCAGTCTGACCTTGCCGAGACGAATCGGCTGGAAGCCTTCAGCGACGGCGTTTTCGCGATCGCGATCACCCTCCTCGTGCTCGAGCTGCACGCCCCGAAGCTCGAGGAGGGCCAGCGGTTGTGGCCGGTGTTGCTGGACGAGTGGCCGCAGTTCGCGGCGTACCTGGCCAGCTTCGCGATCCTCGGCATCATGTGGGTGAACCACCACTCGATGTTCCGCCAGATCCAGCGCGCCGATCGCGGGCTGATGTTCCTGAACCTGCTGCTCTTGCTGTGGGTGACACTGCTGCCGTTCCCGACCAGCCTGTTCGCGGAACACCTCGAGGACAGGACGAGCAACGGCCACGTCGCGGCCGCGGTCTACAGCGCGACGCTGACGCTGGCGGCGATCGCGTTCAGCCTGATCTGGTGGTACGTACTGCGCCACCACCTGGTCGAGCACACCATGTCCAAGGGCGAGATCCGCAAGTCACTGCTGCGCTACTCGGTCGGCACGGTGATCTACGCGGCGACGATCGGGTTCTCGTTCGTGTCCCCGCAGCTGACCTTGGTGATCGTGTTCCTGCTGGCGCTGTACTACGGGTTCGAGCAGGTCAGGACGCGCGGCGGAACTGCGTGACGTAGATGCCAGGGGCAACTTCGATGCGGCCGGTCTCGGCGTACCCGCGGGACTTGTACAGGTTGACCGCCGGGAGGTTCGCGGATCCGGTGGACACCTCGCTGACCGGACGCGGTTCGAGCTCGTCCAGGCGGTCGAGGAGCGCCCGCCCGTACCCGCGCCGCGCGTACGCCGGATCGACGATCAGCCGGGAGATCTCCACGGTCCGCTCGTCCGGGAACTCGTACGCGACCGCGCCGACGAGCAGCGTCCCGTCGTACACCCCGAGCCAGTGCTCGACGGAGGCCATCAACTCGTGTAGACCCTCCTGCAAGGGCGGGATCCCGTCGAACCCGATCAGCTCGGCCTCCACGGCGTACGCCGCATGCTGAACCGCCAGCAGCCGCTCGGCCAGCGGACGGTCGGTAACGTCGAGCGCGGTGATCACAGCCGGCACCCTACTATTGTTTCCGCCGAAGTTAGCCGAGCCTAACCAAAGATCTGGGGGGATGTTGTGAACGCGAGGGTGTTCCGGGACTCGTACGGCGTACCGCACCTGCAGGCCGGGGATCCACTCGCGTTGGTCTATCTGCAGGGCGTGAACGCCGCCCGCGACCGGGCCTGGCAGATCGAGCTGGAGCGGCGGCGGTGTCTCGGGACGAGTGCCGCGTTCCTCGGGGCGGAGGCGGTCGGGTGGGACGTGTTCGCCCGGCAGGCGCGGCTCGCGGACACGGCGCGGAAGTGCTTCGAGTCGCTCGACGGCGAGACACAGGAGTGGGTCGCGGCCTACGTCGACGGCGTGAACCACGCGCTGGCCGGCGGGGCGCGGCGGGCGCCGGAGTTCGCGGAGACCGGGCTGACCCCGCAGCGCTGGGAGCCGTGGGCACCGCTCGGGATCTGGCTGACCGTGCACATCCTGTTCGCCGGATTCCCGTCGAAGCTCTGGCGGACGCATGTCGCCTCGGTCCTCGGCGACGACGCGCTCGAGCTGTTCTCGTCGGAAGGCCCGCACGGGTCCGGAAGCAACGGGTGGCTGATCCCGGGCACACACACCGCGTCGGGGCAGCCGATCGTCGCGGGCGACCCGCACCGGTACATCGAGAACCCGGGCGTGTACCAGCAGCTCCGCCTCACCTGCCCGGAGTACGACGTCTTCGGCCTGGCCGTCCCGGGCATCCCGGGCATCGCGCATTTCGGCCACACCGGCAAGGTCGCGTGGGCGATCACGAACGCGATGTCGGACTACCAGGACCTGTATGCCGAACAGCTCCGCCGGACGGCTACACGTGTAGAAGCGCTCGGTCCGGACGGGTGGAAGCCGGCCGCCGCACACACCGAGGTGGTAGAGGTGGCCGGCGGTGAGCCTGTCGAACTGGAGGTCATCGAGACCGATCGCGGACCGGTCGTCACAGGTCCCGGAGGCACGCAGCCGTTCTCCCTCCGGTATCCGCCGCGAGTGACCGGAAAGCTCGGCTTCGAGGTGATGAGGCGGTTGCTCCAGGCAACGACTGTCGCCGACGTCGACGCCGCGTTCGGCGACTGGGTGGAGCCGGTGAACGTCGTACTCGCCGCCGACACCGCGGGCGGTCTGCTGCACCGGGCGGCCGGCGTCGTCCCGCGCCGTGCCCGCGACAACATGCTGCGCGTCGTACCGGCCTGGGAACCCGGGCACGAGTGGGACGGCTGGCACGCGATGCCCCGCGCGGACGTCGACGGCCCGGCGGTGATGGCCAACGCGCGTGAGTTGACGGCGGAGCTGGGCGTGGAGTTCGCGGCGCCGTACCGCGCTGACCGGATCCGCTCGCTGCTGAACGCTCGCGACGACTGGGCGGCCGACGACATGCCGACGATCCACCGGGACACGTACCTCGGATCGGCCGGCTCCGTCCTCGACCTGCTCGCCGGCCTCGACGACCTCTCCCCGCAGGCGGTTGCCCTCCGCAACGAGCTGTCCGCCTGGGACCGCCACATGGACGCCACGAGTACGACGGCCTCGGCGTACGCCGCGATCCGCAAGGCGCTGGTCTCGCGGCTCACCGACCACTTCACGATGCTCGAGAACGCCGAGGTCGCGGACATCTTCACGCCGTGGATGGACCCGTTGGCGCATGTCTCGTACGCGCTGGAGAACCTGCTCGCCACGGACCTCGTCCCGGAGATCAACGTCGGGTGGCTGGCCCGCGAGGCGCTGGAGGAGGTCGCTGCCGGCAGCCCCCGCCCGCCCTGGGGCGAGACGCACCAGCTCGCGCCGCTGCACGCGTTGCGCGGCCCGGTGTTCGCGCCGTCCGAGAGGCCGTTCGACCTCGGGCTTTCCGGCGATCACCACTGCGTGATGTCCACGTCGAGCCTTCCCGGGCTGACGGACGTGTCGATCCGCGCCTCGGCCGCCCGGTACGCGTGGGACCTCGCGGATCGCTCCGCCAGCCGGTGGGTCGTCCCGCTCGGCGCGTCCGGCGTACTCGGCGATCCGCACCATCACGACCAGCTCCCGCTGTGGCTGAAGGGCTTCCTCGCGCCCGTCGACGATCGGGTCATGCGTGCCGATCGCAGCTACGAGCAGACCGTCGACGGCTTCGGCACGGTCCGCATCGAGGAGGCGGACCCGGAGCGGGACCTCGACCTGATCCACGCGTGGGTGACGGCCGAGCGCGCTGTCTACTGGGGCATGCAGTCCTTGTCGCGCGACGAGGTCGCGGACATCTACCGCTTCCTGGACTCGGTGCCGACGCATCACGTGTACGTCGTACGGCTGGACGGGGCAGCGGTGGCGCTGCTGCAGACGTACGACCCGCGGGCGGATCCGGTGGGAGCGGCGTACGACGTCGCGGCGGGCGATCTCGGCGTACACCTGCTGATCGCCCCGGGCGAGGCTCGGCCGGGGTTCAGCGGGACGTTGATCGAGGTGCTGATGGCGTTCGTGTTCGAGCAGCTCGGCCATCCGCGGATCGTCGTCGATCCGGACGTCCGGAACGCTCCGGCGATCGACCGCTTCCGGCGGAGCGGGTTCGTCCTCGGCCCGGAGGCGAAGGTCACCCACGCGGACGGCAGCACGAAGACCGCGCAGCTCGCGTTCCGCACCCGCTGACCAGCGGCGGCAGGTTGCTGCCGTCGCGGGCCGGCGTACCGCGTTGCACCCTAGCGTGCTGGGCGTGCCGGCGCTGTGGAGGAACCGTGAATGACCGGGAGCTGCTGATCCCCCTGGGGCACGACCTGGGCGTCGTGTATTCGGGGGCAGTCGAGCGGCAGCAGCAGGTCCGCGTGGGAGCCGAAGTGGTGGAGCTCCCGGACGACGAGTTCGCGGTGTGGTTGCTGGCGCACGACATCGACGACCAGGATCGTCCGACACGGGCATCGCTGGAGGCCCGGGCGCTCCGGCTCGGACTGGAGGCCGGTCCGCTCGTCGATCGTTTCCTTCGGGACGGACTGCTGACAACGCTCGATCCGGACGGCGACGACGCGGTCGAGTTCGCCCAGCGGCATCAGCTCTTCCCGTTGCTGACGGGGCTCGGACCCGATCCGGAGCAGCCGGCGATGCAGACCGTCGGCCTCCTCGATCAGCCGGTCACGCAGGTCTCCAATGACGTGTACGACGTACTGATGTGGTCGCAGCTCGCGCCGGAGCTGTGGAGCGGATGCCACGACGCCGCGAAGCTCGCCGTACGGGCAGGCGGAGATGCGGACCCGCGGCGGCTGCTGGCCCGCGTACTCGAGGAGGCCCACGGTCTGCTCTGCGTGCGCGCGGCGTACTTCGACCGGCGGCGGGTCCGATGATCATCTTCCCGATCGGGCACGACCAGGGGATCCGCGACGACGAGCGGGTGGTCCGGGTCGGACGGAGCGAACACCGGCTCGACGCGGACGCGTTCGCGCTGTGGGTGCTGGCGCGCGGAGTGCCGGAGGTCGGCAAGGGCTCGTGGACGGTCGACGACCTGCTCGCGCACGCCGAGCGAGCCGGCATCGAGGAGCCCTCGGCGTACGTCGGAAAGCTCGCCGGCGCCGGGCTGATCGCGGTCGTCGCGGACGGTCGGGAGTTCGCGCGCCGGTACCGGATGGACGTCCTGTTCGTCGGCCTCGGGAACACGCCGGATCGGCTGGATGGCCACGCGATCGGGATCCCCGCCCTCGGTACGGCGGCCGTCCTCGATCCGGACTCCTACGAGTTGTGGCAGTGGGGCTCGGTCGCACCGACGCTGTGGCACAGCTGCGAGGTCCGGGCGACGGTGTCCGCGGAGCCTTTGGCGCGACCGGACCCGGACGCGGCCCTGACCGGGATCCTCGGCGACCTGCGCTTCCTGGTCGTGCGGGGTTGCGCGTACCTGGACGTGGCGCGCTGACAGCTGACTCGACGCCGAGCCGAAACCCGCCGGGTCGGGGTCAGTTCTTGACGGCGAGGACCGCGGCCATCAGCTGCTGGTAGTCGGTGAGGTCGTCCGGCTCGTCGTCGTTGCGCCATTCCGCGGCAGCGACGATGCCTGGCTCCAGGATGGTGAAGCTGTCGCCGAAGAGGGCGAGGATCTGGTCGTCGGTGCGCCAGCGGCCACGGCCCAGCGAGCCCTGGAGGACCTGCTCCAGCTCCTGGCTGCGGGCGTCGTTCAGGCTGCGGAAGTGGCTGACGAAGACGTGGCTGCCGGAGGCGATGCGGTCGCTCCAGAAGGAGACGATGCCGGCCGGGTCCTCGTCGTCGTTCACGTGGTGCAGGACGGCGCTGAAGATCACGGCGACGGGCGTCCCGAAGTCGATCGTCGCCTGCACGACCGGATCCTCGAAGATGCTCCGCGGGTCGCGGAGGTCGGCCTGGATGACCTTGGTGTTGTCGTTCTCGGCGAGCAGGGCGCGGCCGTGGGCGAGCACGATCGGATCGTTGTCGACGTACACGACCTTGGTCTCGGGGGCGAACCGCTGGGCGACCTGATGCACGTTGTCCGCGGTCGGCAGGCCGCTGCCGAGGTCGATGAACTGCCGGATCGGCGTCGTCCGGACGATCTGGTCGACCGCACGGACCAGCGCGCCACGATTGTCGAACGCGATCACCCGGGAGCCGGGCAACTCGTTGATGAACCGGTCGCCGAACGCGCGGTCGACGGCGAAGTTGTCCTTCCCCCCGAGGAGGTAGTCGTAGGTCCGGGCGATGCTCGGCTTGGTGATGTCGAAGCCAGGGTACGGCGGCTGCTCGTTCGCATCGGTCATCGCACGGAAACCTTCCTGTTCGAGAACGACGCTTACTCTATGCGACCCGGGCACTACCCCGCCCCGGCCCCCGGCCTGTCCCGTCCCGATACCGCCGCCGGCCGGAACCGTGTCATCGAAATGTCATCGCCTGCCCGGATCGTAGGCCGTGCGCACAGCCCGCCCACGTTGCCCTCGGGGGTCCCTCATGACCGTCACGATGCTCGACCGGCCGTCCTTCCAGCAGATCCCTGCCCACGGTGGGATTGCCGAACTGCTCGCGTCCGCCGAGAACGAGGTGATCGCGATGGACACCCTCGCGGGGCCGACGTTCGGACCGCGAGAGGTCAGGCACGGCGTGCGGTACCGGGCGATCTTCCCGGACCGCACCCGGACCACACCGACCGTCGGCCGGCACCTCGGTGCGCTGTCCCAGGCCGGAGTCGCGGTCCGGACGATCCCGCAGGTGCCGATGAACGCGATCGTGATCGACGGATCGGTCGCCGTACTGCCCGCCGACAGCACGAACGGCAGCGTCGCCGTACTGCGGCTGACGAGCGTGGTGGTGACGGCGCTCGAGCTGTTCGAGCGGATCTGGCCGGACGCCGTACCGCTGGCCGACTGCGGCCTGCCCGACGAGGCCGACCTGTCAGTGCGCGAACAGGAGATGCTGCGGCTGCTGGCGCTCGGCGCGACCGACGAGGTGGCCGCGGCGCACCTGGGCGTCTCGGTCCGGACGGTCCGCCGGATGGTCGCGCAGATCATGAACCGGCTCGGCGCGCGCAGCCGCTTCCAGGCCGGCATGAAGGCCGCTGACCGCGGCTGGCTGCTCGAGCGCGCCTCCTGAGGGTCGTGCCGGGGCAGGTTTCAGTGGTCGTCGCGGGGTCGAGGCGACGACCACTGGTGTCGTTGGTGACCTGGTCTGGCGGGCCCTGTCACCGGTGAATCAGTTGAGCGTGTGCTTCGGTACCTCGTGTGAGCGCCCGGCCGCGTGGCGCTCGTGGGTAGTGGGCTCTTGCACCGCGTGGTCTGGGGTGCGTGGCGCGGGGCAGACCGGGCCGCGGCGGATCGGGCCACCGCCCAGCTTCCGGCTCTTCCACTGTTTTTCTTCGTAGTCGTAGTAAGTGTCGACGCCTCCGACTGTCATCCGGACCTCCCGTCAAATCCCCCGTCCCCTGCTGGCTCATCCACAGTCGGTCACGATCAGGTCGCCAGACAAGTGATTCCGGAAATCACCACGGATCAACAGGCTCGAACGCCGAGTTCTGTTGGAATGACCCACAAACGTGCACTTGTTCGGTAAGTCCTACACGGCGACGATCGCGACGCCGTGACCCGGCAACCAGACGCCGTCCGCGATCACCTCGGCGCCGCCGAACGACATCACCAGGTACTCCGGCTCCTGATCGACCTGCACCACCGCTGCCTCCGCGGCCAGGTTCGCCACCACCCGCAGGCTGCCCCGGCTCACCACCAGCCACGCCCCGCCCGGATCGAAGGCCACCGCGACCGACTCCAGCGAGTCGTCCCGCAACTCCGGCATCCGCGCCCGGAACGTCAGCAGGTGCCGGTACCACGCGAGGATGTCCCGGTGCGGCGCCTCGTCCGGCTCCGACCAGTCGAGCACCGAGCTCCGCCAGGTTTTCGGGTCCTGCGGGTCCGGGATCTCGTCCGCGTCCCACCCGAACTCCGCGAACTCCCGCCGCCGCCCGGTCCGGACAGCGTCCGCCAACGCCGGCTCCTGGAAGTCCGTGAAGAACCGCCAAGGGGTCGAAGCGCCCCACTCCTCCCCCATGAACAGCATCGGCGTGTACGGCGACGTGAGTACCAGCGCGGCGCCGATCGCGAGCTGCCCCGGAGTGAGCGCCGGGCGGTCACCGAGCGCCCGGTTGCCGATCTGGTCGTGGTTCGACGTGTACGCGAGGAACTGCCCGCCGCGGTGCCGCCGAGGATCGACCGGCCGGCCCCACAGCCTGTGCCGGAACGTCGAGTACGTCCCGTCGTGCAGGAACACCTTGGTGAGCGTCTTCGCGAACACCGCCGGATCCCCGAAGTCCACGTAGTACCCGAACCGCTCGCCGGTCAGCAGTGAATGCAGCGCATGGTGGAAGTCGTCGCTCCACTGTGCCGTCATCCCCATCCCACCGGCGGACACCGTCTCGACCGTACGCGGGTCGTTGAGGTCAGACTCAGCTACGAGCCCAAGAGGTCGCCCTAGCTCCCGGGAGAGCGCAGCGGTCTCGGTGGACAGCTGCTGGAGGAGGTGTACCGGGCTGTCGTCGACCAGCGCGTGTACGGCGTCCAGCCGCAGCGCGTCGAGGTGGAACTCGCGGAACCAGCGCAGTGCGTTGTCGCAGATCCACCGGCGCACCTCCGTGCTGCCGGTGTCGTCCAGGTTGACCGCAGGGCCCCACGGGGTGTCGTGCCGCGTGGTGAAGTACGGCCCGAAGCTCCCGAGGTAGTTCCCGCTCGGCCCCAGGTGGTTGTAGACCACGTCCAGACACACAGCGAGCCCTGCGTCGTGGCAGCGGTCCACGAAACGCTGCAGCGCCTCCGGACCGCCGTACGGCGCGTGTACGGCGTACAGATCCACGCCGTCGTACCCCCAGCCGTGGACGCCGGGGAACGCGGCGACCGGCATCAGCGAGACCACTTCCACGCCCAGCACTGCCAGGTAGTCCAGGTGCTCGGCAGCCGCGTCGAGTGTTCCTTCCAGAGTGAACGTGCCGAGGTGCAACTCGTAGAAGACAGCACCCCGTACGTCGCGTCCGGTCCAGCTGTCGTCGGTCCACTCGTACCGGTCCGCGTCGAAGACCCTGCTGAACCCGTGGACACCGTCCGGCTGCCACGGGCTGCGCGGATCCGGGAGCGGGTCGCTGCCGTCGACGGAGTACGCGTAGTCGGTGCCGTGGTGAGCCTCGGCGACCTGGCGTTCCCACCAGCCCTCGTCGGCGAACCGCATCGGCAGCACGCCGTCCCGCAGTACCAGGTCGACGCTGGTTGCCTCCGGCACCCAGACGCGGAACGTGTGCATGTCAGCTCCTGACCAGCAAGGCGACCGGCAGGTCCGTCAACAGGTCGTCGATGCGGGCGGCACCGGCGACTTCCCGACCGGTCAGAACATTCTTCCACCGGCCATCGGGCAGTACCACTGTGCTGTCGCCCCAGCCGCCCAGCCGCTGCAGTGCTGCCGGCAGCCGGGTTGCCACGGTGATGACCGCGTCTCCGCGGGCGAACGCGACCGCGTGACCGTTGGACGTCGGCAGTGGCGTGTAGCTGCCGGCAAACGCATCCGGGTACTGCCGACGCAGCCGGAGCGCACGGGACGTCACCAGCAGCTTCTCGTCGGACAGGTCGCTCGGCTTGGCTCCTGCATCCAGCCGTTGCAGCCGGTCGATGCGCTGCTGGTAGTCCACAGGCCGTCGGTTGTCAGGATCCACCAGCGACAGGTCGACCAGCTCGGTCCCCTGGTACACATCGGGTACGCCGGGCATCGTCAGCTGCACCAGCTTCTGCCCGAGCGTTGCCGCCCGTACGTACTCCGCCTGCTGGTCAGCGAACCGCCGTACCGAGTCCAGCACTGCCTTGTCCTGCAGTACTGCGTTGGCGAAGGCCGCGACGGTCTGCTCGTACTCCTCGTCCGGGGAAGTCCACGACGTGTGCCGTTTGGCCTCACGGATCGCCTTGAGCAAGTAGGCCTGCATGCGGTCCCCAGCTAGCGGGCCGTTGTCCCACGTGCCGAAGAGGGTCTGCCAGAACAGGTACTCCGTACTGCCGTCCAGCAACGGGTTCCGATGGTCCTCGGACAACCGGCGCCACTCACGCACCGCCTCCGACCAGGCGGCCGGCTGCTCGGACAGCACGCCCAGCCGGGCCCGTACGTCTTCTGAGCGCTTGGTGTCGTGCGTGGACAGCGTGGTCATCGTCTTCGGCCACTGCTTGTTCAACCGGGACGCGTACGCGTGGAACTCCTCCGGCGAGACCCCGAAGTGCTCCGGGTCGCCGCCGACCTCGTTCAGCGACGTGAGCCGCAACCACCGGTAGAACGCGGTGTCCTCGACGCCCTTGGCCATCACCGGACCGCACGTCTGCTGGAACCGTACGATCAGTTCCGCCCGCGCTTCCTCGTCGATCGTGCTGGACTCCCGCCCGAGCAGCAGATGCAGTACGACGTCCAGCGTGGCCTGCCGGTCCTCGTCGAGGTTCGCCCGCGCCTTCTCGGCGGCCCGCTCCATGGCAGCCACCGCAGCGGCCGGGGCCTTCTCGCCAGGGACGACGTACGCGCGATAGACGTCGAAGTGGACGAGCAGCTCGGCCACGACCTCGTGGAACGCCCGCCTGGTGTGGTCACGCAGCCGTACGTCGTCCTGGCAGATACGGGCCAGCAACTCGACCAGGCGATGCACCTCGGCGTACTGCCCGCTCCGGACGACCTCGCGCTTCGCTTCCTCCACAACGGGCCCGAAATCAGCAGGTGCTCCGGTGAGCTCCGAGTGCAGGGCCGCGAGCGGTGCGGCGCCCGCTGGGTCGATGAACAGACCTCCGACGCGCAGGAGAGCGTCGTACCCGGTGGTGCCGGCGCAGGGCCAGTCACTGGGCAGCTCTTCGTCGCCTTCGAGGATCTTCTCCACCACGACCCACGCGCCGCCGGTCCGCTCGGCCAGCCGGCGCAGGTACCCGCGCGGGTCGGCCAGGCCGTCCGGGTGGTCGATGCGGAAGCCGTTGAGCTTTCCCTCCTGCAGCAACGCCAGCAGCAGCTGGTGCGTGGCGTCGAAGACCTCCTGCACTTCCTGCCGCACTGCGGCCAGTGTGTCCACGTCGAAGAACCGCCGGTAGTTCAGCTCCTCGTCCGCGACCCGCCAGTGCGCCAGCCGGTACCACTGCTCCGTGACCAGCTCCTCCAGCGGCAGGGCCTCGGTCCCGGGACGCAACGGGTACTCGTGCTCGTAGTACCGCAGTACGTCGCCCTCGACCGCCAACTCGTCGTCCGCCAGCACCTTGCCGATCCGCTGGCCCAGCACGGCCATCAGCAACGGCTGGTTCCCCGCACCCCAGTCCACGTCGAACCAGTCCGCGTACGGCGACCCCGGCCCGAGCCGCAGCACCGACCACAGCGCCTTGTTCAGGCTCTCCGGCGTCGGCACCGCGACGTGGTTCGGTACGACGTCCGCGATCGCGCCGAGGCGGTGCTCGGCGAGCCGGGCCGCGAGCCGGTCGAACGCGGGCCGGCCGCCCATCGGTTCGGACAGCCGGCTGTGGTCGACCACGTCGTACCCGTGAGTGGAACCGGGCGCCGCCTGGAGGATCGGGGACAGGTAGGCGTGCGAGGCCCCGAGGCTCGCCAGGTACGGGACCACCGCGGCGGCGGCGTCGAACCCGAACTCGGCGCGGAGCTGGAACCGGTACGTGGCCAGCGGGATCCGTGCGGGGCGTTGGGGCGGCGAAGGACTCCGGACAGTCATGCGGACGCCAGCCGGACCCGTGTGAGTACCAGGGTGCTGCGGGCCTCCAGCTGGACCGTCGACCCGGCCGCGTGCGCTTCGGTGTCGCCGGTACCGGTCGCAGTGGTCGTGTCCACCGCTACCGCCCAGGTCTCGCCGTACTCCTCCGGCGGCAGCAGGAAGTCGACCGGCTCGAAGTTGCCGTTCAGCAGCACCAGGAACGAGTCGTCGACGACCGGTTCGCCGCGCAGGTCCGGCTCGGAGATCGCATCGCCGTTCAGGAACACCGCCATCGCCCGGGCATCGTCGCGCTGCCAGTCGCCGTTCTGCATCTCGGTGCCGTTCGGGTTGAACCACACCAGGTCGCCGAGGCCGTCGATCCCGGTGTCGCCGTGGAAGAACCGGCGGCGGCGCAACACCGGGTGGTTGTTGCGCAGCTTGACCAGCGACCGGGTGAACTCGAGCAGGTGCTTCTGCGGCTCCTGCAGGTTCCAGTCGATCCAGGAGATCTCGTTGTCCTGGCAGTAGACGTTGTTGTTGCCGCGCTGCGTCCGGCCGAGCTCGTCGCCGTGGGCGATCATCGGCACGCCCTGCGAGATCAGCAACGTGGTCAGGAAGTTGCGCTGCTGCTTGGCGCGCAGCCGCAGCACCTCGGGGTCGTCGGTCGGGCCTTCGACGCCGCAGTTCCAGGAGCGGTTGAAGCTCTCGCCGTCCTTGCCGCCCTCGCCGTTCGCCTCGTTGTGCTTCTCGTTGTACGAGACCAGGTCGCGCATCGTGAAGCCGTCGTGGGCGGTGATGAAGTTGATGCTCGCCAGCGGCCGCCGGCCGTCGTCCTGATAGAGGTCCGACGAGCCGGTCAGCCGGGACGCGAACTCGGCCAGCGTGGACTTCTCACCTCGCCAGTAGTCGCGGACCGTGTCGCGGTACTTGCCGTTCCACTCGGTCCACAGCGGCGGGAAGTTGCCCACCTGGTAGCCGCCGTCGCCGATGTCCCACGGCTCCGCGATCAGCTTCACCTGGCTGACGACCGGGTCCTGCTGGACCAGGTCGAAGAACGCCGACAGCCGGTCGACCTCGTGGAACTGGCGGGCCAGCGTGGCCGCGAGGTCGAAGCGGAAGCCGTCCACGTGCATCTCGGTGACCCAGTAGCGCAGCGAGTCCATGATCAGCTGCAGTACGTGCGGATGCCGCATCAGCAGGCTGTTCCCGGTGCCGGTGGTGTCGTAGTAGTGCGTCTTGTCCTGGTCGACCAGCCGGTAGTACGCCGCGTTGTCGATGCCCTTGAACGACAGCGTCGGGCCGAACTCGTTCCCCTCGGCGGTGTGGTTGTAGACGACGTCGAGGATCACCTCGATGTCCGCCTCGTGCAGCGCCTTCACCATCGCCTTGAACTCGGTCACCTGCTGCCCGCGGGTCCCGGTGGACGCGTAGGCGTTGTGCGGCGCGAAGAAGCCGATGGTGTTGTAGCCCCAGTAGTTCGACAGGCCGATCTCCTGGAGGTGCCCGTCCTGCGCGAACTGGTGCACCGGCATCAGCTCGATCGCGGACACCCCGAGCTCCTTGAGGTGCTCGATGATCGCCGGGTGCCCGATCCCGGCGTACGTTCCGCGGATGTTCTCCGGCAGCCCCGGGTGGGTCTTGGTCATGCCCTTGACGTGCGCCTCGTAGATCACGGTCTCGTGGTACGCGTGGCCCGGCGGGCGGTCGTTGCCCCAGTCGAAGAACGGATTGGTGACCACCGAGAGCATGGTGTGCTCGCGGTTGTCCATGGTGTTCAGCTCGTCCGGCTTCGCGAACCGGTAGCTGAACAGCGACTCGTCGCCGTCGATCTGGCCGTCGACCGCCTTCGCGTACGGGTCCAGCAGCAGCTTGGACGGGTTGCAGCGGTGGCCTTCGGGCGGGCTGTACGGCCCGTGCACGCGGAACCCGTACCGCTGGCCGGGCTGTACGCCGGGCAGGTAGGCGTGGTGCACGAACCCGTCCACCTCGGTGAGCTGCACCAGTTGCTCGGTCCCGTCGTCGCCGAGCAGCGACAGATCAACTCGTTCGGCAACCTCCGAGAACACCGCGAAGTTCGTCCCGGCGCCGTCGTACGTGGCGCCGAGAGGGTAAGGACGACCAGGCCATTTCTGCACCTGACGACAGTAGCCACCTCGGACCGGTTCACCGCACACCCCGGTGTTTCAGTTCCGAGAATTCACCGGGGAAGCCTTTGCACGAAGTTGCAAGGGGAGGAACATCCCAAAATTCTTGCAGTTGCGCTAAGCTCCAACGCTTGTGAAACCGCCTTCCCCTCGGCGGCCCGTCTTCCTGGATTCGACCGGGCGTCGTCGTCGCACCCTTCGAAGAACCGGGGCCTTCCTGGCGGTGCCTACTGTCGGTTACCTCGTGCTCATGACCAGTAGTCTGCTCGGCGGACCACGCATGGACACCCCACTGATCCCCCTCCCCGAACCCGCCAAGGCCAAGCACCAGCCGGCGGTCGAGGCAGTAGTGCAGACGCCGCAGCCGACCACCGGCTCGTCCACCCCCGGCGGCGATCCGTCCCAGCAGTCGAGCACCCCGGGCAGCGACTCCTCGACACCCGCTCCGTCGACGAGCAGCAGCACGAACCCGACCTCGGGAGTGACCACCGCGCCGACCGCGGCGCCCACGCCGGGCGCGACGACCGTCCCGACCGTGGGTTCGACCGTCGGGCCGCCGACCGCCGTACCGACGACCGTGCCGACGACTGCGCCGACCACTGCGCCGCCGAGCACCACCGCCCCGACGGCCACGCCGACCGGCACGACACCCGCACCGACGGCGACGACCACCACGACACACGGCAAGAAGCCGACCGCGCCGCCCGGTAAGACCAGGACGCCGGCCGTCCAGTGAGCCGGCCGGCAGCGCGCCGGGCGAAGCAGGTTCCGCTCCGGACGCACTGGATCGTGCTGACCATGCTGCTGGTCTGCCTGTCGACCATGCTGCTGCTGAACGGGTATACGCACCACATGTTCGGCGCGGAGGCCGACGGTGCGGTCAAGCCGGTCGGCGGGAACGCGACGGTACCGCGCTCGATCGTGAACGGCGGAGCGGTCATCGACGCCGGCGCCGGCGCACCCCGCTCCGTGTCGCCGAAGGCCCGCACCATCGCGCTCACCTTCGACGACGGACCGGACCCGGTCTGGACGCCGAGAATTCTGGAGGTACTGCGGCAGCAGCACGTGCACGCGACCTTCTTCGTGGTCGGCACCGCCGTCGCCGACCACCCGGAACTGGCCCGTCAGATCGTCGCCGAGGGCCACCAGATCGCGGTCCACACCTTCACCCACGCGAACCTGTCCACCGTGCCCGCGTGGCGGCGCTCGCTCGAACTGCGCCAGAGCCAGCTGATCCTGGCCGGCGCGGCCGGTGTCAGTACGACGCTGCTGCGGCCCCCGTACTCCTCGGAACCGAACGCCCTCTCCAACCGCGACTGGACGGCCCTGCAGGACATCCGGAAGGCGGGGTACCTGTCCGTTCTGAGCACCCAGGACAGCGAGGACTGGCGGCGCCCCGGGACCGAGAAGGTGATCGCCAACTCGATGCCGCGGAGCAACGCCGGGCAGGTGCTGCTGATGCACGACGCCGGCGGCGACCGCACGCAGACGATCGAGGCGCTGCGCAAGCTGCTGCCCCGGCTGAAGGCACGCGGCTTCCACTTCGCCACCGTGAGCGACGCGGTCGGCCTGCCCGACCCGACCCACAAGGCGGGGCTGCTGGACCGCGGACGCGGCCTCGCAGTCATCTGGGTGATGCGGATCAGCGACGCGGTCCTCTCGGTGCTCGGGTGGCTCCTGTACGCCGCCGGTGCGCTCAGCGTGCTGCGCGCCGCCGCCACGATCGTGGCCGCCCGACGGCACGCCCGGATGCGCGGCTGGAGCTACGGGCCGCCCGTGACGGAGCCGGTCAGCGTGATCGTCCCGGCGTACAACGAGAGCGCCGGGATCGAGGCGGCGATCCGGTCGCTGGTCGCGTCCGACCACCCGCTGGAGGTGATCGTCGTCGACGACGGTTCGACGGACGGTACGGCGGACATCGTGGAGGCGCTGCAGATCCCCGGCGTGCGGGTGATCCGGCAGGCGAACGCGGGCAAGCCGGTCGCGCTGAACACCGGGCTGAAGGCGGCCCGGTGCGAACTGATCGTGATGGTCGACGGCGACACCGTGTTCGAGCCGGACGCGATCCGCAAGCTCATCCAGCCCTTCGGCCACGCGGCCGTCGGCGCGGTGTCCGGCAACGCCAAGGTCGGCAACCGCGGCGGCCTGATCGGCCGCTGGCAGCACATCGAGTACGTGATCGGCTTCAACCTCGACCGCCGGTTGTTCGACCTCGCCGAGTGCATGCCGACGGTGCCAGGCGCGGTCGGCGCGTTCCGGCGTACGGCGTTGGAACGCATCGGCGGGCTCAGCGACGTGACGCTGGCGGAGGACACCGACCTGACCATGGCGTTGTGCCGTGACGGGTGGCGGGTGGTCTACGAGGAGAGTGCGGTGGCCTGGACCGAGGCACCGGCGTCCATGGGCGCTCTGTGGCGGCAGCGGTACCGCTGGTGCTACGGGACGCTCCAGGCGATGTGGAAGCACCGCGGGGCGATGGTGCAGCGCGGGCGGGCCGGCAAGTTCGGCCGGCGCGGTCTGACGTACCTCATGCTGTTCCAGGTGCTGCTGCCGTTGCTGGCGCCGGTGGTGGACGTGTTCGCGATCTACGGCCTGATCTTCCTCAACCCGGTGCGGGTGCTGGGCGTTTGGGCCGGCTTCGTGCTGCTGCAGCTGCTGATGGGGTTCTACGCGTTCTGGTTGGACGGGGAGCGGCCCGGTCCGTTGTGGACATTGCCACTGCAGCAGTTCGTCTACCGGCAGCTCATGTACCTCGTGGTGATCCAGTCCGTGTTCACTGCGCTGGCCGGTACCAGACTGCGCTGGCAACGGATGGAGAGGTACGGCAGCCTGCAGGCTCCAGTGGTTCGCTAACCTAACGCGATGAGATTCTCACGGGGTGTACTCGTCGTTGCCGGGCTGCTGACCCTGACGGCCGGTGCCAAGCCGTGCATTGTCGGCGGCACGGTAACCAGTGTGAGCGAGGCCCCGTGGGTGATTGCGCTGAACACCACGCAGTCCGAGTCGTCCAGCGGGCGATACTGCGGCGCAACGCTGGTCACGCCCGACAAGATCGTCACCGCCGCGCACTGCATGGACGAGGCGACCTCGACGTATTACGCCGTCCAGGGCCGCGCCAACCTCGGTGACAGCTCGACAGGACGGGTGTCGCCGATCAGCAAGGTGTGGATCCACCCGGGATACAACACGAAGAACAACCGGTACGACGTCGCCGTACTGACGCTGGCCAAGCCGTTCACCGGCGTACCGGTGCTGCCACTCGAGACACGGGCCCGTGCGGACGCGGAAGGCGCCGTACCGACCGTGTACGGCTGGGGCGACACACAGGACACCGGGCCGGACGAGACACTGCAAAAGGCCGCGGTGCCGGACCTGGGCGACAAGACGTGCCTGGCCAACAAGAGCTACGTAGCCAACGGGTACGCCGCGGCAACCAACATCTGTGCCGGCTACCTCCAGGGCGGCACCGACGCGTGCCAGGGCGACTCCGGCGGACCCCTTGTCCTCAACGGCCGCCTACTCGGCGTCGTGTCCTGGGGCCAGGGCTGCGCCCAGCCCGGCGACCCCGGCGTCTACACCGAGATCGCCGGCGTGGTGAACGCCGTGCGGCAACAGGTTCGTTAAGCCGAAACATACCTGTCAGTACCAGCCTCAAGTCGTCACGGTCCTGACACGCTCCGACAACACCATGTCCTTACCTTTCTGGGCAGTTACCCGCCCAGTGAGGAGAAGGCATGGCACAGACCAGGCGTCAGTTCCTGCAGCAGGTCGGCATCACCGGTGGGGCCGGTGTCCTCTATTCCACGATGTCGGCGCTCGGCCTCACGGGCGCCGCCGAGACTCCCGCGTACGCCGCCCCGTCGCGCGCGGACCTGAACGGCCGGGGCGCCAAGCACGTCGTCGTCCTCGGCGCCGGGATCGCCGGGCTCACCTCGGCGTACGAGCTCCTGAAGGCAGGCTACAAGGTCACTGTGCTGGAGGCCCGCAACCGCCCAGGAGGCCGGAACTGGACGGTCCGCGGTGGCACGGTCGAGACCGATCTCGCCGGCAACACCCAGCGCGCGACGTTCTCCGCCGGTCAGTACATGAACGCCGGGCCGGCCCGGCTCCCGCAGCATCACCTGACGCTCGAGTACTGCCGTGAACTCGGGGTCGCGATCGAGCCGTTCGTCAACCAGAACGCCGACGCGTACCTGTACCGCGAGGGCTCCACGGCACTCTCGAACAAGCCGATCCGGCACCGTACCGCCAAGGCGGACGTGTACGGCTACGTGGCCGAACTGCTCGCCACGGCCGCCGACCAGGGCGCGCTCGACGGACAGTTGACCGCCACCGACAAGGAGGCGCTGATCGGGTTCCTCAGCAGCTTCGGATCGATCGGGGACAAGGCGTCCGGCTTCGCCTACACCGGCACCGACGGCCGGCGCGGCTACACGGTCGAGCCCGGTGCGGGCCTCGAGGCCGGTACGACGGCCGCGCCGTACCCGTTGAGCGACGTCTTCGCCAGCGGCGTCGGCAACTACTTCTCGTTCGAGTTCGGCTGGGACCAGGCGATGATGATGTTCCAGCCGGTCGGCGGGATGGACCGGATCCCGTACGCGTTCGAGCACGCGATCGGCCGCGACAAGATCCGGTACGGCGCCGAGGTGACGGGCATCCGCAACACCGGGTCGGGCGTCGAGGTCACCTACACGAGCGGGTCCCGCACCCGCGCGGTCACCGGGGACTACGCGATCTGCGCCCTCCCGCCGCACCTGGCCGCGAAGGTCCCGTCCAACCTGCCGAGCCCGATCCTCGAGGCGCTGAAGTACGCGCGCCCGACGAACGCGGGCAAGATCGGCATCGAGTACGGCCGGCGCTGGTGGGAGGAGGACCACCGGATCTACGGCGGCATCACGAACAGCTCGCTCGACACCGTCAACACCTGGTACCCGTCGTACAACTTCCACGGCGAGCGCGGCACGGTCATCGGCTACTACAACACCGGCGCCAACGCGAACCTGTACGGCGCTCTGACACCGGCCGGCCGGCTGGAGCGGGCCCTGACGCAGGGCGCCAAGATGCACGGCGACGTGTACACGAAGGACGTGAAGGCGGCCTTCTCGGTCAACTGGATGGGCACGAAGTACTCCGAGGCCTCCTGGGTGAGCTGGCCCTCGCAGACCGACGGGATCTACGCCCGGCTGCTCGAACCCACCGGCAACATCTACTTCGCCGGCGACCACCTCTCGCACACGATCGCCTGGCAGCACGGCGCGATCACCTCGGCACGTGCAACCGTGACCGCACTGCACAGCCGGGTGGTGACCGGCGGATGAAGGGGCGGCTGCTGGCCGGCGCGGTGGCGTTGGTCGTGTCTTTCACAGCCGGTGCGGGTACGGCGGCCGGGTGGTGGGACCGGCCGAAGCCGCCGGCGCCCGGCACCGTGGTTCCGGCGCTCCCGACCGGTCAGTCCAACCCGATGATCGCGACCGGTGTCGGGATCGGCGCGAACACGCCGGTCTACAAGACCAGCGGGATCGGCCCGACGGCGCTCAACACCGGCGCGCCGGCGGGGTCCGAGGCGTCGTACATCGACACGGCGATCTTCCCCGGCGGCACGCTGCCCGCCGGGGTGACGATCACCGAGGCGCAGGGCATCAACGTGCTGCGGCGGATCGGCGAGAACCTCGCGGCGGCGGGACTGTCGTACGCCGACGTGTACACGATGCGCGTCTTCCTCCAGAACCCCGACGGCGCGGCAACCGCCGACTTCGCCGGGTGGAACCGTGCGTACCGCCAGTACTTCGCCAACACCGACCTCACCACCGGCGCCTACGTCCCGGTTCCGCTGGGGACGGCGGCGCCCGCGAAGCCGTTCGTGGTCAACAAGGCCCGTCCGTCCCGCTTCGCGCTGGAGATCGAGAACCTGCCGGTGAACGGCTGGCTGGTGGAGGTGGAGGTCGACGCCGCCTACCCGAAACGCTGACACACTGGAGGCATGACTGAGCCTGTCCGTGTGATCAAGGCCGGTGACCTGGTCGCCGCCGACCCGACGTCCGGCATGCTCCGGATGCGGGCGTTCGAGCTCCCGATCCTGTGGGCCGGGCAGGTGATCACGCAGCCCGGCATCACCTCCGGCTGGCACCACCACGACAAGAACGAGAGCAGCCTGTACATCGTGTCCGGCGTACTCCGGCTGGAGTTCGAAGGCTCCGACGAGTACCTGGACGCGGTGGCGGGCGATTTCGTGCACGTCCCGGCGTTCACCGTGCACCGGGAGAGCAACCCGGGCGCCGAGCCCTCGCTGGCGGTCATTGCCCGGGCCGGTGGCGGGATCCCGACCGTGAACGTCGACGCGCCGCACTGACATGCCGACCCACGAACAGGTCACGGTCGGCGTGGTCGGCGCCGACCAGATCGTGCCCCGGATCGTCAACCTGGCCCGGGAGCTGGACAACCCGGCGCTGCGGCTGGTGACCGCGGTGTACGCCGACGAGCATGCCGCCCACGAGCAGGCCGCCCGGATCGCGTCCCGGGTCGACGTCTTCCTGTTCGCAGGTCCGCTGCCGTACGACGTGGCGGTCGCGGGCGGTCTGCCGGTGCCGGCGACGTACGTCCCGAGCGGCGGGCCCGCACTGTTCTCGGCGCTGCTCCGCGGCGTACTGGAGAAGGTCTTCGACCCGGCCCGGATCAGCGTGGACACGATGGCGCGGCGGGACCTCAAGCACGTCTACGAGGAGATCGGGCTGAGCGTTGCCGGGGTCCGGCTGAAGGAGTACGCCGGGCCGGAGTCGGCCGAGGAGTTCCTCGACTTCCACCGCACGCTGCACGACCGCGGCCGGACCACCGGGGCGGTCACGACCGTGCCGACCGTCGACGTCGCGCTCCGGAAGGCCGGCGTACCGACGCTGCGGATGACGCCGTCGTCGATGACGATCCGGCAGGCGCTGACCACCGCGATCCTGATGGGCGGCGGCGCCAAGCTCGAGGAGTCCCGGATCGTCACGATGATCGTCCGGGTGCCCGCGGCCTCGCTACCGGCGCACGCGAGCGCGAGCGCGTACTGGTACCAGGAGCTCCGGCTGTCGCTGCACCGCGAACTGCTCCGCGACGCCCGGCCGATGGACGCCGCGGTGGTGCCGCGCGACGAGCACAGCTTCCTGATCGTCACCACGATGGGCTCGTTGCGGCTGGCCACCGACAACCTGTCGATGGCGCCGTTCCTGGACCGGATCTCCGAGGAGCTGGGGATCCGGCTCGAGGTCGGCATCGGCCTCGGTACGTCGACCCGCGAGGCGGAGGTGAACGCCCAGTCCGCCGTCGACAAGGCTGCCGGCGGCGGTACGGCGTTCGTGGTCGGGCCGCACGGGTTCGTCCTGCAGATCCCGGGCGAACGCACCCGGGCCGCGGAACGCCCGGTGCCGGGCGATTCGCGGGCGCTGCAGATCCTGGCGACGCTGGCCGAGCAACTGGAGAAGGCGAACGACACCGAGCGGGTGGTGGACGCGGAGAAGGTCGCCGAACTCCTCGGGGTCACGCTGCGGACCGCGCGCCGGACGTTGACCACGCTGGTCGACGAGGGCCTGGCGTGGCCGATGCCCCCGCCCCGCTCGAACAAGCTCGGCCGGCCGCCCCGGCCGTTCCAGCTACTCGTGGAGAAACTCCCGCGCTGAGTTATTACGGACATCCATAAGTGCTATTCAGGCCTTGCCGAAGCTTTGCCGCTGAGGCAGGGTGGTCGGCATGCCTGCAATCGCGGTGGTGGACAACCGGGTGGCAACCGAGCGGGCCCACCAGGCGGGTCAGGACGCCTGGTGGGTCTACCTGGACGAGATCCTCGGCCAGCTCCGGCTGCCGTACGCGGCGGTCGCTCCGGACGACATTCCGGACGACGTGTCGGTGCTCGTCGTCGCCACGCCCGGTCCGACCGCCGGACTCGAGGACTGGGTTCGGGCCGGCGGTGCATTGATCATCGTGGGCGATCCCGGGCCGCTGTCCACGCTTGCGGGCGTCTCGGCGTACGCCGCCGTACCTGATGGCCACGTGACACGTGTAGATGAGTCCGTCTGGTCGTACCGGTCGCCGCGGGCGCTGCACGCCATCGGTGGGCGGCTTTCCGTCGCCGACGCAGAGGTGATCGCGCGGTGGAACGACGACGCCGCCGCGGCCACGCTTCGCCGGGTCGGCGCGGGGGTCGTGCTGACGTACGGCGTCGACCTGTGGCAGACGATCGTCCGCATCCAGCAGGGGTACGCCGTCACCGCGGACGGCCTCCCCGCCCCGGACGGTACGGCGCCGATCGACGACGGGATCCTGAAGTGCGAGGACGGGATGGCGCTCAGCTTCGAACACGACCGGGCGATGCCGCCGGGCGAGCCGGAGCTGGCCAACAGGTTCGTGCATACGTATCCACCGCCGAGCGCGGTGCCGATCTTCGACCAGCCGCAGGCGGACTGGTGGTGCGCGCTGTTCGCACAGAGTCTGTGGTGGTGCGCTTCGCAGACCGGAGCAGCCGTGCCATGGCTCTGGTACTGGCCGTCCGGGGTGGATGCGGTCGCGCACATGTCGCACGACTCGGACGGGAACGTCGAGGAGGAAGGGCAGTCCGCGCTCGACGCGTTCGCCGAGGCTGACGTCAAGGTGACGTGGTGCCACGTCTTCCCTGGCGGATACTCCCCGGATCTACACGAGCAGATCACCGCGGCCGGGCATGAGAACGCCCTGCACTACAACGCGATGGGGGATGCGGACCTGGCCGTCTGGGGCTGGCCGCAGCTGCGCGCGCAGTACGCGTGGGCGCAGGCCGTCACCGGGACCGAGCGGCTCGTCTCGAACAAGAACCACTACACACGCTGGGAAGGCTGGACCGAGTTCTACCCGTGGTGTGAGCGGCTCGGCATCCAGATCGACGAATCCCGCGGACCCAGCAAACAAGGGGATGTGGGGTTCACCTTCGGTGCCGCGCATCTGACCTTCCCGATGGCTCCGGTTGCCGAGGGCAACCGCCTGTACGACGTACTCAACCTGCCGCTGCACACCCAGGACCTCGCCTGGGCCGGACATGCCGCGGTCCGCGACGTGATCCTGGACGGTGCACAGGCAGTGCACGGTGTCGCGCACTTCCTCTTCCACGGGCCGCATCTGCACTTCCGGCCGCCGACCCGGAGGGCCTGCATCGAGCTGGCCGCGGAGGCGCGACGGCGCGGGATGCCGTGGTGGACGGCCGGGCGGCTCAACAGCTGGGAGCGGAGCCGGCGCGGCGTCACGCTGTCGGTCGAGGCGCATCCGGACGGGTTCGCAGTACGTGCGCAGGCCGCCGAGGCGGTGCCGGAAGCCGCCGTGCTGCTCGCCGTGCCGGACGTCGGGCCCGACCCGGTCGTCAAGGAGGGCGAGGGATCGGCGCGGACCGTGGACCGGTTCGGTCGGGCCTTCGTCGAGCTGACCGCGGATATCGTTGCCGGAGACAACAGATGGGTGATCACACCATGATGCCGGAGTGGCCGCAGTACGACGACGAGGAAGCCAAAGCCCTGCTCGAGGTGCTGAACTCGGGGAAGTGGGGCAGCACCAGCGGGGACACCGTCGCCACGTTCGAGCGCGAGTTCGCGGCGTACCAGCAGGCCGGGCACGCGGTCTGCCTGGCCAACGGGACGCTCGCGATCGCGGTGGCGCTGCGGGCCGCCGGAGTCGGGATCGGCGACGAGGTGATCGTCCCGCCGTACACATTCATCGCGACGGCGTCGGCAGCGCTGTTCGTCGGGGCGGTGCCGGTGTTCGCGGACGTGGATCCGGACACGCACCTGCTCGACCCGGCGGCCGCCGAGGCGGCGATCACCGAGCGGACGAAGGCGATCGTCGTGGTCCACCTCGCGGGCCGGCCGGCCGACCTGGACGCCTTCACCGCGCTCGGCGAACGGCGCGGGCTGACGATCGTCGAGGACGCGGCGCAGGCGCACGGGGCGGCGTACAAGGGCCGGCCGGTCGGGGCGATCGGCGACCTCGGCACGTTCAGCTTCCAGAGCAGCAAGAACATCACGGCCGGCGAGGGCGGCGTCGTACTCACGGAGTCCGCGGAGCTGGCGGGTGCGGTGTATTCGCTGGTCAACGTGGGGCGGGTGCCCGGCGGCGGCTGGTACCAGCACGAGACGGTCGGCTACAACCTGCGGCTGACCGAGTTCCAGGCGGCGATCCTGCGCGTCCAGCTCCGCCGCCACCCGGAACTCCAAGCCCTCCGCGAACGCAACGCCCGCCTACTCACGGACCTCCTCGCGCCCGTCGAAGGCATCCGCCTGGCCCCCGAAGATCCCGCGATCACCGCCCACGGCCGCCACCTCTTCATGCTCCGCGTCCCCGGCCACCGAGACGCCGTACTCAAGTCCCTGACCGCCGCAGGCATCGACAAGGCCTCCCCCGGCTACGTCCCCCTGCACCGCAACACCGCAGTACTCCGAGAGGCAACCACCATCACCACCCGCCTCAACCAGCCCTACCCCCAACCCACCTGCCCGAACGCCGACAAGGTCTCCCAAGACACCATCTGGCTCCCCCAGCCCTACCTCCTCGGCACCGAAGACCAAACCCAAACCCTCGCAACCACCATCACCAACGCCATCCCCCGCTGAAGACCCATCCGGTCACGCCCGATCGCCCCAGGCCGCAACGTCATTCGCTCCTGACACGAACGGGAGCGGGAACAGCACCTGGATAGGTCCCGGTGATGGTCAGGTGGAGGCGTGAGTGTCGCTGGTGCGCCATCGGGTAGGTAGATCAGTTCAGGGCGAGGTTGGCGGCGAGTTGGTGCAGCTTGGTGAGCTGGTTGGGGAGGGCGCGCAAGCTGTTGCTGATGGCACCTTCGATGGCGGCGAGGTCGCCCATCCAGCGGGCTGGGGGGTTTTCGCCGAGGGCTACCTGGAGGTGTTCGCCGAGGATTTGTAGGTGGTTTCTGGTGACGCTGAGGAAGAGGTCTTCGCCGGGCCAGGTGAGGTCGCCGGTGTAGGTGGCGAGGATGGCGGCGATTCCGTCGGGGTCGCCGGAGGCGAAGATGTAGGCGACGCGGGCTGCTTCCAGGGCGGCGCTGTCGGTGCGGACGCTGTCCCAGTCGACGAGGACCGGTCCGGTCGGCGAGTTGACGATGTTGTGGGGCTTGAAGTCGCCGTGGGTGGTCACCAGGTCGGGGACGGAGTCGCACGCGGCGGCGACACGTTCGGCGGCCAACAGCAACTGCGGAAGGGTCTCCTCGTACAGCCCCACCCAAGGCATGTCCCCTGCCTTCGCCAACCACCCCTCCCACGTTGCCGGCGAGCGGACCGAGCCCCGCCACCACCGAGGCAAGGGAGCCTCGCCGAGTGGCTGCAGTTGGTGGACCTGGAGCATCGTCCGGCCGAGCCAAGCCGACACATCCGCGGACGCCGAGCCCGACGACGCGAGGTCCCCTGGCTGATGCTCGACCCACTCATGGACGCGGAACAGCCGGTCCTCGATCCGCGTCAGCCAGCCCAACACCGGATCGACCGGTGTCACCGGCGACGGCATGTCCACGCCGGCGTCGAGGGCGAGCTGTTCGAACGCCATCGCGACCGTCAACTGATCGATCAGCCCGTCGCCGTTGAACTGCCCACCCGTCGCCCGGAAGTACCCTTTGACGAAGTACGAGCCCAACCGCCAGGCGTCGGTGTCCCCGCGGCGCACATGCACCAGCTCACCGCCCGGGTCCAGGTCGAACGCGACTGAGACTTCCCGTGCCGTCGGTGTGTACACACCAAGCAGTCTCTCAGCTCTCCTGGCGAATCGGGAGGACAGCAGCAAGAAGTTGTTGTGTATAAGGATCTTTCGGGTCCCGGAACAGCTCCTCCGTCGCGCTCTCCTCGACCAGCCGTCCCTTGTTCATCACCGCGACCCGGTCGGCGAGCCGCTCCACGACAGCGAGGTTGTGCGAGATGAACAGGAACGACAACCCCAGCCGATCCCGCAGGTCGGTGAACAGCTCGAGGATCTGCGCCTGGATCGACACATCCAGCGAGGACGTCGGCTCGTCACACACGAGCAGCTCGGGCTCGAGTGCCAGCGCCCGGGCGATCGCGATCCGCTGCTGCTGCCCACCCGAGAACTGCCGCGGATACAGCTCCGCATGATGCGTGTTGATGCCGACCAGGTCCAGCAGTTCCAACGCGGCCGTACGCCGAGACTCCTTGGAGCCCCGGTCGTGCAGCCGCAACGGCTCCATCACGTTGCCAAGGGCACTGAAATGCGGCAGCAACGACCCGTACGGGTTCTGGAACACCATCTGCATCCGCGGCCGCAACACCCGCAACTCCCGAGCCGGCAACGTCCCGAGGTCGTGCCCGTCGAACTCGACCCGTCCCGAGGTCGGCGTCTGCAGCCCCATCATCAACCGCGCCATCGTGGACTTGCCGCTGCCGCTCTCGCCGACCAGCCCGACCGTCTCACCGCGATGCACGCTCAACGACACGTCATCGACGGCGCGCACCTCACCGGCCCGGGTCTTGAACACCTTCGTCACCGAGGTAGCGCGGATCAGCGGCTCAGACATCGGAAGTCACCTTCCAGCAGGCGGCGTCCCGGGACGGGCCGATCGTCAACGGTTCCTGTTCGGTACCGCAGCGCGGAAGTTCGGCCCGCGGGCAGCGCGGGTGGAACGGGCAGCCCTCGGGCCGCCGGGACAGGTCGGGCGGGCTGCCGGGGATCGGCCGCAACGGCAGGTCCCGTCCCCCGACCTCGACGCCGGACCCGAGCAGTCCGACGCTGTACGGATGCCGCGGGTCGTCGAGCAGCTTCCCCATCGGCGCGCGTTCGACGACCCGGCCGGCGTACATCACGACGGCGTCGTCGCAGAAGTACCGGGCGACGCCCAGGTCGTGGGTGATCATCACGATCCCGGTGCCGCGCTCCTTCAGGCCGGCCAGCAGGTCGAGGATCTGGCGTTGCACGGTGACGTCGACCGCGGTCGTCGGCTCGTCCGCGATCAGCAGCGCGGGCTCGGTCACCATCGCCATCGCGATCATCGCGCGTTGCCGCATCCCGCCGGAGAGCTGGAACGGGTACGTCCGGATCCGCTTCTCCGGGTCCGGAATGCCGACGTCGCCGAGCGCCCGGATCGCGCGCTTGCGGGCTTCCGCCTTCGTGCACAGGCCGTGCCAGATCAGGTGTTCGGTGAGCTGCCGCTCCAGCGTGAGCGTCGGGTTCATCGCCTCCATCGCGCTCTGGAACACCATCGCGATGTCCCGTCCACGGATCCGGCGCAACTCCTTGTCCCCAAGAGCGAGCAGGTCCCGGTCGCCGTACAAGGCCTGGCCGCCGGTGATCCGGGCGGTCCGCGGCAGGATGCCGAGCACGCTGCGCATGGTGACGCTCTTGCCGCTCCCGCTCTCCCCGACGACCGCCAGTGCCTGCCCCCGCTCGACGTCGAACGAGACGCCGTCGACCGCGGTCAGCGGCTCGCCGCCGTCGCGGCGGAACGTCGTACGCAGATCGCGGACCGACAACAGGCTCATCGCTGCTCCCCACTCGCGTCGAACGCGTCCCGTACGCCGTCACCGATCCACGTGAACGCCAGCAGCGTCAACGCGAACAGCACCGCCGGCGCGACCAGCAGATGCGGGGCGGCCAGCAGGTACCGGCTACCGTCGCTGATCATCGCGCCCCACGACGGCGTCGGCGGCTGTACGCCGAGCCCGAGCAGCGCGAGCCCTGCCTCGGCGGCGATCGCGGCCGGGATCGCGAAGCTGGTGGTGACCAGGATCGGGCCGATCGCGTTCGGCAGGATGTACCGGATCGCGATCGTGGTGCCCTTCGCACCCATCGACCGGGCCGCCTCGACGTACTCGCGTTGTTTCAGCGTGAGCACCTGCGCGCGGACCAGCCGCGCCTGCGTGACCCAGGAGGCGATCCCGATCGCGACCACCAGCGCGAAGATGCTGCGCCCGAGCACGGTCACCATCACGACCGCGAACAGGTAGCTCGGGAACGCGTACATCACGTCGGTGAACGCCATCAGCACCTGCTCGACCCGCCCGCCGAGGTAGCCCGCGAGCAGCCCGATCGCGAGCGCCATCACCAACGCCGTCAGCTCGGCACCGAACGCCACGGTCAGCGCGGTCTGCAGCCCGTAGATCAGCCGGCTGAGAATGTCCCGGCCGAGCAGGTCGGTCCCGAGCAGATGCCCCGCGGATCCCGGACCCGCCAGCTTGTGCTGGATATCGGTCTCCTCATAGCCGTACGGCGCGATCAGCGGCGCGGCGATCGCGACCAGGATCAGGACCGCGCAGAAGATCAGGCTGCAGAACGCCAGCCGGTGCTTCCGGAACCGGGACCAGGCCCGCGCCCACGGACCGCGGGCGCGAGTGCTGTGTTCGACAGCCGCCGCCTGTAGACCCTCAGTCGCGGTCAAGGGAACCACCTCCGGCAGCACGGATTCGCGGATCGAGGAGCCCGTACGCCAGGTCCACGACCAGGTTGGTCACCATCAGGATCAGCGCGAAGAACAACGCCGTACCCATCAGCAGGGGCATGTCCCGGCTGGCGGCGGCGTTCGCGAAGTACAGACCCAAACCGGGGATCCGCAGCAGCGCCTCGACGAACACAGTCCCGGTCATCAACGCCGCCAACAGCGGGCCGGCCACGGTGACCAGCGGGATCAGCGAGTTCCGCAGGGCGTGCCGGACGATGACGGTACGCCGTGGTCCGCCCTTGGCCAGCGCCGCCGTGATGTACTCCTCGCGCAGCGTCTCCAGCATGCTCGACCGGACGTACCGCGCCAGCACCGCGGCCGGGCCGAGGCTCAACGCGAGCACCGGCAGGACCAGGTCCTTCGGCCCGTTCCACCCGCCCGACGGCAGCAACTTCAGCGTGGCGGAGAACAGCAGGATCATGAACGCCGCGGTCAGGTAGCTCGGCAGCGCGTGCCCGAGCGTGACCACGAACATCGTCGTGTGGTCGGACTTCGAGTTCTGCCGCAACGCCGCGAACACCCCGACCGGTACAGCGATCAGCAGTGCGAGCAGGACCGCCAGCACCGCGAGCGTGGCCGAGATCGGGAACGCCTTGGCGATGATGTCCTGCACGTTCTGGCTGGCGTACTTGTACGACGGTCCGAAGTCCCAGTGCGCCGCGCCCTTCATGAAGATCAGGTACTGCTTCCAGGCCGGCACGTCGGCGCCGTACCGGGACTCGAGCTCGCCGACCATCGACTCGGTCCCGACGCCGCCGAGGTTCGTGGCGCCGCTGTTCACCCGCTGCAGGTCCGCGAAGTTGCCCGGTGCGAGCTGCAGCAGGGTGAAGGTCAGGATCGAGACCGCGATCAGCGAGAGGATCAGCCGCACCAGGCGCTTGCCGATGTAGACGGCGAGCCCCACGGTCAGCTCACCACGCTCAGCGGTTTGAGGTAGAAGTAGTCCGGATACGCCCGCAACTGCAGGCCGTGCACCTTCGGCTTGACCGCGTGGAACAGGCTCAGCCAGAGCACCGGAACGTACAGGTACTGCTCCTCGCGCAGCTTGGCGGCCTGCTTGTACAAGGCCGTCCGCTTCGCGTCGTCGGACTCGGCGGCGGCCTGCTCGACCAGCGTGCCGATCTCCAGCGCGGCCTTGGCCGCGAACCCGGTGCGGATCGCCTTCAGCTGGGCGGTTTTGGCGGCGGGCGTCAGCTTCTTGTCGTCCTGCACCGCCTGGTACCTCTGCCACTGGTCGCTCGGCAGGCTGATCTCCTGGACGTTCTGCGGCGACCAGAGCGACCCGACCATCGTCGGCCATGTCGGCAGCCCCGCGAACGTGCCGTAGTAGAAGCCGATGTAGTCGCCCTTCTGCACCTCCCAGCGACGCTCGGTGTACACACCGGCCTCGACGTGGTCGACGAGCGCCTTGATCCCGAGCTGCTTCTTCCAGCTGTCCACGATCGCGTCGGCGAGCGTCGTGTCCGGTACGCCGACCAGCAGCCGGACCGGCGGCAGTCCCTGACCGTTCGGGTAGCCGGCCTGCGCGAGCAACTGCTTCGCCTCGCCGACGTCCTCCTTGATCGCGATGCTGTCGTCCCAGCCGTTCGTCCGGCTGGTCACCAGCGAAACGCCCGGCTGCTGGCCAGGTTGTACGCCGGCCAGCGTCTTGCGGTCGAGCGCCAGCGACAGGGCCTTGCGGACGCGGACGTCGTCCATCGCCTTGTTCTGGCTGCGGAGCTTCGCGAGGTACAGGATGCTGTAGTTCTCGGTCTGCTTGAGCTCCTTCGACAACGTCGCGCTCTTCTGGAACCGCAGTACGTCGGGTCCGGCGAGCTGGACGAGGTCGGTCTCGCCGTTCTCGTACGGCACGGTGGCGGTCGCGGCCGCGCTCGGCTCGACCAGGTTCACCTGGATCCGGCCGATCTTGACGTTGCCGCGGTCCCAGTACTTCTCGTTCGGGACCAGGATCAGCCGCGAGTTCGCGACCCATTCGGTCACCGTGTACGGACCGTTGGACACGTAGTTCGGCGGGTTCTGCCAGTCCTTCGGCTTGCTCTCGACGAGGTCCATCGGCAGCGGCAGCATCGCCGGATGGGTGAGCGCGAGCAGGAAGTCCGGGTTCGGGTTGCCGAGCGTGAGGACGAGCTCGTGGTCCCCGTTCGCGTGCACGCCGACCTTTGTCCAGTCGGTCAGTACGCCGGAGAGGAAGTCCTGCGCGCCCTTGATCCCGGTGGCGGTCTGGTAGCTGTTCGCGCCGAGCGTCGTACCGCCGGCCGAACCGCCCGCCGGGGTGAACAGCCGCTTGTACGTCCGCTCGAAGTCCTGCGCGACGACCGGCTTGCCGTCGGACCACTGCGCGTTGTCGCGCAGCGTGAAGGTGTAGGTCAGGTGGTCGTCGGAGACCTTCCACTCGGTCGCGACGCCGGGCACGACGCCGTCGCCCTTCTCGTTCTGGGTGACCAGGCCCTCGGAGATCCCGCGACTGAGGATCCACATGCCGTTGGTGATCACCTGCGGATCCAGCACTTCGACCGGAACGTAGTCGATCTTCAGCGTCGACTGACCGTCGGACGCCTTGCTGTCGTCACCGAACAGCCCGCAGCCGGTCAAGGACCAGCTGCCGCCGATCGCGGCAAGCGTCAGACCGGACAGGCGGAGGAAGTCACGCCGGGTCTGACCAACAGGGGGACGGGCGCTCATAGCCAAGGAAGTGCCGCCTTTCTGGCGTCCTGAACTCGACTTATGGCGCGACCGTAGGGCCGTAAAGCGTCAGAGTCAACGCTTTACGGCCATTACCGTAATTATTCAGCTGAAGCGGTCGTACGCCGGCAGCGTCAGGAAGTCGACGTACTCGTCGGCCAGCGCCACCTCGAGGAACAGCGATCGGGCGGCCGCGTACCGGGCCGGGTCGCCGAGCTTCGCGATCTCCTCGTCGGCGATCCGCTCCACCAGCTCGGTGCTGACCGTCTCGCCGGTGTCGAGCGTGACCTGGTTGCGGCGCCACTGCCAGATCTGGGACCGGGAGATCTCGGCGGTGGCCGCGTCCTCCATCAGGTTGAAGATGCCGACCGCGCCGGTGCCGTCGAGCCAGACCGCGAGGTACTGCAGCGCGACGCTGACGTTGTTGCGCAGGCCGGCCTCGGTGACCTCACCGGGAGTGGCGGCCACGTCGAGCAGCTGCTCGGCAGTCACCTCGACGTCCTCGCGGAGCTTGTCGATCTGGTTCGGGCGGTCGCCGAGGACCGAGTCGAACACCTTGCGGCAGGTCTCGACCATGCCCGGGTGCGCGACCCAGGAGCCGTCGAAGCCGTCGCCGGCCTCGCGGGTCTTGTCTGCCTCGACCTTCGCGAACGCCTGCTCGTTCACCGCCGGGTCCTTGCTCGGGATGAACGCCGCCATGCCGCCGATCGCGTGCGCGCCGCGCTTGTGGCAGGTCCGCACCAGCAGCTCGGTGTACGCGCGCATGAACGGCACAGTCATCGTGACGCTGTTCCGGTCCGGCAGCTGGAACGCCGGACCGCTGGAGCGGTGGGTCTTGATCACGCTGAACATGTAGTCCCAGCGGCCCGCGTTCAGGCCGGCCGAGTGCTCGCGGAGCTCGTAGAGGATCTCCTCCATCTCGAACGCCGCCGGGTAGGTCTCGATCAGGACCGTGGCCCGGATCGTCCCGCGCGGGATCCCGAGTGCCTCCTGCGCGGTGACGAACACGTCGTTCCACAGCCGCGCCTCGAGGTGCGACTCCATCTTCGGCAGGTAGAAGTACGGGCCCTGGCCGCGGTCGAGCTGCAGCTGCGCGCAGGCCGCGAAGTACAACGCGAAGTCCACCAACGATCCCGAGGTGGGCGCACCGTCCACCAGGATGTGCTTCTCCGGCAGGTGCCAGCCGCGCGGCCGGACGACGATCGTCGCGAGCTCGTCGTCCGGCTTCAGGCTGTAGCTCTTCGAATCGGTGCTGAAGTCGATCTTCCGGGTGATCGCGTCCAGCAGGTTCAGCTGGCCGCCGACGACGTTCTCCCAGGTCGGCGTGTTCGCGTCCTCCTGGTCGGCCAGCCAGACCTTGGCGCCGGAGTTCAGCGCGTTGATGGTCATCTTCCGGTCGGTCGGCCCGGTGATCTCGACCCGGCGGTCGACGATCCCCGGAGCGGGCGGCGCGACCCGCCACTCCGGGTCGTCGCGGATCTCCTTCGTCTCCGGCAGGAACCCCAGCTCCGTCCCGGCCGCGATCGCCGCGATCCGCTCCGCGCGCTTCCCGAGCAGCTCACGCCGGCGGCCGTCGTACGCCCGGTGCAGCGTCTCGATCAGGCCGAGCGCCCGCTCGCTGAGGATCTCGTCGTACCGCTCGTGCAGCGGGCCGGTGACGTCGACTGACACTGGTGGCTCCTTGGTCGAGAACTAGTCGAGAAGTAGGATTTCGTGATCCGTTATCCGGTATACCAACACCGTAATCCAGCCCTCTTGCCGCTGCACCTCCGCCTCCTGGCGCGAGACGAGGAGGCGGGCCCGGGAGGCGCTCACTCTGAGCGACACGGCGAACGGGCCGGCCGGCGTGAGCTCCTCCAGGCGTCCGCGCCAGGCGCCGCCCTGGTCGAGGTTGACCAGGTGCAGGATGTGCCGGTCGCCCTGCCGGTAGAGCTGGCAGTCCAGTACGCCGGCACCGTCGACGCGCAGCGGGATCCCGTCGTGGCGCACCAGCTCGGCCAGCAGCCGGCCGTGGTCCGGATGGTGATGCTTCGCGTACAGCCGGTCCACGTCGGCCGCCAGGTACGCCGTCCGCTCGCCGAGCACCAGCGCCGGTACGTCGGTCCGCGGCTCCTCCATCCAGGACTTCTCCGGCGGGTAGATCGGGAACGGCGGGATCCACGTGAGCGCTTTCCGCGCATCGGTTTCCACCACCTCCAACTGCCCACCGAACGGCAGTACGTCGGTGTCGGCGTCGAACACTGCCCGCTCCTCGATGCGCAGGTAGCTGTGCGAGTCGTACGTCTCCCAGTCGCCCACCGAACCGTCACCGAAACGCTTTCCCTGGTGCCGGACGCCGACCAGATCCCCTAGCGCCCAACGATCCCGCCGATCGCCCCACTCGTCGTACAGGCCTGACTCCCCGGTCACGACGAGTCTTCCGCCGCCCGCGACGTACGCCTCCAGCTGAGCGCACTGCTCATCGGTCAGGACGCCGACATTGGGAACGACGAGCACCTCGAACCGCTCGTCCACCACCTGCGTCGGCAGGTACGGGATCCGGGCCCGCACCAGCGCATCCACCCAGCCGCGGTACGGCAGCTGGCTGACCTCGACCGGATCGTCCTTCCCGTGGAAGTCCACACTCAACTGGCTCCACAACAAACCGACCGTGGCGACCGGCTCCCGATCGACCAAGTACTCCTCGTGCTCGGCATGCCAGCCGAACAACGGCTCCGCCGTCGCGTACTGCCGCCGGTCCTCGTGGACCGACCCGATGTGGTGCCACCACGGCTGGATCCCCCCGGCCCAGCCTTCGATCGCCCACATCCGCGCCTCCGGCTCGGGCTTGCTCCCGAGCCGGAACGTCGGCGTCCCCGCGTCGTACATCGCCGTACTCTCCGGGATCAGCGTCTCCCAGCCGAGCAGCCCGTGCAGCCGCTTGCCGGCGTCCGCGTTCGCCTGGAACCCGGACTCGTCGTGCCGCCACTGGGAGTCCAGCAGGAAGATCTTCGCCCGCTCGCAGATCGCCACGTCGTCCCGCAACCGTTTGCTCTGGGCAACGACATCGCCGCCGTTCATCCCGATCCACAGGCAGTCCGGGCCGCCCGCCCGCGTCGTCACGGCGTTGTTCAGGTCCCACACCGCCAGCCGCCGCTCGTAGCTCCAGCGGATCCACTGCCGGTACGTCGGATCCGACCAGGAAACCGTTTTCGGAAGTTCCTGCCCGAACCTTTCCCGGCAGTTCGGGCAGTAGCAGATCGAGTCCCGCCCGAGCCCACTCCAGCTGTTGTCGGTCACCCCGTCCGGCGCGGTCCGCTCGATGATCTCCTCGAGGATCCCGGTCAGGAACTCCCGGTAGTACGGGCCGGTCACGCACGCGACGTAGAGGTCGCCCGCCCGGTAAGGGTTGCCGTCGGCGTCGACGGCGAACCAGTCCGGATGCGCGTCGTACAACGGCTGATGGGCCCGGTTCGAGTCCATCCGCGCCAGCACGGTCAGCCCGTCCGCACGTGCCAGGCCGACGATCTCGCCGTACAGGTCGCGGTCACCGAGGTACTCCGCCCTGTGCTGCAGCTCGAACTTGCTCGGGTAGTACGCGACGATGCCGCCGGCGTTGATGATCACGCCCTGGACCTTCGTCCGTCGCCAGTGCGCCCGCCACCAGTCGGCGTCGTACCGCGCCGGGTCCTTCTCGGTGAGGTTGGTCTGCGCCCATCGAAAAGTCCTTTGGTACCAGGGCTTCACGACAGGCCCCGGACCGCGTCTCCCGCGCCGGAAAGGTTCTCCAGCAGCATTTCCGAGTATTTCCTGCTCAGTACGACGCCCTCCGCGCCGCCGGCGAACGCGGCCAGCGTGGCGTCCCGCACCGACTCCCGCGTGCACCGGGTCAGCTCGCCCTCGTTGTCGTCCCAGTTGATCTTGGTGCCGAGGTCCCGTGGCTTCTCCAGCCCGCGCTGCTTGGCCACCCCGACGGGGATGTCGATGTCGATCCCCGGGTAGATCTTGCTCTGCCCGCCGACGCCGGCGACGGCCCGCGCGGTCTCCCGCCGGACGTACTCCGAGGTGAAACCGGACTGCGGCAGCTTCTCGTAGTCGCCCTCGTCGAGCTGCAGCAGCTTCATCATCAACGGGTACACGTCCTCCGGCTCGGCGTCGGCGAACAGCGCGCCGCAGATGCTCTTCACCCAGGTGAAGAACCGCGGGCCGGCACAGTTGTTGTAGATCACGACCTTGATGAAGTCGGAGAACTTCGCCATCTCGGCGTAGTCCTGGTCGGCGCGATAGAACGGGCTGAACGAGATGTTGTGGTAGACGTGCCAGCCGACCTGGACCTCCGGGGAGATCGCCTTCGCCACACCGTAGATGTCCCGGTACAGCTGCCGCTGGCTCTCGGTCCACAACGTCTGCCAGGCCAGTACTTCGGGGAAGTTCAGCAGGATCCGCCAGAACGCCACGAACGCGCCGTCCACCGGCCGCTCACCGGCGCCGACCCGCTGGTTCCAGTCGACGAGCTCGCGGTAGCCCTGCATCGCCCGGTTCACTTCGATCCCGCGCTCCCGCGCGACCGCCCGGCAGTGCGAGCAGAAGCAACCGACCTCGGCCACGTCGACGGTGCCCTGCATCAGCATGTTCAGCGGGCCCGGGCGTTCCGAGCACCAGGCGAGCCCGTCCAGCTCGTAGCTCTGCACGTAGTCCTCGACGAACCCGAGATGCCAGTTCCGGTAGTCGGGGTTGTTGAAGCACGGCCGCCGCCCGGGCCGGCCCCAGGCATCCACCTCGAGCACCTTCGCGAAGTTCGGGTACGTCCGCAGTTGGCGGGCGCCGCCGCTCTCCTCCATCCACGCGAACGACTGCATGCCCCGCTCGCGGGCCTTCGGGATGACGTCGCCCAGCAGGTCGAACTCCGGGTTCTCCGGCGCGTCCCCGGCCGCGCCCAGCACGGTGTTCCCGTAGTACTCGGGGTGCGGTGTCGCGTAGTTCCCGCCGACCCAGCCGAGGTCGTACTCCTGACCGCCGTGGTCCGGGATCGGGTGCCCCGGGATCTGCCGGCCGCCGGTCCCCCGGGTCCAGGTCGGCGTGGCCAGGAACAGCGCGTTGACCGCGCCGCGTTCGGCCAGGATGTCGAGTGTCCGGTCGACGCCTTCGTCGACGAACGAGATGGCTCCGATCTGCATGGCAACGAGCCGGTCCGGCACGGTGCTCACCCCTTCATTCCTGTCATCGTGATGCCCTGGATGAAATAGCGCTGTGCAAAGAGGAAGACGACGATCACCGGTACGACGGAGACCGTCGCGCCGCACATCAGCAGACTGATCTGGGTGAAGTACTCGCCCTGGAACTGGGCGAGCGCCACCGGCAGGGTCTGCAGGTTCTCGGAAGTGATGTAGATCAGCGGCCCGAACAGGTCGTTCCACGACTCGAGGAACGTGAACACCCCGATCGCGGCCAGGGCCGGTTTGGTCTGCGGCAGCATGATCCGCCAGTAGATGCCGAACGTCGACGCGCCGTCGATCTTGCCCGCGTCCTCGAGTTCCTGCGGGATCGTCATGAACGACTGCCGCATCAGGAACGTCGCGAACACCGGTGTCAGAACTTTCGGAACCCACAGCGGGTACTGGGTGTCCACCCAGCCGATGTGCTGGAAGACGATGTACTGCGGGATCAGGTACGCGATGCCCGGGATGATCGACGTACCGAGCAGGACCATGAACGCGATGTCCCGGCCGGCGAACTTCAGCCGTGCGAACGCGAAACCGGCCATCGACGCGACGATCAGGATGCCGATCACGTTCAGCCCGGCGAGCTTCACGCTGTTCCAGAGGAACACCGGGATCAGCTCGAACACCTGCCGGTAGTTGTCCCAGTGCGCGTCGGTCGGCAGGAACTTCGGCGGCACGCTCAGCACCTTCGCCTCGGGTCTGAGCGACGCACTGATCATCCAGACCAGCGGCGCCAGGAAGACGACGGCGAACAGCGACATGACGACGTACTGCGAGGTCTTGGAGACGAGTCTCATGTGTAGAACACCCACCTCTTCTGCAGCTTCCACTGCAGGTAGGTGACGGCCGCGATCACCACGAACAGGACCCACGACATCGCCGAGGCGTAGCCGACCTTCCCGTAGCTGAACGCGTTCTGATAGATGTTGTAGATGTAGACGCTGGTGGCGTGCCCCGGCCCGCCCTTGGTCATCACGTAGATCAGGCCGAAGACCTGGAACGTCGAGATGAACTGGGTGATCAGCAGGAACAGGAAGTGCGGTGTCAGCAGCGGCAGCGTGATGTACCGCAGCCGTTGCCAGGCGCCGGCGCCGTCGAGCTTCCCGGACTCGAACAGATCGTTCGGCAGCCCCTGCAGACCGGCGAGCAGGATGATCATCGGGTAGCCGATGCCCTGCCAGACGCTGACGACGATGACCGCCGGCATCGCCCAGGCCGAGCTCGACAGCCACTGCGGGCCGTCGATCCCGAGCTGGTGCAGCAGTCCGTTGATCACGCCGTTGCCCGGCTGGAAGAACCAGAACCAGACGAAGCCGATCGCGACCACGTTCGTCACGTACGGCGCGAAGTACGCCGTCCGGAAGAAGGCCACGCCCTTGATCGGCCGGGCACACAGCAGCGCCAGCACCAGGCCGATCCCGATCGTCAGCGGAATGCTGGCGACCGTGAAGTACACCGTGTTCTTGAACGTCTGCAGGAACAGCGGGTCGTCGGTGAACATCTCGGTGAAGTTCTTCAGCCCGATGAACTTCGGTGCCGCGATGCCGTTCCAGTCGGTCAGCGACGCGACCATCGAGACCAGGATCGGGAACAACTGGAACGCCACCACGCCGACCACGATCGGGCTGATGAACAGCCAGCCGGTGAGGTTCCGTCTGCGGCGCGCCCGCCGGATGTCGGCCTGCCGGACCGTGCGAGCGGTGTCGCGCGCCATCGTGATGGTTGCCATCGACATCAACCCTTCAAGGCGTTCTCCACCTGCGGCTTGACCTGCTGCAGAACGTCGGCGACCGGCTTCTCGCAGTTGTACGCCGTGTCCAGGGCGGGCCGGTACAGCTCACGCGCGCCGATCGTGTTCTTGGTCTGGTTGGTCGCGGTGAGGTGCTTGGCCGCCTCGGCGAACAGCCCGATGTGCGCGGGAGCCTTCCCGTTCGGCGCCAGCCCGGCCGCGGCCTTGAGGTTGATCGGCGTGAAGGCGCCGCCCTGGAGGAGGATCTTCCCGCCGTCCTCGCTCGCCAGGTACTTCAGCAGGTCCCAGGCGGCGTCCGGGTTCTTCGCCTTCTTCGGGATGCAGAACACGATCACGCTCGACTCGGTCTTCTGCTCCACGTCAGCCGGCGGCGGAGCGACGTCCCAGGTGAAGTCCTTGATCGTCTGCCGCATGTACGGCACGGTGCCGAAGGTCGCGAACATCATCGCGATCTTGCCCTGCGCGAACAGCTGGTTCTGCACGTTGTCCTGCTGCAACGCCGACCACGGCGGCTGCACCTTGTCCTTGCAGGTCAGGTCGGTCGCCCACTGCAGCGCCTCGGACTCCTTCGGGTCGGACAGCGTGAACCGGGTGCCGTCCTTGGAGAAGATGCCCGTCTGGCTGCCATGGTTCACCGTGAACGTCTGCTCGTAGCCGGTGTCCAGGTAGACGAGTGCGCCGTACTGCTGCTTCGCCGGGTCGGTGAGCTTCTTCGCCTTCGCCTCGAAGTCGGACCAGGTCCAGCCGTCCGACGACCAGGTGGTCGGCGGCAGCGGTACACCGGCCGCCTTGAACAGGTCGACGTTGTAGAAGATCAGCCGCGGCTCGTACCCGAGCACCCAGGCGGTGTGCGAACCGTCCGGCTGCTTCGGGAAGTCGAACGTCTCCTTGGCGAACTGCGACGTGTCGAGCTTGTCCTTGTCGATGTACGGCTGCAGGTCGAGCAGCGCTCCCTGCTCGGAGAAGCCGCGGACGAAGTCGTCGTTGATCCGCATCACGTCCGGCGGGCTGCCGCCGGCGATCAGCGTGCGCATCTTGGTGTCGTACTCCTGGGTGACCGCGGGCTGGATCGTCACATGCGTCCCGGACTGCTTCTCGAACGCCTGGATCGCCTGCTCCAACGGGTTGCCCTTGACCTGCTCCCAGTTCAGGAACGTCAGGCCTTTCTTGCCGCCGCTGCTTGCGTTGCCGTTGCCACCACAGGCGGCCAGCAGGCCGGCAGCTGTGAGTCCCGTCAGTCCGGCGAGAAACCTGCGGCGGTTCAGGTCGGGGGTTTGTGTCTGCACCGGAATCTCCCATCCACGAGGGGATGAATACGTATACACTCAGACATTGAATACGTATACACAGCTGTTTGGGCGTGGTCAACGGCTCGGGCCGCGACTCTTGAGTAGGGTTCACATCCTGGAACGAGGGGAGGCAGAGATGTCACGACCACCGACGAGCCGCGATCTCGCACGCCTGGCGGGCGTCTCGCAGGCGACCGTGTCGCGGGTGCTGACCAACAACCCGAAGGTCAACGCGGAGACCCGGGCGCGGGTGCTGCAGGTGCTGAAGGACGCGAACTACAAACCGAACGCCCTGGCCCGCGCGATGAAGACCGGGCGCACCGACACCATCGGCGTGTTCATGACCCGGGTGACCAGCCCGTTCCACGCCGAGCTGCTGGACGAGATCGGCCGGGTGCTGAGCTCGATGGGCCAGCACATGATCCTCTGGAACATCGAGCACGATCCGGAGGAGGCCGTCGCCGAGGTGCTGCAGCAGCGGCTCGTCGACGGGTTCCTGCTGACGTCCGCGACGTACGACTCGAAGCTGCACTCGATGGCGCTCGCCTCCGGGACGCCGACCGTGTTGCTGCACCGCGGCATCGACGGGCTGGACTGCGACCAGGTCGTCGGAGACAACTACCAGGGCGCGTATGACGCCGGCCGCTACCTGGTCGACCACGGGCACACGGACATCGGCCTGGTGACGCTGACCCACACCGGGAACACGTCCCGCGACCGCGACCTCGGCTTCCGGGCCGCGCTCGCCGACGCCGGCGTGAAGATCAAGCCGGGCAACGTGGTCCCGGTGGACGTCCCGCACTCCGCCGGCCACGCCGCCGCGGTGAAGCTACTGTCCCGGAAGAAGCCGCCGACGGCGATCTACACGGTCACGGACCTGCTCGCCTTCGGCATCCTGGACGGTGCCCGTGCGGTCGGCGCCCGGGTGCCCGACGACGTCTGGGTGGTCGGCTTCGACAACACCGAGATGGCCGCCTGGGAGGCGTTCGACCTGACCTCGGTCGAGCAGCCTGTGCACAGCATCGTCGAGACCGGCATCCAGCTGCTCCGCGAGCGGATCGCCGACCCGGACCGCCCGACCGAGGTGATCACGCTGCCGTGCCCGCTGGCGATCCGCGGCTCGACCGCGAACCGTCACTGACCGAGCTTCGGCAGCACGTTCCGCAGCACCTCGGCATGCTCGCGAGGGCTGGTCAGGCCCATGTTCATCGTGTTCACGCACAGGTGGGTCGCGCCCAGCTCACGCCAGCCGTCCACGTACGCGAGCCAGTCCTGCTCGGGGACGGCACCGAGGCTCAACCGCGCCTCGATGCCGACCTGCCCCGGGTCACGCCCGGCCTCCTCGGCCGCCTGCCGGATCACCGCGACCTGCCGGCGCGCGGTCTCGTCCGGCGCGGACTGCGGCATCCACCCGTCGCCGATCCGCCCGGTACGCCGCAGTACGGCCTCCGCGCCGCCGCCGAACCAGATCGGGATCTCCCGCCCGGGCAGCGGATTCAGCCCGGCCTGCTCGACGTGGTCGAACGTGCCGTTGTACGAGATCACCGGGTCCGCCCACAGCTTGCGGAGCAGCTCGACCTGCTCCGTGAGGCGCGCGCCGCGCTTCGAGAACGGTACGCCGAGGGCGTCGTACTCGACCTGGTTCCACCCGATGCCGACGCCGAGCCGCAGCCGGCCGCCGCTCAGCACGTCGACCTCGGCGGCCTGTTTCGCGACCAGCGCGGTCTGCCGCTGCGGGAGCACGAGGACACCGGTGACGAGCTCGAGCGTCGTGGTGATCGCGGCCATGTAGCCGAACAGCACGAAAACCTCGTGGAACAAGGACTTGTCGGTGTACCCGGTCCAGCCGGGACGATTCGCCGGATCCGCGCCGAGCACGTGGTCGTACGCGAGCGCATGGTTGTAGCCGGCCGCCTCGACCGTCGTCGTCCACTCGCGGACCACCGCCGGATCCGCGCCGATCTCGAGCTGCGGGAACACCGCGCCGATCTTCATTTCGCCTCCAGCAGGTCGATCAGTCCCTTGACCGCAAGGTCGAACGGTTCGCGCGAGTCGGCCGCCCGGGCGAGCACGTAACCGCCCTGCAGTACGGCGGCGATCGTCGCGGCAGTCCGCTCCGGGTCGAGCGACTCCGGGTACTCGCCGTCACGCTTGCCCTCGGCAACCACCTCGGCGAGCCGCTGCCGCAGCCACGCGAACGTCTCCGCGACCGGTGTCCGCAGTACCGGATCCGCGACCACCTCCGGATCCGCCGCGAGCCGCCCGATCCGGCACCCCTTGAGGACCTCCCGCTCGCGGGTCAGATACCCCTCGATCCGCGAACCCGCCGTACCGTCACGCCCCAGCTGCCCTTCGGCGACCTCCCGCAGCTCCGCCCCGGACCTCTCGATCGCCACCTTCGCCAGGTCCGCCTTGCCGGCGAAGTGGTGGTACATGCTCCCCTGCCCGGCGTCCGCCAGCCGCTGCACCGCCTTCGGCGAGGTCCCGACGTACCCGCGCTCCCACAACAGATCCTGCGCACTCCGGATCAACCGCTCGACCGTCTCCACCCCCTCACTGTACCCAGAGGTACAGCGAAGGGGTGGTCGACTCCCGTCAGCTGACAGTGACGATCTTGTACGCCGAGTACGCCGTCGCGTGGTCCGCGTCGGCCGGGAACCAGACCCGGTAGGCGATCTTGCCGCGCACCGCGGGCCGGATGCCGAACGCGTACTTGCCGGACGTGCTGAGCTTCACCGACGCGATCGACTTCCACACCTTGTTGCCGTACTGCTGCAGGTACACGGGCTTGCCCGCGTGCGCCGGGGCGACGTACCCGCTGAACGCGGTGGTCTTCCCGAGCGTGATCGTCGCCGGCGAGAGCACCGCGGAGATCGTCGGCCGCACCTGCACGAGCACGTCGACGGTCCGGGTGCCCATCAGGTCGGCGTTCCCGGGGAACGTCAGCATGTAGACCGACGAGACCAGCGGCTTGTGCGTCACCGACAGGGTCCCTGTCGACGTGGTCTTCAGCGCCGCGAGCAACGTGAACTTCGAGGACGTCTTCGGGCGGACGTACACGTTCACCGGCAGCCCGGCGTACGCCTTGTTGTCGATCCGCAAGGTGCTGCCCTTGATCGTGATCGCCCCGCCGTAGTTGATCAACGTCGACGTGACCGCGATCCCGGACCTCATCCCGAGCAACTGCTTCACCGCGATCGGGCTGTAGTGCCCGGTCCGGTCGAGCACCCAGGCGCCGTACGTGTACGTCGTGTTCTGCGCAAGCCCGGTGTTCTTCACCGCAGTACCCGTACCGGCGTACACCAACGTCCCGGTCGTCGGCGTCGGCGCCTTGCTCCCCACGTTCCGCCGCACGATCACCTGATCCAGGTCCGGCGTCGCCGGAATCGTCCACGCGAGGTTGGCTGCCAGATACGCGCCACTACCACCGATCCGGACCGGCTGCGGCGTGAGGTCCTCTGTGCTGAATACGGTGCTGAACGGGGGCAGCGGCAGGTCGGGCGCCATCTCCATGACACCGTCGGCCGAGATCCTGTACGGAGTCGCCTCCGGCAACGGAGCGCGCGGGGCGATCGTGGCCTGGTGGGTGACCGAGTCGTAGGTTACGTCCGCCGGGACCACAGCACCGGTCCTGCCGTTGTGCAACTTGAGACCGCTGACGACGGTGTCCGCGTAGACGTCACGCGCGAACGTCACCACCGGCTTCACGAGAGTGCTCGCGGTCGTCGAGAGATCCGCGGGAGATACGTCCCGGATCGCGTGATCGGCTGTGCCGTTCCCGCCGATCTGCCCGACCGCGGTGAGGGTAAGTGTGTACGGGCGGGTGCTCCGCGAACCGTTGGTGTTCCGGACCGCGACGTACGTGGTCCCTCCGGTCACCGGCACGTCCTGGGACGCGGTCAGGGGCTTCCAGGCCGGACCACCGGTCCGTGGGTCCGTCCCGGTCGGGAACGGAGTGTCGGCGTGGGCCATGCCCTTCAGGTTCTTGTCGTACGCGTCGATCGACGGACCGAAGTTCGACGAATACACATCGCCGTTGAACTCGGGACCCGTCACGCTGACGTTGAAGTTGCTGGTGCTGTCGACGGCGTACCAGTCGGTCTCGCCCTCGACCGTGATCGCGCCGCTGTACGTGCCACCGACCGCGATCTTGGTGGCCCTGGCCGGCTCGTCATTGCCGTCGGCCGGGCCCATCGGGAAGTCGGTCGTGAAACGGCCGCCGAGGGCTTGGTAGGCGTCGACGATGCCGTGGCCGTAGTACTGGTCGATGCCGCGCGGACCCGCGTCGCGGGCGAGGACCTCGAGGCGTCGGGCGACCTGGGCGGGGGTGAACGTCGGCCACTTGTTCTTCACCAGGGCGGCGATCCCGGCGACGATCGGGGCCGAGCAGGAGGTGCCGGTGCAGTACCAGTACGGCTCGTACCCGGGCGGCGTCAGCGGGCGGGAGCCGGTGGTGAGGATGTCCCGGCCCGGCGCCGCGATGTCCACCCAGTCACCGTACGAGCTGAAGTCGGTCAACGAACCCGCGGCGTCCGTCGCGGCGACCGCGATCGCCTCGGGGTACGAGGCCGGGTACTGCAGGCTGTCGTCGCCGTCGTTGCCGGCCGCCACGACGGTGACGACCCCCTTGGCGTACGCACGCTTGACCGCGTCGTGCAGGATCGGGTTGTCGTCCGGGCCGCCGAGGGACATGTTGATCACCTTGGCGCCGTGGGCGACGGCCCAGTCGATGCCCTCGGCGATGTCGGCGTCGTAGCCGGTGCCGTCGGAGGCGAGGACCTTGACCGGCATCGCCTTCACGTTCCAGCCGACACCCGCGACGCCGATGCCGTTGTTCGCGGCGGCGGCGATGATGCCGAGCGTCATGGTGCCGTGGCCGTGGTCGTCGACCGGGTTCGGCCGGGTGCTGGAGACCGCGTTGTAGCCGGGCACCAGGTGGCCGACGAGGTCCGGGTGGCCGGCGTCGACGCCGGTGTCCAGGACCGCGACGATCTGGCTGCCGGTCGACTTCGACAGGTCCCACGCCTGCGGCATGCGGACGGTGTTGAGGTACGCCTTCTGGTCGGTCCCGTAGTACTCGTCGTTCGGGACGGCCGAGATGTAGCGCTTGTAGTTCAGCGAGGCCAGCTCGACCGTCGGGTCGGCCTTGACCTTCTTCAGCAGCTCCGGCGCGGGCAGGTCGCTGGTCAGCTTCACGGCGTTCGAGGCCACCGGGTCCTCGGCCGTCGCGCCGTACCGCGACACCGTGGCCCGCCGGTTCGCGGCGCTCGCCTTCGGCTTGAACTTCACCATCACGGAGTGCGCGTCGTACTCCGCCTTGTGCTTCCCCGCCGCGAACGGCGGCCGGTACGGGTGCGGCTCGGCCGCCGACCCGCTCGACCCGGCGACGACCACCACGCCACCCGCGATCATCGCCGCAGGCACCACCAGCCGCAGCAAACGCTTACTGAACACCACAAACCCCCAAAGGGCCTCGACAGGGCGGGAAAAGACCACATACGGTCTGGTCCTAAATCGTTGGGAGACCCCTCGGCGTTACAGGTTTCCGGCCTTATGATCGCACCGTGTCGACGGGGGTGATCGCCACGAAGCTGTTCCCACCGGCTCGGCGGTCCGGGCTGGTGGCGCGGCCGTGGCTGGCGGAGCGACTGGACAGCACGCTGGATCGCGGGCATCGGCTCACGCTGGTCTCGGCTCCGGCCGGTTTCGGGAAGACGACCCTGGTCGGCGACTGGGTCGGGCGGCAGGAACGGGCGGGGTGGCTGTCGCTGGACGCCGGCGACAACGCGCTGCCGCGGTTCCTGACGCACCTTTGGGCCGCCTTGCCCGGTATCCGAGTCGCTCAGCCGCAGGGCGACGTACCTGTTACGGCTGCGCTGACGGCCCTGGTCAACGACTACGCGGAGCAGCCGGACTGCAACGCGGTGCTCGTGCTGGACGACTACCACGTGATCGAGTCGCTCGACGTCCACGAGGCCGTGGCGTTCCTGCTCGACAATCTGCCGGACCAGCTGCATCTGGTCGTTTCGACTCGTGCGGACCCGCCGTTTCCGCTGCCTCGGTTGCGTAGTCGGGGGCAGTTGACAGAGCTCCGCGTGGACGATCTGCGGTTCGCCGCGGCCGAGGCGGGGGCGTTTCTCAACGACGTGATGGGGTTGCGGCTGGCTCCTGAGGACGTTGAGGCGTTGGAGAACCGGACCGAGGGGTGGGCAGCAGGACTTCAGCTGGCGGGGCTGACGCTGCGTGGTGTGTCCGACGCGGCGGGCTTCATCGAGGCGTTCACCGGCAGCCATCGATTTGTCATCGACTATCTGGCCGACGAGGTGCTGACCCGGCAGCGCGCGGAGGTGCGGGAGTTCTTGTTACGTACGTCCGTGCTCGATCGGCTGACAGGCTCCCTCTGTGATGCTGTGACCGGCCAGACGGCGGGCGGGCGGGTGCTGGAGGAACTGGATCGCGCCAACGTGTTCCTGGTCGCGCTGGACGCCGGCCGGAGTTGGTACCGCTACCACCACCTGTTCCGCGACGTACTGCGGGCACGCCTGCAGGCTGAGCGTCCTGAGGAGCTGCCGCGCCTGCACCGGGCGGCGAGCGAGTGGTACACCGGGAACGGTTCGACAGCCGAGGCGGTACGGCATGCGTTGGCCGCCGGCGATCACGAACGGGCCGGGCGCCTGGTCGAGGAAGCGGTGCCCGAGGTACGGCGTACGCGACAGGACGCGCTGCTGCTCGAGTGGATCGGGGCGCTGCCGGATTCCGTCGTACGGCGGAATCCGGTGTTGAGCGTCGTTGCCGCGTGGGCGGCGATGACGGCCGGGGAGCTCGACGGGATGGAGCGGCGGCTCGACGACGCTGACGCCGCGTTGGCCGCCGGAGATCCCGAGCTGTGGGCGGACACGGAGGACCTCCGGACGGCGCCGGCGATGGTGCTGATCTACCGGGCAGCGCTGGCGCAGGCGCGGGGTGAGGTCGAGGCCACCGTGCGGTTCGCAGAGCGGGCGCTGGAGCTGGCGGGTCCTGAGGACCACTTCGTCCGTGGTGCCGGTGGCGGGTTCGTCGCGCTGGCCGCGTGGGCGAACGGTGACGTCGCGGACGCGTTAGCGACGTTCGCGTCGGCCGTGCGCGAGTTGCACGCGGCCGGCAACCGGGTCGACGAGCAGGACGCTGCGATCGTGCTGGGCGACCTCTGGATGGCAGCGGGACGGCCGTCGCGGGCCAGGAAAACGTATTCGGAAACGCTGGAAAACGCTGTTCGGAACGGTCCGCCGTATCCACGCGTGACGGCCGACCTGCACGTCGGTCTGGCCGAGCTTGACCGCGAACTGGACGACCTGGACAGCGCGGAGGCCCACCTCGAGCTCGCGAAAACGCTGTCGGAACACGGATCGATCACCGAGAACCGGCATCGCTGGTACGTCGTGATGGCCCAAGTCCGGGCGGCCCAGGGCGATTTCGCGGACGCCGTACGGCTGCTCGACGAGGCAGAACGCCGGTACCGCCCCGGCTCGTACCCCGACGTACGGCCGATCGCCGCGCTACGGGCCCGCATCCACATCGCGGCCGGTGACCTGACCGCGGCCGAGGCGTGGGCGCACGACATTCCGAACACGGTTTCCTACTTGAACGAGTACGGCCGGCTTACCGTTGCGCGGCTGATGATCCGCCGCGGCGAGGACGTCCGTGGGCTGCTCGACGAATTGCAGGCGGACGCGGCCGGACGGCGCGCGGGCAGCCTGCTGGAGATCGGCGTACTGCGAGCGCTCGCGCTGCAGGTCGGCGGGGACCGGGCGGGAGCCCTGGAAATCCTGCGTCAAACGTTTTCGGAAACACCGGAACCTCAGCAGTACAAGCGGCTACTGCTCGACGAGGGACTCGCCGTCCCACAGCCGGTCGCGATGGTCGACCCGCTGACCGATCGCGAGCTCGACGTACTGCGCCTCCTCGACACCGAGCTCACCGGGCCGGAGATCGCCCGCCACCTCTACGTGTCGCTCAACACCCTGCGCACCCACACCAAGCGCATCTTCACCAAACTCGGCGCGACCACCCGCTCCGGCGCAGTCCGCCGGGCCCGGGAACGCGGTCTGCTGTAGATATCACCAGATGTGGTGACGCCGGCTCACCACCTCGCGACCTACGTTCCGAACACCTGACAAACAAGGGAGTTCGGACATGAACATCACGACCACCGACCTGACCCGCGCGGCGGGCACCGCCGCGGCCGCCGCCGGAGCGATCTTCATCGGCGTCCAGATCGGCCACCCGCACGTGGACGTGCACTCGATCGTCACCACCGAACTGTTCGTGCGGACCACGATGAAGCTGGTGATGGCGTCGCTCGCACTGGCCGGGATCGCCGGTCTGTACCTGAGCCAGATCCGCCGCAACGGTCTCCTCGGCCTGGTCGGGTACCTCGTCCTCAGCCTCGGCTACCTGTCGATCCTCGCGACGACCTTCGTCTCGGGGTACGTGCTGCCGTCGATCGCCGGCGCGAACCCGGCGTACGTGAGCGACGTCCTCGCCGCCTCCACCGGCGGCCACCCGGTCGGCGACATCGGGCCACTGCGAGTGGTGCTGCAACTGCAGGGAATCGCCTACCTGGTGGGCGGCTTGCTGCTCGGGATCGCCCTGTTCCGCGCACGGGTCGTGGCGCGGTGGGCCGCCGTACTGCTCGCGGTCGGCGGCCTGGTGTCGGCGGCGCTGTCCGTGATGCCCGATGCGTTCTACCGCCTGCTGGCCTACCCCAACGGTCTTGCGATGATCGGTCTCGGCATCTCGCTCTGGCAGACGACGACCGTCGCCCGGCAACCTGTCGCGGTCGCGCCGTGAGGACCGCGCGTTCGGATCTCTGGGTCCCGTTCACGCTGGTACTGCTGACGATCGTCCCGCTGGCCTCCGGGACGCTCCGGCTGATCGAGGTCGCCGGCGGACCGGCCCTGATGCCGGACAACCCGCGCATCGACGCCTCACCGGCGCCGGTCGTCGTGCATGTCGTCGGCGCCGCGGCGTACGCGGTCGTCGGAGCGTTCCAGTTCTCCTCCCGGATACGGCGTACCCATCGCGACTGGCATCGGCGGGCGGGGCGCGTGCTCGTCGCCGCCGGTCTGCTCGTGGCCGGCTCGGGGCTGTGGATGACCCTGTTCTACTCCGGCGCTCCGGGCGGGCCGGTGCTGTGGGGGGTCCGCCTCGTCGTCGCGAGCGCGATGGGCAGCTGCCTGGTCCTCGGCATCCGCGCGATCCGCCAAGGCGCGATCCGAGTACACCGAGCTTGGATGATCCGCGCGTACGCGCTCGGTCTCGGTGCCGGGACGCAGGTGCTGACGCAGGGTGTGGGGCAGGGTCTGTTCGGGACCGGCGAGCTCAGTACGGCGCTCTCGATCAGCGCGGGTTGGGCGGTCAACGCCGCGATCGCCGAGTACGTCGTCCGGCGGCGGGCCTGATGTACGAGCTGCGCGTCGCCGGCCGGATCGACCCGCGCTGGTCCGGCTGGTTCGCCGACTTCACCGTCATTGCCGAGCCCGACGGCACCACCACGCTCCGCGGCGCGGTCACCGACCAGTCCGCGCTGCACGGCGTACTCGCCCGGATCCGCGACCTCGGGCTCACCCTCATTTCCGTCGTACCTGTCGACTAGGAGTCCTCCGATGATTCTGTACGAGGGAGTGACACTGTGCCTGCTGACGGCGATGTCGTTGCCGGCGTTCGTCGTCGTCATCATCGCGGCAATCCCAGGGAAGGCGGTATGGCGCGAGTACGGCGCGCCTCGCCGGGTGGAAGCTCGTCGCTTCGGACAATGACGAGGGTGTCGAGGCTCTCACGGTGGGTGCAGGCCGGGATCGCCGCGGTGATCCTCGTGTCGCTGGTGATCCAGCTGGTGCTGATCCTCACCGGCGGCGAGGACGCGAACTCCGGTGACAGCGGCACCGCGGTCGGGCTCGGGACGCGGCTGTGGCGGTTGTTCAGCTTCTTCACGATCCAGAGCAACCTGATCGTGCTCGCGGCAGCGGTGGCGCTGGTACTGCGGCCGCTGCGGGACGGCGCGTTGTGGCCGGTGGTACGACTGGACTCGCTGCTCGGGATCGTGATCACCGGGCTGGTGTTCGCGATCGTCCTCGCACCGCAGGTCCACCTCACCGGGTGGGCGCTGGCGGCAACGATCGGTTTCCACTACATCTCGCCGTGGACGACGCTTGCGGCGTGGCTCGTGTACATCTTCACGCAGGGCGCGTTCACGCACTGGTATCCGTATCAGTTCCTCGACGTGAACGACGTCGGACTGGCGACCGCACTCCGCAACGCGGCGTTCGTGTTGGTCCTGGGCCTGCTGCTGGCGGCCGGGCTGAAGGCGCTCGACACCAAGCTCCCCGCTCGCTCATGATCGTGATCGAGCCGTACGACGAGGCGTGGGTCCGGCGGTTCGCCGAGGTCGGGCGGGAGTTGCGGTCCGCCCTCGGCGGGGTGGCGCTCCGGATCGACCACATCGGCTCCACTGCGGTGCCGGGTCTCGCTGCGAAGCCGATCGTCGACATCCAGATCTCGGTCGCCGCGCTGGAGCCGGTGGACCTGTTCCGGGTGCCGCTCGAAGGCCTTGGATACGTATACCGCGCCGACAACCCCGAACGCACCAAACGCTACTTCCGCGAACCGCCCGGCACCCCGCGCACGCACATCCACGTCCGCAAACTCGGCTCGTTCTCCCAGCAATTCCCCCTGCTCCTCCGCGACTACCTCCGCACCCATCCCGCCGAACTCCCGCCGTACGAACACCTGAAACGCCGCCTCGCCACCGCCCACCCCGACGACCGCACGGCCTACACGGAGGGCAAGCTCCCCTGGTTCTGGCAAACAATCCGCCAAGCCGACACCTGGTCCCAACAAACAGGCTGGGAACCCGACCCGTCGGACGCCTGAGCGGCGCGGAACCCGAACCCCTCGCAGGCGCAGAACCCACAGCCACCCGACCAACCGCGACGCCACACACCCTCGGCTCCAACGCCCCGCGAGCCCCCTCCCAGCTGCAACCTCCCCGCCACCGCCGAAGGTGCGAAACAACAGCCGCCGCGAAGCGGTGTCATTTCCGGGCGCACCACCCACCACAGCACCCCACGACCACCACCTCCGCCCACGACCACCTCCCCGGCCCCGCCGAAGGCGCGAAACAACAGCCGCCGCGAAGCGGTGTCATTTCCGGGGTGTCCTTTGGGGTGGGGAAACGCACATGCGGCTCGTAGATACGGTTGGTGACTGGGTGGATGCTGGTGGGGACCGATAGTCTCGGGCGCCATGAGCACCTGCGTCGCCATTGCGGTGATTACCTTCAGGCGACCTGCTCTGTTGCGGGGGTTGTTGACGAGTTTGCAGGCGCAGGAGTTGCCGGCGGACACGGACTACTCGATCCGGATCGTGGTGGTGGACAACGACGCGGATGGGTCGGCGGCGCGGGTGCTGGAGGAGTTCGGGGAGGGTACGCCGTACCCGATCGAGTCGGTGGTGGAAGCGGAGCCGGGGATCCCCTTCGCCCGGGAGCGGTCCGTCGAGCTGTGCTGGAACGACGACGCACTGATCTTCGTGGACGACGACGAGGTCGCCCCGCCCGGCTGGCTGGCGACGCTGCTGAAGGCCTGGGAGACCACCGGCGCCGACGTCGTCACCGGACCCGTGAAGGGCACCCTCCCGGCCGGAGCGCCGCCCTGGAACCACTACAGCGACGTGCACGACTCGACCGGCCGGCACGCGACCGGCGAGGAACTCAAGAAGGCGTACACGAACAACACGCTGGTGAGCCGCCGGGTGTACCACGCGGTCACGCCCGGGTTCCACCCCGCGTTCCGGTACACCGGCTCCAGCGACCTGCATTTCTTCCTCCGCGTGCACCGCGCCGGGTTCCGGATCGTGTGGTGCGAGGAGGCGTGTATCTCCGAGGACGTCCCGGTCGGCCGGACGACGCTGCGCTGGCTGGTACGGCGGGCGTTCCGCTCCGGCAGCGGCGACACCATCAGCCGGCTGCTGATCCGCCCGGGCGCGATCAGCTACGTACTGGTGCTGGCCTATGCTTCGGCCCGGGTGGTCTCGGCGTTCGGGCTCGCCCTCGCCGGGCTGTTGCTCGGCCGGAAGACGCACCTGCTGAAGGCAGTCCGCCGGTTCTTCTCGGGCGTCGGTAGTCTCGCCGGGATAGTAGGGATCAACCATGACGAGTACCGGGAACGGCACGGTTCGGCCGACGGTGGCGGAGCTGTGCCGGGCGATCTCGACGGTCGAGCAGGACCTGGACCTGCTGAGGTGGCAGATCAGGGGGATGCATCCCTGGCCGATCATCCGGATGCGCGTCTTCCATGAGCTGACCCGTCGCTCCGGCATCCACGGCGCTCCCCATCCGGTACGGCGTACGCCGTACGACAAGGCTGCCCTGGTCGCGCGGCACGTGGCCGGCGTGGTGACCCGCAACCCGTTCCCCGGACGGTACGACGCGCTGGTGGTCCCGCACCCGCGGAAACCGAACGGTGTCGAGATCTACACCGACGAGCTCCGGGCGCTGCTCGGCGACCGCGCGCTGGTCCTGGACTCCGGGATCAACGGCGTACCGCTGCCCGGCAGCAAGAACCTCGACTTCTTCACGTCGGCGGCCGGCGCGGTCCACCGCGGTGCGGTCGACGACCGGGGCGCCGCCGAGGCGCTGGAGAAACTCACCGGTGTCCGGGTCCCGATCGGGGCGCTGCTCGCCCGCGAAGTACCGAAACACCGAAGATTGCGGGCGCTCTATCGTGCGCTCCTCAAGAAGCACCGGATCGAGACCGTGTATGTCGTGGTCGCGTACTTCCACCAGCACATCGTTGGTGCGGCCCGCGACCTAGGGATCCGGGTGGTCGAGCTCCAGCACGGCGCGATCAGCCCGTTCCACCTCGGGTACAGCTACCCGGGCCGTCCGGACGTGGCCGATCAGCCGGACGAGCTCTGGTGCTTCGGGTCGTACTGGACCGACGTCGCGGACCTGCCCGCGGGGATGCGCACCAAGGTCACCGGCGCCCCGTTCCTCCCGGCACCCGCTCCGAAGACCAACCGCGTGGTCGTCCTGTCCCAGGGCACGATCGGCGCCGAGCTCGTCCGCACCGCCGGGGCGATCGCCGCGCAGCACCCCGAACTGGAGGTGCTGTACCGGTTGCACCCGAGCGAACGCCCGGCCGACTACACGATCCCGTCCGGCGTGCTGCTGTCCACGGGTGGCAGCACGCTTGACCTGCTCGCGGCCGCGACGTACCAGGTCGGCGTCTCGACCACGGCGCTCTTCGAGGGCATGGCACTCGGCTGCCGTACCGCGGTCGCGGACCTGCCCGGCCACGAGTACCTGGAGCCCGCGATCGCCAAGGGTCACGCGCTGCTGCTGCAGGATCCGGCACAGCTCACCGAGGCACCGCTGTGCGACGACCCGGGCAGCTACTACGCCCCGAGCTCCATTGTCGGTGGCGCCGTCTAACGTCCGGCGTATGCGGACGGTGGAGTTGGGGCGGACGGGGTTGCGGGTCAGTGAGCTGGGCCTGGGGCTCGCCTCCGTCGGGGGGATGTTCGCGGCGGTTCCGCAGCAGCAGGCGGTGGCGACGATCGACCGGGCGTGGGAGTTGGGCGTGCGGCTGTTCGACACTGCGCCGGTGTACGGGTACGGGCTGTCCGAGCAGCGCGCCGGGCTGGCGCTCCGCGGGCGGCCGCGGGACGAGTTCGTGCTGTGTACGAAGGTCGGCCGGCTGATCGAGCCCGGCGGCCCGGAGCTGCAGCCGATCTGGGCGGAGCCGCCCGCGGGGGTCGGGCCGCGGCTGGACTACTCGTACGCCGGCACGATCCGCTCGTTCGAGGCGAGTCTGGAGCGGATGGGGATCGACCGGATCGACGTCCTGCACGTCCACGACCCCGAACTGGACTTCCCGCGGGCGTCGACCGAGGCGTTCCGGGCGCTGACCGAGCTGCGTGGGCGCGGCACGATCCGGGCGATCTCGCTCGGGGTCAACCATGCCGACGTCGCGGCGCGGTTCGTCCGCGAGACCGACGGCGGCCCGGACCTGGTGATGCTGGCCGGGCGGTACACGCTGCTCGACCGGTCCGGGGCGGACGAGCTGCTGCCGTTGTGCCGGAAGTACGGCGTGGCGGTGCTGGCGGCCGGGGTGTTCCAGGGCGGGGTGCTCGCGGACACCGCGGACGGCATCCCGCACGGGTACGCGCGGGTCCCGCGAGACGTGCTGCGGCGGATCGAGGTACTGCGGGAGGTCTGCCGGGCGTACGACGTACCGCTGCTGGCGGCGGCGCTGCAGTTCCCGCTGCGGCATCCCGCCGTACCGGCCGTGGTGGTCGGGGCGCGCAGCCCGCGGGAGATCGCGGAGGCGGTGGCGTGGCACTCGCTCACGGTCCCGGAAGCGTTCTGGACCGCACTAAGGTCTGCTTTATGAGGTACATGCTGCTGCACAAGACCAACGACAGCCTGGAAGCCGGGAACCCGCCGGATCCGGAGATCCTCGAGCGCGCCGACGCGGTGCTGGAGGAGATGCGCCAGGCCGGCGTGCTGGTGCTCGGCGAGGGGCTGATGCCGAGCTCCCGCGGCGCCCGCGTGACCTTCCCGGCGCCGGGTCAGCCGCGCGTGATCGACGGCCCGTTCGCGGAGACCAAAGAGCTCGTCGCCGGCGTCTCGATCATCCGCGTCGACTCCAAGGAGGAGGCCGTCCGGTGGGCCCTCCGGTTCGCCGAGGCCGACCCGCACACCCCCATCGACATCCTCGAGATCGCCGGCTAACGCGTCAGGTGCAGGATCGGGTACGGCTTGCCGGTGGAGTCGTGGGTACTGCGGGACACGAAGCGGAAACCGTGGTGCTCGTAGAACCCGACGGCCTGCGGGTTCTGCTCGTTGACGTCGACCGACGTGGCGGCGAAGTGCGTGAAGGCGTGCTCCAGCAGCAGGCTCCCGCCGCCGCGGCCGCGGTACGACGGGTCGAGGAACAGCATCTCGACGTTCCCGTCCTCGACCCCGATGAACCCGATCAGCCGCCCGTCCTCCCGCAGCCCCGCCAGCTGCGCGATCTCGCCGAACGACGCCCGCACCAACGGCCGGAACACGTCCAGGTCCGCCTCGGTGACGAAGTCGTGCGTCGCCCGCACCGACGCCTCCCACAGCTCGGCCGCCCGGTCGTACTCGTCCGGCCGGATCTCGTCGATCACCATGATGTCCTCACACAATGTTGGTCGCTGCCCAGGTAGTGATGTCCTCGTGCCGGATCGCCGCCGCCATCAGGTCCGGGAACTGGTCCGGAGTGCAGGCGAACGCCGGTACGCCGAGGTCGGCCAGCGCGGCCGCGTTCTCCGCGTCGTACGACGGGGTCCCGGAGTCCGCGAGTGCCAGCAGTGCGATCACCTGTACGCCGGACTCGACCAGCGAGCGCGCCCGCCGGAGCAGCTCCTCGCGGACGCCGCCCTCGTAGAGGTCCGAGATCAGCACCAGCACCGTCTCGGCGGGCTTGGTGACCAGCTCCTCGCAGTACGCGAGCGCCCGGTTGATGTCCGTCCCGCCGCCCAACTGCGTCCCGAACAGTACGTCGACCGGGTCCTCCAGCTGATCGGTCAGATCCACGACCGCGGTGTCGAACACCACGAGTGAGGTCCGCAGCGTGCGGATCGACCCGAGCACCGCGCCGAACAGCGCCGCGTAGACGACCGACTCGGCCATCGACCCGGACTGGTCGATCGCCAGCACGATGTCCCGCTGCACGCTGTGGTTGCGGCGCGCGTACCCGACCAGCCGGTCCGGCACGATCGTCCCGAGCGCCGGCGAGAAATGCTTGAGGTTCGCCCGGATCGTGCGGTCCCAGTCGATGTCCGAGTGCCGCGGCCGCGACGTACGCCCGGCCCGGTCGAGCGCGCCCGTCACCGCGGCCCGGGTCCGCTCCGCGAGCCGCGCCTCCAGCTCGGCGACCACCCGCCCGACGACCTCGCGTGCGGTCTGTTTGGTCTCCTCCGGCATCACCTCGTTGAGCGCGAGCAGCGTGGACACCAGGTGTACGTCGGGTTCGACGGCGCCGAGCAGCTCCGGCTCCATCAGCATCCGGGTGATCCCGAGCCGCTCGACCGCGTCCCGTTGCATCACCTGGACGACCGTGCTCGGGAAGTACTGCCGGATGTCCCCCAGCCAGCGCGCCACCCGCGGCGCCGACGACCCCAGCCCGGAGGCCCGCTGGGTCCCCGAACTCTCACCGGTGTCGTACAGCGCGGCCAACGCGGCGTCGACGGACTGATCGGCCTTCGACAGCGTCGTACCCGTCTCTTCCTCGGCCTCCGCGCCGAGCACGAGCCGCCACCGGCGGAGGCGTTCCTCCGAACTCACGAGACCCCCAAGAGCTGTGCCACCACGGGCAGCGCGGTCGCGGCCAGCTCGGCGTCCAGCTCGTTGTCATCGGCAACGACCATCGAAGACGGATCGCTCAGCACCCGGGCGCGGGACCCGATCGTCCGCCGCTCCGGCGCCGCGAACGTCCCGAACGTCCGCCGCAACAACGGCAACACCTCCACGAACGCGTCGTCCGGAATCCCGCCGAGCCACGCGTCCACCAGCGCGAGCAACCGCTCGTCGTGCACCAGCAACAACCCGCCGCCGGCCAGGAACCCCTCGACGTACCCGGCCGCGTCCGCCGTCGGCGTACCAGGTGACAGCGACCGTCCGAGGCGCAGCGCGACCTCGCCGTCCGGCAGCCGCGACGTGTCCAGCATCAGCCGCGTCAACCGCCCGCGGATCAACGGCGGCACCGAGAGCCGATCACTCAATCCCTGCAGGGTGTTCAGCCACTCCGCCCGCACGTCCTCGGCCAGCAGCGCCGTAGCGTCCTGCACGCCGTCGATCAGCTCCTGTACGGCGGAAGCGGCATCCGGATCGAGCCCGTGGACCGTCCGCGCCAGGCCCGCACACACTCGCGACACCATCCGCCCCGCGACCGCAGCCAGCCCGGCCGTATCGGTCCCGCGCACGTCGCCGTACCGCGAAGCTCGTGCCAGCGAAGGGAGCGCCGCCATCAGATGGCCCACGTCGGCGTCGGCCGCGGCGCGGGTGTCGATGCCCTGCAGCAGCGGCGGCAGCGCGTCCGCGAGGTCGGCGAGCAGCGACTTCTCCAGCGCGGCGGTGACCTCAGCCAGCGTGGTGGAGTCGGCGGCCTTCAGCATCACGGTCGTCGCGGCGCCGAGCACCGTCGTGCCGTGCGCCCCCGCGGCGACGAGCTCCACCTCCAGCCCCGGGTCCCACGCGAGCCGCCACATCTCGCGGAACGTCCCCTGCGCGCGGCGCTCGTCCGTGGCCGGCACTCCCCAATCGACGCCGAGGATCCGCAACCTGTGCAGGAGTCTGGACTTCTCCAGGTCGTTCGGCTTCCGCAGGTCCAGCTCGATCACACGCTCCGCGGCGTCCCGCTTCATCCGCAACCGCCGTACCTGTGCCGCGAAGTCCGCCGCGACCGGCGCCTGCGGTGTCGCTCCAGGGACCGACCCCAGCAGCTCGCCGACGACCGCCTCCCGCGTGACGAGATCCAGCAGTACGTCGTTTCCGCCGCACAGCAAGGCCCGCGTGGCCTCGGTGACTTCGCTGAGGCCGGCGAGTGGACGTTCGCGCAGGGCAGCAAGGGTGTCGGCGAGCCGGACGGCCTCGATCACGTGCGCGCTGGACACCGGCAGGTCCTCGTCACGCAGTACCTGGGCGACCTTCGAGAGCCATCGTGCGGTGATCTGGTCCGGCGCCGTGAACAGGTGGTGGTACCAGCCGGGCGACGTGATGCCGGCGCCGTACCCGCTGGTCGCGGCCAGCCGGCCGTGCGTCCACGGCACCCAGGTGCAGGCGACCTTGCGTTTCGGCAGGCCCTTCAGGATCCGCTGGTCATGTGTTGCCGGCGGCAACGGAAGCTCCAGCGCCGGGACGTGCCAGGCACCGCAGATCACCGCGATCCGCTCGAACCCCTCCTTCTGTGCCTTCCGCAGCACGGTGCGCATGTACGCCTCCCGCTGCGCCTCCCGGCCTGCCGCCTCTTCGCCGTGCCGCAGTTCGCGCATCGCGTCCGCGATCACCGTGAACGGTTCGGCGCCGTCCCGTCGCGACTCGATCACGTCGTCCCACCAGCGCTCCGGGTCGTCGTACCCACCGGCCGCGGCCAGCGTCGCCAACGGGTCCGTCGCCGCCGCGGACCGCCCGCCCGACGAGGCGAACTGCTGCGCGGCCGGCAGATCGCAGAACCGCACCGGGACCCCGGCCGCCAGCCCGTACCTGATCGCCTGCCACTCCGGGCTGAACACCGCGAACGGCCAGAACGCCGCCCGCGTCGAGTCGTCCCTGTCGTCAACGGGGTAGGCGAGCAACGCGACCGGCGGCTCCATCTCCTCCGACGCCGCCAGCTCGACGAGCTTGTCCGCCTCCGGCGGTCCCTCGATCAGCACGACGTCCGGCCGGAGCTCCGCCAGCGCGACCGCCACTGCCCGCGCCGACCCCGGCCCGTGGTGCCGGATCCCCAACAGATGAACGGTCATCCGGAGATCTCTCGGCAGGCCCGGTAGAAGGGTGCCCAGTCGTCACGTTCGCGGACCACGGTCTCCAGGTACTCCGACCACACCACCCGGTCCGCCGACGGGTCCTTGACCACCGCGCCGAGGATGCCGCCCGCGACGTCGGTCGGCCGCAGTACGCCGTCGCCGAAATGCGCGGCGAGCGCGAGACCTCCCGTGACCACGCTGATCGCCTCCGCGGTGGAGAGCGTGCCGGACGGCGACTTGACCGCGGTCCGGCCGTCCTCGGTGCGCCCGGAGCGAAGCTCGCGGAAGATCGTCACCACCCGGCGGATCTCGTCCAGCGCGTCGTCGGGCTGCGGCAGCTCGAGCGCGGACCCGAGCTGCGCGACCCGGCGGGACACGATCTCCACCTCGTCCTCGGCCGAGTCCGGCAGCGGCAGGACGACGGTGTTGAACCGGCGACGAAGTGCGCTGGACAGTTCGTTGACGCCCTTGTCCCGGTCGTTGGCGGTGGCAATGACGTTGAAACCCTTGCGGGCCATCACCTCGGTGGCCAGCTCGGCGATCGGCAGCGTCTTCTCGGACAGGATCGTGATCAGCGCGTCCTGGACGTCGGACGGCATCCGGGTCAGTTCCTCGATCCGGGCGATCTTCGCCTCGGTCATCGCGCGCTGCACCGGGCTCGGCACCAGCGCGGCCTCGCTGGGGCCTTGGGCGATCAGCTGGGCGTAGTTCCAGCCGTACCGGATCGCTTCCTCGGCGGTGCCCGCCGTACCTTGGACGAGCAGCGTGGAGTCGCCCGAGATCGCGGCCGCCAGGTGCTCGCTGACCCAGGTCTTCGCGGTGCCCGGTACGCCGAGCAGCAGCAGCGCGCGGTCCGTCGCGAGGGTGGCGACCGCGACCTCGACCAGCCGCCGCGGACCGACGTACTTCGGGGAGATCTCGGTGCTGCCGGCCTTGCCGCCGAGGAGGTAGGTGACGACCGCGCCCGGGGAGAGCCGCCAGGCCGGCGGGCGGGGCTTGTCGTCGGCGGCGCGGAGCGCCTGCAGCTCGTCGGCGTACTCGACTTCCGCGTGCGGGCGGAGAACCTCGGTCATGTCAGCTCCTCGTACATCTCACGGCGGAAGGTCAGGGTCTCGACGAGCCGGCGGCGCCAGGTGTCCTCGTCGCCGCTCGGGTCGCGGGTGATCGGATGGTCCAGCACGTCGGGCGGCACCGCCCGCGCCGCAATGCTCGCAAGCCGCGCCCAGGCCCGGTTGGTCCCGACCTTGGCGAGCTGGTCGAGCACCATCCTCCCCAACTCCGGAGGCCACGGCACCGGCAACGCACCCACCAACTCGGCAACATCCACACTGCTCCGCAAGATGTTCACAGCCTGCGCCCACTCGCTCGACGGCAGCAGTCGCAACAACTCGGCAGGATTCCGGCTACCGGTGTTGGCGTTCCCCAGCAACAACTCCCGCGCCCACCGGCTCGCCTCTGGCGTGCTCTCGCGGATGACTGACTCGGTCCAGGCCGACTGGAGTACTTCGGGGGCACATCCTTCGACGGGGGTTTTGAGCCAGGCGAGGTTCATGGACGACAGGGGTGTGTTGGCGACGATCTGGTGGAACCACCAGGCGCGCTTCCCAACCCCCTCTGGGTTGACCGAATCCAGCCCGTCGCGCTCCATCGATGGGGTCAAACTCCGCGGCAGGTCGACGGCGAGTACGCCCTGCGACTCCACCAGGTGCGAATGCAGCCGCTCGGTCATCCGTACGCCGTACCGCGCCCCCGGCAACCGCGCCAACAGCCGCGCCGCGACCCGCCGTACCTCCCGCGAGCGATCGTCCAGCGCCGCCTCCAGGAACTCCTCGTCCCCCAGCGACAACCCGTCCGCGAACAGCCCGAGGAAGTCGGCCCGCGTGGCGGCCGACTCGTTCGGCCACACCTCCGCCAGCTCCTCCCGCGCGGCGCCGGGATCCCGCCGCCGCAGCCCCAGCAACCAGGCCCTGCGCTGGATCGCGTTCCCGTGTGTCCACAGCTGCGGGTCGTTGCTCTCGGCATCAGCTGCGTGCAGGAACCGCCACTCCGGATTGAGTTCCGCAAGCCACCGCGCCCGCCGACCGGCCGCCGTGATCACCAGCGGGCGGTACTCGGCACGATTGCGCGCGTAGTCCGCCAACGCCGGCAGATGCTCAGGCGGCACACCCCACCCGTTCGCGTCCGCCGTACGCAGCCACTCACCCAACGCCGCCGTCTGGAACCCGCCCAGCATCGCCGCCAGCCGCCGTACCGCACCTGTCCGTGGCAACGGCCGATCCTCACCACCGGCCGGCTCCAGCGGCGTCAGCTCCCGCAGCGGCTTGCGCCCGGCCCGCTTGTACACGGTCGCCAGCGCGGCCGCATCCAGCAGCCCGCCGTCACCCAGCCGCTCCCGCACGTGGTCCGGCAACTCGTCGAAGTCCGCCGGCCGCCGATCGGTCCCCAGCAGCATCGAACTGACCAGCCCGTCCCAGCCCTTCACAGCGGCACCGGACGATCGTCGCGCCAGCACGTCATCGGGCGCAGGCCGGCCCGGTTCCACTCGGCGGCGACGGTGATCGGATCGCCCGCCGAGACCGCGAGCAGCTTCAGCGGATCCCAGCCCGGCAGGATCTCCAGCCCGTCACCGGCCTCGTCCACGAGCGCCCACCCGTCGCCGTTGCGGGCGGGACGTACGTCGTGCAGCACCAGCGGCCACCGTTCGTTCCACGGGTCGGCGGCGAGCGATTCGACGTACGACGTCAACGCCTGCCGGACGGTGTGACCGTGGGGGCGTGGCGCCTGCCGGCGTTGGTCCGTCTGCGTGAGGATTGCCCGCATCGGGAGCGCGCCGGGGTAGAACGCCAGCGTGCCCGGGACCGCCTCGCCCGGACGGGCCGGCAGCGGGTCGAGCGGGCGGCCCGCCGCGGCGAACGTGAGGATCAGGCCGATCCGGCCGGTCGTTGCTCCGCGCAACCATACGCGGCGGACGGTGAGCCGGTCGTCGGGTTCGATCACGCGGCCGAGCATCAGCCAGTCGTCCTGGATCTGCTCACCTTCCAGCCGGACCCGGGCCGTCTCGGTCGGCCGGCCGATCCGCGACTGGACGGTGTCCGCGAGCGACGGCGGCAGTTCGCCGAGGCGTGCATGGGCGGCGACGACCAGGTGGATCAGCGAGAGCTCCTCGAGGAGTTCGCCCGGCCAGCCGTGGCCGCGTCCGACGGCGCCGGCTGCCCGGCGTACCGCTCCGGCTACTCCGGGAGCTTGTGCGTCGACCATGCGGGCGGCCAGCCGGTGCAGTTCGCCGTACGCGCGTTGGTCGAAACCGCCGAGGCCCTCCCGCACCTGGTCGTCCAGCCATCCGGCCAGCTCCGCGAGGCCCGCCGACACCCGGTCCGCCCGTCGCGCGGCCCGTTCCTGCGCCGCGAGCGGATCCGCGACCTCGCCAGGCTTCCGTTCCGCCCGCTCGGCGCGCTCGGCTCGCTGGTCCAGCCAGCTCTTCACCCAGTCAGGCTCGTCCCCGGCCGCCAGCTCCCCCTTGGCCAACAGCAACATCAACCCGAGCGCGTGCTTGCACGGAAACTTCCGCGACGGGCAGGAGCACTTGTACGCCGGCCCCACCAACTCGACAGCCGTCTGGTACGGCTGCTTCCCGCTCCCCTGGCACAACCCCCAGACGGCCCGCTCCGTCGCGCCGGTCCCGGACCACTTCTCCCCCCGGGCCAACCCCTGCCCAGCCTTCGCGGACGCAGCATCAGACGCCAACCCCAGCACCTGCTCCACGTCCCACAACCCCACACCACTCCTCACCCGAGCCGTCCCCCAAATCCTCCCACCCACCCCCGACAACCCACCCCGCCCCCACCCGCACCGCGCACCGCCCCCGCGCACCGCGCGGGTCATCCGTTCGCGTTGCTCCTTCTCAGCTCTTGTCACGGCCGGAGAACCGTCCACGCCGGGGGTTCTCCCCTCGCGTGGACGGAGGCTACGGCGACCCCGCCACCGCTTGGCGGTCAGCCGAAGGGCTGGCGGTGGGTGGCGTCCTCCGGGTACCCGTTGCCGGTGGTGTGGCTGGGGGCGTGTGTCTGGTGGGTGCCGGGTGCTGCCGGGGCGGGGTGCTCGTCCGGGTGAGTCTGCGGCGCGGGAGCCGCGGGTGGGGCAGGAGTGTCGGAGAGGTTGTCGCGGATGGTGCCGAGGAGGCGCCGTTCGACGGCCTCGAGCTCGGCGACGCGGCCGCGGATCTCCTGTTCCTCGGCGCGCGCCTCAGCCAGCAGGTTGTCGGCCTCGGCGCGGGCCTTCGTCCGCAGGTTCTCGGCGTCGGCCTGGGCGGTGGTGCGGAACGATTCGGCGTCGGTGCGGGCGGTTTCGCGGAGGTGGTCGGCGGTTCGCTGGCTGGCGCTGAGGACGCTCAGCTCGTAGCGGCGGAGCTCGTCGACCAGTTCCCCGGCGGGACGTTGCGCGTCGAGGATCGCGGCCGCGGGCTGCGGGATGTCCGTGTCCGGCAGCGTGTTCTCGAGCGCCGCGATCTGCTGGTCGACCCGGGTGAACAGGTCCGCGACGTCGGTCCGCATCTGGCGGATCGTGTTCGCCGCCGCCTGCACCCGCTCGCTCGCCTCGCGTTCGCGTTCCCGGGCCGTACGTTCGGCCGACGTGATCACGTCCAGCGCGACCACCGCGGCCCGCTCGGCAGGATCGTCCGGCACGGTCTCCCGCTGCGGCTCCTCCGACGACGCCGACCCTTCCGAAGCCGCCGCACCCATGGCGACCGTACGCCGCAGCGGCACCTCCCGGATGAACAGCACCGCCAGCAGGCTCACCACAGCCGCCCCGGCAGCGATCACGAAGATCCGCCCGGTCGCGTCGCCGTACGCGTGCCGCACGATCTCCTGCACCGGTCCCGGCAGCGAGTTCACGTCGAGCACGCTCCCCGAGCCGCCCTGCGCCGCCGCGGCCGCGCCCGGACCGAGCTCGCGGAGGTGCTCGGTGATCAGGTTCGTCACCCGCGTCGCCAGCACCGCGCCGAGCACGGACACCCCGACCGCGCCGCCGAGGCTGCGGAAGAACGTCACCGTGGCGGAGGCCGCCCCGACCTCGCTGACGTCGACGGTGTTCTGCACCGCGAGCACCAGGTTCTGCATCGTCATCCCCATGCCGATGCCCATCGCGAGCATCCCGATGCCGACGTACCAGTACGGCGACTTGTGGTCGATCGTTCCGAGTACGCCGAGCCCGGCGGTCAGGCAGAACCCGCCGATCACCAGGTACCGCTTCCACTTGCCGAACCGGGTGATCAGCTGGCCGGACCCGACCGACCCGAGGAACGACCCGAACATCATCGGGATGGTCAGCAGACCCGCCTCGGTGGCGCTGTACCCGCGGGCAACCTGGAAGTACTGCCCGAGGAACACCGCGCTGCCGAACATCGCGATCCCCACCGAGAGGCTCGCGAGGATCGCCAGCGCGGTGGTCCGCTCGCGGACCACCCGCACCGGCACCAGCGGCTCGGTCGCATGTGTCTCGACCACCACGGCCAGGATCGCGAGCACCGCCGTACCGCCGAGGTACGCACCGGTCTGCCAGGACCACCAGGGGAAGTGCTCACCCGCGAACGACACCCAGATCAGCGGCAGGCTGGCCGCGCCCGCGATCAGCAGCGCGCCCAGGTAGTCCATCTTGACCTTGCGCTTCACCAGCGGCAGGTGCAGGAACTTCTGCAGCACGATCAGCGACACCACGGCGAGCGGCACGCAGACGTAGAAGCACCAGCGCCAGCCCAGCCACGACGTGTCGACGATGACGCCGCCGACCAGCGGGCCGGAGACGGTCGCGAGCGCCATCACGGCGCCCATGTACCCGGAGTACCGGCCGCGGTTGCGGGGTGGGATCGCCGCGCCGATGATCGCCTGGGCGAGCGCCATCAACCCGCCCATCGCGAGCCCCTGCAGAACCCGGGCGCCGATCAGAAACGGCACGTTCTGGGACGCGCCGGCCAGCATCGAGCCGATCACGAACGCGACGATCGCGAGCTGGACCAGCAGCTTCTTGCTGATCAGGTCGGACAGCTTGCCCCACACCGGCGTGGACACCGTCATCGCGAGCAGGCTGGCGGTGACCACCCAGGTGTACTGCGTCTGGGTCCCTTCGAGGTCCGCGATGATCGTCGGCAGCGCGTTGCTGACGATCGTCGAGCTGAGCACCGCGGTGAACAGCGCCGCGAGCAGCCCGGCGAGGATCTCCAGGATCTCCCGGTGCGTGAGCTCCGTATCACCGGACGACGGGGGCGGCGGCGCGGCGGCCGGCGCGCGCTCAGGCTCGGCGTACCGCGAGCGATAGGTGGGGTGGCCGGCGGGGACGGCCGGCTGGTCTGGCTGGCGGGTCTGGGTGGCAGACATGGTTTCCGTTTCGTACGGCGGGAACGCGACGACCGGAGCAGTGGGGTGCACTGCTCCGAGGCGGAAACGGCCGGCGTTGCCCTCACCCAGCCCGATATTTGGTTGCAACTACCAACTTTAATCCCGCGCTGTCAGCAACTGTTCACCGGGAGGCATCAAACAGTCGTCGGATGAATTATGAGACGGGGCCTCCTCGAAACTGAGATTCCGCCGTACGATCCGGTGCTTGTTGAGAAATCAACACTCCGGTCTCCGGCGGAGCTGTCAGGGCCCGCCGGAGACCTTCACCCGAACGCGCCGGCCAACTCGTCGAGGCAATGGCCGTCGGCCACGACCAACTGCCCTGGGGCACTCATCGCGGGCGCGAACGGTCCCATCCACAACGCGCCCTCGGCCGCCGAGCAGGCCGTGCCGTACACGACGGTCCAGGCCGGGGCTCCGGTGGACATCTCGACGATCGCCGCCTCGAGGTCGTCGGCGGGGCGGCCGATCGTCGGCTCGAACCCGGCCGCCCGGCAGGCCGCCGTCAACTCGTCGCGCAGCCAGGGGTCGTTGGGCAGCCGTAGCGGGAGCCCGGCCAGGTCGATCAGCTTCACGCCGCCGTCGGCTCGGTACGCCGTCGGCACCAGGACCGAGAGCGGATCGCGCCACAGCTCCACGACCGTCAGGTCGGTCGCCGCGACCTCGCCGCGGACGAAGGCGACGTCGAGCCGTCCCGAACGCAGCGCCGCCAGGTACTCGGCGGTGGTCCCGGAACTGATCTGGATGTCCAGGTTCGGTGTGCGCCGGCGGAGGGTGGTGAGACCGCGTTCGAGGCGGTCGCGGAGGCCGGGTGCGGTGCCGATGCGGAGCACCCCGTCCCGGCCGGTAGCCAGGGCCGCGGCGACCTCGGCGGCCTGGTCGGCGGCGGCGAGGACGGCACGGGCCTCCCGGAGCATGCGTTCGCCGTCGCCGGTGAGACGGACGTGGCGGGAGGAGCGGTCGAGGAGTCGCAGACCGAGTTCGCGTTCGAGCCGGGCGACCTGCTGGCTGACCGCGGGCTGGACGATGTTCAGCCGCTCGGCGGCCCGGCCGAAGTGCAGTTCCTCCGCGACCGTGACGAAGTACCGCAGCTGTCGCAGCTCCATCAGCGATCACGACTCCTTATCGCTGTACAGCGTAACTGCGTCTGGGTCGGCGCCCCCGGCGCCCGTTGACTGGACACATGAGGATCGGACTGTGGATCGACGAAGAGGGCCGGACCATCGAGCAGATCGGTAGCACCGCGAAGGCGGCCGAGGAGGCCGGCATCGACCGGATCTGGTTCAGCCAGCGGCTCGGCTGGGACGCGCTGACGCTGATCGCGGGCGTCGCGCCGTACACGAGGACCATCGAGTACGCCGTCGGTGTGGTGCCGGTGTATCCCCGGCATCCGCTCGCGCTCGCGGCGCAGGCGCTCAGCGTGCAGGCGCTGATCGGCAACCGGCTGACGCTCGGCGTCGGCTCGAGCCACCCGCACATGGTCGAGGGAATGCTCGGCCTGTCGATGGACCGCCCCGCGGCCTACGTCCGCGAGTACGTCGAGGCGCTCGGCCCGCTGCTCACCGGAGCGCCTACCGATTACGCGGGTGAGCGGCTGACCGCCCGCGGCCAGGTCACCGTGCCCGGCACCGAGGCGCCGGAGCTGATCCTGGCCGCGCTCGGCCCGCGGATGCTGAGGACCGCCGGTGAACTGACCGCCGGTACGACGACCAGCTGGGCGACCCCGAACGTGATCGAGGACTTCGTCCGCCCCACGATCGACCGGGCCGCGACCGCAGCCGGGCGGCCCGCCCCGCAGGTCGTCGCGGGCGCCTGCGTGGCGGTCACCGACAACCCGGACGCGACCCGCGCCTGGATCCGGGACCACTACGGCGCCGCCGGTTCGATGCCGGCGTACCGCGCTGTGCTCGACCGCGGCGGCAACGCGGGCCCCGAGGACACCGCTGTCGTCGGCGACGAGGCCGCTGTCGCGAAGCAGCTGCAGCAGTACCAGGACGCCGGTACGACGGAGTTCCTGTTCTGCCCGGTCGGCACCGGCGCGGAGATCGAGCGCACGGTCAGGTTCGCCCTCGACTACGTGTAAAACGAGCGGCACGTGCTACGACGTACCTGTATGAACCTTCAGAATGCGGTGCAGCAGCGGATCGACGAACTGGTGGCGACGGATCTCGGGATCCAGGTCGCGGCGTACCGGCACGGCGAGCTGGTCGTGGACGCGGTGGCCGGGGACGGCGTGACTGCGGACTCGCTGTTCTACGCGGCGTCCACCGGCAAGGGCGCGTCCGCGACGGTCGCGAACGTCCTGGTGGACCGTGGCGTCCTCGCCTACGACCAGCCGATCGCCGAGCTCTGGCCGGAGTTCGGCGCGCAGGGGAAGGACAAGGCGACGCTGCGGCACGTGCTGACCCACTCGGTCGGCCTGCCCGCCCTGCCGCCGGACACCACCCGCGAGACGCTGCTGAGCAAGACGGAGTACCTGGCGTCCGCCGAGCCGTGGTGGGAGCCGGGGACCAAGATGACGTACCACGCGGAGACCTTCGGCCTGCTGGTCGGTGAGATCGTCCGGCGCGCGACCGGCCGGACGATCACCGAGGTACTGCGCGAGATCGCGGAGCCGCTCGGGATCGCCGACGACGTGTTCTTCGGACTGCCGGCCGAACACCAGGACCGCTTGGTGACGTTGGTCGAGCCGGAGGACGCGGACCAGACGTTCGCGATGCTGGGTGAGCTGTTCGCCAAGGTCATGCCGCCGGAGGCGATGCCCCGCGCCGCCTTCCTCAACCGGCCGGAGAACCTCGCGATCGAGGACCCGTCCAGCGGCGTCCTGAACGCCCGCGGGATCGCCAAGCTGTACGCCGGCCTGATCGGCGAGGTCGACGGCGTACGACTGGTGCGGCCTGGCTCCGTACCGGTGATCACCGGACCCGCGTCGACGATGCCGGACGAGCTGATGGGCAACCCGGCGACACTGGCGCTCGGCTACGCGATCGGGCGGCTGGGCTCGACGGCTGAGGAGAGTCCCGCGTCGTTCGGCTGGCCCGGGATGGGCGGGAGCGTCGCCTGGGCGGACACCCGCGCAGGCGTCACGTTCGCACTGACCAGGCGGCTCTTCGACCCGACGGGCTCGCCGTCGGCGATCGAGATTGGCAACCTGGTTGCGAAAGCTCTTTGCTGAAAAGCCTTTAAGGAAAGGGCTTTCAGCTCTCGCGGACTGAGCTGGAGTCGACCCAGACGAGATGGCCGTGGTGACTGACGAGAATCTCGTCGGTCCCGGCCGACCCGGTCCGGCGACCCAGCTCCTGGCCGGCGATCCAGCGACCGCCGATCAGGATCTGAACGGCGGTCGGCCGCGCCGGTGAGGGGGCTACGGGCATGGCACCTGCTTCGGGACAGGGGCGGATGATGGAGGAGGTTTGTGGGGGCTGGTTTCCCAACCAGTCGCAAGCCTACAACCGCAGGATGACAGACCGTTAGCGGTAACTCGAAATCGTACGGAGCCTCATGTCTGGATCGCCCCGGCCCATCTTCGTGGTGCAACTGCACGATGCCAGGCGGCTGCATTACGACGTACGGCTGGAGGTGGACGGGGTGCTGAAGTCCTGGGCGGTCCCCCGCGGGCCGTCGCTCGATCCGGTCGTGAAACGGCTCGCGGTGTTCACCTCCGACCACGACCTCGAGTACGCGTCGTACGAGGGCGTGCACCGGGACGCGCAGTACGGCAGCGGCGCGGTGATCGTCTGGGACGCGGGCGTCTACACCAACCTCACCCGGGACGACCGGCGGCAGCTCGTCGATCCCGCGGAGGCGATCGAGCGCGGGCACTTGAAAGTGCAACTGCACGGCGTGAAGCTCAACGGCGCCTGGGCGTTCACCCGGACGAACGGCGACTGGCTGCTGGTCAAGGTGAAGGACGCGGACGCCGACCCGGGCGTCGATCTGACCGTCGCCGAGCCGCGTTCGGTGCTGAGCGGTCTGACCATCGAGGAGATGGCCGCCACCTGAGTCGGTTCACGACACACCGGCACGACGATCGATGCTGCGGGCAACTACTCCGGAGACCGGGGACTCACCAGCCGTCGATGTGCAGGACGTCGTCCAGCGGCTGCCGCGGTGCGGGCTTGAAGTCGGTGCCGATCGAGTACGCGGTCGGGATCAGCACGGTCTGCCGGATGTCCTCCGGGAGACCGAGCAGCTCCTGCACCTCCTGCTCGTAGGTGAGATGCAGGGTCGTCCACGCCGTACCGAGACCGCGAGCACGGGCGGCGAGCATGAAGCTCCACGCCGACGGCAGGATCGAGCCCCAGAGGCCGGACTGGTTTCCGGCCGGCAGCGTCCGAGCCTGCAGGCACGGGAGGACCAGGACCGGCACCTGCCCCATCCGCTCGCCCAGGTAGGCGACACTGTCGCCCACCCGACGCTGCACCGGCCCGCGCTCCGGGTCCTCCGCGTGCAGCTTGCCGGCCGCCCCCGGACCGGCCAGGTACTGCTCGACGGCGCGCCGGTAGTACTCGCCGACCGCGGCGCGCTTCTCGGCATCCGTGATCACCACCCAGTGCCACGTCTGCCGGTTACTCCCCGACGGCCCCTGCAGCGCGATCTCCAGACACTCCCGGATCACCTCCATCGGCACCGGCCGCTCGAGATCCAGCCGCTTCCGAACGGTGCGCGTCGTGGTCAGCAGCTCATCCGGGCTCAAGTCCAAAGTCTCGGTCACACGACCATTTCTACAGGCAGTACGCCGCCGCAGAGCGGGCGCGGCTCAGGGCGCGAGGTGATCGATCAGGTCCTGGCTCCAACCGGCGATCGCCGCGGCCTGCTCCGGCGAGAGCCGGTCGAAGGCGAGCCGGCGGAGGTTGTCCGCGTGGACGCGGATCGCGCGCTCGGCAACCTCCGCACCCGACGTCGTCAGGGCAATCCCGGTCCGGCGGCCGGCCGCACCCGATTCGCTGCGCTCGAGGAGCCCGCGCCGTTCCATCCGGGTGAGCTGGTGCGCGACACGGCTCTTCTCCCAGTCGAGCGTGTCGGCGAGATCGGTGACCCGCATCCGCCCGTCGGGAGCCGCGCGCAGTGTCACGAGCACGCCGAACTCGGCCTTGGAGATCCCGAGGTCGCGCTGCAGGACCCGCTCGACTTCCTTGGCCAGCAGCCGCTGCGCCTGCATCCAGGTGTCCCAGAACGCCCATTCGTCCGGCGACAGGGATCCGGTCTCCGCCATGCCCGCACTCTAGCGATGGCAAGTTGACGAGACAACTCATGATCCATAGAGTTGTCTCGTCAACTCTTGCTGACCGGAAGATGCCTAACATGAGCCCAGCTGTCGTGGTCGTCGGCGGCGGGTACGCCGGCACCCTCGTCGCGAGGTCCCTGGACAGCGACGCCCGCATCACGCTCGTCGATCCTCGGGACGCGTTCGTCAACGTCGCGGGTTCGCTCCGGGCGTTGGCCCGGCCCGAGTGGGCCCACAACCCGTTCTTCGACTACCGGACCCTGCTCGAACGCGGCCGCGTGGTCCGGGACACCGTGACGTCGGCCGACCGCGCGGGCGTCACACTGGCCGGCGGCGGTCGCATCGACGCCGACTATCTCGTCCTGGCCACCGGTTCGAGCTACGCGTATCCGGCCCATCCGCGGCACCCGGCCACCGACGCCACGCAGGCCGTGGCAGACCTGCGGATCACGAACGACCAGCTGGCCACCGCCGAGCGCGTGCTGATTCTCGGAGCCGGACCGGTCGGGCTCGAGCTGGCAGGTGAGATCCGCGAGGCGTGGCCGGACAAGCACATCACCGTCCTCGGCCGTTCACCGGAGCTGCTCCCGGGATTCCTCCCCGAGGTACGCGACGAGCTCCACCGCCAGCTCGAGGACCTGAAGATCGAGCTGCGCGTCGGTACGACCCTGACCGCCGTACCGTCCGTCGAGGCCGGGACCGCGACGACCTTTTCCGTGGACACCGACACCGGCGCATCGATCACGGCCGATATCTGGTTCCGCTGCTTCGGCGCCCGCGTGAACACCGGCTATCTGGACGAGGGCGCTCTGGTCGAGCTCACCGAGCGCAGGACCGTCTCGGTCGACGAGCACCTGAACGTGATCGGCCACCGGAACGTCTACGCGCTCGGCGACATCGCCGAGCTGCCGGACGCCAAGATGGCGACCCACGCGCAAACGCAGGCACTGGTCGTCGTCGAGAATCTGCGGGCCCAACTCCGCGGCGAGCAGCCCGGATCCGTCTACCAGCCGGCCGACGTACCCCGGATCCTCCTGCCCCTGGGTACCCGCGCCGGCGTCGGCCAGCTCCCCGGCCCGGAAGGCGGCGCCATGGCGGCCCCGCTGGAGCAAGTTGTCGAGCGCAAGGGATCCGATCTGTTCACCTCCCGCTTCGCCCGAAGGTTCGGCCGGGGCACCTGACCTGCTGCCGCTACTCGAACGGAGCCGGGTCGCCGGCGCCGATCCGGACCACCTCGGGGACGTCGTCGGAGAAGTCGACGACGGTGGTCGGTTCGATGCCGACCTCGCCCTCGATGACCGCGTCGATCTGGTTGTCGAGCTCTTCCTTGATCTCCCAGCCCTGCGTCATCGGCTCCTCGTGGCCGGGGAGCAGGAGGGTGCTGGAGACCAGCGGCTCGCCCAGCTCGGCGACGAGCGCCTGGGTGATGACGTGGTCGGGGATCCGCACGCCGACGGTCTTCTTCTTCGGGTGCAGCAGCCGGCGCGGGACCTCCTTGGTGGCCGGCAGGATGAACGTGTAGCTGCCCGGCGTGGCCGCCTTGATCGAGCGGAACACCGCGTTGCTGATGTGCACGAACTGCCCGAGCTGCGCGAAGTTCTCGCAGACCAGGGTGAAGTGGTGCCGGTCGTCCAGGTGCCGGATGCTGCGGATCCGGTCGATGCCGTCCCGGTTGCCCAGCTGGCAGCCGAGCGCGTAGCAGGAGTCGGTCGGGTACGCGATCAGCCCGTCCTCACGCAGCAGGTCCACCACCTGCCCGATCGACCGCCGCTGAGGGTTCTCGGGGTGGATGTCGAAATACCTCGCCATGGCCGTCGAGCCTACTGCGCCGCGATCTGCCACGCTGAGGTCCATGGGTACTGAAGGGGAGATCGCGCTGGGTACCGCCCGCGGCCGATGGGTGCTGGCCGCGACGGCGCTGGGGTCGGGGATGGCGTTCCTGGACGGGACGGTCGTGAACGTCGCGCTCCCCGCGATGGGCACCGACCTGAACGCGAACATGGCCGGCCTGCAGTGGATCGTGAACGGGTACATGCTGATGCTCGCCTCACTGGTGCTGCTCAGCGGTTCGCTCGGCGACCGGCTCGGCCGGCGGCGGACGTTCGTGGTCGGGGTGATCTGGTTCGCGGTGGCCTCGGTGCTGTGCGCGGCCGCGCCGAACCTCGACGTGATGATCGCCGGCCGGGTCCTGCAGGGCATCGGCGGCGCGCTGCTGACGCCGGGCAGCCTGGCGATCCTGCAGACCACGTTCCGGCACTCCGACCGCGGCAAGGCGGTCGGCACCTGGTCCGGCCTGACCTCGGTCGCGGCGGCCGTCGGCCCGTTCGTCGGCGGCACGCTGGTCGACAGCGGCTACTGGCAGCTGATCTTCCTGATCAACGTGCCGATCGCGCTGGCAACCGTCCTCGTGACGCTGCGGCACGTGCCGGAGACCCGCGACGAGGAGGCCGCCGGCAAGCTCGATTTCACCGGCGCGATCCTCGCCACCGTCGGTCTCGCCGGACTCACGTACGGCCTGATCAGCGCCGGCGACCACGGCTTCGGCGACCCGATGGTCCTGGTCAGCCTGGCGGTCGGCGTCCTCGCGTTCGGCGCGTTCGTCGAGGTCGAGCGCCGCGGCTCGCACCCGATGCTGCCGCTGAGCATCTTCGCCAACCGCCGTTTCACCGGCGCGAACCTCGTCACTGTCGTCGTGTACGGCGCCCTCGGTACGGCGACGTTCCTGGTCGTCGTCTACCTGCAGACGGCGCTGCACTACTCGGCGCTCTGGGCGGGTGCGTCGCTGCTGCCGATGACCGCGCTGATGTTCGGCCTGTCCGGGTACGCCGGCGGGCTGTCGGACCGGATCGGCGCGCGCATCCCGATGACCGTCGGGCCGGTGCTGATGGCGGGCGGGTTCCTGTTGATGCTGCGGATCGACTCCGGGTCGAGCTACGTGACCGCCGTACTGCCGGCCGTCGTACTGCTGGGCCTCGGGCTCGTGTCGACCGTGGCGCCGCTGACCGCGACCGTGCTGTCGTCGGTCGCGGACCACCACGCGGGGATCGCCTCCGGCGTGAACAACGCGGTCGCCCGATCGGCTCAGCTGATGGCGGTCGCCGCGATCCCGATGGCCGCCGGTATCACCGGCGACGCGTACCGCGATCCGGTTGCCTTTCACAAGGGCTTCGGGAACGCACTGCTGATCTCCGCGGTACTGGCCGCGGCCGGCGGCGCGATCGCCTGGTTCACCCTCGGCGAGCGCTCACGGCCCGGACTCGTCCACCACCACCCGCACTGCGCACTGGAGGCCCCGCCGTACGCGGACAGCAAGAACTGATTTGTCGACATTCCCCGGATGTTTGTTGCCTGCAGCAATTACCTACCGGGTTCTCGGTACGTCGAGGTATCGCCGTCGGGCGGCCGGGTCGAGTCGCTCGATGGCGTAGCGGAGCATGGTCCGCGGCATCTGGGCGGCGTACCGGTCGAGGAACGCGCGGAGTTCGGTCTCGTCGACGCGCTTGCCGGCCTCGCGGAGCATCCAGCCGGACGCCTTGTGGATCAGGTCCTCACGGTCGTCGAGCACCGCGGCGGCCAGCTTGTAGGTGTCGGCGGTCTGCCCCTGGTTGATCAGGTACTGCGTGGCGACCAGCGCGATCCGCCGCTCCCAGAGGGACGTCGACCGGACGAGCTCGTACAGCGGGTCCCGCGGCTTGTCGAGCAGGTACCCGCCGACGACCTGCGGGGCGCTGCAGTCCACCAGATCCCAGTTGTTGATGTACGCCGTGTTCCGCAGGTAGAGCTCGTACAGCGCCTGCAGCTCGAGCGGATCCGCCGTACTCGGCCTGAGCGCCCGCGTCGCCCGATCGGCCAGCACGCAAAGGATCGTCAGGCGGTGCTCGTGGATCGGGCTGGCCAGCGCCTGCTCGAGATCGTCGAGCGGGAGGCCGGCGCGCAGGTACGGCTTGAGGATGCCGCGGATCGTGGACAGCTTCACCCCGATCATCCGGTCGCCGTACCCGTACTCGCCGGGTCCCAACTTGAAGTAGCGCGCGAGGAGCACCGCGGCCGCCGGGTCGGCGGCCGCGTCGACGTCGGCGAGCAACTGCCTCGTACTCAGACCAGCATCCCTCCGCTCGCGCGCAGGTTCTGCCCGGTGATCCAGCGGGAGTCCGGGCCGGCCAGGAACCCGACCACATCGGCGACTTCGGCCGGCTCGCCCATCCGCCCGAGCGCGGTGATGCCGACCAGCATCGCCTCGGCCTCCGGCGGGTTGTGCTGGTGGAACATGTCGGTGTCGGTCGCGCCGGGCGACACGGTGTTGACGGTGATGGCCCGCGGACCGTACTCCCGGGCCGCGACCTTCACGAACTGCTCGAGCGCCGCCTTGCTCGCGGCGTACAGCGAGATCCCGGGGCCGGGCACCACCGTGTTCAGCGTCGACAGCGCGACGATCCGGCCGCCGTCGGCCAGCACCTCGCCCGCCCGCTGGATCGCGAAGTACGGGCCTTTCACGTTGGTCGCGAAGAGCCGGTCGTAGTCGTCGACCGTGACGTCCGCGATCGGCTTCTCGATCGCCTGCGCGGCGTTGCAGACGAAGACGTCCAGTGCGCCGGTGGGTTCGGCGGCGCGCTCGAACAGGCCGTCGATCGCGGACAGGTCGGACTGGTCCGCCCGTACGGCGATCGCCCGGCCGCCTGTGGCCTCGACGTCGGCGACCACCTGGTCCGCGGCGGATCCGCTGCTCGCGTACGTGAAAGTGACCACGGCGCCGTCCGCGGCGAGCCGCCGTACGATCGCCGCGCCGATCCCCCGGGAACCGCCGGTCACCAGCGCTGCCTTGCCGTCCAGGACACCCATACCGCCTTGTCTACCACTACTCTCAGATCACGCTCCGGGTTCCATCGTCGTGAGACCCGTTGTGACGCCTGCGCGATCAGGCATACGGTGTGGGGGCAGGGCAGTTCCATTTCCGCCAGGACCCGCGTTCGTGGCGCTACCCCGGGGGAGACACCCGCGTGACAAGCCAGCCAGAGCCGCGGGACGGCGACATGATCAAGACCACGTTCGACGCTCTGACCGAGGAACTGCAACCGGGCGTACTGCTGATCCGGATGTCCGGGGAGATCGACATCGCGAGCACCGAATTCGCCGCCGAGGCGATCCGCGCCGCCGTCGCACCGCCGGCCCGGCTGGTGCTGATCGACCTGTCCGCCGTCACGTTCTGCAGCTCGGCCGGCCTCGGCAACCTGGTCGAGGCCCGGAACCTGGCCGGCCAGCACGACATCACCCTCGCCCTGGTCGGCGTCGGCCGTCCGGTCGACCGCCCGCTCAGTGTCACCGGCCTCGGCGGCCAGTTCCGGATCTACGGCACCGCAGCCGAGGCACTCGCGGACTTGTAAGGTCGTTGAACCTTCGAGGCCACCAGGTGCGGTAGCCTCCGGTGTCTCCGACGAAGGAAAGTCATGGGTGAGCTAGCCAAGATCGTGGTCGTCGTACCGACCTACAACGAGCGGGACAACCTGCCTGTGCTGGCCGGACTGCTGTCCGACCTGAACCTGCCCGGCCTGGAACTTCTGGTCGTCGACGACAACTCCCCGGACGGTACGGGCGACGTCGCCGACGAGCTGGCGAAGAAGTCGCCGGAGAAGGTCGGCGTACTGCACCGGACGGTGAAGGACGGCCTCGGCCGTGCGTACGTCGCCGGGATCACCCGCGCGCTCGACGAGGGTGCCGACATCGTCATCCAGATGGACGCCGACCTGTCGCACCCGGCCTCGGTCATCCCGACCATGGTCGAGATGCTGCGGACCACCGACGCCGGCGTGGTGATCGGCTCCCGCTACGTCCCCGGCGGCTCCGCCGCGGCCGAGTGGGGCTGGCACCGCCGGGCCTTGTCCGCCTGGGCGAACTTCTACGTGAACGCGATCCTGCGCCTGCACGTGAAGGACGCGACCGCCGGCTTCAAGGCCTGGAAGGCCGACACGCTGCGCTGGATCGACGTCGCGTCGATCGCCAGCAACGGATACTCGTTCCAGGTCGAGATGAACTACCGGACGGTCAAGCGCGGCCTGAAGATCGCCGAAACCCCGATCCGCTTCGAGGAACGCACCGAGGGCGTCTCCAAGATGTCCCTCAAGGTCCAACTCGAGTCGGCCCTAATGCCCTGGAAACTCCTCTTCGGCCGCTCCTAGACCGACAGCGCAACCGACGCAATCATCCGCTGAACCTCGGGACGCACCGTCCCGAGGTCCTGCACGTACGCCGACCAGCAGAGGCTCAGGCTGATGTCGTTGGTGTCCGGAGCACCCCGCAACCGAACACACTCGCCACTCAACGAGTACGTCAGGCCGTCCATCTTCCGCAGCCCGGTGAAACTGATCGCCACCGCCTCGACAACGTTGCGGTTGGGCACCGGGAGAGTACGAACCCGGCCGACCTGAACGCCGTACAGCTGCATCGTCTGCGCGAAACCCTCGGCATCGGGACGCAACAGCGGGACCGACGTCACCGGATGCGTCGACCCGGTGAGCACGAACGCGGCGCCCCGGCCCCAGGAGACCAGCCCGAGCGTGAAGCCGCCCATGCTCACCCGCTTCCAGCCGTCCGGGACGTCGACGAACACCCCGTTGCTGACCGGCGTACCCCGGTCGACGTCCGGCTCACGCCGGGGCTTGCGCGACGGCGTCACCTGCACCGGTCGCGGGTCGTTGAACCGAACCTCGGCTTCAGGCTCCGCCCGGGGCAGCAGCTGCCCGACGACCGCGAACAGACCGACGAGCACGGCCGCCAGCCCACCGGAGAGCACCACAACCCGGGCCCGCATCAGATCGACCGGGCCACTGACGCGATCATCCGGTCGGCGTCGCGGTAGACGCTGTCCTTGACGTCCGGCCGGGTGGTGACGCAGACGGCCACCGTCACGTTGTGAATCGAGTCGACACCGGTCATCGTCGTACAGCGACCGACCACGGACACCGTGATGCCGGAGGATTTCAGGCGGCCCGTGTACGACAACTCTGCCTGGTCGCCGATGTTCGAGTTCGCCGGACGGAGCGTCTTGACGGGCGCCTTCCGTACGGCGGTGATCTTCGCACCCTTGTTCAAGCCGTCGACGACGTTCACCACGTAGGTTGCCGCTGGGACGCCCAACGGCTCGACGATCACCGAGACGAAGGAGCCAGTCTGTACGGATCGGAGCACGAGTCCGTCCTTCGAACCCCAGAACTTCGTCCAGCCTTTGACCGGCTGCACATACACGTCGTCGTACACCAGGAGGCCCTTGTCGATGTCCTTCAACGTCCTCCGCCGCTCCGGCGTCACCGTCGGTGTCGGCTCCGGGGTGGTGGACTGGGTGTACGTCGGGCTCGGGGGCTCGCTGGTCGGGTCGGCGCTCGGGGTGGTCACGGCGTCGGAGTAGGTGGCCGTCGGGATGCCTGCGTCGGCCGTGTCGTGCTCGCCGCGGGTGGTGACGAACGCGACAACACCGGCCACCAGGACGAGCGCCACCGAGACGGCAGCGATCGGGAGCCAGGGGCGCCTGGGCTTGTTCGGCGGCGGCTGACTCCCGGGGTACTGCGGACCGGGCCCGCCGAACTGCGGTTGCGCGCCGTACGGCGGTTGCGGTTGCGCGCCGTACGGCTGGTTTCCGTACTGCTGGTTGCCGTACTGCTGGTTGCCGTACTGCGGGTGGGCCGGCTGCGAGGGCTGGCGGCCGTACTGTGGCAGTGGCGCGGTGTGCGGCGGCGGGCTGTCGTACGGCTGGGACGGACGGTGCTGCGGATTCCAGCCGGGCGGTTGGGGATCGCTCATGGCGAAGCCTCGCTAGATCGTTCAAAAGTGGGCTGTACCGGACCCCGACCCGGCCGCGCCGAGGCTACCCCACTCTCGGCCGTCCGGCCTACCCGTAGCCGAGCTCGTGCAACCGGGCGTCGTCGATGCCGAAGTGGTGCGCGATCTCGTGGACGACTGTGATGTGCACCTCTTCCACCACATCGTCGACGGTCTCGCAGATCTTCAGCGTCGGGTTGCGGTAGATCGTGATCCGGTCCGGGAGTACGCCGCCGTAGTAGTGCCCGCGCTCAGTCAGCGGGATCCCCTCGTAGATCCCGAGCAGCTCCGGATCCCCCGCCGGCGGCTCGTCCTCCACGAACACCGCCACGTTGTCGATCAGCCCCGCCAGCTCCTCCGGCACCTCGTCCAGCGCCTGCGCGACCAGCCCCTCGAACGCGGCCCGGCTCATCTCGATCACCTCACCAGTATCTCGTTTTGGAAGCTGGCGCGGTCTCATCTATGCTTACGGCTGTCCCTGGAGCTTCGGCTCCCGCGGGTCCGAGTCCCCATCGTCTAGTGGCCTAGGACGCTGCCCTTTCAAGGCGGTAACGCGGGTTCGAATCCCGTTGGGGATACGGCCGAAAGGCCGGTGCAAAACCTAGCTCGAAGATGCTGTAGGATCATCGAGTTGCAAGGCCCAGTGGCGCAGTTGGTTAGCGTGCCGCCCTGTCACGGCGGAGGTCGCGGGTTCGAGTCCCGTCTGGGTCGCCAGGAGAAGGCGGCGGTGTCCAAACACCGCCGCCGAACTTTCTCCCCGGTCAGGTAGCTCAGCTGGTAGAGCGTCCGCCTGAAAAGCGGAAGGTCGGCGGTTCGAGACCGCCCCTGACCACCCTTCTGACCTGCACGTTTGCGTCGGAAACGATCCGAATCACTCACCTAGTGCAGCAACGACGTTGCTGCAGTAAACCGCAGATGAGGGTTCCTGCAGCCGCTCGAGGGCTTCTCCTGCGGTGACGCGTGCGCACAGGGCGTCCGGTCTCCTTCAGGGTGCGGTGCGGTCCGCGAGCTTGGCGCTCTCGACTCGAAGATCCTCGGCCCAAGTTCCTTAGCGGCCAAGCCGTGCGACTCATACACAGCCGCTCGCTGCGCGACGTGATTAGGCGGCCCCTCGTTCCGGATCGCGGCAAATCCGCGCGTTCTCTCCTACCCAGGGCTCCCGCGACGTCGATGTGGGTGGCGAGCATTGCTGTGAGCCGCTGATCGGCGTTTCCGTGCTGCTCATCGGAGGGCGCGAAGATCAGGCGTTCCACCACTCATCGGTGGCACAGCTGACTTCGTAGTGCCACCATCCCTCCTCTTCTCCTTGGATCAGGAGCGCCTTGATCCCGTGGAAGTCGCCGCCGAATGGTGCGTTGAAGGCCACCATTGGGAAGTCTTCACTGAAGACCTCACCAGCGATCCCAAATCTCGCAAGGAGCTGATGAACTGCCTGAGGGCTGCGACCCAGCGGTCCGCAAGGATCAGGTACCACGCGAATCGTGCAGTTGCCGGAGGCACTGACCCGCCCCACGGCCCAATGGAGCCCGCGCGAGTCGGTCTCGAACCGCACAACATCACCCTCAGCCACTCCATCTTGAAGAAAGGGGACGTTCTGCACGCGAGCCGTGTCAGGGCTGAGCCTCCCAGCCCAGAGGCCCTCGGTGTCCTGCGGGAACCACCCCTCACGAGGAACGAACCGGAACCAGACCTTGATCATCTCGACCGCGCTTTCCATGCCGGGCATCATGCGCCACCAGGTCAAGGCACGTCACATCGGCCTCAACGATGTGATCAATCTTCGCCATCACAAGCGGCAGTGGACGAGCCTTCGCCGGCATGTGCTCAAGGTGCGCAGTCACCGGACGCTCATCAGCAAGGTCACGACCGACAACTGGAGTACCTAGACAGTGTCCGGGCAAGGACTTGCCTGCCGACATCTGGCCAACCTTCGCTGGCGAGCTCGACTGTATGGGCCGCTTCCCGCTCGGCGGCAAATCCGGACGTTCCAGGACCAGAGTGCTCAGGAAGCCGGCGACAGGAGCAGGACTCCGAGGCCACGAGGCAGAGCGGCTTGGTCAGGTCGGCGAGCCTGATTGGATGCCCGCCGAGTGACTCATCTGCCCGCCGATCACCCCTGCTGTTCGCTCGCGAGTCTCCCATGACGAGTGGCTTTCGCGCGCCTCTGGTCGGTGCTTGTGCTTGCCGACCGGTACGGAGTCGACTTGGGCGCAGAGTTCGCAAAGATGACCGGCGACCTCGAAGCGATGATGAGTGAGGATCACTAGCGGCTGAGACCCGGCTGGCCGATTGCTTGAGCAAGCCGTCCTCTAAGCACGGCTAGTGACACGGGGCTAGCCGTCAACAATCGATGGCGTTCGAGCGCTGGAGTCGGCGACGCGAGCATGACGTCCTGATCTCGGCTGATCCGGACGAGTGCTGTAGCCCTCAATCTCCTGGGTACGTCTCGTCGGTCCGCTCCGGGTGCGGTGAGTTGGTCGGCGGCCGGACACTTGAGGTTCTCTATGCGCGCTGGAAGTCGTCGCATGTGAATCGGTTCGGGACCCGGGCTTGGACAGCCTTGACGACCTGGGTCAGGCCCAGTTCGCCAGCGCCAAAGACGTTGCGCACGCACTCCTTGATGATCACGTTGCTGCCACCCTCGCTCCCCCCTATGTTCCAGCCATCACAGACCGAGGCTGGAACATAGGGGGAGAGGTGAGCGGCAGGTGTAGCAGTTGGTGCAGCAACATAGGGCTACTGCTACCCCTCTTCATGACCACCCAGCGACCGCAGCCGCAGTCATCGCCGAGATGGTGCGCCACGGTGTCGCGACCTGGAAAGCGGAAGGTCGGCGGTTCGAGACCGCCCCTGACCACCTTCTGACCTGCGATTTCTCGCATCGTCATCTATCCGCTGGTCCAGCAACCGCGCTCATTCGTGGAGCGGACGGTCAGTGGTCGATCGCCGATCCTGATGTGTGATGGCGCCACATGTTTCCAGGTCACCAGATCCATCGGGCGCGAGACTGCTAGTCGTTCCTTTCGTAAGCAGGGAATGGCCAGCGAGGGTCGTCGAAGCGGGCGAGGCCGGTGATCGCCATGAGCCGCAGAACGTTTCGAAGATGATCGGCGTCACCGTTGTTGCCGAGTCGGCTGGGGGCAACACGGAGCAGCCACGTGGTGAGGTCGCGTCGCTTCTCCTCCTCGTGGGCCAACGTGGACCAGGGGAGCATGTCCTGCAGAAGGTGGAAATCCCATTGGGTGAGGGCTTCGGCGAGGCGCTGGTCGGCCAGCGGATGACGGACCGCCTCCAGTCGGCGAGCCAAGGGCCGACCGAGCCTGATGCCTCCGTACACAGAGCGAGTGCTTCGTGAGTCGGCGCAGGCGGAGCGGCGGCGGTGAGGCAATGCGTCCACCACGCGTGCAGGAAGCCCCCGACGGCCTCGGCCCGCTCGGCCGGCCACTGCTGCCAGCTGGCCCGGGCGAGGGAGTCGCCGACGTCCACCAGGTCGTAGTCGCTGACGCCACCTGTGACAAGAGCGCCCGCCAGTTGAGGCAGCACGCGTCGCATTACCGCCGCATGGTCGAGCCAGTCCGGTGCCTGCCACGTGCGGCGCAACAGATCCGGCTCGAGCTCGATGTCCGGAACCTTGAGGCTCGCGAGTTCCTCTGCCGAACCCCAGTGGCATTCGCAGTTGTACTCGTCCGCGCGAGCGGTCATCCCGCGAAATGTCTCGATAAGACGGCTCAATGCACCGTCAAGCGTCGATGAAGCGGATCGATTCGTCACGTGTACTCGCCTTCAACTTCAGACCTCGCGGCAGAAGCAGAGCCGCCATACCCGCGGCGCTCCTCATCGCAGCCGGCCTCACGTTCCGCGAGGAACTGGTCCAGCAGCTCGAAGAGCACTTTGATGACGTGCTGCTCCTGATCTGCCGAAAGGCTGCTTCCGTCCCAATCATCAGGACCGTCCCATCCATCAGGAAGCGCAAGATGACGCACCTGACCGGGCCAGGCGTGGCTGCAGTACTCGCCTCGTCGATCCATCAACCAGTCCCGCCACCCCGTCAGCCCTGGACCACCGTGGCGCAAGGAATGCTGGTGGTACCCCTCCAAGAACGCTTCTAGGCCCGCGAGGGTGGTTCGACCAATCCACATCCCCCGACGGAGTCCAGCGAGAGGTCCAGCAACACCAGCGGCCAACGACAACCGCGGTACGACGGCAAATCCTGCGTCAGCAGGCCATCTGCAACCGCCGACGGGCACTCGGTCGAACTGAAAAAGCGGAAGGTCGGCGGTTCGAGACCGCCCCCTGACCACCCTTCAGCGATCTCCTCGTCGTTAAGTCCAGGTTATCTATCTAACCTGGACTTACACCGGTACAAGTCCAAGTTTCGCCGCCGCGAGGCGGACGTCGGTGATTGGCGGGATGCCCCTGGATCGCTGCAACGCGGCGTATTGGGCGAACGGCGGCATCAGTTGGCGGACAGTGGCTCGGCAGGAACTGATGAAAAGCGATTGCGCGCTGGGTCGGCACCTCGACACAGTGGAAGTCATGTGGCCTGGGGACGTCGTGGACGAGTGGCGAACGCGTGGGTTTGTGATCCTCCCTGGGTTCTTGTCGACCGAGGATCTGTCGCCGGCTCTCGGCGAACTGGAGACAATGTTTCCGACGCCCGAGGGATTCCACGACGGGACGGACGATCGCCGGTCAAGGTACGTCGAGGACGAGTTCGACGGTATCGACGTCTTTCCGTTCGCCAGCACCGAGTTCAGCATGCTTGCCGTACATCCAAGGATCGTGGAGCTTGCGGAGCTGCTGCTCGGACAGACCGACCTGCGGCTGTCCTCGGCTGAGGCATGGGCGAAGTACACAGGTGCCACGTCGTACGACCAGGGACTGCACCGCGACTACCTCAACCAAACGATCCTCGTGCCATCCACCGAGGACCGCTACCAGCACCTCGAACTGTTCATCTTTCTCGTCGATGTCCCGGAGGAGCTCGGGCCGCCGCACCTGGTGCCGTACGAGCACACCGCAGACCTGCCGATGAACCCGAACTTCTACCCACGCAACGGCGGCAGCGGCGACTTCGTCTCCCCGGACGACAACACCAGCCTGTACGACGTCGAGGAATCCGGCTCCGCTCCAGCAGGAACAGTGATCGCGTTCAACACCCGCACCTTCCACCGCGGGACCGGACTGCGGAAAGCCTTGGGCGCACGGTACTCGATGCAGCTCATCTATCGACCTGCGGAGGCGGACTGGGGCCAGCGCCTCGGATGGGCGATCCGCAGCCACGAACCGGCCTGGTACGAGTTCGTCCACCGCGCAACGCCACGCCAGCTCGAACTGTTCGGCTTCCCTCCACCCGGCCATCCGTTCTGGACCGACGAGACGCTCGTCGGCATCAGGCAGAGGTATCCGAAGCTCGATATCACGCCCTGGCAAGCCAAGGCACCGCGCTAAGCCTTCTGACCACCATCAGCCCCTCTCCGATCGCGGGGAGGGATCTTCTTTTTCCATCGCTTTCACCTCTGGTCCTGATCGTTGGCCGGGGCGCGGCCTAGGGTTGGTGGGTGGTGTCGGAGCCGGTGGAGCTTGATTGGGGTCCTGGGACGTGGGATGCGTGGCATCCGCGGACGGTGGCGGGGCTGCTGGCGGGGGCCGGTGCTCGGTGGTGGGTGGTCGGCGGGTGGGCGTTGGATCTGTTTCGGGGGCGGCAGACTCGTGAGCACGAGGATCTGGAGATCGCTACTCCGCTGGGGGATTTCGGCCTGATTCGCGAGCGGTTGTCGGCGTACGAGTTCTTCGTTGCCGGGCGAGAGGGGTTCTGGCCTGTCGACGGTGCCGGGGCGGCGTACTTCGAGTATCAGCAGACGATGGCGCGGGATCCTTCGACGGGTCTGTGGTGCGTTGACGTGATGCGCGTGCCCGACGATGGTGCGAACTGGATCTGTTCGCTCGACCGGACTATCCGCCGGCCGTACGACGAGGCGATCGCCCTCACGGCTGATGGGATCCCGTACCTGCGGCCCGAGCTGGTGCTGCTGTTCAAGGGGCTGCAGACCCGGCCGAAGGATCAGGCTGACTTCGAGGCGACCGTGCCGCACCTGACTGCTGACGCCCGCGGTTGGCTGGCGCGGGCGTTGGCGGAGACGAAGGGTGACAGCCACCCGTGGATCGGCGTACTAGAGCTGGGCTCTTAGTACGTCGACGGCGCCGCCGGGGGTGTGCGGGTTGTGGCCGTGGGTGGTCAGCCAGCGGACTACCAGGAGGGTACGGAGGAACCACCAGGCGTGGATCACCTTGAGGTCGACGGTGGTGCCGTAGCCGGTGAGGACATCGGTGAGGTGGTTCTGGTGGGCGACGGTCAGGCTGGCCAGGTCGTAGAGGGGGTCGCCTTGGCCGGCTTCGGACCAGTCGATGATGCCGGTGACCTCGTCGTTGTCGGTGAAGACGTGGGCGACGTGTAGGTCGCCGTGGGTGAAGGCCGGGGACCAGGGGCGGAGGGCGGCTTCGGCGAGTTCCCGGTTGCGAGTGACGAGGGCGGCGGGGAGCGTGCCGTCGGCGATCAACCGATCGCATTCGCGGTCCAGGTCCGGCGTCAGCTCGTCGAGAGGGCGGCCGGCGCGGCCGAGCCAGGGTGGTGTGGGGGCGTCGTGGAGTCGGCGTACGGCGGCGCCCGCGGCAGCCCATGCTTCTGGGGACGCAGGCGAGGGTTGGCCGACGCGGGCGAGGGCGATTCCTGGGAGGACTGAGAGGGCGAGGACGTGCGGTTTGCGCCACAGCAGCTTTGGGGTTGGGATCGGGGCCAGTTGCATCGCCTCGGCCTCGCGGTCGATTCGCGCCTCGTCGGCGTCGATCTTCAGGAACGTGCCACCGACGCGCAAGGTCGCGCGCTCGGAGTGGGCTGTCACGATGCTTACCTGATCCACAGCCGACCACTATGCCGGGCCGGCCGGGGTCAGGGGCGGAGGGAGCCGAAGAGCAGTCGGCTCAGGAGGGCTGCCAGGAGGAGTGCGGCCAGGCCTGTCAGGACTGTGAGGGAGAGGATGCACGCTGCGGTTTTGAGGATCGTCAGCGTGCGTGTGGTTCGGGTGAAGCCGTCGGTGAGGATGGCTACCGCGGCCAGCGTCAGAAAGGCGATGGCGGCTGCGGCCAGGACGATGTAGTGGTGGCCGCCGAGGGTTGCGGTGGCCGTGAGTTTGGAGGCGTGGTCCAGCCAGTCGCCGAAGGTGTAGAGCCAGATCACCGCGGCCAGGTCGGCGGCCATGACGAACCAGAGGGTGTACGACGGTTTGCGCACAGAGGCGTCCTGGCGGGTCGACGTACCGGAGAGCAACGCCGGTGCGAGGTAGCGCCGGGGCGTCCGTGCGGGATCGCGGGTGGGGCCACGGCCGGCGCGGGGGCTGCGGCCGGCGCGGGTGGTGCGCGAGCCGCGGGTGGCCGCGGGGCGGCGGGGGTGGGCGGGTCGAGAGACGACGGTCATTGCTCGCTCCTCGGGGATGGATCGGTCGCGTGTCCATTACGCGATGACCTGTCCACACAGGGCGAACAACGATGCCGCGAGGGCACCGCGGTGGTTCAGCGGTCGGCGTGTACGGCGGCCAACTCCGCCACCAACGGCGCTCCGGCTGCCGTCGTACTGCGGAACCACGGATGCCGGGCGGTCCCGTTCATGGCGTCGACGATGTCGGCCCGCGCCGGACCGCCGCGGAACAACGGCCCCTTCGCCGGGGTGAGTGCGTCGAGCAGCCGGGTAAGCCGTCCGTTCCGCGTCCGTACGCTGCGGGACACCCGCGACTCCGCGACAGCCCGCCTCCATTCGCTCAGGACGAGCTGCGCCCGACAGGCCCGCCCGATGTCCTCTGCAGGGGCGACCTCGCTGTCGGCGTCGAACAGGTCCGCCCGCAGGTACTCGACCGGCGTCGACCCCAGCGGCACGACCTCGCTGAACACCCCCGACCGCAACGTCAGCAGCACCGGCTCCTGCGCCTCCCCCGACCGCCGGTCGACCAGCCGCACCATCACCCGGTCCGCCACCAGCGCCGACGGCCGCGGCGCGTACGACGGGACGACGACACGCACCGCTGTACCGTCCGCAGCGGGCAGCATCCGTACGTCGGATCCGACGACGCGCGCCCGCAACTGCCGCGGATCGACCCGCCCCACGGCCGGCCCCGCCGTCGCCGCGACCGCTCCCACACCCGGGAGCGCGCCCGGCACCGCACCCAGGGCGGGACCTGGGACCGCACCCAGGGAAGCCGCCGCGGCGTCCCGGATCGTGCCGACCACTGACGCCGACCGCACCCGCTCCCAGGCGCTCTGTACGGCGGCGAACGCGTCGTCCGGGCCGTCGACCTCCTGACGCAGCGCCGCGTACCCGCCGGCCAGCCGCGACAACCCCGAAAAAAGGGCCCTAGGCAACGATGCGCCAGTCAACCCGTTCAGATAAACGGTCAACTCGTCCGCCGAACGACGCGCGCTCACGATCGCACGGTCGACGAGCGCACGTCGCAACAACCCGGCGGGCAGCGACGCCGCGGCCCGCGCCCGCGCGATCGCCCGCTCGGCATCCAGCAGCCCCTGGTTCAACGGCAGCTGCAGCCACCAGTCCAGCGCGTCGATCACCGCCAGCCGTCGCCACGCGGGCGCCGACGCCACCTCGACCGGGACGCCGCGCGCCGCCCCCGCGGACAGCTGCCGAACCGCGGGCGGCCCCAACACCGCCCCGAGCAGCGCGGGATCCGCCGCGGCCCATCGCCGTACGTCGATCGCGTGCCAGTGCGACGGATCCGCGAGGTCGATGCCGACCGCGAGCCCGGGAGCGAGCTCGGTCGTCCGGACCAGATCGGCGGCCGTGGGCCGGGTCAGCCGAAGGTCGGTCTCCGACCCCGTGCGAAGGGTCAGCATCAGGTCGGACCCTCCTTCGCGCGCGGCGACATCGTTGTCGAGGTCAACGATCCCGAGGATGGAGACGATCCCAAAAGATTAAGACCACAGCCCCGTCTGGTAAAGGCGTCAGGCGGCCCGAGCCAGCGTCCAGGCCATCCGCGCACCGCTCCGGGCCGGACAGCTCGCCGGCGCGGAGGAATCGGTCCAGGGCGGTTCGGGTCGTTCGGCGAGCTCGAGCAACGCCAGCCGGCGCAGACCGTGGTAGCCGCCGGCGCGGTCCCAGACCGTCTTCGTCATCGATCCGGCCCGCGGCGATGGCAGGTGCCGCAGATCGGTCGCGCTCCGCAGGTACCCGTCCCGGCGGCGCTCGCGCAGTTCCACGACCTGCTCGCCATCGGCGGGCAGCTCGGTCAGCCCCGTCTCCCCGTCCAACTCCAGCCAGGTCAGGTACTCGACGAACGCCAGCACCAGGATGTGCCGGTCCTGCGGTATCCCGCTCGGCCGGTCCGCCGCCAGCCGGCGCAACCGCGCTAGCTCACTCTGCTCACGCCAGATCAACCTGATCACCCGGTACGCCGGTCCGTCGTGCTCGGGCGGCAGCGCCAGCCGGGCCGTACCGTCGGTCTGCTGCATCGGTACACCGGGCTGCCGGCGCGCGATCCCGGCCGCCGCGATCCCGAGCGCGTCCCAGGCGCGGCCGTGCGCTCCAGCGGCGCGGAACTCCATCGCGCGCGCGACGGTCCGCAGGTTCGCGCCGACGTACGCGTCGCCGGCCGGGCCGGTCCCGAGGGTCCGCAGTGCGGTGCGCCAGTTCCCCGATTCCAATGCCCCGATCACCTCGAGATCGCCTGCGGCGATCGTCGGCACGACTGATGATCTGCGCATCGGGCACCTGCTCAGGTTGAACGAACACCCCGTCCGGATCCTCGGTTTCTCCCCTCTGCCCGCGACTCGGCGTGGCTTCAGTTGGCTTCAGGTCGACTTCAGTACTACGGTAGAGCTACGGTGTAACTACGGTCAATCACCAAGTTTGTCAGGAACAATGGGTGAGCGATCTCCTGCCGAATGCCCCGCCGGTTCACGGACGGCACGGCGCCCGAGCGACCCTCGGACGCCGCACTACAGTGGGGCACGGTGAAGTCGGGTAGAGCCGGGTGTACGATCAGCCGATCCGCCGCACCCGCTGTTGGTCGACCATTTCGGGAGTGAGAGTGGCCCCCACTGCAGAGGCCGTACGACTCGCCAGACGACTCCGGGACCTTCGGGAATCCGAGCGACTGACCCAGAAGGACCTGTCGAACGCGTTGAGCACCGGCGAGGTCCGCGTCGCGGTGGCGACGATCAGTTCCTGGGAATCGCAGACCAACCCGAAGCTGCCCCCGGAGGAGCGGCTGCGTTCGTACGCACTGCTGTTCGCGATGACGGTCCTCGGTGACCACGTCCCCCGCGAGCAGGACCTCAACAACGCCGAACGCGAACGCTTCACCGCCCTGTACCGCGAGCTCACCGGCCTCCGCGACGACATCCGCCACCACCAGACGTCCGGCTCCCCCACCTCCGGGGGCTCCTACACGTTCGACTTCGAGTCCGGCCGGATCACGCTCATCTGCCCGGAGATCCCGGAGGAAGGACGTACGCCGCTCGCCGAGCTGACCAACCCGAACTTCACCAAGCTCTACCGGTACGCCGACCTCGACGCACTGATCGAGATGTGGGGCCACGTCCGCGCGTCCAACCCGGAACTCCGGGTCCGGCACCGGCTGCCGTCCGAGGTGAGCGCGGACCACTTGTCCGGCCACCTGATCCTGATCGGCGGCATCGCCTGGAACCGGGTCACGAGCAGGCTGCTGAAGGTGCTCGACAACCTGCCGATCCGGCAGATGTCCGTGCGGGACCTGGCCGACGGCGAGATCTTCCGGTCCCGCGACGGCCAGGAGTACCGGCCGCAGTGGGAGGACCGCAAGGACATCGACCCTGAGTTCGATGCGCCGTCGAGGGCCGCTCTCGAGGCGGACCAGATGCAGGACGCGTGGCGGGGTGACAAGCCGCGCGAGCTGGTCGAGGACGTCGCGTTGCTCGCCCGGCTGCCCAACCCGTTCAACCACAGCCGGACCATCACGATCTGCAACGGTGTCTACAGCCGCGGCGTCCTGGGCGCGGTCCGGACGCTCACCGACGAAGCGGTCCGCGAGCGCAACGAGACGTACCTGGCCAACCGGTTCCCGGGCGGCGTCTTCGGTCTGTTGATGCGCGTCCCGGTGGTGAACGGCGAGGCCGTCACGCCGGACCTCGAGATCGAGGAGAACCGACTGTTCGAATGGTCACCGGAGGACGACACCGAATGAGCCGCCGATCCCGACAAATCAGGGCGTCGCACGCCGACCTGTTGTGCGACGGCTCCGCGCCGGCGGGACTGTCGGCGAGCACCAAGCTCGACGCGATCGTCGTACCGGCCGCACGGCGGGCTGCCGAACTGCAGCCCGTGATCACGCTGGCCGCCGACCTCCGAGTACCACTCGTCATCCTCTGCAGCCGTGAAGCGCTGCTGGACAAGGTCGTCGAGCGAGTGAAGAGCACGTTGTACGCCGAGGCGCTGGTCATCCAGGTACCGGAGGACTACCGGCCGCCGTGCCCCACCCCGAAGACGTCGGCGCGGAGGTTCCGGGAGGCCTCGGCCGACCGGTCCAGCGACCTGAGCGCGAAACGGAACATCGGCCTGCTGTACGGGCGGTTGCGCGGCTGGAACAAGATCCTGTTCGTCGACGACGACATCCGCCGCCTCAGGTCCACCGACGTCAACCGTCTGACCGGGTACCTCGACCGCCACCCGGTGGCGTCGATGGCGAGCCGGGAGTTTCCCGACAACTCGGTGGTCTGCCACGCACGCGGGAAGGTCGCGCCCCAGGACGTGTTCGTCAGCGGCGCGGTGCTCGGCGTCGACCTGCAGCGCCCGGAGCTGTCCTTCTTCGCCGACATCTACAACGAGGACTGGTTCTTCTTCGCCCGGTACGCCGCCCGCCGCGCGATCCCGAAGATCGGCGAGGTCCGGCAGCTCCAGTACAGGCCGTTCGAGGATCCGCAGCGCGCGGCCCGCGAGGAGTTCGGCGACCTGCTCGCCGAGGGGCTCTACGCCGCGTTCGAGAGCGAGCCGGGCAGGCCCTTCGAGGAGCAGCTGCGGATCGCGATGGAGACGACGTACTGGGATCGCTTCAAGGGCATCCGGCTGGAGACCATTCGGGACACGCTCGCGGCCGTGCGGCGAGCGGAGGCGTCGATCGACGAGTTCCCGAACGTCGTCCGATCGCTGGAGACCGCGACGCTGTGGACGAACCGCATCTCCGCGGAACTGTGTGTGGACTTCATCAAGAGCTGGCAGGAGGACGAGGAGCACTGGCAGAAGATGCTCGCCAACCTCCCGTCGCGGCAGCGCAAGGAAGACGCGTTGAGCCGGCTGAAGCTGACCAACTGGGTCTCCTGCGGGTACGGGCTACGAACCGAATCGCAGGCGGATCTCGCGGCGGCCGGAGCCGTCGGGTAGGAGTTGGCGTTCGCCGGTGGGGCTGAAGCCGAGGCGGTCGTACACCTGGCGTGCGACCGTGTTGGTGTCCAGGACCCAGACCCGCCATTCGGTGACGGCGGGTTCGGCGGCGGCCAGTTGGGCGAGGATGGCCCGCAGTACGCCGTTGCGGCGGTACCGCGGGTCCACCCAGACCGACTCGATGTGCCGTTCGTCCGCCGGGCGCCCGGCGACCCGGACGGAGCTTGCCATGCCGACGATCCGGGCAGTGTCCCGGGCGACGACCCACTGCATCCGGGTGAACCGCTCCCGCCAGCCGTCCTCACCGACGGTCACCTCGTCCTCGTAGTCGGCGATGTACGCCGACGGTGAGTCCTTGAGGGCCCGGAGGCGTACCTCTCGGGCGATCGGCCAGTCGTCGGCACCGAGCATGGCGAGTTCCAAGGTCCCGGACCCCTTCGGGAGATGGCGGCACAGCATCCATACCAGTGTCGCCGTTTCGCCCGATCACCAAACCGACCCGCCGACAATGTCACATCGGGTGACCGGTTTCAGTGCCGGATTTCAATGGCAGATCGCCCGGTCCACGAAAGCGTCGACGGCGGCGTCCGGGTTCGCCGTGAAGTCGGGCGTGACGGCAACGGTGACCTGCCGCCGGGTGTCCTCGGTGGCGTACGAGTACGCCTGGTACGCGAGCGCGTCGCCGTCGTTGCCGTACACCCGCACCTTGCAGGAGGTGTCGTGCCACGACAGCCCGAGCCCGTACGTACCGCCCTCGGTGCCCGGCGTCTTCATCTCGTCGAGCAGCCGTGCCGGGAGCAGCCGTCCGCCGAGCAGCGCGGCGAAGAACCGGTTCAGGTCGTGCGTGGTCGAGATCAGCTCGCCGGACGCACCGAACAGCGACGGGTTCATCTCGGTGAAGTCGATGAGCCCGCCGTCCTTCGGCACGTACCCGTGCAGGTGCGCTCCCCGGATGTACGTCGACGTGCCGGGCATCGACGTACCGTGCAGCCCGAGCGGGCGGATCAGGCGACGCTCGATCTGCTCGCCGTACGTCTGCCCGGTGACCTTCTCGATGATCTCGCCGAGCAGCAGGTAGTTCGTGTTCGAGTAGTCGTACCGCGACCCTGGCTTGTCGAACACCGGCGGATGCGCGAGCGCCCGCTGGATCTGCTCGGCCGCCGTCCACGTCCGGTACTGGTACGTGTAGAACTCCGCGTTCGGCGGCATCACGAGGGTGTCCTTGTAGTCGTACAGCCCGCTGGTGTGGTTGAGCAGCTGGCGCACGGTGATGTTCTCGCCGTTCGGCACGACACCGGGCAGCCACCGCTCGACCGGGTCGTCCAGCCGCATCCGTCCCTCGGCGGCAAGTTGCAGTACGACGGTGGCAACAAACGTCTTGCTGATACTCCCGGCCCGGAACCGCGCCGCCACCGGAACCGCCCGCGAAGTCCCCAGCTCCGCAACCCCACTGGTCCCCCGCCAGACCCGCCCCCCGTCCCGTACCTCAGCCACCGCCCCAACAGCCGGCACCGCATCCAACCCACCCTGCACAACCCCGGGCCCCATCGCCATAACCCCGGCAGTCACCAACGCAACGAACATCACCATCTCCTCACAAGGTCGTTGCCCTAACCCTCCCGTCCGCGAGCCCCTCGAACATCAGGGATCACCCCGTGAAGCGCCCGCGCGCTCCCCCACTTGTCCAGCAGCCGGCTGGAGGAGATGGTCGTGGTGGTTGCCATTGGCAACTTCAGGCGGCGGCGGTGGCTTCGGTGAGTTGTTCTGGGGTGGGCTGGAGTTGTGGGGTCGCTAGGGTCAGCAGGACGTTGGCGATCGCGAAGGCGGCGGCCGCGAGCAGGCCTCGTTCGTAGCCGGCCTGCAGTGCCTGCAGCTGGGTCGCGCCGTGGGTGAGCTCGTTGGTGGTGTGCGTGATCGACAGCGTGGTGACGATCGCGAGCCCGAGTGCGCCGCCGACCTGGTACATCGCGTTGACCACGCCCGACGCGGCGCCCGCCTCGACCGGACGTACTTCGGAGACCGCGTTGATCTGACCCGGTACGCCGACGCCGATGATGCCGAAGCCGAAGATGATCAGGCCGGGGAGCAACTGACTCGTGTAGCTGCCCGTGGCGTCGGCCTGCGAGAGCAGGAGCAGACCGCCGACGCTCAGCACCGCGCCGGCCAGCTGCACCGTACGGGTACCGAGCCGCTGCACCAACTGCGACGCGAGCACCGCGCCGACGATTGCCGCGCCACCCATCGGCAGGAAGTGGACACCGGCCTCGAGCGCACTGTCGCCGCGCACCTGCTGCAGGTAGATCGCGGTCAGGAAGAACATCGACAGGAACCCGGCCCCGTTCAACGCGAGCGAGGCACCAGAGACGCTCAGCGCCCGCGACCGGAACAACCTCAGCGGGACGAGCGGTGAAGCGGACCGCGATTCGACCAGGACAAAGGCGCCCAGCAGGACGACACCGGCCGTCAGTACGCCGATGACCTCGAAAGAACCCCAACCGGAAGGCTCCGAGCGCACTACGCCGTACACAACAGCCATGAGCCCAGCAGTGCCCAGTACGGCGCCGAGTGTGTCGAAGGAGCGTTGGCCCGTCGAATGCCGTACGTCCCGGACGAAGACCGGGATCAGGGCAACCAGAGCGAGCACGATCGGGACGTTCACGAAGAACACCCACTGCCAGCTCAGGGAGTCCACCAGGACCCCGCCGGCTACCACGCCGAGCGTCCCGCCGAGGCCGGCCAGGCCACCCCAGACGCCCATCGCGATGTTGCGTTCGCGGCCGTGGGCGAAGGTCATCGTGAGGATGGCCAGCGCCGCCGGCGAGAGCAGAGCACCGCCGAGACCTTGGACGGCCCGGGCCCCGATCAGGAATTCGGGTGAGTTGGACAACCCCGCGATCAGCGAAGTCGCGCCGAAGAGCAGCAGGCCCGCGGTGAACACCCGGCGCGGCCCGAGCAGGTCGGCCATCCGCCCGCCGAGCAGCAGGAAGCCGCCGAAGAGCAGGGTGTACGCGTTGATCACCCACTGCAGGGAGTCGGCGGAGAAGTGCAGATCCGCCTGGATGTGGGGCAGCGCGACGTTCACGATCGTCACGTCGAGCACCACGATGAACTGCGCGAGGGCCAGCACCGCCAGGGTGGCCCAAGGACTGCGTCGCATCGCCGTACCTCATTACTCGAAGTCAGGTCTACACCGTATGTATACGGCGTAAGCTTACGGAGTAGACAGTAGGTCTACGGTGTAGACTTGTCAACGTGATCACCAAGGAGACCGCCCGCCGGCTCGACCCGGTGCGGGTCATCGACACCGCACTGGCCATCGCCGACGACGAGGGACCGGCCGCTGTCTCGTTCCGGAAGCTCGCCGCGCAGCACGACGTCACGCCGATGGCGCTGTACCGGCACTTCAAGGACAAGGACGATCTGCTGGCCGCGCTGGGCGACCGGCTGCTCGCGGACGTCGTACTGCCGGAGCCGACCGACGAGCCGTGGGACCAGCAGATGCACGCGCTGCTGAGCGCGTTCGTGGCGGCGCTCCGCGCGCACCCGCGACTGGCGGACCTGACGCTGGCCCGGATCCTGGTGGCCGAGCCGGGTCTCGCGCTCGCCGAGCGGGCGCTTGGCCTACTGGTCGAGGGCGGCTTCGCGGTCGACGACGCGGCGGAGATCGGCCGGCAGTCGATCTGCTCGCTGATCGCGCTCGTCACCACCGACCCGATCGCCCGCGAGGTGAGCGACCCGGAGGCACGCGAGGCCTCGCTGCGCCGCAAGCGGGCGTCGCTCGGCGCGCTGTCGCCGACGCAGTACCCGCTGGTCACCTCGGCCGCGGGCGCGCTGGTCTGCCCGTCGTCCCAGGAGCGGTACTACGCGGTCGGCGTGGATCTGGTGGTCGCCGGGATCCGCGGCGTACTCGACCAGTGATGTGTGTCTGACGCCACGTTGCGGCGCGAGAGGACTACGCTCCGACACGGAGCGATAACACTCTCTATGGAGGTACATCGAATGGCGGGGAAGTTCGAGCTGTACAAGGACAAGTCCGGCGAGTTCCGGTTCCGCTTGAAGGCCGGCAACGGCGAGGTGATCGCGACCAGCAGCGAGAGCTACAAGACCAAGGCCTCCGCGCTGAACGGGATCGAGTCGATCAAGAAGAACGCCGCCGAGGCGAACCTCGACGACCAGACCGACTGAAACCTCAAGAAAACAAGGGGGTTCTCCACAGCTGCGCGGAGAACCCCCTCGGTCGTCTCAGAGCCCTTCCGAGAACACCACGCCGCGGACCTCGACCCCCAGGCCCTCGATGCCGGCGTCCGGGATCATCGCGGCCAGCTCGGCCGCCCGCTCGCGGGACGGCACGTCGATCAGGTAGAGGCCGCCGAGGAACTCCTTCGACTCGACGAACGGCCCATCGGTGACCGCCGGTACGCCGTTGCGCACCTTGACCACCGCGGACTCGGCCGGCTGCGTCAGCGCCAGCGTGCCGACGAACTCCCCGGACGCCTTGATGGTGTCCATGAACTTCTGGTGACCGGCACCGATGGCCTGCTGCTCCGCCTCGGGCAGCGCCTCGAGAACCTCGGTGTTGACGTTCAGGACCAGTACGTACTTCACGGTGTCTCCTTCGGGACCGGCCCCCGCCGATCGGGCGCCTTCATCCATCAGTACGGAGCGGGCCGGCGCTCCTTGACATGCTCTAACTTCTTTCCATGACTGGGCTGAGTCTCACAGATGTGCAGGCCGCCGCCGACCGGCTCGCCGGGGTTGCGCACCGTACGCCGGTACTCACCTCGCGGACGCTCGACGAACGGGTCGGGACGCGGGTGTTCCTGAAGGCGGAGAACTTCCAACGGATCGGCGCCTTCAAGTTCCGCGGCGCGTACAACGCGATCAGCCGGCTCGGCCCGGAGCAGCTCACGGCCGGAGTGGCGGCGTACTCGTCGGGGAACCACGCGCAGGCGGTCGCGCTGGCGGCCCGGCTGGCCGGTACGACGGCGGTGATCCTGATGCCTGAGGACGCCCCGCCGACGAAGCTGGCCGCGACCCGCGGGTACGGCGCCGAGGTGGTGACGTACGACCGGTACACGCAGGACCGGACCGCCCTGGCGCAGGAGCTCGCTGCGGAGCGCGGGCGGACGCTGATCCCGCCGTACGACCACTACGACGTGATGGCGGGCCAGGGGACCGTCGCGCTGGAGCTGATCGAGGAGGTCGGCCATCTCGGCGCGCTGCTGGTCCCGGTCGGCGGCGGCGGCCTGATGGCCGGCTGCGCGACCGCGGCGACGCTGCTGTCGCCGGGGATCCGGATGATCGGCGTCGAGCCCGCGGCCGGCGACGACCACGCCCGCTCGCTGGCGGCCGGCGAGCGGGTACAGATCGACGTACCGCGGACGATCGCGGACGGGCAGGCGATCGCCATGCCCGGCGAGCTGACGTTCGCGGTGAACCGGCGACTGGTGGAGTCGTTCGAGCTGGTCAGCGACGCGGAGATCGTGGCCGCGATGGCGTTCGCGTTCGAGCGGCTGAAGATCGTCCTGGAGCCGAGCGGGGCGAGTGCGCTGGCCGCGCTGCTGGCAGGCCGGATCCACGGGCTGCCGGAGCGCGTCGGAGTGGTGCTTTCCGGCGGAAACGTGGGCCTGGAACGCTTCCAGGAGCTGCTCGGAAGTAGCTGAACACGCAAGGACTTTAGGGTGCCCTGACCACCCTCTGTGCCGGTTGTCACAGAAAGCCACCATTGAATGTGACTGAGGTCACACCAAGACCCTCACGTGCCGCCTGCGCCGCGCTCAGACGCGCTCAGGACACCTGGTGTTCACCCAGGCTTGTTGATCCGTCAGAAGCCGATTCAGGCCCTTTCAGCAACGACTTTGTGGATCTGAGGGTTTGCGCCGTGATCGTTCTGTTATACAGTCGTCGGCGGTTCGGTAAACAACACGAACCGCACACGAGTCAACGCCGAGCTCCGCCAGGCTCGTGTGCTCCCCTCGAATACCAATGGCGGAGGTGGGGGACCCAGGAAGTTGGGTCTCGACCGTGAGTGGTCGAAACCCTGGGGTGAAGTCCGCGGGAGCGGACCGGGCTATGAATCCCAGCCCGAACCCGACAGCTAACTTCACAGGCGTCGGGAGACAACCATGCCCGTCACTGCCCGACGGACGTCGCTGCTGCGCGCCGTCAACTCCGCTGAGTCCAGTACTGACCGGCCCGCGGGCCGGACCCTGGCGAAGCACCGCAGGACCAGCAAGTCCGGTGCGCCCCGCGCCGCGGCCGCCGTCCTCACGGTCGGTCTCGCTGTCGGTGGTGGAGCCGCGCTGAGCGTCAGCACCACCCCCGCGACCGCGTCCGCGGCCGCCATGACCGCCGCTCAGCAGCGCGGTCACATGAGCATCCCGAGCCGGCCGCTGCTCCGGAAGGGTGACTCCGGCCCGACCGTGAAGTACGTCCAGAAGGCCCTGCACCTGGGTCCGGACGGCTACTTCGGCAACAGCACCGTCCGGATCCTGAAGAAGTTCCAGACGTCCTGGGGCCTGAAGGCCACCGGCTACACGGACAAGAAGACGTGGGGCCGGCTGACCTGGGCCGCGAAGCACAAGGTGCTCTACGGCAACCACGGTTCCGGCTCGGCCGCGGTCGGCACGTTCCGGACCAAGGTGCTCAAGGAAGCAGCCAAGCTCAAGGGCACGCCGTACCGCTACGGCGGCACCAGCACCCGCGGCTTCGACTGCTCCGGCTACACCGGCTACGTGTACAAGTACGCCGGGCACAAGCTGCCCCGCACGTCGCGTCAGCAGTACGCCGCGACCAAGCACATCAGCCGCGGCGCTGCCAAGCCGGGCGACCTGGTGTTCTTCCACAACGGCGGCGGCGGTGTGTACCACGTCGGCATCTACGCCGGCGGGAACATGCTGTGGCAGGCCTCGAAGCCGGGACGTCCGGTGGCGAAGTCGAAGATCTGGACCAGCGCCGTCAGCTTCGGCCGGGTCTGAGTCCTGACCGGCGGCCGTCCTTCCCCCTGGGCGCCGCCGGTCGTCAGCGTCCACTCCCCCCAGGAACGCTGACTTCGAAACCGGTCCGGGCCGTCGCCCCCACCCCTCCGACGGCCCCGGGCCGGTTTCCTTTGTCCTGGCCTCGGGCCTAGCCGTCCAGGAGTCCTGCCTCGTAGGCCAGGATCGCCACCTGGACGCGGTTGCTCGCGTCCAGCTTCACCAGGGCCCGGGAAACGTGGGCCTTCACGGTGGCCTCGCTCATGAACAGCTTCCGGCCGATGTCGGCGTTCTGCAGGCCGCGGCCGACCTCGACCAGGACCTCCCGCTCGCGTTCGGTGAGCCTGCTGATCCGCTCCTGCGCCGTACGCCGCCGGTCCGCGCGCGGGTCCCCGGCGAAGTGCCCGATCAGCCGCCGGGTCACCGCCGGCGAGAGCATCGCGTCTCCGGCCGCCACCACCTTGATCGCCTGCACCAACTCCCGGGGCGGGGTGTCCTTCAACAGGAACCCGCTCGCCCCGGCCTGCAACGCCCGGAACACGTAGTCGTCGAGGTCGAAGGTCGTCAGTACGACGATCTTCGGCGGCTCCGGCAGCGCCTGCACCTCGCGGGTCGCGGCCAGACCGTCCAGCCGCGGCATCCGGATGTCCATCAGTACGACGTCCGGCCGGTGCTCCTTGACCATCGCCGCAGCGTCCGCGCCGTCCTCGGCCTCGGCGACCACCTCGAGCTCCTCGTCGGACTCGAGGATCATCTTCAGCCCGGCCCGCACCAGCGCCTCGTCGTCCACGATCAGCAGCCGCGTCATCGTTCTCCCTCGTCCACGAGCACCGGCTCGCTGTCCTGCCGATGGTCGTCCCACGGTATCCACGCCTCGACCCGCCAGCCGCCGTCGGTGGTCGGCCCTGTGGACAACCTGCCACCGTTCAGCTCCACCCGCTCGCGCAGGCCGACCAGCCCGGCGCCGGCTCCGGGCAGCAGCGAACCGGCCGCCACCGGCCGTACGTTCGTCACCCGGACCGTCACGCCGCGCCCCCGGGAACCGTGCACCTGTACGTCGGTCGCGGCGCCGCGGGCGTGCTTGTGCACGTTGGTCAGCGACTCCTGCACGACCCGGTAGACCGTCCGGCCGAGCGCCACCGGTACGTCGTCCGGCAGCGCGCCGTCGTACCCCACGGTCACGCCGGCGTCCCGGGACGCGCTGATCAGCCGCTCCAGGTCGGAGGCCCTCGGCACCGGGGCGAGGTCGGCGCCCGCCACGCTCACGTCGGTCCGCAGTACGCCGAGGACCTCGCGGAGGTCCTCCATCGCCTGCCGGGCGGTCTCGCGGATCAGCCGGGCTGAGCCCTCGACCTTTTCCGCGCCGACGGCCGGATTCACCTCGAGGCCGCCGGCGTGCAGGGCGATCAGCGAGACCTTGTGGGCCAGCACGTCGTGCATCTCCTGGGCGATCCGGGAGCGCTCGCCGAGCCGGGCCTGCTCGCTGCGCAGCTCGCGTTCCGCCTCGGCCCGCTCGGCGCGGTCCCGCAGCGACGCCATCAGGTCGCGGCGGGCACCGACGTACGCACCGATCGCGATCCAGGTGCCGACCAGGAACGGGCCGGTGAACGTCGACACCCAGATCTGGTTCCGGTTGCCCCAGCTGTTCAGCACATAGGCGGCGTACGCCGCGACTCCGAGGATCGCCAGTGCGTAGTCGCGGCGGCGGATCGACAACGTCAGCAGCGCCAGGCCCATCGGGACGAAGATCGCCGCGGTCAGCATTGCCAGCACGGTGATCGCGGTGACGGTGACCGGGAAGCGCCGGCGCCAGAAGAGCGCGACCGAGGCCACGATGCCGGCAGCCAGCACCCACCAGTCCTTGGGGTGCCAGCCCCCTGGACCGGACGCGGCCTGCAGGACGATGGTGAGCAGGCTGAAGCCGACGTACAGGATGTCGCGCAGGCGCGGGGCATGCCTGACCCACCAGGCGTACCACCGGCGCAACCGTCGCATTCAGTCACTGTAGTTCGACCGGCGACGCGATCACGTCCCCCTTCCGGGTACGTTCCGGGCCCGCACCGGCGACTTTCGTAGGGGGTCGGAGCAACCGGTCGTCCGATGTGCGGAAGGGGTCTCCGGCGGTTGACTCGTTGCCATGATCACCGTCGAGAACCTGACCAAGCGCTACGGCAGCACCACGGCTGTCCAGGACGTCTCGTTCACCGTCCAGCCGGGCAGCATCACCGGCTTCCTCGGGCCGAACGGGGCCGGCAAGTCCACCACGCTGCGGATGCTGACCGGGCTGACGCCGCCGACCTCGGGCACCGCCACCATCAGCGGCAAACGGTACGCCGACCTGCCGAACCCGGGTCGCGTCGTCGGGGTCATGCTCGACGCCGCCGCACAGCACCCGGGCCGCACCGGCCGCGAGACGCTGCTGCTGAACGCGAGCCTGCTCGGGGTGCCGAAGGCCCGCGTCGACGAGATGCTCGAGGCGGTCGGGCTGAGCCATGCCGCGAAGCGCCGCGTCGGGCAGTACTCGCTGGGCATGCGGCAGCGGCTCGGCATCGCCGGCGCGCTGCTCGGCGACCCCGCCGTACTGATCCTCGACGAGCCCGCGAACGGGATGGACCCGGAGGGCATCCGCTGGATGCGCGGGCTGCTGCAGGACTTCGCCGCCCGCGGCGGCACCGTGATCCTGTCCAGCCATCTGCTCGGCGAGGTCCAGGCGACTGTCGACCGGCTGGTCGTGATCGGCGGCGGCCGGATCGTCGCCAACGGCTCGCTGGACGAACTGCTGGCCGGTTCCGGAACGCTGGTCCGCGGTCTCGACCCGGCCGGGCTGCGTACGGCGCTCACCGCCGCCGGCCTGCAGGTCGACCCGACGGCCGACGGCGCGCTGCGCGTCGACGCCACCGCCGAGCAGGTCGGGCGGGCCGCCGCCGCTGCCGGTCAGATCCTTCTCGAGCTCCGGCAGAGCGACGGCGCCGGCCTGGAGGACCTGTTCTTCCAGCTCACCGCCACCCCCGTCGCCGCCTGACCACCTCTTCCTTCTGGAGACTTTCATGACCACCGTGACCGACCTCGCGCCGGAGACGAACGCCAAGCACCGCAGCGAGGTGGCGACCAGCCTGCCGCCCGCCCGCGGCCAGTCCTTCCTGAAGCTCGTCACGATCGAGCTCCGCAAGTCCGTGAACACCCGCAGCGGCCGGGTACTGATCGCCGCGATCCTGCTGATCGCGGTGGCCGCGCTGGCCTGGCAGCTGACCCACCTGCCCTCCGGACCGGTCGGCTTCGACTTCTTCCTGGGCGCCGCGATCACCGGCGTGATGCTGTTGCTGCCGGTCATCGGCGTGATGACGATGACCTCGGAGTGGACCCAGCGGACCGCGCTGACCACGTTCACGCTGTCACCGCGCCGGGTGCGGGTGCAGCTGGCGAAGTTCGTGTCGGCGGTCGTGCTGAGCGCCGTGGTGCTGACCGGGGTCGTCGTACTGACCCTCGCGGCCACCGCGGTCACCGGAGCGGGCACCGATCACACGGTGTCGTACGCCGGGCTCGGCGGGCAGCTGGCCGGCGCGTACCTGACCGTCGCGTTGAACGTCGTGATGGGTGCCGCGTTCGGTGCCGTGGTCCCGCAGACCGCGGTCGCGATCCTGATCTACTTCATCGCGCCGACCGCCTGGTCGCTGGCCGGGCCGGCGCTGTTCAAGGACAACGCGAAGTGGCTCGACGTGTTCGGCGCGCTGGGCCGGATCTCGGCGCGCGACCTGCACGGAATGGCCGCCGAGACGCTGACCGCGGTGGCGGTCTGGATCGTCCTGCCGACCGTCGTCGGACTGTGGGCAAGCTCACGTCGCGAGGTCAAGTAGCGGGGACCGGACGCGGCGAGGTGGGCCGGGATGAGGGGATCGGCCCACCTCGCCGATGCTGTGATCGGACCTCTGAGGGGTCCGACGAGGGGGCGGTGCGTGTGTCGATCCGCCGCTCCGGGTATCCTTGAACCACGATTACTGACGACTGATCCGTGGGCGCCACGCAGCGTACCCGGTTGACTTGTGCGAGGGGGTCGACGCTATGGGGCGCGGCCGTGCAAAGGCCAAGCAGACGAAGGTCGCACGCGACCTGAAGTACCGCACCTGGGACACCGACTTGGACCAGCTCAAGCGTGAGCTGTCCGGTGACCAGGGTGGCGACCGTTCTGCGAACGGTGACAACGACGGCGACGGAGACGACGCCGACGACTACCACCCCCGTCGGTAAGCATTAGCCCGGCTGAGCTGCTCAGGCGCCCCTCGCGGGGTGGCTGAGCAGTTCACCGTGCGCCCGACGTGTTCCAACACACCGGCACCACCTGTGGAGGATCATCAGATCGGACAGCCCGAGGCGTCGGACTGCCCGATCGGGACCCGCTCGCAGGTGGCGCGGTGATTACTTGGCGTACGTGCCTTCGAGGGTGACGGTGCCGCCTGCGGTCGCGGTGACTTCGCCGCATACCCAGGCGGGGATGTCGCGTGCCGCCAGCGCCTGGATCGCGGCGTCTGCCGACGAGGGGTCCAGGACGGCGACCATGCCGGCACCCATGTTCAGCGTCTTCTCGAGCTCCGGCAGCGGTACGTCGCCGAGCAGTCCGACGAGCCCGAAGATCGGCGCCGGCGTCCACGTCGACCGGTCGATCCGGACCGACAGCTGGTCGGGGATCACCCGCGCCAGGTTCGCCGCGAACCCGCCGCCGGTGATGTGCGACATCGCGTGCAGCGGCTTGTCGTCGCCGTCGTTCAGCTCCTGGATGAGCTCCAGGCAGTGCTTCGCGTACACCCGGGTCGGCGTCAGCAGCACCTCGCCGAGCGACGTACCCAGCTCCGGCACGGTTCGGTCCAGCGTCCACTTCGCGCGGTCGAAGAACACGTGCCGCACCAGGCTGTACCCGTTCGAGTGCAGCCCCGACGACGCCATCGCCAGTACGACGTCCCCCGCGCGCACCCGCTCCGCGCCGAGCACCTCGTCGGCCTCGACCACACCCGTCGCGGCGCCGGCCACGTCGTACTCGTCCGCCTCCAGCAGGCCCGGGTGCTCGGCGGTCTCGCCGCCGACCAGCGCCGTACCGGCCTCGACGCACGCCTCCGCGATGCCCTTCACGATCTGCGCGATCGTCTCCGGCACCACCTTGCCGGTGCAGATGTAGTCGGTCATGAACAGCGGCTCCGCGCCGCACACGACCAGGTCGTCGACGACCATCCCGACCAGGTCGAACCCGATCGTGTCGTGCTTGTCCAGCTTCTGCGCGATCGCGACCTTGGTCCCGATCCCGTCCGTCGACGTCGCCAGCAGCGGCCGCCGGTACGACGTCAGCGCGGTCGCGTCGAACAGCCCGGCGAACCCGCCGAGCCCGCCGACCACCTCCGGGCGGGTCGCCTTCGCCACCCACTCCTTCATCAGCTCGACGGCCCGGTCACCGGCCTCGATGTCGACCCCGGCGGCGGCGTAGCTCGCGCCTTCGCTCACTGTTCTTCTCTTCCTGTCGCGGCTCTGGGTCCCGTACGTACTAGGACTACGGGCGGCTGAGGGCGTCGGCGGCACCGGCTCCACCGGCCACCGTCGCGAGTCCGTCCGCGTCGGTGCGCAGCGGGTCCTCGAGCAGGTGCTTGCCGAGCTGCTCGGGATCCGGCAGCGCCACCGGGTACACACCGTCGAAGCAGGCGCGGCACAGCCGGTCCATCGGCACGGTGGTCGCCTCGACCAGCCCGTCCAGGCTGATGTACCCGAGCGAGTCGGCGCCGAGCGAACGGCAGATCTCCTCGGTGTTCAGCCCGTTCGCGATCAGCTCGGCGCGGCTGGCGAAGTCGATTCCGTAGAAGCACGGCCACTTCACCGGCGGCGCGGTGATCCGGACGTGGATCTCCTTCGCGCCGGCCTCGCGCAGCATCCTGATCACGGCACGCTGGGTGTTGCCGCGGACGATCGTGTCGTCGACGACCACCAGCCGCTTGCCCTCGATCACCTCGCGGAGCGGGTTCAGCTTCAGGCGGATGCCGAGCTGGCGGATCGTCTGGCTCGGCTGGATGAACGTCCGGCCGACGTACGCGTTCTTGACCAGGCCGGAGCCGTACGGGATGCCGGACTCCTCGGCGTACCCGATCGCGCCCGGCGTACCGGACTCCGGGGTCGCGATCACCAGGTCGGCCTCGGCCGGGTGCTCCTGGGCGAGCTTGCGGCCGATCTCGACCCGGGTCGAGTAGATCCGCTGGCCGGAGATCTGGGTGTCCGGGCGGGCCAGGTACACGAACTCGAACAGGCAGCCCTTCGGGTCCGGCTCGGCGAACTTCGTCGACCGCAGCCCCTCGGCGTCGATCGCGACGATCTCGCCGGGCTCCACCTCGCGGATGAACGAGGCGCCGACGATGTCCAGCGCCGCCGTCTCGCTCGCGATCACCCAGCCGCGCTCCAGCCGGCCCAGCACCAGCGGGCGGATGCCCTGCGGGTCACGGGCGCCGTACAGCGTGTTCTCGTCCATGAAGATCAGGCTGAACGCACCCTTGACCTTCGGGAGGATCTTCGCGGCCGCCTCCTCGATGGTGAGGTCCGGGTAACCGGCCAGCATCGAGGTCAGGATGTCGGTGTCGCTCGACGCGCCGTGCTTGGCGTTCGCCTTCGCGTGGTCGACCTCGGCGTCCAGACCGAGATCCAGATCACCCTCACCGGCGAGACTGGCGGCCAGTTCGCTGGTGTTCGTCAGGTTGCCGTTGTGCCCGAGCGCGATCGACCCGGTCGCCGTACTGCGGAACGTCGGCTGCGCGTTCGCCCAGACGCTGGACCCGGTCGTCGAGTACCGGCAGTGACCGATCGCGATGTGCCCCTTGAGCGAAGCCAGCGTCGCCTCGTCGAAGGCCTGGCTGACCAGCCCCATGTCCTTGTAGACGAGTATCTGGCTCCCGTTACTGACCGCGATCCCCGCCGACTCCTGCCCCCGATGCTGCAAGGCGTAGAGCCCGAAGTACGTCAGTTTGGCAACCTCTTCCCCCGGCGCCCAGACCCCGAAGACGCCACAAGCGTCCTGCGGACCCAGATCCTGCGGGTCGAGTTCATGAGTAAGCCGACCATCGCCACGAGCCACACGAGCAGTCTACGGGACGCGGGTTGGACTGAAGACCAGCGTCTACCAGCAGACGTGACCCACGCAGTCGGGCTGATCCGGAGTCGCGAACGAGGCCGTCGGCGCCGCCGCGAAGAGAAACGCCGCGACACCGACTACCGTCAGCACCTTCTTGATCACGTATCGTCCCTTCAGAAATAATCCGAACCACCATTTGGTGCTCAATGTCGACGCACTCTGTATATGGTCGGTTCCGACAAGTTTCTGGAGGAGAGGGATCGTGCTCGAGCCGCTGGGGGTGGACGAAGCCACTTTCGCGGTCTATCACGCCCTTCTCAACCACCCAGACAGTACGCCCGAGCAGATAGCAGCGCTAGTAGATCGCTCGACGAGCGAAGTCCAGGAACTGCTGGACAAGCTCCGACGGCTGGCACTGTTGGTGCCGACGTGGACCAACCCGGACGGCGAACACGCAGTTCACCCGCGTGTCGGGCTGACCGGACTGGCAGAACGGCGCCGGACCGAGTTGAACAAGGCGCTCGGCGAGCTGAAAGAGGCTGAAGCGTCCGCCGAGATCATCGCCGAGCAGTACAACGAGTTGCTGACCTCGCGGAGCAGCGGAGACGTCGAGATCCTCAAGGGACGGGCGAACGCATCGCGTCGGATCGAGGAGCTCGCACTGAAGACCAAGGAAACGTCCTGGGGCCTCGTGCCGGCTCATTTCGACGACTCAGTCTCGACGTCAGTGCGCTCCCCTGACATGGAGCTTCTCGACCGGGGCGTTCGGATGCGCACGGTCTACTTGCAGAGCATGACTGCGTCGAAGCAGGCGATGGAGTACGCAGAGACGATCCATCGGCACGGCGGGGAGATCCGGGTAACGCCTACGTTGCCAATGCGTCTCATTCTCTTCGACCAGCAAATCGCCATCATGCCGATGGACCCCGAGAACCCGACCGCCGGCGCAGTCATCCACCGCACACCAGCAGTCGTCTCCGTCGCTCTCGCGTTGTTCGACGCGTACTGGTCCCGGGCAACGGAAATGTTCGACGCCGACGACCGCGACGACGAGACGCCGCTGACGCCTCACGAGTCCGAAGTACTGCGTCTCCTCGCCGGTGGCGCCAAGGACGAGCAGGTCGCCCGCCTCCTAGGCATCTCCCTCCGCACCGCCCGCCGCATCACCGCCAACCTCTCCGAACGCCTCGACGCGGCCAGCAGGTTCGAACTCGGGGTAGCCGCGGCGAAGCGCGGCTGGGTGTAAGGCGCTTGTTCGAGTCACTTGGCGTGAGCGGCGACACGCTTGCGGTCTACCGCGTCCTGCTCGAACAGCCGTCCTTTCTCCTTCGCTCGCGCTTCTCAGACCTCTGCGCGTATCTGAAGTTGCCCGAAGAAGCAGTCACTGTCGAGCTCGGCCGCCTACGAGAGTTCGGGCTGCTCGTCCCCCGGTGGAACACGCGGGACGAGGAGTACCCGTTGCATCCCTCAGTCGGCCTGGAGCGCCTCGCGACTCAACGGCAGAAGCAGCTTGATGCACTCACCGACGAACTGCAGCACGACAGGCTCACCGCTGGGCAATTTGTCGCCGATTACACCGAGTTCTTGGCCGAGCGAACAGCCCGCGATGTCGAGGTCTTCGAGGGCCGCGAGCTGGCGTACGAGCGGATGCAGCAGTTCCGTCCGACCAAGTCTGCCTGGGGGATGCTGCCCTATGTCGATGGGGATTTCCCAGATGCGAAACCCAACCAAAGCCCGGATCAACCTCTCCTCGAGCGAGGCGTCGAAACCCGCTATCTCGTCGCCGAAACACAGATGAAGCATCGTGTGTTCAAGGAAGGTTACTTCTTCTACTTCAGCGAGTACGGCGCGAAGGTGCGAACCACTCCCTCACTGCCGATGAAGTTACTCATCTTCGACGGCGAATCGGCGGTAATGGGAATCGACCCGGACGACACCTCGGTCGGCGCGGTCGTTCACCACAGCCGCACCGTGGTACGGCTCGCGGAGGAAATGTTCCTGAAGTATTGGGAGAACGCAGACGACGCATTCGGTGATTCGACACCACGCAGGACCCGCGGAGTCACGCCTCAGGAAGGCGAGCTGCTGAAGCTCCTTGTTCAGGGCGCAACCGACGAGCAGGTCGCCCGCAAGCTCGCGGTCTCTATGCGAACAGTTCGACGGATTGTCGCGAAGCTCAGTGAGCAGGTGGGGGCTTCGGGGCGGTTTGAACTGGGGGTTCGGGCGGCGCAGCGGGGGTGGGTGGATTAGCCCCAGTCCCAGGCTCGGGAGACGGGTGCGGGAAAGCAGGGCAAAGGGTTCTCCTTGGTGCGGGGAAGGGTGAGAGGAATGGGTGCGCCGCCCGGCCTCTCGATACGGAAAGTCAAACAGGGGGAACCGTCGTCGGACAACGAACGACACTGGCCGGGGGCGGTCGTTGGCCGGGGGCGGCCAGGCGGATGCGCCACCCGGTCGACTGCCGTCTGATCGCCTGCTGTGTGGCCTCGGGCGCTTTGCGGAAGTTTTTGGGCGCTGGGTGGCAGGAATTTTCCGGAAAGGCTCGGTGGGCAGGCGGCTGAAGGCGGGGCAGTGTGGGGCGGGTGCGTGATGGTGATGGGCCGTCGGCGGGTGGCTAGACCGTCTTCAGAGCGGCGAGGAGTTTGGTGAGGGTGTCTCGGGCGTCGCCGAAGAGGAGGGTGGTCTTGGGGTCGTAGAGGAGTTCGTTCTCGATGCCGGCGAAGCCGGGGCGCATGGAGCGTTTCAGGAAGATGACGCGTTGGGCCTCGTCGGCGTTCAGGATCGGCATGCCGTAGATGGGGGCCGACGGGGTGTTGCGGGCGGCGGGGTTGACGACGTCGTTGGCGCCGACGACCAGGACCACGTCGGTGGTCTTGAAGTCGCCGTTGATGTCGTCCATCTCGCGGAGTTGCTCGTACGGGACCTGGGCCTCGGCGAGCAGCACGTTCATGTGACCGGGCATCCGCCCGGCGACCGGGTGGATCGCGTAGTCGACCTTCACGCCGCGGCTGTGCAGTTCCTCGACGAGGTCACGCAGCGTGTGCTGAGCCTGGGCGACGGCCAGGCCGTACCCGGGCACGATGATGACCTTGTTCGCGTACCCGAGCAGGATCGCGACGTCCTCCGGGCCGGCCGAGATCACCGGCCGGTCGGACGCCGTACCGGCGCCGAGGGTCGATCCGCCGCGGACGGCGCCGAAGAGGATGTTGAAGACGGACCGCCCCATCGCGTCCGCCATCAGTTTGGTCAGCAACGTACCGGCGGCGCCGACGAGCGTGCCGGCCACCAGCAGCAGGGTGTTGCCGAGCACGTAACCGCCCGCGGCCACCGTCAGACCGGTGAAGGCGTTCAGCAACGAGATGACGATCGGTACGTCGGCACCGCCGACCGGCAGCACCAGCATCACGCCGATCGCGAGGCCGACGAGGCAGAGCAGTACGCCGACCCACACGCGCGGGTCCGACACCAGCCAGACGCCGAGCGCGATGCCGCCCAGCAACGAAGCGACGAACAGCACCGGCAGGCCGGGGAACGTCACCGGCCGGGTCGTCATCAGCTCCTGCAGCTTCGCGAACGTCACCACCGAGCCGGCGAAGCTGATCGCCCCGACCAGGATCGTGAACGCGGTGGCGATCGCCGCGACGGTCGCGTCGGCGGTCACCTCGCCGAGCTCGAGCAGCGCCACGAGTGCGGCCGCGCCGCCGCCGACACCGTTGAACAAGGCAACGAGCTGCGGCATCTGGGTCATCTGCACGCGCCGCGAGCCGACCACTCCGCCGACGGTGCCGACGATCAGCGCGATCAGTATCGGCGCCAGGTGGTGCGGCTTGTACGCCGCGAACGTGATCAGCACCGCGAGCACCGCACCGGCGGCACCGATCAGGTTGCCGGTTCGCGCGCTCCGCGGCGACGACAGCGCCTTCAGCGCGACGATGAAGCAGACCGCGGAGACCAGATACCCGATCTGGGCCCAGGTGGGGATCACTTGTGCAGCTCCTTCTTGCGAGCCCCCGGACCTTTGAACATCTCCAGCATCCGGTCGGTGACCACGAAGCCGCCGACCATGTTGACCGTCGCCAGTACGACGGCCAGCAGCCCGACGATCATCACGATCACCGAATCGGTGGCGCCGGTGACGATGATGGCGCCGACCAGGATGACGCCGTGGATGGCGTTCGCGCCGGACATCAGCGGGGTGTGCAGCGTCGAGGAGACCTTGCTGATCACCTCCACGCCGACGAAGGCCGCGAGGACGAAGATCGTCAGCAGCGCAATCGATTCACTCATGCCTGGGGTCCTTCCAGGAGGGCACGGGTCGGCTCGTGCAGCACGCTGCCGTCGTGGGTCACGCAGCAGCCGCGGACGATCTCGTCCTCGAAGTCCGGGTCGAACGCGGCGTTCCGCGTCATCAACCGGATCAGGTTCGCGATGTTCTGGCCGTACAGGCGGGACGCCGGGCCGGCCATCTGCGACGGGACGTTCGCGCCGCCCCAGACGAGCGCGTCGCCGATCGCGAGCTCGGTACCGGCGACCGAGCCCTCGACGTTGCCGCCCTGCTCGGACGCCAGGTCGACGACGACCGAGCCGGGCTTCATCTGCTCGACCATCGAGCGGGTGACCAGCATCGGCGCGGTCCGGCCCGGTACGGCGGCGGTCGTGATCAGCGCGTCGGCCGCGGCGACGTACGGCGTGAGCAGTTCGCGCTGGAGTTGCGCGCGTTCGGGGGTCATCTCGCGGGCGTACCCGCCGGGGCCGTCGAGGGTGCCGAGTTCGAGCTCGATCGGGACGGCGCCCATCGAGGCGATCTCCTCGGCGGCGGCGGTCCGGACGTCGTACGCCTTCACCACCGCGCCGAGGCGCTTGCAGGTGGCGATCGCCTGCAGGCCGGCGACGCCCGCGCCGAGGACCAGGACCTGGGCCGGCGGGACGGTGCCGGCCGCGGTCATGTTCAGCGGGAAGAACCGCGGCAGCCGTTCGGCGGCGACGATCGCGGCCCGGTACCCGGCGACGAGCGCCTGTGAGGACAGCGCGTCCATCGACTGGGCCCGGGAGATTCGCGGGATCAGTTCCATCGCGAACGCCGTCAGCTTGGCCCGCGTTGCGGTGCGGACCACATCCGGCGGGTTCGTCGGCAGGAACGACATCAGCGCCGTACCGGCGTGCAGCCGCTGCAGGCGTTCGCGTTCCAGCGGCTGGACGGAGGCCACCACGGTGGCGGCGTGATCGGCGCCCCAGGCAACCTCGGCGCCCGCCTCGCGGTACTGGTCGTCGGAGAACAGCGCGCGTTCACCGGCGGCCGGCTCGACCGCGACCTCGTAGCCGAGCTCGATCAGTTTCGCCACATGTTCCGGCACCAGTGCGACCCGGCGCTCGGCCGGCCTGGTCTCCCGTACGACTGCGATCTTCACTCGCCGAAACCTATGCCAAACACTGGGTCGCCGGAAAGCCCGGTCAGCTCTGGTTTGCCAGGTTCTGAAGCAGCAGCGCTTCGGCGAGGCAGACCTTGCGGAACTCGGCGAGGTGCAGGCCCTCGTCGATGCCGTGTGCGCGGGTGTCGGGATCCTCGACGCCGGTGACCAGGACGGTGGCCGCCGGGAAGGCCTCCTGGAACTCGGCGATGAACGGGATCGAGCCGCCCATACCCATGTCCACGGGCTCCACGCCCCAGGCTTCCTGGAACGCCGAACGCGCTGCTTCGTAGCCGGCGCCGCGGGCGTTCACGCTGCACGGCTGGCCGGTCTGGCCCTCGGTCACGGTGACCTGCGCACCCCACGGCGCATTGTTCTCCAGGTGGTCACGCAGCGCGGCACTCGCCTTCACGGCGTCGTCACCGGGGGCGACCCGCAGGCTGACCTTGGCCCGAGCGACCGGCACCAACGTGTTGCTGGCCTCGGCCACCGACGGCGCGTCGATGCCGACCACGGCGACCGCTGGCCGGGTCCACAGCCGGTCGACCAGCGACCCCGAGCCGGTCAGCCGGACGGAGTCGAGCACGGACGACTCGGCGCGCAGCCGGTGCTCCGGGTACACGACGTCCGCGGCGCGGGACGCGTGCAGGCCGTCGACCGCGACGTCGCCCTTGTCGTCGTGCAGCGTCGCGAGCAGCCGGCACAGCGCGGACAGCGCGTCCGGGATCGGGCCGCCGAAGAGCCCGGAGTGGACGGCGTGTTCAAGCGTTCGAACCTCCACGTACGACTCGACCAGACCGCGCAGCGACACCGTCAGCGCCGGCCGCCCGACCTCCCAGTTGCCGGAGTCGGCGATCACGATCGCGTCCGCGGCGAGCTCCTCGGCGTACTCGTCGAGCAACTGCAGCAGGGTCGGCGAGCCGATCTCCTCCTCGCCCTCGACGAACACCGTCACGCCCACCGGCAGATCGTTGCCGAAGGCCCGTACGGCGGCCAGGTGCGCGGCGATCCCGGCCTTGTCGTCGGCCGCGCCGCGCCCATACAGCCGGTCGTCGCGCTCGGTCGGCTCGAACGGGTCGGAGGTCCACTGCTCGACCGGGCCGGTCGGCTGGACGTCGTGGTGGGCGTACAGCAGCACGGTCGGCTTGCCGGCCGGTGCCGGCTTCTTCGCGATCACGGCCGGCGCGCCGTCGTTCACCCGGACGATCTTCGCGGTGAAGCCCTCGGCCTCGAACAACCGCGCGGTCGCCTCGGCGGACCGCTGGACGTCGGCCGCACGGGCCGGTTCGTAACTGACCGACGGGATCCGGATGAGGTCCTCGAGGTCGGCACGGACACTGGGCAGAACGCGGTCGATCGCCGCTGACAGATCGGTCATGCGACAACCGTACGGCGTCCGTTCGCGGAACCGACGCCCAGTTCACCTAGCCGTGTCAATAAATTCCGTCCTACTCTGAAATTCTCGTAGGTTTCCGCCCAACCGAAGAGGATCTCATGATCAGACTCACGATCGCCCTCGCCGTCACCGCCGCCGCCCTCACGCCCGCGCTCCCGGCGAGCGCCGCCATCAGCTGCGACACCTCCACCAGCGGTGGCTCCACGTTCTACGACGGCCCGTCCGCGTCCTACAAGTACGACGCCCGCTTCAGCAACAGCGCGAGCATCCCGAACCTCAGCACGTACACCCCGCAAGGCGCCGGCACTTGGTACAACTGGGACGGCTCCGGGAAGAACCTGCTGCTGGTCGCGGCGTACCGCGAGGGCGCCGACTCCGAGATCTACGGCATCGACCCGTCGACAGGTTCCACGGTCGGCGTGGTGGCGATCGCCGAGTCACATGTCGGCGGGATCACCGTGAGCAAGGGCTGGGCGTTCGTGTCCGGTCAGGGCAGCAGCATCCGGAAGTACCGGCTCACCGAACTGCGGGACGCGTTGAAGGCCGCCGGTACGCCGTACCTCGCGCAGGTCGGCACCGCCCGCGACGTGGCCGGGTCGTCGTTCATCGGGAGCTACGGGGACTCGCTGTTCGCCGGGACGTTCAACGACACCGGCCGCGGGACGATGTACGAGTACAAGATCGCCGACGACGGCACGCTGACCACGGTGTCCGGCGCGTGGGAGATCCCGACGAAGACGCAGGGCGTCACCGTGACGGCCAACCACTTCATTTACAGCACGTCGTACGGACGAGGTAACCGCAGCAACATCTACGTGGTGAAGCGCGGTCAGAAGGACCTGGACGCGGCGGCGCTGAGCTGTTTCCGGGCGCCGAGCATGGCCGAGGGGATCACGGAGTACAACGGGACGGCCTACCTGGTCTACGAGTCCGGGTCGTACCTGTACTCGTCCGATCCCGCGACGCTCAACGTGATCCCGCGCCTGCACAAGGCGTCGATCTCGTCGTTGACCTCGCTGGTGCCCTAGGGCGCCGTGTAGCGCACCGAGTTCAGTACGTCGGTCCGGGTCTTCGCGTCGGCGGCCCGGACCTGGACGTGCACCTGTACGCCGTTCTCCTGCCGGTACTGCTCGACGACCGCGGGGCCGCTGCCGCAGGTGAGCTGAAAGGTCACCGTATTGCCCTGGGTATCCGGGCCGCCCGCCGTACAACCGTCCGGCGGAGTGACAGCGCGCGGCAGTGTGTTCGCCTGCACCAGCCCGACGTACACGCCCTCGACGCTCGCGCTCGACTGCCACGCGCGGGTGTCCGAGCTGACGAGCAGTGAGGTCTGATCGTTGACCGCTTTCTGCCCCCACGACCGCGGAACCTCCACCGAGAAAGGCGAATCGACCACCTTCACCGGCCGGGTCAGCACGTACTCGTACCCGCCGTACCCACCGCCCACGGCCAGCACCACCGCCGCCAGCGCGGTGATCACCCCGGCCCGCCGGCGCTTCGGCTTCGCCGAGACGGTCGGCTCGTTGGCGCTGGACAACGCCGTCTCCTGGTCGACCGGGGCGGTCGTCCCGGTCGGCGCGGGCATCTCGGCGGCCGGCACCAGCCGCGCCGGGACCTTGCCGGTGGTGTGCGCCTCGCGCAGCGCGTCGAGGAAGCTGTCGAGGTCCGGCCAGCGCTGGTCCCGGTCCGGCTCCAGGGCACGCCGTACGACGACGTCGATCGCGTCCGGGATGTCCGCGCGCAGGGTGGTCATCGAGGGCGGCGGCTTGTCGATCTGCATCACCGCGCCGAGCGTGGCGACCCCGTGCGGCGCCTGGCCGGTGAACGCGGCGTACGCGACGGCGCCGAGCGAGTACAGGTCGGCGCGGTGGTCGAGGCGTTCGCCCATCACCTGTTCGGGAGCGACGTACGCCGGGGTGCCGCCGGGCATGGTGATCCGGGAGACCTCGGCGAGGGACTTGCCCAGCCCGAGGTCGGACAGCATCGCGCGGTCGCCGTTCGGGTCGGAGCGGAACAGCACGTTGGCCGGCTTCACGTCCCGGTGCAGGACGCCGCGGGCGTGCAGGTGCTTGAGGCCGCGGCCGACCTGGGTGATGATCCGGACCGCCTCGCCGAACTCGAGCGGGCCGGCCTTGATCCGGTCCGCGAGTGTGCCCCCGTCGGCGTAGGTGAGCACCATGAACGGGCGGCCGTCGTCGGCCTCGCCGATGTCGTGCACGCCGACGACGTACAGCGAGTCGACCCTGCGCAGGAACCGGCCCTCGGCCAGGAACCGCCGGCGGACGTCCTCGTCCTCGACCCAGTTCTCGGACAGGATCTTGACCGCGACCTCGGCGTCGAGCTGTTCGTCCCGGGCCAGCCAGACGGTCGCGAAACCTCCGGCACCCACCCGGCGGACCAGGGAGTACCGGCCGATCCGGTCAGGCTGGTCCATGGCGCAATTATGCTCGATCTGACCTGCGACCCGTTCGCGGGAGTGAACAAAGCGGCATTTCCGGGCGTCACAGTCCTCGACAGCGGGGGCTGACTCCCTGCTCCGACCGTGGTCCGCCGCACGGTCCGTACCGACCGTGACCAGACCACGACTGTGCAAGGAGATCTTCGATGCGCGTGCCGAACGGCGGGTTGGCCGCCCTCGTCGCAGCTGTCGCCGTAGCCGCCGTGGCGGGCGGCGGAGCGCTGGCGTACCGCCAGGGCCCGCAGGCGAACGCCGAAGGCGCCGTAGCCGCCCCGCTCTCGACCTCCCCCTCGGCGACGATCCCCTCGGCGACGACCCCAGGCACACCCAGCAGTACGCCGACACCGTCGCAGACCACCAGCACGTCCGCGACCCGGCCCAAGACGAAGATCGACCTGAAGAAGCTCACCCAGGGACGGGCGCCGCAGGTCGCGTACCTGAGCGGCCGCACGATCCGCGGCGGCGCCGGCAACGACATCACGATCCCCGGCACGACGGACATCCAGCAGGTCGCCCGGCTCGGCATCACCTCGCTCGCCGTGGTCACGAAGGGCTTCGGCAACGAACTGCTCACGTTCGACGACAACGGCAAGATCGTCCGCCACACCCCCGACGTCACCCAGATCCTCACCACCGCCGACGGCACGGCAGCGGCGTACCTGGGCAGCAAGCTGAGGTCCACCGGCGAAGCGGTCGCCGGCGCGACCGTGTACGCCGAGGACGCCAAGACGCAGGACATCCAGAAGCTCCAGGTGCCCGGTGTCTGGAACGCCACGCTCCGCGGCTACACCAACGGCAAGGTGTACTTCGACGCGTCGACGACACAGGACGGGACGACCACTCTCTACGAGTGGACGCCGGGCGACTCGACGGCCACCCAGCTGAAGGCGATCCCGTCCGCGATGGCCGTCTCCAGCATCGACACGGCCGGCTCCCTGACCACCCTGGCGAACCAGAACAGCTGCAGCAGCCTGCTGACGGTGCCGGCCGGGACGCGGCTCTGGCGCACCTGCGACTACATCATCGGGGGCTTCACCCCGAACGCCGCCACGGTCATCGCCGGCCCGAAGTACGAGGACGGCTACGGCCAGGGCGTTGCGGCCGCGCTGGACGCCAAGACCGGCAACCTGATCCATGAGTGGAGCGGTGTCTTCCGGCAGACCGTTCCGGAGGACGACCAGCACCTCCTGCTGCTCGCCGACGACGGCGAAGGCACGCCGGCCGCCATAGTCCGCTGCACGATCACGACCGGAGCCTGCGAACGCGCAACGCCTCTCGCCAAGGGTGAGCTGCAGATCGGCGCCTGATCTGCCCTGAGCAAACCAAGCAGTCCTCTGGCGTGGTTGGGCAGCAGACTGGTCCGTATGGAGCGGATTGCTGTGCTTGCGGATGTCCATGGGGTGCTGCCTGCGCTGGAGGCTGTGTTGGCCGAGCCTGAGGTGCAGGGGGCTGACGCCGTCGTGCTGGCGGGTGACATTGTCAGTGGGCCGATGCCTGTGGAGACGTTGGACGTACTGACGGGCCTGGGTGATCGGGTGGTGTGGGTGCGGGGCAACGCAGACCGCGAGCTGGTGGAGATGGTTCGCGGGACGTACGACGAGGAGCCGCCGGACGCGGTGTCTCCGTGGGCGGCCGAGCAGTTGCGGCCGGATCAGGTGGAGCTGCTGGCGGGGCTGCCGTTGACGGTGACGATCGGGGACGTGCTGTTCTGCCACGCCACGCCACGGGACGACGTAGAGATGGTGCTGGTGGACAGCCCGATCTCCCGGTGGGCGCAGGTGTTCTCCGGACTGCCTGACGAGGTCAGGACTGTCGTTTGCGGGCACACGCACATGCCGTACGTCCGGCAGGTCGACCGGCGGCAGGTGGTGAACGCGGGCAGCGTGGGGATGCCGTACGGCGCTCCTGGTCCCACCTGGGCGCTCTTGTCCGAGAACGGCGTACAACTGCGCTACACACCCATTGACGCGGCGAAGGCGGCTGAGCGGATCGTCAGCGAGTCGGCGTACCCCGGCCGGACCGAGTGGGTCGAGGAGTACCTGCTGCACACGTACTCCGACACGGAGGCCCTGGAGGCGTTCAGGCCGCGCGCGGAGGGCTGACCGGCTACCGTCAGGGGGTGTTCACGCGCCGGCGGAAGCATTTCGGGACTCCGGCCGACAAGGCGACGTACGCGACCCTGCATACCGCCTCGTTGGCCAGCCCGCACCTGCGCGAAGGCCTGACCCCCGCCGCGGCCGGTAAGGCCAGCCGGCACCTCCGGGACCTCCTGGGTACGGCGGCCATCGCGATCTGCGACGCGTCCGGCGTACTGGCCTGGGACGGTGTCGGCGGCCCGTACGAGAGCAACCACCGCCGTGACGCCAAGGAGCTGTCCGCCCCGACGCTCCGCTCGGGCCGTACCGCCGTGCTGGGCGCCCACGACGTGGCCTGTGGGGACCCGCAGTGCCCGATCCGTACGGCGGTGGTCGCTCCGATCGTCACCGAGGAACGGGTTGTCGCGGTGCTGGTCGCGTACAGCAACAACACGTCGGCTGCGCTCGTCAGAGCGACGGACGAGGTCGCACGCTGGGTTTCGGGCCAGGTGGAGCTGGCAGAGCTCAACAAGGAACGGACACGCGCGATGGAGGCCGAGCTGCGGGCTCTGCGTGCCCAGATCAGCCCGCACTTCATCTACAACGCTCTCGCGGCGATAGCGTCGTTCGTCCGCACAGACCCGGAGCGGGCGCGTGAGCTACTGCTGGAGTTCGCCGACTTCTCCCGGTACGCACTGCGTCGCGGGGGCGAGTACACCACGCTGGCGGACGAACTGCGCAACGTAGAGCGCTACCTGGTGCTGGAACAGGCCCGTTTCGGCGAGCGGCTCAAGGTGTCGCTGCAGATCGCTCCTGAGGTGCTGCCGGTGGTCGTCCCGTTCCTGGTGGTCCAGCCGCTCGTGGAGAACGCCGTACGGCACGGTCTGGAAGGTACGACGGGGGTCGGCAACATCACGATCCGTGCCCGCGACCGGATCAACGAGGCGGAGATCAGCGTCGAGGACGACGGCGCCGGCAGCGACCCGGAGGTGATCCGGGCGGCCCTGTCCGGCGTCTCCAGCAGCGACTCCGTCGGCCTCGGCAACGTCGACGCCCGGCTCCGCCAGGTGTACGGCGACACGTACGGGCTGATCGTGGAGACCGCCCTGGACGCCGGGACCAAGGTGACTTTCAGGATCCCGAAGTACTCCTCGGGTGTGCACGCCACACCGTAGGAACCCCTTGTTTCGTTGACGGTGCGGACAGTGCGGACTAGCGTCGGCAGCATCCCGGAGATGACATCGACCGGGGCAGGCGACGACCGGATCGCCTTCTCTCCCAGCGGCGATCTCGGCCTGCGACAGCGCACGTCCCACCGTGCGCGGTGGGAAACCCTGGAGAGGAGCACGACTCGTGCCAGGAAACAGGGCAGTCATCTACAAGGGGCCAGGATCCGTGGCGGTCGAGAGCATCGACTACCCGACCCTGGAACTCAAGGACGGGCCGGGCGTCAACCCGGCGAACGTCGGCCGGCAGATCCCGCACGGCGCGATCCTGAAGGTGGTCGCGACCAACATCTGCGGGAGCGACCAGCACATGGTCCGCGGCCGGACCACGGCGCCGGCCGGGCTCGCACTCGGTCACGAGATCACCGGTGAGGTGGTCGAGGTCGGCCGGGACGTCGAGTTCATCAAGGTCGGCGACCTGGTGTCGGTGCCGTTCAACATCGCCTGCGGGCGGTGCGTGAACTGCAAGGAGGGCAAGACCGGCGTCTGCCTGAACGTGAACCCGGACCGGCCGGGGTCGGCGTACGGCTACGTCGACATGGGCGGCTGGGTCGGCGGCCAGGCGGAGTACGCGCTGGTGCCGTACGCCGACTGGAACCTGCTGCGGTTCCCCGACAAGGCGCAGGCGCTGGAGAAGATCCGCGACCTGGCAATGCTGGCGGACATCTTCCCGACCGGGTACCACGGCGCGATCACCGCCGGCGTGACCACCGGGTCGACCGTCTACGTCGCGGGTGCGGGTCCGGTCGGGCTGGCCGCGGCCACCGCGGCGTTCCTGCTCGGCGCCGCCGTCGTCCTGGTGGCCGACCTGCAGAAGGAAAGGCTCGACCAGGCCCGCAGTTTCGGTTGCGAGGCGATCGACGTGTCGCAGGGCGACCCGAAGGACCAGATCGAGCAGCTCCTCGGGACGCCCGAGGTGGACTGCGCGATCGACGCGGTCGGCTTCGAGGCGCACGGCCACGGCAGCGACGCGAAGGCCGAGCGGCCGGCGACGGTGCTGAACACGGTCATGGACGTCACCCGGGCCGGTGGTGCGGTCGGCATCCCGGGGCTGTACGTCACCGGTGACCCGGGCGCCGGCGACGAAGCGGCGAAGACCGGTTCGCTGTCGATCCGGCTCGGCCTCGGCTGGGCGAAGTCGCTGGCGTTCACGACCGGGCAGTGCCCGGTGATGCGGTACAACCGTCAGCTCATGCAGGCGATCCTGCACGACCGGACGCAGATCGCGAAGAACGTGAACGCGACGGTCATCTCGCTGGACCAGGCACCCCAGGGGTACGCCGAGTTCGACCAGGGCGCGGCGCGCAAGTACGTGCTGGACCCGCACGGACTGATCAAGTAGCCGGGCCGCCCGGCGGGAGCGGGACACGTACCGTTCCCGCCGGGGCGAGTCCTGCTGGGGACGAGGTTGCATGGCGAATGACAACCGGCTGGACCTCGAGTTCGCCTACACGAGTTACGACGACTCCTGCAAGGACCTGTACTCGCCGTACTACTTCTGCCGGCGCCCGCGCGGGCACGACGGCGTACATGCGGCCGGCTACGGCGCGCATCGCCTGCGCTGGGAGCACCCGCCCGACCATCTGCCTCACATGCTGTCGTAGGAGCTAGTGTTCGCAGCATGGCGGAGACTCCACTGCGCGCGCTGGTTGCGGACGACGAGGAGCCTGCGCTGGCCGAACTGGTGTACCTGCTGGGCCAGGACCCGCGGATCGGGGAGATCCGGACCGCCGCGAACGGCCCGGACGCGCTGAAGATCCTGCAGGCGACCGACCTGGACGTGGTGTTCTGCGACATCAAGATGCCCGGACTGGACGGCATCGACCTGGCGCGGGTGCTGTCCAAGTTCGCCAGCCGCCCGCAGATCGTCTTCGTCACGGCGTACGACGAGCACGCGGTCGCGGCGTTCGACCTCGAGGCGACCGACTACGTGATGAAGCCGGTCCGGCAGGAGCGGCTGGCGGAGGCCGTACGCCGGGTCGTCACCCAGGGCGCTCCGGCCGCGCTGCAGACCCCTGACGAGACGGATGACGAGGTGATCCCGGTCGAGCTGGCCGGTATTACCCGGTTCGTCCAGCGCTCCACGGTGCGGTACGTCGAGGCCCAGGGTGACTACGCGCGCCTGCACACCGGCCAGAACTCCCATCTCGTACGCATCCCGCTGAGCACGCTGGAGGAGCGCTGGCGCGACGCGGGCTTCACCCGGATCCACCGGAGCACCCTGGTCGCTCTGCAGCACGTGGACGAGATGCGGGTGGACGGCGGCCGCTGTTCGGTCCGGGTCGGCGACGACTGGCTCCCGGTCAGCCGACGGCACACCCGCGAGCTCCGTGACCTCCTGGTCCGCTCACGATGAGTACCCCTGAAGGACCGAAGCGGGTCCGCGTCACGAGCCCGCGAGCAAGCGCTGCACGCCGTCCGCTGACTCCCACAGGCACCCGTGAGATCGACGAGCAGACCCGGCTCGGTGAGGTCTACATGCAGTCGCTGGTGCAGTCCCAGCTGCGGCTGACGCTGGCGGTCATCGGCGGCGTGCTGCTCATCCTGGGCAGCATCCCGTTGCTGTTCTGGCTGGTCCCTCCCACGCGCACCCTCTCCGTACTGGGCCTCCCGCTGCCCTGGGTGATCCTGGGCATCCTCGTGTACCCCGTGGTGTACACAGCGGCCCGCATCTACGTCCGTAACGCTGAGCGGATCGAGACGGAGTTCACCGAGTTCGTAGGACGGCAGTAGATGTCCCCCGCGCTCAGCGTGACCGCGATCAGCCTGGTAGTCGTGGCCACGATCGGGATCGGCCTGTTCGGTCTACGGATCTCACGGACCACCAGCGACTTCTACGTCGCCAGCCGCGCGGTCTCACCACGCTGGAACGCCTCCGCGATCAGCGGCGAGTACCTGTCCGCCGCGTCGTTCCTGGGCGTCGCAGGGCTCGTACTGGTGAACGGCGCCGACATGCTGTGGTTCTCCGTCGGCTACACCGTCGGCTACCTCATGCTGCTGGTTCTGGTGGCCGCCCCGCTGCGTAGGTCCGGCGCCTACACGTTGCCGGACTTCGCCGAGACCCGCTTCGAGTCCGCCGCCGTACGACGGATCTGCGCCGGGCTGGTGGTCGGCATCGGGACGCTGTACCTCCTGCCCCAGCTGCAAGGTGCGGGCCTGGCCGTCCAGACCGTGACCGGCGCGCCGCCCCAGGTCGGGGCCGCGGTCGTCACGGTGATCGTCGTGATCAACGTCGCCGCCGGCGGGATGCGCTCGATCACGTTCGTGCAGGCTTTCCAGTACTGGCTCAAGCTGACCGCGCTCGCCGCACCGATCTTCGTCATCCTGCTCGTCTGGCACCAGCCGACAGGTGTCCTCGATTCACTGCACGGCGCCGCCGCGGCGTGGGCCGAGCCGCTGTCCCGCGCGGGCGGGCGCGACCACCCGCTGTACGCGACGTACTCGTTGCTCCTGGCCCTTTGTTTCGGGACGATGGGCCTCCCACACGTCCTGGTGCGCTTCTACACCAACCCCGACGGTCGTGCGGCCCGGCGTACCACGGTGGTCGTGCTGGCCTTGCTCGGCCTGTTCTACCTGTTCCCGCCGATGTACGCCGTGCTCGGGCGGACGTTCGCGCCGGACCTGGTGAGCACCGGCGGGGACACCGTCGTACTCGAGCTGCCCGGGCGGGTTTTCCCTGGCACCGCAGGGGATCTGCTCGGTGCGCTGGTCGCGGCGGGCGCGTTCGCGGCGTTCCTGTCGACGTCGTCGGGGTTGACCGTCGCGATCGCCGGCGTGATCGACCAGGACCTGCTGCGCAGCCGGCTGCACCGGTGGACCGGCGGGGACTACGTCGCGGTGAACAGCTTCCGGATCGCGGCGCTGATCGCGATGATCGTGCCGTACCTGGCGTTCACGGTCACCGGCGCGCTGAGTCTCGCGGACACCGTCGGGCTGGCGTTCGCGCTCGCGTCGTCGACGTTCTGCCCGTTGCTGGTGCTCGGGATCTGGTGGCGGCGGATGTCGACGACCGGTGCCGCGGCCGGGCTGGTCGTCGGCGGGATCGCGGCCAGCGCCGCCGCCCTGGTGAACGTGTCCGGCGGTCCGCAGGGCGGCTGGCCGCGGGCGCTCGTCGGTCAACCGGCGGCGTGGACGATGCCGCTCGCGTTCCTCACCGTCATCGTGGTCTCGAAGCTCACCCCGGACAGGATCCCGGCCGGCACCGCCCGCAGCATGGTCCGCCTGCACACCCCCGAGGCGGTCGACGTCGATCGCGGTCTCCCGTCGCGCTGACCGCTCGTCGTGCTGTTCCTACCGTTCGTCGCAGCGCGGTGATCCACCGGTCGACTGGTCTGCTCCGCTGAGCGACCGGTGCGCGCCGGTGCTGTCGGGCCGGGCGTGAGCCAGGCCACAGTACGGGGCAGCCGGCTCGATACCGCCCGGCGTGATCCCCCTTGGAGGTCCCGCGATGAGCGAGTCCACTCGCGATCCGGAGCTGACCACGTACCGGGATGTCCAGATCTCACCGGACTTCTCCGAGTTACGTCGCCGGTTCCGGCGCTTCGTGTTCCCGATGACCGCGCTGTTCCTGGTCTGGTACTTCGTCTACGTCCTGCTCGCCGACTACGCGCACGGCTTCATGTCGCACAAGATCGGCGGCAACATCACCGTCGCGCTGCTGTTCGGCCTCGGCCAGTTCGTGTCGACGTTCGCGATCACGATGATCTACGTCCGCTGGGCGGACCGCCGGATCGACCCGGACGCCGAGAAGCTGCGCCACCAGATCGAGGGAGCACCGCAGTGACCGCCCCGTTGATGTTGCCGCTGGCAACTGTCGGCAACCCGACCGTGAACATCCTGATCTTCGCGCTGTTCGTGCTGGCCACGCTGGCGATCGTGTTCCGGGCCTCCCGGAACAACAAGACCGCCGCGGACTTCTACGCCGGCGGCCGGAACTTCACCGGTCCGCAGAACGGTATCGCGATCTCCGGCGACTACCTGTCCGCGGCGTCGTTCCTCGGCATCGCCGGCGCGATCGCGCTGAACGGGTACGACGGCTTCCTGTACTCGATCGGCTTCCTGGTGGCGTGGCTTGTCGCGCTGCTGCTGGTCGCCGAGCTGATCCGGAACACCGGCCGGTTCACGATGGCCGACGTACTGTCGTTCCGCCTCAAGCAGCGGCCGATCCGGATGGCGGCCGCGATCTCGACCCTCGGCGTCTGCTTCTTCTACCTGCTGGCGCAGATGGCAGGCGCCGGGGGTCTTGTTGCGCTGCTCCTCGGGGTGTCCGGGCGTGCCGGGCAGAGCATCGTGATCGCCGTGGTCGGCATCCTGATGATCACCTACGTGCTCGTCGGCGGGATGAAGGGCACCACCTGGGTACAGATCGTCAAGGCCGTCCTGCTGGTCATCGGCGCCGGGATCATGACGCTCTGGGTGCTCGCGAAGTACACCTTCAACCTGTCCGGCCTGCTCGGTGCGGCGGTCGACAAGAGCCCGGCGGCCGGCGAGAAGCTGCTGAGCCCGGGTCTGCAGTACGGCCTGACCGGCGTCACCAAGCTGGACTTCATCTCGCTCGCGCTCGCCCTGGTACTGGGTACCGCCGGCCTGCCGCACGTGCTGATGCGGTTCTACACGGTGCCGGACTCCAAGGAGGCCCGGCGCAGCGTCAGCTGGGCGATCTGGATCATCGGCGTGTTCTACCTGTTCACGCTGGTGCTCGGGTACGGCGCGGCCGCGATCGTCGGACCGGACCGGATCAAGGCGGCCCCCGGCAAGGCGAACTCCGCCGCCCCGCTGCTCGCCTACGAACTCGGCGGCGAGGTCCTGCTCGGCGTCATCTCCGCGGTCGCCTTCGCCACGATCCTCGCGGTGGTGGCCGGGCTGACGATCACCGCGAGTACGTCGTTCGCGCACGACATCTACGGCCAGATCATCAAGAAGGGCCAGATCAGCGGCGACGGCGAGGTCCGGGTGGCGCGGCTGACCGCGGTCGTGATCGGCATCGTCGCGATCATCGGCGGGATCTTCGCGAACGGGCAGAACATCGCGTTCCTGGTGGCCCTCGCGTTCGCGGTCGCGGCGAGTGCGAACCTGCCGACGATCCTGTACTCGCTGTTCTGGCGCCGGTTCAACACCCGCGGTGCGCTCTGGAGCATCTACGGCGGCCTGGCCTCGACGATCATCCTGATCGTCTTCAGCCCGGTCGTCTCCGGCAAGGTGGACAAGAAGACCGGCGCGAGCCTGTCGATGATCACCGACACCGGGATCGACTTCCACTGGTTCCCGCTGGACAACCCGGGCATCGTCTCGATCCCGCTCGCGTTCGTCCTCGGCTGGCTGGGCACGATCACCAGCAAGGAGCCGGTCGACGTCGACAAGTTCGCCGAGATGGAGGTCCGCTCCCTGACCGGCGCCGGCGCCGAGAAGGCGGTGGCGCACTAGAAAGACCTGTCAGGCAGGCCCTGCTGAGTCGACGCGAACCTGCCTGACAGCCCCACCCCCGCCCCAGGAAACGGACCCGGCACCCTCCCGCCGGGTCCGTTTCCTGTTTTCGGCTAGAGCTTGAACTCGAGGGTGGGCCAGAGGTCGTAGAAGGATTCGCGGGAGGTGTTGCCCCGGGCTTCCTCGGCGGCGTGCAGGCGGCCGTAGGTGAAGGGGTTGCCGCCTTCGGCGTAGACCTGGAGGGCGAGGGCGTGGAGGAGTTCCCGGGAGACGACCGAGTCCTGGTGTTCGCCGAGGATCTCCTGGACCTGTTCGGCGCGGGCGGCCAGATCCGAGGCCGCGTCGCCCAGGACGGGTACGGCGGACTCGGCGGCGTAGCGGAGGCGCTTGGCGGCCTTGCGGACCTCGTGGAGCTCGTGGTCCTGTTCCGCGACGGTCTCCGCCTGCTGGGAACGGCGTACGGCCTTCCGCATCCGGCGGTAGTCGTGGGTGAGCAGGTCGGCGATCTGTTTGCCGGCCTTGCGGTCGTCGCCGATCACCGGCGGCTTCGCGATCAGGTCGTCGAGGGCGTCGAGCAGCCGGAAGTACCGCGGGCTCTCCAGCGCGGCCAGCGCGCCGGTGCGACCCTCTCGGTAGACCTGGCGCAGGTGGTCGTCGATCCGGCCCGCGACCCGGCCCATCACCAGCTCGACGGGCTGCTCCGCGACCTCGGCCGCGAAGTGTTCGCGCTGGACCTCGGCGTCCCGCGCCACGCCGAGCTCACCGGCGAGCCACTTCAGCTCGACGCGCAGCTGGTCGCCGACGGTGCGGTCGATCACCGGACGGTACGTCGCCAGCGCCGACCGGAGCCGCCGCGTCGCGACCCGGAACTTGTGGATCGAGTCCGGCACGTCCCGCCGTACCTCGGGGTCCCGCTCCCGGATCGCCTGCACCTGCGCGCCGGCGTACGCCCGGAACAGGTCCGACGTCCGCGGCTTCTTCGGCAGGACCGCATCCTCGAGCGCCGGGACCCGGTCGCCGAGTGCCCTGGCCAGCTTGCTCGGGCCGCTCGCCGGACGAGCGCCGGCCGACCGGAGCAGCTCGCCCGCGTCCTCGAGCAGCAGGTTGTCGCCGCCGGCCAGCTCGACCTCCCACTCCCGCCAGCTCTCCGGCTCCGCGCCGACGACCGTCGCGGTCACGTGGTCGTCGGCCAGCTCCGCGAGCACCGCACCGTCCGCGTCGAGCAGCCGGTGCACCACCCGCCGGGTCGACAACGTGACCACCGGCTCCAGCTTGTGGTCCCGCACGTGGACCCGGACCGTGCGGACGACCGCGAGCGGGACGCTGCGCACCGAACGCCCGAGCGGGAACCGGACCTCGAGCCGCCCGGCCGACCCGGGGAACTTCACGTGCCAGCCGTCGTCCTCGCCGCCGGTCCGCCGCCGCAGCGTGACCTTGCGGGCGGCCAGGTCGTAGTCGGCGGTGTCGTAGTACACCGCCTCCAGGTCGAGCTCGACCGGTTGCGCGACGCTCGCGACGCCGGGCAGTTCGTGCAGCGCCGGCACGATCACGTCGTCGCCGACGTCGTACTTCGTCTCGATCTCGAGCTGCTCAGTCGGGTCCATCTCCCTTGTTTACCAGGCGTTCATGAACACGCCCTGAGATCGTCCGCCAATCGTTGCAGATCCCGATCGGTGACCCCGCCGACCGTCGGGCGGAGCTGGCGGCGCTGGTTGCGGTGCAGGGCCCGGCAGATCGCGGCGACGAGGATCAGGAAGCCGATCATCTTCGGCCCACTCCCTTGAAGAACGCGTAGTGGAAGGTGCCTCCGGGGGCCGCGGACCTCTCCAGGTCGGCGATGCCGGCGGCCCACTCGGCGGCGGTCAGCAGGCCGGCGGCGATCGCGCGTTCGCGGACCGACTCGACCATCGCGACGAACGTCCTGCGGGTGAACCCGTCGACGAGGTGCGGCAGGTTCTGGTCGGCGTACACGGTCCGTGGCTCGACCTGTACGTCGTCGTACCCGGCCTGTTCGAGCAGCGGCTGGAGGCGGCGGCCGATCAGCGCGTCGCCGCCCGCCGCGGCCTGCAGGTCGACGAGGCAGTCGACGACGGCCTGGGCGCGGGCGCTGTGCGGGTGGAAGAACGCGGACCCGTGGTCACCCTCGATGACGGTGATCGTGCCGCCGGGCTTGAGCAGGCCGCGGAGCCGGATGAGCGCGTCGACCGGGTCGGCGAGGTGTTCGAGGACGAAGCAGACGAAGACGTGGTCGAACTTCTCGTCCGGCAGCTCGTGCAGGTCCGCGTGCCGCCAGTCGACCACGGCGTACGGCGCATGTTCGGCGACCCGGGCCTTCGCCTGCGCGAGCGAGGCCTCGGAGATGTCGATCGCGACCAGGTCGATGCCCGGGCTGCGGGTGACGAGCTGGACGGTCTGCGCGCCGACCCCGCAGCCGGCCTCGAGGACGCGGCTGCCGGCCGGGTACGTCGTACCGCCGTGCAGGAGGTCGGCGAGCGTGCCGGCCTGGTCGGTGAGCCGGCGGGTCTCCGCCGGGGTGTAACCGTGGACGTAGTCGGTTCCCATACCTCCACGGTCGCGCCACAATGGTCCAGTGAACAGGTCCAATCCGGCACCAAGTGGCAGGTCCAAAGGCGGCGCGGACTTCCTCCAGCTCGACCCGTCCGAGGCACCCGCCGGCGGGCTGGCCGACTGGCTCACCGACCGGCTGCGGGCCGCGATCGCGAACGGGCAACTCCCGGTCGGCACGCGGCTGCCGTCGACCCGCACCCTGGCCGCCGACCTGGGCATTTCCCGCGGCGTGGTCACCGAGTCGTACCAGCGGCTGACCGAGGACGGGCACATCTCGGGGCAGCGCCGACGGGGTACGACTGTCGTCGGAGCCGTGCCGTTAGCGGACAGTTCGACAGGACGTAGTCGTCTACTTACACGGCCTCGCCCGCCTGGCACGCCCGGCCGGGCGGCGGAAATCGCGGCCACCTCCTGTCGTTCTGTACCCGACGTCGAGATCTTCGACGACCTGCGAGCGGCCCCGGCCCGGGTGGACCTGACGCCGGGCGTGCCCGACCTCGCCGCGTTCCCGCGAACAGCCTGGTTGCGGGCCGAGCGGGCGGTGCTGACCGACCTGGAGACGACCGCCTTCGGGTACGGCGATCCGGCCGGGGCGCCGGCGCTCCGGCGGGCGGTGGCGGGCTGGCTGGCGCGGTACCGCGGGATCGCGGCCGACCCGGAGGACCTGATCATCGTCGCGGGCGTCGCGCAGGCGATCGCGATCGTGGCGCAGCTGCTCGACCGGCACGGCATCCACGAGATCGCCGTCGAGGACCCGGGCTCGCTCGGCTCCCGCCAGCACCTGCAGAACTGGGGCGTGCGGACCCCGCCCGTCCCGGTCGACGACCGCGGGCTCCAGGTCGACGTACTGCGGAAGTCCGAGGCGGCGGTGGTGATGACGACGCCGGCGCACCACTTCCCGACCGGGGTCGTCCTCGACGGCGAGCGCCGCCGCGAACTCGTCCAGTGGGCCGGCGACGGCGGCCTGATCATCGAGGACGACTACGACGCCGAGCACCGGTACGACCGCCCGCCGGTGCCGGCGCTCCGCGCGATGCTCCCGGAGCAGGTGTTCTACCTCGGCAGCGTCTCCAAGCTGCTCGCACCCGCGCTGCGGATCGGCTGGATGCTCGCGCCCCCGCAGTACAAGGAAGAAGTGGTCGGCCGTAAGCGCCTGGCCGATCTCGGCAACGCGGTCCTCCCGCAGCTCACGCTCGCGCAGCTGATGGAGTCCGGCGAACTCGAACGCCAACTCCGCCTGCTCCGCCGCCGGCACCGGACCCGCCGGGACGCGATGGTCGCCGCGATCCGCACCCACTTGCCGACAGCAACAATCCACGGCGCCGCCGCCGGCCTGCACCTGACCATCACCTTCGACGAAGGCGACGACGTCGCGCTCGCCGCGGCCGCCCTGGAGGCGGGCGTGAAATGCCACCCGCTGTCCTGGCACTGCCAACTCCCGCACGCGCCCGGCCTGGTCCTCGGGTACGCCGCCCGTACCCCGACCGAGATCGCCGACGCGATCGCCACCATCGCGAAGGTCAGGTAGGACGGGTCAACAGATACAGCAGGTACGGCGCTCCGAGGAACGCGGTCACCACCCCCACCGGCAGCACGGTCGGCGCGACCACTGTCCGCGCCAGCAGGTCCGACGCGACCACCAGCAACGCCCCGATCGCCCCCGGCACCACGAGCCCGGGCCGCCGAACCAACCGGCGAGCCAGCTGCGGTGCCACCAACGCCACGAACCCCACCGGCCCGGCCGCCGCCGTCGCAAACGCCGCCAGCCCTACGCCGAGCGCGATCAACGCCCCGCGCGCCAACTCCACCCGCCCGCCGAGCGCTCGCGCCACGTCGTCGCCGAGCTCCAGCAGCCGCAACTGCCGCGTCAGCAGCACGGCCGCCGGCGTCCCGACCACCAGCGTCGCACCGATCAGTACGACGTGCGTCCAGGACCGCCCCGCGAGACTTCCGGCGAGCCACATCGACGCGCTCTTCGCGGTGTAGATGTCCGCGAGCGTCAGCAGGTACGCCGTCAACGCCCCGACGATCGCCGTCACCCCGACGCCGACCAGCACCAGCCGATTCCCCGACACCCCGTTCCGGTACGCCAGCAGGTAGACGCTGGTTGCCGCCAGCAACGATCCGAGCAGCGCGCCGAGCGGGATCCAGCCGCTGCCGATCACGGTGATGATCAGTACGGCGGCCAGCGCGGCGCCGGCGTTGACACCGATCAGATCCGGGCTGACCAGCGGATTCCGGGCGAGCCGCTGGAAGATCGCGCCGGACATCGCGAACGCCGCCCCGACGCCGATCCCGGTCAGGACCCGGGGCAGCCGATTGCCGACGACCACGTCGTACGTGATCAAGGTGCCGTGCCCGGACAAGGTCCGCAGTACCTCGGCGATCGACAGCGTGTAGTCGCCGCGGGTCAGGGCGTACGCGCCGACGACGACGGTCAGCACGGACGCCGGCACACCGACCCTCACGATGCGGCCGTTCGCCGGACGAGCGCGATGAACAGCGGCGCGCCGATCAGCGCGGTGACGATCCCGACCTGCAACTCGGCCGGGCGTGCGACGATCCGCCCGAGGATGTCGGCGAGCAGCAGTACGACGGGCGCGAGCAGCATCGAGGACGGCAGGATCCGGCGCTGGTCCGGGCCGACCACCAACCGCGCGACGTGCGGTACGGCGAGCCCGAGGAAGCCGATCGGGCCCGCGATCGCGGTCGCCGTACCGGCCAGCACCACCACCGCGAGACCGGCCAGTACGCGGACCAGAAGCACCCGGGTGCCGAGCGCCCGCGCCAAGTCGTCGCCCAGCGCGAGCGGATTCAGCGAGCGCCCGAGCGCCAGCGCAAGGACGATGCCGACAGCAACGAACGGTACGGCCTGGGCGACGACGCCTTCGTCAGCCAGGGACAACGAACCGACCACCCAGAAGCGGTACTCGTTCAGCGTCGAGAGATCCATCAGCGTCGCCGCCGACGTGATCGAGCCGAGCAGCGCCGAGACCGCGGCACCGGCCAGCGCGAGCTTCACCGGCGTCATCCCGCCGACCGTGCCGACCAGGTAGACGGCCACCGTGGCCACCAGCGCGCCGACCATCGCGAACCAGACGTAACCGGTCAGGCTGTGGATGCCGAAGAGCCCGATCGCTGCGACCACCGCGACCGCGGCACCTGCGTTCACGCCGAGGATCCCCGGATCGGCCAACGGGTTCCGGGTGACGCCCTGCATCACCGCACCGGACAGCCCCAACGCGGCGCCGACCAGCACGCCCGCGACGGTCCGCGGCATCCGGAGGTACCGGACCACCCGATCGCTGTCGCTGCCGCTGAAGTCCGCCAGCGCCCGGTAGACCTCCCCGGGCCCGATCCAGCGGTCACCGACGCACAAGGACAGCACGACGACGACCGCCAGCACCGCGACCAGACCGGTCGCGCGCTTCACTTGACCAGATCGGGGTGCAAGAGGTGGCCGAGGTTCTCCGTGGTGTACGCGCCGCGCACCCCGGCCGAGTGGTTCGCGAACAGCCACGGGATCACGTGCTTCGACCGCACCGCCTTCAGATTCGCGAACGCCGGATTGGCGAGCATCTTCCGAACGTCCGGCTCCGAGTCCGCGGCCGTCAGCGAGGCGTCGCAGCATCCGCTGATCAGCACGTAGTCGGGGTCGCGCTTGATGAACTCCTCGACACTGATCTTCACGTTCCGCTTCGAGGTCAGGTCCGCGAACGCGTTCACGCCGCCCGCCTGGCGGATCAGCACCGTACCGAAGTCCGGGCCGCCGGACACGGTCATCCCGCCGCCCTCGAGCCCCGGGCGGACGATCGCCACCGTCGGACGCGGCGCATCCTTGACGGCGGCCGAGACCGCGGCGATCCGCTTCTTCTGGTCGGCGATCACCTGCTCCGCGCGGTCCGAGACGCCGAACAGCCGGCCGAGATCGCGCAGGTCGGCGTACACGTTGTCCATCGAGACCGTCGCCGGGTCGATCGCCTCGTCGCCCTTGCCGTCCGCGGTCGGGCACAGCGGGCTGAAGATCCAGGTCCGCACCCCGAGGTCGGCGAGGCTCTTCCGGCTGCCGAAGCTCGCGTCGCTCCCGCCCGCGCTGAACACGTCGTTGAACCCGGACAGCACGAAGTCCGGGTTCAGGCTGAGCAGTTCCTCGCGGCTCGGCAGGTTCTTGAAGTACTTCGCCTTCGACTGCGCGGCGGCGTACTCCGGGAGTACCTGGGAGTCGAGGTACGCCGTACCGACCAGGCGGTCCGAGATACCCAGCGCGTGGGCCAGCTCGATCGCCGGCTGGTACGCCGCGAACACCCGCTTCGGCGGGCCGTCGACGGAGACGTCGATCCCGCAGTTCTTCACCGTGGTGGCGGCCCCACGGCTCTCCGCGGCGGACGGCGCGCAGCCGGCCAGCAGGCTCAACGACAGGGCAACAGCAAGCACACGTACGACGGCCATGAGCGGACCGCTCCTCCAGCACCTCGTGGACGGGTCAGCGCCGTGGCCGGTCTCCTGGCTGACGGGTACCGCGTCCACCGGCCTGACCTTCCCAGCCGCTCACACGGCCAGTGGTCCCCTCACGGGTACGACAGGTGCACATCCCGATCACAGTGGCGAGGGCCGCGCCGGTACTTCACCGGCTTCCCGAACACCACGGCGCGGTCACCATAGCACCCGGCTCAGTGGGTGTAGAGCGACGAGAGCGCAAGCGCGAACTGGGTCATCAGGTCGGGGTTCAGCGCGCGGGCCGGCAGCGGGACCAGGTCGACGAGCTTGTCGTCGCCGACCCGGATCGTGGTCCGGCCGGTCGCGGTGTCGATGTACCCCTCGTCGCCGAGCGGGATCGACTGCGAGGTCGGGGCGTTGCGGAGCGGCGCCATCAACGCCTTGGCATCCGTCTCCCGGCGGACCGTCGAGTACAGCACGCTCGTCGCGGTGATCCAGCCGCACACCGGATCGCCGACGAGGGTCTCCCCGTCGCGCCTTGCCGTCGCCGGCACGCCCATCACCTGCTCGGCCGCGTCCGAACCTCGATCGCACTCCGGCCGGGTGATCTCCAGCGCCGGCGCGGGCAGCTCCGGCGCCAGCCGCGCGACCTCCTGGCCGAGTACGACGTACTTCGCGAGCGTGGCCTGCGGCCCGGAGATCTTGTACAGCCTGCCGTCGAGCAGGAACACCACGAACTGACTCGTCCCGTACCCGCCCGCGCCGACGTTCGCGGTCACGGCGGGCTCGCGCCGGTGCGCGGTGTACGCCTTCCGGGCCGCCGCCAGCGTCGCCGCGGTTGCCTGCAGCACCGAGACCCCGATCCGCAGCACCGGCCCGTTCGACGCCGTACTCAGGCTCAGTTGGCAGACGTCGTACGACGGGATGTCGAGCTCGGCCGGCGGGTTCTGTCGCTCGATCTTCACCACCGGCACGGCCAGCGTGGTCCGGACCAACGTCTCGTCGATCTGCGTGCACGCGGTCTCGGCAGGTGTCGCCGACGCGGTCGGCGACGGCGTGTCCGAGGGCGTCGCGGACGGGGTGTCGAACCCGCTCACCGACACCAGCGGCGCCACACTCGGCGCGGTCTCCTGCCCGTGACCACCACACCCCGCAAGCAGGACGACGGCCAGCCCGGCGGCGATCAAGGTACGCATGATGCCACTGAGCCTAACCGGCCGCGCGGAGCTCTCTTTCGCGGACGGCGTGTTCGTCGGTGCGGGCGTCGTACCGCCAGAACTCGCGCAGCCAGGCCGAGGTCGCGATCACGCCCGCGACGCACAGCACGCCGCCGCTGACGATCGCGGTCCGGACCGTGGTGAGATCCGCGACCAGGCCGGACCGGGCCTGACCGCCGAGCGGACCGAGCGAGTACCCGAGCATCTCGATCCCGGCCAGCCGCCCGCGCATCTCGTCCGGGATGGTCTGGTTCCAGATCACCGACCGGAACAGCACCGACACCATGTCGCAGGCGCCGGCCAGCGCGAAGAACCCGATCGCGAACCAGATGTTCGGCGCCAGCCCCGCGATCCCGACCGCGGCACCCCAGCCCATCGTCGCGAGGACGACCGCCCTCCCCTGGTGATGGACGTGTTTCGCCCAGCCGCTGGTGAGCGACGCGCACATCGCCCCGATCGCCTCCGCGCTGTAGAGCAGCCCGAGCAGCTTGGGCTCCTTCAATACATCGGTCGCGAACGCCGGGAACAGCACGATCGGCATCGCGAGGAACATCCCGACCATGTCCACCAGGTACGTCGCCAGCAGGTCCTTGCGGCGGAACGCGTACACGATGCCGCCGCCGATCGCCCGCAGGCTCGGCGCCGTGGCGTGCTCCCGCGACCGGTAGGAGCCCAGCCGGGCGTAGAGCAGAGTCGCGAACACGATCCCGGCCAGCTCGACCGAGAACGCCCAGGTCACGCCCACAGACCCGACCAGTACGCCGCCCAGCGCCGGACCGGCGAGCTGCCCGATCTGCGAGGTCAGCGAGCTCAGGGCGACCGCGGCCGGGATCTCCTCGTGCTTCACCACCCGCGGCAGCAGCGCTTCCCGCGACGGCCGCTGCAGCGACGACGCGACCGCGTTCAGTGCGCCGCAGACGTAGATGAGCCAGACCTGCGGATGCGCGAGCAGCGTGTTCGTCACCATCAGTGCGGAGATCACGACCTGCGCGATGCCGGTGCCGACGAGCAGTTTCCGGCGTTGCACGTGGTCCGCGAGGGCACCGCCGTACAGGCCGAACACGACCAGCGGTGCGATCGTCACCAGACCCATCGCGCCGACCGCGAAGTTCGACCCGGTGAGTTGGTACAGCTGGTACGGGAGTGCGACGTACCCGACCATGCCGCCGAGGAAGAAGACCGAGCCGGCGACCAGCAGGATGCGGAAGTCGCGGGAACCACGCCACGGGGTCAGATCGACACGCAACCGGGCCAGCCGCGAGCGAAGACTTGCTGCCACCGCAACATGGTGACAGGTCCGACCGCTACGGACGAACCTGATTTTCCGCCAGCCTTTCCACCAGCATCGAAAGGAACCGGAAGCGACCCCGGGTCCGTCCTAGCGTGACAACCGATTGGTTGCCCACGGCGTCAATCTCGGCGGCCGGGAACGGACCCGGCCATCCTCGGGAATCGGAGAAAAACCGCATGATCTCGATCAAGTCGGCCGGCACCCGGCTGCTCGCCAGCCTCGCCGTAGCTGCGGCGGCCGGTGCCACCCTGCTTGTTCCGTCGGCCGCGCACGCCGCCCCCGCGGCGCAGACGGCTGCCACCGCTGTCACCGCCACACCGTCGGGCGGCCTGCTGCGTCCGGGGCAGTACCTGAAGCCCGGCCAGTACCTCCGCTCGCTCAACAAGGTCTACACGCTCGTCATGCAGACCGACGGCAACGCGGTCCTGATCAAGGGCCGGACCCCGATCTGGGCCACGATGACCAACCGCAAGGCGTCCACGCTGATGATGCGGTCCGACGGCAACCTGGTCGTCATCTCCGGCCGCACCGTGGTCTGGGCCAGCGGTACGGCCGGCAGCACCGGCGCGATCCTGAACGTCCAGAACGACTCGAACCTGGTGATCTACAACGTCCGGCGCAAGCCGGTCTGGGACCGCTACATGGTGATGGTCACCCTGAACCCGGGCCGCGTTCTGAGCTGGCCGGTCGCGCTGTACTCGCAGAACCGGGTATACCGGGCGCAGATGCAGGCCGACGGCAACCTGGTGATCGTGAAGTACGGCAAGACGCCGATCTGGAGCACCAAGACGATCAGCAAGGGTGCTTTCGCCACGATGCAGACCGACGGCAACTTCGTCGTCTACAGCGCCGCCAAGAAGCCGCTGTGGGCCACCAAGACCACCCGTCGGGGTTCCGTGCTGCAGATGCGCAACGACGGCAAACTCGCGGTCATCTACGGCCGGACCACGGTCTGGGTCAGCTGAGAATCTCCTCAGGTCTGAGCCGCGGTGTCCTTCGGGGCGCCGCGGCTCAGCTGTTTGTCAGCGGGAGCAGTGCGCTGAGGTCCGTCCGTTCGCCGCTGGCGCGGAGTTTTCCGGACATCCGGGCGTCCGCCCAGCTCGTCCGGCCGAGCGCGACCTCGATCCACAGCTCCGGCGGCATCTCGATCACCGCGCCCGGCGTACCCCGGGTGTGCCGCGGGCCTTCGATGCACTGGACAGCGCCGTACGGCGGGATCCGTACCTCGACCGCGTGCCCCGGCGCCTTCGCGACCAGGCGGTTCAGCAACGCCTTGGTGAGCAGCTTCAGGTCGGCGCGTTCCGCCGTACCGTCGTCGTAACGCTGCAAGGCCTGCTGGAAAGCGGTGTCTGACGTCTCCACGACGTGCCAGCGTACGCGGCGGTTTGCGGAGACGCCCCTTTCGTCGGGGATAATCAGCCCGGAGAGAGGGAAGCGAGGTCGGGATGCTCACGCCCAGGCACCAGGCGCTGCTGATGACACTGGCGGGAATGACCGTCGGTGTCGTCGCGTTCGGCACCGTCGTCGTCGTCAACGGCGGCAACCCGTTCGCAGCGCACGACGAGCCGGTGGGCATCATCAGCCCGACCCCGTCGAGTACGCCGACCCACGGCAACGGGCTGCAGGCGGACGGGCTGCAGTACGTCGTACAGAACTTCGGCACCGACAACGACCCGGTCTCGGCCGAGGTACCGACCGGCTGGAAGAGCGCGCAGAGCGGCACCCGGCCGAAGTTCCTCGACCCGACCGGAGTCTGGCAGCTCCGGTTCGACACCCGCGGCAGCAAGCAGAGCCCCGACGAGCTCGTGCGGAACCGCGAGCGCAGCATCGACGAGAAGGACCTCAAGGTGCTGAGCCGCGACAACGGCCTGCTCGTCTACACGTACGTCGACAGGACCCGCGGGCCGCGGATGGGCCTGTCGCGCTGGATCTCGCTGGACGGCGGCAAGTCGTCCGCCGTCGAGATCACCGTCGGCGGCCGCCCACAGGACGAAACCGGCCTCCGGGCCGTCCTCCAACACGCCGTCGACACCCTCAAACTGCCGGTCTCACCGGGCGACAACCGGCCCAACTAGCATTTGATGTCGGCGGCGGGGGTGTTGCCCTGTACGAGGTAGCTCTCTACGACGTTCTTCACGCAGGCGTTTCCGGAGAGGTACGCCGTGTGCCCGTCGCCGTCGCGGGTGACCAGGACACCGCTTTCCAGCTCGTGCGCCAGCCCGACCGCCCACTCGTACGGCGTCGCCGGGTCCCGGGTCGTCCCGAGCACCATGATCGGCTTCGCGCCGGCCGCCTTGATCGGGTGCGGCGTGTTCGTCGGCTTCACCGGCCAGTTCGCGCAGGACACCGACGACCAGGCCATGAACTCCCCGAACCGCGGTGACGCCGCCTTGAACTTCGGGATCTCCGCCTTGATCTGCGCGATCGAGGTGGCGTCCGGGCGGTCGCTGCAGTTCACCGCGATCTGCACCTCGTTCGAGTTGTCGGCGTACCCGGTCGGCTTGCGGTCGGTGTACTCGTCGGCGAGCGCGAGCAACGGGCTCCCGTCGCCCGACAACCCCGCCGCGACGGCGTCCTCGAGCCGCGGCCAGAAGTCCTTCAGGTACAGCGGGTAGACCATGCCGAGGATCACCAGCGCCTGCGTGACCTGCCGCTGCCCGTCACCCGGCAGCGGGTGCTCGTCGCTGTCCTTGATCAGCTGGTCGACCTTGGCGAGCACCTCCTCCTTGCTGCTGCCGAGCTTGCAGGACCGCTGCGCGCAGTCCTCCGCGAACGCGTCCAGCGCCTTGTCGAACCCCTTCGCCTGCTCGATCCCCATCTGCTCGGAGGTGATCGCCGGGTCGACGGCGCCGTCCAGCACCATCCGGCCGACGTTCTTCGGGAACTCCTCGGCGTACGTCGCGCCCAGATACGTCCCGTACGACATGCCGAGGTAGTACAGCTGCGGGTCGCCGACGATGCCCCGCAGTACGTCGATGTCCCGGGCCGCGTCCTTCGTGTTGACGTGCGGCAGCAACCGGCCGGACCGCTGCTCGCAGCCGGCCGCGAAGGTCTTCGACTGCTTGTCCAGGTCGGCGATCTCGGCCGCGTTGTCCGGGCTGCCGTCGGCGGCGATCATCGCGTCCAGCTGCGCCGTGTCCAGGCACTTCACCGGCGTCGACTCGCCGACCCCGCGCGGATCCCAGCCGATGACGTCGAACTTCCGCAGCACCGGCAACCCGAACAGCATCGGCGCCTGCGCCGCGAACTCCTGCCCGCTCGCGCCCGGCCCGCCCGGGTTGATGAACAGCGTGCCGATCCGGCCGCCGCGGTCCTTCGCCAGCACTTTCCGGGCACGCAACTCGATGGTCTGGCCGGCCGGCTTGGTGTAGTCCAGCGGCACCTGGATCGTCGCGCACTCCTGGTTGGTCCCGCAGCGCTGCCAGTCCGGGCGCTGCTGGTAGAACTTCTCCAGCCCCGCCGGGATCGGCCCCACCGGTCCGCTCGGCGGATTGCTCCCGACCCCGGTCGCCGTACCGTCGCCGGCGTCCTGCGCACGACTCGCTATCCCACATCCACTCGCGAGCACCGCAAGAGCTGCCACCAGTACGGCCGACCGACCTACCCCGCCCCGAGCGAAGCGAGGGGCGGGTCGAGTGCGGAATCTCACGGGGCGGTGTCTCCCTCGTCGTCGTGATGCAAGCGGCGCCGCCGGCGCGGTTTCCTCGCCCGGCGTTCCTCGCGCGTCTCTTCTGGACCTTCTTCTTCAGGACCTGCTTCTTCTGGCACTTCTTCTGGTACTACCGGTGGCGCGTCGGGCGTCGTCGTACCGGACGCCTCGTACTGCTGCCGCGGCGAACACACGTCCGCGCGGCTGCACGCACACCGCCGGCCGGAAGCCGCCAGCCGGACGACCACGGTGTCGCTCGGCACGTTGTGCCCGACCACCACTCCATCACCCGCGGGGGTCTCCACCGCGGTTCCGGCCGCCGGGGCCTGCGCGTTGAACTCCTGGTACAGCGGGTGCTCGTACTTCAGGCAGCACATCAGCCGCCCGCAGGCGCCGGAGATCTTCAACGGGTTCAGCGGCAGGTCCTGGTCCTTCGCCATCCGCACACTGACCGGCTCGAAGTCCTTCAGGAACGTCGCACAGCACAGGTCCCGCCCGCACGGCCCGATCCCGCCCTGCAACCGCGCCTCGTCCCGCGCGCCGACCTGCCTGAGCTCGATCCGTGCTCTCAGCGCGCGGGCCAGATCGCGGACGAGTTCGCGGAAGTCGACGCGGTGCGGCGCGGAGAAGTACACGATCACCAGCTGATCGATATCCGGCCGCCGATCGACGAAATCGATCCCGACCACCTTCATCGGCAGCCCGTGCTGCCGGATCGTCCGCTTCGCGATCACCCGGGCATCCGCCCGCCGCTGCCGATTCTGCTCGTCCCGCTCCAGATCCTGCGGCGTCGCGATCCCCGCACAGGCCGGCAGCCCACCGATCTCCTCGGTCACGAACTGCGGCGCCCACACACACTCCGCAACCTCGGGCCCGTCATCAGTAGGCACCAGGACCTTGTCCCCCACCCGAGGCCGGAACTCCCCCGGATCAAGGTAATAAAGCCGCCCGTACCGCTCGAACGACACCGCCATCACCATGCCCACGCCGCCAGACTACTTGCAGACCTCCACACCGCCACACGAACAGCCCCGCCTGCTCAGCACGCGGAGGGCTTGCGGTTAGTAGTCGGAGCTGGATGAGGCGCCGAGGATGATCATGACGGTGAAGAGAGCCAGGTAGGCGAGGGTGAGGATGGCGCCGATGGCCAGGCCGGCGATCGCCATGCCTTTGCCTTCTTGGTTGCGGCGTTTGATCTGGACGAGGGCGGCGATGCCCAGGCCGATGGCTACCGGCGCGGTGATGCCGATGACCAGGCCGCCGAGGCCGCAGACGAGGGCGGCGGTGGCCAGGCTGTTCGTTCCGCCTGAGGAGCCTTGGTAGCCATAGCCGTATCCGTAACCGTACGGCTGCTGTCCGTATGGCTGCTGTCCGTACGGCTGCTGCACATAGCCAGGCTGCTGGCCGTAGCCCGTTTGTTGGCCGTACCCAGGCTGGCCGTACGGTGGTTGGCCCTGCCCAGGTTGGGTGTAACCGGGCTGTTGGCCGTAGCCCGGCGTTTGGCCCGGGTACGGCGGTTGTGGGCGGACCACGTCCTGTGGGCGGTTGGGGTCTGACCCGTACGGTGGCTGCGTCACGCTACTCCCAGAGGTACCAGTTTCCGCGCATCGTACCGGGCGGGCGGGGGCCTGCCGGTGGATGTTGCTGTCAGCAACCGGTCAGCGGTGGCTGTTCTTGACGGTGCCGGTGAGCTTGTCCGTGCCGGGCCCGTAGGCCGCGCACAGGACCCGGTGGTCGCCGGAGTTCCAGGTGGGCTTGTCCGGGGTCCACCAGGCGAGTTCGAGCTCGGACTCGTCGCGGGACTTGCCGACGTACGCGCCGAACGGGCCGGCGCAGGCCTGGTCGGCGGCGTCGTCGATCGCCTTGTCGCCGGGGTACGCGCCGGCGGGGAGGTCGACGGAGGCGACGAGTTCACCGTCGTGCTCGACCGGGCAGTCGCGGCGGATCACCTCGTCCTCGACGCTGGTCTCGTCGAAGCAGTCGCCCACCGCGAGCTCGTCGACGTACACGCTCGAGGAGCCCGGGTCGGGGGCGCCCGAGGTGTCGGCGGACGAGGCGAAGGCGATCACGAGGGCGATCAGGGCGAGGTAGCCGAGGGTCACGAGCGCGCCGATGATGATGCCGGCGATCGCCATTCCCTTGCCTTGCTGTGGGCGGCGGCTGAGCTGGACGAGCGCCGCGATGCCGAGTCCGACCGCGACCGGCGCGGAGACGCCGATCACGATGCCGCCGAGGCCGGTCACCAGCGAGGCGGTCGCGAGCGAGTTCGTCCCGCCGGACCCACCCGTGTAGCCGTACCCGTACGCCGCCGGCGGCTGCCCGTACGCCGCCGGATACTGCCCAGGACCGTACCCCTGCCCGTACGGCGCCTGCCCGTACGGCGCCTGCCCATAAGCCGAAGGCCCGTACTGCGGTTGCCCATACGGAACCTGCCCGTACTGCGGCTGCCCGTAAGACGGTTGCCCGTGCTGAGACTGCCCGTAGGGCTGCCGGCCGTAAGGCGGCTGACCGTGCTGTGGCGGCTGCTGCCCGTACACCGGCTGCGGCCCCGGCGCGGTCCACGACGTACCTGTTGTGTGTTGTGCCGTCGGTAGCGGCTCCGTCAGGTCCTCCGGACGCCCGTACGTCGGGAACGTGCGGGTCGGGTCGTGCGGCACGTCCTGCGGCCGTTCCGGCGGGTCCGACTCGTACGGCGGCTGAGTCACGTCGTCTCCCAATCCCCCGCAGGCGCTACCGTTGCGCTCCGCGCATCGTACCGCTCAGGTGCGTTCCGGGCATCCCGAGCAGGCAGAGGACGTTGCCGTCAGCAACCGCGTGGTTCTCGAGCACCACGTAGTACATGTCGAGCTCGGACCGTTCGTAGGGCTTCCCGACGAAATCGACGAACGCGCCCGCGCACTGCTGGGTCGCCTCGGCGCCGGCCTGGGTGCCGGAGAGGCCGACCAGCGCCGCCTGCACCTTCGCGTACGCCTCACCGGTGTGCGGCCCGGCGCAGTCCGCGATCCGTACCAACCGCAGCGAGTCGGACTCCAGGTCCGCGTCGAAGCAGCGGCCGACGTCCACCTGCGAGATCGACACGGTCCGGCCGATGCCGCGGCGGTGCTCGGCGACCAGGTTGAGCGTGACCGCGACGCCGATCGCGATCACCCAGCACAGCGACACCAGCAACGCGCCGTACGCGAGCCGCTTCCCGTGCCCGCCGAGCCGCTTGATCCGGCGCAGCGCCACCCCGGCCAGCACCACAGCCAGCGGCACCAGCCCGGGAAGGCTGACCGCGAGCGCGGCGACCGCGTACCCGTCCTGGCGCTTGACCGGGTCCGGGACGCCCTCCAGCCAGGACTCAGCCGACGGCAACGGCTGCCGCACCGGCTGGATCGGGGAGGGCGGCTGGTTCATCTGGGTCCGTTCGGGGAAGGCGCCGGGCACATCGCCCGGTCACCCAGTCATCGGACTCGCGCGTCTCGGTGTTACACCCGCCGCCCAGTTATCGGACGTGAGTCGCGCCTCAGCGGAGCACGCGACGCGGGATGGTGAACCCGTCGCTGCGGCCCTCGAACAGCGAGACCGTCATCGCCTCCAGCGCGACCAGCGGTGCCACGTTCGCGTCGATCGCCTCCCGGGCCATCGCGATCGCGTCGATCCGGCGGATCGTCTGCTCGGGCGTGGTGCGGCTCCCGAGCTGCTCGATGTTGCGGTGCAGCTCGGCGTTGATCAGCTCGCCGCCGGAGCGGGTCTGCACCACCAGGACGTCCCGGTAGAGCGCCATCAGGTCGACCAGCGAGCGATCCAGCACATCACGCTCCCACCGCTTCGCCCGGGCCTTCTGCTGGTCCTCGAGTTCCTTGAGAGCCGCGTTCGCCTCGCGCGGCCTGGCGCCCTTGGTACCGACACCGAGCGCTTGCTCGAGGGCAGCGCGTTCCTTCTCGTCGACCTTCTCCGCGCTGGCCTTGGCCTCCTCCTTGGCCGCGTCGACCAGCTGTTGCGCCGCCTTCAGGCAGGCCCCCAGGTCACGCAGCGCGAACGGAACCTCCAGCACCCGCGTCCGCCGGTCCCGGACCTCGGCGTCCCGGGCCAGCGCCCGCGCCCGCCCGATGTGCCCCTGCGCGGCCCGCGCCGCGAACCACGCCAGGTCCGCGTCCACGCCCAGCTTCGCGCTCAGCATCTCCGCGACCGCCGCCACCGGCGGTGTCCGCAGCACCAACAGCCGGCACCGCGAACGGATCGTCGGTACGACGTCCTCGACGGTCGGCGCGCACAGCACCCAGACGGTCCGCGGCGCGGGCTCCTCGATGCTCTTCAGCAGCGCGTCCGCGGCCTGCTCGGTGAGCCGGTCCGCGTCCTCGATGACCATCACCTGCCAGCGGCCCTGCGTCGGGCTCATCGCTGCCCGCCGGACCAGCTCGCGGACCTCACTGACCCGGATCGACAGCAACTCCGTGCGAATCAGCGACACATCCGGGTGCGCCCCGCTGAGCGCCGTACGGCACTCCTTGCACTCGCCGCAGCCGTTGTCCGCGCACTGCAGCGCGGCCGCGAACGCGCGTCCCGCGTTCGACCGGCCGGACCCCGGCGGTCCGGTGATCAGCCAGGCGTGCGTCATCCCGGCGACCGCCGGCCCGCTTTCGCCACGCAGCCCGGCGGCCGCACCGTCGACGGCCTTCCGCAGTACGGCGACCGCGGGCTCCTGGCCGACCAGGTCATCCCAAACACTCATAGGTCCACCTTCGGGAGCATTGGTTCCAGCCGCGCACGGATCTGCCGGGCGATGTCCTCGCGGTCCTGGGAGGCGTCCAGGACCAGGTAGTGCTGCGGCTCGGCGGCGGCCAGTTCGAGGAACGCGTGCCGGACCCGCTCGTGGAACTCGTCGCCCTGCGCCTCGATCCGGTCCCGCTCCTCGAACCGGCCGAGCCCGCTCGTCGGCGGCAGGTCGAGCAGGATCGTCAGGTTCGGCCGGAGGTCGTCGGTGGCCCAGCGGTTCACCCGCTCGACGTCGGACAGGTCGAGGTCCCGCCCGGACCCCTGGTACGCCAGCGCGGAGTCGACGTACCGGTCGGTGATCACCACCGCGCCGGCCTTCAGCGCCGGTTTGATCACCGAGTCGACGTGCTCGGCCTTGTCGGCGGCGTAGATCAGCGCCTCCGCACGATGCGAGATGTCGCCGGTCGCCGGGTCGAGGACGATCTGGCGGAGCGTCTTGCCGAGGTCGGTCGCGCCGGGCTCGCGGGTCAGCAGCACCTGCTGGCCCTGCTCCTGCAGCCACTTCACCAGCAGCGCGGACTGCGTCGACTTGCCGGCGCCCTCGCCGCCCTCGAGCGCGATGAACAGCCCGGTGGTCGGGTAGTCGCCGCGGGTCTTGCCGAAGCTCCGCCGGACGTCGCGCCAGAACGGCACGCCCGGCCGGTCGTCCATCTGCCGCCAGGCGAGCAGCCCGATCACGCCCGCCACCACCGCGGCGATCACCATCGTCATCGAGGCGCCGTTGTACGTCGCCGAGTGGCCCGCGATCGTCCAGGTGTGACGGCCGATCGCGCCCGCGGCGAACGGCGCGATCGCCAGCGTGATCGCGAGCACCGTCCGGACCGCCGACTGCACGAACGCGAACGTCCGCCCGCGCACCGCGTCCGGCACCTCGAGACCGAGCAGCGTGTACCCGGACACCCAGGAGCCGCCCGCGCAGAACCCGAGCAGGATCGCGATCATCGTGGCGATCTCGATCTGCTGGATCAGCGCCAGCCCGGCCAGGCAGATCCCGGAGCCCACCAGCCCGGCCGCGAACAGCCGGCGCCGGGACAGCCCGGAGAAGATCCGCGGCCCGAAGCCCATCCCGAGCGCGAGGCCGCCGAACACGGCGCCGAAGAGCAGGCCGTACCCCGGGTCGCCGGCACCGAGGTCCTCGACGTACGTCCGGCCGAGGCCGACCACGACCGCACCCGCCGCGAACGCCCCGGAGATACCGACCACCAGCCCGCGGACCACCGGCGTACCGGTGACGTACGACCAGCCCTCGACCATCGTCCGCCACAGCGTCGGATGGTCCTCGTGCTCGTGCACCGCGCGGCCGATCTCGGACACCGACACGATCGCGAACGCGGAGATCGCGAACGTCGCGGCGTTCACATACACGGCCAGCTCGATCGAGAAGTCGCCGGCCCAGCGGGTGACCAGCGTGATCGCGGTGAAGATCACGGCGGCCGGGAGGGCCGAGCCGTACGTCGTGATCAGGCTGAGCTGGTTCGCCGCCTCGAGGCGGTGCCGGGGCACCAGGTTCGGCACGCTGGCGTCCTTGGCGGGGCCCCAGATCAGGCTGACGATCTCGATCAGCACGGTCGCGATCAGCAGCCAGGTGAGGGTGTCGACGATCGGGATCGTGACGAAGAACGCGGCCCGGACCAGGTCGCCGACGATCATTGTCGACCGCCGGTCCAGCCGGTCGGCGATCCAGCCCGCGACCGGTCCCATCACCAGCGCCGGCAGCACCCGGAGGAACAGCACGCCGCCGATCGCGAAGTTCGCCAGCTGGTAGTTGTCGCCGGCGAACGACTTCGCCATCGCGGTCAGCGCCAGCAGGCCGATCCAGTCGCCCAGGCTGGACAGCCCGAAGCCGATCCACAACCGCCGGAACGCCCGGATCCGCAGCACCGCCCGCACGTCGTGCGCCGGTGCAGGATCTGTCAGCGGGTCGTAGGCCTCCGGCACACCGCAAGCCTAGTGGGCGCTGCGGACAGCCCGACACGCGTCCCGATCGCGACTCTCCGGCGTCGGGTCCACACTGAAAGTAGTCGAGCGTTCGGGGGCCTGATGAGCCACGTCAAAGCGCACCACAGCCGGCACCGGATGCCCCGACGCGGCTCGGGCGGACCGATCGGCGTCGCGGCGATCGCCACCCTCGTCGGGACCGTGGGCATCGCCGGGACCGCCCTGTTCAGCCCCTCCGACTCAGCACCGAAGCCGCACGCGCCGGACCCGAGCCCGACCGTTCAGATCCCCAAGGCCGCGTGCTCCAAAGCGCCCGTCAACGCCTGCAACGCGGCCTTCAGCTCCGGCGCCGGCAAATAGCCGAACCCGAGCCGGAACACCCGCGGCTCGTCCCCGAACCAGTCCCCGTCGGCCAGCCGTACGCCGGCCTCCGCCGCTGCCCGCTTGAACCGCGCGAGGTCCACTTTCACCCGGACCACACACAAGGCTCCCGCCGACGGCCGGACCCACTCCACGAACCGGCTGTTGGCGTCCACCCAGTCCTGGGTCATCAGAAGGTTCTCCTCCAGCCAACTGCTTCGTTCGGCCAGGTTCTCCTGCTCGAACACCCGAACCGCCAACGCCTCGCACACCGGCGACGCAGACACGACCGTGCTGAACTTCGCCGTCACCAGCCGCTCCACCAACTCCGGATCCGTGCTGATCACCCACCCGATCCGCAACCCGGCCGCCCCGTGACACTTCGACAACGACGCGACCGAGACCACCCGCGGCCCGAGCCCGACCGCCGTCCCCGCGACCTCGTCGTCCCCGTACGTCGCCACCCGGTACGTCTCGTCCACCAGCAGATACGCGTCCGGACAGATCTCGTCCATCGCCGCGACGATCTCCCGCAGCACCGACAGCGGTACGGCGACCCCCGACGGGTTCTGCGGTGTCGCCAAGCTGACCAGCTTCGTCTCCGGCGTGAGCTGCGCGCGGACCGCCTCCGCCCGCACCTGATAGCCGTCGTCGAAGCCCACCGGGATCACGCGCACCGAGGCCCCCACCGTCTCGAACGCGCTGCGCGTCATCGGGAACTCCGGGGCCGTCGTGACCACCTCACCCCGTTCCGCCAGCAGATAGGCGAGCAGGAAGATCCCGTGCATCCCGCCCACCGTCACGACGACGTCATCGGCCCGTACGCCGTGCCGCTCCGCGATCGCGGTCCGCAGCTGCACGTCGCCGGCCGCCGTACCGTAGCCGAGCTCCAGATCCCCGAGCTCAGGTGTCAGCAGCTCCGCGAGCCGGAGGTCCGGTCCGTAGCTCTCGCCCAGTTCGTGGCGGGCCTGGTCGGCGGTCAGGGACATGATCTGGTGACGCGGAAACTTCGGCATACCGCCATCGTTCAGCGCCTCCGCTCGCCGTTGGAGAGCCAATCCGGCAGAATTGGTTCGCAGATGAGACCAATCGAGGTGGCTGACCGGTTGGGCCGCTGGTCGTCCGGCCGCGGCCCGCTCTACCTGCTGCTCGCGGCCCGCCTGCGGCAGCTGATCGACGACGGCGAGCTCCCGCCCGGCGTGCTGCTACCGCCGGACCGTGTCCTCGCGGCCGCGCTGGCGGTCGGCCGTACGACGGTCGTCGCGGCGTACGACCTGCTTCGCGCCGAGGGGCGGATCACCCGCCGTCAGGGCAGCGGTACGCGCGTGGCCGGCGTACCGCGTGACGAGTTGGTGGAGGACGCACCGGTCGACCCGCTGTTCCTGGACTCGCTGGAGGCGCGGGACGACGACGTACTGCTGGCCGTGTGTGCTGCGCCGGGGGATCCGCCGCCGCAACTGGCGGAGGCGTTCGTTCAGATCGCGCCCGAACTGGCGCACCTCGACAACGACATCGGGTATTACCCGTACGGCCATCCGTCACTGCGGCAGGCGTTGGCCGACCGGTACACGTCTCGCGGGGCGCCAACGCGTCCGGAGCAGATCATGGTCACGAACGGCGGCCAGCAGGCCCTCTCGTTGCTGGCCCACGCACTGGTGTCACCGGGTGACCAGGTGATCGTGGAGGCGCCGACGTACCCGGGAGCATTGGAGGTCTTCCGGGAGGAGGGCGCCGTACTGCGCGGGCTACCGGTCGGGCTGGACGGGTTAGAGGCCGCGATCCGGGAGCGGCGTCCGGCGGTGGCGTACGTGATCCCGACGTACCACAACCCCACCGGCGTCGTGCTGTCCGCGCTGGCCCGGCAGCGGCTGGTGAGTGCGGGCGTGCCGCTGATCGAGGACGAGGTCCCCGCCGACCTCGCGTTCCCGGGTGAGCCTGCGGTCACGCCGATGGCGGCGTACGGCGATGCCGTGATCTCGATCGGCTCACTGAGCAAGAGCATCTGGGGCGGTCTACGGATTGGTTGGATACGCGCCGCGCCACCGTTGGTCAACCGGCTGGCCCGGCTGCGCGCCGTACACGACCTGGGCGGCAACGTGCCCACTCAACTGGCCGCCGTACACCTGCTGCCGCTGCTGGACGCTCCTGAGCTGCACCACACTCTCAAGGCCCGCCACGACCACCTGCACTCCCAGCTGACCCAAGCCCTTCCCGACTGGCACATCCCACCAGTCAAAGGCGGCCAGTGCCTGTGGGTTCGTCTTCCGTACGGCGACGCCAACTCCTTCGCCCAAACCGCCCTAAGACACGGCCTAGCAGTCCTCCCCGGCGCCGGCCTCGACATCACCGGCGCCAGCAACACCCACCTGCGCCTACACTTCCGCGCCCACCCCACAGACCTCACCGAAGCAGTCCACCGCCTCACCAACGCCTGGCACGCCTACCACCCACCAGCAGTCCCAACCCGCATACGCCCATCCATCGCCATCTGAGCTGGTCGGCGTAGAACACAACGTTCTACACTCGGTTCATGGACAGCATCCCGGTACGCGAGCTCAATCAGCACACGAGCGCCGTTCTGGCACGCGTGGCCAACGGCGAATCGCTCGAGATCACCGTCAGCGGCCACCCGGCGGCGCGGCTGGTGCCGATCGAGGACAGCACGAACCTGCGCACCGACCTGATTCGTCGCGGCCGGCTGGTCCCCGCGACCAACCCCGGTCCGCTGGTTCTGCCGCCGGGCGAACCGGACCTGACAACCGACTCCACCGAGGTCATCTCGGACCTGCGGGAGGAACGGCTGTGATCTTCCTCGACTCGGCCGCGATCGTGAAGATGATCCGGCGGGAGAAGGAGAGCGCGGCGCTCGAGTCTTGGCTCACACAGCAGCCGGACAAGGAACTCGTCGCGTCGTCGTTGGTGCTGACCGAGGTCCCGCGCGCCCTGCGCCGGTCGGACCCTGGCCGGCTCGCGGCCGTCCCCACCGTTCTGGCCAGGCTCGACAGGATCCCGATCGACGACACGGTCCTCGCGACCGCGGCGGCGTACGCGGATCCGATGCTGCGAACCCTCGACGCCATCCACCTGGCGTCTGCCCAGTCCATGGTTCTCGAAGGCATGGAACTCACGGCGTTGGTCACCTACGACAAGCGCCTGCTGGCCGCGGCCGCCGACATCGGTCTGCCGACAGCCGCGCCCGGCGCAATCTGAATGACCTACCCCGCCGCGCCGGCCCTGTAGGAGGGGTAGGCGGGCGCGGCGGGGTGGGATCAGTGGGTGGTGAAGCGGACGGCGAGGGTGGCGGGGGCCGTCTTCAGCTTGTCGCGGTCCGGGAGGGCGGGGCCGCAGGCTGCGGTGCCGACGCCGGTCTGGGCGATGTCGAGGGTGACGTAGGTGGTGTCACCGGGGACCAGTTCGGCCGCGTGGTGGGCGGTTTCCAGGTCATGGGTCGTCCAGTCGCGGACCGTGAGGCCGAAGAGTTCGCCGACCGCCTCGATGCGCAGGCCGTCGATCGTGGCCCAGCGGGTGTCGATGCGCTGGCCGTTCTCCTGCGGTCGGACGTACGGCGTCTGCAGTTCGGCGACCGTGGCGGAGTACTTCCCGACCGCGGCGGCCGCGCGGGTGTCGACGTACGCCTCGTTCGGGCCGGTGCCGAACCACTCGACGCGCTCGGCCTTCGGCAGCTCGAACGTGATGCCGAGCCGCGGCAGCACCTCCGGGATCAGTCCTTCCGGTACGACGCTCAACTCGAGGACGACCGCACCGTCGACGGCGGTCCAGCGCCAGGTGCTGCGCAGACCCCACTGCAGCTGCGGCGGCGCCGTCCGGGTGACGACCTCCCAGGCCCCGTCGCGCTCGCCCTGCGACACGATCCGGTGCTGCACCCGGTGCAGCCCTTCCTCGCGCCACTTGGCCGCGACACCCGGGTTGGTGTCGTTGTCGATCGGCGCCCGCCAGACGTCGAGCCGCACGTTCCGCAGCCCACCGACGGAGATCCCGCCGACCCCAGCAACACCTTCAGCCGGCGCACCACCGGCCCCGACCCCGGCCGCACCCGCAGCTGCTTCGCCGTCCGCACCCACCCCGGCTGGGCGAGCCGGCCGGAGAGCCGGCTCGTCCAGCCGGATCTGTCCCCAGGCGATCCGATGACCGGCGTCCGCCCACGAGGCGGCCTCGGTGAGCGACGCAGTGACGGTCACCCACGTCTCGGGCTTCGACGCGTCAACGTCCGGCAGGTCGACCGTCACGGTCTCACCAGCGGCGATCACCGGAACCTGCAGACTCCCGGCGTCCACCCGCACACCTTCGACCTCGACCACGTAGCTGAACGTCAGGTGGCTCGTGTCCAGCACCTCGTACAGGTTCGTGATCGCCACGCGGTTGCCATCAGCAACGATCCGCAGTGGCTCGATCACCTTCACGTACTCGTGCATGCCCGGCGACGGCGTCCGGTCCGGGAACAGCAGCCCGTCGCAGACGAAGTTCCCGTCGTGGATCGTCTCGCCGAAGTCGCCGCCGTACGCGTAGACCTCGCGCCCGTCGATCGTCGTCCGGAGGCCGTGGTCGATGAACTCCCAGATGAACCCGCCCTGGCAGCGCGGGTACTTCTCGAACACCTCGCGGTAGTCGAGCAGCCCGCCCGGCCCGTTCCCCATCGCGTGCCCGTACTCGCAGAGGATGAACGGCAGGTTCCGGTAGAGGTTGCTGTCGGCACCGATCTCCGCGCAGCCCTCCGGCGAGGTGTACATCCGCGAGTAGATATCGACGAACTCCGCCTCGGTGTCGCGCTCGTAGTGCACCGGCCGCGACGGGTCCAGCTCCTTCACGGCGTCGTACATGTCCTTCAGGTTCGAACCCATCCCGCACTCGTTGCCGAGCGACCAGATCACGATCGACGGGTGGTTCTTGTCCCGGTGCACGGTCCGCCGCATCCGGTCGACCAGGTCGTCGCGGAAGCGCGGGTCCATCACCGGGTTCGGCAGCTTCGGCGGCTGCGGCTCGTACCCGAAACCGTGCGACTCCAGATCGCACTCGTCGATCACGTACAGCCCGTACTCGTCGCACAGCGACAGGAAGTGCGGGTGCGGCGGGTAGTGGCTGGTGCGGACCGCGTTGATGCCGGCGCGCTTCATGATCAGTACGTCGTCGAGCATGTCCTGCTCGGTCAGCGTCCGGCCGCGGTCCGGGTGGAACTCGTGCCGATTGACGCCCTTGAACAGCACCCGGTTGCCGTTGACGGTGAAGATCCCGTCGACGATCGCGACCGTCCGGAACCCGATCCGCAGCCGTACGTCGCCGCCCGCCGTCCGCAGTACGGCGTCGTACAGCCGAGGTGCTTCGGCACTCCACGGCTGCACGCCTTCGACCCGCGTGTGCTCACCCGTCGCGACCGACAGCCCCAGCTCAGGCACCGACACGGTTCCCGGTACGTCGGACTCGACGAGCAGCGTGCCGACGCCGTCGACGTGGTCCCAGGCCGCCTTGACGAACACGTCGGTCGGCGCGTCCGGGCGCAGCGCGAGCAGGTTCACCTCGCGGAAAATGCCGGACAGCCACCACATGTCCTGGTCCTCGACGTAGCTGCCGGTCGACCACTGGTGCACCCGGACCGCGATCCGCGCTTCCTTGCCCGGAGCAACCAATTCGGTGACGTCGAACTCACTCACCAGCCGGGAGCCCGACGACCAGCCGACCCACTCGCCGTTCACGTACACGGCGAACCGCGAGTCCACGCCCTCGAACCGGAGCACGACCCGGGCGCCCGCGAAGTCGGCCGGCACCGTGACCGTTCGGACGTAGTCGCCGGTCGGGTTGTCGGTCGGCACGTACGGCGGCTCCAGCGGGAACGGGTACACCACGTTCGTGTACGCGGGCTTGCCGTAGCCACTCAACTGCCAGTGCCCAGGAACCGCGATGGTGTCCCAACCGGAGGTGTCCGGATCCTTCAGGTCGTCCGGCGCATCCGCGACGCTCGGGGACAGCCGGAAGCTCCAGTCCCCGCTGAGCGGCAGCCGCCCGGAGTCGTCATCCAGCCACGAACGCGGGGGCAGCACGTTCGCCCCGGAAGCAAAGTCCTCGACGTAGTGAGTCACGAAAGTCGACCCTAAGGCCTAATTGTTCACAACTCCACACCGATCAACAGATATGGACAGTCAGGCCTGACAGTTCTGACACACCCCGACCAGGGCGACTTGCTCCGGGGCGAGGTGGAAGCCCAGATCGCGGGACAGCTTCTTCCGGGCGGACTCCAGGATGTCGCCGGGAGCGTCGTACACGGTGCCGCACTCGGAGCAGCGCAGATGCAGGTGCCGCGGCGCGAGATCCCCGGCCAGGTGGTACGTCGTACCCGCCCGTCCGAGGTGGACGTGCGTCACCAGCCCGAACTCGCCCAGTGCGTCGAGCGCCCGGTACACGGTCGCCCGATGGATCCCCGGCCGTAACTGCTCGGCCCGCTCGCCGATCTGCTCCGCACTCAGGTGCTCCTCAGTACCGGCCAGCACCTCCACCACTGCGAGCCGAGCAGGAGTGACCCGCTCCCCCCGCTCCCGCAACCGCTGCGCGCTGACCTCGACAGCACTCGTCATCCGCGCTCCTCGCAAATCCGCCGGCTCTGACCTCACCCAATGTACGTTCCTACCACGTCCTACCTCCGGGGGAACTCCCATGACTGATCAGCCGAACGCAACGCCCCGACGCGGCCCGACCCAACTACACGGGGTCGCACAGAACGTCCAGTACCGCTCCGAGATGCGCTCGGAGAACGGCGCGGTCCAGGTCCTGACGTTCCGGCTCGAACAGCCCGGACTCCAGCCCGTGCAGGTCGAACTGCGCGCACTCGCGCTCAAGGGCCAGGTCGTCGAGGGTGAGAACGTGACTGTCACCGGCAGGTGGCGTGGGGGGCGGTTGGTTGCGCGGGAGATCGTCAGTGAGAGCACCGGGGTTGCGGTCCGCGGCCGGAAGCCGCCGTGGTGGCTGGCGGTTCCGGTCGCGATCGCGTTTCTGGTGTTCTTCGCGCTCGTGGTCTACTTCGTCCTCCACGGCGCCGCCAGTCTCGGCCGCTGATCCCTCAGGACTTCTTCGCGGTCGACTTCTTGGCGGCGGTCTTCTTGGTCGCCGCCTTCTTCGTCGTCGCCTTCTTGGCCGTCGTCTTCTTGGCAGCCGTCTTCTTGGCAGCCGTCGTCTTCTTGGCCGCGGCCTTCTTCGCGGTCCGCTTCACCGGCCCGCGGGCGCGCTTCTCCGCCAGCAGTTCGGCCGCGCGGAGCAGCGAGATCGTCTCGACCGAGTCGTCCTTGCGGAGGGTCGCGTTGGTCTCGCCGTCGGTGACGTACGGGCCGAAGCGGCCCTCCTTCACCACCACGGGCTTCTTGGACTCCGGGTCCTCGCCCAGCTCCTTCAACGGCGGCGCGGCGGCCCGGCGACCACGCTGCTTCGGCTCCGAGTAGATCTTCAGAGCCTCCTCCAGCGTGATGTCGAACATCTGCTCCTCGGTCGACAGCGACCGCGAGTCCGTGCCCTTCTTCAGGTACGGCCCGTACCGCCCGTTCTGCGCCGTGATCTCGTCGCCGCTGTCCGGGTCGACCCCGACCACCCGCGGCAGCGACAGCAACTTCATCGCGTCGTCGAGGCCGATCGAGTCCAGCGTCATCGACTTGAGCAACGACCCGGTCCGCGGCTTGGCGCTCTTCGGCGCGTCCTCCGGCAGTACTTCGGTCACGTACGGACCGAAGCGCCCCGCCTTCGCGACCACGCGCAGCCCGGTGTCCGGCGCCGTACCGAGCTCGTGCTCGACCCCCGACGGCTGCTCCAGCAGCTCCTTCGCCTTGTCGACGGTGAGCTCGTCCGGCGGCAGGTCCTCGGGTACGTTCGCCCGCCGCTCGTCCTTGTCCTCGACGTACGGCCCGTAGCGGCCGACCCGGACGACGATCCCGCTGTCGTCGCCGCCGACCGGGAACGTCGACATCTCGCGCGCGTCGATGTCGCCCAGGTCGGTGACCATCGACTTCAGGCCCTCGAGCTGGTCGTCGCCGAAGTAGAACCGGGCCAGCACACCCTCGCGTTGCAGGTCACCGGCCGCGACCTCGTCGAGCACGTCCTCCATCGTCGCGGTGAACGCGTAGTCCACCAGCCGGGTGAAGTGCTCCTCGAGCAGCCGGACCACCGCGAACGCCAGCCAGGCCGGCACCAGCGCCTGGCCCTTCTTGTAGACGTAGTTGCGGGCCTGGATCGTGCCGATGATCGACGCGTACGTCGACGGCCGCCCGATCTCGCGCTCTTCCAGCTCGCGGATCAGGGTCGCTTCCGTGTACCGCGCCGGCGGCTTCGTCTCGTGCCCGGACGCGATCACCTCGGTGGCCGGCAGTACGTCGCCCTCGGCCACGTCCGGCAGCCGCGTCTCCTGGTCGTCCGTCCCGGCGGACGGGTCGTCCGCGCCCTCGACGTACGCCTTGAGGAACCCGTGGAACGTGATCACCCGGCCGGACGAGGTGAACTCGCACCGCTCGCCGGTCCCGGCGGTGGCGTCGATCTTGATCGAGACGCTGTTCCCGACCGCGTCCCGCATCTGCGACGCGATGGTCCGCATCCAGATCAGCTCGTACAGCCGGAACTCGGCACCGCTCAGACCGGTCTGCGCGGGCGTCTGGAACGTCTCGCCGGCCGGCCGGATCGCCTCGTGCGCCTCCTGGGCGTTCTTCACCTTGGAGGTGTAGACACGCGGCTTGTCCGGCAGGTACGACGCGCCGTACAGCTCCCGGACCTGCGCCCGGGCCGCGGTGATCGCGGTCTCCGACAGCGTGACGCTGTCGGTACGCATATAGGTGATGTTGCCGTTCTCGTAGAGCCGCTGGGCGACCTGCATGGTCTGCGACGCGGACATGCCGAGCTTGCGGCCGGCCTCCTGCTGCAGCGTGGTGGTCCGGAACGGCGCGTACGGCTTGCGGGTGTACGGCTTGGACTCGATCGACCGGACCGTGAACTGCGACTCCCGCAGCGCGGCGGCCAGCGCGGTCGCGGTCTGCTCGTTCAGGTGGACGGTGTTCGCGCCCTTGAGCTCACCGGTCGAGCTGAAGTCCCGGCCCTGCGCCACCCGCTTGCTGTCCACCGAGACCAGGCGGGTGGGGAAGTACTGCGGGCTGCGGGTCTCGCCGGCGTCCAGCGTGGCGTCCAGGTCCCAGTACGACGCGCTGCGGAACGCGATCCGCTCACGCTCCCGGTCGACTACCATCCGGATCGCGACCGACTGCACCCGGCCCGCCGACAGCCGCGGCATGACCTTCTTCCACAGCACCGGGGAGACCTCGTACCCGTACAGCCGGTCGAGGATCCGGCGCGCCTCCTGGGCGTCGACCAGGTCCTCGTCGATGTCCCGGGCGTTGCCGACCGCGTCCTGGATCGCCTTCGGGGTGATCTCGTGGAAGACCATCCGCTTGACCGGGACCTTCGGCTTCAGCTCCTCGAGCAGGTGCCAGGCGATCGCCTCGCCCTCGCGGTCCTCATCTGTCGCCAGGAAGAGCTCGTCGGCGCCCTTGAGCAGGTCCTTGAGCTTGCGGATCTGCGCCTTCTTGTCGGCCGGCACGACGTACAGCGGGTCGAAGTGGTCCTCGACGTTCACCCCGAGCCGTGCCCAGGGCAGGCCCTTGTACTTGGCGGGGATCTCGTCCGCGCCGCTCGGCAGGTCCCGGATGTGGCCGAAGCTGGACTCCACCACGTACCCGGACCCGAGGAAACCGGCGATCATCCGCGCCTTCTTCGGCGACTCGACGATCACCAGACGGGTCCCCGCGGCTGTCTTAGTCCCTGCTGCCCCTGCCACTGCGCTCCCTACTCTCGTCCCGCTGACAACGCTCCTCGTCCGACGCCTGTTCCCCCGAGCACAGACCGACCCCGCCCGAGGACAGAGTACGGCCGACGGCAACGCGTTTTCTCAACGCACGGTAACCGCAATCGGCCCGTACATGCCTCCGAGGGTGCCAGAAAGTGGTGAACGCCCCACCGTCACGGCGCGTTGCCGTCCCAGCACAGTGTGCCCCCGCCGACCGCTACGAGCGTACGCCGTCTCAGCGGACGAACCGTACCTCGGGGAATTTCGGGGAGTCGCCGCGGAGCAGCAGCGCCGGCCGCCGGCGGAGTGTCAGGTCGAAGTACGCGGCCAGGTACTCGCGCTGCGCGAGCACGCTACGGGCCGGCTTCGCGCTGCCGACGAGAGCCTTGATCACCGTCGTGACGATCGGGTCCTCGCCGTAGATGGCGTGGAACAGCTGGGAGAAGATGAACTGGTAGTCGGTGAAGGCCTTCTGCTTGGACCGGCTCAGCGTGAGGTTGAGACGGCCGCCGCGCTGCGCCGCCCAGAACGTCGCCCAGGACTTGTCGTAATAGTCCTTGCCCGGCTCCGTGCGCTGCGTCTCGGCGGAGCCGAAGAGCAGGAACGGACGGTCGAGCCCATGCTCGGCGACGTCACCGAGCGGGCCCTTCAACCGGTCGTCCTGGAGCGTGCCGTCGAGGTCGGCGCCGGCCAGGATCCGCTCGTCGGCGAGCATCGCGTTCCCGGTCGTGTAACCGCCGAGCGCGTGCCCGAACATGCCGATCCTGCGGACGTCGAGCCCGTCCGCGAACCCGTCCGGCAACTGCTTCCCGTCCGCGTCGACGTTCTCCCCGTCGGCGATCCGCTGCAACTGGTCGAGGACGAACCTCACATCCGCGGTCCGGGTGCCGACGGCCGTGCGGATGTCGGACGGCCGGGCCGGGTCCTGCTCCGTACCCGGGAGGAAGCGTCCGCCCGGGAACTCCACCGGCGTCTCGTGCGAGTGGTCGATCGTCACCACGACGTATCCGCGGCCGGCCAGGTCCTCCACCTGTGCGGTGTTCAGGAACCGGCTGGTCTGGTAGCCGGGCGAGAACAATACGACGGGGTGCCGCAGCGGCTGCATCGGTACGTCGGTCCGCGCGTGCGTCACGGTGTTGCCGAAGTCGAACGAACCGGTCGGCAGCGCCAGCCCGTCCTCGCCGGTCCAGATCGCGTCCACCTCGACCGCGGTCCGCGCCGGCATGTACTTCGCGAACGGCGCCGTCGCGGACATGCCGGCCGGATACCAGAAGCTGACCATCAGCTCCCGCTGCCCGCTCGGCATCGCCGGATCGATCCGCCCTCGGTCGACCAGATGCACCGCCGTGGTCCCCAACGCCTTCCGCCCAGTAGGCGCCGGCAAGGTGAACCGCACCGGATGAAAGTTGGGGTCCCCCGCCGCACCACCGACCCCGTCCGGCCCGGAGGGGAGCGGGTATCCCGGGTCGAAGGGTGAGGCGTGCGCGGTGCCTGCTCCTACTACTGTCCCGGCGGCGGCCAGGCCGGCCAGCAGCAGTGCGCGCCTGGTGAGGTTGTGACTGCTGAGGCTGGTGGGACGCGAGTTCGCCATGCGACTCATCGTCATCTTCCCGTTTCACCCCGTGATGGCGACACCGTCTCAACTTGATGAAGCTGACCTGATGACAATCCGCGATCGATGAGCTTCACTGTGCACATCTTGTTCATTGATGCGTGAAGTGAGGCAGTCATGAGCATCTTTGTCCGCATGAAACGTTCAGTAGTCGCGCTGGCGTTACTCGCCGGTGCACTCGTCTACACCGCCGGTCCTGCCCGGGCCGCCGGCACCACTCTCGGTGACGTCACCGCGTTCTCCGCCGATCAGGCGACGTACACCCTCACCGCCGGCCCGGCCAAGGTCCGCGTCGTCTTCCTGAAGGACGACGTGTTCCGCCTCTGGATGGCGCCCGACGGAAACTTCACCGACCCCGCCAACACCGGCGAGGGCTCGAACATCGTCACCAAGACCGACTACGGGACCCCGCGGACGACTTGGCGCGACCGCGGCACGTATTACTCGCTCAGCACCGGCAAGATCGAAGTACGTGCCCAGAAGCAACCGCTCAAGTTCTCGCTGTACCGCACGAACGGGCAGCTCGTCTGGTCCGAGGCCGCCCCGCTGGCCTGGACCGACACGTCCACGACGCAGACCCTGAGCCGCGGCGCCGACGAGCAGTTCTTCGGCGGCGGCATGCAGAACGGGCGGTTCTCGCACCGCGACCAGACGATCAAGATCTCCAGGGACTTCAACTGGGAGGACGGCGGCAACCCGAACGCCTCGCCGTACTACATGAGCACCGCGGGGTACGGCGTACTCCGCAACACGTTCAGCCCCGGCAGCTACAGCTTCACCGATCCGGTGGTGAGCACCCACGACGAGAAGCGTTTCGACGCCTACTACTTCGTCGGCGACCTGAAGACCTCCCTCGACCGCTACACCGAGCTCACCGGGCGGCCGTTCATGCCGCCGATCTACGGGCTCGAGTACGGCGACTCGGACTGCTACAACCGCGGGCACTACGCGACCGACCCCGACCCGAGCAACGACTGGAAGGTCAACCCGGACAAGGTCACCACGCTGGACGCGGTGAAGGTCGCCCAACGTTTCAAGGACCAGGACATGCCCGGCGGCTGGATGCTCGTCAACGACGACTACGGCTGCGGGTACTCCGCGAACACCGACTCCGAGCAGGTCGACGGCACCTGGTGGGGCAAGCGCGACATCCCCGCGCTGAAGCAGACCGGTGACGAACTGCGGGCGCGCAACCTCCAGATGGGCCTGTGGACGCAGTCGAACCTGGACCGCCAGCCCGCCGAGGTCGGCGACGCCGGCGTCCGCATCCGCAAGCTCGACGTCGCCTGGGTCGGCCCGGGGTACCGGTACGCGCTGAGCGCCTGCGACACCGCGCACGACGGCATCGAGCAGTACAGCAACGCCCGCGGGTTCGCGTGGATGGTCGAGGGCTGGGCCGGCGCGCAGCGGTGCGCGGTGCAGTGGACCGGCGACCACAGCGGTTCGCTGGACGCGATCAAGTGGCAGATCCCCGCGATCACCGGCTCCGGCAACTCCGGGATCGCCTACAGCGCCGGCGATGTGGACGGCATCTTCGGCGGCAGCCCGACGTCGTACGTGCGTGATCTGCAGTGGAAGGTGTTCAACCCGGCGCTGATGAGCATGTCCGGCTGGTCGACGCCGGCGTACAAGCAGCCCTGGGCGTACGGCGAGCCGTACACCTCGATCAACCGGAAGTACCTGAAGCTCCGCGAGCGGCTGCTGCCGTACTTCTACACCTACGCCGCCGAGGCGCACCGGACCGGCGCGCCGCTGGACCGGTCGCTGGTGCTCGAGTACCCGGACGACCCGAAGACGTGGGACGACACGACGAAGTACGAGTTCCTGGCCGGCAAGGAGTTCCTGGTCGCGCCGATGTACGACGCCGACGAGGTGAAGAACGGGATCTACCTTCCCGCCGGCCGGTGGATCGACTACTGGACCGGGCGGGTGTACCAGGGCCCGACGACCGTGAACGGGTACCACGCGGCGCTCGACACGCTGCCGCTGTTCGTGAAGGCGGGCGCCGTGGTGCCGATGTGGAAGCCCGGCGTCGACAACGCGGTCGAGCAGAAGCCGGGCGATCCGATCAGCGTCGACATCTACCCGTCCGGGAGGTCGTCGTTCGCGATGTACGAGGACGACCGGGTGACGCGCTCGACCGAGTCCGCCACGCAGACCTTCGGCGTCGACGCTCCCACCGAGGGCCGGGGCGACATCACAGTCGACATCGGCCCGAGCATCGGCACGTACGCGGGCAAGCCGGCCACCCGCCCGTACGACCTGACCCTGCACACGGGCAGCGCTCCGCACAACGTCTTCGTCGACGGCAAGGCGGTCGCCTGGACCTACTCGGACGGAGTGATCCGGATCCCGACCGGGTCGATCCCCACCAACCGCAACGCCGTCGTCCTGATCACCGGCTCCTCCGCGGTGGGCGGCCCGGACGTGACCAACACCTTCGGCACCCCCGAACTGACCACACCGTCGCTCTGGAACGCCCCCGGCCAACCCACTGAGGTAACGGCCTCCTTCCGCAACGGGACCGGTACGACGGTCCGCAACGTGACCCTTGACGTACGGGTCCCGTCCGGCTGGACCGTCGCCGGCAAGAACACGTTCTCCGAAATTTCCCCCGGCCAAAGCGTCACCACGAAACTCCAGGTGACACCAGGCGCCGACGTGAAGCCGGCGAGCTTCACTCTGACCTTGCAGGCGTCGTACGTTGCCCAGAGCAAGAGTTATACGAACGCCGCGAGCGGCACGGCACAGTTGCCGTACGCCTCGTTGTCGCAAGCCGCCAACGTGGTCGGTGTCAGCGACGCGTCGACGTACAAGCAGGGCAACTTCGACGGCTCCGGCAACAGCTTCAACGGCGAGGCACTCGCGGCCGCCGGATACACGCCGGGCGCAACGGTCTCCGTGCAGGGCGCCAACTTCACCTGGCCGACCGGCGCTCCCGGTACGCCGAACCTCGTCAAGAACCAGTCCGCACCGATCCTCGTCTCCGGTACCGGATCGCACCTGGCACTCCTCGGCGCCGGGGCAAGCCTGAACGCGCGCGGTACGGTCACGATCATCTACACGGACGGGACCACGTCCGAGGGCACGTTCCAGCTGCCGAACTGGTGCTGCCAGGACCCGACCACCGGCGGCGCCAAGCTCGCGGTGTCGGTCAAGGGCCGTTACACAGCAGCCGGTCTGAGCAATACGACGACGGACTACCGGGTCTTCTACACCGCCGTACCGCTGGATCCCGGGAAGACCGTGAAGGCGATCAAGCTTCCCGGCGGCGGACTGGGCTTCTTCGCCGCCACCATCGCCGACAAACCGTTGCCGCCGGCACCGACCGGGAAGAACTGGGTCAGCGACCTGGAGTTCCTCGACGCCACCAACGGCTGGGGCCCGGTGGAACGCGACCACAGCAACGGCGAGGACGCCGCAGGCGACGGCGGCCCGATCACCCTCGACGGCGTCCAGTACGCGAAGGGCCTCGGGGCCCACGCCCCGTCCTCGGTGTCGATCCGCCTCGGCGGCAACTGCACCACCTTCACCAGCAAACTGGGCGTCGACGACGAGGTCGAGGACCGCGGAAAGGTCACCTTCAAGGTCCTCACCGACGGCACCGCGAAGTACACCTCGGACCAACTGACCGGCACCTCGCCGACCGCCGCCACCACGGTCGACGTCACCAACGCCCAGACCCTGACCCTCCAGGTCACCGACGCCGGCGACGGCAACACCAGCGACCACGCCGACTGGGCCGCCGCCGAACTCACCTGCAACCCGTAACAACCCTCCAACCCAGGGGGCAACCCTCGAGCTAGAGGGTTGCCCCCTGAGAATTTCGCGGGGCAACCCTCCAGTTCGGAGGGCGAGCTTCGGTGCGAGGATGTGGGCATGCTGACGGGGAGTGCTGTGGAGGGTTTGCGTACGGCGTTCGCCGGGGCGGGGTACTCCGTGGACGGGGTCGCGGAGCGGCTCGGGGAGCAGGCCAACGGGGCGTTGGCGCGGAACGAGACGGCGCCGGCGTTCGCACGTACCGGTTCGGGGGACCCGCTGGACACGATGGTGCGGCTGTTCCTGCTACAGCAGCCCGTCCCGGAAAACCTTGTGGACAAGGCGTTTCCAGGTGTCGATCTGGTTGCTCTGGGCATCCTTGTGCGGAGTGGCGGTGAGGTGCGCGCCGCCGTCGACGTCCGGCCGTTCGCGGAGGACGAGCGGGAGTGGTGGGTGGTTGCCGACCTGACGCCGGGGCTGGACGGGCGGCGGGAGGCGATGCGGTCCGACTACGTGCTCGGGATCGCACCGGCCAGTCTGAGTTTGATGCAGCTGACGGTGCCGGTGAAGGTCGAGCGGGCGTTGGACATCGGGACGGGGTGTGGGATCCAGTCGCTGCACCTCGCGGGGCGAGCGGCGAGTGTCACCGCGACGGACGTGAACCCGCGAGCGCTGCAGCTGGCGCGGGCGACGGCGGCGCTGAACCATGTCGAGCTCGACCTGCGGGACGGCAGTTTGTACGAGCCGGTCCGCGACGAGCGGTTCGACCTGATCGTCAGCAACCCGCCGTACGTGATCTCCCCGCCCGGCGGCGACCTGACCTACCGCGAGACCGGGTTCACCGGTGACGCCGTGGTGGAGCAACTCGTCCGCCAGGCGCCGGGCCACCTGACGGACGGAGGCTGGTGCCAACTGCTCGCCAACTGGACCTGCGTCCGCGGCGAGAACTGGCAGGACCGCCTCGCCACGTGGACGACGGACCGCGAGGCCTGGGCCGTCCAGCGCGAGCAGCTCGACACCTCGGAGTACGTCGAGCTCTGGCTGCGCGACGCCGGCCTGCACGGCACCCCGCAGTACACGACGCGGTACGACGAATGGATGCGCTACCTCGACCAGTACGACGTCGAGGCGATCGGCATGGGCTGGATCACCCTGCACAACGTTCCCGGCGAGCTCGACGCGGAGTCCTGGCCGTACGAGATCGAGCGGCCGATCGGCCCGCACGTCCTGCACCGGTTCGAACGGCGCGAGGGGCTGCCGAAGGACCTGACCGCGCTGCACCTGCGCGTCGCCGACGACGTCGTCCAGGAGACCGCCGGCCGGCCGGGCGCGGAGGACCCCGCGACGATCGTGCTCCGCAGGCAACGCGGCATGCGCCGGGCCGAGCAGGTCGACACGGTGCTGGCCGGTTTCGTCGGCGCCTGCGACGGCGACCTGAGCACGGGACAGATCCTCGCGGCCCTCGCCGACCTCACGGACCGCCCGGTGGTCGACGTCCTCTCCGACTACCTTCCGCAGGTCAGAAACCTTGTGGTGGAAGGGTTCCTGGACTACTGACGCCGCCGTCGGCGCTTCTCGGCGTACATCCGGCGGTCCGCCTCCTTCAGCAGGTCTGCGACCTGCGTGCCGTCCGTACTGCTGGCCTGCCCGACGCTCAGCCGGAGCATCGCGAACCACGGCGCCTCGGCAGCCGACGCCTCCCGGTCCGCGGCGCTCTTGATCCGCTCGACCAGCTCCGGCGCGCCACGCTCGTCCGGGTTGTCCAGGACGACGACGAACTCGTCCCCGCCGGCCCGCGCCACCACGTCCTCGGCGCGGCACTGTTCGGTGAGCAGCGCGCCGACCCGTCGCAGTACCTCGTCGCCGCCGGCGTGCCCGAAGCTGTCGTTGATCACCTTCAGGTTGTCGACGTCGATCGCGACCACCGCGATCGAACGGCCGGAGTCCTGCGCGGCCGACATCCGCTCGTCGAGCGCGCGCCGGTTCCCGACGCCGGTCAGCGGGTCCTCGCGGGCGGCCCGCCATTCGGCGTCGTGCCGGATCGACAGCTCGTGGTTCGCGAGTGCGCTGCGGACGGCGTACAGCCCGCGCAGCCGCTCCGCCCACCAGCCGCGGCTGATCGCCCGCGCGTACTGCAGCCCGGTCGTCGCGCCGGAGTCACCGGAGGCCGCGATCACCTGGACGACGGTGTGCCGGACCAGCGCCTCCACGGGCGGGTCGGACGTCAACGGCAGGTCGCTCGCCGCCCGGTCCGCGGCGTCCAGCGCGTCACCGGTCCGGCCGAGCGTCAGGTACGCCTTGGCCAGATAGGTGCCGGCGATCGCCGCCAGCTCCAGGTCACCGAGCTTCGCCAGCTGGTCCCGGCAGTCCTTGAGGATCACCGCCGCCTCGGCCGCGTCCGCGTCGTCGTTGCTCGCCGCCAGCCACATCCGCCCGGCCATCGGCCAGTACCCGAGCAGGTCGGCCGCGAGGATCGCCTCGACCGCCTCGCCGGCCCAGCGGTGCGCGGCACGCCGGCGTTCCTGGATCTCGTCGTCGTACGACGGGTCGCCGAGCCGCTCGAGCTCGTGCGCCCAGCGCAGGTTCGACTCGGCCAGGTTCAGCCGGGTGATGGCCGGGGACTCGGGCAGACCGAGCGGGTCGTGGTTGCCCTCGGCGGCGAGCTCGAAGTGCGGGATGCACAGCTCGTACAGCCGGAGCAGGTCGTAGGCGTACCCGAGGCCGGTGTGCCCCCAGCCCGCCAGCCCGAGATCCCGGGTCCGGGACAGCGCGTTCTCCGCGGCGACCAGGTCGGCGACCGAGTCACCGCCCTCGCCGGTCCGGATCAGCGTGACGATCCGGAGCGCGATCGCGTTCGCCTCCCAGCCGGGCTCGTCGATCGCCCGGGCGACCCGGATGCAGCCGTCGACCGCGTCCAGGGCCTCGACCGAGTCGGTGGCGTGGTGCGCCGCGACGGCCCGCACGTACTCGGCCGCGGCGCGCTCGTGGCTCGGCGCGGGGTCCAGCTCGGCGAGCAGGTCGTTGATCTCGGCCATCGCGTCGACCGCGTTGCCCGACTGGGCCCTGGTCATCGCCGCCGCGATCCGCGCCGTCACCCCCGACGTCTCCCGCACCACACCCCCCGATCTCACGTGTTCCGGTGTTTGTCCTCGTACAGCCGTCGGTCCGCGTGCGGGACCAACTGCTCCACACCGAGCCCTTCGGCGGTCGCGGCGTACCCGATGCTCAGCCCGAGCCGGCGCAACCACGGCTTCTCCGTCGTCGCCGCGATCGCCTCGACCGCGACCCGGATCCGCTCGGCCAGCTGCGCGCCGCCCTTGGCGTCGGGCTGGTCGAGCACCACGAAGAACTCGTCGCCCCCCGATCGAACCACGGCATCGGTCGCGCGCGCCTGCTCTACCAGCAGATTTGCAGCAACCTGCAGCAATTCGTCGCCGCAGGCGTGCCCGAACGTGTCGTTGACGGTCTTCAGGTCGTCGACGTCGAGCGCCAGCAGGGTCACCGCACGTCCCGAATCCCGGGCCGCGGTCAGCCGCTCGTCGAGGGCGCGCCGGTTTCCCACCCCGGTCAACGGATCCTGTCGCGCCGCGTGCCACTCGGCATCGTGCCGGGCCGGCAGATCGTGCGCGGCCAGAGCATGCCGTACGGCGTTCAGCGCCCGCTGCCGCTCCTTCCACCAGCCGCGCGCCACCGACCGCGCGTAGGCCAGTCCCGCAACGGATCCCGGCGTACCGTCGAGGGCGTCGATCTCCGAGCGGGTCTGCAGGACCAGGATGTGGGTCGCTGGGTCGGCCAACGGAATCAGGTCCGCGGCGGCCCGGTCCGCGGCCGCTTTCGCCTGCTCGGTCCGGCCGTTCGCGCGCAACGCCCGGGCCAGATACGCACCGGCGATCGCGAGCCGCTCGGTCTCGCCGAGCTTGCTGATCTCGTCGCGGATCTCGGTCAGCTCGGCGACCGACTGCTCCGGGTCCTGTTCGGTGCCGGCCGCGGCCAGCCAGAGCCGGGCGCTGAGCCGCCAGAACTCCTGGCTCTCGTCGTCGACGATCACCCGCTCGGCCTCACGTGCCCAGTACGCCGCGGACGCCAGCCGTTCCTCGATCTCCTTTGCGCACAAGGGATCACCGAGACGTTCGAGCTCGTGCGCCCAGCGCAGGTACGTCTCCGCGAGGTTGAGCCGGTCGATCGCCGGCGACTCGGCCAGCTCGAACACGTCTTCGTCCAGCTGGGTCGCCAGCTCGTAGTGCGGGATGCCCAGCTCGAACAGCCGCAGTACGTCGTACGCGTAGCCGAGGCCGGTGTGCGCCCAGGCGATCAGGCCGGCGTCCTTGGTCCGGTTCAACGCCGCCTCGGCCGCGACCAGGTCGTTCACGGTGTCGCCGCCGCGGCCGCTGCGGGCCAGGTTGATGATCCGGATCGGGAGCGCGTTCGCCTCCCACCCCGGCTCGTCGATCGCGCGCGCCACCTCGATCAGCGCGTCCACCGCCCGCAGCGCCTCGTCGGCGTCGCTGGCGTGGTGCGCGGTCACCCCGCGGACGTACTCCGCGGCCGCCAGCGTGTAGCTCGGCACCCCGCCCAGCTCGGCTCGGATCGCGTCGATCTCAGCCGCCGCGGTCGCGTGCCCGCCCGACTGGGCCGCGGTCATCGCGGCGGCGATCCGGGCGGTCAGCGGCACGTTCATCCGGCCCGCCGCCATCTCGCCATTCCCCATCTCCGCCGACGGCCCTTCCCTGATCCGACACCCGCCTCTCGGGCCGGACCGCCCATTGTGACCACGCTCTCCACGTCCTGTCACGGCCCGAACCAGCCAACGGCCACTTAGTGCCACAACCACCGTACTGCGCGTTGTGGCACCCGCGGGTCTCGGTGCAGGGCGAGTCAGCCGATCGGAACGCCGATCGGGACCTGGAAGCGCGACGGCGCAGTATTCGACGACGCGATCCCGGGGACCGCCACCGCACAGCTCCCGGACGCGACCGAACAGCTCAGGAGGTCTACCGGTTCGCTCTCCGTCGCGCGGTAACCGACCGCGTAGAACGCGTCCTCGCTGGACCACTGCGTCGGCATGATCAACGCGTATGCGGCGAAGGTCAGCGGCAGTTGCCGGCCGGTGGCGACGTCGAACATCCGTATCTCGTCAGCCTTGTCGGTGAGCAGGTACCGCCCGGACGGCGACAGGTACGGGTGCCAGCCCTCGAAGATGCCCGGCGTCTTCGCGCCGAGGTCCATCGCGACGGCAAGGTCGTTCCCGGCGTTCTCGGCCGGGTGTTCCCAGACCAACTGCCCGCCGCGCGCCGCCTGCAGGAAGCTCGTCCTCGCGCCGGGCTTGATCAGCTCGTTCCGCCCGGTGGCGACATCGAGTCGGCGGAGACCGTCCGAGGCCGCGAGGTACGCCGTGCCGCCGTCGATCGCGACCACGTGCAGCGGGTCGGAGCCGGTCGCCGCCCGGCCGCTGTCGCCCTCCCGGTCGTTGCCCTCCGCCGTACGGACCAGCTCCCGGCGGGCGCCGACGTCGTACAGGACGAACTCCGGCACCGCCGGCCGCGTGTCGACCCAGCCGGCGACCGGGCCCTCGGCGGCGAGCAGTTTGGACGTGTCACCACGGCCGAGCACCGCCGCCGGGTTGTTCCCGTCGAGCACGTACACGGTGCCGTCCGCACCCGCCACGAGAAAGCCGGCCGTGGTCTGTACGAACGACGCGATCGCGACCGGCGACTCGTACGTCGTGCCGCCGTAGTGGATGACCTTTCCGGACGCCCAGGTCGCGCGGACCTCCGCGAACGCGCCGGCCGGCTGCACCACCGAGTCTGTCCGGGTTGTCTCCCGGACCACGGTCACGCCGCCGGCGATCGCCACGACCGCTGTCACGGCTGCCACCAGGGTCGTGATCCGGCGCCGTCGCACCCGCCGGCGGCCGTTGCCGACGATCGCGCCGAGGTCCAGGTTCGGCTCGCCCGCGGCCGCGGCCTCTTCGGTGAAGGCGTCCTTGAGCAGGGCGTTCATCACAGCACCACCTCTTCGATGATCAGCGTCTGTTCCGGCCCGAGGGCGGCGCGCAGCCGGGCGAGTGCCCGGTTGCCCTGGCTCTTCACGGTGCCTTCGCTGCACCCGAGGATCCGCGCTGTCTCGGCGAGGCTGAGGTCCTCGAAGTACCGCAGTACGAGCACGGCGCGCTGCCGCGGCGGCAGCTTCCGGACCTCGGCCCGCAGCCACATCCGGGTCGTGGTGTCGTCGGTGTGCGGCAGCGGCGGTACGTCGTCCCGCGGCTTCTCGGCCCAGCCCTTCCGGCGGAACCAGCTGAACGCGGTGTTGGTGATCACCCGGCGCGTGTACGCCTCGGCGTTCGCGGAGTCCCGCAGCCGGTGCCAGCGCATGAAGGTCTTGGTCAACGCCTCCTGCAGCAGATCCTCGGCGTGCCCGCGGTCGCCGACGAGCAGGTAGGCGTACCGGAACAACGCCCCTTGCCGCGCCACGGCGAACGCCTCGAACTCCGATCCCATACCGAATCCCTTCCCAGCCCGTCCCGACGCCCACCCAGACGCAGTGGGACCGCCAAAACGTTGTCAGGAGATTCGCACGCCATCCCGGCAGAGCGCGACCGACCCCTCACCCACCGCATCCAGCGCCGCCTTCACCCGCTCCACGAGCATCGGTTTCCCGAGTCGGCGGGCCTGCTCGAGCGTGTACAGCCCGGCGGACAGGATCTCCCCGTCGCGGAACACGAAGTCCGCGACGTCGGCGTCGTCCAGCACCCCGCCGTCGAAGACGAAGAGCATGCCGTCCGGGCGGCCGTCGTACGCCTGCACGTGGTCGACGACGAGCAGCCGTCCCACCGGCCGATCGGTCCCGAGTTCCTCGTCCAACTCCCGGACCGCGCCGTCCCACGGCGCCTCGCCGGCTTCGACCACCCCGCCCGGCAGCTCCCAGTTCGGCTTGTACGAGGGCTCGACCAGGAGCACTCGTCCGTCCGCCGACCGGAAGAGGACGCCGGCTGCCGCGCGTTTTCGCGGCAGCCGGGCGGCGTAGCCTTCGTCCGGCACCGGCTAGCCGGCCGCTTGTTCGGTGCCGGCGGCGGCGTGGAGTTGGACCGGGAGGGAGTCGACGCCGTACACGATGGAGAAGTCACGGAACCGGAGTTGGTCTTCCGGAACGGCCAGGGCCAGATCCGGGAAACGGTGCGCGAGGGCGGTGAACGCCGCGCGGAGCTCCATCCGGGCGAGTTCGGCGCCGACACAACGATGCATGCCGTGGCCGAAGGCGAGATGCGCGGAGGAGACCGTACGCCGGGGGTAGAAGTCCTCGGCGTCCGACCCGAAGACGCCCTTGTCGCGGTCCGCGCCGGACAGCGACACGGCGACCAGGTCGCCCTTCGTCACCTGCTGCCCGAACAGCTCGTGGTCGTGCCGCGCGAACCGCGGGAACGCCACTTGGACGACGGTCAGGTACCGCAGCAACTCGTCGACGATCACGTCGACGGCACCCGGCTCGTTCCGGATCCGCTCGAAGTTCTCCGGGTCGCGCAGCAGCACCAGCGTGCCGAGGGCAAGCATGCTGGCCGACGTCTCGTACCCGCCGAGGAACACCCCGTCCGCGAGCCCACCCAGCTCGACGTCGTCGATGTCGTCACCCTTGTCGCGGATGATCGACCCGATCAGCCCGTCACCGGGGTTCGCGCGCTGCTTGCGGACGATCTCGAAGAGGAACTCGCGCGACTCCGACGCCGACCCGAACAGCCCGATCCCACCACCGGACATGTCGAACCGGGCCGGACCGAGTGCGCGGAACCGGTCGCGGTCCTGCTCCTCGACCCCGAGCAGGTCCGCGATCAGCAGGAACGGCACGTTGAACGCGAAGTCCGACACGATGTCGGCCACCGGGCCCTTGGCCTCCATCAGGTCCAGCTGGTCGTTGACGATCTTCTCGATCGCCGGCTCCAGCCGGGCCAGCCTGCGCTTGGTGAACTCCGGCGTCAGCAGTTTCCGCAGCCGGGTGTGGTCCGGCGGGTCGGTGAACCCGAGGCCGCCGATCCCCTCCGACGGCTTGTTCGGGTCGGATCCGACCAGCGGGCGGATGTCGTGGCTGTAGTCCTCCTCGTTGGAGAGCACGTACTTCGCCTCGGCATGTCCGCTCACGACCCAGATGTTCAGCCCGAACAGATGGGCCAGCTTGTGCACCGGCTCGGTCTCGCGGACGGTGGCCAGCTGCGGCACCGGGTCCAGGCCGCGCCGGCGCAGCGGCATCGAGACCGAGTCGGGGAACATCCGCATCTTCGACAGGTCCAGACCGCCCTTCCGGGTGGCCCTGTTGAGGATCCGGTTGCCGACCCAACGCTTCAGGTATGTCGCAACCATGACTTCTACGCGCCCTCTCTCGACTGCGCCCCCGCACGGCTCTTGTGGCTCAAAGTTAACGTTGTCGGGGACCAGATCTGATGGTGTTGGCACTACTCCGGTAGTGGCGTTGGCACCACCACGGGAGGGGGCCGTGGCGTACCAGCAGAGAACCTTGTCATGGACCGAGGCTCCACTGCCACCTGATACCACCTGTACGTGGCCCTGGACCTCGACATGCCGTGTCTCGGGGAGGATTCAGGGAAAAACCAGACGAAAGTCGGATGCCTCAGAGCCAGTACGGTGTGATGGTCCGGAAGAGATCCGCAAGCCTGGCCTTGAGCTGCTCACGATGCGGAACCGATGTGAGGTTCTTCGCATCGCCGATCCGGAGCCCGTGGTCCGCGAACACGTACAGCACCCGCAAGGTCCGGACCGTGTTCGTCAGCATCGGCGTGATGCTCTCCGCCGGTGCGGTCAGCGACCGGAACGCCGGCTCCAGCCAGTCGGTCGCGTCGTTCCCGGTGAGGTCGGCGCGGGTCAGCGTCGCGGCCAGCGCGTATCCGAGCCGGTCGTCCTCCATGTCCCGGAACACGTACGACGTCGGCGTCAGCAACCGCCCGATCCCGAGCCGGAGCATCTGGACCGGCTCCACGGCCGGATGCTGCCCGAGCGTCCCGAGCAGGTCCGCGCCGTGCGCCACCGCATGCACCCAGCCGAGCTTCTCGTCGTACCCGCGCAGGTCCTGCTCCCCGACGTACCAGCGTTCGAACGGCGGCACCCAGCCGGGCTCGAAGACACCGCTGGACACGATCACGTCGAGGATCAGCGGTACGAACGTCCGCGCCTGGACCTCGGCGTCCCCGAACCGCGGCACCAGCTCGTCGCCGAGCTCCCGCAGCTCCTGCTCCGACAGCACCCCGCGGTCGATCCAGTTCGCCAGTGTCGAGTACGCCTGCCGATCCCGTACGGCGGGATCCGGCGACCGCAGCATCCCCACCAGCTCGGCCACCAGCTCCCGCACCGGCCGGCCCTCCGGTACGGCGTACCCCGCCTCCCGCACCTGCACCCAATCGGTCATGCGTGGCACCGTATTCGGTCGCCGGGGGCAAGGGAAACGGCCCGTGGTGGGTCCGGTCTCCCGGATGCACCACGGGCCGTTCGCGGCCAGGACCCCTCAGCCCGGCCGGGCCCCGCGCCCCGGTCAGGGCCCCTCAACCTCCGACCGGGGTGGACTTGTCACGCGTCGCGCTTGCTCGCGGTGAACAGGGCGATGGCCATCAGGACTGCCGCCCAGCCGGCGAAGTACAGCAGCGACATCCACGGCCCCAGCGCGTAGTTGCTGGCGTCGCCGACGCTGCCGGCCAGGCCACCGTCGTTGCCCTGGGCGATGAACGCGCTGGCGTTCTGGAACGGCGACCACTTGGTCATGTCGTCGCCGACCTTCGGGATCAGGCTGAACAGCTGCTCGACCGCCAGCGGCCAGAGGATCAGCAGCGCGATCGCACCGGCGGTGTGCCGGAGCAGGATCGCGACCGCGACCGCGATCACCGCGGACAGGAAGAACTCGATACCGCGCCCGGCGAGCATTCGCCACTCCGCGCCGGTGTTGATCGACAGGTCGGCACCGCTGGCCAGCAGCTTGCCGATCCCCCAGCCGCCGAAGGCCGCGATCTCGCCGACGATACCGGCCAGGGTGGCGACCACGACGGTCTTGCCGAGCAGCAGCTGGGCGCGCTGCGGGACGGCCTGGAAGCTGGTCCGGATGGTGCCGAAGCGGTACTCCGTGGTGACCGCGAGGGCCGCCATCACCATCATCACCATCTGGCTGATCGACGTGCCGCCCTGGGTGATGAAGATCGTCGCGCGCTGCTCGTCGGCCCCCTTGAGGAAGCCGGTCGCGAGCGCGGCCAGGCCGAGCGTCACCGCGGCCGCGACCACCATGCACCACCACGGCGAGCGGGTGGAGAAGAGCTTGATCCGCTCAACGTTGATGACCGACATGTCAGTTGTCCTCCTTCGGACCCGCGGCCACCTCGGCACCGGACGGCGCATCGAGGTGGGTGACAGCGGCGATGTCCTCCGACGCGTGGTACTCGACGGAATCGCCCGTCATCCGCATGAAGGCCTGCTCCAGCGAACCGCGCTGCAGCGTCAGCTCGTGCAGCACGATGCCGTGCACCGCGGCCGTCTCACCGATCTGGTCGGTCTTCAGGTCGCCCTCGACGAAGAGCACCTTGCCCTCGTTCTCGACGTCCTCGATCCGGGTCGTCAGCTGCTGCTCGTTGAGGATGCCGACCAGCTGGTCGAGCTGCGGCGTCCGGACCTTCACCGTCGTACCGCTGGCGCGGTCGACGAACTCCTGGGTGCTGCTCTGCGCGATCAGCCGGCCGCGGCCGATCACGACCAGTTCCTCGGCGGTCAGCGCCATCTCGGACAGCAGGTGGCTGGAGACCAGCACGGTCCGGCCCTCGTCGGCCAGCCGGTGCATGAAGGTCCGGATCCAGACGATGCCCTCCGGGTCGAGGCCGTTCACCGGCTCGTCGAAGAGCAGCACCTCCGGGTCCCCGAGCAGCGCACCGGCGATCCCGAGCCGCTGCGACATACCGAGCGAGAAGGTGCCGGCCCGCTTGTTCGCGACCGAGTGCAGGCCGACCAGGTCGAGGGCCTTGTCGACCGACGACTTCGGCAGCTTGTTCGAGGCCGCCATCCAGGCCAGGTGGGCGCGGGCCGAGCGGTTCGGGTGCACCCACTTCGCGTCCAGCAGCGCGCCGACCTTGGTCAGCGGCCGCTTCAGGTCGCGGTAGCGCTGCCCGTCGATCGTGACCACGCCGGACGTCGGGGTGTCGAGTCCGAGGATCATCCGCATGGTGGTCGACTTGCCGGCACCGTTCGGACCGAGGAATCCGGTCACCTTACCGGGTTTGATCTCGAAAGACAGGTTGTCAACGGCAACTGTCTCGCCGTATCGCTTGGTGAGGCCTTTTGCCTCGATCATCGCCGTAACTCCTCGTTCGGTGGCGTGAGAACCGTTCCCGGGCGGTCGGGTCTTGTCGTAATGAGATCAGTATCGAGGTCCGTACGGGGCAAGGCATCGGACCCCGGGCGGATCCGGTGTGTCCACCCGTGGGTTGATTCTGCCCTCCGCGCGACGGCGGCTGCCATCGGTTGAAACCCTGACCACGACCCCGACGATCCCCCATCCCGGGGGTGAGCACATCAGCCGAAAGTCGACAGCCAGGCGTACTTCAGTCCATCGGTACGCCGTACAGCACCAGGTTGTCGCTGTAGCGGTGGGCCTTGTGGTCGTACGTCCCGGTACACGTCACCAGGGCGAGCCGCGGCTTCACGGCGCCGTGGAACAGGTCCGACGGCAGGGCGCTCTGCTTGTACGTCCGGCGCGCGACGATCCGGTACCAGTGCACGTCGCCGTCCCCGGCGGTCACCGCGACCTTGGCGCCGACCGGCACCCCGGACAGCGGTGCGAACACCCCGAGGCCCTGGGTGGTGTCCACGTGGCCCGCGAGCAGTACGGTGCCACCGGCCGCGCCGGGCGCCGCACCCGCGGCCCACCAGCCGACGTCGGCCGTCTTCGGCACCTGGAGCTGCCCGTCCGCACCGGTCGCGACCGGCCGCACCGTCGCCTCGAGGTAGCCGGGCAGTTTGAGCTTGACCGGCGGAACGGCGGCCTCCCGGTCGGACGCCGACGCGGTCGTGTCCGGGACCTTCCCGGCGTTCCCGGGCTGACCGCCGAACATCATCACCAGCCCGGCCGCGAGCGCCGCGATCCCGAGCAGCCGCCGGCGTACCGAGATCGACTTGCCGACCAGCAGCAGGACCGCGCCGAGCCCGAGCAGGATCAGGGCCGCCCGCGACCTGGCCTTTTGCGCATCCGCCTGCTGACCGCCGCTTCCGGTCGCCACCACCGGTTTGCCGGTACTGGACTTGCACTGGCCGGCCACCAGCCGCTGGTCCATCACGATCACGGGCCGGGCGGCGTCGGCCACCGACTCCACGGCCGGCGACGCGTTCTTCGGCAGATCGCCGTTGACCAGCGTCAGGTACTTCTGGTGCTGCTGCCGCTGCAACGCGAGCCACGCGGCGTCGTACCCCGGTTTCCCACCCTTCGCGGCGAGTGCGTCGAGCTGCTGCCGCTGGGCCAGCGACGGCACGGTCAGCAGCACGATGCCGAGCCGGGTTGCGACGTCCAGCTCCTGCGCGGCGAGCTTGCGATGATCGCTCTCGAGCTGCGCACCGGCCCGCCGTACACACGCGGTCTTCGCGGACGTGGTCGCCGCGTGCGCGGCCTCGATGATGGTCAGGTTGAGCTGATGGGCAGCGTTCAGGTACGTCGGATCCGGCTGCGTCGGCACCGCGTTCGCCGGCTGCGCCGTCACCAGCAGCCCGACGAGCACGAGAAGCAGCAGAGCAGGCAGTCGTCGCACCCCTACCTCCCGCAGTCCGTCGTACGACGACAGTAATCGGGGCGGGTGTGCCGGGTCCAGAGAAACGGAACGGCCCGCCGGTGTGGACCGGCGGGCCGTTGCGTGGAGTTGCCTACGTCAGGCGGCTGCCTTCGCCTCCGCCGGCGTGTCGGAGATGACCGACTCGCGACGCTTGGAGACGTACACCGCCGCGGCCAGGATGACCACCGCGACAACCGCGATGACGATCCGCAGCGCGGTGTTCGGGTTGTCGCCGATCTTCGACATCCCGACGATCGCCGGGGCGATCAGCACCGAAACCAGGTTCATCACCTTGATCAGCGGGTTGATGGCCGGGCCGGCGGTGTCCTTGAACGGGTCGCCGACGGTGTCACCGATGATCGTGGCCTCGTGCGCGGGCGAGCCCTTGCCGCCGTGGTTACCGTCCTCGACCAGCTTCTTGGCGTTGTCCCAGGCACCACCGGAGTTGGCCAGGAAGACCGCCATCAGCGTGCCGGCGCCGATCGCACCGGCCAGGTAGCCGGCCAGCGCCGGGGCACCGAGGCCGAAGCCGACCGCGATCGGCGCGGTGATCGCCAGCAGACCCGGGGTGGCCAGCTCACGCAGCGAGTCCCGGGTGCAGATGTCGACGACCTTGCCGTACTCCGGACGGGCCGTGCCCTCCATGATCCCGGCGATGTCGCGGAACTGCCGGCGCACCTCGTAGACAACCGCACCGGCGGCGCGGCCGACCGCGTTGATGGCCAGACCGGAGAACATGAACACGACCGCGGCACCGAGGATCAGGCCGACCAGCGTGCCCGGGTTGAACACCAGCGCGTCCGCCTCGAACTTCGCGTAGTTCTCGGACAGCGCCGACCGGATCGCGTCGGTGAAGGACCCGAACAGCGCGGTCGCGGCCAGCACCGCGGTCGCGATCGCGATGCCCTTGGTGATCGCCTTCGTGGTGTTGCCGACGGCGTCCAGCTCGGTGAGGATCTGGGCCGCCTCGCCGTCCACGTCGCCGGACATCTCGGCGATGCCCTGCGCGTTGTCGGAGACCGGGCCGAAGGTGTCCATCGCGACGATCACGCCGACCGTGGTCAGCAGACCGCAACCGGCGAGCGCGATCGCGAACAGCGCGACGATGCCGGAACCGCCGACCAGGAACGCGCCGTACACGGCCGCCGCGATCACCACGGCGGTGTAGACGGCGGACTCGAAGCCGACCGAGATACCGGACAGGATCACGGTCGCGGCACCGGTCAGCGAGGTCTTGCCGACGTCCTTGACCGGCTTGTCCTCGGTGCCGGTGAAGTAACCGGTCAGCGCCAGGATGATGGCCGCCAGCACGATGCCGATGATCACCGAGACGGTCGCGATCAGCCGCGGGTCACCGCTGTTGTCCGCGATCGCCGTGCCGGCCGCGCCGGTCAGCTCCTTGAAGCTGCCCGGCAGGTAGACGAACGCCGCCACCGCACACAGCACGGCGGAGATCACCGCGGAGATGTAGAACGCGCGGTTGATCGTGCGCAGGCCGTTCTCGCCGGTCCGCGGGCGGGTCAGGAAGACACCGACGACCGCGGTGATCGCACCGATGGCCGGCACGATCAGCGGGAAGATCAGGCCCTGCTCGCCGAACGCGGCCTTGCCCAGGATCAGCGAGGCCACCAGCATCACGGCGTACGACTCGAACAGGTCGGCCGCCATACCGGCGCAGTCACCGACGTTGTCACCCACGTTGTCGGCGATCGTCGCGGCGTTCCGCGGGTCGTCCTCGGGGATGTTCTGCTCGACCTTGCCGACCAGGTCGGCGCCGACGTCGGCAGCCTTGGTGAAGATACCGCCGCCGACCCGCATGAACATCGCGAGCATCGCGGCGCCGAAGCCGAAGCCCTCGAGCACCGTCGGGGCGTCACCCTTGAAGATCAGTACGACGAGCGCGGCGCCGAACAGGCCGAGGCCCACGGTCGCCATACCCACGGTGCCGCCGGTCCGGAACGCGACCCGCATCGCCGGGTCCCGGCCCTCGGCCCGGGCGGCCGCGGCGACCCGGACGTTCGCCCGCGTCGCGAGCCACATGCCCAGGTAGCCGATCAGGGCCGAGAAGCCCGCGCCGACGAGGAAGAAGACCGAGCGGAAGATCTTCAGCGTGGTCTCGTTGCCGCCGTCGGTGTGCGCCGGCAGCAGGAACAGCAGCAGGAATGCGACCACGGCGAAGATCGACAGCGTCCGGAACTGCCGGTTCAGGTAGGCGGATGCGCCTTCCTGGACCGCGGCGGCGATCGTCTTCATGTTCTCGGTGCCATCGTTCGCGGCAAGCACCTGGCCCCGGAAGACCATCGCAATGGCGACCGCGAGGATCGCGATCACTCCGACGACGATCACCAGTGTGGTGTTGCTCGACGAAAGATCCACCGCTTGTGCAGCAAGCAGCGCGGACATCCGTCCTCCTTGTAGGCAACCCATCCGGGCTTGACGGCCCCCGTCTGCCGCAACCGAAGGGTTGGGAAAATACGACACAGCGCCAGGGGACTGGCGCGGTGGGTTACTCTAACGGGTTCCGAACCAGACCTGACGACAGGGTGGTCTACGCCATACCGGACCGAAACGGCAAGCCCCCTGCCGGAACCCGGGCGGAACCGTCACCCAGCGTGCTGCCGGTGTTACGTTTCCCCTTGATCAGACGGCGGACGCGATGTCCGGATGGATGTCGAAGACCTTCGTCAGGCCGGTGATCCGGAAGATCTTGAGCAGCCGTTCCTGGGTGCAGACCAGGGACAGGGACCCGTCGTGGGTGCGCACCCGTTTCAGCCCGCCGACGAGGACGCCGAGCCCCGTGGAGTCCAGGAACTCCACGCGTTCCAGGTCGATCACCAGGTCGTACACCCCTTCGTCGACGAGCGCGGCGATCTTCTCGCGGAGCTTCGGTGCGGTGTAGACGTCGATCTCCCCCGCGACCTCGATGACGGTGCGCCCGCCCTCGGCGCGCGCGGTCAGCGACAGATCCACTTCGGCCTCCGATCCCGTGAACTGCTGCATTCAACCATGTACGGACCGTGAGTAAGACCCGTTGCCGAAAACTCTTTCATCTCGGCCGGGGGAAGTCGATTCCCCTCCGGAAAATGCCACGTGCATCGGAACGTGCATTCTCAGCTCACACTCAGCGAGCAGCTGTCCGTACCGACGACTAGTCTCCCTGTATGCGTGCAGGTGGTGAGGCGGCGGCTGTCCTGAAACGGCTGGCCGCCGGGCGCGACGACCGGTTGACCCATGTCGAGTCCGTCCCGCCCCGGCTCGGGCAGACCTGCGACTGGCCGCGCTGGGTTCCGGCCGAGGTCCTCGGCCAGCTGCGCGACGCCGGCATCACGGCGCCGTGGACCCATCAGGTCGCGACCGCGGAAGCGGCGTACGCCGGGAAGCACGTGGTCGTGGCGACCGGGACCGCCTCGGGCAAGTCGCTCGGGTACCTGCTGCCCGCCTTTGCCACCTTGAGCATCGCCCAGGCCGCTTCGCCGCATCGCCGTACGGCGTCGGTGCTCTACCTGTCGCCGACCAAGGCGCTGGCGCACGACCAGCTCCGCGCGGTCTCGTCGTACACCGTGCCCGGGCTGCGGGCGACCGCACTGGACGGCGACTCGGAGCTGACCGAGCGCGACTGGGCTCGCGACTACGCGACGTACGTGCTCAGCAATCCGGACATGTTGCACCGTTCCGTCCTGCCGAACCACCAACGCTGGGCCCGGTTCCTGGGCTGCCTGCAGTACGTCGTGGTCGACGAGTGCCACCACTACCGCGGGGTGTTCGGCGCCCACGTGGCCGGCGTACTGCGACGACTGCGACGGGTCTGTGCGCTGTACGGCGCGCATCCGATCTTCGTCTGCGCATCGGCGACCGTTGCCGAGCCCGCACTGTCAGGCGAACGCTTGACCGGCCTACCGATGCAGGAGGTCGTGGCAGACGGCTCTCCGCGCGGCGGGGTCGCGTTCGGTCTGTGGGAGCCGCCCCTGACCTCTCTGCACGGTGAGAACGGCGCCCCGGTACGCCGGTCCGCAACGGCCGAGGTGGCTGACCTGCTGACCGACCTGGTGGTCACGGGCGTCCGTACTGTCGCCTTCGTCCGTTCGCGCCGCGGGGCCGAAGCGGTGGCGATGACAGCGCGGGAGAACCTGGCCGAGGTCGACCCGGCGCTCACCGAGCAGGTGTCGGCGTACCGGGCCGGCTACCTGCCGGAGGAACGTCGGCGGCTCGAGGGGATGCTGCAGAGCGGCGAGCTCACGGGTGTCGCCGCAACCAACGCCCTCGAGTTGGGCATCGACATTGCCGGGCTGGACGCAGTACTGCTCTCCGGCTGGCCTGGCACGCGAGCCTCGCTGTGGCAGCAGGCCGGACGCGCAGGGCGGGCCGGCGGGGACGCGGTCGCGTTGCTGATCGCCCGGGACGATCCGCTGGACACGTACCTCGTACGGCATCCGGCTGCGATCTTCGGCCGTCCAGTCGAGGCAACGGTGTTCAACCCGGAGAACCCGTACGTTCTGGGTCCGCAGCTGTGCGCGGCGGCGCAGGAGATCCCGCTGACGACCGACGACTACGAGGTGTTCGGCAGTACGACGGCGTCCGTCATCGCCCAACTGGTCCGGCAGGGCGTGCTGCGCGAGCGGCCGCACGGCTGGTTCTGGACCCGGCGGGAGCGAGCTGTCGACGCGATCGACATCCGCTCGGCCGGCGGGAAGACCGTCCAGATCGTCGAGGACCGGACCGGCCGGCTGCTCGGCACGGTCGACGGCGGCTCGGCGCACTCCTCGGTCCACGAGGGCGCGGTCTACGTGCACGCCGGCGAGTCGTACCTGGTGCGCTCGCTGGACCTCGAGGGGCACGCCGCGATCGTCGAGCAGGCTTCGCCGGACTACACGACGTTCGCCCGCGACGTGACCGAGATCGGCATCCTCGCCACCGAGGAGACCTGCACCTGGGGTACGGCGGAACTGTCGCGCGGCTGGGTCCAGGTGACCAGCCAGGTGATCTCGTTCCAGCGCAAGCTGATCGCGACCGGCGACGTACTCGACGAGCAGCCGCTGGACCTGCCGGAGCGGACGCTGCGGACCAAGGCGGTCTGGTGGACGGTGCCCGACAGCGTCGTCGAGTCGCTCGGGCTGGCCGACGTACCGGGAGCGGCGCACGCGGCCGAGCACGCGTCGATCGGACTGCTGCCACTGTTCGCGACCTGCGACCGGTGGGACATCGGCGGCGTCTCCACCGCCCGGCACGCCGACACCGGCCGGCTGACGGTCTTCGTGTACGACGGCCACCCGGGCGGCGCGGGCTTCGCCGAACGCGGGTACGCCGCGGCGCGCGAGTGGTTGACCGCGACACGCGAGGCGATTGCACACTGTGAATGCACGGACGGATGCCCGTCGTGCGTACAGTCGCCCAAGTGTGGGAACCAGAACAACCCACTCGACAAGAGCGGCGCGGTGGCGCTGCTCACCGCACTACTGAGCAGTGAGGCCTGAAAGGCGGGTCACCATGGCTGTTCTTGGAATCGTCTTGATCGCGCTTGCGGTGCTGTTCGGGCTCGGCGTCTCGGTGTCGTCGGGTACTGCCACGAAGCTCGAGGTCTTCGGCGTCCACTTCGGCGTCTCGGTGACGACCGTGTTCTTCCTCGGCGCGATCGCCGGCGCCGCCCTGGTGGCCGGCCTGTGGTTCCTGAAGAAGGGCCTCGGCCGGGATCTGCGGCGCCGTAAGGAGATGCGCGAGCTGCGGGCCAAAGTCACCCACGGTGACGACTCCCCCGAACTGCCCGCCGAGCCGCCCACGGAGCGCGACGACGAACCGGCGGCACTCGAGGAACGGCCGACCGAGGACCACCGGCCACACTGATCCCAGTTCGTTGCCGACAGCATGAAAAGTAACCGGAAAGCGCTTGTATTGCTGTAGTATCTCAGCCTTCGCTCGATGATCCCTCGGCGATCCGGCGAATCGATTCCGATGCCTTACGCAACGACTTTGCGCTGGCAGTTAGTTGCCATTGGCATCAAGTTTCCGGAAATCGGCATAACCTCCGCGGCCGGTCCTGTGCATTACTTGTTGTGGCGTCAACGTCGCGCTGAGTCACTGCCGGCATACCGGCTCGCGCCACGGGGTCCCGACGACCTGACGCCGTGAGATAGCACGACCTCTGGAGGTTGTCTTGATCATCCGAAAGCTGTTCAGCCGCACCGGAGTGGTGGTGCTCGCGGTCAGTGTCGCGATCGCCACCGCCGTACCGGCCCAGGCCGCGAACCCGGCACCCAGCGGTTCGAAGGCTCCGGGCGTGACGGTGGGCGTGGCCCAACAGATCGCCACCAGGTCCGACACCCGCTACTGCCTGACGTTCGTCGCGGCCGACAAGGTCCCGATGGCGGTCATGATGGCGTGTGCCCCGGGCAAGGAGGGCAAGACCCAGGAGTGGATCTACACCGAGTCCGGCCAGCTGCAGGTCGCGATGAGCAAGAGCGTCGGTGGCGCCCTTGCGACGACCGGCGCCTGTCTGGACAGCGGGGCGGACCTGGCGAAGGTGCCGGCCGCAGCGCCACTACTGGTCCTGCCCTGCCGCAACGGTGACGGGCAGAAGTGGACCTACGACGAGAGCTCGGGGACGTTCGTGAACGCCGCCAGCGGCCTCGCCCTGACGTCGCTGCTTGGCAAGGGGAAGGCCAAGCAGGCGCAACCGACCGGCAGCATGAGCGTCGCCAGTACTCCGATCGAGGCCTGGAGCGGACTCCCGGTCCCGAGCCTGGACATCCTGGGCGCCGTACTCGCGCTGGTGAACGCACTGCTCGCCTCGCTCGGCCTGGCACTGCCGCTGCCGATCGCCGGCGCAGCTGCCAGCCTGTTGTCGCTGATCCGGCCACAGGTCCCGGTCCCGGCCCAGATGACCACGCTACCGAAGCAGATGATGCAACTGGCCCAGAGCTGAACAGACCAACGAGAGGACGGCCGGCCCCGACATCGTCGGGGCCGGCCGCTTGTTGTCTTCTCCTCTGTCGGGGCGGTGCTCGGGACGATGACCGGAATACCCGCTGCTTGCGCGTCAGCGGGAGCCCGGCGTCGTCGTCACCGCCCTGGCCGTCACCACCAGCACCAGCAACCCAGCAGCTCGTCGACCAGGCAAGCAACTCCGTGGAGAAGTCTCACGTCATTTCACCTCCGATCCCACTGAAACGAACGGCATGAATGTAGCTCGCTCGATCACCGTGTGTATCTAGGCAACTACCTGTTGCCACACAACCTTGAGCGACCTTTAACTCTTTCGCAATCCGTCCCGTGGGATCCCGGCTTGACACCTCCTGGTTGATTGCGCTTGGCAAACGTTCGCCACCGGGTTGGGTAAAAGTCTTCACATAGTCGCCCGATGATGCCAATGTTTGACCGGCACGCTCGCTGGACCACTTTGCAAGGAGCCCTGATGCGATCACTCTCGCGGTTCACGACCGCCGGCGTCCTCGGCGCCGCGGCTCTCGCCCTCCTCACCGGATGCCTCGGGTCCTCCGGCTCGGGCAGTAGCGACGGCGGTCAGGACGCGAACCGGAACGCCGACGCCAAGAAGGTCGAGCTCACCTTCGGTTCGAACTCGGTCAAGGGCGGCAAGAGCAGCGCCGGCGCCACCTTCATCCAGGACGTACTGATCCCGAAGTTCGTCGCCGAGCAGAAGGGCAAGGGCGTCGACGTCACCGTCAAGTTCCAGGGTGACGGCTCCGACGACGAGGTCTACAAGCAGAAGCTGTCCCTCGACCTGTCGAACAAGTCCGGACCGGACCTGTTCCAGATCGACGGCATCTGGGTCGGCGAGTTCGCCCAGGCGAACTACATCAAGCCGCTCACCGACACGGTCGGCGACGCTTCCAAGGTGGACAACTGGGACGGCTGGCAGCAGATCCCGGAGGCGGTCCAGGCACTCGGCAGCTACAACGGCAAGCGGTACGGCGTCCCCGGCGGCACCGACGGCCGCGTCCTGTACTTCAACAAGAAGCTCTTCGCCCAGGCCGGACTACCCGCCGACTGGCAGCCGAAGTCCTGGGACGACATCATTTCCGCAGGTCAGGCGCTGAAGAAGATCTCCGGGGTCACCCCGATCCAGATCAACGCCGGCACCGCGATGGGCGAGGCGACCACCATGCAGGGCGTGCTGCCGCTGCTGGTCGGCACCGGCGCCACCGTGAACTCCGACGGCAAGTGGCTCGGCAACACCTCGCAGCTGCGGCAGGTGCTGGACTTCTACCACCAGATCTACTCGACCGGTCTCGGCGACCCGGTGCTGCAGAAGGAGGCCAAGGGCCGGGACAAGTCGTTCGCCGAGTTCGCCGCGAACAAGATCGGCATCCTGCTCGAGAGCGACTACTTCTGGCGCAGCGTGGTGGAGCCCAAGGAGGGCGTCGCCAAGATGGCCGACCGGGACACCGCAGTCGGCTGGGCGATGATCCCGGCGATGAAGCCCGGCGCCGGCGTGAAGGGCCAGGACTTCGTCTCGATGTCCGGCGGCGGCGCGACCGTCATCAACCCGAACACGAAGTACCCGCAGCAGGCGTGGGAGTTCCTGCAGTTCATGAACTCCGCCGACATGGTGAAGGAGTCGCTGGCCGGCGCTGCCAAGATCACGCAGCGGTCCGACGTGAACAGCGAAGTACTGAAGAGCGACCCGATGCTGAGCTTCGTCGCCGAGAAGGTGCTGCCGGTCACGCAGTACCGTCCGGGCCGCGCGGAGTACCCGAAGGTGTCGGCCGCGCTGCAGCAGGCGACCGCCGACGTGATCAGCGGCAAGAGCACCGCTGACGCGGCAGCGGCGTACCAGAAGGCCGTCGAGACCGCGGCCGGCGGCAAGGACAAGGTCACCAGCAACTGATGGCCTCTGTGACCGAATCCGCGCGGGGTCGGGGCCCCGCGCGGGACGTCGCCGGGCTCGGGGTCGGCCGCGCGCTGGGCTTCATCGCGCCCGCGCTCCTGCTGATCGGCGCGTTCCTGATCTTCCCCGCGCTCTGGACCATCTACATCGGCGTCACGAACTACCGGCTGACCGGTGTCGAGGCCGTGTCGCCGTCGATGGTCGGACTGTCGAACTACACCCGCGCTCTCGACGACGCGCTGTTCCACAACGCGTTGTGGCTGACGATGCTGTTCGTCCTCGGCTCCGCGATCATCGGGCAGAACATCCTCGGCTTCACGCTCGCCTGGGTACTGCGGCGCGCCCGCCCGGCGGTCCGGCGTACCGTCGAGGCCCTGACGCTGCTCGCGTGGATCCTGCCGTCGACGGTGGTCGCGTACCTGTGGGTCGCGTTCTACGACCGCGACGGCGGTACGTTGAACAGCCTGCTCGGTACGCCGGGGACCGCATGGCTGATCGACTACCCGATGGCGTGTCTGGTGGTGTTCAACACGTGGCGCGGTACGGCGTTCTCGATGATGCTCTACTCGTCCGCGTTGCAGGCCGTTCCGCCGTCGCAGCTCGAGTCGGCGCGGATGGTCGGCGCGTCGGGCTGGCAGACGCTCCGGGACGTGGTGTTCCCGCACATCCGCGGGCACGTCCTGACGAACACGTTGCTGATCTCGCTGTGGACGGCGAACGACTTCTCGCCGTTCCTGCTCACCAAGGGCGGGCCGAACCACGAGTCCGAGACGGTGCCGGTCTACATCTACAACGTCGCGCTGCAGGGCGGTGAGCTCGGGTACTCGTCGGCGATCTCGTTCCTGCTGCTGATCGCGAACCTGCTGGTCTCGTTGGTCTACCTGCGGCTGCTGCGGAGGCGCTCATGACTGGGGCTTATGTCGTGCGCCGGATCGGTTTCTACGTGCTGATCTGCGCGATCACACTGTTCTTCGCCGTACCGATGCTGTGGATCGCGTCGGCGCCGTTCGACGCGTCGCCCGGGCTCGGAGTGCACTGGCCGGACTGGACGCTGGAGAACTTCCGGAAGACGTTCGCGCACCCGTACGCGATGCACTCGATGGTCAACTCGTTGCTGATCTGCATCACCACCGCGGTGGCCGTGACCGCCTTCGCCGCACTGGCGTCGTACGCGCTGTCCCGGGTACGGATCCCGGGGCGGGACGCGTTGCTCTACGGGTTGTTGCTGCTTTCGTCGGTGGTCACCGGGACCGCGGCGATGGTGCCGATCTTCGTGATGATGTTCCAGCTCGGGCTGATCGACTCGCGGTTCGGCGTCGCGCTGGTGATGACCGGCGGGCTGTTGCCGGCGGCGATCTTCATCCTGAAGGACTTCGTCGACGCGGTGCCGAAGTCGTACGAGGAGTCGGCGCGGGTTTTCGGTGCGTCCACGCTGCAGATCCTGCGGGACGTCGTACTTCCGGTCGCCCGTCCCGGCCTGGCCACGATCATGGTCTGGGCGTTCGTCAACTCCTGGGGCAACTTCCTGGTGCCCTTCCTGCTGATCCGGTCGATCGACAAGCAGCCCGGTGCGGTGCTGATGCAGACCCTCACCGACGAAGGCGGCAGCGTGAACCTGCAGGTGCTGCCGGTGTTCTCGCTGCTGTTCTCGATCCCGGTCGTCGTGCTGTACCTGCTGGTGAACTCGCGTTACGGGTTCCGTTTCCACGGAGGGATCAAGAGCTGATGGCGGGCATCGACATCGAGGGCCTGGCAACCGTCTACCCGAACGGCGTCCGCGCCGTCGACGGGCTGGACCTGCAGGTTGCCGACGGCGAGTTCTTCGCCCTGCTCGGCCCGTCCGGGTGCGGCAAGACAACCCTGCTCCGGACGATCGCCGGCCTGGAGGCCGCGACCGAGGGCACGGTCCGCATCGACGCGGCGGACGTGACGCGTCTCGAGCCCGGGAAGCGCGGCGTGGCGATGGTGTTCCAGGACTACGCGCTCTTCCCGCACATGAGCGTGTCCGAGAACATCACGTATCCGTTGAAGGTACGACGGGTTCCCGCCGCAACACGTACGTCGGTGGCTTCTCGTACCGCCGGGGAACTCTCCCTGGACGGGCTGCTGGAGCGCAAGCCCGGCCAGCTGTCCGGCGGCCAGCAGCAGCGGGTCGCGCTGGCCCGCGCGATCGCGTCCGAAGGCAAGGTCCTGCTCCTCGACGAGCCGCTGTCGAACCTCGACGCCCGGTTGCGGTTGGAAGCGCGGACGTTTTTGAAGAAGCTGCAGCGTGACCTGGGCATCACCACCGTCTTCGTCACGCACGACCAGGCCGAGGCACTGGCGCTCGCCGACCGGATCGCTGTGATGGAGTCCGGCAAGCTCCGCCAACTCGGCTCACCGCGGGAGGTCTTCGCCCGCCCGGCGAACACCTTCGTGGCCAACTTCATCGGCTCCACTCCCATGAACCTGCTACCCGGCAAGGTGACGTCCGGCCGGTCGGACGGTGCTGCTGCGGACGGCACCGTCGCGGTCGCCGGCGGCTCGTTGCCCGCGACAACTTTCTCCACCCCCGCGGACGCAGAGGTAACGGTCGGCATCCGTCCGGAGTACCTGACCCTGACCACCGGAGACGTCAACGGCCCCGCCCTCCGCGGCACGGTTGTCGTGGCCGAGAACCTGGGCACCCAGTCCCTGGTCACCGTCGACTGCGACGGCACCCTGGTCGGCGTCACAGTCCCCGAAGAGGCCGAGCCCGCCGCCGGCGCGCCCGTGACTCTCACAGCTCCCGCCTCCCGTGTCCTCCTCTACAACCGCGACTCCGGCGAACTCCTGACCCGCCAACCAGCAACCGTCGCCTGACCCTGCGCCTTACTGAACCCACAACCCCGGCTCTGGAGACCTAGCTGATGGCAGTCACGTCGTACCGCCGGCGCTGGACCCTCGACGACCGCGCCGAATCCGTCTGGCACTCGTTGCCCGTAGACATCCCACCGGACTGCCCCGGCCTGCTCGTCACCCTCACCGTCCCCGCGGTCGACGGCGCCGTCATCGACATCGGCTGCGAGGGTGCCGCCGGCTGGCGCGGCTGGTCCGGCGGCGCCCGCCGGACGTTCGCGATCACCCCCGACGCCGCCACCCCCGGCTACCTGCCCGGCGCACTCGAACCCGGCACCTGGTCGATCGTCCTCGGCCTCCACCGAGTACCCGTCGAAGGCGTCGAACTCCTGGTCGAAGCCGTCACCGGCCCCGTCGACGTGATCCCCGGCCTCGCGGAGTACGCCGACGCTTCGGCGGGCATCGCCGTACCGCCACGTCCACCTCGCCGTACCCTGCCTGCCTCGGCCGGGTTGAAGTGGATCGCCGGTGACTTCCACGCGCACTCGCTGCACTCCGACGGTTCCACCCCGATCGCCAACCTCGCGGCACTCGGCGTCTCGGCCGGTCTCGACGTACTCGCCGTCACTGATCACAACACCGTCGCCCATCACGCCGAACTCCCCGCGCTCAGCGGCCGCTTCGGCATCGGCCTCATCCCCGGCCAGGAGGTCACCACCGACACCGGCCACGCCAACGCGTTCGGCGACATCGGCTTCATCGACTTCCGCCGCCCCGCCGCCACCTGGGTCTCGGAGGTCGCCTCCCGCGGTGGCCTGCTCTCCATCAACCACCCGCTCGGCGGCGACTGCTCCTGGCGCCACCCGCTCCCCGACCACCCGCCGCTCGCCGAAATCTGGCACTCCTCCTGGCTCGACCACACCTGGGGCGGCCCGGTCGCCTGGTGGCAGGCCTGGGGCCTCGAAGCCACCACCCCCATCGGCGGCAGCGACTGGCACAACCCCACGTCGCTCACTCCACCTGGCACTCCCACCACCTGGATCGCCGTGGACGCCTCCGCCGAAGGCCCCGACGAACTCCCCACCGCCGCTCTGGAAGGTCTTCGAGCCGGCCGCACGGCCCTCTCCTGGTCCTACAACGCTCCCGTCCTGGTCCGAGCCGACGACGAACTGATCGCCCTGAACGCCCCCAATACCCTCGTGATCTCCCCCGACGGCAGCCGCCACCCCGTCACCACTCCCCGAACCCACCTAAAGGCCGGCGCCGGTCCCCACCTCCTGATAACTCACACCGGCCAGTTCCTCTCCGCTTGCGCCTAGCCCACCCACCGGCGGCGCCGGGCACCCCGCACCCGCTCACGTGCACACTGGACCGATGGACAGCGAGCCGAGCCAAGTCATCGTCGTCGACGCCGCGAACGTGATCGGCTCACGGCCCGACGGCTGGTGGCGAGACCGCGCCGGCGCGGCCCGCCGCCTCCTGACCCGCCTCGCCGCGTTCCAGGCCCAATCCCCTGACACGACCGTGATCGTCGTCCTGGAAGGCGCCGCCCGCCAAGCCACGTCAGGTGACAAGGCGCCCGCGAACCTGCAGGTAGTCCTGGCCCCCGGCTCCGGCGACGACACCATCGTCACCGTCACCCAGGAAGCCGCCGCCGACCCAACTCATCCCACCATCACGGTGGTCACCGCCGACCGAGCCCTCCGCGACCGCTTAGCCTCCACCGGCGCCACCCCCACCGGACCCAACTGGCTCCTGTCCCAGTTGGACGCCCTCCCCGAACAACCCCCGGCTCACCCATGACGCTGCGCGCCCAGCACCTGAGCCAGCCGACCGACAGGTAGTTGTACAGCTAGTCGAGCAACCAGCCGTTCTGTTCAGCTACCTGGACAGCGTCGGACCGTGTCCGAGCGCCTGTCTTACCGATCGCGGACCACAGCCGCGTACGCACCACACGCTCCGACACGTCCAGCTTCCGCGCCATCAACGACACCGATCCACCGTCACGCGCGGCACGCAGCGTATCCGTCTCCTCCTCATTCAGCGGAGTCTCCGAGTACCGCAAGTTCTCCGCCGCGAGATTCGCGTCGACCACCCGCAACCCCAGGTGCACCCGCCGTACCGCGTCAGCCAACTGCGGCGCCGGGCTCCCTTTCAACGCGAACCCCTTCGCACCCGCGTCGAGCCCACGACGCATGTGCACCGGACGCCCGTACGTCGTCAACATGACGACGCGGCACTCTGGCATCGACGTCCGCAACTTCGTGGTGACCGTGATGCTGTCGTTCCCCGGCCCGCCGGCGTCGACCAGCGCAACGTTCGCCCGATGCCGTTTCGCGGCACCCACGACGTCGTCGGAACGGTTGAGCTCGGCAACGATCTCCAGATCGCGCTCACGCTCCAGACCGCTACGAAGCAAGCCTCGGCTGAGGATCTGGTCATCGACCAGCAGCAGCCGAATCCGGTCGGGCAAGCGAGCCTCCGAGGTAACTGTCCGGGCGCCGGGGAAGTACGTCCGGAAATGAGCAGTACTCGGTTCCCGATGATGGAACGCTGTCGCATACGCCGTCCACATCAACGCGGCATCTCTACCAGATTGCGACCAGATCGCGACCACACCAGAACCCACCGCACCATCTCCCTGACACCACAGGCTTACACCGGCCCAGCACGAGCACTTGCAGTAAGCGGCGCCCGCACCACCCGAAGATCCACATCCACCGAAACCTCAACGCTCACTGCATCAGCAACAACCTCACACCCAGTAAGTCGAACCCCATTCCGCACAGCCACCCGCCCCGCCACCACACAGGCCTCCACACTCGAAACACCAAGCACGCCCTGCGTGGTCGCTACAACCGAAGCACCCGACGCCCGATCACCTGCCGCACCCGGCACCCCCGACGGAGTCGTAAGACCGGCGGTCGGAGCGTTGAGGGCTTGTGCCGCGCTGAGTGCAGTCAGATCCGCCGCAGCACTCACCTTGTGGCGTGCAGTGGAGATCGCCGACCACAAGATCGCCACCCCAAACACCGCCAACAACAGCACCGAAGCGAACAGCACCTGCAGCGTCGCACTACCACGCTCAGACCGCCCCACCCGACCACGCCCCGAACCAACCCCAACCTCCCCAACGCACCCCCTCGCAAGACGACCCATTCCGGCTCCCGCCGCCCCAGCACAAGCCGCCCCAGCACGAGCCGCCCCAGCACAAGCCGACCCGGCACGGACCGCCCCTTTGCGAGCCGACCCGACGCGAGCCGACCCAGCACGGGCCGTCCCGGTGCGAGCCGACCCGGTGCGAGCCGACCCGGTGCGAGCCGACCCGGTGCGAGCCGATCCAGTGCGAGCCGATCCAGTGCGAGCCGATCCAGTGCGAGCCGATCCAGTGCGAGCCGATCCAGTGCGAGCCGATCCAGTGCGAGCCGACCCGGTGCAGGTCGTGTTAGCGGGAGCCTTCTCAGCGTGGACGGCTGCGGAGGGCAGTTTGTCGGAGCCCGCCTTGCCGGGCCGCCGTTCGCCGTAATGCGCTCTGTGGGAGTGGATCACGGCGTGCCCGGTTCGGCTTGGAGGGTGGCCCTGGCGGTGAGCTGGGTGGGGGTGATGAAGGTCAGGAGGGGCGGGTTGTGGGTGGGCTTCGTCGTCACGGTCACGTAGATGTCGGAGTCGTCGCGGGTGATGGTGATCGTTCCGGTCGGCACTGTGCGATGGCCGATTGCCTCTGCCTGCTCGGGTGAGTCGCCGCGTGCCACGGCACGTGCTACGTCGCGGGCTGCGTCGATGCACCGGATGTTCATCACGACCAGGCCGATGGACCAGATTCCCAGTATCAGCAGGGCTATCAGCACAGGGAGCACCAGTGCCATTTCGGCGGTGACGGCTCCTCGGTCACCTCTTCTGCGGCTCTTGGCGGGTGGCAGTGTGGTCAGGGGTGTTCGGGAATGCATCGGGGCTCCTGGGTGGCGGCCGGTCGGGGGGAGGGGGAGCGCCGACCGGCCGCCGGATCGAGGGGTAGAGCCGAGGAGGTTTGAGGTACCGGCTCAGTTGGGGTGGTTGGCTTAGAGGTGGACGCCTTCTACGCCGGCGAGCTTGAGGCCGAAGTTCACGATTCCTTTGAGGACGGCCTGCATCGCGGGGGATCTTAGGAGGGCGACCATTGCTCCGCCGAAGCCGCAGACGCCGACGATGAGTACGGCGTACTCGGCGGTTATCGCTCCTCGGTCTGTGCGGGACCTGCGATGCCGGATTGTCTTGCTGGGAGGGCCAATCTCCGCGGTGGCGATGGCCTTGCTCGGGGCGGACCTGTCGGGAATGTGTGTGTCGGGGAGGGTCGAACTGCAGGTCGGGTGCGCGCCGGCGCCGATTGTCGGGAAGGTGCCGGCAGCGTCTGCCGAGCGGGTGCTGCAGGCGGCGGTCGAGTAGGTGCGTGGTGCAGTTGAGGGGCAGGTCATGGGCGTGGTTGCCGGGTGGGCGCTGAGGGCGGTTACCGGGTGGGTGCTTGGGACGGTTGCCGGGTGGACGCTGGGAGTGGTTGCCGGGTAGGTGCTTGGGGCGGTTACCGGGTGGACGCTGGGAGTGGTTGCCGGGTAGGTGCTTGGGGCGGTTACCGGGTGAGTGCTTGGGGCAGTTGCCAGGCGGATGCTCGGGGCGGCGGCCGGGTAGGTGCTTGGGACGGTTGCCCGGTGGACGCTGGGAGTGGTTGCCGGGTAGGTGCTCGGGGCGGCGGCCGGGTGGGTGCTGGGAGTGGTTGCCGGGTAGGTGCTTGGGATGGTTGCCGGGTGGACGCTGGGAGTGGTTGCCGGGTGGGTGTTGGGGGCGGCGGTTGGGTGGGTGGTGGGAGTGGTTGGCGGGTGGGGGCTTGTGGGGGTTGGTTGGTGGGTGCTGGTGGGTGGGGGTGGGGTGGGCATTTTGCCTCCTGGTGGGTGGGGTGGGGCGGGTCGACAAGAACATGCCGTTGGGGGATCGCCTTGTTTGTGGGGGTTTTGAGGGGTGTGGATAAGTGGTCAGGGGTGGAGGAGGAAGGGGATCAGGGCGTCGGCGATGGTGGGGACTATCGAGAGGAGGACGAAGGCGGGGAGGAAGCAGAGGCCCAGGGGAAGGGTGGCTCGGGATTCGGCTGAGCGGGCTTGTTGGTCGGCGGCGTGGTGGTTGGCGCGGCGGGTTTCGTCGGCGAGGTGTTCGAGGGTTTTGGAGAGCGGGGCTCCGGAGCGGAGGGAGCGGGAGATTGCTCGCGCCATGGGGGCGCAGGAAGGTTCGGAGTTGAGGTGGGACCAGGCGGTGATTGGGTCGGCGCCGAGGGCCAGGTGGTGGGCGATCTTGGCGAAGATGTCGGCCAGTGGGCCCGGGAGGGCTTCTGCTATGAGGGCCAGGGCTTGTTGGGGTGGGCGGCCGGCTCGCAGAGAGGCGGTCAGGAGGTCTATGGCCAGGGGGAGGTCGCGGGAGATTTGGAGGTTGCGTTGTTTGGTGGCTACGGGTTTCAGGCGGGACAGGGCTTTGGGGATCGCGTAGTACGCGACGGCTGCTGGGATCAGTCCCCACGGGAGACCGAGGAGGGTTAGCGCGCCCAGGGCGGCGGCGGTTGCGGCCAGGCGGTGGGTGCGTGGAGGGCGAGGGCTGGTACGTGGGCGGGGCGGGGTTAGCCGACGGAGATCGGGGCGCGGCGGGATGAACAAGTAGGTGCTTAGGGCAACAGTTGCTGCGGCGGCGAGGGCTTTGGGCATGTGGGGTCTCGTTGGGTACGGCGGCTGACGCCGGGCGTGCGAGGTGAGTGGGTTAGGGGGTCGGAGTGGACAGGCGAGTGGTCCAGTGGAGGCCTGTGGTGGTGAGGAGGAGGCCTGTGGTTAGGCAGAAGTAGCCGGGTGGCGTGGTGGTGAGGAAGGTCAAGGGATGGGCTCCCAGGGCGTAGCCGAGGGCTATGCCGACGATGGGGAGGATGGCGAGGATTCGGGCGGTGGAGTGGGCCGTGGCGAGGCTGGCTTCGGTTTGGCGGTGGATGGCTTCGTCGGCTCGGAGGGAGTTGGCCAGGCGTTCGGTGAGGGCGGCGAAGGTGGCGCCGGACTGTTCGGTGACTCGCCAGGCGGCGGCCAGGGCTCGGAGGCTGGTAGCGCCGGGGGTCGCGGCGGCTTTGGTGAGGGCGGTGGGGACGTCGGCGCCGAGTTTGGCGGCGGCGTGGACCGGTTGGAGGTCGGGGCTCACGGAGGCGGCGCCTTCCAGAGCGGCGATTGGTGGGCGGCCCGCGGTGAGGTCGGCGGACAGGACGTCCAGGGCTTCGATGATGGTGGCGCGGCGGGTGGCGATTGTCTTTTGGCGGTGGTGATGGGCTCGTTGGTTGGCTGCCAGGAGAAGGACGGCGGTGATCGCGAGGGTGGAGACGAGGGCTTGGGTGCTGATGAGAGCTGCGGCTGTTGGCGGGATGAGGAGCCAGGGGCGGGCTAGTCGGGGCCGCTGGTGTCGGCTGGGCGGTTGGAGGCGGGCGAGCTCTGGACCGGTCGGATCGAGGTGAGTGGGCTGGGCGCCGGGGAAGCGTGGGGTGGGGGTGGGTTTGCTCGGGGATTGGGCGGTTAGGCGGTGGAGGCCCGGGGATCGGGGTGGGAGGGCGAGGGTGGTGGTCAGGAGGGTCAGGGCGGCGGCTAGGAGGGGTGGGGTCATGGGGTGCGCCGGGGCGTGGTGAAGAGGTGGGCGGCGGGGTGGACGATGTGAGTGTTGTCGGGGTTGAAGGTGATGGCCGGTTGGGTGGTCAGTGGGGCGTTCGGGGGTTTCGTGAGGGTGTGGATCTCGGCTATTCGGCGGTGGCCGGTCGGGGAGCGGGTCAGGTGGATCACGGCACGGAGGGCTGAGGCTGCCTGGCTGTGGATGGCGGGTTGAGTTAGGCCTGCGAGGGCGCCCAGAGCTTCCAGGCGGGCGGGGACATCGGCGGCGGAGTTGGCGTGGATGGTGCCGCAGCCGCCTTCGTGGCCGGTGTTCAGTGCGGTAAGGAGGTCTACTACCTCGGGGCCGCGAACCTCGCCGACGACGAGGCGATCGGGGCGCATGCGGAGGGCCTGGCGGACAAGGTCGCGGAGGGAGATCTCGCCGGCGCCTTCGATGTTGGGTGGGCGGGCTTCCAGGCGGACCACGTGAGGATGGTCGGGGCGGAGCTCGTTGGCATCCTCCACCAGGACCAGGCGTTCGGCGGGATTCGTCAACGACAGCAGGGAATTGAGGAGGGTGGTCTTGCCGGTCCCGGTGCCGCCGCTGATCAGGAACGCGACGCGGGAGTCGAGGAGGTCGCGGAGGATGGCGGCTCCGGCGGGAGGTAGAGCGCCGGCGGCGATCAGGTCGTCGAGGGTGAAGACCTTGCGGGACGGGATGCGCAGGGACAGGCACGTGCCGGGGGCGGCGATCGGGGCGAGGACCGCGTGGAAGCGGGTGCCGTCAGCGAGGCGGACGTCGACGTACGGCGTGGAGTCGTCGAGGCGGCGGCCGGCTGCGGCGGCGAGGCGGGTGGCCAGGCGACGGAGGGCCTGCTCGTCGCCGGTGCGGATCGCGACGAACTCGAGGCCCTGGCCGCGGTCGATGTAGACCTCGTCGGGTCCGTTGACCAGGATGTCGGTGACGCCGGGCTCGGCGAGCAGGCTGTCGAGCGGTCCGGCCCCGAGCGCCTCGCGTCGGAGCGCGGTGACGACCGCGAGGACCATCGCGTCGCCGCAGACCGTGCCGTCGGCGCGGAGGGCGGCCGCGACGTGCACGGGGGTCGGCGCGGCTCCGGTGAGGGCGAGGGTGCCCCGGACGCGGTCGAGCAGGCCGTCGGGTACGGCGGTGATGGTCATGCGGGCTCCAGGGAGGGATGGTCGACGAGGTTGAGGATCTCGGCGGCGGCGCGGCTCAGCGGGCTTCGGCGGTGCGGAGCGAAGCGGCCTTCGTCCATCGCCGCGGGAATCTTGGGGTCGATGCCGAGTTTTGTTGCTAATGGCAAGGAGAGGTGGGCGGCGACGTCCGCGGGTGCCAGGCCGGGGTGGGAGTCTCGGGCGACCACGCGGACGTCGCCGGCGACGGAGCGGAGTGGGCCGGAGAGACGTTTGGCGGCGGCGACCGAGCGGACGTCGCACGGCACCACGAGGAGGGTCACCGTCGAACGGACGAAGCCCTCCTCCACGGCGGGATCGGCGCGGCGCGGCAGGTCGAGGACGACCAGGTCGGCGCTCCGCTGGGCGGCGCCGATCACCGAGCTCATCGTGTCCGGCGGCAGGACCGTGACGTCGGACTGATCCCAGGACAGGACCGCCAGGCCGTCGACCGACGGCAGGGCTGAACGGAGGGCGGCGGCGCTCACCCGGCCGGAGGCGTTCAGCAGTTTGGGCCAGCGGTCGCCGGGATCCCGCTCGATGCCGAGGGCCAGCTCGATACCGCCGCCGAGCGGATCACCGTCGATGAGCATGGTCCGGAGCCCGCGACGGTTGCCGAGCAACGCGACCGCGGCGGCCAGGGTGGTGGCCCCCGCTCCCCCGCAACCGCCGACGAAGGCCAACGTGACGGCAGTGCGGATGACGCCGTCGAGCGCGTCCGCCAACTTGCCGGCGAGCAGCGGCTCGTCGGCGGGCAGCCGGCAGACCAGGTCGGCACCGATGTCGAAGGCAGATCGGTAGAGGTCGTCGCCGTCGGCGGCCGAGCCGACCACGACGACGCCCGGGCGATGGGCGGGTTGGCACCGCGCGAGCGGCTCGGCCAGGTCGCGGCCGATCACGACCAGCGAACCCACATGCCAGTGCCGGCGCAGGCCGGCCAGGTTGTTCTGGACCTGGGGCGTCACGGCGGCCGCCGCGGCGAGCCGGAGGAAGTCCTCGAGCAGGGCTTCGTCGGTGGTTGCCATCAGCACCGATGGGGGTGGTGGGTTGGTGTCCATGCCCTAGAACATGCCGTTGTTCGGGGCGTTGCGGACACGGGATCGGATCCCTGTGGACAAAGGGCTGTCGGGTTTCCGTCAGCAGCGGGAACCCGCCACGACGAGCCGGCGACCAACCCGCCCCGAACGGTTACCGTTCCTTTCGAAGCGTCTTTAACTAAATTTCACCGGACCGCTTCCGTCCCATCGCTCCGGAGGAACCTGATGAGTCGATTGCGCACGCTCGCAGCCACCGCCGCCGTCGCGGCGACCGCCCTGATCACCGCCGCCGGCGTCTCTCTCGCGACCCCGGACGTCACCGCGGCCAACGCAGCCACCGCGGCGCCCCAGGCGTCCAGCGGAGGCGTCAAGACGGCGTACTTCACCCAGTGGGGGATCTACGCCAACGCCTTCTACCCGAAGAACCTGGTCACCACCGGCGCCGCCGGCAAGCTGGACATCCTGAACTACGCCTTCGCGAACATCGACCCGACCAGCCACACCTGCTTCATGGCCAACAAGGCCGCGTCCCAGGACGAGAGCAACCCGAGCGCCGGTGACGGCGCCGGCGACGCGTTCGCGGACTACGGCAAGTCGTACGGCGCGGACATCAGCGTCGACGGGGTCGGTGACGTCTGGAACCAGCCGATCCAGGGGAACTTCAACCAGCTCAAGAAGCTCAAGGCGAAGTACCCGAACCTGAAGATCCTGATCTCGATCGGCGGCTGGACGTACTCGAAGTACTTCTCCGACGCCGCAGCCACCGACGCCTCACGCAAGGCCTTCGTGAGCTCCTGCGTGAACATGTTCCTGAAGGGCGACCTGCCGGTGATCGACGGCTTCGGCGGTGCGGGTTCCGCGGCCGGCATCTTCGACGGTGTCGACATCGACTGGGAGTACCCGGGCTCGCCGAACGGCCACGTCGGCAACCACTACAGCGCCGCCGACAAGCAGAACTTCACGCTGCTGCTGGCCGAGTTCCGGGCGCAGCTCGACGCGTACGGCAGTCAGACCGGCAAGAAGTACTACCTGACCGCCGCAACCCCGGCCGGCCAGGACAAGATCGCGAACATCGAGACGAACAAGGTCGGGCAGTACCTCGACTACAACAACGTGATGACGTACGACATGCACGGCGGCTGGGAGGCCACCGGGCCGACGAACTTCCAGGACCCGCTGTACACGGCACCGAACGACCCGAGCAGCCCGATCCCGCCGGGGCAGGGCAAGTACTCGGTCGACTCCGCGGTGAAGGCGTGGACCACCGGAGACTCGGCGTACGGCATCCCGGGCGGGTTCCCGGCGAACAAGCTGAGTATCGGTTATCCCTTCTACTACAGGGGATGGAAGGGGGTTCCGGCCACCGACAACGGTAAGTACCAGACGGCGACCGGGCCGGCCGACGGGCATGCGTTGAGCGGGAACGTGCCTGGAGTCTCGTTCTACAAGGAGCTGACGGGTTTTGTGGACAACCCGTCCGCTACGCACTTCGACGATGCCACGCAGTCGAGCTGGTTCTACAGCAACGGCACGTTCTGGTCGGGTGACAACGCCCAGTCGATCAAGGCGAAGGCCGACTACCAGCACTGCAACGGGTTGGCCGGCGCGATGATGTACTCGCTCGAGGCACTGGACGCGGGCGTCACGCTCTTCAACAACGTGGTCGATTCCGTCAACGCAGACACCGCGGGCTGCTCGGGCGGCCCCACACCGACGCCGACCCCAACGCCCACCCCCACTCCCACTCCCACACCGACGCCGACACCGACTCCCACGCCGACTCCCACGCCCCCGACGGCCACCCCATGGGCGCCGAACACGACGTACGCGACCGGTGCGCTCGTGACCTACGACGGCGTCACCTACAAGTGCATCCAGGGGCACACCTCCCTGGTCGGCTGGGAGCCGCCGAACGTCCCCGCACTCTGGGGACGGGTCTGATCACGTACCGCCCACTGATCGGAGCATCATGAAACGCATCTCTCTGGCGATCGCGGCCATCACTGCGGTGGTTGTCGCCCTACTGACCGCACAAGCGGCCAGCGCGGCAGGCATCACTGCCAGCTTCACCAAGGTGCAGGACTGGGGTACTGGCTTCGAGGGGAAGGTGACCATCACCAACGGGACCACCAGCTCGCTCAGCACCTGGTCGGTCGCACTGGACTTCCCGTCCGGCTACAGCGTCACCAGCACGTGGGACGCCAACCACACCAGCAGCGGCCAGACGCACACGTTCACCCCGCCGAGCTGGGCCGGCCCGCTCGCCCCCGGCGCGACCGTCTCCTTCGGCTTCAACGGCAGCCCCGGCAACTTCCCCGGCATCGCCTCTTGTCGCCTGAACAGCGGCTCGTGCTCAGGAGGCGGTGGCGGCACCGTCCCCGGCGCACCGACAGGTCTGTCTGGCACAGCCTCAGGTACGTCGGTGAACCTGAGCTGGTCCGCAGTGTCCGGAGCGACCAGCTACAGCGTCTACCGCAACGGTACGAAGGTAGGTTCGCCGACCGGTACGTCGTACACCGACTCAGGCCTGTCCGCGAGCACGTCGTACAGCTACCAGGTCAGCGCGTCCAACAGCGCAGGAGAAGGCGCGAAGAGCAGCACCGTCTCCGTCAAGACCGGCACCGGTGGCACCAACACCGGGTCCCCGCAGGCCGCGCCGTACCTGTACATGGGCTGGGGCGACCCGCCGAACCCGGCGACTGTGATGAGCTCGACCGGTATCAAGGCTTTCACCATGGCGTTCGTACTCTCCTCCGGCGGCTGCAACCCCGCCTGGGACGGCAGCCGTCCCCTGCAGGGCAGCGCCGACGCCAACGCGATCGCGGCGATCCGGGCAGCCGGCGGTGACGTCGTACCGTCGTTCGGCGGCTGGAGCGGTAACAAGCTCGGCCCGAACTGCAGTACGCCGGAAGCCCTGGCCGGCGCGTACCAGCAGGTGATCAACGCCTACAGCCTGAAGGCGATCGACATCGACATCGAGAACTCCGACGAGTTCGAGAACGAGGTCGTCCAGGACCGGATCCTGACCGCGCTGAAGATCGTCAAGCAGAACAACCCGGGCATCAGGACGATCGTCACGTTCGGTACGTCGACCACCGGGCCGAACTACTACGGCAACCGGCTGATCGACCAGTCCAAGGCACTCGGCGCGAACATCGACGTGTTCACGCTGATGCCGTTCGACTTCGGCAGCTCGAACATCTACAACGACACCGTGGCCGCGGAGCAGGGCCTCAACAACAAGCTGAAGTCCACCTTCGGCTGGTCAACCGCGGAGGCCTACGCGCACCAGGGCATTTCCGGGATGAACGGTCTGTCGGACCAGCAGGAGATGACGACCACCGCGACCTGGCAGAACATCACCAACTGGGCGAAGAGCAACGGGCTCGGCCGGCTGGCGTTCTGGTCGGTGAACCGGGACCGCGGCTGCGCGGGCGGCGGTGTGGTCTCGAACTGCAGCGGGATCGCCCAGGGCGACTGGGACTTCACACGGATCACTGCAGGGTTCTGAGAAACGAACGGTCTGATCGTCTCAGCCGGACTTGATGGCTGAGACGATCAGCCCGTTGCGCGCGTTCTGTCCGAGCGGCCTCGACGGGTGCAGACCGTCCCTGAGCAGCCGGGACAGCCGGTTCGGGCTGGAGGCCAGGTGCTCGGCCCAGTGCACGATCCGCAGGTTGTCGTGCCGGCGAGCCCCGTCCGCCAGCTGCAGGTTGATCCACGCGCTGTTGCGCTGGTCCGCGACCCTGACGTCGGGTCCGAGCGCCGTACGCGCCGCCTGGATGTTCACCCAGTACACGGTCCGCTCGTCACCGACGATCTGCATGGTCCGCTCGATCTGGGCCGCGACCGCGGGCGGCACGAAGATGTCGTTGGAGCCGACCGACATCACGATCCGGTGCGGCAGGCCGTACTGCGCCGCCCAGGCCTCGAGCGCGTCGACCGCGGGAGTGACCGGACGGCCGGCCCAGCTGTGGACGGCCATGTTGATCCCGAGCTGAGCCAGCTGCCGGGCCAGCGCGGGGCCGTCCTGGACACCGATGCTGTCGCCGAACATGAAGACGCCGTCGGTCTCCCGCGTCCGGCGGATCTGTGCCTCGTTCGAGATCGCCTTGGCGAAACCCTCCCAGGCGCTGAGCACCCCGGAGCCGTACGCGCCCGGGGAGAAGTTCGGAGCGGCCGCAGCCGTGCCGGCCGCAACCGTCGACGCAGCTGCCGCGGTCCCCGCGGCGAACAACATCCGACGACTCGGCCGGAACCCACCCAGACGCTTCCTCACGCAGGCAAGGGTGCGGCGGAATGCCCTCTTTCTGCAAGTCGACACCGGGAAAATCAGACGAACGCTACGGAAGTCAGTGCTCCCGGCAGTCAGCTGGTCGTCACCTGGCGGGAGCGCACGAACGCGCGGAAACGCTCCGCCGCGGGCGTCAACGGGGTACTCGACCGCCACGCCATCCCGATCTCCCGCTGCGCCCGTACGCCGGCCAGTGGAACCGCCACCGCACCGCTGTCGTTCCCGCGAACCGCCCCGGCCGGGAGGATCGCCACGCCGAGCCCCGCTCCGACCAGGCTGTCGATCGTCGCGAGGTCGGTCGCCTCGAACGCAAGCTGCGGGCTGAACCCTGCCTCCCGGCACAACCGGTCCGTCACCCGCCGGAACCCGAACCCGGGCTGCAACCCGACGAACGCCTCGTCGCGGGCCGCCTCCAGCTCGACACGGCGCCGCGAGGCGAGCGCATGCCCAGGAGGTACGTGCAGGAGCAGGCGTTGCCGTTCCAGCAGATGCCAGCCGAACCGCGAGGGGTCCGGCCGGGGCGCCACGATCGCGATCTCGGCCTCGCCGCTCTCCAGGTCCTGGACGATGTCGTGCGCCGGCTCCTGCCGCAGCTCGAACTCGACCCGCGGCGCCACCGCCCGGAACGCCTTGAGCAGGTCCGGCATCAGGCTGGTCGCCACCGAGTGCAGGAACGCCAGCCGGACCGTTCCCGACTCCGGGTCGAGCAGCGCGTCGATCCGGCGCCGCGCGGTGTCCATCGCCGCGCTCCCGGCGCGCGCCGCCTCCAGCACCAGCCGCCCGTACGGATTCAGCCGTACGCCGCGCCGTTCGCGCTCGAACAACGGCACCCCGAAGGCCCGCTCGACGCGCTGCAGCGACCGGGTCAGGTTCGGCTGGCTGGTACCGAGCGCGGCGGCCGCCTCGGTGAGGTGCTCGGTCTCGGCCAGCACCACGAACCACCGTAGGTCCTCGACATGCATACGGAAATCGTATCGATTTCTGCTGAGATCGACATTTTACGTATCGCTCGAACAGTGCGACCGTCGAAGACATGCACCAGTCCGTCGCGCGCCTGCCCGGATACCTGCCCGGCGACCCGGAGTACCGCAAGCTCTCCGTCGCCTTGTTCGCGGCCGGGCTCGCGACGTTCGCCCTGCTCTACAGCACCCAGCCGCTGCTGCCCGAGCTGGTCACAGCCTTCCACGTCTCCCCGAGCCAGAGTGCGTTCAGCGTGTCCTTCGCCACGTTCGGTCTCGGTCTGGCGCTGCTGGTCGCCGGTCCGGCCTCAGAGGTGCTCGGCCGTACCAACCTGATGCGCTGGTCGGTCGCCGCGACCTCGTTCTTCGCCCTGCTCAGCGCCTTCGCGCCGAGCTGGCACCTGTTGCTGGCCCTACGCGCTCTCCAGGGGATCGCGATGGCCGGCCTTCCCGCGGTAGCCATGGCCTACCTACGCGAGGAGGTGCACCAGGACAGCCACGCTCGCGCCAGCGGTCTGTACATCGCCGGTACGGCAGTTGGCGGTATGGCGGGCCGCCTCATCGCCGGCGGGTTGTCGGACGTCGGCGGCTGGCGCTTCGCGACCGGTGGGATCGCACTGGTCGGCGTACTGTGTGCCGCCGTCGTCTGGCTGCTCCTGCCCGCGTCGCGCAACTTCCGTCCCAGCAAGGCGCGTCTGTTCTCGAGCAAGGTCCTCCGGGATCCGGCGCTGCTCGCGCTGTACGGGATCGCCGCGACGGCGGTCGGCGCGTTCGTCGCTGTCTACAACGGCGCGGTGTTCCGGCTGTCCGGCTCGCCCTACCTGTTGAGTGCCGGCGCGGCAGGGCTGGTGTTCTGTGTGTATCTGCTCGGGTCGGCTGGATCGGCGACCGCAGGGACACTGGCCGACCGCTACGGTCGGCGCAAAGTGGTTCCGATCGGCTGTCTGATCACCCTGGCCGGTGTAGCAATCACACTGGCCGCTCCGCTCCCACTGATCGTGCTGGGGCTCGCCGTGATGACTGCCGGGTTCTTCGCGGTGCACGGGGTTGCCAGCGGATGGGTACCGGCACGGGCACACGCCAGCGGCGTCGGGACCGGGCAGGCATCGAGCATGTACCTGTTCTCGTTCTACCTCGGCTCCTCGGTCTTCGGAGGACTCGCGGGTACGGCGTGGAGCCGGGCGGCGTGGGCCGGGGTCGCAGGAGAGGCCGGTGCGCTGTTCGTCGTCACGCTGATCCTGGCGCTGCTGCTGAAGAACGTTCCCAGCCGGGTGCAAAACTGATCCGGTGACGAAGGCGACGGATGCAGCGAACCAGTTGGGGCTCAGCTACGAGGTGACCAGGCACGGTCGCGTGAACTCGTTGGAGGAGGCCGCTGCCGCGCGCGGGATCGAGCCGGCCCGGCTGATCAAGACGATCGTGGTGCGGCTCTCGGACGACGACTACCGGTTCGTCCTGGTGCCGGGCGACCGCGAGATCGCGTGGCCGAAGCTGCGTGCGCTGCTCGGGGTCAACCGGATCTCCATGCCCGACAAGGACACGGCGTACGACGTCACCGGGTACGTGCGCGGCACGATCACGCCGCTCGGCAGCACGCACGACTGGCCGGTGATCGCGGACGAGCGGATCACCGGCACCATCTCCATCGGCGGCGGTGACCACGGCGTCGGCATCACGGTGGACGCCCAGGCGCTCACGAAGGCCCTGGGCGCCACCGTGGCCGATGTGACGGACTAGACGAGCAGGCCCTGCTGGCCGGCTCGGAGACCTGCCTGGAAGCGGGTCGTGGCGTCCAGGGCCCTCAGGATGCGCTGCATGCGGCGTTCCACAGTTCGCTGGGCGACGCCGAGGCGACGGGCGATGGCCTGGTCCGTGAGGCCTGCTGCCGCGAGCGACAGGAGCTGCCTGTCATCCGACGTCAGCGGGCCTTCGGAGACCGCGGGGGTCAGCGGGCTGGCCTGATGCCACAGGAGGTCGAAGAGGCGGAGCAAAGCGTCCAAGAGACTGGACGGACCGAGCTCCACGACCACGTCCGCACCCGTCGGCAGGAGAGCGATGCGGCGGTCCACGACCACCAGCTTGAGCGGGACATCGCGCAGCATCCGGCAGCAGCCTGACGACCGTGCCGCGGCCAGATCCCCCGGCTGAGACAGCGAGTCCATGTCGTAGATCGTCCGATACGTCACCCCGTGACGCGTGGACACGAGCAGCTGGTCCAGCACGAGCACTTCGTCCTGTGCGCACTGGTGTGCCTGGTAGAACCGCTGCGCGATCGCCTCGGTCCCCCGGATCACCGTGAACGCATCCGGCTGCCGGAACTCGGCCGACAGCATCGCAGCGCCCAGCCGAGCCTCCACGATCGCGGCCTGCTTCCGCAGCGCGAGCAGCTCGACGGCAGCCTCCGGTACGGCGGGCACGTACCTGGCCGGGCGGCCCGGCGTACGGGACGCCAGGCCGAGCGACAACAGCGACCGTAGGTGCCGGCTGACCCGGTTGGCGGGCCAGTCGGCGGAAGCGGCCAGGTCGGTTGCAGTGGACTCCGGGCGGGCCAGAAGCACCCGGTAGAGCTGCTCGTCCTCCGAGCAGACACCGAGCGCCTCCAGCACCGGAGCCGGTCGATAGTTGTGCATGATCAGGGCAGACCGTGCACGTGGCCGCCGACCTGGGAGGCGAACTGGTTGCCGTTCGCGGCGTCCCAGTTGGTCGACCAGGTCATCGCCCCACGCAGTGACGGCCACGGGGAGCTCGGCTTGTAGCCGCCGCACCCGGTGCCCTTGGTGAGGCAGTCCAGGGCGTTGTTGACGACCGACGGGTCGACGTACCCGCTGCCGGCTGCCCGGGACGAAGCCGGCAGGCCCAGGCCGACCTGGTCGGGACGCAGGCCGCCCTGCAGCATGATGCAGGCCTGTGCGGTGATGAAGTCCACAGAGCCCTGCGAGTACACCTGACCGTTGCAGCCGTTCATCGAGCCCGAGTTGTAGTACTGCACATTGACGATGGTCAGGATGTCCTTGATCGCGAGCGCGAGCTTGAAGTACTCCGTCGAGGTGCTCTGCATGTCGATCGTCTGCGGCGCCATCGTGATCACCAGCCCGCTGCCGAACTGACTCTGCAGGCTCTTCAGCGCCTGGCCCATGTACTGCGCGTTGACGCCGTTCTCCAGGTCGATGTCGATCCCGTCGAACCCGTACGTCCGCAACACCGAGAGCGCGCTCGAGGCGAAGTTGGCGGCGGCGGTGGAGTCGCCGACCGCGATGCTCCCGTTCTGGCCGCCGACCGACAGGATGACCTTCTTGCCGGCCGCCTGCTTCGCCTTGATGTCCGCCTTGAACTGGTCGACCGTGTACCCGCCCAGCCCGGCACTGTCCAGGTTGAACGTGATGCCGCCTGGCTTGGACGCGTCGGCGTCCGCGAAGGCCACGGCGATCAAGTCGTACGCAGCCGGCACGTCGGAGATCTTCTGCACGGTCGCACCGTTGTTGAAGTTCTGCCAGTAGCCGGTGAGCGCGTGCGCCGGCAGGCTGCTGACGGGTGGGTTGGTACTGCCATCGGACGTCGTGCCCGAGACGGCAGCGCCGTACGGCGAGCAGTTGCCGCTCGGGTCGCAGGCCCGGACCTTGAAGGAGTACGTGGTAGCCGCAGCCAGTCCCGTAGCGGTCCAGCTGGTCACGTTGCCGACGCTCTGCGCAGCCGCGGTTCCCCGTACGACGTCGTAGTGGTCGATCCCGTTCGCGTCGGACGCGGCCGACCAGGTCAGCTGCAGCGAGCTGGACGTCGGACTACCGATGGCCAGACCTCCCGGCGTCGAGGGCGGCGTCGTGTCCGCAGCACCGCCGGGGCCGTCCAGGACGACGTCGTCGACCTGGTACGCCGGGAGCGCGTACCAGCTGTGCACGTAGATCGTGACCGACGTGACGTTGCCGGTGGTGAACGGAACCGTCAGCTGAGACCAGCCTGAGCTGGTCGTCCACGTCGAAGCACCACCGTCCACCCCGAGGTAGACGTTCGACCCCTTGACCCAGGCCGACAAGGTGTACGCCGTATTGGGCTGGACCGCAATCGACTGTGAGCACTGGCCGATGTCGCTCGAGCTCGGCGTCGCCGACAGGGCGTACGAGCCGGAGTGCGGGTCCGACGTGGTGACGACGCCGGCCGGACAGTTCCAGCCGGAGAGCGTGCCGGACTCGAAGCCGGAGTTCGTGACGAGATTGGTGGCCGCGGAGGCGGAACCGGGGACCAGGAAGGCCATGACTACGGCAATCAGGCTGATGACGACCGCTGCCTGGGGGCGGTGTGCAGGCGGTTTCATGCCTTACAACCTGTGACCAGTCAATTACATTGTCAAGACCCTGCATAAAGTGAGAACGCTCCCACGCGCAGAAAAGCGAGGATCTTTACGAGTTCTTGGCTGTCCCGGGAAAGGCGACGGCCCCCGGCGGGGGGGTGACCGGGGGCCGTCTTCGGCCACGGGCTCGGGGGGAGGAGCCGGGGGCCGTTCAGGAGGCGACAGTCTGCCACTGTCAGGGGGTATGTACCCCCCAAGACCAGGCTTCACACATCTCAGTTCGGTTTCGACCGAAATGCTTCACCCAGGCGCTGAACCCACCCGATCGGGTGGTTCCGGCCAGTGTCACTGTCACACTGCTCACCAGTCTAACGGGATACCGGCCCACGCAAAAGCCCGGGTCCCCCGGGCGTTTCGCGAGACTGCTTATCCTCGACTGCATGACGGCTCGAGCGGCGGCATTCTTCGATCTGGACAAGACCATTCTGGCGCGCTCCAGCACCCTGGCCTTCTCCCGGCCGTTCTACGCGGGCGGGCTGATCAACCGCCGGACCGTGCTGCGCAGCGCGTACGCCCAGTTCGTCTACCTGCTCGGCGGCGCGGACCACGACCAGATGGAACGGATGCGCGAGTACATCTCGGCGATGTGCACCGGCTGGGACGTCTCGACCGTGAAGGCGATCGTCGCCGACACCCTGGACCACATCGTCCGGCCGATGATCCACGCCGAGGCGGTCGAGCTGATCGAGGAGCACCACCGGGCCGGCCGGGACGTGGTGATCGTGTCCTCGTCCGGCGCCGAGGTGGTGGAGCCGATCGGCGCGATGCTCGGCGCCGACAAGGTGATCGCCACCCGGATGGTCGTTGCCGACGGCAAGTACACCGGTGAGATCGCCGAGTACGCGTACGGTCCGCACAAGGTGACCGCGATGGAGGCGCTGGCCGCGGCCGAGGGCTACGACCTCGCGACCTCCTACGGGTACTCCGACTCGATCACCGACGAACCGCTGCTGGCCGCCGTCGGGCACCCGTTCGCGGTCAATCCCGACAAGGCCTTGCGGCGGGTCGCGATCGAGCGCGGCTGGCCGATCCTGGAATTCGCCGAGCCGTCGGAGCACACTGGGTTCGAGGGTGTACGACGACCCGCTGTAGCGGCCGGCGTGATCGCCGCGGTGGCCGCGGGAGCACTTCTGATGGCTTCCCGGCGGCGCACCCGGACACGCTGAAAGCTGAAGATAGCTTCATTGTTCTCAACTCCATGAAGACGCCGGATCCCCTTCACAGAAAGGCGTTTCAGGAGTACAAAGGAATCAACAAAGGGCCTTCGGGTCCGGTAGAGATTGCACGACAACCCAGGCACCCACGCGGCGACCAGCCCATCCCAAAGGGGCAGCGCGACCCAGGCATCGTCCTGAGGCGGCAAACCGGTGCACGCATGGTAACCAGGGCGACGTGCCAGCGACGGCGCTCTCCCCGTGAGAGCGCCGCTCGCATGTTCTCGAGGCAGCTCAGGAGGACGTTGCCAGCGGGGAGAGTTCGGCACCTTTTGTCACGACCTCACAGGACCGCAGCAACCAATCACGAACCCCGGTCAGACCTTGCGCTGTGTAGTCGGTGAGACCCGGCGCATAGGTCGCCCGCAACACATAGTGACCAGCCTCGGGTACCGTGACCGCGACCGGGTCGATGCCCCGGGCAACCAACAGGCAGCGCTCGGCAGCCCGGGCAACGAGCCCGTTGGCGGTCGGGAACGGGCGCAGTACGGCGAGTTCGGCGTGCACGATCGCGGCCACCACCAGACCGGGTGCCCTGGTCGGGCGGGTGAGGTTCTGCGCGAGCGCGCTGAGCCGTTCCCACATCTCGTCGGCGGCCGGCGCCGGCGGCAGTCCGGGGATGTCGTCGGGCACGGGTTCCGCACTGGTCCGCAGGTGACCCAACTGGTCCTCTCCGGCCAGATCTGCCGCGGCCAACTGGTGCAGTCTGGTCCAGACCTGCACCGGCGCCTTGTCCACCTGCCGCGCCAGCGCCATCAGCTCGCCGGTCATCCGCACCGCGCCGGAGGCGAGCCCGTCCGCGTCCCCGCGCCGTACCTGGTCCTCGGCCGAGGTGCTGCCGGCCAGCGCGGCCGAGGCGTGCGCGCCGCGCAGCAGCGCCTCGGCCGTCAGGTCCGAGCCGACCCGCCGCAGCCCGCGGTCCCGGAGCAGTACGTCGACCGCGTCCCGGGCCGCCTGCGCCGCAGACCCGACCCCTTCCAGCCCCGCCAACGGCTCGAACACATCAACACTCATACCTTGACCTTAAGATGACCAGGCATGGCCCCCAAGTTCAGCATCGTGGTTCCCTGTCACGCCTCGCGGGCGTGGTTGCGGCCGTGTCTGGACTCGGTGCTCGGGCAGTCGTTCACCGACTTCGAGGTGATCGGGGTGGACGACGCGGCCCCGGACGGGTCGGGGCGGATCCTGGACGAGTACGCCGCGGCGGACCCTCGGGTGCGGGTGCTGCACCTGGATGAGAACGTCGGGCTGGGACCGGCCCGGAACGCCGGGCTGAAGGAGTGCCGCGGCGAGTACGTGCTGTTCCTGGACGCCGACGACACCTACTCGGCGGGCTCGCTGGCGGCGATCGCCGGCCGGATCGACGACACCGACCGCCCGGACATCGTGATGTTCGACTACGAGCGGATCTTCTGGGACGGCCGGGTGCTCGGCAGCCAGCGGCACGACGCGTTCGCGCGCGAGGGCGCCGGTGTGTTCACGGCGGCCGAGCGGCCGATCTTCCTGACCTTCCTCGAGGTCGTCTGGAACAAGGCCTACCGGCGGGCGTTCCTCACCCGGCACGGCTTCGCGTTCACCTCCGGCTTCTACGAGGACGCGCCGTGGACGTACTCGACGATGCTGACCGCCGAGCGGATCGCGACCCTCGACCGGATCGTCGTGCACTACCGGCAGCACCGCACCGGCGGCAACATCCACGCGACCAGTGGCCGCCGGCAGTGGGACATCTTCGACCAGTACGACCGGGTGCACGCGTTCATCCAGTCCGACCCGGAGCTGACCGGCTGGCGGCGGTTCGCGTTCGACCGGTCGCTCGACCACATCCTCGCCGTCCTCGCGAAACCCGAGCGGATCGACCCCGACGACCGGGCCGAGTTCTTCCACGCCGCGCACGCGTTCGCCAGGCGCTGGAAGCCGGAGGGGTACAGCACCGACCGGACGGCGCGCGGGTTCAAGCGCTGGCTGGTGATCCACGACGACTACGCGACCTACTCGACGCTGAAGCTGAGCGCGCGGATGCTGCAGGTCCCGAGCCCGCGGAAGACGGTCGGCAAACTGCTGCGCCGCGGCAGGCTCGACCCGAATCTGGTCGCCTACGGCTCGTACTCCTTCCGGCAGTACGCCGGGAACCCGCGCGCGATCTACCTCAAGGCCGCCGAACTCGCGCCGCACCTGCGCGGCGTCTGGGTCGTCGACGCGGAGCACCTGAGCGCGATCCCGGAGGGCGTCGAGTACGTCGTCGCGGGCTCCCCGGCGTACGAGAAGCTGCTCGGCAGGGCGACGTACTTCGTCAGCAACACGAACTGGCCGAAGGACCTGGAGAAGCGCGAGGGCCAGATCCACCTGCAGACCCAGCACGGTACGCCGTTGACGACGGTGCGGCTGCCGGCCGAGGGCCAGGAGGAGCTGATGCGCGAGGTCGACCGCTGGGACTTCAACCTGTCCTCGAACCGGTACTCCTCGGAGATCTGGGAGCGCACCTACCCGTCGTACTTCGTGGAGCTCGAGTACGGCTACCCGCGCAACGACCGGCTGCTGACCGCGACCCTCGACGAAGTCCGGGCGATCCGGGCCGGCCTCGGGTACGACGACTCGCACCTGGTGATCCTCTACGCACCGTCCGGCGACGGCCTCGACCCCGGCCAACTGGCCCTCGCCGCGGGCCGGAACGCCCGGGTGCTGTTGCCGAGGGCACCGGTCGAGGAGCTGATGCTGGCGGCCGACGTCCTGGTCTCGGACTACTCGTCGATCACCTTCGACTACGCGAACCTCGACCGGCCGATCGTCCTGCACGTGGACGACGAGGACCGGCGGAGCACGTACTTCGACGTCACGGAGTTCCCGCCCGGGGTGGTGGCGCGGTCCGCGGACGAGCTGTTCGCCACCCTCCGCAGCGGTGCGTACTCCGCGCCCGAGGCAGCCAAGCACCGGCACCTGTTCCGGGAGAAGTTCTGCGAGTTCGACGACGGGCACGCGGCCGAGCGGGTGGTCCGGCGGGTGCTGCTGGGCGAGACCGACGTACCGGCGATCGTGCCGCTGGCCGACCGGACTCCGGCGCCGTCGGCGTACTTCGTGCATAATGGCTGACATGTCGATCAGCCTGAAGCCGTCCCACGCCCTTCGCGTGCGCTTCAGCCTGCGACGACGACGCACTGTCTGAACACCTCAGCCTGTTCCAGTCGCGTCTCTCGAAGGACTCTGTCATGTCCGCATTGCTGCCTGTCCTGTCTGCCAGAATCACGTCCGCCGCCGAAGCGGTCTTCGGTACGCCGTACGACCCTGAGCTGCGGTCGGCGACCAAGCCCGAGTTCGGGCACTACCAGACCAACCTCGCGCTCCGGATCGCCAACGAGCTCGAGCAGCCGCCGCGGGAGGTTGCTGCACGTCTCGTCGAGGCCGTGCGGCTGGACGACCTCTGCGAGCAGCCCGCGATCGCCGGGCCCGGTTTCATCAACCTGACGCTGCTCCCGCGGACGCTGGCGAAGGCGGTCAACGAGCCGGAGACGTTCAGCAGCAACGGCCAACGGGTCGTCGTCGACTACTCGCAGCCGAACGTCGCCAAGCAGATGCACGTCGGCCACCTGCGGTCGACGGTGATCGGCGACGCGCTCTGCAACGTACTGGCGTTCGCTGGGTACGACGTGATCCGGCAGAACCACGTCGGCGACTGGGGCACGCAGTACGGGATGATGATCGAGCAGTTGCTCGAGGAGGACATCGCGGCGGAATCCCTTGATCTGGAGGGATTGCAGCATCTGTACGAGCGGAGCCGGAAGCACTTCGATGCCGATGGCAACTTCGCGGACAAGGCCCGGTTGCGGGTGGTCGCCCTGCAGTCCGGCGACCCGGAGACGCGGGCGATGTGGCGGCACATGGTCGACGTGTCGCTGGACGACTTCGACAAGGTCTACGCACTGCTGGGGACGGGCCTGAAGCGGACGGACGTGGTTGGCGAGAGTGCGTACAACGACGACCTGCCGCAGGTAGTGAAGGAGCTGGACGAGCAGGGCCTGCTGACGGAGTCCGAGGGCGCCCTGTGCGCTTTCCTTCCCGGGTTCCAGGGGCGCGACGGCAGTCCGCTGCCGGTGATCGTCCGGAAGTCCGACGGCGGATTCGGCTACAGCGCAACCGATCTGGCCGCCGTACGCCACCGGGTCAACACACTTCACGCGGATCGGATCGTGTACGTCGTCGACCACCGGCAGGCGTTGCACTTCGACATGATCTTCACGCTGGCGAGAACAGCCGGCTGGTTGGACGTACCAGCAGAACACGTGTCTTTCGGCACGGTGCTGGGGCCGAACGGGAAACCCTTCAAAACAAGAGAAGGCGGCACGGTCAAGCTCGTCGACCTGTTGAACAGCGCAGTGGAGAGAGCCGGATCCGTCGACCGGGAGTCAACTGCCCGGGCGGTGGGTATCGGGGCAGTGAAGTACGCCGACCTGTCGAGCGACCGGGGCAACGACTACGTGTTCGACCTGGACCGGATGGTCGCAATGACCGGCAACACCGGGCCGTACCTGCAGTACGCCCACGCCCGGCTGACCAGGCTGCTGTCGAAGGCCGGTCCGGTCACCGAGGTCACCCAGCTGGCAGAGCCTGCCGAGAAACGGCTCGCGCTTCTTCTCACCGGCTTCGCCGGTACGGTCGAGCAGGTCGCCGAGACGCTCCAGCCGCACAGGCTCTGCACCTATCTGTACGACGTCGCGTCCGCCCTCTCGGTCTTCTACGAGCAGTGCCCGGTGCTGAGCAGTGAAGGCGACACCAGAGCAAGCCGGCTCGCCCTCTGCGCGGCAACCCGCAAGGTGTTGCAGGATGGACTCGGCCTGCTGGGGATCGAGGCCCCCGACGCGATGTAGGAGGAACCGCATGCTGCCGTGGTCCGCCGAGTACCGAGGACGCCTGGACCAGACGACGTACACCAGCGAACTGCTGCGCGGGAACCCGCTCGGCGATCCGCACGAGCGGCCGGTGCTGGTCTACACGCCGCCGGGCTACGACGACGAAGACGCACGCTACCCGTCGATCTACGTGACGATGGGCTACACCGGCCACGTCGGCATGTGGTTCAACCGGTCGCCGTTCCGGCAGCCGTACCCGGAGCTGCTGGACGCGATGTTCGCGGAGGAGGGCGCACCGAAGGCGGTCGTGGTGTTCGTGGACTCGTGGACGAAGTACGGCGGCAGCCAGTGCCTCGACTCCCCCGGGACCGGGCAGTACCAGTCGTACCTGTGCGACGAGATCGTGCCGTGGATCGACGCGACGTACCGGACGATCCCGGACCGCGACCACCGCGCGATCACCGGCAAGTCGAGCGGCGGCTACACCGCGATGGTGACGCCGTTGCTGCGGCCGGACGTGTTCGGCGCGCTCGCGACGCACGCGGGTGATGCGCTGTTCGACGTCTGCTACCGGCCGGAGTTCCCGGAGCGGGCGCGGACGCTGCGGGACAAGTACGACGGGAGCTTCGAGAAGTACTTCGAGGCGCTCGAGACCCGCACGGGGCGGACCACGATGGAGGACCTGCACCTGCTGGAGATGTACGGGTACGCGTCGGCGTACTCCGCCGAGCCCGACGGGACCGTCCTGCTGCCGTTCGACGACCTCGGCGCGATCGTCCCCGAGGTGTGGTCGCGGTGGATGTCCTTCGACCCGGTCGAGATGGCGAGGCAGGAGCAGTACGCCGACGCGCTCCGCTCGCTGCGGGCGGTGTGGATCGACGCCGGCCGGCAGGACGAGTACTACCTGGACCTCGGCGCCACGGCGTTCCACCGGGCCGTTCAGCAGGGCGGCGTACCGGACGAGCGAATGCACTTCGAGCTGTTCGAGGGGACGCACGGCGGGATCGAGTACCGGTACCCGATGGCGGTGCGCTGGCTCGCGGAACAACTCCGCTAATTTGCGTGCTCCGGCAGGCCGGACGCCGTACCTTCGACGCATGAACTGGCCGGATGGGATCGCGGCGCGGCCGCTGACACTGGACGACGTCGAGGCGTGGGCGGAGCTGCACGCCGCCAAGGAGCGGGCCGACCAGGAGGGCGAGAACTTCGAGGCCGAGGATCTCGCCGAGGAGCTGCGGCTGCCCGGTCTGGACCTGGCCCGCGACAGCATCGCGCTCTGGGCGGACGGCCGGATGATCGGGTACGGCATCGCTCACGCCCGGGAGTCCGTGGTGGACGTCGACCGGGTGCGCGCCGAGGGCACCGTGCATCCGCAGTGGCGCCGTCGCGGCCTCGGCACCCAGCTGATGCGCTGGCTGATCGGGCGGACCGGCGAGCTGCACCTCGCGACGCATCCGGACGTCCCGGGGTACACCACCGTCGGGGCGGTCAGCACCAACGTCGGCGCGGCCGCCATGATGCGCGACTTCGGTTTCGAGCCGGTGCGGTACTTCTTCGACATGCGCCGCCCGCTCGACCAGCCGGTGCCCGCGGCCCAGTTGCCGCAAGCGCTCCGGCTCAAGCCGTTCGACACCGCTTACGAGGATGCGCTGCGCGAGGCGCACTTCGAGGCCTTCTCGGACCACTGGGGCTGGACCCCGCCGAGTGTGGAGACGTGGAGGTCGCGGAACGTCGGCTCACGGGCGTTCCGCGGCCTCCAGTCGTACGTCGTGATGGACGGCGACACCGTGGCGGCGTACGTGAACTGCTACGAGTACGAGGCCGACACCGAGGTGACGGGCGTCCGCCAGCTGTACATCGGACAGGTCGGAACCCGCCGGGCGTACCGCGGCCGCGGTCTGGCCCGTGCGGCGCTGGCCAAGGTCCTCGCCAAGGGCGCGGAGGCCGGGTACCAGCAGGCCGCACTCGGCGTCGACGCCGAGAACCCGACCGGCGCGCTGGGCCTGTACGAGAAGCTCGGCTTCAGCACCTACCAGAAGTACGTCAACTACCAACTGGCGCTGGCTTGATGTTCTGGTTCCGGTGGAACACGTTGTCCGGGTCGTACTTCCGCTTCACCTCCGCGAGCCGGTCGTACTTCGCGCCGTACGTCGCCCGCAGCCGGGCCTCGTCGGACTCGATCAGGCCGTTGACGTAGCTGCCGATGTTGGTCGAATGCGGTTGCAGCGCATCCCAGACGCTCCGCACCCAGGCACGCTCCGCGGCCAGGCCTTCCAGGGTCGGCGTGGTCGCGATGGCGAACAGCGCGTAGCACTCGGTCCGCCGGCCGCCGAACGCGGTCGCGTCGTCGGCGGTCTCCAGGTAGCCCTGGTCCAGGTGGTACGCCATCAGCACCGAGCTCGGTGAGGTCCGTCGTGGGAAGTGCTCGGTGATCACGTCGATCGCCCCGTCGGACAGCGTCTCGAGGTACGACCCCTTCTCGTAGTGATACGTCCCCCACGCGTTCGCCTCGTCGAGCAGCCGCTGTACGGCGACGTACGGCATCGGCGTGCTGAACTCGAACAGCGGTGGCGACGATCCGCGCAGCGCCTCGACCGCCTCGGCGTGCTGCTCGGCCGACCCGAAGCCGACGACGACCAGCCCGTACCCGGGCTTGAAGTGGTGCTCCGCCGGCACGAACGGGGCCGGCGGCGCGTTCACGCAGGCGATCACGACGTTCACCTCGCGCGGCAGCGCCGGGATCACCTCGCGCGCATGCCGGAGCATCGTCGCGCCGTCCTCCCAGAACATCAGGCCGTACTGGACGATCGGACCCGCCTCGTGCAGCCGGAACTCGAACTCGGTGACCACGCCGAAGTTGCCGCCCGCGCCGCGGACCGCCCAGAACAGGTCGGCGTTCTCGTCCGCCGCGGCGCGCCGGAGGCTGCCGTCCGCGGTGACGATCCGGACCGATTCCACGTTGTCGAGGCTGAGCCCGTGCATCCGGGTCAGCAGCCCCATGCCGCCGCCCAGCGTCAGTCCGCCGACGCCGGTGTGGCTGACGATGCCGGCCGGTACCGCCAGGCCGTGCTCCTGGGCGGCCGCGTCGAGGTCGCCGAGCAGCGCACCGCCGCCCACCCGCGCCCGCCGGACGACCGGGTCCACCGAGACCTGGTTCAGCAGGCTCAGGTCGATCATCAGGCCGCCGTCGACCGACGCCATGCCCGAAGTGTGGTGGGCGCCGCCGCGGACCGCGATCTCCAGTCCGCCGGCGACCGCGTACCGGACGGCGGCCTGGACGTCCGCGGCCGACCGTACCCGGGCGATCACCGCCGGCTGCCGGACGTGCTCCGCGTTCCAGACCCGGCGGGCCTCGTCGTAGCCCTCGTCGCCCGGCAGCAGTACCGGCCCCTCCATGGTCGAGCGCAGTGCGTCGACCCCAATTTCCGCAAGCTGGGACATTGCTCCCCCTCCCCTGGGTTCCTGCTGTCAGGATTCAGAGCCCGGGAGTTGTCCACAAGGGATCGTGATCCCGGTTGAGCGGGAAACACTCGCGGTGTCAGACTCTGCGGCGTGAGTGACGAGGAAGTGCTGCGACTGCTACCGATCGCGGCGGCGAGCGTCGCCCGGCGTGACGACCGGGCCGATGCGCAGCTGGCGCGGCTCGGGGCGTACGACGAGCGCGACCGGGCGCTGGTGGATCGTTGCCTGCACGCGTTTCTCGCCAGTCTGGTCCGCGCGGCGTGGGAGCGCGGCTGGGCACCCGCCGACGTCGTGCAGTACGGCCGTCGCGAGCTGGATGCCGGGATCGAGCCGCTGCTGCTCGCCGCGATCTCCGCGGAGCACCAGGCGTACGGCGTGGACACGATCGACCCCCGTTGGCTCGACCAGCTCACCGACGTCGGTGTCACCCAGCCCTTCGCGCCGCTGGACCTCACGTCCTGGGCCGCCGACGCCCGCGTCGGCCGGTACCTCCTGCTGCATCACGCGTTGTCCCTCGCCGGATTCCTGCAGACGCTCCCGATCATGGCCCGGCTGTTCCCGTTGCCCGGTACGCCGGCCCGCGCCGGACGCAGCACCGCCGTGCCGGCGAACGGGAAGATGCTCGCGCGGATCCGGGCGCTGCTCGCGAAGGCCGAGGCGACCGAGTTCCCGGACGAGGCGGAGGCGCTGTCGGGCAAGGCACAGGAGCTGATGGCGAAGTTCTCCCTGGACAGTGCGCTGGTGGAGGCGGAGCAGGAGCTCCCGGACGACTCGGCGGCCCGCCGGTTGTGGGTGGACACGCCGTACGTGTCGGCGAAGGCACAGCTCGTCGGCGCGGTCGCGGCCGCGAACCGGTGCCGTACGGTCGTGATCGACTCGCTGGCCGTGGTCACGGTCGTCGGCGCCGAGCTGGATCTGCAGCACACCGAAATTCTCAGTACATCCCTACTGGTGCAGGCGAATCGCGCGATGCTTGCCGCAGGCAAGCAGGCCGGACGGACCCGATCGTTCCGGCAGTCCTTCCTGATGGCGTACGCGATGCGGATCGGCGAGCGGCTGCAGGCGACCGCGTCCGCCGCGGAAGCCGCCGTACCGGAGACCGACGCGCAGCGGTTGCTGCCGGCGTTGAGTCAACGCGAGGAGCGGGTGGAGGCGTTGTTCACCAGACTGTTCCCGAACACGACGACCCGGCGGACCCGGATCACCAACGGCGCCGGCTGGGAGGCCGGGCTGACTGCCGCGGATCAGGCCAAGCTCGACGCCCGCCGGCAGGTGCGCCGATGAGGGTGCACGAGACGTCGATCGACGGCGTACTGCGGATCGAGCTGGAGCTCCAGCCGAACCCGGACGGCTGGTTCAAGGAGAACTTCCACCGCGGGAAGCTCGCCGAGCTCGGGATGGACGTCGTCCAGCACAACGTCGCGCACTTCGAGGAGGCCGGGATCGTCCGCGGGATCCACGCCGAGCCGTGGGACAAGTACCTGTCGCCGACCTCCGGCCGGGTGTTCGCCGCGATCGTCGAACTGCGTCCCGTTCCGGCGTTCGGCCGGGTGGAGGCGTTCGAGCTCGGTACGGCGGACGCGCTCTACGTGCCGCGCGGCGTGGGCAACTCGTTCTGCACGCTGGCGCCGCACACGACGTACAACTTCCTGGTGAACGAGCACTGGTCGCCGGAGCGGGTCGCGGTCGACCTGTTCGACCCGGAGCTCGCGATCGCGTGGCCGGACCTGCCGCTCAAGTACACCGAGCGGGACGCCGCTAACCCTGCACTGGCTGCGCTGCGGGCCTGAGTCCGCACAACACGATGTCCAGCAGGCGGTGCGCCTGCTCCGGCTCGGTGTCGCGCCCCATGTTGATACTCCCGACCAGCCGCAGGATGTCCCCCAGCTCGAGCTCCGGCCGGACCTCACCGGCCGCTTTCGCTCGCTCCAGCAGGAGTTTGCCGGCCTCCTGCACCCTCGTCTTACAGACTTGGAAGAACGGCGACTCTTTCCCCAAGGCAACCGTCAGCTCCTGGGCAAGAGTGCCCTTGGACAGGCCGTACCCGAGAAAACTGCGCAGCCAGGCCTCCAGCGCCTCGAACGGCTCGAGTTCCTTGTCGAAGTCGTACGCGCGGTCCACGACCGACTGGATCTCGTCGACGTAGACCGCCTCCAGCAGGGCGGTCCGGTTCGGGAAGCGGCGGTAGAGGGTGCCGATCCCGACGCCGGCCCGGCGGGCGATCTCCTCCAGCGAGGTGTCGGTGCCGTGCTCGGCGAACGTGTCCCGGGCGGCCGTCACCAGGCGGTCGTAGTTCCGGGCCGCGTCCGCGCGGGTCGGCCGCGTACAAGGCAGTGGTTCCGGCGCCATCCAGCCTCCTCCCGAGGTCCGCCAACAAACAGTACTTGATTGCTTTGCTCCGCAAATGGCTTGCAAAGCGGAGGATGCCTCCGTATCGTATCCGGAGGAAGTCTCCGCTTTTCTCACAACTGTAGCCCCTCAGGGGTAAGGAGCACTATGTCGGCAACAACCGCGGCGCCGGCGAGCGCCGATCCCGGCGCGCGCACCCGGCGTCCCGGGGTAGTACTCGCAGTCATCCTGGTCACCCAGCTGATGGTGATCCTCGACGGCACCGTGGTGAACATCGCGATGCCGCATATCCAGCAGGCCCTGCACTTCACGCCGTCGAGCCTGTCCTGGGTGCAGAACGCCTACGCGCTCGCGTTCGGCGGCCTGCTGCTGCTCGGCGCCCGGGCCGGCGACCTGCTCGGCCGCCGCCGGGTGTTCGTCACCGGCGTCAGCATCTTCACACTCGCCTCACTGCTCGGCGGTCTCGCCCCGAACGCCGAACTGCTGCTCGCCGCCCGCGTCCTGCAGGGCATCGGCGGCGCGATCGCGGCCCCGGCGGCGCTGACGCTGCTGATGCTCACGTACCGCGAAGGTCCCGAGCGGATGAAGGCGCTCGGCTACTACAGCCTGATCTCGTCCGGCGGCGGCAGCGTCGGTCTGGTGCTCGGCGGCATGCTCACCGACTGGGTGTCGTGGCGCTGGGGCCTGTTCATCAACGTGCCGATCGGCATCGCGCTGGTCTTCACCGCGCGGCGGGTGCTGACCGAGACCGAGCGGGAGACCGGGCGGTTCGACCTCGCCGGCGCGCTCACCTCGACGCTCGGCATCACCTCGCTGGTGTTCGGGTTCATCCGGGTCGCCGAGAAGGGCTGGTCGTCGCCGGAGGTTCTGGCCGCGTTCGCGGTCGGCGTCGTACTGCTGGTCACGTTCGTCCTCGTCGAGCGGCGGGTGAGCCACCCGATCGTTCCGCTGCGGCTGTTCCGGTCGCCGGTCCGGTCGGCGTCGTACCTGACCATGCTGCTCGTGGTCGGGACGATGTTCGGGATGTTCTTCTTCCTGACGCAGTACCTGCAGGGTGTGCTCGCGCTGAACCCGCTGGCGGCCGGGCTGGCGTTCCTGCCGATGACGGGTCTGCTGTTCACCGCGTCCCGCGTCGTACCGAAGCTGGTCCAGCGGATCGACGGCGGCAAGCTGCTGCTGGCGGGGTCGACGCTGGTGACGCTCGGCACGATCTGGCTGACGCAGCTCGACGCGAGCAGCCGGTACCTGCACGACGTGGTCGGTCCGCTGCTGCTGTTCGGCGCGGGCGCGGGCATGATCTTCATCCCGCTGGTCGGCCGTGCGATCTCGGGCGTCGCCCCGGAGGACTCGGGCGCTGCATCAGGCATGCTGAACGTCGTCCAGCAGGTCGGCGGCGCACTCGGCCTGGGCATCCTGGTCACGATCTTCGGTACGGCGAGCCGCAACTCGACGTCCCGGATCCCGCGCGAGGTGCTGGTGGACGGCGTCCACGCCGCCTTCATCGGCTCGCTCGTCTACGCGGCGCTCAGCCTGACGATGATCATCGTCACCGTCCGCCCGTGGAACTGGTTCCGCCCCACGCCGGCACCGGTGGAGGCGGTCGCGGCCGACTGACCACGAGTTGGGGCCGGACTCGCGCGCCGGGGGCAGTGCACAGGTTATCGCCGGTGCACTACCCCCGGTCCTTGTTCACACCCCCGCGAACTGGGGGTCAGATGGAGGCGGCGCCGTCTACTACCAAGACCTGGCCGTTGAGGTTGGTGTTGTCCAGGAGCAGCATCCGGAGCAGGGGGAGGACGTCCTCCGGCTCGGTCAGGCGGCCGGTCGGGGTACGACGGGTGATCTGGTCGAGCTGGGTCTGGCCGAGGACCGCGGACATCTCGGAGGCGAAAAAGCCGGGGGCGATGGCGTTGGCGAGGATGCGGCCGCCCAGTTCGCGCGCGAGCGAACGGGTGGCCGCGTCCATGCCGCCTTTGGTCGCGGAGTACGCGACCAGGCCCGGGTAGCCGCGCTGGGCGCAGATCGAGGTGATGTTGACGATCCGGCCCTTCAGCCCCTTCGCGAGCATCCGGCGGAGGACGAAGCGGGTCAGCACCAGCGGCGACGTCAGGTTGGTCTGGATGATGTCGGCGAGGTGCTCCGCGGACGTGTGGACGTGCAGCGAGTCCTGGCCGATCGCGGCGTTGTTGACCAAGGCGTCGATCGGGCCGAGCGCGGTCTCGACCTCCTTGACGAACGCCTGCGCCGCGGCGCTGTCGTTCACGTCGACGGAGCCGTAGTACAGGCGGTCCGGGTACCGTTCGCCCAGCGCGGCCAGCTCGGGCGTGACCGTACGGGCGAACGCGGCGACCTTCACACCCGCGACGAGCAGATCGGTGACGATCGCCAGCCCGAGGCCGCGCGACCCGCCGGAGACCAGCACGACCGACGCGGGCGGCACCACAGTTTCAGACATCACTCTTCAGCGTTTCCTTCTGCGGGATCTCGTCGAGGAACCTGATCCGCCGCGGTACGCCGAAGTCCGGCAGCCGGCTCGAGCACCACTGGACCAGGTCGGCGTCGGTGATCGGGCCGAGCGACTCGTTGGTGACCACCTCGGCCGCCACCATCCGGCCGACCAGCGGCGCCTTGCGCGCGAACACCCGCGCCCAGGAGACGCCCGGGTGGCCCATCAGCACGTTCCGCACCACACCGGCCGACACCTTCGAGCCGCCGACGTTGATCTCGTCGGTGTCCAGGCGACCGGTGATCAGCACCCGGTCGCCGTCGTACTCGACCCGGTCACCGGTGTGCACCGCGCCGACCAGCCCGGCGCCGTGGTGCGGCGAGCGGATCACCAGTTCGTCGCCCTCGACGCTCAGCACCGGCCGCTCCGGATCCGGGTCGCGGTCCAGCCAGGACTTCGGGAAGCCGGCCTTGCCGTCGTGCACCACGATCGACGCGCCGACCTCGGAGGACGCGTAGATCCAGGAGATCCTGGCCTTCGGGAAGAGCTCCCGGAGCTGGTCCAGGATCGCCTGATCGACGGGTTCGCCGCCGAGCGTGATCTGCTCCAGCGGTACGGCGGCCAGCGCGTCCGCGTCGCGGTAGATCGCCTGCCGCCAGAAGGTCGGCGTACCGGACGCCGCCGTGACGCCGTGCTCCGCGGCGATCGCGGGCCAGGTCTCCAGCTCGTGCGGCTCGATGACGACCAGGCCCTGGTCGGCCTGGGTGAGAGAGAGCGTGACGACCTGCCACCAGGCGTAGGTGCCCGGCGAGTACGGCAGCAGCCAGGTCCGCGGGGGCTGGTCGGCGGTGACCGTGGTCAGGGACTCGAGCGTGTGGCCGATCCGCTTCGGGCGCCCGGTGGAGCCGGAGGTCAGCAGCCAGGCGCGGCCCGACTCCTCGACGCGCTTCAGCTTCGCCGGGGTGACCTCCCCGTCGGACCCGACGATCGCGAATCCGGACTCGCCCAGCTCCTCCCGCATCAACTCGTCGACGCGGGACTCGGTGGCGACCAGCAGCTCGGTTCCGTGCACCGCATGGTGTCGCAGCGCTGCCAGCGCGTCGGCGCCGTTGGTGACCAGCACGGCCGCCGGTGACGGCAGCTGCGGGAGCTTGTGCAGCGTCCGCCAGGTCAGCCGCCGGCCGCCGACGACGACGGTGTTGTCGTCGCCGATCAGAGCGGTCGTCCGCCGGCGGCCGGTCACGCCGACTGGAGTTGCTCGATGAAGTCCAGTACGTCGCCGACCGTCGCGATCCGGCGCAGCCCGGGGGCGTCGAAGTTCAGCTCGTCGCCGAGCTCGTCCTCGACCCGGAGGGCCAGCTCGGAGAAGTCCAGCGACCGGAACCCGATCTCCCGGAGGTCCGCCGTGTCGTCGTCCGGCAACGTGCGGCCCTGCGCCGACAGCACCGCGCCCATCAACTCCCTGACCCGACCCCGATCCACCGAACTCATAGTCCCGCAGCCTAGCGCCGGACCTCCAGCACTCACCAATGATTCGCGTGCCGATCTCGTCACGCTCAGCTCCGTCCGGCCCGCCGCCACAGGCGGATGTTGGTGAGTGGCGGCGGTCCGCCGCCCCATAGACTTCCCCGATGATCAGAGCGGCCGGACGGGGCAAGCTGACCGCGGCGATGGTGACCCTGCCGGTGCTGCCGATCGCGTGGTTCGTGGCGTTGCAGGAGCACCCGGTGTGGATGCCGGCGGCGTACCTGGCCTATCTGCTGGTCGTGATCGTGATCCCGGGCACGATGTTCTGGCGCCGGCTCACCGGCGGGGTCGGGTGGCGGTCCGCGGACGTCGTCCTCGGTACGGCGTTCGGGATGGCGGCCGAAGCGCTGGTGTATCCGCTCGGGATGCTGTTCAAGGTGCCGTTCGCGGCGCTACTGATGCCGGCGCTGGCGTTCGGGATGTGGCGGGCGCTGCCGCGGAACAAGCTCCCGGAGCGGCGGACGCCGTGGTGGTCGGTGGCCGGCGTGATGGTCGCGGTCGGCATCGCGGCCGCCTGGTTCGTCCGGGTCGGCTCGCAACTCGTCCCGTTGACCGGGCCGGACGCGCTCCGGCCGAGCTCGGACGCGCCGCACAACCTCGCGATCGCGGCCGAGCTGACCCACCACTTCCCGCCGCGGATCCCGTACGCCGACAGCGGCCGGCTGACCAGTCACTGGGCGGCGTACGAGCACATCGCGTCCGCGCACTGGATCACCACGGTGCCGCTCGATGTACTGACGCATCGGATGGCGCCGTTCGCGTGGATGCTGCTGATCGTGCTCGGCGCGGCCGCCGTCGGGATGCTGCTGACCGGTCGCGCGGTCGCGGCCCCGCTCGGTGCCGGCCTCGTGGTGGCCGGTGGCGACCTGGTCCCGTGGCCGTGGGCCGTGTCGGACCGGGTGTTCGCGGACGGGCCGTTCTCGCTGGGCGGGCTGACCAATCCGCCGCAGGCGTTCTCGACGGTGTTGCTGCTGCCGCTCATCGCGGTGACCGCTCTGCTGTTGCGGCGACGTCCGGGGACGACACGGACGCAGCTTTTCCGGCTGTACGTCGCAGCCGGCGTGCTGGTCGCGGCGCTGGCGTTGACCAAGGCGACGACGCTGCCCGTGTACGCGACCGGGCTGGCCGTTGCGTGGATCTACCTCACGGTGCGCCGCGGCCGGCTGAACCTGCGCGCGCTGGTCCTGGGCGTCGGGGTCGCGACGGCGTACGCGCTGACGTTCTTCTTCGTACTGCGGGGTGCGGCGTCGTCCGTGCGGTTCGATCCGGGGGCGACGTTCCACAGCCTGGCGGAGCGGATGGGCGGCGGGTCCGCGGTGACCGTGATCGCGGCCGTGGTCGTGGTCGGATGGGTGATGCCGCTGGTCGGCGCGCTGCTGATCAGGCGGGGCGACGTGATGGTGGTGTTCCTGCTCGCCGGGTTCGTCGCCGCCGTGCTCGGCGCGGCCCTGCTCGCGGATCGTGGGGACACCCAACTGTTCTTCGTGCGGACCGGGTTCGTCCTCGGCGTCCTGCTCGCGACCTGGGGGCTGGGGTCGCTGGAACGGCGGCAGTACTGGATCGCCGGCGTGGCGGTCGCGATCGGCGTCGCGGCGATCTACTGGGGCCGGCACCAGTCGCCGCGTTCGTGCACCTCGGCGAACTGTTTCGGGCAGACGCTCGTGGTCGCGCTCGTGATCGCCGCACTCGGGATCGGCGTGTTCGGCCTGGTGCTGCGCGGGTCTCGCCGTACCTGGGGGGTGATCGCGGTCGCAGTGCTGGTCGGGACCACGGTGTCCCCGACGGTCGCGTCCGTACGGCGGTTCGCGAGCCCGCCGCTGACGTCGTACGAGTCGATCGCTCCGGGCGGGATCGAGGCGGCCCGCTTCATCCGCCGCAACTCGGGCTCCGACGATCGGATCGCCACCAACGTGCACTGCCTGCAGGCGCGGGCGTCGCACTGCCAGAGCGGGTCGTACTGGATCGCCGGGTACGCCGAGCGGCGGGTGCTGGTGGAGGGCTGGTCGCACCAGGCTCGGGTCGACGACAGCTACCCTGCCGGAGTCCAAGGGCCGTACCGCGACCAGGACCTGCTGGAGCTGAACGACGAGGTGTTCAGCAACCCGACCCGGCAGACGATCGAGACGCTGCGGACGAAGTACGACGTGCAGTGGCTGCTGCTCGACGAGCGGGTCGGGGCGCCGCCGGAGAACCTGGACAAGCTGACCGAGCTGCGGTTCCAGCTCGGGACGGTGCGGGTCTACCAGATCTACCCGCCGCCGCCCGCCAACCCGTACCCGTCGAAGTCGCCGACCCAGAGCCCGAGCGCGGACCCCTCGACGCCGTTCCCGTCCTCGTCGACCAGCGGTTCCCCCGGCGACCCGGCCACGCCGTACCCGACCAGTCCGTTCCCGACGCCGAGCGTCCCGACCGGGACCCAACCGACCGTGCCGTTCCCGTCGGTCAGCCTCCCGACCGGGACCCAGCCGATCCCGACCGGGAGCTTCCCGACCAGCCTGCCGCCGTACCAGCCAAGCAGCCCCGCGACGGTCAGCGGATCGACACCGCCGGGATCGCCACACTCTGGTTAGACAGCCGGTCCAGGGCGGTTACGGAGTACAGGTACGCCGTACCCGCGACCGCCGTCGGGTCGACGTACGACTGCACGGCGCCCGTCGACCGCACCGTCGCGATCAGGTTGCGCGCGTCGTTGTCCGGGCAGTGGTCGCCGCCGTTCAACTCGCGCCGGTAGATCGCGTACGACGTGGTGTCCGCCGACGTCCGCGACCACTTCACCTGGACGCCGTCCGCGGTCCGCGACGCGTGCACCGCGTGCACCGGGAGCGGCGCTCGCGAGTCGAGCGCGGGCATCGCCGGAATCAGCGCCGGCCTCGAGTACCAGGTCTTGTTGACCAGCGAGGTCGCGCCGAGCCGGTCCGCGCGGACGTCCTTCGCGGAGAAGTAGATGTTCCCCTTGACCTCGGGGATCGTGCTGTCGAGCGCCAGGTGGTCGCTCAGCTCGGTCGGCACCGACCAGCCCGGCGACTGCGTCGACGTACCGACCTTGTACGTCGCCTCGCCGATGTAGAGGTGGACGTGCGTACCGCGGACCTGGTCCGCCCACCACGGGACGATCTTGTCGTAGTCGGCGGGCGCGAACCCGCGCGCCCAGTAGACCTGCGGCACGATGTAGTCGATCCACTCCTCGCGGACCCACTTGCGGGTGTCGGCGGCGAGGTCGTCGTACGTCTGCACACCGGCCGTGGTGTCGCTGCCGTCGGAGTCGGTCGCCTTGTTCCGCCAGACCGCGAACGGCGAGATGCCGAACTTGATCCACGGCTTGATCGCGTGCATCTTCTGGCTCAGCTCGCTGATCAGCAGGTCGATGTTGTGCCGCCGCCAGTCCTGCAGGTTCGTGTAGCCGTCGTTGTACTGCGCGAACGTCGCGGCGTCGTCGAACGTCTGGCCGGCCACCGGGTACGGGTAGAAGTAGTCGTCGAAGTGCACGCCGTCGATGTCGTAGTTCTCGACCGCGTCCATGATCGCGTCCTCGACCAGCTTGCGGGCCGCGGGGATGCCGGGGTTGTAGTACAGCTTGCCGCCGTACTTCACCACCCAGTCCGGGTGCAGCCGCGCCGGGTGCGTCGGGACGAGCGCGTTCAGGTCGGTGCCCATCGAGAGCCGGTACGGGTTGAACCAGGCGTGCAGCTCCAGGTTCCGCTTGTGCGCCTCCGCGACCGCGAACTTCAGCGGGTCGTAGCCGGGGTCGCCGCCCTGGTGCCCGGTCAGGTACTGCGACCAGGGCTCCACCTTCGACGGCCAGAACGCATCCGCGGTCGGGCGGACCTGCAGGACCACCGCGTTGTGGTGCTGGCGGACCGCGTCGTCCAGCCAGCCGATCAGCTCGGCCTGCTGCTGCGCGGCGCTCAGGCCGGTCTTCGAGGGCCAGTCGATGTTCACCACCGACGAGACCCAGCTCGCCCGGAACTGCCGGAGCGGGGTGGACGTGCTCGGGGTGCACGTCTGCTGATCCGCGGCGGACGCCGTACCGGTCAATCCGCCCAGCAACAGCCCCGCTGTCGCGCCGAGAACACCCATAGCTCGCCAGACTCTCATGTCACTCTCCGACCGTCGTTCAAGGTGAAGTCGAAAGATGTTTACACACGCAGGTGCTTGATGAGAAGACGCTAGGTTAGGACCATGCTGCGGACCGCCACTGACGACGATGTAGACACCATCCGGCGGTTGCGGAACCAGCAGGCGAACCGGGACGTGAGCATCACCTCCCACGAGATCAGCGCGGACGAGCACGCCGCCTGGTGGGCGAAGACGTCGGCCGACCCGTCGCGGCGGGTGCTGATCTACACGCGTGCCGGTGCGACCGCGGGCGTGGTGAACTTCTTCGACCTCGACGGTACGTCGGGTGCGTGGGGGTTCTTCCTGGACGCGGACGGGCTCGCCGAGCGCGGCGAGACGCTGCCGGCCTGGATCGAGCTCATGCGGGAGGCCACGACATACGCGTTCGACGAGCTCGGTCTCGACGTACTCACCGGTGAGGTGCTGGAGCACAACACGGTGGTCCGGCAGATGAACCGGCGCTTCCGGTTCACCGAAGGTACGCCGGAGACTCGGTACGCGGGCGGACGCGAACTCACCGTGATACCGATCAGCCTGCGCAAAGAGAATCGCCGAAGGGGAAAAGCGTGAAGACCATCGAGATCGGCGACGTCCCGGTCGGGCCGGATCAGCAGCCGTTCATCATCGCGGAGATGTCCGGGAACCACAACGGCGACCTGGAGCGCGCGAAGGACATCGTCCGGGCGGTCGCGGAGACCGGCGCACAGGCGCTGAAGCTACAGACGTACACGGCGGACACCATGACGCTCGACCTCGACCTGCCGGCGTTCCGGCTGCCGTCCGAGCACGAGTTGTGGAGCGACGCGCGGCTGTACGACCTGTACAAGGAGGCGCACACCCCCTGGGCCTGGCACGAGCCGATCTTCGAGCTGGCGGCGGAGCTCGGGATGGTCGCGTTCTCGTCCGCGTTCGACCCGACCGCGATCGACTTCCTGGAGAAGCTCGGCGTGCCGGCGTACAAGGTCGCGTCGAACGAGATCGGCGACCTGCCGCTGGTCCGCGGGATGGCGGAGACCGGCAAGCCGATCATCATCTCCACCGGTTCGGCGACGCTGACCGACATCGACGCCGCCGTCCGTGCCGCGCGCTCGACCGGCAACGAGCAGATCATCGTGCTCTCCTGTACGGCGAGCTATCCCGCCCCGCCGGAACAGTCCAACCTCCGCGGCATCCCGGTCCTCCGCGACGCCCTCGACGTACAGGTAGGTCTGTCGGACCACACGATGGGCATCGGCGCCGCCGTGGCCGCGGTCGCCCTGGGCGCCACCGTCATCGAGAAGCACGTCACGCTCAAGCGGATCGACGGCGGCGTCGACTCGGCCTTCTCGCTGGAGCCCTGGGAACTCGAGCTCCTGGTGGAAAGCACCCGGGTGGCCCAGCTCTCCCTCGGCAAGCCGGTCATCGGCCCCAAACAGGCCGAACAGAACGTCCTCCGCTTCCGCCGCTCCCTGTACGTCACCCAGGACGTCCAGCCCGGCGACCTCATCACCCCCGACAACGTCCGCTCCATCCGCCCCGCAGGAGGCCTCGCCCCCGACCTCTACCCCCAGGTAGCAGGCCGCCCCTTCCGCACCGCCGCCCCCGCCGGCACCCCCCTCACCTGGGACCTGCTCTGATGTACCTGCTGTTTCCTGGGCGGCATCATGTGTTGACTCGGTTTCAAGGGGAGTTTTTGCGGGGGTTTGCCGGGCGGACCGTGGTGTGGGCGGTGACGTCGGCGAATCATCAGACGACGAAGCGGAATCCGGTGGGGTTCGATCGGCGGGAAGCCGCGATCGAGCGGTTCAGTGTGGCGGAGGGGATCCGGTCGCTGGTGGTGGGGGTGGTGGACACGCCGCCGACGGACGAGTTCGCCGAGGTGACGGTGAAGGCGATCGAGGCGGGGACCGACGATCTCGTCCGGTTGACGCCGGCGAACACCGTGGTGGCGTGTTCGACGCCTGAGGTGAGCAAGTTGTACGAGCGGCTCGGGTACCAGGTGATCGGGGTCGAGCCGGAGGGTACGGCGCGGCCGTGGGACGTGCTGCTGATGATTGCTGCCGGCAATGACGCGTGGAAGCAGCTCGCGCATCCGGCGACCGTGGACGTGTTCGAGCGGTACGCCCTGGACGCGCACGTCGCGCGCTGCGTGAACGACCCGGTGGTCGGGGACGACGGCGGGCTGACCACGACCCGCGACTACAAGACGTACGCCGACGCCTTCGAGACCGCCGCCGACCGGAAGTGGCTGCAGATCAAGGACTTCGTGCGGCCGGGGCGGATCCTCGACATCGGCTGCGCGACCGGCGCGACGCTGCAGCTCGTCGACCAGGACCCGCGGTTCCACGAGTCGGACCTGATCGGCGTCGAGGTTGCCCGGCACCTGTACGCGGAATGCGTGCACAAGAAGGAGCAGGGCCTCTTCAGCAACCCGAACGTGTACTTCTACCAGCGCAACATGCTCGGCTCCGCGGTCTTCCCGCCGAGGTCGATCGACACCACGCTGACGCTCGCGCTCACCCACGAGATCTGGTCCTACGCCGACGGGTCGAGGCCCGCGACGGTGCAGCGGTTCGCCGACGCGCTGTTCGCGCACACGGCCCCGCACGGCGTCTGGATCAACTCCGACGTCTGCGGCCCGGACGAGCCGGACCGTTCCGTCGTACTGCGGCTGGACGACAGCGACGGCGCCAACCCGGACGACGTGGCGGAGCTGGAAGCCCTCGACGACCCCGCGGCGTACGTCGGCAAGCTGTCCACGCGGGCGCGGTTCTTCCAGTTCGCCCACGATTTCCGGCGGAACGCGAAGGTCCCGTTCGGGTACGACGTCCGCGGCAACGGCCTCCGGCTCCGGCTGGCCGACGCGATGGACTTCCTGACCCGCAAGGACTACGTCGACAACTGGCTGAGCGAGACCCACGAACAGTTCTGCGGCCTGAACTTCGCCGGCTGGACCGCCGTCGCCGAACAGGCCGGCTTCACCGTCGACCCCGCGTCCCGCGCCTGGCGCAACGACTGGGTGATCAGCAACCGCATCGCCCCGGTCGCCGCCATCACCACCCCTACCGGCGACCCGGTCGACTGGCCGGTCACCCACCAACTGATGGTGGCGCGCCGCTAACGCACCTCGAGGTGCAGCGTGCCGGCCAGCGGGCGGACGGTGAGGGTGTTCGGGGCGCGGGTGACGCTCAAGGGGAGCTTGCTGGAGAGGAACGGCTCGCACTGGACCGCGTGGGCCGTACCGTCGGGGGCCGTCGCGAACAGAATCCACTCGGCGGGTTCCAGCGCCTCCATGTCCACCACCGCGGCCCAGCCGTCGTCGGAGACGGTACGGCGGCACTCGACGTCCACGTGGTCGTCGGAGTCCGGCAGGTACCGTCGCCAGCTGAACGCCACGTCGCCCCAGTCCGGCCCGCGCACCACCAACTTGTTGCCCGCGGCAACCGCAGCGGTCGCGGTCGTCCGGATCGGCGACTCGTGCAGGTTCACGTACCCGCCGGTCGAACGGGTCAGCATCACGACCCGGCCGCGTTCCGCGTGCGACACCAGTCGGTCGCCCGCCGTCCACAGCAGCACCTGCTCGCGGCCGCCAGGTTCGCGCATCCGGAACGCCCGCGTCGTCCGCTGACTGAACGGGTCGTCCGGGTTGATCTCCTCGAGGATCGGCCGGATCGGCAACCAGGCGGTGAAGTCCCGCCCGTGCAGCTCCAACGGCAGTTGCTCCTCACCGCCCGACAGCGGCCGGCTCACGAACAGCGACGGTTCGTCGTACGCCGACCGCCCGCGCAGGACCAGCGCGTCCGGGGTCTGCTCGACCGTCGTCAACCGGCACGGGTCGACCAGCCGCCGTACGGCGAACGCCCCGTCCTTGCCCGGCCCCGGCTGGATCCAGCTCGTGTCGTCGATCCACGCGCCGGGCGGCCAGCCCGGGCTGCCGGCCTTCGGCCCGCGGAGCATGTCCCGCCGGCGGATCCCGCCGGTACGCAACCGAACGTCGAAGTGCGACGGACCGGCCGGGCATTTCGCCAGTAGCTCCCGGCTCACGCGGACCTCGAACCCGACCAGGTTCTGGTCGCCGCGCAGGTCCTCCGCGGGGAACCGCCGCACCGGGAGCCGATGGTTGCGGCCGGCAATCACCAGGCCGATGCGCAGGCTGGACGGCTTCGCCTGCAGGTGCCGCAGCTCGGCCGTCCCGCGGATCGAGAGCTCGCCGTCGATCCAGCACACCTCGCGCACGCTGGTCGCGAGCGTGTAGTCGGTCTTCGTCCGCGGCAACGCGTGCTGCGCCGTGTCGGGATCGAGCGCGACCGCGTGCAGGAATTCGAGGTCGCCCGCCCGCAGCGCGTCGAACTGGAGCTGGGCGAGACGCGGCGAGTTCACCAGCACGGCCTCGTCGAGCCGGTCCAGCAACTCGGTGCTGAGCTCGACCAGGTGCTGCTCCTCCTCGGCGGGCACGGTGCCGAACGCCGAGAGGATCGCGTGCAGGTCGATCTGCCGGAAGTGCGCGTGCACGCGGTGCCGGATCACCGGCAGGGCGTCCTCGACCTGGTCCAGCACCAGCCCGGCCGAGGCGACCCGGTCGCGGAGGTTCGCCAGCTGGAACTTCTGCTGGGTGATCGAGTCGCCGGACTCCCGCTCGCGCCAGAAGTACACCGGCGCCGCGAGCGTATCGACGGTCACCGCGTCCAGGTGCGCCTTCAGCGTGACCGGGTAGTCCTCGTACCGGATCGCCGGGAAGCGGTAGCTGTACTCGTCCCAGAACGACCGCCGGTACACCTTGTTCCACACCATCCGGTCCAGCACCAGCTGCGGCGTCTCGGAGATGTGCGTCGCGAGCCGTTCGGCGGTGAACGCCTGCGCGTGCAGCCAGGACGGCCGTACGCCGTAGCTGTTGTTGAAGCGCCGTGCGTTACCGGCGGCGAAGTCCGACCCGGTCCGGTCGAGCGCCTTGATCAGCAGCCCGAACCCGTGCCGGGTGACCAGGTCGTCACTGTCGACGAACGTGACGTACTCCCCCGTGGCGTGCTCGACGCCGGTGTTGCGCGCCGGGCCGAGCCCCGCGTTCTGCTGCTCCACGATCCGGAACCGCGGGTCCCGGCCGCAGAACTCCTTCGCCACCACCGCACTGTCGTCCGGTGAACCGTCGTCGACGAGGATCGCCTCGAAGTCCGCGAACGTCTGCCGCGCGATCGAGTCGAGACAGTCCCCGATGTAAGCCCCCACGTTGTAGAACGGCACTACCACGCTCAGGCGTGGCCCGCTCATCTCTTCCGGATCTTGCGGTCGATCTTGCGGGAGATCTTGCGGGCCACGACCTTCGGCTTGCGGACCTGAGCGGCGTGGAAGATCACCCGGGACACGGCGTACGTGCGGGATCCGCGGATCCGTTCGTGCGCGGCGGTGACCTTCTGGAGCTGGCCGCGGAGCTCGCGGATGCGGTTCTCGCGGGTCTTCATCGCCTTGTTGCGGAAGCCGAGCGTACGCTCGAGACCGTAGACGTGGCCCTTCAGCTCGAACAGCTCGTGCTTGGCCGCCTCGGCCTCGGCCAGGGCCGTCCGTACGTCGACCGTGCCGGTGGCCGTACCCAGCACCTCGTCGAGGGCCCGGGCGATCTCCTTGCCTCGGGCAACTTGTTCGCTGGTCGCCGGCGGCGTGTCCGGCGAGGTGGCGGGCGTCTGCTCGGGCGCCTCCACCCCCGACATCCCCAGCCATGCGGACACCAGGTCGTCCCCGAGCATCCACGGCGGCCACGGGTGCCGCCGATGCTGCCCCACCAACCGCTCGTGGAACCGCACCCAGGCAGCGGCCAGCAGATCTTCCTTCTCCACAGGCTCCTCGGTCACCCACCCCGAGACCCCGTGTGCGAAGGATTCGCCGTCGTACACCACGTCGTCCCACCGCAGCACGACCCGCGACTCGGTCACCCAGTCCCCGAGGTCAGCCGCAAGCTTCCTGAACCCCGGCACGTCCTCAGCCGAGGCCAGCCGGAACAGCACGCTCTCCACGGACACGCCGGCGGAGACGGTAGCGGGGACGACGCCGGGGTCGAACGAGAGCTCGGTCGCCGGGACAGGCTCCCCGGAGATGGTGGTGTCCCAACCGGTGAGGTTCTGGTCTGCGGTGAGGACGGTGTCTGCTGTCTCCGTGTAGATGTCGTGGGACGGTTGCGCGCCGATGACGGCGAGCCAACCGGTGGGGATCGAACCGAGGAGCCCGGCCCGGGCGGCGGTGTCGACGCCCTCGTGGGCGGGAGACAGGAGCGGTACGTCGGTCTGTTCCAGCGCGGCTACGGCCAACCGGGTGGGGAATTCGCCGGGGCGGGCGTTGGCCGCCACGTCGGCCCGGACATACGTGCGCGACGCGAAGTCGGCGTACACCTCCGCCGTCCACGGCAACGCCGTACGCAACTGCTCCACCGACACCGGCCGCGAAGGGTCGTCGTGCAGCGGGCGCCACTCGTCGTCACCGTGGCGTTCGGCGGCGGGGCGGCTGTCGAGCAGGTTCAGCAGCGAGAACTCGTTCTCCAGGCCGAGGACGACGACCGCGTCCGGCGCGGCCAGCGCGGCGACCGCCGCGAGCCGCTCGCTCCACGACAGGTCGGCGCTGTCGTACCCGAGCACCCGGTCGAGCCCGTCCGAGGCGATGACCACGTCGTACGGCGGAGTCTGCAGACCGTCGAGTGCGCCCGCGATCACCTGCAGGCACGGCCCGAAGTCCTCGCCGAGCTGCTGCGCGTCCGCCACCGACCGGACCAGGATCGTCACGTCCGCCGAGTGCGCGAGCACCGACTCGATCAGCTGCGGCGCGTGCGGTCCGAGGATCAGAGTGCGCCGGTTCGCGGGGACGACGTCGGTCAGCAACGCGGCCAGCGCCGGCCGCGGCGACGTGCGATCGGTCCACGGCTGCATCTCCCCGCGGACAACCTGAACCTCAGACACGCTCTCTCCAATCGAACAGACTGCGTAGTTCGGCGGCCGGCATCATCCACGGGCGGCCGAGTTCCAGGTCGGTGGTCGCGCGCGCGGCCTCGAGGTCGATCGACTTGCCGAGCATCTCGGGCCACAGCCGCTCGATCCGGCTCTGCCCGCCGAACAGCGGGTTCTCGCCGTCCATCTCCATCGGGTCGCCGTACACCGCGGGCTCGCAGCCAGCCGCGATGCCGTAGAAGATCGCCGTCGACAACCGGTTCGCGGCGACCCGCTTGTGCTTGCGGAGCTCGGCGAGCTGCTTGAACAGGAACCGCCGATCGGTCCCCTCGTACGAGAACCCGCGACGCCCGAACGACACCACCCGGAACCCGGCGTCCTCGTAGAACCCGCGCACCTCGGGCCGGTCGTACTCCGTGTAGTACAGGCTGAACGTCACCGGGCCGGGCTCGGTCTCGCGGATCTCGTCGATCAGCCGCTGGTGGTCGCCGTGGATCTTGCCGCCCTCCCACCCGTGGAAGAGGAACCACAGTGTGCCCTCACGCTCGACCGGCTCCTCGGGCTCCGGCTCGAGCTCGGTCAGGTACAGGAACGGCGCGCCGATGCTGTGGTAGTTCCGCCGCCCGAGCGAGTGCCCGCGGCGCTTCGGAGCGTCGCTCCAGGTGAACCGCCAGGCGCCGTCGTAGAACTCGTGCACCGGGTTCCACCCACAGCCGATGTTCCACCCGTGCTGCAGGTACCCCCGCAGCCGCGGCGGGTGGTCGAAGTCGAACCCGGCGTACCGGGACAGGATGTGCGTCTGACCGTAGTAGTGGTTGTGGTGATGCATCAGCGCACCTCGACGTGCAGAGTGCCGGCATGGGGTCGGACGGCGAGCGCGTGCGCGCCGTGGGTAATTGCCAAGGGCAACCGGCTGCACAGGAACGGCTCACACTGGACGGCGTGCGCCGTACCGTCGGCGGACGTTGCGAACAGGATCCAGTCCGCCAGCGCGGCCAGTGGATCGACGGAGACCTGGACGGCGGTCACCGGGACGAGCGCGGCCACGTCGGCGGCCACCCTCCAGCCGTCGGCGGTCGTCGTACGACGGCAGGCGACGTCCAGGTGGTCGTCGGAGTCGGTGAGGTACCGCCGCCAGCTGAAGGTCGCGTCGCCGCCCGCGCCGCGCACCACCAGCTCGTCGCCCTCGACCGCGGCCGCGAAGGCGGTCGTCCGGATCGGCGACTCGTGCAGGTTCACGTAGCCGCCGGTGGACCGGGTCAGCGTGACCATCCGATCGTCCACGACCCGCGTCAGCGCGGTGTCGCCCGCGGTCCACAAGAGCACGCGCTGCTCCTCCTCGGGCCCGTGGACCCGGAACACGCGGGTCGTCCGGCGGCCGAACGGGTCGTCGTGGTTGGCCGCGTCGAGGATGTCCCGCAGCGGCAGCCGGGCGGTGAAGTCGCGCCCGTCGACCTCCAGCGGGATCTCCTCCTCGCCGCCGACGACCGGGCGGCTCAGGAACAGCGCAGGCTCGTCGAACGAGGACCGCCCGTGCAGCACCAGGTCGTCGCCGACCTGCTCGGCCGCGGTCAGCCGGCACGGATCGGTCAGCCGCCGCAGCGAGAACCAGCCGTACTTCCCCGGGCCGGGCTGGATCCAGTTCGTCGCGTCGATCCAGGCACCCGGCGGCCAGCCCGGGCTGCCGGGGCCCTGACCGCCGAGCATGCCCTTCCGTTCCCGCCGCCCGGATCGCATCAGCACCTCGAAATGCGCCGGAGCTCCGGTGCACTCGGCGAGCAGCGCCGGATCGAGCAGCACCTCGAACCCGACCAGCGTCTGCGTCCCGTGCAGGTCCAGGGCGGTGTACCGGCGCACTTCCAGCGGGTACGACGTCGCGCCGACGGCGAGCGCGATCTCGAGCGTCGACGTACGGTCGGTCTCCAGGTGCCGGATCTCCGCCGTGCCCTTGATCGACAGCCGGCCGTCGACCCAGCCGACCTCGCGGACGCTGGTCGCGAGCGACAGGTCCTGGTCGCGCACGCCGTACAGCCGACGCGGTACGGCGGACTCGCCGAGGCCCGGGTAGTTGTACTCGAGCCGCCGCCCGCGCTGCGCGGCCCGTGCCCCGCCGCGCAGACCGCCGGCGTTGCGGAAGTCCGCGAGCCGGCGGAGCAGGTCGACGTCGCCGGAGCGGAGCGCGGCGTGCTGGATCCGGTCGTACCGGTGGGTCTTCGCGAGTACGTCCTCGTCGAGCCGGTCGAGCAGTTCGCGGGACAGGTCCACCAGCGCCTGCTCGTCGTCGGCCGGCACCGACCCGAACGCGGACATCAGCGTCAGTACGTCGATCTGCGCCAGGTGCGCGTGCACCCGCCGGCGGACCACCGGTACGGCGTCCTCGACCAGGTCGAGAACCATCCCGGCCGAGGTCACCCGGTCCCGGATGTTGCCGAGCTGGAACTTCTGCTGGGTGATCGACTCGCCGGACTCGCGTTCGCGCCAGTAGTAGACGGCCTGCGTGATCGTGTCCACGGTGACCGCGTCCAGGTGCGCCTTGAGCGCGACCGGGTAGTCCTCGTACCGGATCGGCGGGAAGGTGTAGCCGTACTCGGTCCAGAACGAGCGGCGGTACACCTTGTTCCACAGCATCCGGTCCAGGACCAGGTCGGGGAACTCGGTGACATGCGTGGCGTGCCGGACCCGCGCGAACGGCTGCTTGTGCAACCAGGACGGCCGGACGCCGAAGCTGTTGTTGAACCGCCGCGCGTTACCGCCGGCGAAGTCCGAGCCGGTCCGGTCCAACGTCCGGACCAGGGCGGCGAACCCGTACGTCGACACCAGGTCGTCGCCGTCGACGAACGCCAGGTACTCCCCGGTCGCCTCCCGGATCCCCGCATCGCGGGCCGGGCCGGGACCGGCGTTGTCCTGCTGGATCAGCCGGAACCGCTGGTCCCGGGCGCAGAACTCCTTCGCGACGACCGCACTGTCGTCCGGCGATCCGTCGTCCACCAGGATCGCCTCGAAGTCGCCCCAGGCCTGCCGGGCGATCGACTCCAGGCAGTCTCCGAGGTACTCGCCGACCCCGTAGAAGGGCACCACCACGCTCAACCGCGGCGTCACTCCGGTGTGCCCTCCCTCGCCGTAGTTACTCGTCTACGTAGCGGCAACGAGGTGCACCGTCAGGAGGTTATGCACGGGTTCGAAACCGTACCGGGACCAGATCCGCTGGATGCCGGTCTGGTGGGCCTGGGCGGTGACGACCAGGCGCCGCGTCGTACAGGCGTCCTCGACCGCGGCGAGCAGATGCCCGTACCGGCCACGGCCCTGCTCGGCGGGGACCACACCGGCGAGCTGGATCTCGGTCCACGAGTGCTGCTGGTCGAGCGCCGCCAGCGCGAGCATCCGCCGGTCCGGACCTCGCAGTACGACGGCACCCGCCTCGGCGATCCGCTGCCTGGCCCACTCCTGGCGGCCGGCCAGCGCCTTCGACCGGTCGAACACCGGGTCGGAGCAGTAGTGGTTGCCGGAGTCACCGAAGACGTCCGCGACCAGGTCGTCCACCAGCTCGTCGTCGACGTCGGCCTCGACCTCGGTACTGAATCCGGCCAGCGGCGCCGGGCGCCGGCCCTTGCCGACCGGGAGCGCCCAGCAGACGACCGTGTCGGCGAGCAGCGCCCGCCGCGGACCGTCGGCCAGCGCCGCGAACCAGGTGGTCTCGCGGGCCGGGTACCGCAGCACGATCACGTCGGCGGTCGACCTCTCGACCGCGGCCAGCACGTCCGCCAGCGGCGTACCGGCCGACGCGGACACCGACATCCGATCGATCGAGACCCCGAACCGCTTCGCTGCATCAACCGACGGCCGCACCGTCAGCTCACCAGCCTCAAGCGCCTCGTACCAACTCATAGGCCGCAAAGCCTACACGGAGTGACACGTTGCGTTCGTGGCGCGATGGATTTCACATTAGTGTTACGACATGCGCGCGAAAGCGAGGCGGCGGGGGCCGCGGACTGCGGGTCCTTCGCTGTCCGGGCTGGTTGCCGGGGTGGCCGTCGGCGTGCTGGCGATCGTGCTGCTCGCGCTGCACTCGACCGTCTTCGAACTGGGCCGGTTCGTCCTGTTCACGCTGGTCGCGGTGACGCTGCCCGGGTTCGCGCTCTGGCGGCTGATCGGCGGCTACCGGCGGAACCTGGTCGAGGACCTGTCCGCCGGCTTCGCGGTCGGTACGGCGGGACAGGTGCTGGTGTACCTCGCCAGCGCGTCGATCGGTCTGCAGGCGTGGTCATGGGCCTGGGCGCCGGTCGTACTCGTGGTCGCCTTCCTGGATCGCGACGCCCGGGCGCGGGTCTGGCGCCGGGTCGAGCAGCCGTTGCGTCCGCTGCAGGCGTGGCTGCTGGCGGCCTCCACCGCGGTCGTGCTGCTCATCGTGTACCGGCGCGGCCCGGGGCAGTTTCTGCCGGCGTACACCGATCCGTTGCGGGCCTACCCGGATCTCGCGTTCCAGCAGGCGCTGGCCGCGAGCGCGAAGTACGACGTACCGATCAGGACCTTGTGGCTCGGCGGCGAGCCGATGAAGTACCACACGTTCTTCCACCAGGCGACCGCCGCGACGCAGTGGGGGACGCGGATCGACCTGACCGACCTGATCCACTCGCTGAGCTGGCTGCCGCTGTTCCTCGCCGGGTGCGGGCTGGTGTTCGCGCTCGCCTCCCGGCTCTCCCCGACGCCGGAGTCCGGTGCGACCTGGGCCGGGCCGCTCGCGGTGTTCGTCGCAGGGCTCGGCGGGGCGGTGCAGCCGTTGGCGGCGGCCGGGTTGGGCGGGATCTCGACGGCAGTGGCGGCGTACCTGAGTCCGACGCAGAATCTCGGCGTACTGATCGCGCTGGCGATCTGTGTGGTGGCGGTCGACCTGTTGCGTACCGACGGTCGGCCGAAGGCGCGGTGGGTGTTGCTGGTGCTGCTCGCGCTGGTCGCGGCCGGGGCGAAGTCGACGATCCTTCCCGTGGTCGGGGTGGGGTTCGCGTTCGCGTTCCTGCAGTTGGGGCTGCTACGGAAGCCCACGCGGCCCGCGTTCATCGGCGGGCTGGTTTCGCTGGCGGTGTTCGTGGCGGCATTGGTCACGATCTTCGGCGGCAGCACCTGGGGGACGCAGATCAAGCCGTTCGAGACGTTCGTGCAGCTGGCGCCGTTCTCGATGCTGGCCTCGAACCCCCATGCCCAGTTGTTGACCGGGGCAACGACTTTGCTGAGCTGGGCGCTGGCCGCCTCCGGCCTGTTCTTCCTGGGGCGGAAGTGGCAGGACGCCGGTGCGGTGTTCCTGGTCGGGGTCGCGGTGGCAGGGCTGCTCGGGACGGTGCTGACGACCCAGTCGGGTGTCAGTCAGCTGTACTTCCTGCGGACCGCGTTCCCGATGATCGCCGTACTCGCGGCCGCCGGGCTGGCGAACCTGGTCGGGCGGCTCGGCGACCGGAAGGCCGTCGTACTGGTGGGGTCCGCGGGGCTGCTCGGACTGATCGGGTTCGCGGTCGCGCGGTCGGAGTCGGCGGACCTGCACGGGGTCAAGGGGCCGTGGCTGTGGACGATCGCGGTGGTTGCCGCGGTTGCGGTGCTGGTCGCAGCGGGCTGGAAGCTGGCGCGACGACCGGGAAACTTCTTCGTGGCACTGCTCGGCGGCGCGGTGGCGGCGTGCATGATCGGCGCCGCGCTGGTGCCGTTACAGGCCTTCGTCTCCGACTCGGCGTCGAACCTGGTGTTCGCCCACCCGTTCCGCGGCGGGGCGACGGCCGCGGAGGCGGGTGCGGCGCAGTGGCTGCGGCGGAACAGCAAGCCGGGCGAGCTGATCGCGACCAACGCGCACTGCATCATCGAGCGCGACGGGCTCTGCGACAGCCGGCACTTCTGGCTGGCCGCGCTGTCCGAGCGGCCGGTGCTCGTCGAAGGCTGGTCGTACTCCAACCAGGCGAACCGGATCGCCCTCGCCGAGGACGGCAACCCGAGCCTGATCCCGTACTGGAACCGCGAGCAGCTCGCCGCCAACGACGTCGTGTTCAAGGCACCGTCGCCCACGACCGTCGAACGCCTCCGCAAGGCCGGCGTCCGCTGGCTGTACGCCGACAACCGGGCCGGCACGGTCTCGCCCGCCCTCCGCAATTACGTCCGCCTCCGCCACGCAACCCTGGACGCCACGATCTACGAACTCAGATAAGACCGAGCAAGGCGTCGGCTACTCGTTCTCGGCCCCGGCCGTCGACCAACTCCCAGCCCGCGCGGGCCAGCCGGCCGCGTTCTGCGGGGTCGGTCAACAGTCGCTTGAGCATCTGATCGGCCGACGCCGGATCCTCCTGCAGCGCGCTCAGCAACCCGAGTCCCGCGGCCGCGCGCGTGTCGACGGCCCGCTCGTACCCCATCACCTGGTTGTCGACCACGCACACCAGGCCGGCCGTCGCCCCGAGACACAGCAACTCCCACGTCGACGTACCGGAAGCACTGATCGTCAGATCAGCCTCCCGTACCCGTGCGGCCAGCTGATCCGTCGGCCCGATGACCTGCAACTGCTGATGCGGCTGCAGCTCCACCTCGCCGATGCGCGCCGCGAGGTCCGGCCCCGGCGCGACCACCGTCGCCTCGAACGGCAGACCGGTCGCGGCCAGCGCACGGGCGACGTACGGCCCGGCGCCGAAGGCATCCGTGCCGCCGAAGAACGCGAACACCTGCGGTACGCCGTGCTGCCGGTCGGCCGGTGCCTCGACCGGGCGGTGCGCGAGGATCTCGTCGCGGATCATCACGTACGGCAAGCCGGCCAGCCGCCGGGTGCCCGCCGGCAGCTCCGGACGGTCGAGCTCGGCCGCGAGGTTCTGGTCGACGAGTACGTCGGCCTCGGCGCCGCGGAAGTCGCCGTCGACGATCGCCAGCGTGGGCAGGCCGCTCGCCCGGACCGCCCGGTAGACCGCCCCGTCCAGGTCGTACGAGTCGAACACCACCGCGTCCAGCCCGAGCCGCCGGAACAGCTCGACGTGCTCCTTCGCCTCCCAGACCGCCGGGTGTACGTCGATCCCGCGTGCGGCGATCTGCGCGGCGGCCCACGGCACGGTGGGCGCGTCGCAGACGAACACCACCTCCGCCCCGCGCCGCCGCACCTCCTCGGCGAGCGCCAGGCACCGCATCACATGCCCGATCCCCCGGGCCGGGCCCACATCACATCGCACCCCGACGCGCTTCACGCCCCAGACCGTACCGGGTCCCGCGACCGGGCCCGACTCCGGAACGTACGTTTGATTACACCGAGTTGAGATGGGGATTGAACGGGTCGCTCACGGGGCAGCTATTGTTTCGAGGTCCGCACCGCGTGTGCGCAGTTCGGAACTGTCCGTCAGAAGGGGTCCCGCTCGCGTGTCAATCCTTACCGGCTCCGACATCCTGGTCACCGGCGGTACCGGGTCGTTCGGCCGGACCTTCGTACGGCATGCGCTCGAGCAGCTGGATCCGCGGCGGATCATCGTCTTCAGCCGCGACGAGCTGAAGCAGTGGGAGGTCCGGCAGTCGTTCGGCGACGACCCCCGGCTGCGGTTCTTCCTCGGCGACGTCCGCGACCGGTCCCGGCTGCTGCGGGCGATGCACCGGGTCGATTACGTCGTACACGCCGCCGCGCTGAAGCAGGTCGACAGCGGCGAGTACAACCCGTGGGAGTTCGTGCAGACCAATGTGATCGGTTCGCAGAACGTCATCGAGGCGGCCATCGACAGCGGCGTGAAGCGGGTCGTGGCGCTGTCCACCGACAAGGCGTCCAGCCCGATCAACCTGTACGGCGCGACCAAGCTGACCGCCGACAAGCTGTTCATCAACGGCAACCACTACGCGGCCGCGTACGACACCCGCTTCAGCGTCGTGCGGTACGGGAACGTGATGGGCAGCCGGGGTTCGATCATCCCGAAGTTCCGGGCGCTGCACGCGGCCGGCCACTCGCTGCCGATCACCGACCTGCGCTGCACCCGGTTCCTGATCACGCTGCCGCAGGCGGTCGAGTTCGTGGTCGACACGTTCGACCTGATGACCGGCGGCGAGCTGTACGTACCGCGGATCCCGTCGATGAAGGTGACCGACCTGGCCGCGGCGATCGCGCCCGGCGCGGCGATGCACGACGTCGGCCTGCGCCCCGGAGAGAAGCTGCACGAGGAGATGATCAGCCCGGAGGAAGGCCGCCGCGCGGTGTCCCTCGGCAACCGTTTCGTCCTGCAGCCGGACCTCGCCACCTGGGGCTACCAGCCGCCCGCCGACGGCAACCCGGTCGCGGACGGCTTCCACTACGCCTCCGACACCAACGACCAGTGGTACTCGATCGACGAGATCCGCAAGATCCTCGAAAGCGACGCGTGACCCCGTGCTGCCGTACGGGCGCCAGTCGATCTCCGAGGAGGACATCGAGGCGGTCACCGCGGTACTGCGCGGCGACTGGCTGACCACCGGGCCGGCAGTGACGGCCTTCGAGAACGCGATCTCCGAACTGTCCGGCGGCCACCGGGCAGTCAGCTGTACGTCGGGCACGGCCGCGCTGCACATCGCGTACGCCGCACTCGGCGTCGGCCCCGGCGACGAGGTGATCACCACCCCGATGACCTTCGTGGCCACGGCCTCCTGTGCCGCGATCCTGGGCGCCCGGGTGGCCTTCGCCGACATCGACTACGCAACCGGCCTGATCGACCCCTCGGCCGTCTCGGACGTTCTCACCGAACGGTCCAAGGTCATCAGCGCGGTCGACTATGCCGGCCAATCCGCCGACTACCCTGCCCTGCAGTCCCTGGCCGATCAGGTAGGTGCGAAGACCCTCGCCGACGCGGCCCACTCCGTCGGCGGATCGGCGTACGGCCGTCCCGTCGGCGACCTGGCCGACGTCACCACCATGTCGTTCTTCCCCACGAAGAACCTGACGACCGGCGAAGGCGGCGCCGTCGTCTGCCGCGACGCCGACGTCGGCCGGCGCGCCCACGAGTTCCACTTCATCGGGCTCGTCCGGGACCCGTCGCGCTTCGAGATCACCGACGAAGGCCCGTGGCACCAGGAGGTCCACGAGTACGGCGTGAACTACCGCCTCACCGACCTCGGCGCCGCGCTCGGCCTGTCCCAGCTCCGCCGGCTCGCGGAGTTCAAGCGCCGCCGGGCGGAGATCACCGCACGCTACAACGCGGCCTTCGCCGGAGTGGACGGACTACGTACGCCGGTGCAGCGCGCCGGGGTCGACCCGATGTGGCACCTGTACCCGCTCCGCGTCCTCGGCGGGCGGCGACGGGAGATCTTCGAGCGGATGCGCGCGGCCGGGATCGGCGTACAGGTCAACTACATTCCGGTGTACTGGCACCCCGTCTTCGCCCGCCAGGGGTACCAGCGCGGCCTCTGCCCGAACGCCGAACGGTTCTACGCCGAGGAACTGTCCCTTCCCCTCTACCCGGACCTCACCGACGGTGACGCCGACCGGGTGATCGAGACCCTTCTGCAATTGGTTGGATAACGTGACCGATGTGACCCGATCGAACCTGGTCGGCGGGGAGATGCTCAACTGGTCGGACCTGCACCCGGGCGACGCCCGGCCCGCGGCCGCCGGACCCGCAGCCGAAGCGCTCCTGGCCGCCGTCCTGACACCCGACGCGAACGTCCTGCTCGCCGGCCCGCACGCCGCCGAACTGGTCGAGTTCGTCGCGTCGCAGGTCACGTCGGTCGACCTGCTGGTCCGCTCGGCACCGGACGCCGAGGAGCTGGCCGAGCTCCTCGACACCACCAAAGGCCAAGTCTTCTGCGGCTCCCTCGACCGCTTCGCGGTAGATGAGAAGACGGGCGGCGTCCACCCATCTCCGCCCGGGGTGGGTGCGGTACACGGCGGGTATGACGTGGTTGTGGTGCTCGACGGGCTTGAGCGGCTGGTGGGGCCTGACACCGCTGGGTTCACCTGGGCTGACAGTCTCGACCGGCTGGTGGGGGTGCTGCGGTCCGGCGGGAGCTTGTTGTTGGGGGCGGCGAACGGGTTTGGGTTCGAGCGGTTGGTGCAGCCGGATATCGCGGCGGCGTTGCCGCGGGACGAGGACTGGGGGCGGGACGTCGGGGATCGGGCGCCCGCGGGGCTCAAGCGGGTGACGGTGGCTGTCGAGAGCGCCGGTCTGCAGGTCCACCAGACGTACGCGGTGTTTCCCTCGTTGGTGCAGGCAGACGTTGCCCTGGCCGCGGTCGACGGGCCGGCGGCCGTGGTAGCCGCACGAGCTGTTGCCTCACGCAACGATGGCCCGGTGCTGATGGATCCGTACCGGCTGGTGCTGGACGCGGCCGAGGCCGGGCTTGCGTTCGAGCTGGCGCCGGCCTGGTACTTCGTGGTCGGAGCGGAGGCACCCGCGGTCCTGCCGGACGGCGTCGTACCCGACGGCGAAGGCGTCCTACTGGAGGAACACCTGCTGACGGCCCTGCGCTGTGACGACCAGGCAGAGTTGCGGCGGGTGATTCCGCAGTATGTGGCTTGGCTGGGCACCGGCGGGGCGGGTTCTCCGGACAACGTGATCCTCGACGGGGATTCGTACCGGCTGTTCGGCGAGCCGCAGGAACTGGACGTCGTCGAGCACCTTCGCCGGTTCGCGAACCGGGTGCTGGAAGGCGGAGGGCGGGTACCGTGGCCGGCCGCGGCCGATGCGCATCAGTTGACGGCGCGGCTGGCGGCGATGGCGGGTATCACCGTGCCGGAGCCGGACTTCACCCCGGACGAGGTGATCAGACCGCGAGGTAGCGCCGAGCAACTGCAGACCGTCGCCCGCCTGGCGGACGAGCTGGCGCACGCGAGCGCCCGCGCGATCCTCTTCGAAGGCACCGTCAGCGGCATCCGGCGGTCCCGCCCGTACCGCGTCGGCCACGCCGTGATGAACCCGGCCCGTGTGATCCGCCGGCGGCTGAAGCGCGTACTGAAGAAGGTCCGGCGCTGATGCACCACGCCAACCACTTCTACGGGCACGCCAACATCATGGCGACGTACGCGGGGCTGAAGAAGCCGCCGCGGATCTGGGGCTACCTGCAGCACGGCTGGAACATCCTCGACGGGTTCGCGTACGGCACGAACTTCGCGCCCGGGATGCCGAAGTTCGTCTGGTCGGACAGCGTCCGGCGCCGCGGCCACGCGCTCGGGCTGCGCAACTACTCGGTGATCGGCTCCGTCTGGCTGTACCTGCTGAAGACCCACCCGGAGCTCGCCACCCCGGACAAACGAGCCAAGGGCACCATTTTCTACCCGTTCCACGGCTGGGAGGGCCAGCACGTGCTCGGCGACCACGGCCGGATCGTTGCCTCGATCAACGAGCACGAGACCGGCCCGGTGACCGTCTGCCTGTACTGGAACGAGTACGACAAGCCGGCGATCCGCAAGGTCTACAAGGACGCCGGATTCCGGGTGATCACGCACGGCTACCGCGGCCTGCACTGGCGGCAGACCAACGCCAAGTTCCTGGTCAACCAGCTCCGCGAACTGCGCAGGCACGAGCGCGTCGCCTCGAACCGGCTCAGCTCGGCCGTTCTGTACGGCGGCTCGCTCGGTCTGCGGGCGGGGGTCTACGGTGATCCCATGGTGCTGGAGAACGAGCACCCGTCGTTCGGCGGTCAGGCGCGGATCAAGCGGCTGTGGCCGGACATGGACCAGCCGTACGTCCCGGCCGAGGTCGTCCGCGAGTTCACAGCCACCGAACTGGGCGTCGACCACGTCGCCGGACCCGCAGAAATCCGGGAGATGTTCCGATGGAACAGCTGAAGATCGGGATCGTCACGCAGGTTCGCGTGACGAGCACACGGCTGCCGGCGAAGGTCCTGCTGACCGTCGCCGGCCGTTCGTACCTCGAACACCACCTGGACCGGCTGAGCCGCACCGGCCTGCCGGTGATCGTCGCGACCACCACGAACTTCAACGACGACCTCGTCGTCCAGCTGTGCGACGAGGACGGCTTCCCGGTGTTCCGGGGCAGCGAGGACGACGTCCTCAGCCGGTTCGCGGGTGCCGCCCGGGAGCACGACCTGGACGGCATCGTCCGGGTCACCTCGGACTGTCCGCTGATCGATCCCGAGATCGTTGCCGCGGGCGTCGATCGGTGGCGCGCCGAGAACGATCCCGACCTCTACATCTCGAACTGCCTGGAGCGGACCTATCCGCGCGGCATGGACTTCGAGATCTTCTCCGCGGCCCGGCTGTACGACGCGGAGCGGAAGGCCACGCTGAAGGCGGATCGCGAGCACGTCACGTCGTACCTGCACCAGAACCGGTCGGGCGAGATACGGCTGCTGAATCTCCCCTGGTCCGGCGGTGGGTCGCAGTACCGGCTGACGCTGGACACCGCGGACGACTGGAAGTTGCTCGACGCACTCATCGAGGACTTCGACGCTCCCCGGCTGGGCTGCGCCGACCTGGTCAAGATCCTGGACGAGCACCCGGAGCTGGCCGCGCTGAACGCGCACATCGAACAGAAGAAACTCGGCGAATAGCAGGTTTCCTGCCCTCGGCTACGGCAGAATTGCCGTGATGACCACCAACGATCCGGCCGGGGACGCCGACAACGGCGTGAACGCGGCGCGCGCCAAGTCCTTCGGCGCCGTCGCGGCCGCGTACGACGCGGGCCGGCCGACGTTCCCGTTCGAGGCGCTGACCTGGGTCCTCGGCCCCGGCCGCGGGCTGCAGGTGCTCGACCTGGGCGCCGGTACCGGCAAGCTGGCCGCGGTCGCCGCCGGGCTCGGGCACCACGTGATCGCGGTCGACCCGTCGCCGGAGATGCTCGAGGTCTGCCGCCGGCGGCCCGGGATCGACACGATGGTGGGTGCGGCCGAGTCGATCCCGCTCGCGCACGCGTCCGTGGACGCGGTGATCGTCGGGCAGGCGTTCCACTGGTTCGACCACGCCCGGGCGCTGCCGGAGATCGCCCGGGTGTTGCGGCCGAACGGCGTACTCGGCCTGTTCTGGAACAACGCCGACACGGTGGTGCCGTGGGTACGCCGGATGATGCAGGTGATCCAGGGCGACGGCTTCGGCGGCAGTGACCGGTTCGAGCCGATGCCGATCCTGGAGCAGTCGAACCTGTTCGCGATGATCGAGCAGGCGCGGTTCCGGCACTGGCACGACGTTGACCGCGGCGGCCTGCGGCAGTTGGCGCAGTCGCACTCCCGGGTCGCCGTACTCAAGGAGTCCCGGCGGGACCAGGTGCTCGAGCAGGTTGAGCTGATCTACGAACACACCGCCCGCCCGCCGGAGCCGCTCCGGATGCCGTACTTCACCGACTGCTTCCGGGCGCACCCGAGCGAGTTCGCGAACTACCGCCGGACGATCACCGGTCCCGTGGCGCCGCACCTCTGAAGCCGCTAACGTGCACCTGTTCAGTCCAGTGAAGGGGAACTCATGGGCGAAGAGATGGTGCGCGAGCGGGACGCCCGCGCGTACGAAGCGGTCCACGACGCGGCCGACTTCACCGAGCTGAAACGGCGCTACAAGAACTTCGTCGTACCGTGGACGATCGCGTTCATGGCGTGGTACCTGGCGTACGTCGCCTGCAACAACTGGGCCCGTGGCTTCATGAGCCACAAGATCGGCGGGAGCCACATCAACGTGGCGCTGGTCTTCGGCCTGCTGCAGTTCGTCTCGACGTTCGTGATCGCCGCGCTGTACGGCCGGTTCGCGAACCGCAAGCTCGATCCGCTGGCCCACGGCCTGAACGCCAAGTACAAGAGGGAGCGTCGCCGGTGAATCCCCTCCTGCTGCCCCTGGCCGCCGAGCCGGGCAACCGGGCGCTGACCATCTCGCTGTTCACCGCGGTCGTTGCCGTGACGCTGTACATCACCTGGTGGGCGTCCCGGCAGAACAAGACCGCGGCCGACTACTACGCCGGCGGCCGCTCGTTCAGCGGCGCGCAGAACGGCCTCGCGGTCGCGGGCGACTACATGTCCGCGGCGTCGTTCCTCGGCATCTCCGGCCAGATCGCCCTCTACGGGTACGACGGTTTCCTCTACTCGATCGGCTTCCTGGTGGCCTGGCTGGTCGCCCTGCTGCTGGTCGCCGAGCTGCTGCGGAACTCGGGCCGCTTCACGATGGCCGACCAGCTCGCGTTCCGGATGAAGCAGAAGCCGGTCCGGACCGCGGCGGCCACCTCGACGATCGTGGTGTCGATCTTCTACCTGCTCGCCCAGATGGTCGGCGCCGGTTCGCTGGTCGGGCTGCTGCTCGGCGTGAAGAGCGAGGGCGTGAAGGCGGCCGTGATCATCCTGGTCGGCGCGCTGATGATCATCTACGTGACGATCGGCGGCATGAAGGGCACCACCTGGGTGCAGATCGTGAAGGCCGTGCTGCTGATGGCCGGCACCGTCGTGATCACGTTCCTGGTGCTGCTGAAGTTCCACTTCAACCTCTCGTCGCTGCTCGGCTCGGCGGCGGCCAAGTCCGGCCACGGTGAGTCGTTCCTGCAGCCGGGTCTGCTGTACGGCAAGGACTTCACCGGCCAGATCGACTTCCTGTCGCTCGGCCTGGCCCTGGTCCTCGGTACGGCGGGACTCCCGCACATCCTGATCCGCTTCTACACGGTGCCGGACTCCCGCTCCGCGCGGCGCTCGGTGCAGTGGGCGATCGGCCTGATCGGCGTGTTCTACCTGATGACGCTGGCCCTCGGGTTCGGCGCCGCGGCGCTGCTGGACACCGGCAAGGGTTCGGCGGTCGCGACGTCGAAGGGCAACGTCGCCTCGCCGCTGCTGGCGGAGTCGGTCGGCGGCGGCGCCGGGTCGCTCGGCGGGTCGATCCTGCTGGCGCTGATCGCGGCGGTCGCGTTCGCGACGATCCTCGCGGTGGTCGCGGGCCTGACGCTGACGTCGGCGTCGTCGTTCGCCCACGACCTGTACGCGAACGTGATCTCGAAGGAGAAGCCGACCGAGAAACAGGAGCTGCGGGTCGCGCGGTTCGCGGCGATCGGGATCGGCGCGGTGGCGATCGCACTGGCGATCCCGGCGCAGAAGCTGAACATCGCGTTCCTGGTCGCGCTGGCGTTCGCGGTCGCTGCCTCGGCGAACCTGCCGGCGCTGCTGTTCAACCTGTTCTGGAAGCGGTTCAACACCTCGGGCGCCGTGTGGAGCATCTACGGCGGCCTGGTCTCCGCCGTGGTGCTGGTGATCTTCTCGCCGGTGGTGTCCGGCAACGGTGAGAAGTCGATGATCACCGGCGCGGACTTCCACTGGTTCCCGCTCTCCAACCCGGGCATCGTGTCGATCCCGCTGGGCTTCCTGTTCGGTGTCCTCGGGACGTACCTCGGCAAGGACCGGTCCAGTGAGCAGCGGTACAGCGAGCTGTCGGTCCGCGCGTTCACCGGCGCGGGCGCGGAGGGTGCCGCCAAGCACTGACGCAGTACCTCTCGGAGGGCCGGCTCGCACTGCGCGAGCCGGCCCTTTTCGTTGGTCACGAGCCGTTGACGCCCGAGTAGCCGTGCCGTAACAATGAGCCCCACGTCACGCAAGAAATGAGCAAGCCGGCGAAAGTTTTTAACTCTTCTCTGTCCGCCCCATCAGGAGAGGTCTCATGCGCATACCCCGTTGGCGGTTGCTGACCGCCCTGCTGGCCGCGAGTCTCGCGGCCGCACCACTCGTCTCCCCCGCCCAGGCGGCCGAGGCCGCGGGCAATCTCGCCGCCGGCAAACCGGCCTCCGCGAGCAGCGTCACGCAGAACTACGTCGCGTCGAACGTGACCGACGGCAACCAGAGCAGCTACTGGGAGAGCGCGAACAACGCGTTCCCGCAGTGGGTGCAGGTCGATCTCGGCTCGTCCGTCCCCACCAACCAGGTCGTGCTCAAGCTCCCGACGACCGACTGGGGTGCCCGGGACGAGACCCTCGCGATCCAGGGAAGCACCGACGGACAGAACTTCACCGACCTGTCGGCGTCCGCGGCCCGGACCTTCAGCCCGCCGGGCAACACGGTGACGGTCGACTACGGTACGGCGACCACGCGGTACGTCCGGGTCCGGATCACGGCCAACACCGGCTGGCCCGCGGGGCAGTTGTCCGAACTCGAGGTCTACGGACCGGCGACCGGTGACACCCAGGCTCCCACCGCCCCGGGCGGCCTGGCCTTCACCGAACCCGGCGCCGGGCAGATCAAGCTCACCTGGAACGCGGCGACGGACAACGTCGGCGTCACCGGGTACGACGTCTACGCGAACGGCCAACTGCGGACGAGCGTCACCGGGCTGACGTACACGGACGACCAGCCGGCCAACGTGTCGGTGTCGTACTACGTCCGCGCCAAGGATGCCGCAGGCAACCAATCGCCGAACAGCAACACCGTCACCCGGAACGGCAGCGGCGGGCCGAGCAGTAATCTCGCGCTGCACAAGCCGATCTCGGCGTCCGGGTACACGTTCACCTACGTTCCGGCGAACGCCAACGACGACGACGTCACGACGTACTGGGAAGGGAACGCCGAGCCGGCGACGTTGACGACGCAGCTCGGGGCGAACGCGGACGTCAGCTCGGTCGTCGTCCGGCTGAACCCGGATCCGGCGTGGGGCGCGCGGACGCAGACGTTCTCGATCCTCGGGCGTGAGCAGAGCGCTTCCGGGTTCACCACGCTTGTTGGATCGGCCAACTACTCGTTCGATCCGGCGAGTGGGAACTCGGTGACGATCCCGGTCAGCGCGCGGGTGGCCGACGTACGGCTGAACTTCACCGGGAACACCGGCGCGCCGGCGGGGCAGGTGGCCGAGCTGCAGGTGCTCGGCGTACCGGCTCCGAATCCGGATCTCACGCTTTCCGGAGTTTCCTGGACGCCGACGGCGCCGGTCGAGACCGACTCGATCACGGTGCGCGCGACGGTGAACAACGGCGGTACGGCCGGCTCAGGCGCGACCGACGTGAACTTCTACCTCGGCGGCACCAAGGTCGGTACGGCCGCAGTCGGCGCGCTGGCCGCGGGCGCCTCGACGACCGTCAGCGCGTCGATCGGGACCCGGGACGCGGGCTCGTACGCGGTGAGCGCGAAGGTCGACGAAGCGAACTCCGTGATCGAGCAGAACGACGGGAACAACACGGCGAACGCCTCCGGACCACTGGTGGTGACGCCGGTGGCGAGCTCGGATCTCGTCGCTTCCGCGGTGAACTGGACGCCGAACAATCCGTCCGCCGGAAGCTCCGTTTCCTTCTCCGTTTCCTTGAAGAACCAGGGCAGTGTCGCGTCGGCGTCCGGCGCCCACGGGATCACGCTGACAGTGCTGAACGGCTCGTCCGTGGTGACCACGCTGACCGGTTCGTACAACGGTTCGATCGCGGCCGGAGCGACCGCCCCCGCCGTTGCCCTAGGCAACTGGACGGCGGTGAACGGGCGCTACACGGTACGCGTCGTCCTGGCGGACGACGCCAACGAACTGCCCGTGAAGCGCGCGAACAACACGAGCGAGCGGCCGTTCTTCGTCGGGCGCGGCGCGAACATGCCGTACGACCACCTCGAGGCCGAGGACGCCGCGGTCGGCGGGGGCGCGACCGTGATCGGGCCGAACCGGACGATCGGCGACCTGGCCGGCGAGGCGTCCGGGCGGCGCGCGGTCACGCTGAACAGCAACGGTGCGTACGTCGAGTTCACCACGCGGGCCGCGACGAACACGCTGGTCACGCGGTTCTCGATCCCGGACTCCGCGGGCGGCGGCGGGCAGTCGTCGACGCTCAGCGTCTACGTGAACGGGACCTTCGCGAAGACGCTGCCGCTCACCTCGAAGTACGCCTGGCTGTACGGCGCGGAGGCGTCGCCGAACAACTCCCCCGGGTCGGGTCCGGCCCGGCACATCTACGACGAAGCGAACCTGATGCTCGACCAGACGTACCCGGCCGGGACCAAGATCCGGCTGCAGAAGGACCCGGCCAACGGTACGACGTACTCGATCGACTTCCTCGACACCGAGGCGGTGGTGGCGATCCCTAATCCCGGTGCGGGCTTCGTGACGCCGGCCGGGTTCACCCAGCAGGACGTGCAGAACGCGCTCGACCAGGTCCGGCAGGACAGCACGCTGCAGGGCGTGTACTTGCCGCCGGGCGACTACCAGACGTCGTCGAAGTTCCAGGTGTACGGGAAAGCCGTGAAGGTGGTCGGGGCCGGGCCGTGGTTCACCCGGTTCCACGCACCGGACACCCAGGACAACACCGACGTCGGGTTCCGGTCCGAGGCGTCGGCGAACGGGTCGACGTTCAGCGGGTTCGCGTACTTCGGCAACTACACGTCCCGGATCGACGGCCCGGGGAAGGTGTTCGACTTCTCCGGTACGGCGAACATGACCATCGACAACATCTGGGTCGAGCACATGGTCTGCCTGTACTGGGGTTCGAACACCGACACGTCGACGATCAAGAACTCCCGGATCCGGGACACCTTCGCCGACGGCATCAACATGACGAACGGGTCGGCCGGGAACACGGTCAGCAACAACGAGGCACGGTCGACGGGTGACGACAGCTTCGCGCTCTTCAACGCCACCGACAACGGCGGCGGCGAAGTGCGGGACAACGTCTTCGAGAACCTGTCCGCGATGCTGACCTGGCGGGCCGCCGGATTCGCGGTGTACGGCGGCACGAACAACGTTTTCCGGAACCTGTACGCGGCGGACATGCTGACCTACCCCGGGATCACGATCAGCTCGCTGGACTTCGGCATCCCGATGAACGGCTTCGGCGCGACGCCACCGACGCAGTTCCAGAACGCGTCCGTGGTCCGCTCCGGCGGGCACTTCTGGGGCAACCAGGCGTTCCCCGCGGTGTGGGTGTTCTCGGCGTCGAAGATCTTCCAGGGCATCCGGGTGTCCGACCTCGACATCACCGATCCGACGTATTCCGGAATCATGTTCCAGACCAACTACGCGAACGGCAGCCCGCAGTTCCCGGTCGCCGACACGATCTTCACCGACACGACCATCACCGGCGCGCACAAGTCCGGCGACGCCTTCGACAGCAAGTCCGGCTTCGGCATCTGGGCGAACGAACTCCCCGAACCCGGCCAGGGCCCCGCCGTCGGCGAGGTCACCTTCGACAACCTGACCCTCACCGACAACAGCACCGACATCCGGAACACCACCACAACCTTCACCATCCACCGCAACTGAGCCAGCCAGGGGCCGCGAGCAACCACCTCGCGGCCCCTACCCGCCCCTACCCGAGCTGTCCTGGGACGCCTCTGGACTCGCCGGTCAGCAACGGCCGGGCCGCGGGGGTGAGGGTGTGGAGGGCGGTGCCTTGGGTTCGGTGGGTGGTGATGAGGCCGGCGGCTCGGAGGATTCGGGTGTGGTCGGAGGTGGAGGCGAGGGAGATGCCTACCCGGCGGGAGAGTTGGGTGGTGGTGGCCGGGTGGACGAGGGACCGGAGTACGGCGGCTCGGGTGCGGCCGAGGAGGTCGGCGAGCGCGTCGTTGGTGCTCGGGTCCTCGTCGGATTCGGGCAGGTCGGTGCACGGGTACACGAGGACGGGGCGGCGGCCGTGGGCGTCCATCGCCAGGCAGGTGGTGGTCAGCGGCGACGGGTACAGCTCGAGCCCGCGGCCTTCGAGGTGGATGTCCGAGGTCGGCCCCTCGGTGTGGCCGTACGTCGTCAGGACCGGGCTGTTCCATTCGACGTCGGGGTGCAGCGACGACAGCAGCGTGTCGATCCCGCCGTGCAGGAGCGCCTGCGACCGGATCCCGAGGTCGGCGCCGTACCGCCGCTGCAACTCCCCCGACGTGGGCGCGAGCACCTGCTGGTGGAACTCCCGGACGGCGATCCCCAGTGCCCGCCGCGATCCGGCCTGTCCCTCCAGCAACCCGCGCAGATAGCGGTCGATCTCCGGCGGAAGATACGGCTCCAGCTCCTCCCGGATGACGTCCGCCGGGGTGTCCGTCAACACCTCGACGGACGACTCCAGCCCCGGCCCCGGCACCTCGGGGGTCAGGAAGTCCGGGAACAGCCCGCCGGGCGAGATCAGCTTGAACAGCGGGCGCATCGACCCCTGCACCCGCGGCGCCGCCGACCGCCGCCATCGCCGTACCGCCGGTGTGATCGACCGGTCCCCCAGGGCCCGCGCCGCGAGCGCGGTCTCCCACAGCGGGTGCGGCTCGACCGGGAACGTGATCCGGCCGAGGTCCGCCGCGGTGAAGTGGACCCTGATCATCCCCCGATTGTGAACGCCGCGAGGAGCGCGCGACAGACCTCTTCGGTTCAGGCCGAATCCGGTCGCGGCGCCCCGGCGTACCCTTCGACGCTGGCCGGATGAAACGTCTGGCGCTCCTCACCGCCCTCCTGCTGCTGGCCGCACCGACGGCCGCGGCGACCACCGTCCACCGGCCGACGGAGTACGTCGTGTCCACCACGCCCGGCGAAACCCTGGAAGGGATCGCGGTGACGCCGGACGGCACGATGTACGTGACCAGCGTCGGCAGCGGCGCCGTGTACCGCGGTAGCACGCGCACGTCGCACCTGACCCGCTTCCTGGCACCCGGCAGCGACGGCCGTACGTCGGCCACCGGCATCCACGTGGACCGCTGGGGCCGGGTCCTGATCGCCGGCGCGAGCACCTCGAAGCTCTTCCTGTACGACGCCCACGGCCGGCTGCTGGCCGTCCGGCGCGCCGCGGACGGCTCGTTCCTCAACGACTTCACGATCGCGGGCGACGCCGTGTACGTGACGGACTCCGCGCACAACCAGATCTGGCGGGCGCCGCTGACCCGCGACGGACTCGGCGAGCTCGAACCGTGGATCACCCGGGACAAGATCCAGCCGACGCCGTACTACCTGAACGGCATCGTCACCGACGGCAAGGTGCTGCTGGTCGGCGAGCAGGGTCAGGACGTCACGTACCGGGTCGACCTGCGGACCAAGCAGGTCCGCGTCGTGAACGTCCCGAACGGCATCCTCTCCGGCGACGGCTACCTGCTCGAAGGACACCGCCTGTACGCCGTCTACAACGCGGGCGGCGGGAAGTACGTGACCAGGTTCGCGCTGCTGAACGACGACCTCACGACGGCGACGCTGATCGCCGACTCCAGCCCGGGCGCGGCCGGTGCCACCCCGACCACGATCGCCTGCGACCGTGGGCGACTGCTGTGGGTGAACAGCCAGCTCGACGTCGCGCCCGGTACGCCGCCCTACACCGTCAGCGTCGTACCGGGTCTGCGTTAGAGGTCGTCGGTCACCCTGGTCAGCACCGCGCCGGCCCGGAGGACCAGGTCCCGGTCGGCGTCGTCGAGGCGGCTGAGAAGCTTGGCGAGTTCCTCGGCCGCCTGCCGTCCGGACGCCTCCACGGTCTCGGCACCCAGGTCGGTGAGCACGACGGCGGTCGCGCGGCCGTCGACCGGGTCCGGTTCGCGCCGGACCAGGCCGGCCTCCTCCAGGCCCGCGACCGTGGTGGTCGCGGTCGGCTGCGAACACGGCACCCGGGCGGCGATCTCACCGATCCGGATCGGTTGCTCGTCCGCGATCAGCATCAGGGCCAGGAACTGCGTCGGGTGCATCAGGGTGGTGGTCCGGCTCCGGCGCAGATGCCGGACGATCCGGTGCATGCTGACCAGCAGCTGCAACGCTTCCTTCGCCATCGCGATCACCTCCGTCGGGAAGCGCCATCCTGGCACAGTCATCCAAATTTCTCCTACCGCGGCAACTTGATCTCCGGCTGGTAGAGATCCAGCCAGGTGGCCAGCGACAGCGTCTGTTCCAGCAGGCGGCGAGCCGAGCCGTCGGCCGCGGTCGTCAACTGCTGCGCGCTGTCCCGGTCCACCAGCTCGAACACCGGATGCCGCTCGGCCAGCAGCTCGCGGACCTGGCCGGCCAGCGTCGCGACGTACGCCGGGTCCTGCGTCTGCGGGTACGGCGACTTCCGCCGGTCCACCACCGACTGCGGCAACACGTCCTGGGTGGCTGCCCGGAGCAGGCTCTTCTCGTGGCCGTCGAACGTCTTCATCGACCACGGGGTGTTGTATACGTATTCAACGAGCCGGTGGTCGCAGAACGGAACCCGGACCTCCAGCCCGACCGCCATGCTCATCCGGTCCTTGCGGTCCAGCAGGATCCGCACCATCCGGGTCAGGTGCAGGTAGCAGACCTTGCGCATCGCCCACTCGTCGTCGGACTCACCGTCCAGCCGTTCGACCTCCCGGACCGCTTCGGCGTACCGGTCGCGCAGGTGCCCACCGAGGTCGAGCTGCTTGAGCACGTCCTTCCGCAGTACGTGGGTCTGGCTCCCGCTGCGCCGCGACGCCAGGTACGCGATCCACGGGAAGATCGGCTTGTTGCGTACCTCGGGGTCGTGGAACCACAGGTACCCGCCGAACACCTCGTCGGCCGACTCGCCCGACAAAGCGACCGTCGACTGCTCGCGGATCGCCGAGAACAGCAGGTACAGCGATCCGAAGATGTCGCCGCCGAGCGGGGCGTCGTTGGCGCGGACAACCTTCCGCCGGATCTCCGGATCGGTCAGCGCGGTGTTGTCCAGCACGATGTCCGAGTGCTGCGAGCGCACGAGGTCCGCCACGTCGTGCACGTACGGCGTGTCCGGCGTACCGCGGAGCTCGTCCGGCTGGAAGTTCTCCTCCTGCCCGACGAAGTCGACCGCGAAGCTGCGGACCTTCCGCCCCTCCTCGGCCAGCTGGCCGGCGGCGAGCGCGGTGATCGCGCTGGAGTCGAGGCCGCCCGACAACAGCACACACTTCGGTACGTCGGCGACGAGCTGGCGGCGGGTGATGTCGTCGAGCAGTTCGCGGATGTGCGCGACCGTGGTGTCCTGGTCGTCGACGTGCCGCTTGGTCTCGAGACGCCAGTACACGTTGGCGTGAACGCCGTTGCGGTCGACCGTGACGACGGTCCCCGGCTCGACCTCGTGCATCCCGGCCCACAGCGCGGCGCCGGGCGTCTTCGACACGGTGAGCAGCTCGCGCAGTCCGTCGACCTCGACCACGGCCGGTACGGCGGGGTTCGCGAGGATCGCCTTCGGTTCGGAGCCGAACAGGACGCCGTCCGCGGTCGGGTAGTAGAAGAACGGCTTGATGCCCATCCGGTCGCGGACCATCACCAGGGTCTCGTTCCGCGGGTCCCAGATCGCCAGCGCGTACATGCCGTTCAGCCGTTCCGCGAACGCGGTGCCCCATTCGGCGTACGCCCGCAGTACCACCTCGGTGTCCGAGTCGGTCGTGAACGGGTGACCGCGGCGGCGGAGCTCGTCACGGAGCTCGGTGTAGTTGTAGACCTCACCGCTGTAGACCATCCCGAGCGTGGCGTCCCCGACCTCGGTCGTCATCGGCTGCTCGCCGCCGGGCAGGTCGATGACCGCGAGCCGGCGATGGCCGAGCGCCACGTGCCGGGCGTACCAGGTGCCTCGCGCGTCCGGCCCGCGGCAGGACATCGTCTCGGTCATCGCGTCGACGACCGCCCGCTGCCCCTCGAGGTCCTGCCGGTACGCCACCCATCCGGTGATGCCACACATCCGGTCGCTCCCGTCTGCCAGAGATACATTCCATTCCAATGTATTTCTGGCAGAGAGTGACGACAACGCTCGAATCCGTGATCAAACTCTCAGACGTGCGTGGCGACGACCCCGAGCGCGAACGCCAGCCCCGCGAGAACGAGCATGGCGCTCGCCAGCTTGACCAGTCGGCGTTGCAGCACGGGCAGCTCGGCCGCGGTCGCGAACACCCGCTGCGGCCAGTGCCGCCAGGACACGTACCAGAAGATCCCGGTGGCGATCAGCAACAGAAGCCCTTTGACCGCGTGGAGCTGCCAGTTCCGGTGGTCGATCAGCAGCATCCCCACCCCGGTCAGCGCGATCGCCGCCACCAGCCCGATCACCTTCCAACGGTTGCCTGAAGCAATCACCGCGGTCAGCATCTCCCGGCCCTCGCGATCCGCCCCGAAGTACTTCTTCACCTTCGGCTGCACCACGAACAGCGAATAGGCCATCCCGCCCACCCAGGCCGCCGCCAACCCCGCGTGCACGACCGCCAGGATCGCGGTGATCACTGCGCGAACGCCTGGAACGGCAGCAGCCCGACCAGCTGTCCGAGCTTGCCGAGCGTCTCCACGATCTCGTCGGGTTTGGTCCGGCCGAAGATCGGGTGCTCCATGAACAGCAGGTCGTCGCCGGCGACCGCCCAGGTGTGCAGCTTGGCGTTACGCATCAGCTGCATCAGCTGCGGGTGGAGGTAGTAGGCGGCGACGTTCGGGTCGGTGCCGACCAGTTTGTACCAGCGGTTGAACTTGGTGTCCGGTGTCTGCGGCTCCGGGAACGGGTCGACGTCGAACGCCGGGTCGATACTGGAGGCGATCTGGAAGAACGGCAGCGGTCGCGGCAGCTTCACCACCCAGACCGTGTCGATCGTGACCGTGTCCCGCGAGCTCAGCTCCCGGTCCGTCCAGGCGTCGTGGTAGTGCGTCACCTTCGGCCGCCGGTGGAAGTCGAACGTGAGGAACGGCATCCCGTTGAACTGCCCGGTGACCACGCCGAAGGCGATCCGCTGGTCCCCACGCTCGGTGAACGGCAACACCTGCCAGGCATCCGCAAACTCCGGCGCCTCGGGGCGGAACTGCCATCCCCACTGCTGAGCCAGCTCGTAACGCTCCCGATTCGTCTTCTCGATCCGCTTGGCCTCGATCGTCACCCTCCGACACTAGGTCCCAACAGGTGCAACGACCGGTACCCTCACGCGCATGGCGAGGTCGACGTGAGGGATGTGCAGGTGCTGGATCTGGAGGAGCTCGCCGGGGCGCTCACGGACGGGAAGATCAGCACCGGGCAATGCGCCGACGCGCTGACCGCCACCCAGCAGTTCGTGCACCGGTATCTCCGTGGCCCTGAGGAAGGGCCGAACGGGCCGTCCGCGGTGTTTCCGCCGGCCGAAGTTGTGGCGCTCGAGATGTTGCCGGCGTTCTGAGGGCAGCAATCGGCCCCCGGGGATGATCCCCGGGGGCGATCGCCGTGGAGAGTTTCAGTCCTCGTCGGACTTGCCGGACTCCAGGTTGGACTTGATCAGGTCCATCACGGTCGAGTCGGCCAGCGTGGTGACGTCGCCGACCTCGCGGTTCTCCGCGACGTCGCGGAGCAGCCGGCGCATGATCTTGCCGGAGCGGGTCTTCGGGAGCTCCGAGACGACCATGATCTGCCGCGGCTTCGCGATCGGGCCGATCTCCTTCGCGACGTGGTTGCGCAGTTCCTGCACCACGTCCGGACCGCCGTCGCCGGCCTCCGAGCGCAGGATCACGAACGCCGCGATCGCCTGACCGGTGGTCGGGTCGGACGCGCCGACGACGGCCGCCTCGGCGACCTTCGGGTGCGAGACCAGCGCGGACTCGATCTCGGTCGTCGACAGCCGGTGCCCGGACACGTTCATCACGTCGTCGACCCGGCCGAGCAGCCAGAGGTCGCCGTCCTCGTCCTTCTTCGCGCCGTCACCCGCGAAGTACACGCCCGGCCAGCGCGACCAGTACGTGTCGACGAACCGCTGGTCGTCGCCCCACAGCGTGCGCAGCATCGCCGGCCACGGCTTCGTGATCACGAGGTACCCGCCGGACCCGTCCGGCACCGAGTTGCCCGCGTCGTCGACCACGTCGACGGACACACCCGGGATCGCCTTCATCGCGGCGCCCGGCTTGCCGGCGGTGACGCCCGGCAGCGGCGAGATCATGTGCATCCCGGTCTCGGTCTGCCACCAGGTGTCGACGACCGGCGCCTTGTCACCGCCGATGTGCTCGCGGTACCAGACGTACGCCTCCGGGTTGATCGGCTCGCCGACCGACCCGATCACCCGCAGCGACGACAGGTCGAACTTCGCCGGGACGTCGGCGCCCCACTTCATGAAGGTCCGGATCGCGGTCGGAGCGCAGTACAGGATCGACACCTTGTACTTCTGGACGATCTCCCACCAGCGGCCCTGGTGCGGGGTGTCCGGGGTGCCTTCGTACAGTACGGACGTGGTCGCGTTCGCGAGTGCGCCGTACACGATGTAGCTGTGCCCGGTGACCCACCCGATGTCGGCGGCCGTCCAGTAGACGTCGGTGTCCGGCTTCAGGTCGAACACACCCCACTGCGTGTACGCCGTACCGACCAGGTAGCCGCCGGTCGTGTGCAGGATGCCCTTCGGCTTGCCGGTGCTGCCCGACGTGTACATCACGTACAGCGGGTGCTCGGCGTCGAACGCCTCCGGTGTGTGCTCGGCCGACTGCTTGCCGACGAAGTCCTCCCACCAGAGGTCGCGGCCGTCGGTCATCGCGGTCTCCTGGCCGGTGCGCTTCACCACGAGCACGTTGCGTACGTCCGGGCAGTCCGCCAACGCGGCGTCCACGGCCGGCTTCAGCGCCGCCGGTGCGCCGCGACGGTAGCCGCCGTCCGACGTGATCACGACACGGGCGTCGCAGTCCAGGATGCGGTCCTTCAGCGCCTCGGACGAGAAACCGCCGAAGATCACCGTGTGCGGGGCGCCGATCCGGGCGCAGGCGAGCATCGCGACCACGGTCTCGGGGATCATCGGCATGTAGATCGCGACGATGTCGCCGGCCCGTACGTTCAGCTCGAGCAGCGCGTTCGCGGCCTTGCTGACCTCGTCCTTCAGCTGCGCGTAGGTGATCTCGCGGGTGTCACCGGGCTCACCCTCGAAGTAGTAGGCGACCTTGTCGCCGAGACCGTTCTCGACGTGCCGGTCGACGCAGTTGTACGCCGCGTTCAGCTTGCCGTCGGCGTACCACTTGGCGAACGGCGGGTTGCTCCAGTCGAGCGTCTCGGTGGGCTCGGTGGCCCAGGTCAGCCGCTTGGCCTGCTCCGCCCAGAACCCCTCGAAGTCGGCCGCGGCCTTCTCGTAGGCGTCGGCTTTCAGGTTCGCGTTGGCGGCGAGCTCGGCCGGCGGCTCGAACCGACGTTCCTCGTGCATCAGGTTCGACAGTGCCTCGGACTGCGGTGGTTCTTGATTCGTCACGTCGACGACTCCTCCTCGCTGGCTTCGGCGCGGCCGCGCGCCCGGTTACCTTTCTACCAATGCAACCCCTTGCAAGGAACCGCGGTATCGCCCAGCAGCGCCGAATCTGCGCCGAACAGGACCGTTCCCGGGCCCGACGGTCAATTTTCCGGCGTACGGCGGAACCAAACCGGCGGATCCCGCATCAGACCAGATGTGAACCCGATGCAGCCGACCACGCAGATGCCCGCCGCGACCGAGGAACGCCGGAAGATCTCCCGCGCCGCCCGGCGCCGCGTGCACGCCCGTGAGCTGCGGGTACGCCGGACCCAGGCAGCGCTCCGGGCCCAGCTGCCGGCCGCCTGAGCCCTACTCCTGGTGGTACGTGAGGAGCTTGCCGAGGATCGTGCTCAGCTTGTTCCGGTCGGTCGCCGAGAGCGGGGCGAAGATCTCCTCCTGCGCCTTGCCGACCAGGTTGGTCAGCCGGCGCTGGTGCCGCTTGCCGGCGGTGGTGATCGTGATGATGTTCCGGCGGCCGTCGGCCGGGTCGGGGCTGCGCTCGACGTACCCCTCGGCCTCCAGCTCGTTGAGCGCGGCAACCACATCGCTGCGGTCGATCGAACTGCGTCGCCCGAGCTCCGCCTGACTGGCGGGACCGAACTCCACCAGCGTCGCGAGCAGGCGGAAGTGGTACGCCCGCGCACCTCCGGCGGCGAACGACTCGGTGACGATCCGGTGTGCCTGGGCCGCACTCTGTGTCAGCAACCAGCTCGGTAATTGGGTCAGGGCGCTCGGCGTCTGCTCATCCACCCGCGCAGTCTAGGTCGTCAACGGTTCGCCGTCGGCGATCTATTGGCCAGGCCTACGATTTGACGTGGCGGCCGACGCCGGCTCCCGTGCATCGAGGAGTTCGTCCCAGTGGTCCTCGGCCCACTCGCACAGCGCGCGCAGCGGTTCCAGCAGGCTGCGGCCGAGCGCCGTCAGCTCGTACGTGACCCGGCGCGCGTCCTCCGCCCGGCTGACGAACCCGTCCCGCTCGAGGGCGCGGAGCGACTGGGTCAGCATCTTCGGGCTGATCCGGGCGAGCGGGACGCGGAGCTCGGAGTACCTGCGCGGCCCGTCCTCCAGGCAGCGCAGCACCATCCCCGCCCACTTGTCGCCGCCGATCCGGAACGGCAGCACCGTCGACGGGCAGATCTCCTCGAACATGTCCGCTCGCAGCGCCTGCATGCCGTCCAAGGTATCCAATCGGTAACCACCTCTCCTTCTACGGTCGCGCCGTACTCATTTCTCGAGGAGGTTGCGGTGAGCAAGATTCTGGTGATCGGAGCCCGCGGACGCGCCGGCTCGGCGGCGGCCGCCGAGGCGCGGGGCCGAGGGCACGACGTCCTCGGCGCCGCTCGCCCGCGGTCCACCACGCCCGGCCCGGCGGCCGGCGGGACCGCCGGTGGTGCGGGCTCGGGTGGTGCGGGTCTGGCCGCTGGGGACGTGTTGGATGTAGGGCGGATCGCGGAGTTGGCCGCTGGGCGGGATGCGGTGATCGCCGGGGTCTACGACGCCGCACCGGACTTCTTCCCGCGGGCTGCGCGGGCGTTGGTGGAGGGGCTGGGGAAGGCGGGGGTACGGCGGCTGGTGTGGGTCGGGCTGGCGTCGATCCTGCCTACCGCGGACGGGACCTTGCTGATGGACACCGACGGCTACCCGCGGGAGTACCGATCGTTCTTCCGCGCGCATCAAACCGCGCTGGACGTGTTCGCGGCGTCGGACCTCGACTGGGTCTCGCTCGCCCCGGCGGGCGACTTCGACCACGCGGATCCGTCCGCGAAGGGCGGGTATCGCGTCGGCCCGGCGGATGCGCGGGCACGGATCTCGTACGCCGACTTCGCGGTCGCGCTCGTCGACGAGGCAGACCACCCGACGCGGCACCGGGCGGCCCACGGCGTACTGGTCTAGATAGGGTCTCGCGAGGTCCGGCGTACGGACGATAGGTTCGGGGCATGGCTGGGGCCGAGGAGTACTTGGACAAGGCGTTGGCGATCGCGCACCGGGCGGCCGAGACGCAACTGGGCGCGATCCGGGTGGCGGCGGAGCTGGTCGCCGACGCGCTCGCCGACGGCCGGACGTTCTGGGTGTTCGGCACCGGCCACAGCCACACCCTGGCCGAGGAACTGTACGGCCGCGCCGGCGGACTCGCCGACGTCCGCGCCATCCTCGAGCCCGGCCTGATGCTTCACGAGGGCCTCCAGAAGAGCTCCCTCCTCGAACGTCTCCCCGGCCTGGCCGACGTACTGCTCGAGATCAACCCGCTCGAATCGGGCGACGTCCTGCTGATCGCCTCGAATTCGGGCCGCAACGCCGTACCGGTCGAATTCGCCCTGGGCGCCCGCGCCCGCGGCGTCAAGGTGATCGCCCTGACCTCGCTCGCACACTCGAACGCCACCACGTCCCGCGCCCCCAACGGCCGGCGTCTCTTCGAAACCGCCGACGTCGTCCTCGACAACTGCGGCATCCCCGGCGACGCCCTCATCACCGTCCCCGGTACGCCGGAACCCACCGGCGCCACCTCGACCGTCGTAGGCGCACTACTCGTCCAGGCGCTCACCGTCGAGGTCGTATCCCGTCTGACCGACCGCGGCCGGCCACCCAACGTCCTCCGCAGCCTGAACGTCTAGCCCGCACACCTCAGCGCTGACCGCCTCCCACCCGCACGCGGGCAGTACGGCCGGCTTCTCAGGTGGCGCGGTAGGCGACGGTGATGTCGTAGCGGTCGGAGCGGTAGATGGAGATGCCGAACTCGATGACCTGGTCGGTCGCGGTGCGGGGGGCCGAGGTGATGATCAGGCAGGGGGTGGTGCTGTCGATCTCGAGGAGTTCGGCGTCGGCGGGCTCGGGCGGGGCGGCGACGATGGAGGCGGAGACCATGCCGAGGGTGACGCCGTACCGGGTGGAGAGCTCGGTGTAGAGGGACTTCTCGGTGAAGTCGATCTCGTCCAGGCCGGGGTAGCGGTTGAGGGACAGGGTGGTGCGCTCGATCGCCATCGGGTCGCCGTCGGCGGTGCGGAGACGAACCAGGTGCAGGACCGGCGTACCGACCGGCTCCTCGAGCTCGCGGGCGAGGTGCTCGTCGGCGGCGCCGACCCGGTGTTCGAGGACCTTGGCGCCGGGACGGATGCCGCGGTTCGCCATGTCCTGGCTGAACGAGGAGGCGAGCATCCGGGACGGGCGCGGCTCGGCGACGAAGGTGCCGCCGCCGGGGCGGCGGTTGGCCAGCCCTTCGGCCACGACGCGGTCGACCTCCTGCCGGACGGTCATCCGGGCGACGCCGAACCGTTCGGCGAGGACGCGTTCGGACGGCAGTACGGTGCCGACGGCCAGCGAGCGGGTGAGGTTCTCCAGAATCTCGCGAATCTGGTCACCCTTCGGGCGGTCGGTGCGCAGCTCGGTAGGGAGCTCGGCGAGGTCGCCTGGGTTGTTCCGTGGGCGGGCCATGAGTCAAGTATCCCTGGAGATCTGCCCGGCAAACCGGTTGCCGGGGAACGCGGGCCGCGGTGTGTCGTACCGCGCAGGCCGCCCGCGACGACGTTGTCCCGGCCGACCATGTCAGTCTGACTGTAACGTCCGCTGCCGCTTCACGGCCAGTGACCTTGCACAGCCTCAGCCAATTCCCAGCGAGGGTAGTTTTAGCGGTATGACCCCGGCACAGTTCGCACAGGAGACGTCGTCGACCGGCGAGTGGAAGCGGCAGGGCAACAGGTTCACCGGCCGGATCAGCCGGGACTCGACGTCCGCGCCGGGCGCGGGACCGGACGACCAGGGACGCTGGCCGGTCGAGCCAGGCCGGTACCGGCTCGTCGTCAGCCTGGCCTGCCCGTGGGCGCACCGGTCGGTCATCGTCCGCCGGCTGCTCGGGCTGGAGGACGCGATCAGCCTGGCGGTCGTCGACCCGATCCGCGACGAGCGCGGCTGGCGGTTCACCCTGGACCCGGACGGCCGTGACCCGGCGCTCGGCATCGCGTTCCTCTCCGAGGCGTACCTGCGCACCGACCCGGCGTACGACGGCCGCGTGACGGTGCCGGCGATCGTCGACACGCTGACCGGCGAGGTGGTCACGAACGACTATCCGCAGATCACGCTCGACCTCTCCACGGAGTGGGTCGACTTCCACCGGCCGGGCGCGCCGCAACTGATCCCGGACGACCGGGCCGAGATGGACCAGCTGATCGAGGAGATCTACCGGGACGTGAACAACGGCGTCTACCGCTGCGGGTTCGCCACCAGCCAGGAGGCGTACGAGGCTGCGTACGACGTGCTGTTCGCACGGCTCGACGTACTCGAGGAGCGGCTGCGGGACCGCCCGTACCTGCTCGGCGACACGCTCCGCGAGGTGGATGTCCGGCTCTTCACAACGCTGGTCCGCTTCGACGCGGTCTACCACGGGCACTTCAAGTGCAACCGGCAGAAGCTGACCGAGTTCCCGAACCTGTGGGCGTACGCGCGCCGGCTGTACCAGCACCCGGGCTTCGGCGAGACCGTCGACTTCGACCAGATCAAGCGGCACTACTACGTCACCCACGACAACATCAACCCGACCGGCATCGTCCCGAAGGGCCCCGACCCGCGCGTCTGGACGGCCTAGGTACCGAGCGCGGTCAGTGCCGCATTCACCGCGGCCTTGAGCTGGGCCCGCGTCGCCCCGGACCTCGACCGCAAGTTGATCGCGTAGGCGAGGAGCGTCAGCAACTCGGCCGCGCCCTCCACCTCGGTCCCGGCTCGCAGCTCCCCATTGCCCTGCGCAACGGTCAACGCGGCGGCCAGCGAGTCCCGCAGTACGGCGTGATGCTCGGACAGCACCGCTCGTACGGCGTCCGGCGGGCTCTCGGTGTTCGCGTTCGCCATCATGCAGCCCCAGCCGGCGTACTCACCCGAGAGCCGCAGCCGCAGCAGCTTGTCGAAGAACGCGCGGACCGCCGCCAGCCCGCGACCGTCCGCGGCGAGCTGGTCGAACATCGGCCGGGACCGGTGCTCGAGATACCGCCGGGCCGCCGCGGCGTACAGGGCGTCCTTGCCGCCGAACGCGTTGTAGAGGCTGGACCGGCTCAGCCCGGTCGCCGCGACCACGTCCTGGATCCCGGTCGCCGCGCTCCCACGCCGCCAGAACAGCTGCTCGACCGCGGCCAGCGCCTCCGCCTCGTCGAAATGTTTGACATCGGGCATACCCCGCATCATATCTTGGAACGACCGATCTAAGATATGAGGAGTCCTGATGATCGACGTACTGGTGCTCGACGTCAACGAGACCCTGACCGACATGGAGCCGTTGCGGGACGGGTTCGAGGCGGCCGGCCTGCCTCGGCACGGGCTCGACGAGTGGTTCGCGGCGATCCTGCGGGACGGGTTCGCGCTGACCGCGGTCGACGCGTACGCCGCCTTCGGTGAGTTGGCCGCCGAACTCCTGGCGGACCGGCTCGGCGCCGAGGAAAACGTTGCCGAAACAGTTTCCGAAGTAGTTTCCGGATTCACCCGGCTGCCGTTGCACCCGGACGTCGCCCCCGGTCTGCAGAAGATCCACGAGGCGGGGATCCGGATCATCACGCTCACGAACGGCGCGGCAGGAATGTCCGAAAACGTGTTCCGAAACGGCGGAATTCTGTCGCTCCTCGAGCACCGGCTGGACGTCTCGGTGCCGCGACGCTGGAAGCCGCACCCGGCCGCCTACCGGTACGCCGCCGAGGTCTGCGGCGTCCCCGTGGAGCGGATGGCACTCGCGGCGGTACACCCGTGGGACATCGACGGTGCCGCCCGAGCCGGGCTGCAGACGGCGTACATCGACCGCAGGAAAACGCCGTACCCGAAGGTTTTCCGCGCACCTGATCTCAGCGTTCCGGACTTCGAGGCGTTGGCGGGAGTCCTTCAGGAGAAGGCGAAGTAGCGCAACCAGAGGTACGGTGCCGCCACCAGGATCGTGATCGCGGTCATCACGATGCCTTTGCGGGTGAATTGCCAGAAGCTGATCGGGTGGCCGGCGCGGAGGGCGAGTCCGATCACGACCACGTTCGCGCTGGCGCCGATCGCGGTGGCGTTGCCGCCGAGGTCGGCGCCGATCGCGAGCGCCCACCAGAGCGCGTGTGCCTGCGCCGGGTCCGCGATGCCGTGGGTCAGATCGAGGACCACCGGGCTCATCGTGGCGACGTACGGGATGTTGTCGATGACGCCGGACAGCAGCGCCGACACGAACAGCACCAGCATCGTCGCGAACAGCGTGTGCCCGCCGGTCAGCGAGCCGACCCAGCCGGCCAGGTGCTCGATCACACCGGTCTTCACCAGCGAGCCGACCATCACGAACAGCCCGGCGAAGAACAGCAGCGTCTGCCACTCCACACCGGACATGTAGTCGCGGGTCGGAACCTTCGAGATCAGCACCAGGACGCCGGCACCGAGCAGCGCCACCACCGACGGCGCGATGTGGAACGCGGCATGCCCGACGAAGCCGGTGAACACCAGCAGCAGCACGACACCGCACTTGACCAGCAGTCGCCGGTCCTGGATCGCTTCCTTCTCGTTCAGCCGCAGGACGTCGTCCACGCGGTCCGGGTCGGCCGCGAACGAACCCTTGAACAACCGCGGCAGCACCAGCGTGAACACCACCAGTTCGAGCGCGACCAGCGGTGTCAGGTGGATCAGGAAGTCGTTGAAGGTGAGGCCGGAGCGGCTGGCGATGATGATGTTCGGCGGGTCACCGATCAGCGTCGCCGCGCCGCCGATGTTCGACGCCATCACCTCGGCGATCAAGAACGGCACCGGGTCGATCCCGAGCCGGTCGCAGACCAGCAGCGTGACCGGGGCGATCAGCAGCACCGTGGTCACGTTGTCCAGGAAGGCCGACGCGATCGCGGTGATCAGCGTCAGCAGGATCATCACCCGCAGCGGTGATCCCTTGGCCCGCTTCGCCGCCCAGATCGCGACGTACTCGAAGACGCCGGTACGCCGGAGCACGCCGACGATCACCATCATCCCGAACAGCAGGAACACGACGTCCCAGTCGATCCCGGTGTCCGGCGAGTAGAACGCGTGCTCGGCGTCCGTCACCCCGAGCGCGAGCAGGACACCGGCACCGCCGAGTGCGGCCAGCAGCTTGTGCGTCCACTCGGTCGCGATCAGCACGTACGCGACGACGAACACCACGACTGCAACGGCCGTCATGCGGCCGGCCCTCGGGAGACGTGCCCTAGTGCGGAGTGACGGCCAGCTCCAACAGTCGGGAGGCAGTAACGGCGCCGACGATCCGGCCGTCGCGGACCACCGCGACCAGCGGGCACCGCAACCGCGCCATCGTCGCCGCGATCTCCAGCAGCGTGTCGTCGGCCGCGACGACCGGGATCTCCCGCGGCTCGTCGGGCAGCAGCTTCCGCACCGACACACCGCTCAGCTTGTCGGCGACGCGATCCGCCAGCGGCTCGTCGATCACCCGGGCCAGCGACGGGTCGTCCTGCACGTAGCTCGGCACCAGGAACCGCACCACCTGCGACGCCGGCAGGACGGCGTACGGCGACCCGTCCGGACGGGTCACGATCAGGCCCGGCAACCGCCGGCCGGCGAGCAACCGCGCCGCCTCCAGCGCGTCGTCGTCCAGGCTCACGACCGGGAATTCCTCGGCCATCTGCTCTCCGTGCACGTCTGCAGCGTACGTCGGAACGAGGCGACGCGGTGACGTCTCTCACAGGGCTCTGACAGTGCACGGCACCTCCCGGGAACGGCGGACCACCTCGCAACCCCTGGCTGGGCACGAGTTCTGCCGACCAGACTTCCCGGCGCACCGCGCCCAACCCTGCCGCAAACCCGTCCCCCAGGCAAACACGAGCCGTTACAATGAGAGCGGTGCGCCGGGAAGTCTGGTCGGCATTCGCCCGACCGACCCCGAAACGAAGGGCCGACCCATGAGCCAGCACCCACGGATCCGGCAGAAGAAGCGCGCCTTCCCGCGCGTCCTCGGCCGGGAGCGCGCGTTTCTCGCCGACGTACTGCGCGCCGAGACCACCGGCGGCCTCCTGCTGCTCGCGGCCGCGGCCGTCGCGCTGCTCTGGGCGAACTCGCCGTGGCAGGACGGCTACCACCACCTCCGGGACGCACAGCTCGGTCCGTTGACCGTCGAGGGCTGGGCCTCGGACGGCGCGCTGACGCTGTTCTTCTACCTGGCCGGCGTCGAGCTCAAGCGTGAGCTGATGGTCGGCTCGCTGTCGAGGTTCAGCGAGGCGGTCGTACCCGTCGTCGCGGCACTCGCCGGAATGGTGCTTCCGGCAATCATCTATCTGGTGGCGAACGTCAGCGCCGGCGGGAACCTCCACGGGTGGGCGGTGCCGACCGCGACCGACATCGCGTTCGCGCTGGCCGTGCTCGCGATCGTCGGCTCATCACTGCCGAGCGCGTTGCGCGCGTTTCTGCTGACGCTCGCGGTGGTCGACGACTTCGGCGCGATCCTGATCATCGCGGTGTTCTTCTCGCACGGCTTCCACCTGCTGTCACTGCTCGCGGCGTTCGTGCTGATCGCGCTCTGGTACCTCCTGCAGCGGCGTCGCGTCCGTACGCCGTTCCTCTACGTACCGATCGCCATCGGCGCGTGGTGGTTCATGCACGAGTCCGGGATCCACGCCACGATCGCCGGGGTGGCGCTCGGTCTGGTCACCCGGGTGGTCGCGGACCCGGACGAGAAGGAGGCGCCGGCCGAGCGGATCGAGCACCGGCTGCGGCCGTGGTCCGCGGGCGTCGCCGTACCGCTGTTCGCGCTGTTCGCCGCGGGCGTCACGCTGAGCGGCAACACCGTACGGGAGATGGTCACCGACCCGGTCGCGATCGGGGTGGCGGCCGGGCTGTTGTTCGGGAAGGCGATCGGGGTCTTCGGCGGGTCCTGGCTGACCGCCCGGTTCACCCGGGCCGAGCTGAACTCGGACCTGGCCTGGCGGGACGTCGCCGCCGTGTCGGTGCTGGCCGGGATCGGATTCACCGTCGCGCTGCTGATCGCGCAGCTCGCGTTCGGCTCCGACCTCGCCCAGATCGAGCGCGCGAAGGCCGCCGTACTGGTCGCGTCGGTGCTCGCGGCACTGATCGCGAGTCTGCTGCTGGCTCGCCGTAACCGCGCGTACGCCGATTGAGCGCGGGCACTGACGGTAGTGTCAGGCCTGTCCGGAAGGAGTTGCGATGTCGATGAACGGGGACGACGAGCCCACGGTCGGCCAACTGGTCGCGAACGTCAGCAAGGAACTGTCCAGCCTGATCCGCAGCGAGGTCGAGCTCGCGAAGACCGAGCTGAAGAAGACCGCGGTCGCGGCCGGTACCGGGGCGGGAATGTTCGCCGCGGCGGCCTTCCTGGCGCTGCTCGCGGTCATCCTGCTGTGCATCTCCGCGGCGTACGGACTGGTGGCGGCCGGCCTCCACCCGGCCATCGCGTTCCTGATCGTGGCCGGCGCGTTCCTGCTGATCGGCGCGATCCTGGTCTTCATCGGGCTCCGGGCGCTGAAGAGCGCGAAGGGCCCGACGCGGACGATCGAGACCTCGAGGGAGTCGGTCGAGGTGCTGAAGGCGATCGGCAAGGGCCACGACGAGGACACCACGTACGCGCTGCCCGAGCCGGGCGTACGGCGCTGAGCCCGGCAGGAGTCGTCGACCTGCTGGTCGACGGCCCCTGGTCGCACTCGCTGGTCGCGGCCAACGGGGCCCGGTTCCACGTCGCGGAATGTGGCGCGGCGGATGATCCTCTCGTGCTGTTCCTGCACGGCTTCCCGGAGTTCTGGTGGGCCTGGCGGCATCAGCTGCCGGTGGTCGCCGCCGCCGGGTACCGCGCGGTCGCGATGGACCTGCGCGGGTACGGCGCCAGCGACAAGACGCCGCGCGGTTACGACCCGTACACCGCCGCCGCGGACGTGTCCGGCGTGATCCGCTCGCTCGGGGCGACGGACGCGATCGTCGTCGGTCACGGGTGGGGCGGTTTCCTCGGGTGGTCGGCCGCCGTACTGGCGCCGCGCCAGGTGCGTGCACTGGCAGCGGTGTCCGCGCCGCACCCGCTGTTGCTGACCCGCTCCGGGCAGACGAAGGCGGTGACCCGGACCGCCTGGTTCCAGCTGCCGGTCCTGCCCGAACGCCGGCTGCTCGCCCAGGACGGCATCCACATCGAACGCCTGCTCCGCGCCTGGGCCGCACCGGGCGGCCCGTTCCCGGACGCCGAGGCCTCCCGCCGGTACCGCGCCGCCCTCCAGGTCTGGCCGGCACCGCACTGTGCGCTGGAGTACCACCGCTGGTTCGCCCGCTCCCGCCTGCGCCCGGACGGACGGAAGTACTCGAACCTGATGCGTACGCCGGTCGCCGTACCCGTTCTGCAAATCCAGGGCGCCCTGGACCCGGCCGTCTCCCCCACCGCGACCACTCCTCCGGACCTGGTCACGGCACCCCTACGGCACGAACTCATTGCCACGGCCGGCCACTTCCCGCACGAGGAAGCGCCGGCCGTGTTCAACACGCTCTTGGTGGACTGGCTGAGCACTGCCAGGTGATCAGCGGTTCCAGGCGCCCAGGTTCTGCGTGATGACCCAGTGCGCGCCTCGGGGCTCCACCCGATACCTGGCCGAGGTCGCCCCGTGGCATCCGACCGGCATCGACAGCGCCACGCCGACTTCCAGATGGTCGCCCTTGTCGAGCACCTCACCGACCCGCAGGATCGCTGTCTTGGGGTACGCCGTACAGCTCGCGCCGGCCGGCAGCGGCCGGTCGAGAATCGTCACCGGCATGATCCGGAGCGTGTGCGAGAACATCCTCACGCGCTGGGCCGAGGAGAACTGAGGCCCGGATCGCACCTGGCCTGCCGCAGTGGTCGGGCCGTCCACGACGACGGCCCGAGTGAACGGACTGAAGCCTGTCGGCTTCCCCGGCAGCTGGAACGACCGGAGCATCACCCCGATCGCCAGACCCCAGACGTCGGCGTCCCTGGTCGAGTAGGTAGCCGGTGATGTGGTCGCGGTCACCGCCGCGGCCGGCTCGGCGGTATCGGCCGGGCGCACGCGCTGGACGCCGTACAGGACTCCCGCGAGCACCACCAGGATCATTGCCGCTGCGAGCAGGACAGGCAGCGCACTGCGGCGCTTTGTTGCCGTCGGCACGTAGTGGTCGTCCTGGACCGCGCGGCCGACCAGGGCCTCGCGGTCCGCGAACGTCTCCCGGAGCAAGGCGCCGAGCTCTTCGTCGGTCGGATCAGGCATGTCAGCTCGCCTCCTCGGCAGTCAGGTGTTCGCGCAAGGTCGCCAGCGCGCGGGCGGCGTTCGATCGGACGGTCGCGGCCGCGACGCCGAGCAGTTCGGCGATCTCGGCGTCCGGGAGGTCCTCGTAGTACCGCAGGACCAGAACGGCGCGTTGTTTGCGCGGCAACGTGGCCAGCAGTTGCCACGTCGCGTCGCGCTGTGCCTGCCGGAGGCCCAGGTCGTCGTGCGCCGGCCGCTCGATCGGCTCGGCCAGCAGTACCTCGTTGTTCTTCAGCAGACGCCGCCAACTGAGGAACTCGTTGACCACCATCGTCCGCAGGTACGCCTCCGGCCGGTCGACTCTGCTGATCCGCGCCCATTTGCGGTGCGCGCGGGCCAGCACTGTCTGGACCAGATCCTCCGCGGTGTGCGTGTTCCCGGTCAGCATCACGCCCAGTCGTAGCAGCCGGCGTTCGGTCGCACGCACGACTTCGACGTACGAGAGCGCCGGCTCCAGATCACTCATCATCAGCACCGTCACACCACCTCAACGCGGCGACCGCGGCGGGCTGCTGCATCCACTCAGGTGCAGGATTGTGTGGAGACGTCCTGGGTGGCGGTGGCACCGGTGCGGGCGTCGGCCGCGACCTGTTGGGCGGTGAGGACGTAGCCGGTGCGGTTGTCCTCGACGGAGGCGGCGAAGACCACCCCGTACACGGTGCCCTTGTTGGAGAGCAGCGGGCCGCCGGAGTTGCCGGGGCGGACCGAGGCCCAGATCGAGAACGCGTCCCGGGTGACCGTCTTGTCGCCGTAGATGTCGGGACCGCGGAGTCGCTCCTCGGAGCGGATCCGGGCCGGCTCGGCGTCGAACGGGCCGTTCTCCGGGTAGCCGAGGACGACCGCCGACGCGTCCGCCTTGCCGGTCAGGTCGAAGGACAGCGGGGTCGCGTTCAGGTTCTTCACGTACAGCACGGCGATGTCGGTCTCCGGGTCGAAGACGACCACCTTCGCGTCGTACTTCTTGCCGTTCACCTCGACCTGTGGGGAGCTGACGCCGGCGACCACGTGCGCGTTCGTCATCACCCGCTGCGGGGCGTAGACGAAACCGCTGCCCTCGAGACCGCGGGAGCAGTTCGCGACTCCGGTGACCTTCGCGATCCGGGTGTACGCGTCCTTGACCGGCTGCTGTCGGGAGATCGCCGCGTCCGGCGGCTGCGTCTCGCGGATCCGCTCCGGCACGAACGGGTCCAGGAACCGCGGGAACAGGTCTGTGTTCACCACGTCGTTGAACGACGCCAGCGCCCGGTCCGCACTGGCCGGCAGTACCTCGTCGACCTTGGCGAGCACGTGCGACCCGCGGACCGCCGACGTCACGCTCGGGATCCGCGCTCCGCTGACCGCGACGCCGAGCACCCAGGCGACGATCAGCACCGAGGCGGCCGCCAGCGCGGCGCCGCCGAGCGCGTCCAGGAACCGGATCGGCTTCCAGGACAGCCGGTTCCGGACCCGGGTGCCGATCATCGCCCCGACGGTCCGGCCGGCCGCGCCGAGCAGTACGACGAGGACGAGCGCGACGAACGAGACCGTCACGCTCGGTGAGAAGTTGTCGAGGATCTTCGGCACGCCCCAGACCCCGACCCCGGCACCGACCAGCAGGCCGACGGTGGCGCAGGCGCCCAGCACGAAGCCCTCGACATACCCCGAGATCGCCACCAGCGCGGTAACGATCAGCAACGCCCAGTCGAGGTGGCTCACTCCACACCTTTCGGATCAGGCCTCTGCCCGTGGCCGAGGTCGTGCTCGATCGCCGTCATCCGGCGGACGTCCTCCGACCGGCGCCCTTCGCTGCGCCACGCCGTCTCGACCAGCCGGTCGGGCAACGGTACGACGTTCGAGGGGTCCCAGTCTCGGTACCAGCCGCCGAGCAGCAGCAATTTGTCCAGCAGCCCCGCCGTGAACCCCCAGATGTAGAGGTCGCCGACGGTGAACGCCGGGCCGGTGAATCCGCTCGGGTGCAGGCAGCTGATCCGGTTCGCCGGGTCGGCGAGCACGCTCAACGGCACCTGGTGCACGGACGCCACCTCGGCCGGGTCGACGACCGCGACCGGTGACGGCGTACGCCACCAGGCCAGCACCGGCGACACGCCGAAGTTGCTCACCGGCACCCAGAGCGCCGGCCAGATCTCGAACGGAACCACGCCGGCCGGGTCCAGGCCGGTCTCCTCCTCGGCCTCACGGAGCGCCGTACGGACGAGACCCGCGTCGCCGGTGCCGTCCTCCGGGTCCGCGCCGCCGCCCGGGAACGCCATCTGGCCGGCGTGCTTGCGCAGCGTCCAGGCGCGCTCGGTGAGCAGCACCTCGGGACCCTCCTCGTTGCCGTCGGCAAGCAAGATCAGGACGGCGGACTTCCGCACCGACGGGTCGTCGGGCGGGAGGAAACGGGAGAGCAGGTTCGGGTCGACGTTCTCGGACGCCTTCGCCAGCGGCTGCAACCAGTCCGGGATCCCGGTCATGGGGCCTCCCGGTCTGGACTGAGGAGCGCAGGGAGCGAAGCGACCGGAGCGACGAGGGAAGACCAGGAGCAACAGCCCCATGACCCGTCGCGACGGAGTCGCGACCTCAATACCGTCATGGCGTCACCCCGAGCTTGTCCTGGACCAGCTGGTCGAGCTGCTGCTGGGACGTCAGTACGCCGCGGTGCACGTAGGCGATCGAGCCGTCCTTGGCGACGAAAACGGTCAGCGGCGGCCCGCCGACCTTCAGGGCGCGCTGGATCGACTTGTCCTGGTCCTTGAGGTGCGGGTAGGCGAGGCCTTCCGCGACGGCGAACTTGACCGCCAGCTCCGGGCGCGGGTCGTCGTAGTCGATTCCGAGCATGCTGACCTTGCCGGACTTCGCCAGCTTCGCGAGGTACGGCGCTTCCTCGCGGCAGGGGCCGCACCACTGGGCCCAGACGTTGAGCACGAGCGGGCCGCGGAGGTCCGCCAGCCGGATGTCCGGCCCGTCCCCCAGACACGGCAGGCTGACATCCGGCAGCCCGTCGCCGACGGCGGGCTTCGAAGGAGTCGCCGGACAAGCTGCCAACTGATCCGCCCCGGCCACCTTCACAGGCGGCTTGGCCGCCCCGTCGGCCTGCTGAGACCCACACCCCGCCAGGACCCCGACCATCACGACCGGCACCCACCACGCGGCGCCCAACCGGAGCCCGCGGCCCGCACCACCCAGCCACGCGCGGAGCGTTCGCGCGCCGCGTTGCGGCGTACCCACACCTGCTCCGCGGAGCGGTCGCCGGGTATGGGACTGCGGGCCGTTGCGTGGACTCATGCCGGGGTCTTCACCAGCTTCGACGCGGCCTCAGGGTCGGTGGGGCCGGCGCCGTAGGACGGGCACCACTGGGCGATCGGGCAGGCGCCGCAGGCCGGCTTCTTCGCGTGGCAGCGGCGGCGGCCGTGGAAGATCAGGCGGTGCGACAGCATCGTCCAGTCCTTCTTCGGGAACAGGTCGCCGATGATGTGCTCGACCTTGACCGGGTCCTCCTCGGTGGTCCACCCGAACCGGCGGACCAGCCGGCCGAAGTGCGTGTCGACCGTGATCCCCGGCACACCGAACGCGTTCCCGAGGACGACGTTCGCGGTCTTCCGCCCGGTGCCGGGCAGCTTCACGAGCTCCTCCAGCTTGCCCGGTACGACGCCGTCGTAGTCGTCGACGAGCGCCTGGCCGAGCTTGATCACGCTGTTGGTCTTCGCCCGGAAGAACCCGGTGGGTTTGAGGATGGTCTCCATCTCGTCCCGGTCGGCCTCGGCGTACGCCTGGGCGGTCGGGTACTTCGCGAACAGCGTCGGGGTCACCTTGTTCACCATGACGTCGGTGGTCTGCGCCGACAGGATGGTGGCCACCAGCAACTCGAGCGGGGTGGTGAAGTCCAGCTCACAGTGCGCGTCGGGGTACGTCTCGGTCAGCACCTTGTGCATCTTCCGGGCCCGTCGGACCAGCTGGGTGTGGGTCTCGCCGACGTACACGGGAGCCTTGCGGGGGAGCTTCAGCGGGACCGCTGAGAGCGGTTCCGCGACACGCGGGGATGGCATGGAGGCAAGCCTACGTGGCGGTGCCGACACCGGAGGGGCTACGGTTTTGTGGCGACCGGGTGTACACATATCGGTCGACGGACGTGGCGGATCCCACGTCCGGAGTCGTGGTCGAAGGTCCTAGGAGGCCAAAAGTGGATGCCGCAGTGCTCCGACAGGCACCGCTGTTCAGTCAGCTCGACGACGAAGCCGCCGACGCACTGGCTGCTTCGATGACCGAGAGTCGGCTGCGCCGCGGTCAGGTGCTGTTCCACGAGGGTGACTCCGGTGATCGGCTCTTCGTCGTCGTCGAGGGCAAGGTCAAGCTCGGCCGCACCTCCGCCGACGGCCGGGAGAACCTGATCGCCGTCCTCGGGCCGGGCCAGATGTTCGGTGAGCTGTCGCTGTTCGACCCGGGCCCGCGGTCCGCGACCGTGACCGCGGTCACCGACGCCTCGCTGATGTCGCTGACCCACGACGAGCTGCTCCGCTGGCTGGACGGCCGCCCGGCGGTCGCCCGCGGCCTGCTGCTGCAGCTGGCCGGCCGGCTCCGCAAGGTCTCCGACGTGGTCGCCGACCTGGTCTTCTCCGACGTACCGGGCCGGGTCGCGAAGGCGCTGCTGGACCTCGCCAGCCGCTTCGGCCGGACCGCCGACGACGGCGTACACGTCCACCACGACCTCACCCAGGAGGAGCTCGCCCAACTGGTCGGCGCCTCCCGCGAAACCGTCAACAAGGCCCTGGCCGACTTCGCCTCCCGCGGCTGGGTCCGCCTGGAACCCCGCTCCGTCGTACTCCTGGACGTAGACCGCCTCCAACGCCGAGCCCGCTGACGCCCGGCCGGCGAACCCTCCAACTCGACGGGCATCCCCTGAGTTGGAGGGTTGCCCCCCTGAAAACCTGAGGAGGCAACCCTCCAGCTGAGGGAGCAACCGCCTATTGGAGGTAGTCGAGCTGGGCGCGGACCGAGAGTTCGGCGGCGGGCCAGAGGGACTTGTCGACGTCGGCGTAGACGTGTTCGACGACCGCGGCCGGGGTGGTGTGGCCCTCGGCTACGGCGGCTCGGACCTGGTTGAGGCGGTCCTGGCGGTGGTTGACGTAGTACGTGAGGACGTCGGCGGGGGCGTCGACGACGGGACCGTGGCCGGGGAGCAGACGCAGTACGTCGGCTGCGGAGTTCGCGAAGGCCTGGAGGCGGTCGAGGGAGTCCAGGTACGGGCCGAGGGCGCCGTCCGGGTACGCGACGACCGACGTACCGCGGCCGAGGACCGTGTCGCCGGTGAGCAGCGAGCCGTCCTGCGGGAGCCAGAAGCAGACCGAGTCGAGGGTGTGACCGGGGGTCGGGAGGACCTCGACACGAAGGTCGCCGGCGGTGATCACGTCGCCCTCGGCGAGACCGTGCGCGTGGTCGGTCGGGATCCGGAACTCCGGGTCCACCGCGCGGACGCCGCAGCCCGCCTGGTTCGCGAACCACGCGGCGCCCTCGGAGTGGTCGTGGTGCTTGTGGGTGAGCAGTACGACGGCGACCGGGCCGGCCTCGTCGAGGACCGCGCGGAGGTGGTCCTCGAGCATGGGGCCCGGGTCGACGACCACGGACTGCTCGGCGCCGGGGGCACGCAGGATCCAGGTGTTGGTGCCGTCCAGCGTCATCGGGCCGGGGTTGGCGGCGCGGATCAGGGTCGCGAAGTCGGTGACTCTCATGTCGTCTCCAGATAGGCCTGGTCGCCGTCGACGCGCACCGTGGGCATGATCGCGCGGATCTCGCGGTCGCCGGCCGCGGCCAGGATCGCCGGTACGTCGCCGTACCGCGTGAGGTCGTGGCAGCAGATGTACGTCGGAGGCAGCATCAGCATCTCGCCCGCGTCGACCGCCGTCACCGCGTCCGCCGGGCGGATCCAGGTGACCTGGTCGGATTCGCTGGTCACGTCCCGGGTGACCTGCCCGGCGGGAAGGGCCGCGACGAAGAACGCGGTGTCGTAGCGCTTCGGCTCGAACTCCGGGGTGATCCAGTGCGTCCACGGCGCGAGCAGGTCCGCGCGGAGCAGCAGCCCCCGCCGGTGCAGGAACTCCGAGAACCCGAGCTCGCGGGACTCCAGCGCGACCCGGTCACGTTCCCAGTCGTCGCCGGTCGTGTCCCCCACCACGGCGTCCGGCGACGGGCCGGCCAGCAGTACGCCGGACTCCTCGAAGGTCTCCCGCACCGCCGCCGCGACGTACGCCGCCGCCGTCTCCGCGGAACACCCCAGCCGCTCCCCGAACCACTCCGGCGCGGGCCCGGACCACGAGTCCGCCACCGTCGAGTCGGTCGGGTCGACGCGCCCGCCCGGGAACACGGTCATCCCCGCCGCGAACGCCATCGTCCGCTGCCGCCGCAACAAGTACACCTCCACCCCACTCGCCGAGCGCTCGAGCCCCGCCGCCGACGCCGCGTCCCCGGGCCCCGCGGACACGTCGCGGAGCAGGACGACGGTGGACGCCGGCCGGGGTGCGGACGGCGTCCGGGTGCCGCGGGCGTACTCGAGGGCGACCTCGGCCATCCGGCCGGTCATCAGCTGCGACCGCAGGTCGCGCATCACCGGCCGGATCCCCGCGGGACGGCCCGCCGACACCGGCGGATCAGTTGACCTCGACGATCAGTTCGACCTCGACGGGGGCGTCGAGGGGGAGGACCGGGACGCCGACGGCGCTGCGGGCGTGGGCGCCGGCTTCGGCGAAGACCTGGCCGAACAGCTCGGAGGCGCCGTTGGCGACCTGCGGCTGGCCGGTGAAGTCGGGCGTGGAGGCGATGAACGCGACCGCCTTGACGATCCGCTTCACGTTCGCCAGGTCACCGATCTCCGCCTTGACCGCGGCGAGCGCGTTCAGCGCGCACTGCTGGGCGCACTCGCTGGCCACCTCGGGCGTGACGGCGTCGCCGACCTTGCCGGTGGCGATCAGGGTGCCCTCGCGGAGCGGCAGCTGGCCCGACGTGTAGACGAGGTTTCCGGTCCGGACGGCCGGGACGTACGCGGCGACCGGCTTGGCCACCTCGGGCAGCTTCAGGCCGAGCTCGGCCAGCTTCTCTTCCGGGTGGCTCACTTGTCCTCGATCTCCCGCTTGAAGTAGGCGACCAGGTTCTCCGGGTTCATGCCCGGGACGACCTGGACCAGCTCCCAGCCGTCCTGGCCGAAGTTGTCCAGGATCTCCTTGGTCGAGTGGACCAGCAGCGGCGCGGTGAAGTACTCGAACTTCTTCATAGGACGGGACTCTAACGCTGTGTCCTGGGCCACGCCCTACCCTGGGACCTATGGCGCGACTGCACGTGGTCACCGGTAAGGGGGGCACCGGGAAGACGACCGTTGCGGCCGCTATGGCCCTGGCCCTGGCCGAGGAGGGCAAGCGGGTGCTGCTCTGCGAGGTGGAGGGCCGGCAGGGCCTCGCCCAGCTCTTCGACGTCCCTCCGTTGCCGTACGTCGAACGCCGCATCGCGCAGGGCCCCGGCGGCGGGGAGGTGTTCGCGCTGGCCGTGGACGCCGAGGCCGCGCTGCTCGAGTACCTCGACATGTACTACCACCTCGGCCGCGCCGGGAAGGCGCTCGAGAAGGTCGGCGCGATCGACTTCGTCACCACGATCGCCCCGGGCCTGCGCGACGTACTGCTGACCGGCAAGGTGTACGAGGCGACCCGCCGGAAGGTGCACGGGAAGCTCGCGTACGACGCCGTCGTCCTGGACGCGCCGCCGACCGGGCGGATCGCGCCGTTCCTGAACGTGAACACCGAGGTCGCCGGCCTCGCCAAGGTCGGCCCGATCCGGAACCAGGCGGACGCGATCATGGGCATGATGCGCTCCGACATCACCCGGATCCACCTGGTCACGCTGCTCGAGGAGATGCCGGTCCAGGAGACGCTGGACGCGGCCGAGCAACTGGAGAAGCTGGACCTGCGGATCGGGTCGATCGTGGTGAACATGGTCCGGAAGAGCCCGCTCGACGACGACGCACTGGCCCTTGCGGTGAAGGAGAAACTGCCCGCCGCCGAGCTCACCCGCGGGCTGAAGGCGGCCGGGCTGACGATCGGCGACGGCCTGGTCGGGACGCTCGGGGCCGAAGCCCACGACCACGCCGTCCGGGTCGGGCTGGAACGCGAGAACCGCGACCGGATCGATGCCCTGGGCAAGAAGGTGACCGAGCTGAGGCTCCAGCCCGAGGGAATCGACCAAGGGGCCCTGCTCGACCTCGCCGAGGAGTTGCGCGGATGAGCGAGCTTGATCTCGATGCGTTGATCGACGACCCCACGACGCGGATCGTCGTCACCTGCGGTGCGGGCGGCGTCGGCAAGACCACGACGGCGGCCGCCCTCGGGCTGCGGGCGGCCGAGCGCGGGCGGAAGGTCGTCGTACTGACGATCGACCCGGCCCGGCGGCTGGCGCAGTCGCTCGGGCTGACCGAGCTGGACAACGTCCCGCGCGCGGTGGCCGGGGCGAACCCGAAGAACGGCGGCCGGCTGGACGCGATGATGCTCGACATGAAGCGGACGTTCGACGACGTCGTGCTGCAGCACGCGACGCCGGAGAAGGCCGAGCAGATCCTCGCGAACCCGTTCTACCAGGCACTGTCGTCGTCGTTCGCGGGGACGCAGGAATACATGGCGATGGAGAAGCTCGGGCAGCTGCACCACCAGGCCGAGCGGACCGGCGACTGGGACCTGATCATCGTCGACACTCCGCCGTCGCGGTCCGCACTGGACTTCCTGGACGCCCCCGAGCGGCTGGCCTCGCTGCTGGAGGGCCGCTTCCTCCGGCTGCTCCTGGCGCCCGCGAGAGGTCCGTTCAAGCTGATGTCGGCCGGCGTGAACATGGCGATGTCGGTGCTGAACAAGGTGCTCGGCGCCCAGGTGCTGACCGACGTACAGACGTTCGTTGCTGCTTTCGACACGCTCTTCGGTGGGTTCCGGCAGCGGGCCGAGCAGACGGTGGCGTTGCTGCGCGAGCCGCACACCGCGTTCCTCGTGGTGGCCGCTCCGCAGAACGACGCGCTGCGGGAGGCGTCGTACTTCGCGGAGCGCCTGCGGGCCGAGGGAATGCCGCTGGCCGGCGTCGTGCTGAACCGGGTCACGACCACGCAGGCGCCGGAGCTGTCGGCCGAGCGGTCACTCGCGGCGGCCGAGAAGCTCGAGGAAGCGGACAAGTCGCCGCTGACGGCTGCCGTACTGCGTCTGCACGCCGACAAGATGCAGCAGGTCGTCGGCGACCACAAGCGGGCCGACCGCTTCCGCCGCGGCCACCGGGCGATCCGCACCGTCGAGGTGCCCGCCCTGGCCGACGACGTGCACGACCTCGCGGGACTGCGGACGATCGGGGAGCTGCTCACCCGGTAGCGCGGACGTCAGCCGATCTGGCGGACCTCCTGGGGCCAGCCGCACGCCTCGGCGACTTTGCCGGCCCACAGCTTGGCCGCGTCGTCATCGGCGACGTCGACGACGGTGAGGCCGCCCAGGAACTCCTTGGTCTCGGCGAACGGGCCGTCGGTGAGCTCGAGCCTGCCGCTCGTCGCGTCGGCACTGAAGGCCTTGTCGATGTCCTCTTCCAGTCCACCGGCGAACACATAGACGCCGGCGTCCTTCATCTCTTGCACCACCGCCTTGGCGAGCGGACCGCGCCCTTTGAACCACTCCTCGCTGTGACCGCCCACCCACTGCTGGTTGAAGTAGATGATGTATTGGCTCATGGCTGCTCCGTAAGTGGTCTCGGTAGCGGACTCGTTGCCCGCGTCGATATCTCCACGAACAGAACCCGGCGGATCCGACAGCCCGGATCCGACAACGTTCGCCCACGGTGAAACCGGGCCGGGAATTACTTGCTTACACCCATGGTTGAGCCAGTCAGACTCAATCTTGGAAAAGGGTGTGACAGCGTGACCGATACGTTGAATCTTCCGGTACTGCCGCTGGACGACGTCGTGGTCCTGCCCGGGATGGTCGTGCCGGTCCGACTCGCCGACAGCGAGGCCCGGGCGGCGATCGACGCCGCGCAGGCCGCGGGTCAGGACCAGGTACTCCTGGTGCCGCGACTGGACGGGAAATATGCGAAGGCCGGGACGCTCGGTGAGATCGAGCAGATCGGCCGGCTGCCGGGCGGTGCCCAGGCGGCCGTGATCCGGGGTGCCCAGCGGGTCCGGATCGGCGCCGGGACGACCGGACCGGGTGCTGCGCTCTGGGTGGGCGCGACGGTGATGCACGAGATCACCGACGACCGCTCGGCGGAGCTGGCCCGGGAGTACAAGACCCTGACGACCTCCGTGCTGCAGCGTCGCGGCGCGTACCAGGTCATCGACTCGATCAAGCAGGTGGACGACCCGTCGGAGCTGTCCGACCTGGCCGGCTACGCGTCGTACCTGAGCAACGAGCAGAAGTCCTGGCTGGTGGAGAACGCGAACGTCTCCGAGCGGCTGGAGAAGCTGATCGGCTGGGTGAAGGACCACCTCGCCGAGCTCGAGGTCTCCGAGACGATCCAGAAGGACGTCCAGGAGGGTATGGAGAAGCAGCAGCGGGAGTTCCTGCTGCGCCAGCAGATGGCCGCGATCCGTAAGGAACTGGCCGAGCTGGACGGCAAGGCCGAGTCCGAGGAGGAGGACTACCGGGCCCGCGTCGAGGCGGCCGATCTGCCGGAGCACGTCCGCAAGGCCGCGCTCACGGAGGTCGACAAGCTCGAGCGGACGTCCGACCAGTCCCCCGAGGTCGGTTGGATCCGGACCTGGCTGGACACCGTCCTCGAGCTGCCGTGGAACGAGCGGACCGAGGACAGCTACGACATCCGCGAGGCGCGGGCCGTGCTGGACGCGGACCACGCCGGACTGGACGACGTGAAGCAGCGCATCACGGAGTACCTGGCCGTACGGCGTCGTCGCGCGGACCGTGGTCTCGGTGTCGTCGGCGGCCGCCGCAGTGGCGCCGTACTGGCCCTGGTCGGGCCTCCTGGTGTGGGTAAGACCTCGCTGGGTGAGTCCGTGGCACGGGCGATGGGACGGAAGTTCGTCCGGGTCGCTCTGGGTGGTGTGCGGGACGAGGCCGAGATCCGCGGTCACCGGCGGACGTACGTCGGTGCGCTGCCGGGCCGGGTCGTCCGGGCCATCACCGAGGCCGGTTCGATGAACCCCGTCGTACTGCTGGACGAGATCGACAAGGTGGGCGCGGACTACCGGGGCGACCCGACCGCGGCTCTGCTGGAGGTCCTGGACCCGGCGCAGAACCACACCTTCCGGGACCACTACCTGGAGGTCGAGCTGGACCTGTCCGACGTGGTGTTCCTGGCCACGGCGAACGTGCTGGACTCCATCCCGGCGCCGTTGCTGGACCGGATGGAGCTGGTGCAGCTGGACGGATACACCGAGGACGAGAAGGTCACCATCGCCCGTGACCACCTGCTCCCGCGTCAGCTGGAGCGGGCGGGCCTGACGGCGGACGAGGTGTCCGTCGAGGACTCGGCACTCCGGGTGCTCGCGGGTGAGTACACCCGGGAGGCCGGCGTACGGCAGCTGGAGCGCTCGATCTCGCGCGTACTGCGGAAGGTGACGGCTCGGTTGGCCCTGGGCGAAGACCTCGGTGCGCTGACGGTGGGCGCGGACAACCTGAAGGAGTACCTGGGTTCGCCGAAGTTCACGCCGGAGTCGGCGGAGCGTACGGCGCTGCCGGGTGTGGCGACCGGGCTCGCGGTGACAGGTGCGGGTGGTGACGTGCTCTTCGTGGAGGCGTCGCTGGCCGACAAGGAGACCGGCCCGACCGGAGTCACGCTGACCGGGCAGTTGGGTGACGTGATGAAGGAGTCGGCGCAGATCGCCCTGTCGTACCTGCGCTCGCACGGCGCGGAGCTGGGACTCCCGGTCGGCGACCTCGCCGAGCGGAACGCCCACATCCACGTACCGGCCGGTGCCGTCCCGAAGGACGGACCGTCGGCGGGTGTGACGATGACAACGGCGCTGGCGTCGCTGCTGTCCGGACGGCCGGTCCGTTCGGAGGTCGCGATGACCGGTGAGGTGTCCTTGACCGGACGGGTGCTCCCGATCGGTGGCGTGAAGCAGAAGCTGCTCGCCGCGCACCGGGCCGGGCTCACCACGATCCTGATCCCGAAGCGGAACGAGCCGGACCTGGAGGACGTACCGGCGTCCGTGCTCGCGGAGCTGACCGTTCACCCGGTGAGCGACGTCCGCGAGGTGCTGGACCTGGCGCTGGAGCCGGCCGAGGTGCAGGCACACCAGTACGCCGCATAACGCAGTACGGAGAAGGGCCCGGGCGTGTCGCCGGGCCCTTTCCTCCTTTTGGATGAACTTTGTCCAGCGGCTGTGACTGAACTCATACGCGTGGCCGTAACCCAAACGGGCGATCCCGTAGTCTCTATAACCATGCGCGTCAGGGAAAAGGGCGACCGGGGAGTCGTCCAATCTGTGGTTCTGTTCCTCGGGGTGAGCGTGCTGTCGGGGGCGTTGGCTGCCGGTCTCGCCGTCCCGTTCGCCGGCCTTGCCGGATTCACCACGGAGAAGACCTCCGCGACGCTGCAGGACCTGCCGCAGCAGTTCGACGAAGTACCGCTGAAACAGAAGAGCACGATCCTGGCCGCGGACGGCACGGTGATCGCGACGCTGGCCGAGCAGAACCGGGTGCCGGTGAAGCTCAAGGACGTCGCGCCGATCATGCAGAAGGCGATCGTCGCGATCGAGGACGACCGGTTCTACGAGCACGGCGCGCTGGACCTCAAGGGCACCCTGCGCGCGCTGCTGCAGAACCAGTCCTCGGGCGGCATCCAGCAGGGCGGTTCGAGCATCACCCAGCAGTACGTGAAGGTCAGCCTGGTCGAGAAGGCGAAGACCCCCGAGGAGGTCGCCGCCGCGACCGCCGACACGTACCAGCGCAAGGTCGCCGAGCTGCGGTACGCGATCGCGGTCGAGAAGCAGTACTCGAAGAACGAGATCCTCGAGAAGTACCTGAACCTGGCGAACTTCGGCGACGGCGCCTGGGGCATCCAGGCCGCCGCCCAGCACTACTTCTCGGTGGACGCGAAGAACCTCACGCTCCCGCAGGCCGCGATGCTCGCCGGCCTGGTGAAGAACCCGACGGGCTACGACCCGACCAACAACGCGAAGCGCGCCAAGGAGCGCCGCGACGTGGTCATCCGCCGGATGCTGCAGCTGAACGTGATCTCGGTCGCCCAGGCCAACTCGGCCCTCAAGACCCCGGTCATCGACCCGAACAAGGTCCGCCCCAACAAACTCGGCTGCGCCAACGGCCCGTACCCGTTCTACTGCGAGTACGTCGTCGGTGAACTCGAGAACAACCCGACCTTCGGCAAGACCAAGACCGACCGGTCCAACTACATCAAGACCGCCGGCCTCACGATCAAGACCTCGCTGGACCCGAAGATCCAGGCGGACGCGCAGCGCTCCATCGACACCCACTCGAAGCCGACCGACGACGCGATCGCCGCGATCACGATCGTCGAGCCCGGCACCGGCCTGGTGAAGGCGATGGCGCAGAGCCGGCAGTACGGCAGCAAGCGCGGGCAGACGGCGTACAACTACAACGCCCCGAAGACCTACCAGGGCGGGTACGGCGGCTTCCAGAACGGCTCGACGATGAAGGCGTTCACGATCGCCGCCGCCATTCAGGCGGGTATCCCGCTGAACTACAAGATCAACTCTCCCAGCCCGCTGGACATGGGCGGGATGAAGTACACGACGTGTGACGGCCCGCGGAAGATCCCGGAGGGCTACTCGCCGAAGAACTCCACGCACAACGTTCCGGATCCGACGATGATCCAGGCCGCGCAGAAGTCGACCAACACCTACTTCCTGCAACTGTCGCTCCGGGTCGGCCTGTGCCCCATCGCGAAACTGGCCGGCGACCTGGGGATGTACAACGCGCAGAACCTCCAACCGCTGCAGCAGGTTGCATCGATGACCCTGGGCGTCGACTACGTCACACCGCTGCAGCTCGCGAACGCCTACGCTGCCTTCGCCGCCCGCGGTATGTACTGCTCCCCGTGGGTGGTCACCTCGGTCAAGGACTCGGCAGGCAAGGCGGTCAACCTCCCGGGCGCGAACTGCAAGCAGGTGCTGGCACAGGGGGTTGCCGACGGCGTCAACGCCGTCCTCCACCAGGTCATGGAGCCGGACGGCACAGGCGGCAAGCTGAAGTTCGGCAACAGCGACCTGGCCGGCAAGACCGGAACCATCAACCAGGCAAAGGCCGTTTGGTACGCCGGTTACTCGACGAAGCTCGCCGCGGCCGCGACAGTGGCCGACGCCTCGCTGCCGTACTCGGAATTGGAGGGCCAGACACTCAACGGCAAGCAGATCAACGACGCATCCGGATCCGGCACTGCCGGACCGATCTGGGAAGCCGCGATGAAGGCCGCGCTGCAGGGGTACCCGACCACGCACTTCGTGGCGCCGTCGGACAAGACTCAGCGGGGTGACGTCACGGACCTGCCGTTCGTGAACGGCATGAGCCCGCAGGACGCCTCGAACAAGCTCAAGCAGATGGGCTTCCAGGTCACGATCGCCTCCGGCACGGTGAACTCCGAGGAGACCGCCGGCACCGTCGCCTACACCGACCCGCGCCAACGCGACGGCGCCCCGGCCGGCTCCCTGGTCACGATCTACATCTCCAACGGCAGCAAGAAGAACCAGCCGAGCTCGACCAACACCCCGAAACCCCCGAAGACCACCACCACCATCAACCCGAACTGCCCACCGTGGAACCCGAAGTACCCCAACTGCGGTGGGGGCGGCGGTGGTGGCGGCCGCGGTCACGGTTAAAGCAGAAGGGCCTCGTCCGGCGACGGACGAGGCCCTTTCTCATGCTCCGAGCTGGCGTTTCACCTCGGCGGAGACGACGGCGCCGTCGGCCTTGCCCTTGGTCTTGGGTTGGAGGGCGCCCATGACCTTGCCGATGCCGCGGGGGCCGAGTTCGGCGGCGCCGGTGGCGGCGATGGTTTCGGTGACCAGGGCCTTGATCTCGTCCTCGGTGAGTTGCTCGGGGAGGTACTCGGCGAGGATGTCCGCCTCGGCCTGTTCCTTGTCGGCGAGTTCGGCGCGGCCGGCGTCACGGTAGGCGGTGACGGACTCGCGGCGCTTCTTCGCCTCGGAGCTGAGCACGTCGACGATCTCGGCGTCGCTGAGCTCGCGGGCCTCCTTGCCGGACACCTCCGCCTTGGTGATCGCGGTGAGCGCCATCCGCAGCGTGGACTTGCGGATCTCGTCGCGCGCCTTCAGGGCGGCGGTCATGTCGTCGTGCAGGCGCTGCTTCATTCCGGAGTTGGACATACCAGAGATTGTGGCAGGCTGGAGGAATGAGTTTCGCGAGGACCGCCCTGAAGACCACCGCGGCGGTCACAGCGCTCGGAGCCGCCTGTGTCGCGTACGCCGCCGGGATCGAGGTGCGGTGGTACACGCTGCGGCGTTTCACCGTGCCGGTGCTGCCGGAGGGTACGGCGCCGCTGAAGGTGCTGCACCTGTCCGACCTGCACCTGATGCCGACGCAGGAGCGGAAGATCCGCTGGGTGAACGATCTCGCCGCGCTGGAGCCGGACCTGGTCGTCAACACCGGCGACAACATCTCCAACGAGGAGTCGGTCCGTCCGCTGCTCCGGGCGTACGGCGACCTGCTCGACCTGCCCGGCGTGTTCGTGTTCGGCTCCAACGACTACTGGAAGCCACACTTCAAGAACCCGGGCAAGTACCTGCTGCCCGCGAACAAGCAGCGCCACAAGCCGCACGGCCCGGACCTCCCGTTCGAGGAGATGCGCCGCGCGTTCACCGGCGCCGGCTGGACCGACCTGAACAACGCGAAGGCCACGCTCAAGGTGAACGGCCTGCGCCTGGACTTCGCCGGCACCGACGACCCGCACATCAGGCGCGACCGGTACGACGAGGTCGCCGGTGAGGTCGACCCGGCGGCGGACCTGTCGATCGGCGTCACGCACGCGCCGTACCAGCGGGTGCTGAACGGCTTCGTCGGCGACGGGTACCCGCTGGTCCTCGCCGGCCACACCCACGGCGGCCAGCTGGCGGTCCCGGTCTACGGCGCGCTGGTGACGAACTGCGACCTCGACACGTCCCGCGTGAAGGGCCTCTCGACCTGGGGATACAACGGCCGCCAGGCCGATCTGCACGTCTCGGCGGGCCTCGGTACGTCGCCGTACGCGCCGGTCAGATTCGCCTGCCGGCCGGAGGCGACGCTGCTCACTCTGGTGCCCCGGACAAACCCGATTTCGTCCGGACGCTGAGCCCATGTAAGCTACTCGCGACTTCGGGCTGTGGCGCAGCTTGGTAGCGCGCTTCGTTCGGGACGAAGAGGTCGCAGGTTCAAATCCTGTCAGCCCGACCACCATTGAGGGTCAGTCACTGCGGTGACTGACCCTCAGTGCGTTCGGACGTGTCTCGGAGGTGCGGGGTTGAGCGGGGCCGATCACTACGAGGTGCTGAACGTCGAGCGCTCGGCCAGTGCGGCGGAGATCAAGTCGGCGTACCGGAAGATGGCCCTGAAGGTGCACCCGGACCAGGGCGGCAACGCGGCGCTGTTCCGGCTCGTGCAGGAGGCGTGGAGCACGCTCTCGGATCCGGCGAAGCGGGCCGCGTACGACCGCTCTCTCGCCGGCCACGCGACCCCACCGCCGCCCCCGCCGGCGCCCGAGCCACCGCGGCAGCCTGAACCGCAATGGACCTGGTCGACCGACCAACCGTGGTCCAGCGAGCCGTCCGGCCCGGACCCGGTGCGGCCGGACGGCGTCGGCCCGGTGCTGATCTACCCGACCTTCGGCCAGTGGCGGATCCCCGCCCTGGTGGCGCTGGTGGGCTGGACCGCCTTGGCCGTCGGCGTCTTCGTCAGCACCGGTGTTCACGATGCCTGGGACGTCGCCCTCGGCGTCGGCGTGGTCGGGATGATCGTCCTCGCGGCTCCGCCCCACTGGAGCCGGCGACTGCCGCTCCGCCTGCTGCTCAAGGTGCTCGGCGTCCTGACCGCAGTCCTGTATCTGCTGATGCTGCTGTTCGCGAAGGACGGGGTGACCGTCCTCGATCGAGTTGTGATCGCCGCACTGGTCGCCGGGCTCGTGATCACCCGCTTCCTGACCGGCCGGTGGTCGAAGTACCACGAGCTGGATCGCGTTATCGATCGGCAGGCGGCGTTCGAGTTCAATCTCTGGGGTAAGCCGGGCGAGCCGCTCGTCGACGACACGCTGGCCGCGTCGATTTCGCCGTACGACGCCTTGCTCCAGCGACGTACGGCGAACCTCCTGGACCCGGTGCTCACCGCGCTGCCCGGGGCGAAGCTGGTGAACGGTGCGCAGCTCGGGGCGATGGTTGTCGACCACCTGCTGCTCAACGGCCACCGTGCCGCGTTGATCGTCTCGATCGTCGGCCCCGGCGGGACGTACTCGCTGGACGCCTACGGTGGCCTCCAGCTCAACGGGCAGCCCTTGCAGAGCCCGGCACCCGCTCTCGAGGCTGCTGTCGAGTCCTGGCGCGGCCGGCTGCGCCAGGTGGACGTCCGCGGCTTCCTGGTCGTTCACCCGGACACGGGCGGCACAGTCCGGACCCAGGACCGTGCTGATGCCAAGGTCACCTGTCTGGCGTCGCAGTCCGCCGCACGCGAGCTGCACGCGTGGCTGCAGCCGGAAGGCAGCAAGGTCTACCGCCAGGTGCTGTACGACATCCTGCACCGCGCACCGTACGGCCTAACCTGAACGTATGCAGCGGGTTGATCTCGGTGAGGTGGAGTACGACGTCGCGGCGAAGGACATGCGCGGCTGGGTCGAGGAGCGGGTCGCGGGGAAGGCCGAGGACCGGCTGTTCCTGCTGAGTCATCCGCCGGTGATCACGTACGGCCCGCGGACGGTCCTCGACGACCTGCCCGCGGAGGCGGCCGGCATTCCGACGGTGGAGGTCGACCGCGGCGGCTTCGCGACGTACCACGGCCCCGGCCAGCTGGTCGGGTACCTGGTCATCGACCTGCACCGGCGCGGCCCGGTGGACGTCGTCCGCTGGGTCGAGAACGGCCTGATCGAGGCGCTCGGCTCGCTCGGGTTCCCGCTGGTACGCCGGGACACGCCGAAGGGCGCGAGCAGCCTGGTCGGGGTGTGGACCGCGGACGGGCGGAAGCTGTGCTCGATCGGCATGCGGATCCGGCGCGGGGTGACCAGCCACGGGTTCTCGGTGAACGTCGCCCCGGACATGACCGTGTTTCACACGTTCACGAGCTGCGGGCTGCACGACGTGACGATGGTCTCGCTCGCGGAGCTCGCGGCCGAGCAGGGTATCGCCGTACCGAGTGAAACCGACGTGCGCGATGCCATCGCTAACTCTCTGGGAGCCCGATAACCTGCGGCAATGAGCCAGGAGGAGGACGGCGACGAGGCCGAAGAGCAGCGTTCGGGACGGTACGACGCCCCGCCGTTGCCGCCGGCACTGATTCTGGCCGTGGTCGGGCTGCTCTGCGGGTTCGCGACCATCGCCGGGATCTGGCTGAGCGAACGCGGCTGCGAGCGGTTCCGCGACACCACGAACTGCGGTGCGCTGGGACTGCCGCTGCTGGTGCTGATCGTGGTCGTCACGATGGTGCTCGGCGGGCTCGCGCTGAGCCGGCTGGCGATGCCGCACCCGCGGCTGATCCCGTTCCTCGGCGTGGCCTTCATGGTCGCGCTGGTCGTCGCGTTCCTCACCGGTCACCTGGACTCGCCGTGGATCATCGCCGTCGTGCCGGTGCTGACCGCGATCACCTTCCTGCTCGCCAATCTCGTCGCCCGACTGCTGGAGCGTGCCGATGCCTGACCTGCCCGTCTACGAGTGCCGCCGGACGGCCACCGCGCCGAACCTGGACGGCACCCTGACCGACCCGGCGTGGGAGTCCGCTGCCTGGACCACCGACTTCGTGCCGATCGCCGACGGCCCGGCGCCGCGGTTCCGGACCCGGTCGAAGCTGATGTACGACGACCAGTACCTGTACGTCGGCGGCGAGCTCGAGGAGCCGCACGTCTGGTCGACGATGACCGAGCACAACAGCCGGCTGTACTTCGAGAACAACTTCGAGCTGTTCCTCGACCCGGACGGCGACGGCCAGAACTACTACGAGTTCGAGATCAACCCGCTCGGCACGATCTGGGAGCTCACGCTGCCCAAGCCGTACGTCGACGGCGGCGTCCCGATCGACCCGACGAACCTGCCCGGCCTGCGGACCGCGATCCACGTCGACGGCACGCTCAACGACCCGTCGGACACGGACAAGGGCTGGACCGTGGAGCTCGCCGTACCGTGGGCGGACCTGGCGGCGTACAACGAAGGGCGCGCCACACCCCCGGACCCCGGGGACGAGTGGCGGATGAACCTGATGCGCTGCCAGTGGCCGCACGAGGTCGTGGACGGCGCCTACGTGAAGGGTGAGGAGATCGAGTTCTGGGTCTGGTCACCGCAGGGAATCGAGGACATGCACCAGCCGTCGACGTGGGGTGTGCTCCGTTTCCAGGGGCCCGTGACACGGCGTTAACACGACCGGGAGACAATGAAGCACGTGAACTTGGGGGGCTCCGGCGAACCACACGGGCTGGAGGCGGACCAGGTCGTCAGCGCGATCGAACGCGCGTGCGAGAGCGACCTGCGGACCGCCCTCCGGCTGGTCGCGCGCTATTCGGCGTACTGGTGGTCGCACGGGCTCCAGGACGAGGCTGCGGCGGCGGCCGAGCGCGTGCTCAGCATGCTCGGCCGGACGGTCCCGGTCGGCCTGGACGAGGAGTACCTGCTGGCCGTGATCCACGGCGCCGCCTCCGCGGAGCAGGAGCAGGTCGAGCTCGCCCAGCAGATCGTCCTCACGGCCACTGGGCCGTTCCAGTACTCCGTGACCGTGCTGCTGTGGTCACTCGTCTTCGGGCCGTTCGAGCCGGCCGAGGTGGTCGACGAGGTGCTGGAGCGGAACGAGAGCGGCGACGCGTGGACACGGGCCGCTGTGGAGCTGTGCCGCGGGTACCCGGGTCTCACGACGCCAGGGCCTCCCGGTGAGGCTGCACAGGCGCTACGTACGGCGCTGGGCCGGTTCCGGATGCTGGAGGACCGCTGGGGCATGTTCCTGGCGCTCACTGCGCTCCGACAGGTCGTTGACGAGCCCCTGGACGTCACTACCGAGGCCCTGGAGCAGGCAGAGCACCTGTGCCTCACTGAGGAGACCGCACTGCTGCTGTGCGAGCGTGCTGACCTCTACCGGCGGCTGGGCAAGCTCGAGGACGCTCACGAGGACTACAGCCGGGCCTTGTCCATCGGTGAGCACGCGGACCTCCCCGAGACCGTGGCAGCTGCCCGGATCGGGCTAGGGCGGGCTCTGCGCGGTTCAGGGAACCTCCCGGCGGCACGGGCGCACCTGTCCGCCGTACTGACGATCCCTGAGCTGCCCGACGCGCACTTCGAGGCGCTGCACGAACTGGCCGCCCTGAACGCGTCCGAAGCGTCGGCGTAGGAGCGGCCGGGATATCCCCGGGCACGACTGTGTGGTCAGCCACATCGCGGCGGGCTGCCGTGCTGGTTAGAGTCGGGAGCGAATCGGACCGACTGCAACGGAGCAGCTGATGGACAAGACGTACGGGTCGCCGCAGGAAGCGGTGGCGGACATCGAGGACGGGGCGAGCCTCGCGGTCGGCGGATTCGGGTTGTCCGGCAACCCGATGGAGCTGATCAGGGCGCTGCACGACAAGGGGGTGTCCGGACTCTCCGTCGTGTCGAACAACTGCGGCGTCGACGGCTGGGGCCTCGGCATCCTGCTCGGCGACAAGCGGATCGCCAAGATGACCTCGTCGTACGTCGGGGAGAACAAGGAGTTCGCCCGGCAGTTCCTGCACGGCGAGCTCGAGGTCGAGCTGACGCCGCAGGGCACGCTGGCCGAGAAGCTGCGCGCGGGCGGCTGCGGGATCGCGGCCTTCTACACGCTGGCCGGCGTCGGCACCCAGGTCGCCGAGGGCGGCCTGCCGCAGAAGTACAACTCCGACGGGTCGGTCGCGAAGGCGTCGGAGCCGAAGGAGACCCGGGAGATCAACGGGACGACGTACGTCCTGGAAGAGTCGATCACCACCGACTTCGGGCTGGTGCACGCGCTCAAGGGCGACACCCACGGGAACCTGGTCTTCGACCGCAGCGCGCGGAACTTCAACCCGCTGGCCGCGATGGCAGGCCGGGTGACGATCGCGCAGGTCGAGGAGCTGGTCCAGCCTGGTGAGCTGGACCCGGACTCGATCCACCTGCCGGGCGTCTACGTGCAGCGTGTCGTTGCTGTCGGCAAGGACATCGAGAAGCCGATCGAGAAGCGTACGGTCCAACCCCGGAAGGATGCCTGAGATGCCGTTGACGCGTGAGCAGATGGCGGCCCGGGCCGCGGCCGAGCTCGAGGACGGGCAGTACGTGAACCTCGGCATCGGGCTGCCGACCATGGTGCCGAACTACATCCCGGAGGGCGTCACGGTCGTCCTGCAGTCCGAGAACGGGATCCTCGGCGTCGGGCCGTACCCGGTCGAGGGCGAGGAGGACCCGGATCTGATCAACGCCGGCAAGGAGACCGTCACGACGTTGCCCGGGGCATCGTTCTTCGACTCGGCGCTGTCCTTCGGGATGATCCGCGGCGGCGCGATCGACGCCGCGATCCTGGGTGCGATGCAGGTGTCGGCGACCGGCGACCTGTCGAACTGGATGATCCCCGGCAAGATGGTCAAGGGGATGGGTGGCGCGATGGACCTGGTGCACGGCGCCAAGAAGGTGATCGTGCTGATGGAGCACGTCGCCAAGGACGGCTCGCACAAGATCCTCGCGGAGTGCGACCTGCCGTACACGGGCCGCGGGGTGGTCAACCGGATCATCACCGATCTCGCGGTGCTCGACGTGACCGACGACGGCCTGCGACTGGTGGAGCTCGCCGAAGGCGTCACGTTCGACGAGCTCCAGGAGAAGACCGGGGCGCCGATCAAGCAATGAACGCCGTCTCCGGCAGCGCCCGGCGCCAGATCGCCGGCGTCGGGCGGTGCCGGAGGTGCTGGTCGAAGAACGCCGGGACGTAGCTGCGGAGGGCGCGGAGTACCTTGCCCGCGTCCGCCGTACCGACGGTGTTCTCGACAAGGTCCGGCGGGACCGGGAAGAACCGCTGGAACCACGGGATCAGGGCCTGGTGGTCGACGAAGCTGTAGTGCCGGCCGTCGGGGAGGTTCAGGTCGCGCTTCCAGCCGTTCGAGTTGTTCCAGAACAGGCCCCAGGACGGGTCCGTGCGGTGGTCGTGCGGGCCCGGGCCGATGGCGCCGGAGCCCATCAGGAGGAACGGGCGGCCGGTGCCCTTCGCGACGGTCGGGCAGTCGGCCGGGTCGTCGTACCCGTAGCCGAGTTCGCCGTCGAGGTCGATCGCGGCGCGGATCCGCGGGTCGCCGACGAGCAGGTCGATCGAGCTGAGCCCGCCGGCCGAGTGGCCGTACGCGCCGATCCGGTGCAGGTCGAGGACCGTGCCGAGGCCGGGCGGGAGGTGGCGCCGGTCGGCGTCGGGGTTGTCGCCGCGGGCGAGCTGCTCGAGACAGTCGAGGACGAACCGCAGGTCGTCGTAGCGGGTGCTGCGGGCGCGGAGGGCGTACGGCGCGGGCGGGAGGGTCTGGAGTGCGACGCGCCCGCCGGGGAACTCGACGGCGGCGGCCTCGTACGTGTGGTCCACGGTGACGACGACGTACCCACGGCTGGCGAGTTCGGCGACGCTGATCGACGCGAGGCCACGGGGTACGCCGAACCCCGGCGAGAACAACACCACCGGCCGCTTCCCGGGCAGCACCGGGGCCAGCAGACCCGCGTGGCTCCGCGCTCCCACCCAGTCCACAGTCCCCACAGGCTGCTGGAGCGCGATCGCCGCGCCCTCGGCGTACACCTCGGCGGTCAGCGGCGGCAGGTACGCCGCAGGCGCCGTCCGCCGCGCCGCCGGATACCAGACGCTGACCATCAGCTCCCGGTCCCGCCCACCCACGAACGGATCCTCCCGCCCCCGATCCACGAGATGGAGCTCCGTGGTCCCAACAGGAAACACCCCAGTAGGCCGAGGCAGCCGAACCGGCACTCCCGCCGCCGAACCACCTGGGGCGGGCGTGGCTTCTCCTCCCCTCTCGAGTGAGGCGCCGAAGGCGCCGAGCGGTGTCAGGAGGACTGAGGTCAGGAGCGATCGGCGGTTGAGCATGGACTGAGTGTGTACGGATGTGGACTGTCCGTTCAGCTGGCGAAAGAAACCTGTGATCCTTGCCGAAAGTCGGGTATTACGGGACCCGTGGAGTTGGATGTGCTGGTCATCGGCGGAGTAGGCATCGACACGATCGTGCGGGTGCCGAGCCTGCCGTTGGCGGATGTGGACACGGTTCCGGTGGAGCCGATCGAGACATACCTGGCGCACACCGGGCACGGTGTCGCGCTCGGCTGCCACCTGCTCGGGCTGAACGCCGGGCTGGTGGACGTGATCGGCGACGACCCGGAGGGCGCGCGGATCCGGCGTGCGTACGAGGAGCTCGGCATCCCGTTGCGCGTCGTCCTGCACCCGAGCGGCACCCGCCGGTCGGTCAACCTGGTCGCCCCGGACGGCCGCCGGCTGTCGATGTACGACGCCCGGCACCCGGCCGGCCTGCGCGTCGACCCGAACCTCTGGCGCCCGCTGATCCGCCGCGCCGAGCACGTGCACGTCTCGATCATGGACTTCGCCCGCGACGCGCTCGGGGACGCGATCGCCGCGGACCGCTCGATCTCCACCGACCTGCACGACTGGGACGGCCGCAACGACCACCACAAGGACTTCGCGACCGCGTCCGACATCGTGTTCGTGTCGAAGGCCGCGCTCCCCGACGACGGCGTCGAGTGGATCCTCGCCAACGGTCGCGCGGACGTCGTGGTCGCGATGGCCGGCGCCGACGGCAGCTACCTGCACGTCCGCGGGGAGAAGGTCCGGCACTTCCCCGCGATCGACCTCCCCGACCGCCCGATCGTCGACACCAACGGCGCCGGCGACGCGTACGTGGCCGCCTTCCTGGCCCGCTACCTCGACGGCGCCCCCTGGCCCGAAGCCGCCCGAGCCGCCACGATCGCCGCCGCCTGGTCCTGCACCTCCCCCGGCACCCACACGAACCTGATCACCGCCGAATCCCTGGCCCTCCTGACCCGCCAACTGTCCTGATCCGTCGAGCTCACGTTCGCGTCATCGGCGGATGGAGAGTCGTGGCAGTGCCGCGATGGAAGAGTTGGGCGGGGCGTCCGCCGTCGCGGGTTGTGGTGGCGCCTGCCGGTGCGACGAAGTCGGGGGTCTTGGTCACCTTGCGGTGGAAGTTGCGCGGGTCGAGCGGCGTACCCCAGACGGCCTCGTAGACCCCCCGGAGCTCCGAGATCGTGAACTCCGGCGGGCAGAACGCGGTCGCGAGCGGTGAGTACTCCAGCTTCGCGCGGGCCCGTTCCACACCGTCGGTGAGGATCCTCCCGTGGTCGAACGCCAGCTCGCCCGCGTCCCGTACGTCGATCCAGCCGGCGGATGCCGCGTCCGATCCGGCCACCGGGACGGGCAGATCCGGGACGAGCGCCAGGTACGCGACGCTCACCACCCGGCCACGCGGGTCGCGGTCGGGAGCGCCGTACGTCGCGATCTGTTCGAGGTGGATGCGCTCCGCCGACAGGCCGGTCTCCTCCGCCAGCTCGCGGCGGGCGGTCGTCTCCAGGTCCTCGTCCGGCCGCACGAACCCGCCTGGCAGCGCCCACTGCCCGACGTACGGCGGGATGCCGCGGCGGATCAGCAACACCTGCAGCCGGCCGTCGCGGACGGTCAGGATGACCAGGTCGGTAGCCAGCCCGAGCGGCACGAAATCCATACCGACCACTCTAATCGTCACCTTGACGAGAAGTCACCTCGACCCTTATCGTCATACTGACGACAAGGAGAGCAAGAGATGGCAGACATCACCCGGTTCCGCCTCATCAACCACCTGCGGGCCAACCCGACCACCCACGTGCGGCACCTGCGGAACGGCAAGCTTGCGCACGACGGCGCCGGCCAGGCGTTCTGGTTCCGGGCGCTGAACTCGTCGCTCAGCGAGATCCCGATCGACGACCGCGAGCAGCCGCTGCTGTTCCACGGGCGGACACAGGACTTCCAGGACGTCGCTGTGCAGGCCACCGTCACGTACCGGGTGACCGACCCGGCGCTGGCCGCGAGCCGGCTGGACTTCGGCATCGACCCGAACACCGGGCAGTGGCGGTCGACCCCGCTCGAACAGCTCGGCGGTCTGCTGACCGAGCTGGCCCAGCAGACCGCGCTCGACCTGCTGGCCCGGATGACGCTGACCGAGGCGCTGTCCGAGGGCATGACCGCGCTGCGTACGGCGGTCGGCACCGGGCTGCGCGAGGACGCGCGGCTCACCGGGCTCGGCATCGGCGTCGAGGACGTCCGCGTGGTCGCTGTCCGTGCGGAGCGAGACGTCGAGAAGGCACTGCAGACCCCCACCCGCGAGATGGTGCAGCAGGCGGCGGACAAGGCGACGTACGAACGGCGCGCGCTCGCCGTCGAACGCGAACGGTCGATCGCGGAGAACGAACTGCAGAACCAGATCGAGCTCGCCCGCCGCGAGGAGCAGCTCGTCAACCAGCGCGGGCAGAACGAACGGACCCGCGCCACCGAGGCCGCGGCCGCCGGCCAGATCGAGACCCACGCCGCGGCCGGCCGGCAGCGTGCACTGGCCGAGGCCGAAGCCGACGCCAAGCGCGTGATCGGTGCGGCGGAGGCGGCCGCCGAGAAGGCGTTGCTGGACGCGTACGCCGAACTCGACCAGGGCACGATCCTCGCGATGGCGATCAAGCAGGGCGCGCTGCCGGAGATCGGCACGCTGAACCTGACGCCGGACCTGATCACGCCGCTGCTGACCAAGCTGACCGAGCAGCGATGAGCCTCCCGCCACGGGCTGTGGTCGTCCATCGGGCCACCGAGCTCACCGAGCTGATCGCTCGGCACGGGACGCGCCAGCAGGCCGGGTTCTTCCTCGCCGGGCGCGGGCGGGACCTGGCCGAGCTGGACGCGCGGCACCAGGCGCAGCAGGAGGCGCTGGCGACGGTGTCGGCCGCCATCCCGCTGGACTGGCGCCGCGCGGTTGCCGAGCGCAACGATCTCGACAGGTTCGGGTTCGGGCCGGAGGACGTGGTGATCGCGGTCGGCCAGGACGGGCTGGTCGCGAACGTGGCGAAGTACCTGGACGGGCAGCCGGTGATCGGCATCAACCCTGAGCCGTCGCGGAATCCTGGCGTACTCGTCCCGCACGAGCCTGCGGCGATCGCGGACCTGCTGTCCTGCACGAGCGTTGCCGAACAAACGATGGTTGCCGCGAGCACCGATGATGGTCAGCAGCTGCTGGCCCTGAACGAGGTGTACGTCGGGCACCGTACGCACCAATCCGCGCGTTACCGGCTGGCCTCCCCGGACGGGCGGCCCGAGCGGCAGTCGTCGTCCGGGATCCTGGTCGGCACCGGCACCGGGTCGACCGGCTGGTGCCGCTCGGCGTGGCAGGAACGGCGCAGCCCGCTCGCTCTGCCGGCGCCGACCGACCCGGTGCTGTGCTGGTTCGTCCGCGAGGCCTGGCCGTCACCGGCGACCGGTACCGACAACACCGAAGGGTTGCTCAAGGCACCGGACTCGTTGACGATCACCGCCGAGTCGGACCTGGTGGTGTTCGGTGACGGCATCGAGTCCGACACCTTGAGCGTCGGCTGGGGTCAGCGGATCGAGGTCGGCGTCGCCGCGGTGAAGTTGCACCTGGTGCTCTGAATCGTCGCGTGCCAAGCGGAGTACAGCCGTCGCGCCGAGCCGCCGATCGGACCGACCGCGTCGAACACCGCGCCCCGGCCGGCCGGCTTCGCGTCCGCGATCGCGGCGACCGCCTGCTCGGGAGCGTCGATCGTCGACGAGCAGACGCTCAGGATGTAGTCCGGCACCTGCAGCTTCGGATCCACACAACCGACCAGCGGTACGCCGACCGCGGCGACGATCGGGAACACGGTGCCGGGGATCCCGACCGCGCACTCCGCGGTGGCCGACTCCGGGACCGAGCCGAGCGCGCTGATCTCGTACTGGTCCCAGAGCGTCCGGTCCTCGCGCGGGTGCAGGCCGACCACGATGTGCTTGCCCGCGGCCTGCAGCTTCGCGGCGGCGTCGAGCAGGAGCTGGGTGCCGGGCGCGGCGTTGCCGGTCTGGTCGGGGTGCGTGACGCTGGTGAGCACGAGCACCCGGTCCTTCTGCGGGGCGTAGGCCGGCAGGTTGTCGGTTTGTGCCGATCCGACCATCCGGACGTGCCGCTTCCAGCCGAGGTACTTCGCGAACACGTCCGACTCCGCGGGCGACGCCGCCGTCACCAGCTCGAGCCGCGACCGGAACTCCTTCGCGCGCGGTGCTTCCACCGGCTTCAGGTACGCGAGCGAACTGGCCGCCATCGGGAGCCGCTTCAACGCCACCGCGACATCCGCGGGCCAGGGCTCGGCGCCGTTCACCACGAGTAGATCAGCCTGCGGTACGTCGTTCAACGTCGCGACCCGCACCGGATCACCCGGCTTGATCTGGGAGAGATCCGGCACGACCTGAACCAGCTCCCAGCCACGCCGCTGAGCCTCGGCCAGCAGAGGCTGAGCGTGATAGGTCCCCCACGGCTCGTTGGTTGCCAACAGCACCCGCGTCGGCCGCGGCCGAGCCGCCGACGACAATCCCGGCGTCGCCGCCAGCCCGATCCCCAGAGCCCCAGCCTTCAAAATCGTCCGTCGCGTCGTGATCATGCGCGCGAGGGTACGAACCCTGGGTGAACGCGCGCTAGACCTCTTTCGACGGCTGGATGATCAGGCGCGGGAGGTTGACGTTGCGAGGGCGGCTCACGACGTACGCGATCAGCTCGGCGACCTCCGCGACCGGGACAGCCGGCAGGTTGGTGCGGAGTTCGTCCACCATCGTCCGGAGTTCGGCCGGGAAGGCGTCGGCGAGCTCGGTGCCGTCGATCATGCCCGGCTCCAGGTCGGTGACGCGGATGCCTTCGGGAGCCAGTTCGGCGCGCAGCGCGCGGGTCAGGTGGCTGACGGCAGCCTTGGTCGCGCCGTACGTCGCCATGCCCGGGTTGATCCGGTCGCCCGCGAGGGACGACACGTTGATCAGATCCGTCGTACGGGTCGCGGCCGAGCGCCTGAGCGCGGGAAGGAACGCATGCGTGACGTTGACGACGCCGGTCAGGTTCACGTCGACGGTACGCCGCCAGTCGTCGAGCGGGCCGTCCGCGAACGGCACGACGTGCATCAGGCCGGCGTTGTTCACCAGCAGGTCGAGGTCACCGAAGTGCTGCTGTACGTTGGCAGCGGCCGCGGCGACGGATTCCGGCGAGGTGACGTCGGCCGGTACGACGAGCGCCGTACCGCCGGACTCGACGATCTCCGCGGCGACCTTCTCGAGGCGGTCGCGGCGCCGGGCGAGGAGCGCGACGGAGGCGCCGTCGGCGGCCAGGCGGAGGGCGATGGCGGCACCGATTCCGCTGGCGGCGCCGGTGACGAGTGCGATGCGATTGGTCATGGGTTCACCTTGCTGCGGGCGTGACGGACGCAGAAGATCCGCTGTGACCGTAGGTCTGCCAGTCCTACCCAGGGGCCGGGGATACTGGTCCGGTGAGTGCTTTGGGAGAGTTCCTGCAGAGCCGGCGCTCGCGGGTGCGGCCTGAGGATGTCGGGTTGCGCCCCGGGCGGGACCGCCGGGTCCACGGGCTGCGCCGGGAGGAGGTCGCGCTGCTGGCGAACGTCAGCGTCGACTACTACGTGCGGCTGGAGCAGGGGCGGGCCGGGAATCCTTCTACTGCTGTGCTCACGGCAGTCGCGGATGCGCTGCGGATGAACCGGACCGAGCGTGACCACCTCCGGCAGTTGGCGTGCGCGGCGCCGCCGGCCGCACCGGGGAAGAGCGCCGTACGTCCGCAGCTGCAGGCGATGATCGACGCGATGCGGGAGCTGCCGGCGATCGTGGTCGACCGGCTGAGCAATGTGCTGGCGTGGAATGCGGCGGCGTTGGAGGTGGTCGCGGACTTCACGGATCCGGGGCGGCGGAACCTGGCGCGGTTGTACTTCCTCGATCCGGTGTCGCGTGAGTACTACGCCGACTGGGAGGCGGTCGCGCAGGACGCTGTCGCGTTGCTGCGGAGGGCGTCCGCCGAGTACGCCGACGACACCGAACTGGCTGCGCTGGTGACGGAACTCCGTGCTGCCAGCCCGGACTTCGACCGCTTCTGGACCTCACAGGATGTCCAGGACCGCTCCCACTGCGCCAAGACCCTCAACCACCCGTCCGGCCAACTCACCTTCACCCTGGAGTCCCTACAACTCCCGGCCGACCCCGACCAACACGTCATCACCTACACCCCCGCCGACCCCACCACGAAAGCTTGGCTTGGATCAGCCGCCGTTCAGGGGGTCGTAGGCCGGGGTGAAGCGGAAGTACTGCCAGTCGCGGAAGGTGGTGGGGACTTTGCCTAGGGACTTGATGACGGTTTTGCCGCCTGCTGCGTGGCCGACGGCGTACAGGTAGCCCGTGTCGGTGTCCTTGTCGATGCCGAGCAGGAGTGACCCGTACTGGCCGCAAGGCGCGGAGACCAGCTGTTCGAAGACCTGCCAGCTGGAGGTCCGGACGGGGGTGATGATCGGCTTCAACGGGACGGTGACCGGGATCTTGACCGTGTAGAGACCACCGGCCCGGTTGTTGGCCAGGAACATGTCGTACGTCGGCGTCGCGGCGATCAGCGTGAACGACTTCATCGAGCTCATCCCGCTCACGTACCCGGTGTTCCGCAGCCCCTTCCCGACGTCCGTCCACCGCCCGAACAGCCCGTACTGATCCTGCTGGTACAGCATCGTCCGCGTCGGCTTGCTCCCGGCAGACGCCTTGTACTGCGACTGGATCAGGAACCGCCCACCCCACCCGTTACCGATCCGCTGGAACACCGGCGTCCCGACGACCTTCCCGTCGCGCCCGACGGTGTAGGTGCTCTGCATCAGGTAGCCGCTGCCCCACACCACCTTCCCGCTGCGCGTCGTCCGCCCGTTCCCGGCCGGTACGGCGGTGAACGACGTCGGCTGCCCGACGTTGTACGGCGTGTTGTACACGTTCGGCGTACTGACCACCGCGCCCGCGCCCGCCGACGTCAGCACCCGGCTGTTCACGCCGCTGATGTTCACGTCCAGCGACCCGAGCCCGAGCGCGCACGCCGCGGTCGCAGCCGCCTGCGCCTCCGGAGCGGCGACCGCGGGTGGGACCGCCGTACCCAACGAGAGCGCGAGCGCGCCGACACCGATTACCGTTCGGATCATGATTCTCCGTCCGCCGAGTCGTAGGACCTCTCAGAACACTTGATACCGGGCGGAGAGCAAAAGTTGCGCGTGGTGTCAGCTTGCCAGCTCTGCGTACGCGTTGACCAGAGTGGTGGCGTCTTGTTCCCAGTTGAGGGTTTTGGCGGCGGTGCGGACACCCTCGGTATAGGTGGGGTAGTCGTCGATGAGAGTCCGGACGGCAGCCGTCAGGGAGTGGGCGTTGCCGGGTTCGTACAGGGTGCCGAGAGTGTGTTCGGTGACCACCGCGCGAAGCTCCGGCAGGTCGGCGGCCACGACGGGAACCCCGGCGCGAACGGCGTGGAAGAGCTTGTTGGGGAGGGCAAGGCGATGGTTCTCGCAGGTGTTCGTCAGCGTCACCAACGAGATGCCGTACGTCCGCAGCGTGTCGTCGACCTCGTCGATGGACCGCTCCGGCACCGTCTCGACCGGCCCCAGGTCCAAGCGGTAGTTGGGATCCACCGACCCCATCAGGACCGTCCGGAACGGCGCCAGCTCACGAGCAGCCGCGACGACGGTCGACAGGTCCCGCCCGGCGCCGACGCGTCCGGCGTACAGCAGGCCCTCCGGCCGCGACGGAGCCGGCGGTACGTCGTCAGCGCGCGGGAACGTGTTCCGTACGACGCGCACATCCGGCAGCCCACGTGACCGCAGCCGCGCGGCGATCCCGTCCGACACCGTGAAGACGACCCGCGCGCGAGCCGCCAGCGACAGCTCGTACTTCCGCCCGCGCGCCCGCCACAACGGGGTCGGCCGCCCCGGCAGCGCCCGGTCGAACCACAGCTCGTGGCTGTCGTACACCAACGCCGCGGACCAGCGAGCGGCGTACTCCGCGGCGAGCTCCAGCGTGTTGAAGTCGTGCGCGTGCACGACGTCGACCGGACCGGCCGCGGCGACCCGAGGGGCCGCGGCGATCCGCCACTGCTTCTCGGTGCGGGACCGGTGCTCCGGTAGCAACAGCCACCGGCCGAACCGCTTGGCCAGCACCTTCGGCCCGGAATGCCCGTGGCCGACCGTCAGCCCGCCGCTCCCGGTCCGCAGACCGGAGGAGCGGGAGACGGACTCCACCGTGATCCCGGGCCCCACCTCGAAGCCTTCAGGAACGTCCCGGCCGATCACATGCAAGGTGTGACCGGCCGCGGCGAGCGCCGTCGCCTCCCGCAGGATCCGCGAGTCCCCGGCGATCGGGGACTGCGCGATCATCAGAATCCGCACTTACTCGCTCTCGTCCTCGCGAACCCACTCGTTCCGGACGAACGGCAGCAGCACCTCGACCGACTTCCGTCCGTCGTGCAGGTCGCGGACGAACGACGGCCCCGCGTCGGCGATCTTCCGGGCGGTGTCGCGCTCCGCGACGAGCCGCTCGATCACCTCCGCCAGGTCGTCCGGTGTCGCCTCGGCGATCGGCAGGTCGGTCGGCAGCAGGTCCCGGACCGGGTCCGCGATGTGCCCGACGGTGACCCGGCCGGCCGCCATCGCCTCGCACGCGAACACGCCGTACGAGCCGAGCAGCATCTGGTCGACCACGATGTCGGCGCTCTTCACCATCTCGGCCAGTTCCTTGTGCGGAACGTCCTGCACACGCTGGTACTTGATCAGTCCCCGCGCGTCCAGGTCCTTCAGCACCGGGTCGACGTACGCCGAGCCCTTCAACGCGCTCGCCGACGGTGCGTGCAGCACCACCGGGACCTCGCGCTCCAGCACCGGCTGGGTCGAGGCGAACGTGTCGATGTCGACGGTCAGCGGCAACCAGATGCCGTTGTCCACGAACTCCAGCAGGTCCGGCGTGGTGACGAAGACCGGACCGGCGCCGTTGTACCGGCGGAGGTGCCGGCGGACGTTGTTGTTCGCCGACTGCAGCCGCTGGGTGAGCTCGTCCTCCGGGTCCCGGAAGGGCGAGAACCGGTACTGGGCCCGGTGCTGCGCCGGGTCCCGGATCTCCGACCCGTGGAACACCAGGCCGTGCTTGATCCCGGCCTGGTCGAGCACCGGTACGTCGGCCGTCCACATGTCGCCGGGCAGCTGCCCGAACATCGGCCTGCCGGCCTCGAACAGGACGTGCGTGACCTCGCGCAACGCGTACGCCGTCAGCTCCAGCTGCCAGCGCAGGTCCGACCGGTACTGCTTGTACGTACCGGTCCGGTGCACGCGGAAGTCGAACGCGCCGCTGCCCGTGGTGAGCGACTCGGCCTTGACCTCCGGATGCGCACGCTCGAGCGCGGTCGCCCAGAGCCAGGCCTGGCCGGCGCTGTTGACCGGACCGAGCAGCAGGTGCGTCCCGGTCTTCTCGATCTTGCCGCCCGGCCGCCGGACCTCCAGCTGCTGCCCGGTCAGCTCGCCGTACAGCTCCCGCAGCTTGGCAGCCTGCCCGGCCCAGGACACCTCCTGCTGGTACGCCGGATCGGCGACCCGCTCGCGGTAGTCGTCCAGGTCGGTGAGCACGGTCCGGACCTTCGACGCCAGGTCGTGCGCGTCCTCCGCGACGAAGGCCTCTCCGATCCGCGTACGCCCGACGAAGTCCTTCATGCTCGGCATGTCGCTGACCACCACGGGCAGCCCGGCGAAGGCGTACTCGAACAGCTTGTTCGGCAACGCCATCTCGTGGCTCGGGTACCGCAGGATCGGGATCAGCCCGACGTCGGCGGTGCGCAGGAACGCCACCACCTCGTCCGGCTTCACCGGGTCCACGCAGTGCAGCCGGTCCTCGACGCCGAGCTCGGCGGCCTCCTTCTGCAGCGCCCGGACCGCGTCGTTCGCGACCGCGGGCACGCAGACGACGGCCAGGTGCACGTCCGGCAGGTCCACGAGCGCCTGGACGGCGGTGTGGATGCCGCGCGCCCGGGTGACGCCGCCGCTGTACACCAGCAGCGGTACGTCGGACCCGAGCCCGATCACGCTGCGGATGTCGGACACCTCGACCGACACGTCAGCGGGGTTCGGTGTGTTCATCACCACGGTCGGCAGGTGCGGCAGCTTGTGCTCGGCCTTGAGCCGGGTGGCGATCGCCGGGGAGACCGTGATCACCCGGTCGGCGTCGCCGATGTACTCCCGCTCGTGGTTCGCCCAGGCCGCGATCGAGCGCCGGGTCCGGGCGCCGTACTGCGACAACCCGGCGACGTACTCGTGCGCGTCGTACACGACCTTCAGGTTCCGGCCGCGCAGGCTCGCCCGGCCGGCGGCGCGGGCCGCGACACCGATGACGTGCATGTCGTGGGCGTGCACCACGTCCGGCTCGATCCGGTCGATCAGGTCGCCGAACGCGATCTCCAGGTCCAGCGCCTCGGGGTGCAGCTTGCGCCACGGTGCCGGCCAGGGCAGCCGGTGCAGGACACCGTCGTACGCCCGCCAACTGAACTTGAACGGGGCGTCCGCCTTGTTACCGACGCCCTTCCGCACCCAGGCGGCCCGCTCGGCCGCCTTCCAGCGCGCCCGGCGGAGCAGACGGGTAGCCACGCCGAGCTTGTACTTGATCGGGTTTCCCTGGCCCGCTTTGGCCCGTGCGATCGCGTGCCCGGAGTCGGCCTTGAGCTCCTTGAGCTCGGCCGCGATCCGCTGGCTACGCGCCACATAGGTCGCGCGGTACCGATAGCCCACCAACGGCGGCCGCCAGTTGCGGTGCGCCGTACGGCTTCGTTTCCGTTCCTCACGCAGTGCGTAGGGCACCGCCACCCGGACGATCAGCGCACCGTCGAGCATCTCTCTCGACGGGAGGCCATTGGCCGAGACCCCGAGCACAGTCACCTCTGCTCCGGTCTCGGCCAGTGCTGCGGCCTCCTTGCGGACCCGGCTGTCGTTGGTGACGTCGTTGGCGACCATCATCACGACCCGCAGGCCGGCATCTGTCACTGGCTGACCGACCTTCCGATCACAATCCGCCGCACACCGGCCCACTTGGCCGGGTCGGTGCGGTCACGACCGTCGACGAGCACCTTCACGCCCGGCAGGTCCGCCGGGCTCAGCTGCGCGTACTCCGCGTGATCCGCCTGCAGCACCGCCGCGTCCACCGGCGAGCCCAGCGCGTACGGCGTGAAGCCGAGCCCCTGGAGCTCCTCGTCGGTGTACATCGGGTCGTGCACGAAGACCTCCGCGCCGCGCGCCTTGAGCGCCTCCACGGCCGGGAACACGCCGGAGAAGGCAGTCTCCTTCACACCACCACGGTACGACGCGCCGAGCACGACGACCTTGGCGTTCTTCAGCTCGCCGAACGCGCCCTCGAGCAGGCCGATCGTGTAGTCCGGCATCCCGGCGTTCGCCTCGCGGGCGGCCCGGACGACGGTGGCCTCGGGGTCGGTGTACAGGTACAGCCGCGGGTACACCGGGATGCAGTGCCCGCCGACCGCGATCCCCGGCCGGTGGATGTGGCTGTACGGCTGCGAGTTCGACGCCTCGATGACCGCGTGCACGTCGATGCCGTTCTGTCCGGCGAACCGGGCGAACTGGTTCGCCAGGCCGATGTTCACGTCGCGGTACGTCGTCTCGGCCAGCTTCGCGAGCTCCGCCGCCTCGGCCGAGCCCAGGTCCCAGACGCCGTTCGCGCGCTGCAGGTCCGGGCGCTCGTCGAAGTCCAGCACGGCCTCGTAGAACGCGGTGGCGCGCTTCGCGCCCTCCTCGGACAGGCCGCCGACCAGCTTCGGGTACTTCCGCAGGTCCGCGAACACGCGACCGGTGAGCACCCGCTCCGGCGAGAACACCAGGTGGAAGTCGGTGCCCTCGGTGAGACCGGAGATCTCCTCGATCATCGGCTTCCAGCGGTTCCGGGTGGTGCCGACCGGCAGGGTGGTCTCGTAGCTGACCAGGGTCCCCGGGGTGAGGTGCTCGGCCAGCGAACGGGTCGCGTTCTCCATCCAGCCGAACTCGGGCTGCCCGGTCTTCTCGTCCACGAACAGCGGTACGACGACGACCACCGCGTCGCTGTTCGGGATGGCGTCCGCGTAGTCCGTGGTCGCCCGCAGGCGGCCGTCGGCCACGGTCTCGGCGAGCAGCTCCTGCAGGTGGGCCTCACCCGGGAACGGCTCCTGACCGGCGTTCACCAGCTCGACGAACTTCTCGTTGATGTCGACGCCGACGACCTGATGGCCCTTGGCCGCGAACTGGACCGCCAACGGCAGTCCGATCTTGCCTAAGGCAACAACACTGACACGCACAGCAACTCCACTAGGTAGTGATTCTTCATCGGGGGCCTCGGAGCAGGCGCTCCATCGGGTGCTCGACGAACTTGTAGAGCAGCGCCGAGGCGAAGATCGAAAGGGCGAGTACGCCGGCGTACCAGGTCAGGTTCGACCAGCCGATCGGTCCGGCGATGCCGTGGTACTCCTTGATCGCGTACAGGATGGTCGCGTGGACCAGGTAGAACGCGTACGACCACTGGCCGAGGGCGACCAGCGGCTTGCTGCGCAGCACTGACCGGCCGCCGCGGATGTCGCGGGCCGCGACCGCCAGGATCAGGAAGCCGTACAGCAGCGTGAGGATCTCCTTCTGGCACAACCCCATGGTGACAGCGCCCGGAAACTGCGTCGGGTGCGAGCCGGAGTACCAGAGCACGTACAGGCCACCGCCGGTGACCAGGAACGCGAACCACACCGGGATCCGTGGCTTCCACCCGGACCGGAGCGCGATCGCCAGACCGATACCGAACAAGAACGCCACCGAGTGCAGCACCGGCTGCGGCAGGATCGGTATCTGGGTCTTGTAGTGGAACAGCGCCAGCCGATAAGCGCCGCTGAGCACGACCACGACGACGCAGAGGATCAGGCCGCCGGCCGTCTTCAGCTTTCGCGTGGCCCGCCAGACGAACGGGAAGTACGCGTAGAAGAACGCCTCGACCGACAGCGTCCAGCCTGCCGGGTTACCGCCGTACAGGATGTTCGGGTTGTTCGACCAGCCGTGCAGCAGCAGCGCCGACAGCACCAGCACGGTGACCGAGATCGGCTTGATCCAGGCCATCCCGGCCGGCGGGTCGACCCGGTAGAAGACGAAGAACGCCGCCACCAGCGTCAGGATGTACAGCGGGAAGATGCGGGCGAACCGGCGCCGGTAGAACGTCCGGATCTTCGTCCCCGGCTGCGCCGACCAGGTCAGCACGAACCCGGACAGCACGAAGAAGAACGTCACGCCGGAGGTGCCGTACTTCAGGAAGTCGAAGATCGGCAGCGGCGCCAGCTGGGTCATGTGATGGCAGAACACGAAGAAGGCCGCCCACCAGCGAAGACCGGTGAGCGACTCGACTCGTGGCAGGCGTCCGTTGGAACGCGGCGGGCCCACGTCCGCTGCGGACGGACTGACAGGCGCGCCGGGAGACGGGGTCGGGACAGCAACCGACCCAGGGGCGTCCTGGGTCGGCTGTGTCTGGTTCTCTTCGGCGGCCTTCGTCATATGGTTACTCCGCGAGAGTGGCGACGACACGCTCTGCAGCGTGACCGTCGCCGTACGGCATTGGGCGTCCCCCCGTGGGAGCCGGCCGTGCAGCCAACTCGGGCAGCTTACTCACGTCGGATGTCAATACGTTCCATCCGTCCGCGACCGTCTCTACCCATTCGGTCTCGGTGCGCAGTGTGGTGCACACCCGGCCGAGCAGGAAGGCCTCCTTCTGGAGACCGCCGGAGTCGGTCACCACACCGGCCGAGCCGAGCACGGCCTGGACCATCTCCGGGTACGCCAGCGGCTCCCGGACGTGCAGCGACCCGTCCGGACGCTCCAGCTTGATGCCGTGCTCCGCGCACTTCGCGACCAGTCGCGGGTGGGCCAGCAGCAGGACCGGCGTACCGGCCGCGGCGAGACCGTCGACGATCGCGGCCAGCCGCTCCGGGTCGTCGGTGTTCTCGGCCCGGTGGATCGTCGAGACGACGTACTCGCCCTGCTTGAACGGACCGTCCAGCGGCTTGCCCTCGACGGCGTCCCGCACCCGGAAGCACACGTCGGTCATGACGTCGCCGACCAGCCGCGACTTGTCCTTCAGGCCCTCGTTGGCCAGGTGGTCCATCGCCACCTGGGTGGGGGCCAGCAGAAGGTCCGCCGCGTGGTCGGTCAGCACCCGGTTGTGCTCCTCCGGCATCAGCCGGTTGAACGAGCGCAGCCCGGCCTCCAGGTGCGCGACCGGCAGGTGCATCTTGACCGCGGACAGCGTGCCGGCGAGCGTCGAGTTGGTGTCGCCGTAGACCAGCACCCAGTCCGGCTTGTGCTCGTCCAGGACGGCGTCCATCGCGGCCAGCATCGCGCCGGTCTGGACACCGTGGCTACCGGACCCGACGCCCAGGTGGACGTCCGGGTCCGGGATCCGCAGGTCGGCGAAGAACACGTCGGACATGTTCTTGTCGTAGTGCTGCCCGGTGTGCACGATCACGTGCTGGTGCTCGGTCGCGGCGAACGCCTCCGCCACCGGCGCCAGCTTCACGAACTGCGGGCGCGCACCGACAACGCTGAGGACCTTCATCGACTAGCTCTCCCCGGCGATGGCGACGGTCCGGTCCTCGGAGGCCGACTGCAGGACGGCCTCGGCCACCTTGACGGTGGTCAGACCCTGCTGCAGCGTGACGATGTCCGCCTCCTTGCCGAGCACCGCGTCGCGGAACTGCTCGTGCTCGGTCTTCAGCGGCTCGGGCTTGCTGATCGCGTACCGGACCATGTCGCCCTCGCTGACACCGCGGAAGTGCGCGACGTCGTCCCAGGCGGTCTGCACGGTGCCGTTGGCGTGGAAGGTCAGGTCGGCGGTCAGGGTGTCGGCGATGAACGCGCCCTTCTCACCGGTGACGACGGTGAGCCGCTCCTTCATCGGGGACAGCCAGTTGACCAGGTGGCTGGTCACGGTGCCGTTGGCCAGCTTGCCGGTCACCGCGATCAGGTCCTCGTACTGCCGGCCGGACTTGTGGGCGCTCTGCGCGGCCACCGTGACGAACGGCGACTGCGTCACCCACGCGGTCAGGTCGATGTCGTGGGTGGCCAGGTCCAGCACCACGCCGACGTCGGCGATCCGGGCCGGGAACGGGCCCTGGCGGCGGGTGGTGATCTGGTAGATGTCGCCCAGCTCGCCGGCCTCCAGCCGCACCCGCAGCGCCTGCAGCGCCGGGTTGTACCGCTCGATGTGACCGACCGCGCCGACCAGGCCGGCCGCCTCGAACGCCTTCGCGATCTCGGTCGCCTCGGCCGACGACCCGGCCAGCGGCTTCTCGATCATCGCGTGCACGCCGGCCTCGGCCAGCGCCTTCGCGATCTCGGCGTGGTACTGCGTCGGTACGGCGACCATGCAGTAGTCGAGCTTCTCGGCGATCAGCTGCTCGATGTTCTCGTGCACCGGACGACCGCCGGCGACACCGAACTTGTCACCGCCCGGGTCGGCGACCGCGACCAGGTCGACGCCCTCGAGGGACGCCAGGACGCGGGCGTGGTGCCGCCCCATCATGCCCAGGCCGATCAGGCCCGCACGCAGGTTCGCCATGCTCACGCACCCGCCTTCGCCACGGTGTTCACCGCGGCCACGATCCGGTTCAGGTCGTCCTCGGACAGCGAGGGGTGGACCGGCAGCGAGAGCACCTCGGCCGCGGCCTTCTCGGTCTCCGGCAGGTCCAGCTCGCGCTGGAACGACGGGAGCCGGTGGTTCGGGATCGGGTAGTACACGCCGCAGCCGACGCCGTACTCCGTGCGCAGCGCGTTCGCGAAGCCGTCCCGGTCGTCGGTCACGCGGATCGTGTACTGGTGGTACACGTGGGTCGCCTCGGCGGCCACCGCCGGGACGCCGACGCCCTGCAGGTTCGCGTCCAGGAAGGCCGCGTTCTCCTGCCGCTGCTTCGTCCAGCCGCCGACCTTGGTCAGCTGCACCCGGCCGATGGCGGCGTGCAGGTCGGTCATCCGGTTGTTCAGGCCGACGACCTCGTTCTCGTACTGCTTGAGCATGCCCTGGTTGCGGAACAGCCGCATCCGGCGCTCGAGGTCGGCGTTCGCGACCGAGTTCATGCCGCCTTCACCGGAGGTCATGTTCTTGGTCGGGTACAGGCTGAACATCGCGAACTCGCCGAAGGTGCCCACCGGGGCGCCGTTCCAGGTCGCACCGTGCGCCTGCGCGGCGTCCTCGTAGATCTGGATGCCGTGCTTGTCGGCGACCGCCTGGAGCGCGGTCATGTTCGCCGGGTGACCGAACAGGTGCACCGGCATGACGGCCTTGGTCTTCTCGGTGATCGCGGCCTCGACCGCGGCCGGGTCCAGGCAGAAGTACGTCGGCTCGATGTCGACGAACACCGGGTTCGCCCCGGTCAGCGCGACGCTGTTCGCGGTCGCGGCGAAGGTGAAGGACGGGACGATGACCTCGTCACCCGGGCCGACACCGGCGGCCAGCAGGCCGAGGTGCAGACCGGAGGTCCCGGAGTTGGTCGCGACGCACGCCCGGCCGGAGACCAGCGCTGCGCCGAACTCCTGCTCGAACGCCGCAACCTCGGGGCCCTGCGCCAGCATCCCGGACTGCATGACCCGGTCGACGGCTTCGCGCTCCTCCTTCCCGATGATCGGCTTCGCGGCCGGAATCGGCTGCACCATCAGTTCTCCTCCTGAGTTTCGTCGGCCGGCCGCAGCCGTCCGTCGGTTTCGATGTACATCTCGCCCGTGTTCGGGCACTTCCACTCGCCGTCCCCGACGTCGAGCAGCGGAACCCCGGCCTTGCCGACCCACTTGAGCCGGCGCGCCGGGACCCCGGCGACCAGCGCGAAGTCTGGCACGTCCTTGGTCACGACCGCACCCGCGGCGACGGTGGCCCAGCGGCCGATGGTGACCGGGGCCACGCACACGCTGCGCGCACCGAGCGAGCAGCCTTCCTTCATCGTCACCCCGACCGGTTCCCAGTCGTGCCCGCTCTTCGGCGACCCGTCCGGGTTCACCGCGCGCGGGAAGTAGTCGTTGGTGAGCACCACCGCCGGGCCGATGAACACGCCGTCCTCGAGGGACGCGGGCTCGTACACCAGCGCGTAGTTCTGGATCTTGCAGTTGTCGCCCATCCGGACCCCGGTCCCGACGTAGGCGCCGCGGCCGACGATGCAGTTCTTGCCGAGGACCGCGTTCTCGCGGATCTGGGCCAGGTGCCAGACCGACGAACCGTCGCCGATCCGGGCGCTGTCGTCGACGTCGGCGGAGGGCGCGATGCGGGACGTCACAGGGTCTCCTTCGTGATGAGCCAACTTCTCAGTACTTCGGCCGAGCGGCGTCCGTCGTGCAGCTCGGTCACGAAACCGGGGCCGGCGGCGGCCCGCTCGGCAGCGGTGTCACGGTCGGCGATCAGGCCGCCGAGGACATCACCCAGGGTGCCGGGATCCGCCTCGACGATCGGTATCTCTCGCCCAGTCAGAGTACGCACCCGCCGGCGCACCTCGTCACCGACGTACGAAACCACGATCCGCCCGGCGGCCAGGGCTTCCGCGGCCGCCACGCCGTACAGGCCTATGTGCAGCTGGTCGACGACGATGTCCGCGTCGCCGATCACCGCCGGCATGTCCTGGTGCTGGACGCCGGTGATCCGCCGGTACTCGACCAGGCCGCGGTCCTGGAGATCGCCGAGGATCTCGTCGATCTCCTGTGTGCCTTTGAGTTTCGCGTTCGACGGGACGTGCGCGACGACCGGTTTCGCCGTACTGAACAAGGGCCGTGCGGCGCGCTGCCACGGCGCCGGGTCGATCGCGACCGGCAGCCACTGGGCGTTCGGTACGTCGTCCAGCAGGTCGACCGTGGACACGAAGACGGGGAGGCCCAACGATTCCACCAGCTCGGCGTGCCGGCGGGCCTGCGGCTCGAGCCGCTCGGTCAGGTCGTCGCCCGGGGCGAACGGCGACCAGCGCTCACGCTTCGCGTGCCGGCTGGGCAGGCGGATGTCCGAGCCGTGGAAGAGCAGCGCGACGTTCACGCCCTTGCCGAGCAGCTCCTCGATGTCGGGCTGCGCGTCGGCGTACCCGCGGGCGCCGAACAGCGGGCGCAGCGACTCGACCATCACGTGCGTGTACTGCGCGACGTACTGCTGCTGGGCGCGCTGCCAGCGCGGCTGGCCGAACCACGCCAGCGGTACGCCGTAGTCGTCGGCGAACTGGAAGCGGCCCTTGCGGTGAAAGGCGAACGTGACGGCGGCGACGTCCGGCAGGGTGTTCGCGGCCTGTGCCCAGGCGTGCCCCTGCCCGGCGGAGTTGGTCGGTCCGACCAGCATCCGCACCGGCGTCGTCGGTACCGGCGGGAAGGCCGGCAGCTGCGCGAACGAGTACCGCACGCCCCGCAGGCGCCGCCGGACCGCTCCCGCGGTCCGGGCCAGTGGCGCCGGCAGGTGCTCGCGGATCGCACGCGTCACCGTCACTGTGTCATCCATTACCTGCTGGGGCCTTCATCATGTCGAGCTCACGGCGGGCGGCCGGCAGACCGAGCACGACTGGGGTGCTGGCCTTGCGCTGACCGAGGTTCCAGCCGGCCCAGATCGCGCCGGCGTCCAGCGCGATCACGACGTCCGCCCGGTCGATGGTCGCCAGCACGTCACGACGGCTGAGGACGCGCTCCCAGTAGTTCTTGCCGAGGTCGCTGGTGGCGCGCTGACCACGCAGGAACTTCACCGGCGCCGAACCCTTGATTGCCGGCGGCAACATCCTGCCGGCCACCTTGCGAGCCTTCCGCGCCCGCCACTCCACAGCCTTCACCACGCGCTTCGCCCCAGTAGGCCGCGGCTTCGCCGCAGCCGGCCTGCTCGCCGCGGCCGGGGGTGGAGGCGGGGCGGGCGCCTCCTCGGCGGAGGCTGCCACCTGGGAGGCGGCCGGGGCGACCTTTGCCTCGTCCTCGACGACGGTTTCCGGGGCGGCGACCGCCTCGGGGGCGATGACGGCGTCGGGGGCCTCGTCGGTCGGCTCGGTGCTGGGCTCCGGCTCGGGGGCCGGGGCGGCCGGCATCCGACCGGGGCCGATGAGCGTGAACGTGTTGACCTTGTCGGCGACCCACGCCGACGGAGCGACCCAGCCGACCACGTCGATCGTGATGTCCTGGTCACCGAGGTCCTCGCGGACCTGGTCGAAGTACGTCGGCGGCAGCCGCCGCGTCGACAGCAGTACGACGTTACTCATGCGGCGACTCCCTTCACACTCGCGGCCAGCGACTCGATCCGCGGATCGAGCTGCAGGTCCCGCCGGTACGACGCACCGAACTCGCGCGCCTTCGCGCGGATACCCTCATCAGCCGTCCTGGCAGCGTGCGCCGCCTCGATCAGTGCCGCGGCGATCGCCTCCGGCGTCACGTCGCTCACCGGGAACCACAACGGATGCCCGCGCAGTACGTCGGACGCCGCGTTCTCCGGGTCGTGCACCGACACCACCGGCAGGCCGGTCGCGAGGTACTCGAACACCTTCCCGCTGGTGACGTACCGCCCCTTGCCCAGCATCAGCAGCTGCGCGTCGAACTCGTCGTACGCCTTCGCGATCTCGGCCTTGCCGACCGGGCCCTCGTAGCTGACCCCGGCATCCGCGGCGGCGTTGATCGTGGCGAGCATGTCCGCCCGCGGCTGGGCGTAGTACCCCAGGTACCCGTGGATCTTGGCCTTCGCGCCGGCCAGCTCCTCGGACTGCTCCTTCGCGAGCTGCCAGCCCTCGACGAACTCCTTCAGCGGCACCTTCGGCGACACGGTCCCGACGTACCCGAAGACCAGCGGGCGATCGGTGACCGCGCCGCGGTCCTGCGTGTCCGGCACCAGGTCCGGGTCGAACCCGTTGGCGACCGTGTGCATCTTCGACGCCTGCGCCGGGTAGAGCTTCTCGTGCCACTCCTTGATCGGGTCGTTCACGAACCAGACCTCGCGAGCGGACTCGACCAGCTTCTTCTCCCAGCGGGCGGCGCGGCTGTTCGGCTCGTGCAGCCGGTCACCGGTGAAGACGTCCAGCAGCCACGCGTCGCGGTAGTCCATCACGTACGGCACCTGGAACTTCTTGTGCAGGTGGTACGCCGCCGTGAACGCGACGTGCGGGTTGGCCGTGGCGACCGTCAGGTCGACCTTGTGCGCGCGGTGGATCCGCTCGGCGGCCTTCTCGATCACCGAGCGCCAGGGGCCGTACCCGCTCTCCGGGAACGGGATCTGGTCCTGCTTGGTGCGCCACTTGGCCCAGAGCTTCGGGTTCGAGGCGCGGCGCTTGGACCAGCGCCGCAGGTCGGCCTCCAGGATCGGCCACTCGAACGGCACCCGGACGACCTCGACGGACGGGTCGACCCGTTCCTCGAGGGTCAGGTCCGCACCGGTGAACCGGAAGAACGTGTCGCGGTCGGCCGTCAGCACGGTCACCTTCCAGCCGAGCGCGGCGAACCGGTTGGCCGTGGCCAGTGCCCGGTAGACACCGCCGCCCCGGCAGGGCGGGAAGCCCCAGGCGACGTACAACAGGTGTGGGCGGTCGGTCATGCAGTTCCTCTTAGCAAATTGAGAATTGCGTCGGCCAGGTCGTCGTACGGCGTGTTCGTGGGCAGGTTCGTGCTCGCCCACTGCAGCGCGTGGTCGCGCAGCTTCTCCAGCTCACCGGGGTCCGCGGACCAGCGCCGCAGGGTCTCGGACGCCTCCGCCACCGAGTCCACCAGGACTCCGCCACCGGACTCCTCGATCACCTTCGACTGCCGGGGCAGCCGGGTGGACAGCACGGGAAGGCCGCTGGCGAGGTACTCGTAGATCTTCGACGGCATCGCCTCGATGAACGCCGGGGTCGGCTGCAGCATGGCGAGGCTCGCCCAGGCGCCGTGTGCGATCCGCCACGCGTCGGCGGGTGGCTGGCGCCCGTGCAACCGGACCCGGCCGTCCAGGTCGGGCTGAGCGATCCGGGCCTCGATCCGGTCCCGGTCCGACGGTGCGACCGGGCCGACCAGGTCGAGAGACCACTCCGGCGCCGCGGCGACGGTCTCGACCATGTCGAACAGTCCACGGCTGGTGCGCAGGTCCCCGACGTACACCGCGCGCGGGGTGCCGGTCGGCGGGGACGGGGCCAGGAAGCCGTGGTCGGGCAGGTTCTGCACCACCAGGCGGTGCTTCGCCTGGTGCGGTGCGAGATGCGAGTCGGCGACCACCGTCAGGTCGGCGCCCGCGGCCAGCTTCGACCCCGCGCGGACGATCAGCCGGGCCGGCAAGCCGGCCGGACCCTTCGCCCAGGCGCGGTCGGCCAGCAGCCGCTCGTAGTCCTCGTGCACGTCGACGACCAGCTTGCGCCGCCGGAGCGCGGTGACCAGCCGGGTGACCGGGATCATGTCCGGGTCGACGGTCATGACGACCTTCGCGCTGGTCCGCCACGGCAGTACGGCGGTCCGGGCCAGGCGCTGCACCAGGTTGCCGCGCGGTCCGGAGTGCACGGTCGCACCGGCCGGACCGCCGTCCGCATCGCCGAGGCCCCACAGCTCGACCGTGAGGTCGCGGTGCTGCAGGGCCGCGGTGATCTTGTGCAGGCGCGCATCGGCCACGTCGTGGCCGGTCGTGATGATCCCCACGTCCGGCGCCGTACTGCGTGACATCGCCTCAGAGGTCCTCGAGTGAGACTGCTTCTGCTTCCCCGACCTGCAGGAACTTCGTGTAGGCCTGGATGACCTCGTTGGGCTCGCCGCGCATCATCAGCTTGCCCTTGTGCAGCCAGATGCAGTCGTTGCACATCTCGCGGACACTGCTCATCGCGTGGCTGACCAGGAACATCGTCCGGCTGTTCGTGACCAGCTCCGACATCTTCGCGGCGGCCTTGGTCTTGAACGACGCGTCACCGGCGGACAGCGCCTCGTCGATCAGCAGGATGTCCGGGTCCATGTGCACCGCGACCGAGAACGCCAGCCGGCTGAACATGCCGGACGAGTAGGTCCGCATCGGCATCTCCATGAAGTCGCCGAGCTCGGCGAATTCGGCGATCTCCTCGTACCGGGCCTCGATCTCCTTGCGGCTCAGGCCGGCCGCCAGCCCACCGAGGACCACGTTCTCCTTGCCGGACAGCGCGGCGTTGAAGCCGACACCCAGCGACAGCAGCGTGGAGACCCGGCCGTGTACCTCGATCCGGCCCGAGGTCGGCGGCAGGATGCCGGCGATCGAACGCATCAGCGTCGACTTGCCGGCACCGTTCGCGCCGATGATGCCGATCGTGGTGCCGTGGTTGACGTCGAACGACACGTGCTGGACGGCCTCGACCTCGCGGACCGCGCGCTCGCCGCGGCCGAGCCGGACGATCGCGCTCTTGAAGGTCGGGACCCGCTCGAACGTGGTCCGGTAGGTGATCGACACGTCCTGCACCTTGACGGCGGGCATGGAGGACGGGGTCTTCTGCATCGGCTTCTTCTCGGTCTCAGAGACGGACAACGAAATCACGCTCCCTCGACATGAAGAACAAAGAACCCACGACGAAGGCCAGCACCGCCCAGAACGCACCGGCGATCCACAGCTGCATGGGCGGGATGTGTCCCTTGACCAGCAGGTCGGTCCAGCCGCCGAGCAGCGGGTACAGCGGGTTGTACTGGATGAAGCCCTTGAACCTCGGCGGAGCCTGCTCGATGAACCACAGCACCGGGGACATGTACAGCCAGATCCGCACGAAGTACGGCAGGAAGCTCGCGGTGTCCCGGAAGTACACCTGCAGGGCGGCGAAGATCATCCCCATGCCGGCGGCGAACACCGTCAGCATGACCAGGAAGACCGGAGCCAGCAGCATCTGCCAGCGCAGTTTCTGGCCCATCAGCACGTGGATGACGAGGTAGACCAGCAGGGTCGGCACGAACCGGAAGAACGCGGTCCGCACCGCCGACAGCGGCAGCAGCATCCGCGGGAACGACTGGTTCATCAGCAGCTTGCCGCCGCCGACCACGCTGGCCGCCCCGGCCGTCATCGCACCGGAGAAGTAATAGAAGGCGAACAGGCCGCCGCACATGTGAGCGAACCGCAGTCCTGCGTCGACCCGGGCACCGCCACCGGCGATGATGTCGGTCAGCAGGTAGTACACCAGGGCGAGGAGCAGCGGGTTCAGCACCAGCCACACCTGGCCGAAGAAGGTGTTCGTGTGCGCACCCCGGATGTTCGTCCGGGACATCTCCGCCGCGAACTCCCGTCGCTGCCAGAGCGCCTTGAAGTACGGGCGCAGAGCCGGCAGTCCGACCTTGTGCGGTTCGTACACATGCACCGACGGGTTGAACTCCTCGTCGACGCTAGTCGCGTTCATGCAGGCGATGCCTCTCTCTGCCGGAAATTGGATCCACGATGGCCGATCACCTGGGTTTCGGCGGACACCGCACGGGGTACGGCGGCGGCCCACGCAGACCGGGAAGCAGAGTAGCGGATCCGCTCGGACGCCGACGACACAGCGGTCCTCCTTAGTGAGCAACGACGTACGGACGGCTACCGAACGTCGTGCCCCGCTGCATCCACAACACCTGCGTCGTCCTTCGCCGATCGTTATCCGGAATATACATTTGACAGCCAGCGACGGCCAAAACGCCTTCCAGGCAAGTCAAATCGCGGTCAAATCATCAGGTACGACGCTACGCTCCGGCGCGAAGTTGGCGTGACGCGGCACACCAGTTCAGTGGCAGGACCCCGAGAGCCGCGGACGTGGGCCGGACGTATCGCGCAACAGCACGTCCGGAGTCGCCGTGAACAGCCTCACCGTCCACGGAGCACCCGTCGGCAGCTCCCGGGGTTCCACCATCGATCCGGGCCCTTGTCCGCGCTGGGCGGTCGCGAACGGTGGCACCGGATCCTTCGGCGCGATGACCAGGGCGGCGGTCATCGGCCTCTCGGGGCCGACAGCGGAGGACAGCGCTACGCGGGATCCCTGCAAAGATGCCTTCGCGCTGGGGGCGGCATACCGGACACGACGGGCGGCTGCACACGGCGGAACCGGTCGCATCGGGCACTCCTCCTCAATCGGCCTCACGATGGGAGATGCCACAGTTTGTACACCCTCCGGCACAGCCGGTGATGGCACGGAAGTGCGAGGGCACCGATGCGCCGGATCGAGATCCAACCGAAACCGGGGTCGCTGACGGGACAGCCGGCACGGGCCAGAATTGGAACAGCAGCCCGGCGGCGCTCAGGTGGTCCGTCGCCGGGCTGCTGGACCTCAATTCTCGCTCACGACCGCGCGGAAATGGTGGCCAGATGGTGACACGGCACAAGAATGCTGACAGGACAACAAATATCGCTGCGCGCAGCTGCCCCGACACGGACAGTGCCTTCCGTGCTGGAACGACCCCTCTAACCTGGAGGGACGGTAGCGGGAGGTGACGGCAATCGGCAGGGAGGGAAGAGTCGTGAGCACAACGGACACGGAGCGTGCCGACCATTTGCGAGTGCTCGGGCTCAACGACGACGAGATCAGGGTCTACCAGCACCTGCTGCGGACCGGGCCGTCGTCGATCGTCGAACTGGACGACGCGGTCCCGGACCGGACGGGCTCGATCGACAGCACGCTCAGCGGGCTGGTGCAGGCCGGTCTCGCGCGGCGGTCCGGCTCGGACCACTCCCGGTACCTGCCGGTGCCGCCGGACGCCGGCCTGGAAGCGATGACGCTGCGCCGCGAGTCCGAGCTGAAGCAGGCCCGGATCGAGGTGCTGAACGCGTACGACGAGTTCCGCCGGACCGTGCACAGCGAGTCGACGACACACCTGATCGAGGTCGTCACCGGCAACGCGATCGTCGAGCGGATCCACCAGATCAAGAACAGCGTCCAGCGCGAGATCCTGGCGATCGACTCCCCGCCGTACTACATCGGCGGCCCGAACCAGGAGGAGATCGACCACCTGAAGCGCGGCGTCGCCTACCGGGTCGTCTACTCGCCGGAGTCCGTCGAGGTGCCGGGGTACCTGACCGAGAACATCCTCCCGTGCGTGGAGGCGGGCGAGCAGGCCCGGGTGCTGCCCGACGTACCGGCGAAGCTGACGATCATCGACGGCTCGATCGCCTACGTGTCGATGTCGGTGCGCGACACCGAGGTGAACCGTTCGCTGCTGATCATCCGGCCGAGCAGTCTGCTGACCGCGCTGATCGGGATGTTCGAGCTGTGCTGGCGGAACGCGCTCCCGCTACACGCGTCGGTCGGCACGGAGGACGACCGACTCGAGCCGATCGAGCGCCGCCTACTGGCCCTCCTCGCGACCGGTGCCGCGGACGACACCATCGCCCGCACGCTCGGCATCAGCCGCCGCACGTTCTTCCGCTACCTCGAACGCCTGATGAACCGCACAGGCGCCAGCACCCGCTTCCAACTGGCCCTGCACGCCGCCCGCGAGAACTGGCTGTAAATGAACGAGGGGCCCGCTGTGGGCCCCTCCGTCAGGCTTCGGCGGGGATGAACTCCTTGGCGACGACCTCGGCGATCTGCGCGGTGTTCAGCGCCGCGCCCTTCCGCAGGTTGTCGCCGCAGACGAACAGCTCCAGCGCGTTCGGGTCGTCGAGCGACTTGCGGATCCGGCCGACCCAGGTCGGGTCGGTGCCGACCACGTCCGCCGGGGTCGGGAACTCGCCCTCGGCCGGGTTGTCGAACAGCAGCACGCCCGGCGCGTCCCGCAGTACCTCACGAGCCCCGTCGGCGTCGACCTCCTGCACGAACCGCGCGTGCACAGACAACGAGTGCGTCGTCACCACCGGCACCCGGACACACGTCGCGGACACCTTCAGATCCGGCAGGCCGAGGATCTTGCGCGACTCGTTGCGCACCTTCAGCTCCTCCGACGACCACCCGTCGTCCTTCAGCGAGCCGGCCCACGGTACGACGTTCAGCGCCAGCGGTGCCGCGAACGGGCCGAGGTCGTTCCCGACGACGCGCCGTACGTCGCCCGGCGAGCTCCCGAGCTCACGGTTGCCGGCAACCTTCGCCAGCTGGTCGTACAACGCGTCGATCCCGGACTGCCCGGCCCCGGACGCGGCCTGGTACGAGGCGACGACCAGCTGCTCGAGCTCGTACCGGTGGTGCAGCGCGCCCATCGCCACGATCATCGAGAGCGTCGTGCAGTTCGGGTTCGAGATGATGCCCTTCGGCCGGTTCCGGGCCGCCTCGGCGTTCACCTCCGGAACCACCAGCGGTATGTCGGGATCCATCCGGAACGCGCCCGAGTTGTCCACCACGACCGCACCCTTGGCGGCCGCGATCGGCGCCCAGTGCGCGGACACCTCGTCCGGTACGTCGAACATCGCGACGTCGATGCCGTCGAAGGCGTCCTCGCTGAGCGCGATCACCTCGACGGTCTCGCCGCGGACCACGAGCTGCTTACCCGCGGAGCGCTCGGAGGCGATCAGCCGGATCTCGCCCCAGACGTTCTGCCTGGTCGAGAGCAGGGTCAGCATCACCGTCCCGACGGCGCCGGTCGCACCGACCACCGCCAGCGAGGGCAGACCCGTCCGGTCCTCGATCGTGTTCTCCACAGCGCTCACAGGGGTCACCGTCCCGTTCCTCCGTACACGACAGCCTGGGTGTGCTCGTCGTCCAGATCGAATGCGGTGTGCGCCGCGGTCACGGCGGCGTTCACCAGGTTCTCGTCCACGACCACCGAGATCCGGATCTCCGAGGTGGAGATCATCTCGATGTTCACGCCGGCGTCGGCGAGCGCGGAGAAGAACTTCGCGGACACGCCCGGGTGCGAGCGCATTCCGACCCCGACGACCGAGACCTTGCCGATCTGGTCGTCGTACAGCAACTGCTCGTAGCCGACCTCGTCCTTCATCCGGGCCAGCGCGGACATCGCCCGGGCGCCGTCGGCGCGCGGCAGCGTGAACGAGATGTCGGTGCGGTTGGTGGCCACCGCCGACACGTTCTGCACGATCATGTCGATGTTGGTGTCGGCACCGGCGACCGTCTCGAAGATCCGGGCCGCCTCACCCGGCTTGTCGGGGACCCCGACCACCGTGATCTTGGCCTCTTTGGTGTCCTGCACCACGCCGGAGATGATCGCCTGTTCCATCGTTTGATCCAGTTCCTTCGCATCGACGACCCAGGTGCCTTCCTTCTGCGAGAAGGAGGAACGCACATGGACGGGGACGTTGTAGCGGCGGGCGTACTCGACACACCGCAGGTGCAGCACCTTCGCGCCGCAGGCCGCCATCTCGAGCATCTCCTCGTAGGAGATCTTCGGGATCTGCTGCGCGGCCGGCACGATCCGCGGGTCCGCGGTGAAGATGCCGTCCACGTCGGTGTAGATCTCGCAGTAGTCCGCCTCCAGCGCGGCGGCGAGCGCGACCGCGGTGGTGTCGGAGGCGCCGCGGCCCATCGTGGTGATGTCCTTGGTGTCCTGGGCGACGCCCTGGAACCCGGCCACGATCGCGATGTGCCCCTCGCCCAGCGACTCCTCGATCCGGCCCGGGGTGATGTCGATGATCCGGGCGTTGCCGTGCGCGGAGGTGGTGATCACGCCGGCCTGCGAGCCGGTGAAGCTGCGTGCTTCGTACCCCAGGTTGGCGATCGCCATCGCGAGCAGCGCGGCCGAGATCCGCTCACCCGAGGTGAGCAGCATGTCGAGCTCGCGCGGCGGCGGCAGCGGAGAGACCTGCTGGGCCAGGTCCATCAGTTCGTCGGTGGTGTCCCCCATCGCGGAGATGACGACCACCACGTCGTTCCCGGCCTTCTTCGTCGCGACGATCCGTTGGGCCACGCGCTTGATGCCATCGGCGTCGGCGACCGAAGAACCGCCGTACTTGTGTACGACGCGTCCCACAGTGTTGTCTCCTCAAACCACTGGTTGCGGTACGCCGTGCGGCGTTGCACCAGGCGTAGTCTCGGTGGTCATTCTAGCCGTGACCTGACCGTTGCCTACCGGCTGACCAGCACCCGGTCCGGCAGATCACCCTCCGCACCGAACGTTCCCCGACGCCGCGCGGTTCAAGCGGGAAATGGTTCTTGTTCATATAAGCCAACACTGAAATAATTGCCGGGTGCACGCCTTCGACATCCTCGGCGACCCGGTCCGGCGCCGGATCCTGGAGCTGCTCGCCGAGGGCGAGCTGCCGGCCGGCAGCATCGCCGGCACCATCGGCACGGAGTTCGGGATCAGCCAGCCGGCCGTCTCCCAGCATCTGAAGGTGCTGCGTGACAACGGGTTCGCGACCGTGACCGTCGACGGCACCCGGCGGCTGTACGCCGTCGCGCCCGAGCCACTGCGGGAGATCGACACCTGGCTGGACCGGTACCGGAAGTTCTGGACCAACCGGCTGGACGCGCTGGAGACCGAACTGCATCGCGGCCGCCGCTCATAACCTTTGCGTCCGTGCCTGCATCTGGGTTGATATGCGGAACATTGTGGCCAGGCTGTGCATGTCCGAGGACGGCATCGTGGAGCGCCCGGAGCAGTGGCTGCCGCGCGCCGCGCTCGGACAGCTGATGCCCGCGTCCGGGACCGTGCTGTTCGGCCGCCGGACGTTCGAGCGGTACGCCGGTTCGCTCGGCGTACCGCAACACACCCGGAACCTCGTGGTCGCCTCCCGCCCGGTGGTCGCCCGCCCGGGGACAGAGATGCTGCAGGGCGAGACCCGCCGCGTGCTGACCGCGCTGAAGTCCGTGCCGGGCGAGGAGCTGCACGTGATCGGCAGCCTGACGCTGATCCGCTCGCTGCTCAAGTGGCGCCTGATCGACGAGGTGTCGCTGCTGGTCCACCCGGTCGCCGCCGGCCGCGGTACGTTGCTGGACCGCCGGCAGCTGCGGCTGATCTCGATGTGCGCGCGCGACGGCGGCGTACTCGAGGCGAACTACCGGGTCCGCTACGCGGCGACCGCCGTACCGTCGACCACGCTGATGTCCGACGGGCGGTGGGGAGGCACGCGCAGCAGGGACAGGGTCGCCAGTACGCCGAGACCGGCCGCCAGGACCCACGCGTAGCGGACGCCGAACGCCTCGACCACCGCGCCGGCCACGGCTGACCCGACTGCCGAGCCGACCATGCCGCCGCTCTGCGCCCATCCGAAGATCTCGGTGTGGGCGGACTGCGGGGTGAGCTCGCCGATCCGCTCGTAGACCGCGGCGATCGTCGGCGCGATCAGGCAGCCGGCCGCGAACATCATCACCGCCAGCGCGACCACCGACGAGGTCACGAAGACACAGCCGGAGACCAGGACCGCGAGCGCCAGCATCCGCCGCCAGACGTACGAGTTCCGCCGGCCGGGCAGTGCGCCGTTGATCACGCCGCCGCTGACGCTGCCGATCGCGGCGACCATCTCCAGCACGCCCGCGATCAGCCGGTTCCCGTGCTGGTCCGCGACCGCGACCATACCGAGCGACATCGCCGCGAAGGCCATCACGAGGCACGCCCAGGCGACGAGCAGCGGGGCACGATGCGGATGGAACAGCAGCTCGCGGGCGGTCGGGCGCGGGCCGGAGTTCTCGTCATGGTGCGACCCGGACTGCTGGCTGAGGCCGAACCACCAGATGCTCGCGGCCGCGGTCACGGCACAGGCGAGCAGGCCGGCGCGCGGGCTCGCGAAGCTGACGATCACGGCGCCGGACATCGGGCCGATGACGAACAGCAGCTCCTGCGCGGTCGCGTCCAGCGAGTACACCGCACGCAGCCGCGATCCGTGCACGATCCGCGGCCAGTTCGCCCGCAGGGCCGAGGTGACCGGGGCGACGCAGACGCCGGCGACCGCGGCGGCCACCGGGAGCAGCCGGTACCAGCTGTACGGGAGGAGCGCGACGACCGCCATCGAAGCGCCCCAGGCCATGCCGGTGCCGATGACGACCTTGCGGGCGCCCTTCCGGTCCGCCATCCGGGACCAGACCACGCTCGCGACCGCCGTACCGACGGAGTAGGCGCCGGCCACCACACCGGCCCAGCCGAAGTTGCCGGCCGCGTCCTTGGCGAGGAAGGACAGCGGGACCATCGTCGCCAGCACCGGCAGCCGGGCGACCAGCGCCGAGGCGAGCAGCGCCATCACGCCACGGGTCTTCCAGAGGTCGCGGTACGCCGACAGGTCCATACCGTGCATTGTTTCCTGACATCGATGTCCGGCGCTTCGGGAATTCTCCCTATCTCGCTTTGTGTCGGGGGATTATGCGAACATATGTTCGTGTCCTTGCCAGGCGCGGCGACGATCCTGCATGCCGATCTGGACGCGTTCTACGCGTCGGTCGAGCAGCGCGACGACCCACGCCTGCGCGGGCGGCCGGTGATCGTCGGCGCCGGAGTGGTGCTCGCCTGCAGCTACGAGGCGAAGGCGTACGGCGTGCGGACCGCGATGAACGGCGGCCAGGCGCTCCGCCGATGCCCCGGGGCGATCGTGGTGGAGCCGCGGATGTCGGCGTACACCGAGGCCAGCCGGGCCGTCTTCAAGGTCTTCGAGGACACCACGCCGCTGGTCGAGGGCCTCTCGATCGACGAGGCGTTCCTGGATGTCGGCGGGCTGCGGAAGATCCGCGGTACGCCGGTGGAGATCGCGGTCCGGCTGCGTGCCGAGGTGATGTCCCGGGTCGGGCTGCCGATCACGGTCGGGGTGGCGCGGACGAAGTTCCTGGCGAAGGTGGCGAGCGGGGTCGCGAAGCCTGACGGGCTGCTCGAGGTGGCGCCGGAGGGCGAGCTGGACTTCCTGCATCCGTTGGACGTCTCGCGGCTGTGGGGCGTCGGTGAGGTGACCGCGGAGAAGCTCCGGAGCCGCGGACTGACCAAGGTCGGCGATGTCGCGATGCTGCCCGAGGCGGCGCTGGTCGCGATGCTCGGACGGGCGTCCGGCCGGCATCTGCATGCGCTCGCGCACAACCGCGACCCGCGGCCGATCGAGGTCGGCCGGCGGCGCCGGTCGATCGGATCCCAACGTGCACTGGGCCGCTCGCCGAAGTCGCCGGCCACCCTGGACGCCGTGCTCGCCGGGCTCGTCGACCGCGTCACCCGGCGGATGCGCTCCGCGGGCCGCTCCGGCCGGACGGTCACGCTGCGCCTGCGCTTCGACGACTTCAGCCGGGCGACCCGCTCCCATACGTTGCCTCAAGCAACCGATCAGACGCGCGCCCTGCTGGTCACGGCGCGCGCACTGCTCCGCGGCGCCCAGCCGCTGATCGCCGCGCAAGGCCTGACCATGATCGGCATCTCGGTCGGCAACCTCGAGAACGACGCCGCCCTGCAACTGGCGCTCCCGTTCGACAAGGCAGCGAACAACGAGCTCGACAGCGCCCTCGACCAGGTCAAGGACAAGTTCGGCACCGCCGCCATCACCCGCGGCATCCTCCTCGGCAAGCCCCAGGGCCTCGAGATGCCGATGCTTCCCGATTAGGGCGTGTCTGGTGATTCCGCGCCGTCGCGAGGAGGTGCTCGGTGCGGTAGCTCGGCGCGCGGGGGCGAAGGGTTCGATGCGGAGCATCGTTCCCTTTGCACCCGTGCGGCGAGATGCCGTGCCGAGTGCCCCGCAGTAGGCGGGGAATCACCAGACACGCCCTAACTGCGGGGGTAGCCGATTTCGGCGATGTCTTCGGCGAGGTCCGTGAGGCGGCGGTGGCGGTTGAGGGACGTGACGACGTACTCCGTCAACGGCATCAGCGCGTACACGTGGCGGATCGCTTCCAGGTCGAGGGCGACCTCGTAGTACTCCTCGGCGAACGTCAGGTACGCCTCAGGCCGGCCGTCCGCGATCAACTCGAACAACTCGTCCGCACCGTCGGCCCCGACGTTCTCCACAGGACCACACCGCCAGGCGTCGTCCTCCGTCGTACGCCAGAAGCACACGGTCGCACGCGGCACACCGTCGTCGCTGAACGCCTTGTCGTCCCGCTGCTCCTGAAACACCTCGGGTACGCCGTCGAGCAACCCCGGCCACGAACGCATCCCGTTCGCGTACGGCGACACCGGCGACTCGTGGTCGAACCCGTACCCGAACACCCCGTCCGGGGAAAACACCACCGAGTACTCGTTCCCGGACCCGTCCCGCATCAAGGCGGCTTCCTCGGTCGCGGACCACCGCGCATCGAACTCGAAGTACCTGGTCCGCTCGTCGTCGTTCAGCACCACGTCGAGGACGGCGAGTGCCCGGCTCACGCGCCGGACAACCGCCGGCTCGGGCAACCGCCGTACCAGCTCGAGAACAGACACAGCTACCGGCGCTGGACGGCTTCCTCGGCGACCTCGACGAGCTCGCGGTCGGTGGCCTCGGTCTCCGCGTCGTGCGCCGGCTCCAGCCGGTCGTGTGCGATCAGCGACTGGATGGCCCGCAGTACGGCGCTCGCGGCGGCACCCCAGGTGGAGACGTACGAGAACTGCCACCACCAGAGCGCCTCGACGACCCGGCCGTCCTCGTAGTGCGCGAGGCCGTGCACCAGGTCGGTCGCGATCGCGGTCAGGTCGTCGGAGAGCCGGTTGACGGTGATCTCCGGCGGCGCCGCGTACGGGTCGAAGACCTCGGCGTACTCGTCCAGGCCCTCGAACAGCACCGCCAGCCGGTCCCGCATCGCGTCCAGGTCCGGATCCGGGCCGGCGTCGCTCTCGAAGCGCTCCTCGGGGACGAAGTCCTCGAACGCCCCGAGCCGCCCGCCGGCCAGCAGCAACTGGCTCACCTCGAGCAGCAGGTACGGCAGCGAGGCGAGGCCCTCGTCGACCCCGTCCTCATCCGGCTGCGCGGCGATGTCGCGCACCGAGATCAAGAAGCTGCGGACCTGGTCGGCGATCTGCTCGGCGAACTCGGTCAGGTCCTCGCTGTCGGTGGCCAAGGCCCGTGCTGCAATATCGGTTGGTTCAGTCATCGATCGATCGTCGCCCTTCAAACGCCCGTCCGAGTGTGACCTCGTCGGCGTACTCGAGATCACCGCCTACTGGAAGTCCACTAGCCAATCGGGTGACGCGCAAGCCCATGGGCCGCAACAAGCGGCTCAAGTACGTCGCGGTCGCCTCGCCCTCGAGGTTCGGGTCGGTGGCCAGGATGATCTCGGTCACCTCACCGCCGGCCAGCCGCTGGAGCAGCTCCTTGATCCGGAGCTCGTCCGGGCCGATGCCCTCGATCGGCGAGATCGCGCCGCCGAGCACGTGGTACCGGCCGCGGAACTCGCGGGTGCGCTCGATCGCCACCACGTCCTTGGCCTCTTCGACCACACAGATCAGGCTCAGGTCGCGGCGCGGATCCCGGCAGATGCGGCACTGCACGTCCTCCGCGACGTTGCCGCAGATCTCGCAGAACTTGACCTTCTCCTTCACCTGCACGAGCACGTGCGCGAGCCGCCGTACGTCGGTCTCGTCGGCCGCGAGCAGGTGGAACGCGATCCGCTGCGCGGACTTCGGCCCCACTCCGGGCAACCGCCCCAGCTCGTCGATGAGATCCTGAACGGCCCCCTCGTACACGTCAGCCCGGGTTCTGACCGGACTCGCCGGCCGCGCTCCCCGGGTTCACGAACCCGACACCACCAGTACTTGCCGCGCCGCCGCCCGGCTGCCCACCGAGCCGACCACCTGGCTGCCCGCCGGCCCGCTCTTCGCCCGGCTGCCCGCCGTCTCGCCGGCCGTCCGTGGTCTTGTCGCCTTCGGGGGTCACGGGTCCGGCGTCGCCCGGCTCAACCGCGGGCGGCGTCGCACCCGGTAGCCCGAACCCGGCCGGCGCCGACGGCGCATCGCCGCCGAACCCCGGGAAGCCACCTGCGTCACCACCGAACGCCCCACCCAGCCCACCGGCCAGCGGTCCCATCGCGGCGGCCGCGGCCTGCTTCGCGTTCTCCGAGGCGTCCCGGACCGCGGCGACGATCAGGTCGGCCAGCGTCTCGATGTCGTCCGGGTCGACGGCCTCCTTCTTGATGTCCAGGCTGAGCAGCTCACCCGTACCGGACACCAGGGCGGTCACCAGACCGCCACCCGCCGAGCCCTCGATCTCCTGCCCCTCGAGGTCGGCCTGCGCCTCCATCAGCTGGTTCTGCATCGCCTGCGCCTGCGCGAGCAGGTTGGACATGTCGAAGCCCCCAGCACCGCCACCGTCGAACACTGCGATCTCCTCGTCCGAACCGCTTCCTTGACCCCGGCACCGGACACACCGTCAGCCGGAGCCTCAACACTAGCCGGTCGCCCGGACAACCCCACTCACGGCCGAAACCGGCCGTTCTCCCCACAGGTTATCCACAACCTTGTGGGCACTCTTATCCACAGGCCTGTGGATTGTGTGGATACACAGCGCGACGGTGCCGTGAGTCCTGTGGACGAACCTGTTTGCCATCGGATGGCGCGCGGGTGAACTCAGTTCGGCTCTTCGGTGATGATCTGGGCACCGAGCGTGTCCCGCAGCAGATCGGTGTGCGACCGCGAGTCGTCCTCGAGCACCATGTCGTCCTCCCCGATCGCATCCGCCTCTTCCTCCGGCGTCAACGGCACGTCCGGAGCCGCCGCAGCCGCAGCCGCAGCCGCTCGCGCCTGCTCAGCAGCCACCGCCGCCTCCGCAGCCCGCCGCTTACTGGCGGCCTGCTCCCGCCGATCCGCCTGCCCTGCCTGCCCCGCCCCGGGCCGAGGATCCACGGGGCCGGCGTCCCAAGGATCTTCCGGCGGTACGTCGTACTCAGAGTCCGGCGGCTCCTGCAAAGCCACCGCCCCGCCATCCCACTGTCCCGACCGCCCCCCACCATCCACACGCCCCGCCGAGCCCGCCGCCCCACCGGCCCCGCCCGTCGCCCCACGCCCACCAGCACCGGCCCCCTGAGCCCCAGCACCACCCCCACCAGCCTGACCACCAACACCCGAGCCACCAGCACCGGCCCCACCAGCACCCGAGCCAGCACCACCCGGACCACCAGCACGCGCTCCGGCTACACCCGCTCCGGCTACACCTGCTCCGCCAGCACCCGGGCCACCTACGCCCGGCCCACCGGCACCAGGACCGCCCGCTGTCGCCGCACCCACAGCCGATCCGCCAGCACCTGACCCGTCAGCGCCAAGCCCATCAGCACCGGGCCCACCGACACCTGATCCACCAAACCCAGACCCACTCACGCCTGATCCGCCGGCGTCCGGACCACCTACGCCCGAGCCGCCAACCCCAGCCCCGTCAGCCACCGAAGCCCCCGCACCGGAACCACCAGCACCCGGTCCACGAGCACCCGGCGCGCCCACGCCACCGCCCCCTGGCCCACCTGCCCCTGGTCCACCAGCATCCGGCCCACCAGCACCCGGCCAGCCGCCGGCACCCGGCGCACCCGCGCCACCGCCGCCTGGGCCGCCTGCGCCCGGCCCGCCCGCAGCTGGTCCGCCCACGGCTGCACCGCCAACTCCTGGCGCGCCTGCTGAACCACCAGCCGGACCGCCAACGCCAGCACCGCCCGGCCCGCCAGCCTGCGGTCCAGGACGACCGGCCGAGCCGCCGCCCCCGCCCGCACCCGGATCGGTCGACGGATCCACGACCGCCTCGACCCGACGGTTCACACCGATCGTGTCGATCATCGCCTGCCGCAGAATCTCGTCACTCCCGGACCGCGCAAAACTCTCCCGCGCCCCGGCGTTCACCAACCCAAGAGTCAGCGTCTGCTCATCGATCGCAATGACCTGAGCGTTCTGACTCAACATGATCCAGGCGAACCGCCGCTTGGCCTTGACAGCCTCCAACACTTCAGGCCACAACCGCCGAATATCCCCCAGCCCCACACTCCCAGCCCCAGTACCCGCCGGAGCACCCGCAGCAGGAGCATTCGCCGCCGAGGCACCCGCAGCAGCAACATTCGCCGCCGAGGCACCCGCAGCAGCAACATTCGCTGCCGAGGTACCCGCCGGCGCACCCGCGGCAGCCCCACCCGCAGCAGGACCGCCACCGCTGACCGGACCGCCACCTGCCGCAGAACCACCAGCCGCTCCCGCCGACCCGGCAGGAGTCACCTCCGCGTCATCACCCCAGGCACCAGTACGCGCCCCACGGCCCGACGCCCCCGCCGCAGCTACACCCGCGCCAGCCGACGACCGACCGCCCGAGGCACCAGACGGCGCTCCGGCCGCTCCATCAGCCGCCGACCGGCCACCACCGGCCGGGCTACCCGCGTGCGACCCAGCAGCCTCAGCCACGCCACCGGCCGCCGCTCCGGCAGTCGCGCCCGCAGCGCCACCACCGCCACCCACACCACCGGCGGCACCAGCCCCACCCGAAGCCTCACCACCTGCAGCACTAGCTGCGTCACCTGCACCCGCACCACCGGCGGCACCACCTGCGGCACGGCCAGGCGCACCACCCTGAGCACCAGTTGCGTCGGCCATACCCGCACCACCAGCGGCACCACCCGCAGCGTCAGCAAGCGGACCACCCTGAGCACCAGTTGCGTCAGCCGTACCCGCACCACCGGCGGCACCACCCGCAGCGCCGGCAGGCCCGCCATCCGGAGCATGGCCCGCGGGGGCGCCACCTGCTGGGGCGCCGGGAGACGGGCGACTGCCCGCGGTTGCGGCTGCTCTGGCCGCGGCTCGGCTGGACGCAGCGTCGGCTGCAGGTCCAGCGGGGGCGTCCGGCTGGGCGTATCCCGTCGTACCCGCGCCCCCGGCGGCTGCCGTCGTACCCGCGCCGCCTGCCATCCCCGTCGTACCGGCAGCTCCTGCAGCCGGCGCACCCGCGACTCCGCCAGCTGGCGTACCCGGAACTCCGCCGGCGTCCGGAGTGCCGCCGGGGACGCCGATGGCGAGTCGGCGTTCCATGCGGTCCAAGCGGGCCTGGATGCCGTTCGTCGAGTCGTCGGCGCCTGGCAGCAGCACCTTGGCGCAGATCAGCTCCAGCTGGAGGCGCGGCGCGGTCGCCCCGCGCATCTCTAACAGACCCGCGGCGACGATGTCCGCCGCCCGGGTCAGCTCCGCCGGGCCGATCCCGGCGGCCTGTGTCTGCAGCCGCTCCCCCTGGTCCTCAGCCGCCTCGATCAAACCCGACGTCACAGCGGTCGGTACGGCGGAGAGCACCACCAGATCGCGCAGCCGCCGCAGCAGGTCCTCGGCGAACCGTTTCGGGTCCTGCCCGGTCTCGATGACCTTCTCGACCGTCTCGAAGACCGCCGCGCTGTCATGCGCCGCGAACCCGTCCACGCAGGCGTCGAGCAGCGAGTCCGGCGTGAACCCGAGCAGCGCGACCGCCAGCTCATACGTCACGCCTTCGGGCCCGGCGCCACCGATCAACTGGTCGAGAACGCTCAGCGAGTCACGCACCGACCCGGCGCCGGCCCGTACGACGAGCGGCAGGGCGGCCGGCTCGATCGCCACGCCCTCGGACTCACACAGCGTCGCCATGTAGTCGGCGAGCGCCTTCGGCGGCACCAGGCGGAACGGGTAGTGATGCGTCCGCGACCGGATCGTCCCGATCACCTTGTCGGGCTCGGTGGTCGCGAAGATGAACTTGAGGTGCGGCGGCGGCTCCTCGACCAGCTTCAGCAGGGCGTTGAAGCCCTGCGTGGTCACCATGTGCGCCTCGTCGATGATGTAGATCTTGTAGCGGCTCTCGACCGGCGCGAAGAACGCGCGCTCCCGCAGGTCGCGGGCGTCGTCCACACCACCGTGCGACGCGGCGTCGATCTCGATCACGTCGATGCTGCCGGGCCCGCCGCGGGCCAGGTCGGTGCAGGACTTGCACACCCCGCACGGCTCCGCGATCGGGCCCTTCTCACAGTTGATCGCGCGGGCGAGGATCCGCGCGCTGGTGGTTTTTCCACAGCCGCGAGGCCCGGAGAACAGGTAGGCGTGATTCACCCGGTTGTTGCTCAACGCGTTCCGAAGCGGCGCGGTGACATGGTCCTGCCCGATCACCTCCGCGAACGTTTCCGGGCGGTACCGGCGATACAAGGCAAGGGGCGCTTCCACGCGGCAACCCTAGCGCCGACCCCGGACATTTCCCCGCCCCACACCCACCGCACCCCGCCCCACACCCGCAACACCCCGTACGTCGCTGGTCCGAACGCGTGGCCCGGCCGACGAGGCGCGCGGACGCCCGGCGACGTGACCGCAGGGACGCCTACTGTGGGTTGGATGACGGCTGGGGACGAGCAGCAGCAGGCGGTGATCAAGCGGGCGGCCGAGGTGCTGCCCGCGGACGAGCGGGTGCTGGGGGTGTACCTGATCGGCAGCTACGCCACCGGGGCCGCCGACCGGTTCAGCGACGTCGACGTACATCTGGTGGTCACGGACGACAGCACCGAGTGGTACGCGGAGCACTGGGACGACGTACTGCGGGAGCTCACCGGGCCGACCGTCTGGGCGGACCGGCTGCCCGGGTTGATCGGCGGGCTCGGAATCACGCCGAACTGGCTGCACGTGGATCTGATCATCCACCCGCTGGCCGGGTTCGACCGGTTCCAGTACGACGGCGTGAAGGTGCTGTTCGACCGCGACGGGACGTTGTTTCCGGAGGGCGACATCGAGCCGAAGGGCGGCCGCCCCGCCGAGCCGTACTGGCCCGCCGGCGCCGTACACCTCTTCTTCTACTTCCTCGGCAACCTGGTCACGGTGCTCGGGCGGGACGAACGGGTGGTCGGCAACCAGGGCGTCGGGGTCGTCCGCGACCAGCTCGTGACGCTCATGCTCGCCGAACGCGGCGTCCGCCGGACCAGCGGGGCCAAGCGCCTGAACGCGTTGCTGTCCGAAGAGCAACGCGCGACGCTCGAGGCCGTCCCGGCCGCCGGCTCCGACCCGGCGGACATCATCGCGGCCAACCGGTACATCTGCCGCGAGTTCATCACCCGTGGCACCGCGCTGGCCGAGCGCACCGGCAATCCCTGGCCGACCGCATTCGTCGACGCGACGCTGAAGCACCTCCACAACCATTTCGGGACCGACTTCGCCTGACGGCGGCTCACTGCAGGTGGTAGTTGGCGAACCGCGTCCGGAGGTCCTTCTTCGAGAACTTGCCGACCGAGGTCTTCGGAACCTCCTCGATGAACTCGACCGCGTCCGGCAGCCACCACTTCGCGACCAGCGGCCGCAGGTAGTCGAGGATCTCCTCGCCGGTCACGGTCGAACCCTCCTGCACCACGATGCAGGCGAGCGGCCGCTCGTCCCACTTCGGATGCGGCACCCCGATGACTGCCGCCTCCTTGACCGCGGGATGCGCCATCAACAGGTTCTCGAGCTCGACCGAGCTGATCCACTCGCCGCCGGACTTCACCAGGTCCTTGGTCCGGTCAACGATCCGCACCGAACCGAACCCGTCGATCGCCGCGACGTCGCCGGTCTTCATCCAGCCGTCCTCGGTGTTCAGCTGCACGCCGTCGTCGGGCCGGTAGTACTCCGCGGCGATCCACGGGCCGCGCACCTGCAGCTCGCCCGTCGCTTCGTCGTCCCAGGGCAGCGGCGTGGTCGAACCCGGCTCGACGATCCGCACCTCGACGCCCGGCAACGGCAGCCCGGCCCGGGCACGCAGGTGTGCCTGCTCCTCTTCGGGAAGGTCCTTGTTCCGCGCCGGAACGTGGGACGCGGTCGCGACCGGGCTCGTCTCGGTCATCCCCCACGCCTGCAGGATCGGCCGGCCAAGCTTCTTCCGGAACGCTTCGGACAGCGCTTCCGGTACTGCGGAACCGCCGCACGGGATCCGCCGCAGCTTCGGCAACTCGACCCCGTCGAGCAACGGCAGCAGTCCCTGCCAGATCGTCGGTACGCCGGCCGACAGCGTCACCTCCTGCTCCACCAGTAGCTTGAGGATCCCCTGTGGGGTCATGTCCGGCCCCGGGAACACCAGCGACGCGCCGGCCATCGGCGCCGCATGCGCGAGGCCCCATGCGTTGGCGTGGAACATCGGCACCACCGGCATCACCGTGTCCGTCTCGGCCAGCCCGATCCCGGCGTTGGTCAGCACACCGACCGAGTGCAGCCAGGTCGACCGATGCGAGTAGACGACGCCCTTCGGGTTGCCCGTCGTACCGCTCGTGTAACACATCGCGGCGGCCTGGTTCTCGTCCTCGACGTGGAACTCGACCGGGGACGCGGCGGCCAGCAGCTCCTCGTAGTCGTGGAACCGCGGATCGTCCGGGATCTCCGCCGCCGTCGGAGCGCCCGGCGGCAGGTCGTCCATCACGACCACGTGCCTGAGCCGCGGCATTCGCTCGAGCAGCGGGAGGAAGAGCCCCAGCAACGAACGGTCGACGAAGACCACCTCGTCCTCGGCGTGATTCGCGATGTACACGACCTGGTCCGGGAAGAGTCTGATGTTCAGTGTGTGCAGCACCCGGCCGGTGCAGGGCGCGGCGAAGTACAGCTCGAGGTGGCGTCCCGAGTTCCAGGCGAACGTCGCGACGCGGCCGTCCGCGGTGATCCCGAGCGTGTCCAGCACCCCGCCCAGGCGTCTGGTCCGGTCGGCCCACTCGCCGTACGTCAGCTTGGTCGGCGCCGGACCGCCTGTGTAGACGGTCTTGTCCGGGTAGAACTGCTCGGCCCGGCGGAAGATCGTGTCCAGGGACAGCTGGTAGTTCTGCATCAGACCCTTCATGAAGACACTGTGCCAGCCGCGACCTGCCCTTGACCATGACCTCAACCGGACTTTCTCCGGCACTCTTCCGGAACTGGAGCCGCAGGCAACAACAACCGGCGACACTCGCAACCAATAGATGACACGACATACATGTCGTGTAATATGTCGGTCATGAAGGTTGTCGAGGAGTTTCGCTATCTCGTGCTGGCGATCCAGCGCGAGGGCAATCGGCTGCTCGCCGCCGAGTTGCGCCCGCTGGGCATCACGCCTTCCCAGGCAGAGGTTCTGCGGGTCCTCCGTGACCACGGCCCGATGACGCTGAACGCGCTCGGCGGGCTACTGGTCTGCGAGACAGGCAACAGCCCGAGCCGGCTCGTCGATCGTTTGGTCGCCCAAGGACTGGTGAAACGCGGAGTCGACCAGATCGACCGGCGCTACCTCACACTCAGCCTGACACCGCAGGGCCGGGCACTGCACCGCCGCATCGTCACCGCGGAGAACCGGTTGCATCGCACCATGCACGACCGTCTCGCCGGCCAGGCGCTCGACGAGACCATCACCACGCTTCGCTCGCTCGCCGACGCCTTCCCGACCGGGGCCGCCCTGGCCCGCCGCCGGGGTCCCGAACTCGCCCATCAGGAGAACTAGTCATGGAACAGGCCACCGAGACCATCCACGCCGGCCAGGCGGCGATCCGGCAGGTGCTGCTGGACGCCCTCGGCCTGCCGGAGTGGAACGAGGCCTTCCTCGCCGTCGAAGGCCCCCGCGAGACCAACCCCGGCACCCGGTACGCGCTCCGCGTGCGGCCCGGCTTCACCGGTGAGTTGCAGTACACGGTCGTCGAGGCGGACCGGGTCGAGATCGTCTGGCAGGTCCCCGGCTTCCGCGAGGTCGGCACCTGGACGATCGGCGACGACAGCCGGGTCACCCACACGTTCGAGCAGTCCGGGCCGCTCGCGACCGTCCTGCGCCCGGCGTACCGGAACATCGCCGCCATCCGCCTGGCCCGCCTCGCGAACCGCATCCGGCAGATGCAACTGGCGCATACCGCTTAGGCTCGCCCCATGCTGACGGAGATCCGCGACACCAGGCTGTACGTCGACCAGCGCGGAGCCGCGGACGCTCCGCCGGTGCTGTTCGTCCACGGCGGTCCGGGTGCGGGCTCGTACGACTTCATGAAGTTCCAGGGTGACCGGCTCGCCCGCAGCTTCCGCCTGATCGGCGTCGACCAGCGCGGAGTACAACAGTCCGACCCACTCGCCGGTCCGGTCAGCGAGCTCGACCTGATCGCCGACTACGAGGCGCTGCGCGAGCAGCTCGGCATCGCGCAGTGGTCGGTCATCGGCCATTCGTACGGCGGCCGCATCGCGCTCAGGTACGCCGCGGCGTACCCGCAGGCGATCACCAAGGTCGTCTTCGAGAACCCTGCCTGGGACATGGTGCTCGCCACCGACACCCTCGTCCGTGCCGCCCTGCCCCTACTCCCGGGAGCCGAGCTACCGCCGCACACAGGTCCGGCGACGAAGGCCATGTGGGACGAGCGCATCGCACTGCTCATCCAGCTCGGTGAGCACCGGATGGAGATCTACACCGGCCCCGATGCCCGCGACCTCCAGCTCCCGGCGGACACCGAGATCGACAGCGAGTTCCACCAGCGCTCCGGCCACTTCTCCGAGCAGATCACCAGCTCGTCCAGCTTCACCGACGAGGTGCTGCCGTACATCAGCCGGCTCACGCAGCAGGCCCTGCTGATCAAGGGCGAGTACGACCCGGCCACCAGCCAGCAGGAGATCGAGCTGTTCCGCTCCGACGTGCGGCAGGGCACCTATTACTACGCGGCCGGTGTCGGGCACTTCATGCATGCAGAGCAGCCGGACGTGTACGCCCGGCTGGTCACCGAGTTCCTCAGCTGAAGGCGAGCGGGACGGCCCGCTTGTGCGCCGTCCGGCGGTGCGTCGCGATGATCGTGCTCGCGGCCTTCTCGTCGACCTCACGGCCCTCGAGGAAGTCGTCGATCTCGTCGTACGTCACGCCCAGCACGGCCTCGTCCGGCACGCCCGGGTTGTTCGTCTCGAGATCCGCGGTCGGAACCTTCCCGGTGATCTCCGGCCCCGCCCCGAGCCGCTCACCGACCGCGCGGACGCGGCGCTTGGTCAGACCGGACAACGGCGTCAGGTCGCACGCCCCGTCGCCGTACTTCGTGAAGAACCCCATCACGGCCTCCGCCGCGTGGTCCGTGCCGACCACGAGACCGCCGCGGGCGCCGGCCACCAGGTACTGCGCGACCATCCGCTGGCGGGCCTTGATGTTGCCGACGTGGAAGTCCTCGCGGTCGCCCAGCCCGGAGTGCCGCACCGACTCCACCATCGCGTCGGTGGCCGGCTTCACGTCGACGGTCAGCGTCTCGTCCGCCTTGATGAACTCGAGCGCGCGCTGGGCGTCGTCCTCGTCCGCCTGCACGCCGTACGGCAGCCGCATCGCGACGAACGTCGCCTGACCCCCTTCCGCACGCACCCGCTCCACGGCGAGCTGGCAGAGCCGTCCCGCGGTGGAGGAGTCGACGCCGCCGCTGATCCCGAGCACGTACGCCGACGCACCGGTCCGCCGGAGCCGGTCGGCCAGGAACTCCACCCGCCGCTCGATCTCGCTGTCCACGTCGAACGTCGCAGGCACATCGAGCTCGGCGATGATCAGATCCTGCAGGTAACGGCTCTCGGGGTTCATCTGGCTCCTCTTGTCTCGGGAAGACCAAGCCTAGACATGAGGATTCCCCGCGCACCCGGAAGAGCTCACTTACCCTTGCTGCCTTCCGGCCCTGGGGGGATTGGGCGAGATACCGCCACGCGGGGAACCAGGACAGAGTGTACGGGATGCACCTGGCCAACCGGGAATCGGACTCCGGACACGAGGTACCGCGCTCGCTGTGAGCGAACAGGGGTGCGGTCGGCGGTTTCTCGGGTCAAGCTTGTTGGGTGACGGATCATCAATTTGGGCGGTTCGGAATCACCACGGGGCTGGACGGCGGCGCGGAGGCGGTGGCTGCGGCGCGGGCGGCCGAGGAGCTGGGATGGCCGGTGATCTGGCTGTCCGGCGGACCGCTGCCCGGACTGCAGGCGATCACGAACCTGGTGGACGGTACGTCGGCGATCAAGTTCGTGAGCGGGATCCTCGCGGTGGTGAAGTACGCCGCAGCCGACGTGGACGAGACGTACGCCGCCTTGGAGGCAGCTGCGCCCGGTCGGTTCACCGTTGGTCTGGGCGGAGCGCATGGTCCCAAGCCGATTGCCCGGCTCACCACTTACCTGGACCAACTTGACGTACCTGTCGAGCGCAGGGTGCTCGCAGCACTCGGCCCGCGGATGCTCAAGCTCGCTGCGGAGCGCACCGCGGGTGCGTACCCGTTCCTGACCCGTGCGGAGTACTCCGCCGAGGCACGGAAGGTCCTGGGGCCGGACAAGCTCCTCGCCGTCAGCCACCTCGCCGTACTCGAAACGGACGCGGACAGGGCCCGGGCGATCGCCCGCGACACCATCAGCTTCTTCACGACGATCCCTGGGTACGTCGCTTCGCTGCAGCGCCAGGGGTTCCGTCAGAGCGACCTGTCTGAACTCCCCGACCACATGATCGACGCGTTGGCCGCGTGGGGCAGCCCTGCCGACATCAAGGCCAAGCTCACCGAACACCTGGACGCCGGCGCCGACCACGTGGCCGTCAACGTCATCACCGGTGAGACAGGGCCGCAGCCGATAGAGCAGTGGCGAGCGCTGACGCCCGTATTACTCGGCTAGCTGCTTCTCGTAGAGGCGTGCGGTCGACTCGAGCTTGTCGTACCGGTACGGGCGCGCCTCACCGGTGGCCACGAACCCCTGCCGCTCCCAGAAGCCGGTAGCAACCTCCGCGTTGGTGTCGACGACAGCCAGGCGCATCGTCCGTACCTCCGGCCAGGTGCTCTCGACGTACTGCTGGACGAGGCTGTACGTCGTACTGCCGTAGCCGCGGCCCTGGTGCTCCGCGTGGACCTGAAGCAGGCCGATGAACGCAGTACCGTCCTTCGGGTACCCCCGCAGCAGGTCGGCAACAGCCACGAGCGCCTCACCGTCGAAGGCCCCCAGCACCACCTTCGCGTCCTCCGCCAGCCCCTCCGGCCGCATCATCAACAGACTCTGCGCATCCGCCGCCCCCGGCGGATACCCCGTGATCCGCTCCGTGTACCCCGGATCCGCCTCGATGAGCTCCTGCACCGCATCCACGTCCGCAGGCCCGATCGCCCGCAACCCCAACTCAGCCACCCACCCGACCCTAGCCCGCCCACCGCCCCGATTTCGGATTCCCCACCACCGCCCGGTATCCTCTCCGCTTGGAGGATTCGCCTAGAGGCCTAGGGCGCACGCTTGGAAAGCGTGTTGGGGGCAACCCCTCACGAGTTCGAATCTCGTATCCTCCGCCACCTTGAAGGCCCGGACTGCGGTCCGGGCCTTCGGTGTTTCTGGGGTCAGTGGAGTTGGGACAGGGCCTCGCGGAGGAAGTCGTCGCGGCGGGTGGTTGCCAAGGGCGAGTAGAGGGTGGTCCGGGTGTTGAGGGCGGCTACTGCGTCCCAGTACGAGACGTGGAGAGCTTCGCGGTCGGTGGCTTGTTGCCAGCCCTCAAGTACGTGGGCGGGAGCGGTTGGGCCGAAGGTTATGGCTGTCTGTTTGCGGAGTTCGGAGAGGTCTACGCCGGGGGCTCCGACGCCGGCGGTTTTCCAGTCGATGAGGGCGGCGACGGTGCCGGCGGACCACAGCATGTTGCCGGGCCAGACGTCGCCATGGAGGAAGACCGAGGGGCCGGGCGGGAGGCCGTGGGCGCGGACGACGGTGTCGGCCTCGTCCAGCAGGGCGGTGGTGGGCATGCGGCCGGTACGGCGGTCGGTGGCGAAATCGTCGACGGCGATGGGACGTGGGCGGAACGGTAGGTGGTCGGCCGGCTGGAGCTCGATCGCGTGCAGGCGGGTCAGGGCAGCACCGGCGGCTCGAAGAGTCTCGGGGGTGCCGACGGGCCAGGAAGTGGTGCCGGGTAAGTCGGTTTCGAGGGATGCTGACAGGTCCGCGGCGATGAGGCGGGGTGCGGGTAGGTGGTGGCGCTCGGCTACCCGCAACGCGGTGGCGCCGGTGGCGATCATGGCGGGGCCAATGCGTGGGGTCGGAGCGCGCAGTACGACGGAGCGGTCGCGGGTGACCAGGCGCCAAGGGCCTTGGTCGTCGTGGAGCGGGTGGACTTCGAGGATGGGGCCGACGATAGCGGTTGCCCAGGCGAGTAGGTCTTCCCTCATGCCAGAGGCTACCTCCCCTCCCCGGGGGTGATCAGGCCGGTTTCGTAGGCGAGGACCACGGCCTGGGAGCGGTCGCGGAGGTTGAGTTTGGCGAAGATCCGGGCCGCGTGGGTCTTCACGGTGGCCTCGCTCAAGGTCAGTGCGGTGGCGATCTCGGCGTTGGAGAGACCTTGGCCCATGACGGTGAGGACTTCCAGTTCGCGTGGGGTGAGGGTGGACAGGTCCCGATGGAGGGTCGGCTGTGGTGTGGCGAAGCGTTCGACGAGGCGGCGGGTGATGGAGGGGGCCAGGAGCGCGTCGCCGGTGGTCACCAGATGTACGGCGGCGGCCAGGTGCTCGGGGGTCACGTCCTTCAGGAGGAACCCGCTGGCACCGGCGGCGAGGGCGGCGTACACGTACCGGTCCAGGTCGAAGGTGGTGAGGATCAGCACGCGACACGTCGTCGACGTCGCGAGGATGCGCCGGGTCGCCTCGAGCCCGTCCATCGTCGGCATCCGGATGTCCATGAGTACGACGTCCGGGTTCGACCGCCGTACGGCGGCCACTGCCTCGGCCCCGTCCGCGGCCTCGCCGACGACCTCGATGCCGCGGGCGTTGAGGATCATCCGGAAACCGGTACGCACCAGGGCCTGGTCGTCCGCGATCACGACCCTGGTCACGGGCGCTCCAGCGGCAGCTTGGCGCGGACACGGTAGCCACCGCCGAGACGACGCCTGGCGTCGAACTGGCCGCCGTACACCGCGACACGCTGCTTGAGCCCCAGCAGCCCCCGGCCGTCCCCTTCCGGAGCAGGAGGCCGCCCACCGGTCAGCACACTCTGGCCTGTGTTGAGTACTTCGACCCGCAGCGCGTGAGACGCGTACCGGACCGTCACCTCAGCCTTCACCCCGTCCCCGTGCCTCAAGGCGTTCGTCAGCGCCTCCTGGATGATGCGGTACGCCGTGACGTCCACACCGGTCGGCAGCGGACAAGGGTCGCCGGAGATCCGTACGTCGACAGCCAGGCCGGCGAAGGCCATACGGTCGATCAGCTCGGTCAGACGGGTCAGACTCGGCTGCGGCGACAGGGTGCCGTCGTCACCCTTGGGAGCGAGGACTCCGAGGAGGTGCCTGAGCTCAGCCATAGTGTCGCGGCCTGCGGCCTCCACTGCCAGCAGTGCTGCCTCAGCCTGCTCAAAGGATGTAGCCAGCACCTGCCGGGCCGCACCGGTCTGGATGACCATCACGCTGACGTTGTGGCTCACGATGTCGTGCAGATCGTGAGCGATCCGGGCCCGTTCCGCGTCGACGGCGCTCTGGGCGGCCGTCTCGCGTTCGCGCTCCAGCAGCCAGCCGCGCTCCTCCAGAGCTTGCGTATGCGCACGCCGCGCCCGGACGTACGCGAACGCGAGCAGCACCGCGACCGCGGTCGGCAGCGCGACCAGTAACCACATCACGAGACCACTGTCCCAAACGCTCCCCCCGGATCGCATCATCCGCCAGGAGCACGCCGTACATCTCCAGGATGACAGCCCCGGCACATTAGCCCGGCAGGCTGACGCCGTGAGCCACGGAGCAGCCCTAGCGTGAGAGCCATGACGGAGGACAACGCGGTCGTACAGCTCACCGCAGTACGCAAGGAATACGGCGAATCGGTCGCACTCGACGGAGTCTCACTGGAGATCCACGCCGGCGAGGCGGTCGCCGTGATGGGGCCGTCCGGAAGCGGCAAGTCGACATTGCTCAGCATGGTCGCCGGACTCGACCGGCCGACGTCGGGCTCGGTCGTGGTGCACGGCGACGATCTGGGCGCGCTCGACGAGAAGGGGCTCGCCCTGTTCCGGCGACGGCGGATCGGGATGATCTTCCAGTTCTTCAACCTGCTGGACGACCTGTCGGCGCTGGACAACGTGGCACTGGCCGCGCAGCTCACAGGTACGTCGGCCGCGCCCGCACGGAAGCGTGCGCTCGAGCTGTTCGAAGAGCTCGGCATCGCGAGTCGCCGGAACACGTATCCGGCGCAGCTGAGCGGCGGTGAGCGTCAACGCGTAGCCGTTGCCCGCGCGCTGATGAACCGGCCGGCCATCCTGCTGGCAGACGAACCGACAGGAGCGCTCGACACTCGCGCAGGCGAACAGGTGATGGACCTGCTGCTGGACCTCAACCAGATCGGCCAGACGCTCCTCCTGGTCACCCACGACCAGCAACTCGCGACACGCTGCGCCAGCCGCGTCATCGACTTCGTCGACGGGCAGGTCGCGGCCGAACGCAGCCTGGAGCGTACGTCGTGAGCGCCGTCTGGCCGGTTGCCCGTGCTGCGGTACGGCGACGCCGTGTGCAGACGGTGGTGATCAGTGTGGTCGTCCTGCTCTCCACAACGATGATCGTGGTCGCGCTCGGCCTGCTGGCGGCGTCGAGCGGCCCGTTCGACCAGGCGTACGCGAAACAGAGCGGTTCGCAACTGACGGCGTCGTACGACCGGAGCAAGGTCACCGACGCGCAACTGACACAAGCGGCGAAGAGTGCGGCGGCTGTTGCCGGACCGTTCGCGCAGAAGACGCTGGAGCTCGGCGGGCCGATGGCGGACTCACTCGACACCGTGGGCCGTGCGGATCCAGGTGGTGCTGTGGACCGCCTCAACGTGTGGCAGGGGCGTTGGGCAACCAAAACGGGTGAGATCGTGCTCAACCGCAACCCTACGGACAAGAACCGTCGCGGTGCTCCGCAGCTGAACGGGACCATCACGGCCGGCGGGCAGACCTTCACGGTCGTCGGGTTCGCCTACAGCGTCAGCCAGTCGGCGGACGCGTGGGTGACACCTGAGCAGCTGAACGCGCTGCGGCCCACGTCTACCCAGATGCTCTACCGCTTCACGCACGCAGCCACCAACGCTGAAGTGACGGCCGGCCAGGAGGCCGTGACACAGGGAATCCCTAGCAGCGCGGTGATCGGGACGCAGTCCTACCTGGCCTTACGGGCGCAGGTCGCAGCGCAGCCGAACACGTTCGTGCCGTTCCTGATGGTGTTCGGGTGGCTGGGCCTCGCTGTGGCGGTGCTGATCGTGGCCAACGTGGTCAGTGGTGCTGTGGTCGCCGGCTTCAAGCACATCGGCATACTGAAAGCGCTCGGCTTCACACCGACACAGGTGCTCACGGTGTACCTCGGGATGGTCTCGATCCCTGCTGTGATCGGCTGTGCCGGTGGCGTTGTGCTAGGCAACGTCCTTGCCACCTCCTTACTGACAAAGGCGTTCGAGAACTACGGCGCTGGTGCCACGGGCGTCCCGGTCTGGGTGGACGTCGCCAGCCTGCTCGGGGTACCTGGGCTAGTGGCACTGTCTGCCTTAGTACCTGCGCTGCGGGCTCGGAGTCTGTCTGCATCTCAGGCGATCAGCGCCGGAAGCGCGCCGCGAGCCGGCAGAGGGCTGCGGGTGCAGCGGTGGCTCAGCGGGACGCGGCTGCCACGGTCGACGAGTCTCGGCCTGGGGTTGCCGTTCGCACGCCCTGGGCGTACGGCGTTGACTCTGGCGGCTATCGTGCTCGGGGTCACCAGTGTGACGTTGGCCGTAGGCCTCGGGAAGTCGCTGACGACGTACCAGACCGCTGCGAGCCGTGTGAACGCCGTTGACCTCACGATGTTCGCTGGGCCGACTGGCCCCGGTCCAGGAGCACCGCCAGGCGCCAAGCTGTCCGATACCGAGGACGAAGCGGCTGTACGCTCCGCGCCGGGCGTCACTTCTGTTGCAGCGAGCACAGATCTGCCTATGCGCGTGGCCGGGGCGCAGACGGACGTCCGGGTGTCGTTCTACCGCGGTGACTTCCAGCAGCTCGGCTTCCTGATGTTGGAGGGCCGCTGGTTCGACGGCCCGGGCCAGGTGGTCGTTTCGGAGCGCTTCCTGCAGCAACGTGGGCTGAAGCTCGGTGACACGATCACCCTGCAGGCTCAAGGCAAGAGCGTGCGCGTGCAGATCGTCGGCAAGGCGATGTACAACTCAGGCGACGAAGTGCTCTCCAACTGGTCGACGCTCGCGCTGGTCGCTCCCAAGCAGCGCGCGAACCTCTACGAGATCAACGTGAAGCCCGGGACCGACCTGGACGCGGTCGTGAAGGCTGTGCAGGCAAAAGACTCGGGTTTGGCGGAAGGCGAGGGCCAGGACGCCGGTACGTTCGTGGCCGTCGTCGTCGCGACCGTAGTACTGCTCACCCTGATGCTAGGGACCGTTGCAGCGCTCGGTGTGTTCAACACCGTCGTGCTCAACACCCGCGAACGTCGCCGGGACCTGGGCATGCTCAAGTCGATCGGTATGACGCCTGCACAGGTGACAGTGATGGTCGTGACCTCAATGAGCGCACTAGGTGTCGTCGGAGGCCTCCTGGGTATCCCGCTGGGCGTCATAGCCCACCGCCTCGTCGTACCGGCGATGGCAAAGGGCGCCCAGATCGAACTGCCCGCCTTCATGCTTCACGTCTACCCCGTTGGGCTTCTGGTCCTCCTGGTACTCGCCGGCGTCGTGATCGCCGCCGCCGGCGCATACTTCCCCGCACGGACAGCCGCCCGTACGACGATCGCCCAAGTCCTCCACAACGAGTGAAATTGTCGGAACTCCTTGGTAGAAAGACATCCATGACGCCGGAGCGGGTGTTGGAGTTGTTGGAGGTGCTCGCATCGTTTGACGTTTGGGTCGACGGGGGGTGGGGGGTGGATGCGTTAGTCGGGCGGCAAACGCGGGTGCATGGTGACCTGGACCTCGGGGTGGTTCGGCCGCAGTTGGATGACGTGGTTCGGGTGTTGGAGGGAGCCAGGTACGGCGTGACGGATGCCCGGTTCGTGGAGGTGACGGTGCAGTTGACGCACGTGGCGGACGGACATCGGGTGGACCTGCATCCGAGCACGCCGGTGGCCGGTGGTGGGACCGAGCAGTTGGACTTCGACGGAAACACGTACTTCATCCCGCCTCCGGTCGGGGGGCGGATCGGTGGGCAACTGGTGCGGTGTATGCCGCTGAGTGCGCAGCTCCGGTCACACCAGGGATACGAGCTGCGGCCTGTCGACGTACACGATATGCAGTTGCTAGAAGCGATGGGGCCGGGCTGACTTGTAGGTATGGGAAATCGGGCGATCTGGGAGCAGGCCTCCGCCAAGCATGTGCGGGAGTATGACGAGTTGCTGGAGGCGGCGCGGGGTGACGGGCTGCTGGTGGAGCGGGAGCATGAGCTACTGGCTCCCGTGCTGGCGGCCGGGCCGTTCGTGGTGCACCTGCAGAGTGGACACGGGCTCGACGATGTGGGGCTGGTGAAGGCCGGAGCGCGGAGAGTTGTCGGTGTCGACTACAGCTCGACCGCAGCCGGAGCAGCGCAGCGGCGAGCTCGGGACGTGGGCGTCGATTGCCGGTACGTCGTGGCGGAAGTGCCCGGCGTACCGGTCAAGGACGCGGCTGCGGACCTCGTGTACACCGGCAAGGGCGCGCTGATCTGGATGCGGGACATCGACGCGTGGGCGCGCGACGTGGCGCGCGTGCTACGGCCGGGTGGGCACCTGTTCGTGTACGAGGGCCACCCGGCCGTGCCGCTGTGGACGTGGGACGAGGACGAAGCGCGGATCCGCCCGGACCGGAGCTACTTCGCCAAGACCCACGTCAACGACACATTCCCGGGCAACGGCGCGCAGGAGTGGCAGTGGACGCTCGGCCAGATCGTCACGGCGATCACCACCGCCGGCCTGCACCTCCAAGTCCTCGAGGAGTACGCCGAACCGTTCTGGCGACCGCAAGACGGCACAAACGCCGCCGCCTGGTCCGGCCGACTGCCCAACTCCTACGCGCTGTTGGCCAGGAAACCCTTATAGATAAGGAAGGAGCGCCTCCTCCTCGCGGTTCAGGTGGGCGTTGAGCTGGGCGATCAGCTCGTCCACCTGTTCCAGGGTCACGGCTTGTTCCAGCTCGCCCAGCAGTACGGCGAGCTGGTCGTGTTCCTTCTGCAGTACGGCGACCACGTCCGTCAGCTCCGGATGCTGTTCCAACAGGCCGGGGAACAGCATCGTCGACTCGCCGGTGTGGTGGTAGTGCAGGCCCTGGCAGACGGTCAGGCAGTTGATGCGGAGCTGTGCGCCCAGCCCCGCGGCGCCGGACGTGGCGATCTCGTGGCGGATCAGGTCCAGCTCGCGCCGGAACGCGGCGTGGATGTTCTTCAGTGCCTCAGCGAGCGAGCCTCGCCCGCCCGGCGGTCCACCCGGGACGAGCGCGACGACGGGGATCGTGCGGGTCACACGGTCCTGGTAGTCACCCCACCCGGCGTCCGCCTCGACCAGTCGGGCGAAGACCTCGTCGCGCTCGGCGTCCCGCAGAACGACTGCCGTCGCCGGGTAGCTGAACAGCCCCGTGTCCACGCTGACCTGCGGATTCGCCAGCAGGTTGTGGTACCAGGACGGGTGTTTCGGGCTGCCGCCGGCCGAGCCGACGACCAGCACCCGGTCGCCGTCCGGGTAGTAGCCGAGGATCGCGGTCCGCGGCTCGCCGGTGCGCGCGCCGGTGGTTGTCAGGAGCAACAACCTGGAGTTCTCGAACGGGCCGCCGACGCGGCCGGAGTTCGCCTTGAACTCCGCGATGAGTTGTGCGGTGAAATCGTTCAGGATTCGCTTCTTTCTCTGGTGTCGTGAAGGGGAAACGCAGACATCAGAGAAGGCGGGCGGGGCCCGCGCGGCGCTCAGAACGCAGCCGGGGACCCAACTCGGTAATGGCTCGAAGCCGACCCGGCAGTCACGTCGGTGATAGTACCCCAGTCCGGGCAGGAGACAATAGCGCCGTGTCCCTGCCCGATCGGCTCGTCCAGGCCGGGGTCGATCTCCTCGAGGAGGAAGGCCTCGCCGGTCTCACGCTGCGCGCGATCGCCCGCCGTACCGGCGTCTCGCACGGCGCACCCCGGCGGTACTTCCCCACGCACAACTCCCTGCTCTCGGCGATCGCAGCGACGGGCCTCCAGGACCTCGCCGCCCGGCTCCAGCCGCCTGCCGGCGCGGGCCCCGAGGAACAGCTGCTGGCCGGTGCGCGCAAGTACCTGGAGTTCGCCGCCGAACGCCCCGGCATGTTCGACCTGATTTTCCGCCACGACCTGCTCGCCGGCGCGGGCGGCAATCTCCGCGCGACGTCACTGCCGCTGTTCAAGACCTTCGTCGATCTCGTCGCCCGGCTGCAGCCCCAGGACGCCGAACTGCGCGCCACCGCCCTGTGGATGAACCTGCACGGCATCGCCGTACTTCGCGCCACGAACGCCCTCGAGCTCCTCGGCACGGCGGACCTCGAACCGATCGTCCGGTACGTCGTCCACGCCCACGTCACGCCAGCGTGACGTCGAGTTCGGCCAGTACGCCGTAGTGATCGCTGAACGGCTTCTCCAGGCCGACGAGACGGGTATTGACGATCCGGGCTCGCGCGTGTGGGTGCGCGTGCGGGGTGCCGACGAAGACGTAGTCGATGCGGCGATGGTGGCTGGACTGGCCGAGCAGCTGGTCGATCTCCTGGGCGCCCAGTGGGTTGTTCGTCGTCCACGTGTGGCCCGGGCCTTCCCCGGCGGTCGCCCAGGCGTCGAAGTACGCCGTACTCCGACCGTCGAGGGACTGCAGGCCGGACAGGAAGCGGATGCCCGCGGAGTCGGGGGCGGCGTTGAAGTCGCCGGCGATGATCGTGGGGAGAGCACGACGCCGGCGCGCGTCGAGATCGGCCACCGCGATCAGTTGGTCCTCGCGGGCAGCCGACTGGTCGAGCTGCCACGGGGTCGTCGGGAGGATGACGAGCAGCTCGCCCAGACCTGGCACGTCGACTGCGGCGCCCAGTGTCCACCAGTGGCAGTCAGAGTCGGACGAGGGGCGGTGGTCCAGGATCTCGACGACACGATGTGGCCAGCGGCTCGCGAACACGGATCCGTCCGTGGCTGACGGCAGGTCGATGACGCCCGCCTGGTGGGTGGTGTGCTGCAGGCCGGTGCCGTCGGTCAGCTCGGCCAGCTGGCTGGAGTAGCCGACTTCCTGGAGAGCTACCAGATCGGGCGCGAGCCGACGCAGTTCCGCGTTGATCGAGGCGGTGCGGCGCTGGACGTTGAGGGTGAGGACGGTGATCCGCATGTTGTCGTGGTGCCCGGCAACGGAACTACTTACCCACGGTCGCGCGCCGCGTGCGGAACGTCGTACAAAACGTCGGAGTTCTTGAAATCATTTCGGCAACTCGCGAAAAAGGCGCACGAACGCTGTAACGGACGGCACACTGCACCGATAAACGGGTGAGTGACCCAGCGGGGGGCCGTGGGGAAGCTCCGGTGTTTCTTCGGGACCACCGCAGTGGAGGGGGCCTCGCAGGTGCTCGCCCGGGGCGGGGTGAGCACCTGTTCGAGGAATCGTCTAGCGCTGCAGGGCGTCGTACAGGTCGCGCACGAAGTACGTGTCCGCCAGCGCGTCGTGGATCGCGTACGACGACTGGTCGATCCCGACAGCCGCAGCCATCTCCCCGACCTCGGCGGTCGGCGCGGCCTTGGTCCGCCCCAGCAACTGACTGATCACGCACACCAGCCGGAAGTCCCAGGGCACGTCGGGTGCGGCGCCGACCAGTCCGTGCCGATCCATCAGATGGAGTACGTCGGTCGCGTCCATCCACGGTGCGGCGCCGACCCACACCGGCTCGTCGGCGGTCAGGTCGACCATCAACTGCGCCGCCTCCCGCCCGCTACAGACGTTCTCGGTGGAGCCGTTCAGCGACGGGTGGCGGTCGAAGCGGCTGATCTCCAACGCGCGTTCCGTCGACGTCGACAGGTCCAATTCGTCCAGCTGGATGAACCGGTTGTAGGCCGTCTCGCGGCCGTCGTCCTCGCGGCGGATCACCGCGAGTTGCCAGATCTGGCGGCCGTCCGGGAGCCAGGGCTCCCGGACGCTCGTGGTTTCCAGGTCGACGAAGACGATCGGCATCAGCCCTTGATCCCCACGTTCGCCATACCCTCGACGAAGCGCTTCTGGGCGAACACGAACAGCACGATCATCGGCAGCGTCGCGAGCGCCGTACCCGCCATCAGGTACGGCCACTGGATCTCGGCCGGGTTCTGGGAGAAGATCGCCAGCCCCAGCTGCAGCGGGCGCATCTCGTCCGACGTGGTGATCATCAGCGGCCAGAGGAACCCGTTCCAGGCGGCCTCGATCTGGAACACCGCGATCGTGATCAGCGCCGGCTTCACCAGCGGCGTCATGATCCGCCAGAAGATCCCGAACTCGCCGAGCCCGTCCACCCGCGCCGCCTGCGCCAACTGGTCCGGCAGTGACACGTAGAACTGCCGTGCCAGGAACGTGAACAGCGGCGCCGCACCGAGCGGGATGATCAGGCCCCACCACGAGTTCAGCCAGCCGATGCCGCCCTGGCCGAGGATGTTGTTGCCGCCGAACAGCGGGATCGACTTCACGATCAGGAACAGCGGCACCAGGATGATCTGGAACGGCACCATCAGCAGCACGATGAAGTAGTTCAGCAGCGCCTTGCCGCCGCGCAACGGGAGCTTGGCGAGCGCGTACCCGGCCGTCGTACAGACCGCCAGCGTGAACGCCGTCTCGCCGACCGCGATCAGCAGGCTGTTCCGGAAGTACCGCAGGAACGGCGCGGTCTGCATCGCCTCGACGAAGTTCCGCCAGCGCAGCTCGGACGGCAGCCAGCTGAACTTCGCGATCTCCCCGTTGCTCTTGAACGCGGTCAGCAGCATCCACACGAACGGCACGATCATCAGCAGCGCGCCGACGGTGAGTACGACGTACAGCAGGATCCGGCCTGCCCGGACCGCCGGCGGCTTCGCGGAACCGACGGCCGGCAACGAAACACTAGTCATTGGTATCCGCCTTCTGGAGCCGGCGCCCGGCCGCGATGAAGATCGCGATCACGATCATCATGATCACGGTCTCCGCGGACGCGTAGCCGAGTTTCAGGTTCTGGAACGCGTTCTGGTAGATGTCCATCACCAGCACCCGGGTCGACGAACCCGGGCCGCCCTGCGTCATCACGTACACCAGGTCGAACACCTGGAAGGTGCCGACGATCGACGTGATCAGCACGAAGAACTGGACCGGGCCGATGGCCGGCCAGGTGACGTTCGCGAACCGTTGCCAGCGGCCCGCGCCGTCCAGCTGCGCGGACTCGACCAGGTCGCGGGACACGCCCTGCAACGCGGCCAGGTAGATGATGATCTTGGTACCGAGGCCCTGCCAGATGCCGACCACCATCAGCGACGGCAGCGCGGTCCCCGGGTCGGCCAGCCAGCGGTTCGGCGCGAACCCGAACAGGCTGAGGAACCCGTTCGCCAGGCCGGAGCCCGGGTTGTAGATCCACAGCCAGATGGTGGCCACCGCGACCGTCGCCGTCACGGTCGGGATGTAGAACGCCGTACGGAAGAAGCCGAGACCGCGGATCTTCTGGTTCAGGCCGATCGCCACCGCGAGCGAGATCGCCATCGAGATCGGGATCACCACGACCGCGTACAGCACGGTGTGCCACAGCGACGCCAGGAAGTTCGGATCCCTGAACAGGTCGGTGTAGTTGGTGAAACCGACCCAGTCGAACGAGTCGCCGAAGCTGTAGTCGGTCAGGCTGAGCACCACGACCGCGATCACCGGGATCACGATGAAGATGCCGGAGTGCAGCAGCGCGGGGGTCAGCAGTGCCCAGCCGGCGCGGACCTGGCCGCGGACCAGGGTCCGATCCCCCTTCGACGACGAGACCTTGGCGGACGTGAGCGCGGGCCGTTCAAGAGTTGTACTCATCGGGACTGTCCTGCCAGGTTGTGCAGCACCTTCGCCGGATCCTTCTGACCGAGGACCGCCTGGGTGAGCTGGATGTCGAAGTTGCCGCGCATCTCGAGCCAGTTGCCCGGTACTTCGTTCTCGTTGACCGCGTACACCAGGCCGTCGGCGACGAACTGACTCAGCGGGTTCGACTTCGCCTGCGGCGAGTTGCTGGCGTCTTTGTAGGCCGGGACCTTCTTGTTCAGCTTGGCGAGGGTGTCCAGGCTCGACGGCTTCGTCAGCGACTGGATGAACGACCAAGCCGCGTCCTTGTGCCGGCTGCGGGACCCGATCGACGCCAGGTCGCCGCCGACGTACTCGATCTCCTTGCCGCTGTTGAAGCGGAAGAACTTCAGGTCGTCGCAGTTCTTCTGGCCGATGCCGTCCGCGGAGCAGTCGACGCCGCCGTTCACGATGCCCATCGCGGCCTCGCCGGTCAGCACGAGCGGCTGCTGCGCCGCGTTGGTCTGCCCGTACGGCTGCACGTTGTTGATCATCGACTTGATCCAGAGCAGCGTGTCCAGGCCGGCCTTGTTGTCGAAGTTCGGCTCGCCCTTGACGTACAACGGCGTACCGGTCGAGGCCAGGAAGGTGGTGAACGACTGCCGGAAACCCGTCGCCGACGCGAGGTCGAAGCCGCTGCGGGTGATGTTGCCGTTCTTGTCCCGCTTGGTCAGCTTCTCGGCGTCGGCCTTGATCTCCTCGAGCGACGTCGGCGGCTTGTTCGGGTCCAGGCCGGCCTCGATGAACGCGCTCTTACGGAGCGCGACCGCGCGGGCGTCCGCGACCAGCGGGTACGCGTACAGCTTGCCGTCGTACGTGACCGCTGGGATCAGCGCCGGGGTGCTCTTCTCCTTGATGAAGTCGGGCGTCACGCCGTACTTGCCGAGATCCTCGAAGATCCGCTTCGACGCGAACGGCTGGACCCAGCCGACACCGGTCACCATCACGTCGTACGGGATGCCGGCCGCGATCGAGGTCGACATCTTCTCGTTCAGGTTCTTGTACGTCGCGAAGTCCGGCTCGACCTTCATCTTCGGATAGGTCTTGTGGAAGTCGTCGACGACCTTCTGGAACGCCTCCCGTCCCTTGGTACTCGGCGGGAACGACGGAATCAGCACCCGCAACGTCCCGGTCGCCTCCGCCGGGGGCACTCCGTCGGTGCTCTTGTCGATCACCCCGTTGCCACAACTACTGACCACAACGCTGAGCGCAGCGGCCAGCAGAGTCAGTCCCACTCCACGTCTCACCGGGCAACTCCTTCGCGCACTGTCCTTCAGCCGGACCCAAGTGCAGCGAAGGTATGGGTAAGGGCTTTCCCAGTCAATACCTCACCGCTCGAACGATCACATTCGATCAAGATCGGAACCGAATCGATCGCAGTTCCAACCAACGCCCCGTCAGCGCTGAGTCTCAGGCCCCTGCCGCTGCTGCCCGACGGCGGAGGTTGCAGCCCCACGCGAGCCCTGCCGATCCTCCGACAGTCGCGATGCAGACGAGAGCGGCCGCGAACCCGTGAGCCCAGCACGCGCCGCTGCAGCGAGATCCGGGGGCAACGCCGATGCATTCGGCTCCCGCGGCACCTGCACTTCCTGCTGTCCACCCGAACCTGTCGACTGCCGCGAAGACTGGGTCTGCTGCGTGTCGCGCCCCTGTTCCGCCGCACTCCCACGCTGCACCTGCTGCTCCGGAGCCGGCATACTCCACTGCTGCTTGAGAGACATGATCTCGGCATTGCCGGCTTCTACGGAGGCTGCCCCGGCCTTGGCGGACTGCCGCCGCAACTGCTGACGGTCGGAGGAGTCGAGATCGGCCACCCCGGCGAACGCCGGCTTCATTGCTTCTTCGATCCGGGAGACCGCGGCAGCCCGCTCCTGATCCGGCACCAATCCGGGGAGATCGCTGTTGTCATACATCATTTCGGCCGCTACCCGGAACTTCTGTTCCGCGTTGACGACGGCCAGGCGACGTACGACGTCCTCCGACTCCTGGCCTGTCTGCCGGCCGAGGTCGGCCGCGAACCGGCGAGCCGCCGGGGTGTACTCCCGGTACGAAGGATCCGCGTCGGCCGAGCTGATTCCGGGAGCGACCTGTTCCAGACCCAGGTCGTCGATATAACGATTCAGGTTGTCGTAGCTGTGGACCTCGGTAATTCCTTCTTCCAGCGCCCGGACGCTCGGGTCTTGGAAGGCCTGCTGCGCATCGCTGTGATTGCTTCCCGCCGCTGCCAGGAGGTGGGTGTTCTCGTGGAACACCGTCTTGACGGCCTCGCGATACGACTTCAGCGTCTCCCGGTCCTGGTTGTGCACGCGAGCGTTGGCGAACATCTCCTTCAGCGGAACTGTCGTCTTCTCGTCGGCGTACTCGATTGTGTTGTTCCAGGTCACCGCTCCCCGCACTTTGCGCTCGGGCGCGGCGACAGCAACCCTGCCGTTCCACGACGAGTGGTCGGCACCGGAAACCCGGACAGCGGCACCGGCCTGCTCGGCCATCAGCTCCCGGTAGGTGGAGACGCTCATCTGGCGGGCGGCTGTAAGGACAGGACGAGCATGTAGAGCGACTCGTTCAAGTTCATGATCGACGCCTCTTCGGACGGGTTCGCCTCGGCGATGCGTCCGATGGCAGCCATACCGGCCTCAGCGCGGGCGATGCGTTCCGCCGGCGTTCCGTGGCTCGCGCCGGCCGCGCTGTGGACACGGATCGCCTCCATCATCGCCTCGGAGATCGGTGGGCCGTCCATCTCCTCGTCAAGAATGTCCTCGATCGAGGCGATCTGATTCTCGGCGGTACGACGATCGCCCGGGTCTTCGATACTGGCCGCGAGTTCCTTGAGCCGCGCGATGGCCGCCGGGAGCCAATCAGGAAGCGTCTTGGCGTCCAGAACATCGAATACCGGCTTGTACTCCGCCCTGAATGCCTCGTAGTCCACTGCTCGCCCTCGCTCCGTTATCAGGATTCCTCTCACGTTACCTGGTGGTATAGGCCTCTGCAGTGCCGCGAACGTCCCACGTGCCGTCAGCGGGGAACCACTGGTCATGCCGGCTTCGGCGCGGGCGATCCGGCCGCGAGTTCCCTCAACCGGGCTATGCCGTCGGGTAGCCAGTCGGGCAAGGTCTTGGCATCGAGAACGTCGAACACGGGGTCGTACGCCGCCCTGATCTCGTCGTGCTGCACTTCCCGTCTCTCGGCTCTGTCAGCGTTGGGTTTCGGGGCCCTGGCGTTGGACGGCCGGGGTGGTTGACGTGGTGCCCCGGAACCCTTGGCGGTCTGCACTGAGGCGGCTGGCGGACGTCAACGGCGGGCCCGACAGCCCGGCTCGAGCCGCCGCAGCAATGTCCGGAGGAAGCGCACCCGGACTCACCGGCCCCTGGGTTCCTTGCCCACGACCTGGCTGCGACACCTGTCCCGACCCCGCCTGCGCACCCTGACCGGGCTGCGCAGTCTGCTGCTGCTCAGCACCCACCCCACGCTGCACCTGATGCCCTGGCGCCGGCATCTGCCACTGCTTCTTCAATTGGCTGACCGCCTTGTACCCCGCACCGGCCGCCTTCGCGCCGACCGTGCGTCGCTCTGCTCCGCCGGCGTCGTCGGGAAGCCGCTCGACCTCGTGAAGCTCGCGACCCAGCGCCTGTGCGATCTGTGCAACTGCCCGATCGCGCTGGTCCGAAGGGATCAGGCCCGGCAACTCGCTGTTGTCGTAGATGGCCTGGGCAGCCACCGAGAACTTCTGGTCAGCTGGGACGACCGCCATCTGATCGACGAGCTGGTCGCGTGACACCCCCGACCGTCGCTCGATCGTCTCCGCGAAACCCTCGACCGCGGGCGTCAGGTCCTTGTAGACCTGCCCGCTTCTGACGTCCTTGATCCCGGGTGCGACCTGGTCGATCCCGAGCTCGTCGATGTAGTCGTCCAGGTGCCGATGCGAGTAGAGCTCGGTCACGCCCTCCTCGATGGCGTGCACCCCAGGCGCATGGTTGTACGCGGCCTCTGCCTGCGAGTGGTCATTACCCTCGGATGCCAGGAGATGTACGTTCTCGTGCAGCACAACCCGCATCGCGTCGCGGTACCCGACAAGGGTGTCACGTTCCTGGAGATGTACCCGGTTGTTGCGAAACATCTCCTGAAGCGGCTCCTCCACGGACCGCGAGTTGTAAGAGATCGTGTGGCCCCAGTGCGCCATACCAGCGGTGTTGCTCGACGGGTCGATCCGCGCTCCGAACCGGCCGTTCCAGGACGAATGATGAGCGCCCGAGACCTGCACGGCGGCGTTCGCCTGCTCGCGCATCAAGTCCCGGAAGCTCGCGACCTTCATCGCGTTTCGGTCCGAAAGCCGTCGATCATCATGTCGAGCGAGTGCGACATCGAGCTGATCGCCTGCTCCTCATCCCTGTCTGCACCCGAGAGCTCCGTCAGTGCTTGCACCCCTCTCTCCGCACGAGCCAGGCGATCGGCTGTCGTGCCCTCTCTCCGGGCGGCGGCAGCGTAGATTCTGCGGGCCTGCCTGACGAGGTCGGACGGCGGCTGTTCGTCTTTTTCTTTTTCGATGGCGTCTTCGAGGGCCACGATGTCCCAGCCGGCTTCCTCGCGGTCATCGTCGTCCTCGATCGTGGTGGCCAGGTCCTTGAGGTGCGCGATCGCGGTGGGCAGGCCGGAGCGGTCGCCGCGCAGCATCAGCACGACCTGCTGGTACTCGGCCTCGAAGTCCGCGTACTCCATCTTTGGTTCTCCCCGGTTCTGGTGCAGTCCTCTGAATTTACCGGGGTAGGGGGTGCTGTGCAGCGCCGCAGGAGGTTCGGGTGTTGAGGGTGGGGAGGAGGCTCAGGTGCTGGGTGGGGGTGGTCGGGGACTGGAGTTTGCGGAGGAGGAGGTCGCAGGCGGTTTCGCCGAGGGGGCGGCGGGGTGGGCAGACGGCGGTCAGCGGGACGACGGCGAGGGAGGCGGTGACGTCGTTGTAGGCGATGACGGCCAGGTCCTCGGGGACGCGGAGGCCCAGGTCCATGGCGCGTTCGACCAGGCTGGCGCCGTGTTCGTCGGAGTGGACGAGGACGGCGCGGCTGCCGAAGGACTCGCATTCGGCGAGGAACGCGTCGAGTTGGGCGACCGCGCCGGGGTCGTCGCCGCGGGCGGGGAGGTCGACCGGGGAGAGGAAGACCTCGACGCCGAGGGCTTTCGCGGCGGCCTCGATGCCGAGCCGGAGCCAGTACGCCGTGACCGTGGCCTGCAGGTTGATCGCGATCCGCCGGTGGCCGAGGGCGACGAAGTGCCGCAGCGCCAGCATCGCGCCGTACGCGTGGTCGGTGCGGACGTGGTCGTACTCGCGGCGCACGTGCGGGAACCCGAACGCGCGCTCCATCAGCACCACCGGTACGTCGATGTCGTCGAGGCGGGAGTCCATCCGGTCCGCGCCCCCGTCGCCGAGCGCGGTACTGATCAGCAGGCCGGCGACCCCGATGCCGAGCACCTTGTCCAGCCGTTCACGCTCGGTGGCCACGTCGTACCCGGAGACGCCGAGCACCAGGCGGGCGCCGTAGCGGTCGGCGGTCGCCTCCGCGCCGCGGATCACGTCCGAGTAGTACGCGGTCGCGCTCGGCACCACGATGCCGATCGTGAGCCGGTTGCCGGGGCTCGCCTGGTCGGCGGCTGAGGTCCCGATCGCGCCGCCGTGCACGCGGCGGAGCAGGCCGGCGGAGTCCAGTTCGGCCAGGTCGCGGCGTACTGTGATCGCGGAGACGCCGAGTTCGTCGACCAGATCGGCGACCCGGAGCCGCCCGTGCCGCCGCAGGCTGCGCAGGATCAGCTCGTGGCGCTCCTGTGCAAGCATGCAGCCCCCTGATCTGTCAGTGATTGTTCGTGATCATACGATCAGGACCCGCCCGGATGGAACGAGGAGACGATCGGTGCAGAAGGCCAACCGGACGAGTGCCGTGCTGACCAAGCTGGCTGTGGTCGGCGATCTGCTCATGCTGCAACTGGTGTTCCTGGTGCTCAGCATCGGCATCCTGACCCTGTTCCCGGCCGCGTTCGCGATGCAGCGGGTGGTGCCGGACGCGATCAGCCAGGAACGGCCGAAGCTGCTGCGGCGGTTCTTCGCGGAGTTCCGGCAGATGATGAAGCAGCACTGGCTGCCCGGGTTCGGCCTGTGGACCGGCGGTCTGATGCTCGCGTTCGGCATCTCGTTCTGGGCGTACGCCGCGGGGCCGGTGCGGATCGTCGCGCTCGCCATCCTGATTCCGCTCACCGGAATGATCCTGGGGCTCTATCTGAGCGGACTGGCGATCCTTCCGGAAGCACCTGCCACGGCCACGATGAAGACGTTGTTCAAGTCGGCCAACCTGTTCCTGCTGCGCCGCCCGCTTCCGGTGGCCGGCAGCGTCGTCATACTGCTCACCTGGTTCGCTCTGGCGTCGCAGGTGCCGACACTGCTCGTCGTCGGGAGCGGCCTGGTCCCGGCGCTCACGGCGTACTGGCTGTCACGACCGCGGCGGCAAAAAACTTCTGAAGACGTGTCAATCTGAGCTCTCCCGGTTCGACGTAGAGGTGTAAGGCCACTACGACGAACTGCAAGGAGAACCGGAATGTACGCGACGACCGAGACCCTGGCGACGACGCCGGCCGCGCAGGGCGGCCGCTCGCGCTGGCTGGCGCTCTACACACTCTGTGCGGGCATGTTGATGATCGTCCTCGACGTGACCGTGGTGAACGTGGCACTGCCGGCCATCCAGGACGACCTGGGCTTCACGAGCTCCTCGCTCGCGTGGGTGGTCAACGCGTACCTGATCGCGTTCGGCGGGCTCCTGCTGCTGGCTGGTCGCCTAGGTGACCTCCTGGGCCGGCGGAACGTCTTTACGGCCGGGCTGGTCGTTTTCACCGCCGCCTCGGTGCTGTGCGGCCTGGCACGCTCGCAGGAGGTGCTGGTCATCGCACGCTTCATCCAGGGCGTTGGCGGTGCGCTGACGTCCGCGGTGATCCTGGGCATGATCGTGACGCTGTTCCCCGAGCCGCGCGAGCAGGCGAAGGCGATCGGCATGTACGCGTTCGTGGCGTCCGCCGGTGGTTCCATTGGTCTGCTGGCCGGCGGCGTACTGACGCAGGCGATCAGCTGGCACTGGATCTTCTTCGTGAACCTGCCGATCGGCGTACTGACGACCGTCCTGGCGCTCAGGCTGATCGAGAAGGACAAGGGCCTCGGGCTGGGACGCGGGACCGATGTGCCGGGTGCTGTGCTGATCACCGGCTCGCTGATGGTCGGCGTGTTCACCATCGTCAAGCCGGCCGCTGAGCTGGGCTGGACCGCACCGCGGACGCTGGTGCTGGCCGGGGTGACGCTGGTGCTGCTTGCCGCGTTCATCGTCCGCGAGGCGACCGCCGCGAACCCGCTCGTCCCGCTGCGGATCTTCCGCTCCCGCACGCTGACCGGGGCCAACCTGGTGCAGGCGCTGTCCAGCTCGGGGATGTTCGGCATCTTCTTCCTCGGCTCGCTCTACCTGCAGCGTGTGCTCGGGTACGACGCCCTGGAGATCGGCCTGGCGTTCCTGCCGACCACCGTGGTGATGGGGCTGCTGTCGGTGAAGTACTCCGAGAAGCTGGTGATGCGGTTCGGCCCGCGCCGTCCGCTGATCGCCGGGCTGTCACTGATCGTCGTCGGGCTGGCCCTGTTCACCCAGGCGCCCGTTGGCGGCAACTACTTCGTCCACGTACTGCCGGTGCTGGCACTGCTGGGCTTGGGGGGCGGCATCTGCTTCCCGGCGCTGATGGGCCTGTCGATGTCCGACGTGAAGCCGGAGGACGCGGGCCTGGCGTCCGGCCTGATCGGCACCATGGGCGAGGTCGGCGCCGCGCTCGGCCTGGCGATCCTGGCGACGCTGTCGGCGACCCGTACCGCCACCAGCACGAAGTCCCCGCTGGAAGCCCTGACCGCCGGCTATCACTTCTCGTTCGGGGTAGCCGCCGCCATCGTGGCCGCCTCGGTCGCCATCGCCGCAACCGTCATGCGCCCGGCCAAGCAGGCAACCGCAACCGAGGACCCAAAGCCCGAACTCCTCTGCGAAGCCGCCTGACCTGTCAGTACGACGAACTCCCCGTGACCACTCACGGGGAGTTCGTCGTACCAGCCGAATACCACTTCCACCAAGCAAGCCCCCGCCGCCGCGCTCCGACGCTGAGCAGTACGAGCCGTGGACGGGTCCGACGGCTGATACCGGATCCGCAGAGGCCCTCGCCCCGGCCAGTCGACGTTGGCGCTCATCGCTGGCGTCTGTGCACCATGGCGTAGGTGAGGACGGTGGCGTAGGCGAGTGCCAGCGGTACCGCAATCAGGAGGCTGTGCGGGCGGTCCAGGAACCACCTGAGAATCAGGAAGAAGCCGCAGACGGCTGTCAGCGTCATGAACGCTACGACCTGGATGGGGTGATCGCGTTCCCAGCGCACACCTCGATTCTTGGTTGCCTCCGGGGCAATGGCATACGGGAGCATGGTGACGGCGAGGAGGATTGCCCACAGGCTGTTCTCGAAGGTGTGGACAACTGCCGCGCGCACGATGAACGTCACCGACACCACCACTCCGAAGATTCGATTGACCAACGGCGGCTGATAGCCCTCGACGTACTTCGTGATCTGCCCCATGCGGCTCCTTCAGGCGGACGTGCGTCGTTGTTTGATGCGGGAACCCAGGCTTCTGGCGACCATCAGACAGACGGCGCCGCCAAGAACCGTGAGGGCGAAGGGCCAGTCGTCGCCGAGTGCAGACACCGCGGGAAAGGCCGCGGCCGCCAGGAACACCACGGTCGTCAGCCAGGAGAGGACCGTGTGCTTCTCCGACCATGCCTGCGCCCGCCCGTCGTACAGGCTGCGTGGTGCGATCGCATAGAGAGCTGCCCACACGCATATCGAGACGGCTACCAGGCCGTCGTGCCAGTGATAGGTGCCGGTGAGCGCGTACAGGCTGAACAGGAAGATCGACAGCGCGATCAGCCGTCGCGAGCGGCCGGGTCTTTGTATGGCGCGCCGAGTGAAGGCTTCGTCGAAGGCCTGGAAGCGGTCGGCGAGGCGCCGTACGACGGCTCTCACGCCTGCTCGGTCAAGGCCGAGCGGAGGCGTCTGTAGCGGAATCCGCCGGCGACCGCCGCCAGCAGGATGGCTACCGGAACCGCGACGGAGAGGCTGGTCAGTCTGCTGAGGGACCGGGACAGCAACACGAAGAGCCAACCGGTGCCCAGCGGGAAGAAGACCGCGAGGAAGAGGGCCGGGCGCCGGTTCAGCGCCCCGACCACGGCGCGGTGTCGCTTCGGTGCGATGCCGGCGAGGAGGAACTGCGCGGTGACCAGGACGGCGATCAGAGTGTCGTCGAGCTGGCGGGTGTAGATCGCGTTCACAACGGCAACGCACGGCGCGACGATCAAGAACCCGCGCCTCAGCGCTGGCGGTGGGTCGCCGCTCTCGACGTACCTGCTGAACTGGCCCATGTGACTCCTCCCCAGCGGGATGATCGCATGGGTTGTCCACAGGGGGAATGGGACGGGTTTCGGGGTGGGGGGTGGGATGGGGAAGGATATGGGGCCTGGCCGGGGCAGAATGCTCGGCGGTTGGTGGACGTAGAGGGGAACGGACGTGGTGGTGCAGTCGATCGAGCAGCGGATCGCCGGCGAGTTGGAGGTCGGGGAGAACCAGGTGCGGGCAGCGGTGGCGCTGCTGGACGAGGGCTCGACGGTCCCGTTCATCGCGCGGTACCGCAAAGAGGTCACCGGGATGCTGGACGACGCCCAGCTGCGGACCCTCGAGGAGCGGTTGCGGTATCTGCGGGAGCTGGAGGAACGCCGGCAGACCGTGCTGGAGTCCATCGACAGCCAGGGCAAGCTGGACGACGCGCTGAAGGAGCAGATCCTCGCCGCGGACACCAAGTCCCGGCTGGAGGACATCTACCTGCCGTTCAAGCCGAAGCGCCGGACGAAGGCGATGATCGCCCGGGAGAACGGCCTGGAGCCGCTCGCCGACGGGCTGATGGCGGACCCGGACGTCGAGCCGATCGCGGCCGCCGCGGTATTCGTGAACGCCGAGGTGCCGGACCCGCAGGCCGCGCTGGACGGCGCCCGGGCGATCCTGGTCGAGCGGTTCGCCGAGGACGCCGACCTGATCGGTGAGCTGCGTGAGCGGCTCTGGGAGCAGGGCCGGCTGGCGTCGGCGGTCCGCGAGGGCAAGGAGACCGAGGGCGCGAAGTTCTCGGACTACTTCGAGTTCGACGAGCCGTTCACGAAGATGCCGTCGCACCGGATCCTCGCGCTGTTCCGCGGTGAGAAGGAGGACGTACTGACGATCTCCGTCGAGCCGCTGCCGGCCGGCGTCGAGGTCGACGGCCCGACGGAGTACGAGACGACCATCGCCCGCAAGGTCGGCATCGAGAACCAGGGCCGCCCGGCCGACAAGTGGCTGGTGGAGACGGTTCGCTGGGCGTGGCGGACGAAGATCCTGGTGCACCTCGGCATCGACCTGCGGATGCGGTTGCGGCAGGTCGCCGAGGACGAGGCGATCCGGGTGTTCGCGGCGAACCTGCGGGACCTGCTGCTGGCCGCCCCGGCCGGCACCCGCGCCACGATGGGCCTCGACCCGGGCTTCCGGACCGGGGTGAAGGTCGCCGTCGTGGACGCGACCGGCAAGGTCGTGAACACCGGCGTCATCTACCCGCACGTCCCGCAGAACCAGTGGGACAAGTCGATCGCCACGCTGGCCGCGCTGGCGGCCGCGCACAACGTCGAGCTGATTGCCATCGGCAACGGTACGGCGTCCCGCGAGACCGACAAGCTGGCCGCGGAGCTGATCGCGAAGCACCCCGAGCTGAAGCTCACGAAGGCCGTCGTCAGCGAGGCCGGCGCGTCCGTGTACTCGGCGTCCGCGTTCGCGTCCCAGGAACTGCCCGGGATGGACGTGTCGCTGCGCGGCGCGGTCTCGATCGCGCGCCGGCTGCAGGACCCGCTGGCCGAGCTGGTGAAGATCGACCCGAAGTCGATCGGCGTCGGGCAGTACCAGCACGACCTCCCGGAGAACTCGCTGTCCCGTTCGCTGGACGCGGTCGTCGAGGACTGTGTGAACGCGGTCGGCGTCGACCTGAACACGGCGTCCGCACCACTGCTGACCAGGGTCTCGGGCATCACGCCGGGCCTGGCCGACAACATCGTCCAGCACCGCGACGTCAACGGTCCCTTCAAGTCCCGTACGGCGCTGCGCGAGGTGGCACGGCTCGGCCCGAAGGCGTTCGAGCAGGCGGCCGGGTTCCTCCGGATCCCCGACGGCGACGACCCGCTCGACGCGTCCAGCGTGCACCCGGAGGCGTATCCCGTCGTACGGCGGATCCTGGACGCGACCGGGTCGGACGTGAAGGCGCTGATCGGATCTGCCGAGCTGAAGCGGCTGAAGGCGGCGGACTTCGTCGACGACATGTTCGGGCTGCCGACCGTCACGGACATCCTGGCCGAGCTGGAGAAACCCGGCCGGGACCCGCGGCCGGCGTTCAAGACCGCCGTGTTCGCGGAGGGTGTGGACAAGATCGCGGACCTGAAGCCGGGGATGCGGCTCGAGGGTCAGGTCACGAACGTGGCCGCGTTCGGTGCGTTCATCGACATCGGTGTGCACCAGGACGGGCTGGCGCACGTGTCGGCGCTGTCGAAGAACTACGTGAAAGACCCGAGCGAGGTCGTCAAGGTCGGGGACATCGTCACGGTCAAGGTCCTGGAGGTCGACATCCCGCGGCAGCGGATCTCGCTGACGCTGCGCCTGGACGACGAGGTCGGCTCCGCCGGCGGCTCAGGCGGTCGCGGCGGCCAGAACCGTGGCCAGGGCGGCGGGCAAGGCCGCGGCGGACAGGGTAGCGGCGGTCAGGGTGGCGGCGGGCGCGGTGCCGGTGGCCGGGGTCCAGGTGGCCAGGGCCGAGGGCCGGGTGGCGGCGGCCAGGGCGGCCAGAGCCGTGGCCAAGGCGGCCAGGGCCGTGGCCAGGGCGGTCAAGGTCGCGGCGGTTCGGGCAACCAGGGCAACCGCGGCGGCCGCCAGGCCGACACCCCGATGGACGAGACCTCCCTCGCCGACGCCTTCCGCAAGGCCGGGTTCACCGTCCGCTGATGTCGAAGGGTGCCGGCCGGGTCCGACGTACCGGGTAAATCCAGCAAGGAGGATCCTGATGCGCGACCTGGTCGTCACCCAGAACATCACCGTCGACGGGGTGGTCGAGGCCGGTGACTGGTTCGGCCCGGCCGACGGCGGGCCGGAAGTGCTGGCGGCGCTCCGCGAGCAGATGGCGCGGGCGGACGGGTTCCTGACCGGACGGGTGACGTTCGAGCAGCTGCGCAGCTACTGGCCGACGCAGACGGACGACCCGACCGGGATCTCGGCATACCTCAACCAGGTGCGGAAGTACGTCGTGAGCTCGACGCTGCAGGATCCCGGCTGGACGCCGACGACCGTACTCCGTGGTCTGGACGACGTACGCCGTCTCAAGGACACCGTCGGCGGCGAGATCGTCTGCACCGGGAGCATCGACCTGACCCACCAGCTGATCGCCGCCGGGCTCGTCGACGAGTACCGCCTGTTCGTCTACCCGACCGTGGTCGCTACCGGTCGCCGTCTGTTCCTCGAGGCACAGCCTCTGAGCTTGCACAGCTGCAGCTCGTTCCCGAGCGGCGTGGCCCTGCTGATCTACCGCCGCCGCGATTAGGAGACATGCCCTAACCTTGACAAGGTGTCAGAGAACGAGCCGGTACGTCGCCGCCGCGCGGATGCGGAGCGCAGCCGTACGGCGATTCTGGCCGCGGCGCTCGAGTTGCTCGACGAGGACCCGGAGGCCGGGCTGGAACGGATTGCCGAGGCCGCGCACGTCACCCGGCAGACCGTGTACGCGCACTTCCGGTCCCGCGACGCGCTGCTGGACGCCGTAGTCGACGAGCTGACCGCCGAGACGGTGCGGGCGATCGACGACCTGGACCTCGACCACGGTTCGGCGTTCGGCAATGCGCTCGGGCTGATCGACCTGGCCTGGCGGATGTACGAACGGCACCCGCTGCTGCTGCATGTACCGGCCAACCGCCCGGAAGCGCGCCATGACCCGGTCGCGGAGCGCCTCGAGAATCTGATCCGCCGCGGTCAGCACGAAGGCGAGATCACCCGCGACCTGCCGGTGCACTGGCTGGTCAGCACGCTGATCTCGCTCGGCCGCGCGACCGGCGACTCGATCGCCGCCGGCCGCCTCACGGCGCGGACCGCCTACAAGACGCTCCACACCACACTCACCCGGGTCCTGCAGCCTTAGTCGTTGACGACCTTCAGCACGTTTCCGTGCTTGTCGTAGGCGGTCAGTTTCGCGTCGGGTCGTCCCTGCTTGTCGCCGTTCAGCCAGGCCACGGCGTACCAGCCGTCGGTGACTGTGATGTCGTGCTTGCCCCCGGCCACCGGCTCGATCCGGATCCTGGCGATGTTCGACGCCACCCGGCCGCTGGCCAGGTACGCCCAGCCCGGGCAGGGCCTGATGGTCGCGCACTCCTGACCGCCGGGCAGGTCGAAGTTGTCGTCGAAGGGTTGCGGGCTGAACGTCGCGACCTTGTAGATCCCCGAGCCGGGCTCGGCGGCCGGCGTCCACTTCGTCCGCAGTTCGCACTCGGCAACCAGGCGACCCGACGGCGACAGCGCGACCAGGGTCGCACCCGCGCCCGGCTGGGTCTCGCGGGCGATCACCTTCCACCTGGTGAGGTCGCTCCAGAACTGCACCGAGCAGTTGCGCAACTGCTCTGCCTCGGTCGTCGGCACCGGGTCCTGCTGCGCGGCCGCGATCAGCGCGGCCGACGGCCGGTCGCCGCCGGGAATCGTGCACAGCGAGGCGGCGGCGGGATCGCCGACCTTCAGTTGCCGCATGACGGTCATGGTCGTCCGCCACGGATAGTTCAACCGGAAGGGCTGGTGGTACTGCGGATACCTGACCTCGCACAGCCGCATCGCGTCAGCCTTCGACAGCTTCAGGTCGATCCCCGCCTCGCCGCGTGGGACACCGGGAACGGCCGTGAAGTCGGCCGACTTCGTGGTGGCGGCCGGGGTCCGCGGCCCGCTGACCGCCGGATGATCGGAGGCGGTGCCGAGGTGCGGCAGCAGGCCGGCGGCGACGGCGACCGCCGCGACACCCGCGATGCCTCCGCCGGCGGACAGCAACCTTCGCCGGCGACGACTGCGCCGTCCGCGGGCCAGCAGGTCGTGGCCGTCGATCGCGCCCAGCGGGTCGGTGCTCGCCAGCCGCCTGAGTTCGGCGCCGATGTCATCCATCTCGTTCTCCTTCACCGGGCCCGGCCGATCTGCCGGGCCCGATCGATGGCGTTCCGGAGAGTTTCGAGGCCGCGGGCCGACTGGCTGCGCACCGTACCCGCCGAGCACCCGAGGACCGCGGCGGTCTGCTCGACCGACAGGTCCTCGTAGTACCGGAGCACGACGCAGGCGCGCTGCCGGGGCGCGAGCGTGCCGAGCGCGGTCAGCAGTTCGTCGCGCGCAGCGTGTTCGTCGGCATGGTCACCCGGCCGGATCTGAGCGGTCGACAGGTCAGCGGTCGGCACTTCCCGGCGCCAGGAGCGCCGGCCGCTGTCCAGGGCCGTGTTGACGACGATCCGCCGCGCGTACGCCAGCGGGTTGCCCTGCCTGTCGATCTTTGCCCACGACCGGTAGAGCTTGACCAGCGATTCCTGTACGACGTCGTCGGCCCGGTGCCAGTCCCCGCACACCAGGAACGCGGTACGGCGTAACGCACCGCCCGCCGCTGCGACGAACTCGACGTACTCCTGGTCCCGGTCCACCGTTCGCCCTCCCGCTCTCCGCTGTCCCCCTCGATACGAGTCGGGGAGGTCGCGGTGTTGCATCGGGCAGGTCAGCGGAGGTCGGCCAGGTGCCCGCCGGGGTCGCCGAGGTGGACGGCGGTTGCCTTGGGTGCGTAGCCGAGGCGGCGGTACACGCGGTCCGCCCCGTCGTCGCCCGGAGTCAGCCAGGCGAGGGTCGCGCCGCCGAGCTCGAAGGCCTTCGCGGTCGCGTACGCCGTTGCGATGCCGCCGTACCCGCGGCGCCGGTGACTGTGGAGGGTGCCGACACCGGCGACCTCGGTCACCGCGTCCGCGACCGCGGTCCACGCGGCGGTGGCGACCGGTACGTCGGCGACGTACACCAGGACCGCGCCGCCGTCGGCCGGGTCGGGCTTGAAGGCGAAGCCGGAGCCGGGCATCTCGTACGCCTCCGAGGAGACCGCGTCGGCGATCTTCTGGTCGGCCTCGGTCGCGACGACCCGCACAGTGACGTCGTTCGGCAGGTCGGGCACGACGAGGCCGACGGGCTCGACGACGAGGAGTGGCAGACGGGAGGCGATCGTCATGCCGTTCGCCACGAGAGCTTCGGCCAGGCCGGGGTTCGCCTCCTCAACCAGCTCCGCGCTCAGCCAGCGCCCCTCGGCGGCGAAGGCCTGGCGGATCGTCTCGAGCGCCCACGGGAGGTCGTCCACGCCGAACGGCTGTCCGGGCTCGGCGGCGACCATCGTCGACAGGTACCAGTCGTCCCGGTCGTGCAGCATCCCCGCCAGCGGCCCTGCGACAACCTGCCGCCGCGATCGCCCCAGCCCCTCCACCTGCGCCCGCGCCACCCGCGCCCCGATCTCCACACGCCGGACCCTACGCGACCCTCGCACCCCCGTCAGCCGACTTCCCTCCGGCCTCCCCCGGTGGGGCGGTCAGTCGGCCAGTTGAAGGAGGTCGAGGAGACGGTTCAGGTCTGTGGGGGTGGGCGGGCGGCCCAGGAGGGACTGGAGGGCGTCGAGGGTGGTGATGAGGTCGCGCCGTGCGGCGGCGCGGGGGCGGTCGAGGGTCGCGAGGACTTTGTCCGCTCGGTCAGAAGCTGTGACGAGGTCGGTGGCAGCGGACGGGGGCGGGGCGGGTGCCTCGTCGTCGATGCGGATTTCGAGGCGGGCGCCGAGGGCGGTGGCCAGGCGGTCCAGGGCGGCGAGAGTCGGGTTGCCGCGGCCGTTCTCCAGGTTCGCGATGTACGGCACCGACAGTCCCGCGTCGACGGCCACCGACGCGATGGTTCGGCCGGCGGCCTTCCGACGGTCCCGCAGTACGTCACCCAGCTCCATGCAACCTATTCTCACAAAACAGTCTTGCCGATGCCTATCTCCTCAAGATAGATTCTCGAGCCGTGAGGAATCGAGACTTCCGGCGACTCTGGCTCAGCGGAGCCGTGTCCGGCATCGGATCATGGCTACTGGTGGTCGCGATCCCGGTGTACGTCTTCGCGCTCACCGGCTCCACAGTCGCCACCGGCCTGACCCTCGCCCTGGAGGCGCTCCCGGCGCTGGTCATCGGCCCGTGGGCCGGCGTGCTCCTCGACCGCTGGGACCTCGCCCGCGCAATGTGGATCGCCGACCTGGTCAGCGCGGCCACCGTCGCGCTGATCCTGTTCGCCGACCGCGACCACGTCTGGCTGATCTACCTCGCGATCCTGCTGGAGAACACCGCCACCACGGTGTTCCGCCCGGCCGCCCGCGCTCTGCTGCCGGCAGTTGTCGGCACCGGCGACGAACTCGCCGCGGCCAATGCCCTGAACGCCGTCACCGGCAGCGTCCTCCGCCTAGCCGCGCCACCACTCGGCGCTCTGCTTCTCGCCGGCCCTGGAATCGAGTTCGTACTGGCGCTCGACATCGCCAGCTACGTACTCTCGGCGGTCGTCATCGCCACGGTCCGCACCCGTCGCCACGCGACCAGCGCCGAACCGCCGCGCCCCCTCGAGGGCCTCCGCGCCGCCGTCGACCACCGCGCGCTCCGCGGCATCCTGATCGGTCAAACCGTCTTCCTCACCGCGAACGCCGGCCTCACCGCGCTGTTGGTCCCGTTCACCGTCGAGCGCCTGCACGCGCCCGGGTACGTCGTCGGTTACCTGATCTCCGGCCTCGGCGCCGGGTATCTCGTCGGCGCCGCCCTCAGCACTCGCGCCACCCGCCTCCTGGGCACGCGCGAGCTCCTGACGATCACCCAGCTCGCCAGCGCCGCGGCGTACTTCGCACTCTTCAACGCCCCGAGCGTCCCGATCGCCGTCGCGGCCGCGGGCCTCATCGGCTTCCCTGGCAGCATCCTGCTGATCACCGCCGGCACGACCATCCAGCGCGCGGCACCGCCTGAGGTCCTCGCGAGTGTCGGAGCGATCTTCTTCGCCGCCGACTCCCTGGCACTGCTGCTCGGCGGCCTGGTCGCACCGGCGATCACGCTCGCCATCGGTCTGCACCTGACACTGAACCTGCTGGCAGTGCTCGCGGTCTGCGCCGCGGGCGTCACGCTGGTCGTCGTACCGCGGCATCCGGCCCATTTGCTACCAGTCCGTAAGCAGACGCGCGCAAAGGGTTAGCAGGACGTCATAGATTTCGCCTGCGGTCGAATAACCCGGGGCGTCTCCGAATCGTTACCGGTGAATAGCTGCAAACATTCTTGACACCTTTCCCGCAGGGTCGACGACACTCCGGAGAGGGCGTTGACCTGCACGTTCGAAGGTTTCCCTACTCTGCGTCAAGGCTCTGTAAAGGTCCCTTCCGAAGTGTTCCGAAGGGCTGTCAGGTTTGGTGTTCTTTATCTCAACGCCGGACAAAGCCGTCCGGGGTGAGACCGAGACTGCCGAAGGAACCGCGATGACCGAGACGCTCGAAGCCCCCGCAACGCACCGTCGGGTGCGGGTCTGGTTCGGCGCGCATCCCATCGCGGACCACACCGCCTACGCGGAGCAGGCAGTGCAGTACGAGGAAGCCATGCGGCGCCGTTTCGCCTCCCTCCGGGTGACGAGCGAGCCGGTGGCGGTGGACGCCGAGCGATGACCACCCGGCCGACGCTGCTCGGGTACGTACGGGCCGACGCGCTGAGCTGCGCGGAGGAGCTGGCCGCGGCGACTGATTCGCTCGCCGCGTTCGCCAGCGCCGAGGGGTTCACCCTCGGGACCGTCTACACCGAGCGCGATGCGGCCGAGTCCGCGGCTTTCCACGCACTGCTCGACGAGGTGAAGCGCTCGGACGTCCGGGCGGTCGTCGTACCGACGATGAACCACCTCGGCCTCGGGAACCCCGGCGGCTCTCCGGCCGCACTGCAGCAGCACCTCGAGTTCCATCACGCGCATGTCTGGGCGGTGGATCCGAGATAACTCCACAGACAAGCGGAGCTGACGTCTTGACCCCTGCATCGGCGTCGGTTCCGCTCTCCACCTCCACAGCTGCACCGGGGATGCCCGGGCGGTAGTGGACCACCAAGGCCCCACCGGCTGCTACCGGTGGGGCCTTGTCGTCGGTTTAAGGAAGGAAAGAAAAGAGGGTTGTGAGGGGGTGGGGCCTTGTCGTTGGCCTGGGGAACGAGATGTGAGGGGGGTGAGGCCTTGTCGTTCGCGTGGAGAACGAGATGTGAGGGAGTGGGGCCTTGTCGTTCGCGTGGAGAACGAGATGTGAGGGAGTGGGGCCTTGTCGTTCGCGTGGGAACGGGATGTGAGGGGGCGGGCCTTGGTGTGGGGTTACGCGACTATCTTGTAGCCGTAGCGCTTCATCTGGTCGGCTACGGCGGTGTTGAAGATGCCGGTGACCTCGAGCTTGAAGTGCAGCTGCACCTTTCGGATCACCCGCTGGAAGTGCAGGTGCCACGGGACTCCCGCCGCCGGCACCGTCTCCGCCTTGGTGATCGCCCCGACCCGCGGATGCGCCGCCCAGGCGATCACCCGCGCCCGGTCCGCGCCCCACACCCCGGTCATCGCGTCGTGCGTCCGCGCGTACGCCATCGCGGCCAGCGAGATCGTCGAGTCCGGGACCGGCTGCTTCGGCGGGTGTGCCTTCAGGTACAGCTCCCAGGTCATCCCGTAGTACCCGGGCGGCCCGTCGTCCTTCCCGCGGTTCGCCAGCCCGTTCAGCTTCCGGTGGTACTCCGCCACCTGCACGGCAGCGCCCCGGGACAGGTCCTTGTCCCCGACCGCGATCGCGTGCACGTGGTACGGCCAGTTGCCCTGCGCCGGCGTCCGCAGCCAGGCGGCGAACCCGACCTCGCGGAGCGCCTTCACCACCGCGACCCGCTGCGCGGCGCTCTTCGTCCGTACGTCGACGTCGACCGCGCCGCCGCCGTCGTGGGTGCCGGCGGACGCCTCGACGCCGCCCTTGTTGTAGGAGCCCTGCAGGATCGCGAACTTCGAGTGGTACAGCCGCTCGGCGGCCTCGACCATCGCCACGGTGCGCTTGTTCACGGTGAACCCGCGCCAGCTGATCCTTGCCTCAGGCATCTATTTCTCCGGACCCGGGCAGTTCGGACCCGAGCAGGAGGTCGGCGTCGTCGGCCGCGCCGCGCGCCTCCAGTTCGTCCAGCTGGTCCTCGGTCAGCTCGTCGTCGAACACTTGCGGCATGGCGGATCCTCCCCCGCGCACCGACCCCCGGTGCGGCGAAATCGGCGTACAGCGTAGGCCGATGCCGGGTCAGGGACCCCCGAAGGTTTGAGGAATGTGAAGTTTTCCGGCCGTCCAGCGTGCCGGAAGGTGTGTCGGGCCGGAATCTGGGGTACCAGTAAGTGGTCCCGCGGTTCGGTCATTGCCATTCGGGCATGGGTGGTGGTCACCGAGCCGCGAGTTCTCCCACTGAGGGGCGGGAGAACGACCGGCCCGGCGGGTGTGTCACTCCCAGGATGCACCCGCCGAGACCGGTGAGTCTCAGAGCGCCGACGCGACGAACAGATACCGGTTGAGGCTGAAGAAGTAACTGTCGCCGAGGCCGCGCAGGTCGTCCGCCCAGGCGGCGGTCTCCTCGGCCGTCACGTCGCCGTGCCCGGGGACGAAGTCCGACACGATGTCGATCAGCCCGGCACTGAACGTGCGCTCGTCGTACCCGGTGTTCAGAATCGGGACGACCTGCTGGTGCGTCGGCGTGAATCCGGTCTTCACCAGTACGTCGGCCAACGTCCGCGGCAGGTGCGGATCCGCCAGGTGGTCCTCGAACGCGGTCAGCACCCGCGCCATTCGTGTGTCGTCGTTCGACCGCCAGACCACCGAACCCCAGTCGGTGTCCAGCAGTACGACGCGACCTGCCGGCCGCAGCACCCGCCGTACCTCGCGGAGCGCGCCGGCCACGTCCTCGACGTACTCGAAGACCTGGGTGGAGACCACCACGTCGAAGCTCTCCGCCGGATACGGGATCCGGTCCACCGACGCCTGCTCGAGCTCGATCCCGGGTCCGCCCGGTACGTCGGCGCGGGTGCGCGCGATCGCCAGCATGCTGTCGCTGATGTCGATCCCGCAGATCCGCCCGTCGGGCCCGACCTCACCGGCCATCTCCGCGGCCAGCAGCCCCGGCCCGACGCCGATGTCCAGCACCCGGTCACCCGGCCGCAACGCCAGCGCCGCCCGCACCGCCTGCCGCTGCTCGACCACGTCCGGCGTCGTGTACACCGCCTCGATCCGCCGCGACACCTGCGCGTCGAACTTCAACCCGTCAACGTCAACCATCCCCACATCATGATCCCCGATCCCGCCGCCGGGGAGGGCAGATCGAAATCAGATGAAATGCCCCGAGATGCCCCGATACGTTGACGTGATGATCAGTTTGCCGGAGTCGTTCTTGGCGATGCCGCGGTGGTGGACGGAGGGCGGCGAGTGGTTGCGGGGGCTGCCGGCGGCGGTCGAGCGGCAGTGTCGCGAGTGGGATCTGAGCGTCGTGGGAGCGGTTGCACACGGGTCGAACGCGCTCGTCGTCCCGGTCAGCCGAGGTGCGGACGAGTTCGTGCTGCGGATGTCGCCGCCGGGTTCCGAGGTCGCGGAGCAGGTCTGGGCGCTGAACTGGTGGGCAGGTCGGGGCATGGCCCAACTACACGACGCGGACGTCGAGGCCGGCGCGATGCTGCTGGAGCGGTTGTCCACGCCGTTGACGACCCGCCCGATCGACGAGGCCGTCGCCGTACTCGGGCAACTGATGCGCCGGCTCGCTGTCCCCGCGCCGGAGGACGCGCGCTCGACCGCGGACATCGTCACGACGCGATCGGCCGAACTGGAGCCGCAGTGGGAACGCCTCGGCCGCCCGTTCGACGCCGCGATCCTGCGTGAGGCGCTCGCCGTCGCCCCGTCCGAGACCACCTCGACGCTCGCGGTCAACGGCGACTTCCATTCCGGTCAGGTGCTCGCCGGGCACCGGGAGCAGTGGCTGACCGTCGACCCGGTGCTGTTCCGCGGGGACATCGAGTACGACCTCGGCCGGGTGCTGTGGTGGGACCTCGACAAGATGGACGACATCGTCCGGTACTTCGACATCGCCGTCACCGAGGCCGCGCTCGACCGGGACCGGGCGCGTGACTGGGTGCTGTGGCGGACCGTCGACTACTGGTTGTACGGGCTGGACGTGGGCCTGACCGAGGACCCGGTGCGCTGTGCGCGGTTGGTCAGCGCGCTTGGTAGATGAAACGGCTGCGCATCATCCGCGGTATGTCGGCCGCGTTCGGCGCGATCGAGTGCAGGATCCACGGATGCGTCAGGTACACGTCCCCCGCCTGACCGGTCAGCTCGACGACCCGCACCGGCAGACCGTCGAGGTCGACCGGCTCCATCGGGTCGACCGTACGCTGCTCGGACGTGAGGTTCCGGAACCACGGATCGGACCGCAGCAGCTGATCACGCACCGCCTTGAACTCGCGCTCGCCGGTCGTGGTCAGGAACCGCTCGAACACCCGGTGCGAGCCCGCGACCTGCGGCGTACCACCGCCTCCTGGACCGACCGAGTCGTAGAACGCCCAGATCTTCACCGCGTGCAACGGCTCCTCGAAGCCAACGTCCGTGTGCCATTGCCGATGCGGCACCGCCCACGGCACGCCCTCCGGCATCGTGACCAGCACCTGTCCCTGGTGCTTCGGCTCCAGCCATTCACCGAGCAGACCGTCGAGCGCGGACCGCACCCGCGGCCCGAGGATCGCGTGCGCCCGGCGGTCGAACTTGGTCGTCTTCAGACCGGTCGGCCGCAACACCGTCCACGTCGTAGGGTCGTCCCGCTCCATCCCGTGCCGCTCGGAGAGCTCGCGCCACAGCACGTCGCGCATCCCAGCAGCCTCGTCGGCGGAGAACGCGGACGGGATCTTCACGATCCCGTCCCGCTCGAAGATTTCCAGCTCCTCGGTGGTGAGCATGCGGTCCATCGTGCGCTCATGCCACGAGGCCTGCCACCCAGTTAACAGTTGTGCACAGGCAGCTTGCCCTCCAGGAGGTAGTCGGTGATCCGGTCCCGCGCGCAGGCCGAGTTGAAGTACGCTGTGTGCCCGAACGTGTCGGCGGTGAGCAGCCGGCTGTTGTCGATCTGCCGCGCCAGGCTGCGGGCGTTGACGACCGGTGTCGAAGGGTCGTGCAGCGTCGACGTGATCAGGATCGGCGGCGCGCCGTGCACCGGCGTCGCCTGCCACGGGTTGCTCGGCGGGATCGGCCAGCCTGCACAGGCGGCCGTGATCGCCCATCCCTCGACCGCCGCACCGACCCGCGGCGCGACCGCCTTCGCCAGTGCGAGCCGCGCCCGCGCATCGGCGTACCCACGTAGCTCACCCGGCAGGTCCATGCAGGACACCGCGGCGTACGCCGTCTCCGGATCGCCTACGTAGCTGATGTTCGCGAAGTCGGTGCCGTCGCCCTTCACCGCCTTCGCGAGCGCGGTCGCGAGCGCCGGCCAGTTGTCCGACACCATTGAGGTCAAAGGCAACAAACTCGGCAGCGCCATCCGGAGGACGTCGCCGTTCACCGGGCCTCTCGGGCTGGGCAGCGGGGCCTTGTCAGCCTTCGCGACGGTCCGGTCCCAGACTGCGCCGACGTTCTGCCCGTGCAGCGCACAGGACGTGTCCTTCGTGCACCAGGCAGCGAACCGGTTGAAGCCGTTCTCCATCACCTTCGCCTCGTCGAGCATGAACTTCGCCGGGTCCTGCTTGTGGTCGACGATCCCGTCGAGCACCATCCGGCCGACCCGTTGCGGGAACTGCTGCGCGTACAGCGTGCCCAGGTACGACCCGTACGACAGCCCGATGTAGTTGAACTTCGACTCGCCGAGCGCCGCGCGGATCGCGTCCATGTCGTGCGCGACCGTCCGGGTGTCCAGGTTCCGCATCAGGTCGCCGTGCTGCTTCAGGCACTGCTCACCCGCCGCCCGGCTCGACGCCACGAGAGCGTCGTACTGCGCCTTGGACTTCGGGAACACCGGTACGCCGCGGCGCAGCACCGGGCCGCAGTCGAGCTGACTACTGCTCCCAGTCCCTCGCGGATCGAAACTGACCAGGTCGTACCGGTCCCGGAACTGCGGCAGCACCGCATCCGCCAGCCCTGCCGCGAAGATCGACCCGCCGGCCCCACCCGGCCCACCTGGGTTGAAGAACAGCGCACCGAGCTTGTGTTTCTGGTCCTTCGCCGGCACCTTGGCGACGAAGACCTTCATGGTAGGACCGGACGGTCTCGACCAGTCCAACGGCACGGTCAGCGTCGCGCACTGCTCGACCGCACCGGGCTTACATTCCTTCCAGGACAGGGATTCCGCGGCCGCCGCCGTACCTGCCGGTACGACGGCGAACACCACGGCGCCCGCAATCGATGCCGCTGTCAACGATCTCCACATGCCCGCCAACCTATGCGCCGGGTCACGCTGATCACATCAACCGTTCGGCTAGTACGGCGTCATCCCCCGGTATCAGTGCGCCGGCGCGAAGTCGTGGAAGCCGATCAGCTTCCGGATCTTGCCGTCGGGGTCCAGGACGACGATGTCGGTACCGCCCGCCACCGGCTCCTGCCCCTCGGCCTTCAGGTGCCAGGTCCAGCGCAGGTAGTTATGGTGCTCGTCGATGTCGCCGATCCGGACGAAGCTCAGCCCCGGGAACATGTGCTGCGCGGCGCCGACCAGCTTGTTCAGCTCGTCGTGACCGGTGGTCTCGAAGCTCGGGTCCTGGAAGGTGGCGTCCGCGGTCCAGGCGGCCGCGATCAGCTCGGCCCGGCGGTCCGCGTCGGCGGCGTTCCACATCGTGAAGTACTGGTCGGCGAGATCCTTGGCGTTCATGGTGTTCTCCTCCTCGATCGGGTTCTGCTGACCAGAACCTTGCCGCCGCGCCCGGCGTACCGTCGATGACCTCACAGGTAATGGAAGTGTCTACGCGACCCGATAACGTCAGAGCTATGGCAGCGACGATCGAGGAGACCTTCCAGCGCCCGGTGGGTCAGCTTCTGCGCGGCTGGCGGGAGCGCCGGCGGCTCAGTCAGCTCGAGCTGGCGAACCGGGTCGACGTGTCCACGCGGCACGTCAGCTTCGTCGAGACCGGGCGGTCGAAGCCCAGTCGTGACATGGTGCTGCGACTCGCCGAGCACCTCGACGTACCGCTGCGGGACCGCAACCAGTTGCTCCTGGCCGGCGGGTTCGCGCCGATCTACAGCGAGGCGTCGCTGCACTCGCCCGCGATGCTCGCGATCCGTACGACGCTGCGCCGCCTGCTACAGGCCCACGAGCCGTATCCGGCGCTCGTCGTCGACCGCTGGTGGAACATCGTCGAGGCGAACGCCGGGATCGCGATCTTCACCGCGGGCGTCGACGAGAAGTTGCTGCAGGCACCGATCAACGCGCTCCGGCTGACCCTGCACCCGGACGGCCTGGCCCGGCGGATCGGCAACATCGCCGACGTCCGCGCCGCGGCCCTCACTGGCCTGCAACGCCAGGTCGCCAGTACGGCGGATCCCGAGTTGCAGGACCTGTACGACGAACTCCGCGGGTACGCCGTCCACGACCGGCCGGCGGCACCCGGTCCGACCGATGTCGTCGTACCGTTCGAACTCACCCACGAGGGACGGGAGTTGTCCTTGCTGACCACGATCGCGACGTTCGGCACGCCGCTGGATGTGACGGTGTCGGAGCTGATGATCGAGTCGTTCTATCCGGCCGACGACGCGACCGCCGAGTACCTGCGGGCGCTGTCGTGAAGCCGGCCCGCGAGGTCGCGGACACGATCGAGCTGCATCTGCAGTACCTCGACCAATACCGCGGGATCATCTCGGCGAAGCTGACGGGTTTGAGCGAGGCCGACCTGCGGAGCAGCCGGCTGCCATCCGGCTGGACGCCGCTCGAACTGCTGAAACACCTGGTCTACATGGAGCGGCGCTGGCTGCGCTGGGGATTCACCGCCGAGCAGGTCGAGCATCCGTGGGGCGACTCGGCCGACGACCCGGACGGCCGCTGGACACTCGCACCGGAGGACACCCTCGACGGGTTGCTGGCTCAGTTGCACGCGGGCGGGGAGTTCACCCGCCGGGTGGTGAGCGGCCGGGATCCGGCGGAGCGTGCGCCGGCCGGGGGCCGTTTCGGGACCGACGACCGGCCGACGCTGAACTGGATCCTGTTTCACGTTCTCCAGGAATACGCCCGGCACGCGGGCCACTTGGACGTGGCCCGCGAACTGATTGACGGGGCCACCGGCGAGTAGGCCTGCAGGGTTGGCCTACCCGCCGGTGGCGGGGAGCCCTACCGGCCGGTGGAGGGGTGGCCGGTAGGGAACGACGTCGGGACGCTGGGGGTCGGGAAGCTGGGCTGTCCGGTCGGCGCCGGGATCGTCGGCCGGCTCGGCAGCGTCGGCTTCGCGGACGGAAGCGTCGGTTTGGCGGTCGGGATCGACGGCTTGCCCGGGTCGACGGTCACCTCGACGCCGGCCGAGACGGAAGCGGACGGCTTCGGCAGCGAGGGCTTGTCGGTTGGCTTGCCCGGTACGGTCGGCTCCGGAAGCGACGGCTTCTCGGTCGGTACGCCGTGCACGCAGTCCGGGAGCTTGGCCGACGGAATCGTGGTCGGCTTCGCGGTCGGGAGCGTGGGCTTCGGCGGCAGCGACGGCTTGGTGGGCAGGTTCGGCTTCGCCGGCTTGGTCGACGGGATGCTCGGCAGCGTCGGCTTCGCGGTCGGAAGCGTGGGCTTGGCCGGCAGGGTCGGCGTACCCGGCAGGGACGGCTTGCCAGGGAGGGTCGGCGTACCAGGCTTGCCCGGCAGCGACGGCTCGGTCGTCGGCCAGGTCGGCTTGCCGCCCGGCAGGCTCGGCGTCGCGGTCGGGAGGCCCGGCTTGCTCGGCAGGCTCGGCTTCGACGGCAGGCTCGGCTTCGACGGCAGGCTCGGCTTGCTGGTCGGCAGCGTGGGCTTGGCCGGGACCGAGGGCGGGGTGTTCGGATCGACGGTCTTGTTCACCGACACCGTCACCTTCGGCAACTGCGGCTTCTGCGGCGGCTGCGGCAGGCAGGTCGGATCGACCGTCGGCGCCTTCGGGGTGTCGGTCGGGACCACCGCCGGCACCGGCGGCTTACCGCCACCCGCCAGCAGGTTCTTCACCGGGGCCGGTCCGCCCACCGCCGCGGACACCGTCGCGACGGTTCCGGCGAGCGCGGTGACACCCGCCGCGGCCAGCCCGCGGCGCAGCCAGGTGAGCCGCTTGCCGCGCCGCATCAGGTCGGCGGTGTCCGGCTGCCAGGGCTCCAGGTCGTACGTGAGAGCTTCGCGTACCCGCTGCTCGTCACTCATCAGTTTCCTCCAACTCCGCTGTCGATCAGGTCGGGTGCCAGACGCAACTTGGCCAGCCCGCGGGAAGCCGTGCTCTTCACGGTCCCGGGTGCCATGCCGAGCAGCTCGGCGGTCTCGGCCTCGGAGAGATCCTGCGAGTAGCGCAGCGCGACCACGGCTCTCTCCCGGACGGTCAGGCCCTGGAGGGCCGAGAGCACGGCCTCCCTGGTCTGGACCGCCCCGGCGAAGTCCGCCACCGCTCGCTGGTCCCAATCGTTGAGCACCGGATCACTGGGTACTTCGTTGTTCCAGCGCCGGCGGGCCTGGCTGAGGAAGCGGTTCACCAGCACCCGGCGGACGTACCGCAACGGGTCGCCCTCCAGCCGGTGCCACTTCGGGTAGGACCGCATCAACGCTTGCTGCACCAGGTCCTCGGCGGTGTGCCGATCGCCGCACAGCATCTCCGCGAAGCGGAGCAAGGGGGTCGACTGCGCCTGAACGAAGCGCTCGAAGTCGGCGTCCGCGGTCCGGGTCATCGATTCTCCTCAGCCTCTGTCACACCGGTCCAAACCCGGTGAGCGACCGATCGGGTTCTGTTTCGTCACCAACTCCTTGGAAGAAATTTATTGACGGGCTAGCCACGAGTGACGTTCATGAGTCACATTGGGTGAGCACACACCTTCACCGCCCCGGAGGTTCCGCCCATGCGTATCACCCGTAGAAGCACGTCCGCAGCCTGTCTCGCGGCTGCCGCGGCCATCCTTGCCGCGACCTTTACGCTGGCGCCGCCCAGTACCGCGGCCTCGCCCTCACCGGTCGCCGTCTCCGCCCGGCCGGCTGTCTCGAGCAACGTCAAGCTCGACGGCAACCGGATCATCCTCGGCGACGCGGCCGCCACGATCGGTGCGGCCGAGATCAAGCAGCGCTCCGGCCTGGCCGAGCTGGCCCCGGTCCGCTTCGGTTCGCCCACGTCCGCGGTGATCGTCGGCTACACGAGCGGCGCACCCGCCGGTTCGTCGGCCGAGGTCGACGTACGGGCGTGGTCGAACGACCGGTGGTCCGAGTGGACCGCGGTCGCGTCCGGTACGCCGACCGCATTGCCTGCGGCATCCGACCAGGTGCAGCTCCGCATCATCGTGCTGGCACCGCCGACCGGCGCGAAGCCGTGGGTCGGCGACGTGACCGTCCAGCCGACCGACAAGGCCGCCGCGCCACGGATGACGATCCAGGCCGCTCCGCTGACGTCGCACGTGTACGCCACCCGCGAGGGCCTGGTCGGCGGTACGACGGCCAACGGCCACGTGATCGCGAGCCGGGACCACTTCGTCGCGCTGCCGTCACGGCGCGGGCTGTCCGGCAACGGATCCGGCACGTACTCCGTCAAGGTCTGCACGGCGACGCGCTGTGCGTTCGAGCCCGTGTGGGACGTCGGCCCGTGGAACACCAAGGACGACTACTGGAACCCGAGCTCAACCCGTGAGATGTGGACGGACCTCCCGCAGGGCAAGCCCGAGGCGCAGGCGGCGTACCAGAACGGGTACAACGGCGGGAAGGACCAGTTCGGACGTACGGTCGCGAACCCGGCGGGGATCGACCTGGCCGACGGCGTGTTCTGGGACGCACTGAAGCTCGCCGACAACGGGTGGGTCGACGTTACCTACCTGTGGACCGGCGACGGCGGCCGCGGCACGGTGTCGATCTCGTCCGGCTACCTGAACGTACGCAACGCGCCGAACTCGACCGGTGCGGTCGTCGGCATGGCAGGCAAGTCCGCGCAGGTCACCGTCGAATGCCAGACAACCGGGGAGTCCGTCACCGGCTCGCAGGGCACGAGCAATGTGTGGCTGCGCGTGAACGCCGGCATGTATGTAGCCAAGGCCTGGGTAAACGCCGGCACCTTCGGCACCTGCTGACCGCCACCACCTGGCCCCGCGAGGCGGACGCCCAGCCCATCACAATCCCCACCAACCCACCGTCCCCCGCGTAACGCCCCTCCGCGCCATCGATTGTGATGGCCTGCAGATCCGCGGACCACGACCGCAGCAACAAGACAGCCGCACCCCCGCTGCCCTCCCAGCGGAGGTGCGACTGCTTGCTTGGCGAGTACCGGCGGCCCACCAGCCGCCGACCCCCGACCCATCCGCCGGCTGGCCCGGCGAGACCGTAGGCGGATTGGTTGACCGGCCCGGCTTCTACTTCCCGCGTGGGGAGACCGTGGGCGGGTCGGTGGGGTCGGAGGTGCGGGTCGGCGTTGGGCGCGGGCCCGGGGTGCGGGTCGGAGGGCCGGTGGGGGTGGCGCGGGGCGGTGCGACCGTCGGCGGTTCGGTCGGGGTGGGGCGGGGGGCTCGGGTGCGGGTCGGTTCGTCGGTGGGGGTCGGGCGCGGACCGGGGGTGCGGGTCGGCGGGGCGGAGGGGGAGGCGGTCGGTGTGTCAGACGGCTCGCAGCTCGGGACCGCGCTTGGTACCGCGGTCGGTGCGACGGTCGGCGGGAGGGTCGGGGTCGCGACCCGGCGGGCGCTCGGCACGGCACTCGGCGAGACTGTTGCTGTCGGCACCGTTCCGCGCGTCGGGCGCAGGCTCGGCGGTTGCGTCGGGGTCCCGGCGTGCCGCGGGCTCACCGTGGGCGGCTCGGTCGGAGTAGGTACTGCGCGGCGCGTCGGGCTCACCGTCGGCGGCTCGGTCGGAGTAGGTACCGCGCGACGGGTCGGGCTCGCGGTGGCTGGATCCGTCGGGGTCGGGCGGGTGGCCGGTCGGCGGGTCGGGTGGGAGGTCGGTGGGGTGGCGGCGCGGGTTGGGGTGGCCACTGTGGGCGTGGGGATCGCGGCGCGGGTTGGGGTTGCTGAGGTGCGGGGTGTCCAGCAGGTGGGGGTGGCGTCGGTGGGGCTGGTCGTTGGGCGGGCTGGGGTGGCTACGGGGCCGCCCTGGACCACCGCGTCGGTCTCGGCGTTGTCGCTGCGCGCCATCGCCGTACCGGCGACGGCGACGCCGACCACCGCCGCGGCGGCGAGTCCGCCGAGCATGATTCGGGTCGTACGCCGGTTCCGGCCTACCTCGTTCATTGTTGCCCTCCGCACCTATGTGATGTTCGGTCGGGCTGAAGGACGCCGACGGCAACCGAAATGGTTCTGCGCGTCGGGCGAGTCGTTCGAGGATCCCACCCGGATGTTGGCCGGGGTGAGCCGGCGGTTCCGTGGGGTGGTCAGTTCGGGGTGCGGGTTGGGGTGGAGCGGTGGCGGGAGGTGGGGGCCGGGGGCGTGGTCATGCTGGGCAGGTCGGTCGAGGTGCCGGTGGGGGTTGCGGTCGGGGCGTCGGTGGGGCTGTTGGTGCGGGGGGTGGTGGGGCTGTTGGTGCGGGCGCCGGTGGGGGTCGGGAGGTTGGTGGGGGTTGCCGGTACGGCGCGGGTGCGGGTCGCGGTCGGGCGGACGGACGGTGGCTCCGTGGGCGGTACGGTCGGGGTCGGCGTGATCGGTGGGGGCGTGGGGGCCGGCGTGGTCGGGTGGGCGGGCACGGTGGACGGCGGGTCGGCGGGCTGCGGTACGTCGCCGCGCGGTGAGCCGTTGCCCAAGACACCTCCGAGTACGACCGCCCCGGCAACAGCAACCGAAGCAGCCGCGGCAGCCGTCACCCGGCCGCGGACTCGCCGCCGCCGCGCGCCCGCGATCACCCGCGACGGATCGAGCGGCGCGATCGAATGATCAGGCGCCAACGCAACCCGAAGCTCCTCCTCCACCGCATTCCCCTGCTCGTCGCTCATCCCCGCCTCCTTCCCGACAGCACCCACAGCACCTCACCCAGCCCCAACCAGAGTCCCCTCACACCAGATCGTCCGCTCACCGCGCACGTCACCTGCGCCACTCCGCCCCGCAGTCCGCCCACACCCAATCCCCCACTCACGGCGCGCACCGCCCACCCCAGTCCGCCCCGCAGGCCGCCCCACACACCCGATCTCCCACTCACCGCGCGCATCGCCCAGCCCAGTCCGCCCCGCAGGCCGCCCCTCATACCCGATCCCTCGAACGCCGCTTGCGGCACCCCATGCCGCCCTGGTCGCAGGTTGTTGGTCATGCGCGTTCTCCCGCTTCGCTCAGTTCTGGGGCTGTGCGTAGTTTGAGGAGGGCACGGGCGTTGGCGCTCTTTACTGTTCCGACTGCTACTCCGAGGGCTGCTGCTGTTTCGCGTTCGGTGAGGTCTTCGACGTAACGCAGTACGACGACTGCGCGCTCGCGCCGGCTCAGCGTCCGGAGGGCGGCGCGGACGGCGACCCGGCGGTTGACGCCGCTACTCGGGTCGGCCTCTGCTTCCAGGAACAGGTCGAGTTCGGCCGCGTCACCGCTCGGGCGTTCCCGCCACGGGCGCCGGCGTACCCACGACAGATGCTGGTTGACCACGGCCTGCCGGACGTACCCGAACGGATCCGCCATCTCGATCCGGTCCCAGCGCAGGTACGCCTTCTCGAGCGCGGTCTGGACCAGGTCCTCGGCGAGGCCGGCATCGCCGCAGAGCATCCGCGCGAAGTGCACCAACCGCGCGGATCTGGCCAGCACGAATGCCGTGAAGTCGTCGTCACGACTCCCCGTTGCCGCCATGCGTGCTCCGTCCTGCCGTCCTCACCTCACAGGACGCTGGGCAGGAGCCAAAGGTTCTGCCGGTTCCGGGAATTGGTGCAACAGGACCGTGTCGGCGGCCAGCCGGACCCGGTTCCGCCCGGCGGCCTTCGCGGCGTACATCGCCCGGTCGGCGCGGAGCAGCAGGTCGTCGACGGTCGACCCGTCGTTCGGGTACACCGCGACCCCGATGCTCACGGTCAACTGGAACGTGTCCGGGTCCAGGTCCGGATCATCGAGCACGCCGGCGCACATCGCGGCCAGCGGACTGTTGGCGACCGCGTTCCGCAGCCGGTCCGCGGTCACGGTGGCCTCGTCGATGCCGGTGTCCGGGAGCGCGATCACGAACTCCTCGCCGCCGAACCGGCCGATCACGTCCTTGGCCCGGATCGCGCTGCGCAGGATGGTCGCGACCGCCCGCAGCGCCTCGTCGCCGACCAGGTGGCCGTGCCGGTCGTTGACGTGCTTGAAGTGGTCAATGTCGATCAGCAGCACGGCCATCGGCTCGCGCTGGTTCCGCGCGGTACGCAGCATCTGCTCGGTGCGGCGCCGCCACCAGTCGACCCTGCTCAGGCTGGTCTTCGGGTCGGTCTGCGCCTCGGTCTCCAACTGGCCGAGGAGCAGCGCGCGCTGCGCGGTCAGCGTGATCGGGATCGCGGCGAACGCGAACCACGGGGTGACCAGGCAGGCCGCCGCGAGCAGGCAGCCGAGCGTGGCCGCGGTCGCGTCGGTGCACAGGTCGTCGAGGTCGCCGACCGTCTCCCGGCGGTTGCTGCCCGGGACGATCAGCGAGATCGCCAGGCCGCAGAGCAGGGTGTCGGTGACGACGTACGCGAAGGCGCCGGCGGCCATCGCGACGACCAGGCCGAGGCCGCTGTCGCCGGTCAGCTGCCGCGCGGAGACGAACACCGCGTGCGCGGCGCCGACCGCGAGGACGCAGACCGCGGTCGAGAAGGCCCAGCGGTACGGGATGCACTTGCCGGCCCGGATCCGCCACCAGCTCCGGAGCAGTACGACGACCAGGATCGCGAGCGTCGGATGCAGGACGACGGCCGCGGCGATCATCCAGGCCGGGGCGAGGTCCTTGTGCAGCGCCCCGCCGCGGCGCCGTCGGCTCTCCACCCGGCGGGCGCCCTCGACGGCGATCAGCGCCGAGACGGTGAGCGCGAACACGACGTCCAGCCCGCGCCAGCCGGGGCGCTCGGTGAGCTCGTGCCCGCCATAAGCGATGGCACCGAGGTCGACGAGCACGACGAGCAGGAACGCCGGGACCGTCAGGGTCCAGAGCGCCCAGGACCGGATCGCCTGCCTACTCTGTGCAACCATCACCTCACACGGTACGACGACCGGGCGCCCAGGCCCAATCGCTCACGGCGCGGCTGCGGATGACGAGTTGAGAACGATCGGCGGTACTGCGTCCCAGGTCAGCGACGGCGGGCGGCGCCGAAGAGCCCGCGGACGATTTCCTTGCCGGCGGAGCGGGCGAACTGTTTGAAGGCGGTCGACCCGATCACCTGCTCGACCATCGACTTCTCGTGCTTCTGCGGCCGCGGCGCCGCCGGCTCCTTGGCCTGCTCCTGCTGCTGCTCCTCCGCTTCGGCCTGGGCCGCGCCGGCCTGGACCTTCGCGGCGAGGAGCTCGTACGCCGACTCGCGGTCCACGGTCGCGGAGTACTTCGCGTTGTTCGCCGAGGCCTGCACCGCCGCCGTCAGCTGCTCGGCGGTCGCCGGCGCCATCAGCGACTGCGGCGCCCGGAGCCGGGTCCAGGCGACCGGGGTCGGCGCGCCGGACTCGTTCATCACGGTCACGATCGCCTCGCCGATCCCGAGCTGGGTGAGCACCTCGCCCAGGTCGTACGCCGAACTCGGGAACGTCGACACGGTCGCCTTCAGCGCCTTCGCGTCGTTCGGGGTGTGCGCCCGGAGCTGGTGCTGCACGCGAGAGCCGAGCTGCGCGAGCACCGCGTCCGGCACGTCCTTCGGGGTCTGGGTCACGAAGAACACGCCGACGCCCTTCGACCGGATCAGCCGGACGGTCTGCGCGATCGAGTCCAGGAACGCCTTCGAGGCGTCGTTGAACAGCAGGTGCGCCTCGTCGAAGAAGAACACCAGCTTCGGCTTGTCCACGTCGCCGACCTCGGGCAGGTCGTGGAACAGGTCCGCGAGCAGCCACATCAGGAAGGTGGAGAACAGCGCCGGCCGGTCCTGCAGGTTCGGCAGCTCGAGCAGCGAGATGACGCCCTTGCCGTCGCGCTGCTGCAGCAGGTCCGCGGTGTCGAACTCGGGCTCGCCGAAGAACGCCTCGGCGCCCTGGTCGGCGAAGCCGATGAGCGCCCGCAGGATGACGCCCGCGGTGGCCGCGGACAGCCCGCCGAGCTCCTTCAGGTCCTCCTTGCCCTCGTCCGAGGTGAGGTGCTGGATGACCGACCGCAGGTCCTTCAGGTCGAGCAGCGTGAGCCCGGCCTTGTCGGCGTAGTGGAAGATCAGCCCGAGCGACGACTCCTGGACGTCGTTCAGCCCGAGCACCTTGGACAGCAGGACCGGCCCGAACGACGTGATCGTCGCGCGGATCGGGATACCGGTGCCCTGCCCGCCGAGCGCGTAGAACTCGGTCGGGAAGCCGCTCGCGGTCCACTGCTGGCCGATCGCCTTCGTCCGGGCGAGCAGCTTGTCGCCGCCGGCGCCCGGCTGCGAGATACCCGACAGGTCGCCCTTCACATCGGCCGCGAACACCGCGACCCCGGCCGCCGACAGCTGCTCGGCCATCAGCTGGAGGGTCTTCGTCTTACCGGTACCGGTGGCACCCGCGACCAGGCCGTGCCGGTTCATCATCCCGAGCGGGATACGGACCGCCGCCTCCGGTTTCGGCTCGCCGTCGACCAGCAGCGCACCCAGCTCGAGAGCCGCTCCTTCGAACGCGTACCCCTGCTTGACGGTCTCGACGACGTCGGCTTTCTCGGCCATCTCAGCGTGCCTTTCCCCGGTTGACGGAAATAACCAGCTCGAATGCTAGCCCTCCGGTGACGCCGTACTCCTCCAAAAGGTTGAAAAATCACTGTGGACTGTTCCGGTGACATTCACGACCTCCTCGTGGGACCTGATCCCCGGCTAGACTCCGGGGGGTGATCTTCAAGCGCGTCGGGGACGATCGGCCGTACCCGGACCACGGGCTGCGGCCCAAGGACTGGTCCGCCCTGCCTCCGCGGCAGGTACGGCTGGACGAACTCGTCACGACCAAGGGCACCTTGGACCTGACCGCGCTGCTTGACGAGGACTCGACCTTCTACGGCGACCTGTTCGCGCATGTCGTGGAGTGGAAGGGCGACATGTACCTCGAGGACGGCCTGCACCGCGCACTGCGTGCCGCGCTGCAGCAGCGTCAGGTCCTTCACGCACGGGTACTGGTAGTGGACTGACCTATGGCTGCCGCTCACGGGGGGTGGAGCAAATGACAGCGATCCATCCGCAACCGAGACCGCACTCGCGGATCCGGTGGCGTACGCCGATCACGATGGTGATCCTGCTCGGGATACTGGCCGGTGGCGGCTGGTGGGGCTGGAAGTCGCTGATGAGCTCCAGCGCCGACCCGACCTGCACCGAGCAGAAGCTCACCAACAACCGGCTCCTGCCCAAGCAGGTCGTGCTGAACGTCTACAACGGCGGCGCCCGCGCGGGCTCGGCCGGCCGGGTCGCGGACGTGCTGAAGAAGCGCGGGTTCAACATCGACAAGATCGCGAACGAGCCGAAGGGCGACAAGACCCAGGTGGTGGCGCTCCGCGGTGCCAGCGCGACAGCGCCCGAGATGCTGCTGGTCGCGGGTCAGCTGAACCAGAAGGCCGAGATGATCGGCGACGGCCGCACCGACCACACCGTCGACCTGGTGATCGGCGCCGGCTTCGGCTCGGTGAAGCTCAAGGGCATCCCGTCGGTCGCCGTCAAGGCCGGTACGACGGTCTGCCTCCCGGTCGTCCGCACCCCGCAGCCGATCCCCTCGGGACAGAACCCGAACTAGGTCCTAGTCAGTGCTGCTCGCGGCCGCGTTCGCCGAACCAGCCGGCCAGGCGGCCGGCCCGGGAGACGGCGCGGAGGCGGCGTACGGCCTGTTCGCGGACCGGGCTGGGGGTGACGATCAGTAGCGAGTCCCCGGCCCGGAGCACAGTACGGCGGTCCGGGACGAAGGCCTGGTCGGCGCGGATCACCAGCGAGACCGACACGCCCGGCGGCAGCCGTAGTTCGCCGATCTCGACACCGGCGAGCCGCGACTCGCTCGGGACGTAGACCTGCAGCATGTCCGCGCCGAGTGACTCCAGCGGCGCCACGTCGATGTCGACCTCGTGGGCCGCGTTCTCGTCGAGGACGTTCAGCCGCTTGGCGAGCCACGGCAGCGACGGCCCCTGGAGCAGCGTGAACAGCAGCACCAGCACGAACACCACGTTGAAGATGCGGTCCGCGTGCGGCACTCCCTCGGAGAGCGGGATCGTCGCCAGCACGATCGGTACGGCGCCGCGCAGCCCCGCCCAGGAGATGAACGTCCGCTCCGCCCACGGCAGCCGGAACGGTGCCGCCGAGATCGCCACCGACGCGAACCGGCCGACGACCGTCACCGCGACCCCGATCACGAGCGCCAGCAGTACGTCGTTCAGCTTGAACTGGCCTGGTGACGCGAGCAGCCCGAGCATCACGAACAGCCCGATCTGCGCCAGCCAGGCGATCCCGTCGACGAACGACCGGGTCGCCATCCGGTGCGGCAGCTCCGCGCGCCCGAGCACCAGCGACGTCACGTACACCGCGGCGAATCCGGACACGTGCAGCAACACGGAGCCCCCGGCGTACGAGATGAACGCCACCGCGAGCACCGCGACCGGGTACAGCCCGGCCGAGCCGAGCGCCATCCGCCGGATCAGACGGACGCTCACCCAGCCGATCGCCAGCCCGAAGAGCGCTCCCACCACCAGCTCGTACAGAACGAGGCCGGAGAACGCCAGCAGGCCCTTCTCACCGACCTCGCCGGTGCTGACGAGCGTCACCAGCAGCACGGTCGGGGCGTCGTTCAGCCCGGACTCCGCCTCCAGCGCCCCGCGCAGCCGCGGCCGGATCGGCACCCGTCGCAGCACCGAGAACACGGCCGCCGCGTCCGTCGGCGACGTCACCGCACCGAGCAGCACGGACAGCTGCCAGCTCAGCCCGAGGACGAAGTGCGCGACGCCGGCGACCACCGCCACGCTGACCGCGACCCCGACCGTCGCCAGCACCAGCCCGAGCGGCATCACCGGCCGTACTTCGTTCCACCGGGTGGTCAGGCCGCCCTCGGTGAGGATCACGACCAGCGCCGCGAAGCCGAGCGCGTGCGCGAGCTGGGCGTTCTCGAAGTGGATGTGCCCCGGCCCGGACTCGCCCAGCAGCAGGCCCATACCGAGGTAGATCAGCAGCGACGGGAGCCCGATCCGGGCGGACAGCCGAACCGCGACCACGGCCACCAGGAGGACAGCCGCGCTCCCGAGAAGGATCCGGTCGAGCTCAGCTACGTCCATTGGGGGCCTCTCGTCGAGCGTCGGGTCCCGAGTCAGGTCCAGAGAGACGAAAACCCTGACGCATCACACAGCATCAGGGTCTCCGGCTATCTGCCGCCCGAAGGCGGTTGGCGGTGGCGGAGGGATTTGAACCCTCGGACGGGGGTTGCCCGTCACGCGCTTTCGAGGCGCGCTCCTTCGGCCGCTCGGACACGCCACCGCCGAGGACAATATCAAGGTCTGTGGCCGATGAAGAAATCGCGTAGCCGGGCACCCGCCACGTCGGCCATCACACCGCCCACCACCTCGGGCCGGTGGTTCAGCCGCCGGTCCCGTACGACGTCCCACAACGACCCCACCGCACCGGCCTTCTCGTCGTACGCCGCGAAGACCAGCCGCTCCAGCCGGGACAGCACGATCGCTCCGGCGCACATCGTGCAGGGCTCCAGCGTGACCACCAGCGTGCAGCCGGTCAGCCGCCACTCGCCGACGTGCTTGGCGGCTTCACGGATCGCCAGCACCTCGGCGTGCGCCGTCGGGTCGCCGGTCGCCTCGCGCTCGTTGTGCCCGCGCCCGATGATCTCGCCGTCCTCGGCCACCACCAGCGCACCGATCGGTACGTCGGGCAGCGCCCGCTCGCCCTCCTCGAGAGCGAGCGCCATCAACCGCGACCACTCCCGGCGCAGCAGCGGGCTAGCCAACGGCCTCGACCGCGTCGTGGAACTGGCTGCCGAACCCGAGCTCCTCGGCGATCTCCTCGAGCATCTCCTCCGGGTAGAGGTCGACGTCGTCGCAGAGCGCGCCGAGGTCCATCGCGGTCATCCCGAGGTCGGCGACGATCGCCAGGTCGCCGGCCGGAACCTGCTCGTCGTCGTCATCGGCCAGCGGGATGTCCAGCTCGTCGACGATCTGCCGGGCCAGCGGCCACTCGGTCGCGGCCGTGACGTCGGAGATCAGCAGCCGGGCCCGCCCGCCCTGGACCCGGACCAGGACGAAGAAGTCCTCGTCCACCGAAGCCAGCCCGAGCACCCCTCCGTCACCGGGGAACCGGCGGAGCGCCGAAACCAGCGTGGCCAGGTCCGGCTCACCACGCAGAACCAGCGGAGTGACGGTCCAATGCCCGTCCTCGGTGTAGGCAGCGACCGCGAAGTCGAGGTCCGTAGCCGTATCAGACACGAACTCATGGTCGCAGAGTCGCGGGGGTTGTGGGGGGTTGCGGATGTCCAGGCCATCACAATTGCGTCTCTTCGGCCCGCTCCCGCCGGGGAGCGGCCCGGCCGTGCGGATTGTGACGGCCTGGCGATCCGCTCAGTGGTGGTAGGTCGCCCAGCGCATGGCTTCGCGGAGTTGGCGGGCGCGGGCTCGGCGGGGGGCGATCCGGTCGCGGAGGGCCCGGGCCTCCTCGCGCTCGCGGAGGAACGCCGCACGGCGCCGAAGGCGGTCGAGCTGCTCGGGCGACTTGTCGGTCATCGGCTCACTCCCTGGAGGGCGACAGGGCAGAATCCAATGCAGTTTCCAGTGTGACAGCGGGCGCGCTTCCCCGCTCCGAATCGCCGACGGTACCGTTCGGCCTTATGCAGATCCTCGTCGTGGACCACCCGCTCGTCGCCCACAAGCTCACCGCGCTGCGCGACGAACAGACGGACTCACCCACGTTCCGCCGGCTGACCGAGGAACTCGTCACGCTGCTCGCCTACGAGGCGACCCGGGACGTGCGCACCGGTCCGGTCACCGTCCGGACGCCGGTCGCGGAGGCGCAGGGCGTGAAGCTCGCCGCCCCGAAGCCGCTCGTGGTGCCGATCCTGCGCGCCGGTCTCGGCATGCTCGAGGGCATGACCCGGCTGCTGCCGACGGCCGAGGTCGGGTTCCTCGGCATGGTGCGCAACGAGGAGACCCTGACCGCGTCGACGTACGCCGAACGCCTGCCCGAGGACCTGTCCGGCCGCCAGTGCTACGTCCTGGACCCGATGCTCGCCACCGGCGGCACGCTGGCCGCGGCCATCCAGTTCCTGGTCGACCGCGGCGCCGACCACATCACCGCCATCTGCCTGCTCGCCGCCCCGGAAGGCGTCGAGCGGGTCGAACGCGAGCTGACCGGCCTCGGCGTACCGTGCAACCTGGTGATCGCCGGCATGGACTCGCACCTGAACGACAGGGGCTACATCGTCCCCGGCCTCGGCGACGCCGGCGACCGCCTGTACGGCGTCGCCCAGTAGGTCACACGAGGGTGTCGCGGTAGAAGAGGTTCGCCCGGCGGTCACCGGCGACGCCCGACGCGAAACCGAAGCAGAGCCGCGGGCGGCCGTTCGGCAGGTGCTGTACGCCGATGCCCTCGGCCTCCCGGTACACCAGGTCGGCGCCGTCGAGGATCTGCACCGACTCGACGACCTCGCCCTTGTTGATGTCGTACGTCCACAGCTTCGAGGTACTGGTGTTCGCCTCGCCCTCCCAGAGGTACACGTACGAGCCGTAGAGCACCCAGCCCTGGAAGTCGATGCCCTCGGTCATCGCGGGCTGTTTGAACGACGCGAGCACCCGGGAGAAGTCGCCGGCCCGGGCAGCGGCCAGTGAGTACACGTTGATGTGGAACCCGTCCGCCTGCGTCTGCCGGATCCCGATCCGCCCGTGCTGCTGATCGACCGACGGCGTGAACAGCGCACCGTCCGCGACCGGCTTCCAGCTCCGCAGCCCCGGCGAGTCCTTCGTCAACGTCGCGCCGTCCTGCCAGCGGAACCGCGCGACCTGCCGGCCACGGGCGTTCGTGGTGTCGACGTCGGTCTCGGTCCACAGGTACGTCGTACTTCCGACGCTCTCCGCCCCGATCGACACGGCGTGGCCGAAGCCGCTCAGGTACATGTGCCCGACGACGTCACCCGCTGGCGTGAGCTGCGTCAATGTCAGATCCCCGCTGCTGGACGGCGACCCGGCCCGCAGCTGCCCCGCGAACAGCCGCTGATTCCGGTTGTCGAACGCGACCGACTGCATCACGGTCACGTCCGCCAACGGCTTGCTCCGGAACACCTCGCCGCCGGCCCCGCCCAACACGAACCGCTGCGACGGCGGCAACCCACACACCGCCGCCGAGGCAGGCAGTCCTACCGCCCCACCCACTGCAACCGCACCGAACCCAGCCAGCAACCCACGACGCGACAGTTTCTCCATGCCGCCAGACCGTAAGCGATCTACCGCGAACTGTCAGCACTTCGAACGATACTTTCTGTGAAAATCTCAACTCATGGCGTTAAGAGTGGAAGGTCGGCCGCCTCGAGGGCGACGAGTTGGTTGGGGGTGGGGGCGGTCAGTTCGGAAAGGCGGTGGGCCTGGCGTTCGGTCATCGCCTGGAAGATCTGGCGGGCCGAGCGGCCGTTGCCGAAGCCTTCGCCGCGGGGCATGCGTTCGAAGAGGTCGGAGAGCGCGGTGCGGGCGTCGGCGGTGACCTCGTACTGGTGGCCGCCGGCCTGGTGTTCGACGATCGCGACGAGTTCCGCGGCGGTGTAGTCCTCGAAGAGCAGTGTGCGGGTGAAGCGGGACGACAGGCCGGGGTTGGACCCGATGAAGCGGTCCATGTCGTTCACGTAGCCGGCCACGATCACCACCAGGTCGTCGCGGTGGTCCTCCATGAGTTTCACCAGCGTGGCAATGGCTTCCGCGCCGAAGTCGTTGCCGATGCCAACGGGTGACAGCGAGTAGGCCTCGTCGATGAACAGCACCCCGCCGAGCGCCTGGTTCACCGCCGCGGTCGTCTTCGGCCCGGTGTGCCCGACGTACTCGCCGACCAGCGCCGTACGGTCGACCTCGACCAGGTGGCCCTTCCGGAGCAGCCCGAGCGCCTTCAGCACCCGCCCGTACAGCCGGGCGACGGTCGTCTTGCCGGTGCCGGGGTTGCCCGCGAAGACGAGGTGCCGCGACAGCGGCGGCGCGGGCAGCCCGGCCTCCTGCCGCATCCGGACCGCCTGCATGAGTTTCACCATCGACTGGACGTCGCGCTTCACGCGGTCCAGGCCGACCTGCTCGTCCAGCTCGGCGAGTACGTCCTCCAGCGTCTCGTCGTCCGGCGGCATGCTCTCGTCGAGACCGGCCACGGTCGGTACGGCGGCCGGTGCGCCGGCAGCGACAGCCGGCGCCGGCGTGACCATCGGTACGCCGTCCACCGTGCAGTCCTCGAACGTCGGGCGCGCGCCGTCGTCCTGCCCGATCGCGTCGACGCAGTCCCGGATCCGCAGGTGCTGGAACACCGGAGCGGCGGCCTTGCTCAGATGCAGCGCCGGGTACTTCGTCCCGTTCACGTCGCAGTCGGAGTACTTCCCGGCCGCCTGCTCCGCGAGATAGATCCCGTTCTTCGCCACCCCCGCGATCCGCAACCCCCGGACGGCGGGCGCCGCCGACGCCCAGACGACCAGGCCGGACCCGCCGCAGTCCTCGATCGCGGATCCCGACACCTCGGCCGCGGCGCCCGTGCCGACGACGATCCCGGCCGCCTTCGACCCGCTCACCCGGACCGCGTCGACGGTCGCCGGCCCCACGCCCGCCAGCTCGATCGCGGTCCCGACCGTCCCGCTCACCGACGACCCACGCAACCCGGTCGCCGCACTCGACTCCAGGTGTACGCCGGTACCGCCGCCGCTGATCCGACAGTCCACGGCCTCCGCGGTCGCGCCGTCGACGACCGACAGCCCGGTCAGCCCGACGTCGGCGATCCCGCACCGGTTCAGCTCGACCCGCGACGACGCGGTGGCGTGCACCCCGTGCTCGGCGCCTTCCCGGACCGCGCAGTCCGTCAGCCGCACCACCGCCGTACCGGTCAGGTGGACAGCGCTGTACACGGACCGGTCGAACCTGGTTCCGGTCAGCGTCGCGGTCGACGAATCCGACGCCAGCAACGCGTTCGCGCCCGCGTCGGCGACCAGGCAGTCGGACCCCGTCAGGTCGGACTGGTCCTGCGCGACCAGACCGCTGGCCCGCGCGTTCCGCACGCGGCAGTCCGTCAGTTGCACCTTCGCCGTCCCGGCCGCGTGGATCCCCGGCCCGCCCGCCTGCTCGATCCGTACGTCGGTCATCACCGCCGTCGCCGCGTCCTCCAGCAGTACGCCGGCCATCCCGGTCTGCCGGACCACGCCGTCGGTGGCCTCCAGCCGGCTCGCCCCGCGCAGCCGGAACCCGTATCCGGAGGTCGCGGTCAGCCGGATCCGGGAGGCGTCCAGGAACGCGTTGCCGGACAGCACCACGCCGATCCCGTCGATCGTGTCGATCACCGAGTCCTCGACCTTCGCGCGGACCCGTCCGGACAGGTGCAGCGCCGCCAGCCGACCCTTCTCGATCCGCGACCGGCGCACCATCAGCGTGGTCACGCCGTACCCGGTCAGGTCCGCGGAGCCGGCGGCACTTTCGTTGCCCCTGGCATGGATCCGGCCGCCGGTCACCGTGCAGTCGTCCAGCAGCAGCCCGGCCCCGGGCGCCACCCCGACCGCCGGCCCGTCCCCGCCCGCGGACCGGATCACCAGCCCGCGCAGCGAACACTCCAGCCCCTCGGCGACCACGACCGGTTCCCCGGGTACGCCGATCAGCTCGACGGTGCCCTCGGCAACGATCGCGACGGACCGATCGAGCCGGAGCTGCTCGGCGTACTCGCCGGGGCCGACCACGATCACGTCGCCGGGCGCCGCGGCCCGCAGCGCCTCGGTGATCCGGCGATAGCCGCCCCGGCCGCGCGGGGTCACGTAGCGGTTCGTCACGGGGCTCCTTCGACCGGAGGAACTGTCAGCGGAACTTGATACCACGACGGGTTGATCGAGGCCCGGACGGCCGGGGTCAGGAAGACGCCGCCGATGCCCTTCTCGAACAGCCGCAGCGGCATCGTCAGCACGATCTCACCGAGCCCGCCCTTCTGGTAGAACCGGCCGATCGCGAAGTTGCCGCCGATCAGCTTGGCCAGGCCGAGGCTGTTGCCGATCGCGTACCCGGTCAGCACCGCGATGCCGCCCTCCCCGACGGCCTCCCAGCCGGACAGCTTGACGGTCTTGCCGTCGGCGTTCGGGACGCCGAAGATCGCCGCGTTCATGGCGCCGTTCACGAAGCCGGTGAGTGGCAGCAGCATCATGTTCAGGCTGTAGTCGAAGATGCCGCCGCGCCAGCGGATCGGGCTGGTGTTGCCGGCCCACTCCACACCCCAGGTGGCGTCGTTGTTGTTCGGCCGCTTGGTGACGAACTTGCCGCCGTCGACGTTGCCCATGCTCTGCTTGAGGTCCCGCAGCGAGCCGCCGAGTCTGGTCTCGGTGAGTGCCGCGCCGGCCACCGACTTCAGCGTCGCGCCGACGGCCGCGTTCATCAGCGCCTTCAACGCGTCGTTCCCGGTGAACGGCTTGTTCTGCGCCTCCGCGACGATCCCCGCGATCATCAGGCCGGCCGCGTAGTCCAGGAAGAATTCGGTACCGATCTGCAGCAGCACCTTCTGGGTGAGCAGCCGGGAGAACGGCGCGTAGTTCGCCTCCCGCAACACGTTCCCGCCCGGCGTCAGTGTCTTGTCGGCCAGCGTCCAGTCGGACTGCATCAGCCACGGCTGCCGTTGCGCGTCCCCGATCCGGGTGTTCCAGCCGCGGTACTCCGTCATCGCGCCGCGGAAGTCGAACTCGTTGCCGGTCAGCGTCAGCTTGCCGTCCCGCAGCTCGAAGACCAGCCCGTTGTCGGACCGTTCGCCGATCACCGCGCCGTGCTCGTCGTACAGCTTCCACTGCCCGTGCACCTTGTCGGTCTCGAGGTAGTTGTCGCCGGACTTCACCCGCTCCCGGACGACCTTGTCGAGGTCGAACTCCTTCCACTGCCGCAGATCGGTCTGCCCGTTGTCCAGCGTGTACTCCCGGACCCGGATCGGGCGCCCCTCGCCGATGTGCGTCGGGGTCTCGCGGACGAGCTGCGGCGGGACCTGCCCGTTCTGCGGCAGGCTGTCGCGGAAGTGCTGCGAGCCGGCCGTCCAGTTCTGCTGCCAGTTGCCGTCGGCATCCAGCCACTGCCGGTCCAGCCGGGTCGTGCCGACGACCTCCTGGCCGGTCTTGTCGAACTCCGCGACCTTCCACTGGTTGCCGTCCTGCCATGCCTCGACGAAGCGCCGCTCGTCCAGCATGTGCCGGTCCCGGACCAGATTGCCGTCGTGGAAGTCGCGGAACGAGTTGTCCCAGCTGATCCGCTCGTCCGGCGAGCCCTTGAAATGGAACCGGTCGCCCTCCCGGCCGGGGATCGGTACGCCGTTGTGGTCGAGCTCCTGCCACCGCCAGCGCGCGGAGTCGGCGGCCCCGTTCGCGACGACGTACCGGCGGTTCCCGCCGACTGGTGCCGGGGTCTGGTGGGCGCTGCCGACCAGGTTGCCGTGGGCGTCGCGCTGCACCCAGATGTTGCGGTCTGCCGGCCGCGGGTACTCGCGGACCACACCGCCGGGCCTGCTCTCGCGGACCACGGTCCAGCCCCGCAGCCCGTCGACCTCCGCGACGTCCTGCCAGCCGTTGTTGTTGTCGAAGACCCGCCAGCCGTTCAGGTCGCCCGCGGTCCACGGGGTCGTCGAGTTCGGGTGCGCGGTCCCCGGCGCGGTCGCCTGGTCGCCGACCTTCAGCTCGGTCCCGTCGTGCAGCTTCCCCTTCGAGCGGACGAACTCGCCGTTCAGGTTCACGTCGACGACCGACTCGTCGGTCCCGACGTACCGGACGCCGCGCTCGCCGGCGATGCCGTCGCCGGAGGTGTCCCAGCGGAAGATCTGGAACCGGTTGTCGCCGGAGATGTGCGCGAGGCTGCCGGTGGTCGGCGGGTTGTCGAGGAAGTTCTTCCGGACCCACACCGGCGGCCGCTGGTCGCCCTGCCGGACCGTCTTCAGCAGCGCGCCGCTGTCCAGCAGTTCGCCCTTGCCGATCGACTTCAGCTGCGGCGACTGCACCTCGAACTCCCCCGACCGGACCGGATGCCCGTCGCCGGCGGTGAGTTTGAACTCCTGGTACTGCCGGGCCGTGTCCGGGCCGTGCCAGGTGCCCCACTTCTGCTGCGCTACCCGGTCGACCTCGGCGCCGTTCTCCATCACCTTCACGGTGTCGGTCCAGCCTTCGCCGATCGCCTCCAGGGTTCGGTTGCCCTCGGCGATGTGGACGCCGTCCGCGTCGTAGCGGTGCCAGGTCCAGTTGCGGCCGTCCTTGATCGCCAGCACGTGGCCGGTGATCTCCTTGTCGGCCTTGCCCAGTGGCGTCGGCTGCTCGGCGATCGGATTCGCGTACTTCTGCAGGCCCTGCTGGTAGTCGCGTACGGCGTTGCCGTGGTGGTCGTAGTCCCGCCACGCGGAGCCGCCAGTGCTGAAGTGTCGCTTGCCCCAGTTGGTCAGCGCACCGTTCGCGTCGTACGTCGCCCACGTCGTGCGGCGGTCGAAGTACCCGTAGCCGAGCGTGTCGGTCTTGCGGAAGCTGTCGAGGATCGAGCCGTCGGGGAGCCAGCGGCGTTCGAAGACCTCGACCTGTTTCGCGGTCGTGCTCTGCAGCCGGATCCGGCCGTTGTCCAGGCCGACGACGTCGAGCGTGCCGTGCTGGAAGTTGCCGGTCCCGTCGAGGTTCGCGCCATCCACCCGGCGCCACGTGTTGTCGGTGCGGTTCACGACGTACGTGAACTCGGTCGGGCGGCCGTTGCGGACCACCGGGAAGCCCTGCTCGGTCAGGTGGCCTTCGCGGGAGAACACGTGGAACTCGCCGTTCCGCGGGCTGCCCGGGACGTTGACCTCCAGCCGTACGCCGCCGTGCTGATCGATCGTGACCCGGTGCGGGGTCGGTACCGGGACGCCCGCGCGGTCGGTCAACGTGACCACACCGTTCTGGTCGCGGGTGACCCGGGTACCGCCGACGCCGAGGCCGTGGCCGTCGAGGTCGGTGACTTCCCGCAGTACGCCGCCTTGCAGGTCGAAGACGTCGTGCCCGCCGGCCCGGGTGACCGTGATCTCGCCGGCATTGACCGTGACGATACGCCCCTGGATCGGCTGGTAGTTGACGTCCAACCGGCGCGCGGTGTTGCCGGCGATCTCCAGGAAGCCGGTCTCGCGGGGCAGGTTGACGGTGTGGCCGTTGGCCTGCAGCGCGCCGTCGCCGTCGTACACGTGGTAGTTGCCGCCATCAACGACCCGGTAGCCGCCACCCTGGACGTGGTCGACCGTCCGGCCGGCGCCGGTCGGGTCGTGCAGCGTGAGGTGGTTGTCGACGCCGTGGACGACGACTTGCTGCGCGTTCGGCCCGCCGAGCGGGATCCGCCGGTCGAGGTAGTTGCCGACGTCGTCGAAGGTCCGGGCGATACCGTTCGCCTCGGTGACCCGGAAGCCGCCCTCGAACGGGGTGATCGTGCCGGGCAGCTGGCTACCGGCGTTGTCGACGAGTACGGGGTCGTGGCCGGGTCGGTTGTAGACGAAGACGTGGCCGTTGTGCGCGGGATCCGCGACCTGGAAGCCCGAGCCGCGGTACAGGCCGTCCTGCCCGTGCCAGCGGACGTCGGCGGTGACCGTGTCCGTGACCCGGAACTGCCCGTTCGGCAACTGGTCGACGGTTGTGTGCGGCAACGGTGCGCCGTTCACGTCGACCGCGCGCCAGGCGCCGTTGCCGTCGACCTCGGCGAACAGGTGCGGTTGCAGGCGGAACGGATCGTTCAGCAACGTCCCGCGGCCGAACTGCGTGCCGTCGGCGGCGTACCGCTGCATCTGACCGCGCGGACCGACGACCCGGAGATCACCGCCCTGGCCGGTGAACACCCTCAGATTCGGAACCGTGGTTCCGGCCGAGTCGATTACGTACGGCTGGGCTCCCGTCGGGCGGACGACGGTGTGGTTGTCGAAGGCACCGGTCAGCCGGTGCTGACGTACCGGTGGCGGCGGCGGTGCGATGTGCACGGTGTTGACGACGATCGGGTCCTGAGCGATGGCCTGCCAGGTCTCTGGGCGGTGCGTCATCAGCCACTCGGCGCGCTGCGTCGCGCTGGCGAAGTCGACCAGCTTCTCCGGCGGGCGGCCGGCCAGGTTCGGCTTCAGCTCGGTGAACCAGGCGGCGAAGTCGTCGCGGTTCTCCGGGCGTTTGAGGACGTCCGGCAGTTGGCGGACCACCGGACCGCGGCGGTCGCCGAGGCCGGCCAGGACGTCCGTCACCTCGACGGTCTGCAGCTTCTGCGCCGGGACCAGGTGCTTCAGGCCGTCCGGTACGGCGCGGAACTCGAAGAGCAGGGCCTTCTCGCCGCCGATGGTCGCGTTGTTGATGCCGTGGCCGGCGACCTCGCCGCCGTTCAGCAGGTACTGGCGGGTCTCCTTCCAGATCTCGGCGTCGCCGGTCGGCGGGAGGTCCCGGATCAGCTTCAGGGTGGCGAGCCGGTCGGCGTCGGACAGCGACTCCAGGACGATGTTCGGCCGGGTCCGGGGCAGGATCTTCCAGTCGTTCTTCACCGCCGGGTCGGTGAGCCCGCGGTACGGCGGGCGCCCGCCGTACTCGCCGATCGGCAGGCCGTGCTTGTCGACCTGGCGGGCGGTGAAGGTGACGATCGACTTCAGGTAGGTGTACGCGCTCTGAACGCCGTCGGGGTTGTCGACGGTGTGCAGGACCGACCGGAGGTTGGGGTCGTCGGCGAACTCCGGCTTGAACCACGGGTTGTCGTCGAGCAGGCGGAGGTCCTGTGCGGCGGGGGTGCCGAAGTCGGAGGCTTTCACGCCGACGGTGATCTGCTGGCCGGCCGGCGGCATCTTCACCGAGGCCGGCCCGTCCAGGCTCATACCGTTGCCACCGGCAATCACGTGGCGGTCGTTGGTGATCACCAGCTCGAAGCGGCCGTCCAGGCTGGTGACGTTCTCCATCGCGTGGTGGTTCTGGTTGGTGATACGGCCCTTGAAGACGTCGAGCAGGAACTGGGTGGCGTCGTCGCGGAGCGCGATCCCGGCGGTGTCGCCGACCTTCGCCGGGTAGCTGACCAGCTCGACGGTGTGCGTCTGCCAGTTGCCGCGGTTGACGTGCTCGAGGCCGGCCGGGTTGTGGTACGCGCCGTTGCCCATGTCCTTGGTGACCATCACCAGCGGGTCCTTGGTCCCGGTCTCGCGGACGAACGCGAACGTCCGGTTCGCCCCCTCCGGCATCGCGACCACGAACCCGCCGAGCTCACTCTCACTCCCGAACGAGGCCCCGTCGAACTCCTTCCGAAACTCCGGAGCCCCCACCCGCTGCACCCGCACCGCCGGGTGAGCAGACGTCCCAGGCAGATTGTGCCTCACCGCAGGCGGCGGAGGCGGCGGAGCCGCGTGAGTCGCCGGGTGCGGCAAGGTGTGCCCGGCTTCGCCGGGGGTTGGCGTGGGGTGGCCGGCGCCGGCTGGATGATGTCCCGCCGGTGGAGGAGGTGGCGGTGGCGGCGGGGTCGCGTGGGTGTTCGGGTGGAGGGCTCCGCCGGGGGTTGGCGTGGGGTGGCCGGCGCCCACCGGCGGGTGCCCCGCGCCGGGTGGTGGGGGTGGGGTGGGGCCGTTGTGGCCGCCGGGGAGGCGGGGGCGGTCTTTGAGGGACTGGGCGGTAAGGGCGTCCAGGTGCGACTGGAGTGTGTCCACCTGCAGGGCGTACTTGGACTCGAAGGACTGCTTCGCCGTGGTCAGGTCGGTTTGGGCGGCGTGAAGGTCGAGATGGGCCTGTTCGCCGACGGACGGGCCGGTGGACGGGCCGTCGGCGCGGTGGCCGTTGAGAGCAACGTTCCCGAGAGCCGCGTCGACCTTGGCCTGAGCCTGCTGGATGCGGCCGAAGTCGGTCATCTTCGCGTTCACGATCGCGTCGGTGTCGTCGCCGACCCGGAACACCGCCGCCTTCGCGGCCAGGTCGCTCTGCCACGCGAGCTCCAGCGCCTCGCCGCCCGACGCCTTCGGCCAGTGCGCGGGCCGCGCGAGGTTCGCGAACAGCTCGTTGTTGTGCAGCACATGGCCGCGCAGGTCACTCGCCAGCGCAGAGAACGCCTGCTTGCTCCACGTCTCGTCGAACTTGTTCGCGCCGTTCACCGCGACCGTCACCCGTACGGAGTCGGCCGGCTCGTTCCGCAGTACCGTGATCGTCACCTCGCCGCTGAAGTGCGGCTTCGTGACGTGCACCGTGTGCATCAGCCCGTCGGCGCTGGTGTTCGTGCGCGTGGCCACGTCCTCGAGTCCCTCGAACTGCCGCAGGTTCCCGAGGTCGAACGACTTCACGAAGTCGCCGAACGCCGCCTCCGACGACATCCCCGGCCACTGCGCCCGGATCACCTCGTCGAGCCGCTCCACCGGAATCTGCTCGGCCCGCACCGGGATCACCCGCAGGTCCCCGACCAGCTTGTCCGGACCGGTCCGTACCAGCGTGGTCGGCGACAGCGTGATCTCCGCCTGGCTCTGGTTCCACGGCCGCGCCTGCCCGGCGAAGTCGTAGTGCTCCGGGTACGCCATCGCGAGCTTCCCGTGCGCCGGCGGTACGTCGATCTCGAACACGACCCGGTTCGACTGCACACCGTTCTTCGCCCACACGTGCTGGAACTCGAGCGAGTTCGACGTGGAGATCGGCAGCCGCTCGACGAACGTGTCGGCCTGCGCGCTGAGCGGATCCATCGACACCCCGCGGTACACGGTGATGTTGTCCGTCGGCCCCTGGAACAGCAGGTCCTTCGTGACCGTGTCGAAGCGCCGGACGTTCGCGATCAGCGTGTTGTCGGCGAGCGCGCTCGGGTTCACGTACCCCTCGAACCCACGCTTGGACGTGAACGAGCCGCCGACCACGTCCCGCATCACCGCCTCGACCGCTTTGTCCGACGCGGCCGCGGTCAGATGCGTGCGACTCAGGTCGACCTGAGCGTTCCACCGCACGGCGTCGGTACCGCTGAGGTGCGGGGGCGTCGCAGGCGCGGGCAGGTGCCCGGTCGCGGTCGGGTCGGCGACCCGGAAGCTCCCGTCGAGGTCGTACCGCAACGGTCCCTGCGGCGAGCCGACGACCAGCGAGTCGTCGACCAGTTTGGCCGGCCACTGCTTCCCAGCGCTGTCGGTCACCAGCCCGTGGTCGAGGCTGCCGAGCTTGCCCTCGAGCGTCGCGGAGTGCCCGCCGAACAGCCCGCCCTTCAACGGGAACGACTCGCCGACCAGGTTCGCGCTCCCGCCGAACCCGAGCCGGTACGACCAGACGTGCCCGTCGGCGCCGGTGATGGTCAGCGATCGTCCGTCGACGACCGGCAGGAACTTCTCCGCACCCGGTCCGTCGATCGCGACGTTCTTGCCACTGACCTGGAAGGTCACCCCGGCGTTCCCTGGCAGGTCGTAGGTCCGCCCGGCGCCGCCCAGCAGTCGCGGGCGCTCCTTGAGCGAGTCGAGGACGACCTTGTCGAGGTGCTGCTGGATGCCGTCGGCACTGATCCCGTGCTTGTCCCCGAACGCGTTCTTGGCCGCGTCCAGGTCGTTCTGCGCGACGTGCAGGTCGAGGTGGACCTGCTCGCCGACCGACGGCGCGTTCGACGGACCGTCGACCCGGTCGCCGTGGACCGCGACGTTGTCGTGCGCGATGTCGACGTTCTGCTGGGCTCGCTGGACCTGGGTGAAGTCGTCCATCCGGGCGTTCACCGCGGCGTCGGTGTCGCCGGGCTTGCGGAACACGCCGGCCTTCCCGGCGACGTCGCCGTTCCACGAGGCGGTGATGTTCTGGCCTTCGAGCTTGCCGTTCGCGGCGTAGTGCCAGCCGGTGCCGTCCTTGCCGTGGATCTGCACGCCGCCGGTGTCGAGCTGCCGGACGCTGAGGTTCTCCGGTACCACCTTGCCGTCCAGGCTGGTGACGTGGAACTGGCTGTCCGGCTGCTTGACCAGCACCCGGTCGTCGATCCGTGGCATCCCGTCGGCCCTGGTCAGCCGGATGCCGTGGTCGACCGCGATCCCGTTGCTGTCGAAGCGGGTGGTGACCCCGGTCGAGGTGTCGGTGAACCGGACGTGGCCGCCGCCGAGCGGGTCCAGCCGCCCGTTCGGTCCGCCGCCGTGCAGGTTGAACTGGGTAACGCCGCCCTCGAACCGTTCCACCTTGACCACAGCGCCGGGATGATCGGGCAACCCGGTCAACGGGATCTCGGTCTTCCCCGGCGTGAACGAGTGCCCGCCGGACCCACCGGTGCCGTGCACGGTCGGCAGGTTCGGCAGGTTCGGCGCGACCGGGGTGCTGCCGGTGTGCACGGTCGCGGTCTGGATCGGTACGTCGGACTTCGGCACGCCGACCGGCTGGACGTGCGCGGCGGGCGGAGCGGACACGTTCTGGACGCCGACCGGGGTCGGGGTGTCGACGTGCAGGCTGCCCGGCGTACCGACCTTGAGGTTCGCTGGGCCGCCGGTGAGCAGGTCGAGCGCTGCGTTCACCCGGTCGACGCTGGGCGGGCTGACCACGTGGGTGCTGCCGTGCGCGGACGCCGTCGGCAGGTTGACGATCTCGTCGATCGACAGCCGGATGTGGTTCGCCTGGAAGCCGTGCGAGGTGCCTTCGCCGATCGTGTTCGCGAAGTGCGACGAGATCGTCGGCGGGTTGTTCCGGAGCCCGGACCCGACCAGGTCGCTGATACTCGTCGAACCCGGCGTGGAGATGTGCAGCGAACTGATGTTCACGTTCACCGGCTGCGCGACGTGGGTGCTGTTCAGGTGCCCGAACGTGGACCCGTTCACCGCCGGCGTGCCGACGTGCGGCGACGGGATGTTCGTGATCACGTTGACGGCGTTCGGCGTACCGGCGGTGGCCGGGATGTGGACGCCGCCGGTGGTGACCGAGGTCGGTGTGTGCACGCTGACCCCGATGTTGGTGTTGCCAATGTTCTGCAGCGGCGCCAGGTGCAGCTCGTCGAGCGCGGTGAAGACCTGGCCGCCCTTGAACCCGTCGGTGGTGGCCAGCCCGATGCTGTTGATGTGTACCGACGGGATCCGGATGTCGGGCTTGATCAGCTGCTGCAGGAAACTGGTCTTCCCGGCCCCGCCGACACCGCCCGTCTCGATCGGGATCGCCCCGATCCCGCGGCCGATCGCGCCCACCGTGGGCAGCCCGAACACATGCTGGGCGAACACACCGCGGCCGAGCACGCCGACCTTCAGCGCCTGCGTGAACGCCTTGAAGTCGCTCATCCCGAGCGCCTTGAACGCGCGGATCTCGTCCGCCGCGACCGGCAGGATCATCCGGGTCCACTGCAGCCCGCCGAGGTGCGCGCTGACGAACTGGCCGAACTTCGAGGTGGCGACACCGTTCCACGCGGACTTGAACCCGGTCAGGACCGAGCCCGGCCGGAATGTGCTGATCCCGGTCTTGAAGGCGTTGAACGCATTCACCGCGATCTTGTCGAAGTTGCCGACGAAGGCCCCAGTGGTGATCGCGAAGTTCCGGATGTTCGAGACCACGAACAGGCCGGTCTCCTTGATCGCGATCGTGGCCAGCACCGGCATCGCCTTCAGCCCGGCGATCAGCCCGTTGAACAGGAAGTCCTTGCTGAACACGGTCTTGAAGGTGTTCACGATGCCCTTGACGCCGGCCCCGATCCCCTTCGCGATGCCCTTCAGGATGCTGAAGATCGGCAGCGCCTTGGTGGTCGGCGCGATCAGCCCGAGGCCGGCCAGGAACAGGTCCAGGAAGGTGGCGTCACCGTTCGCGACGTCGACGATCGTCTTGATGAACAGCGCCAGGTTGACGCCGAGCGCGAGCAGTGCGATCGGACCGCCGAAGATCAGCGCCGGGATGATCAGGATGATCGCCAGCCACTTGAACGCCTCCCAGAACGCCTCGCAGGCGGAGATCGGCAGCGAGATGTCCGAGACCCCGTTGATCTTCCCGGCGTACGTCGAGGCCGCGTCCGACTGGTCCCGGCCGGCCTGCTCGGCGATGCCCTTCTGGGTGTCCCGGTCCGGGTCGTCCTCGGCCAGCCCGCGGCCGGCGCTCAGCGCGGCGTCGGCCTTGCGCTGCTGCTCCTCGACCACCCCGCGCCAGTCCCGGAGCGCCTGTGCCGAGGTCTCGAACGCGTTCGCGACGTCCTCGACGTGCCCGCGCAGCCGCTTGTCCACCTTGCCGCGCAGCGCGTCCGCGGTCTGACCGACGAACACGCTGTCGTTGTTCGTGTTCATCACGGTCTCGATCGCGTTGAAGATCTCCCGCGCCTTGCCGCCGAGTTTCTGCAGTACCTCGGCCAGCTGACCGATCTGGTCCGGATCACCCGGCGTCGGGTCCCCGCCGAGCCCGATGGCGTCCCAGTCGCTCGGCCGTGGCATGCGTACCCTCCCGGTTCGTCCAGACCCTCTACCCCGACCACGCCGGAGGCATCGATCAGGTTCAGATCGAAATGAACCCGGAGCCGTACTGCGGCGTGGTCAGTACGGAACCAACCGACGCCGAGGAGGGGTTGTGCCGGATCGACTCAAGATGGACTACAACCTGCTCAACGACGCCAAGACGGATCTGGAAGAACTCGCGTCGAACATCAAGCCGACACTCGACGACAGCCTGTTCAGCACGCTGGCGTACGACGACGGCAGTGTCCTCGGCAGCAGCGTGATCGCGTCGGCGATCACCGACCTGCACTCGAATGCCGAGGGCACGATGACCAAGGCCGAGAAGGGCCTGAAGGAGCTCGCGAACTCGTTCGGCTCGGTCGGCGAGGCGTTCCTGCAGTTCGACGCCGAGATCTCCCAGGGGATGAACGCGACCAACAGCAACCTGGCGCTGTCGAACTACTACCGGGACAAGTCGCAGTGGGACTACTACCAGGCCCACAAGGACCAGTGCACCGGACCGGTCGCGGACCAGCCGGACTTCTGCAAGGCCACGAACCCCGGTGACCACCCACCGCTGGACCAGACCATCACCACCGACCGCGGCAACGTGCACACGCATCTCGACGTGGACGACAAGGGCAACGTCACCCGCGAGGAGACCACGGTCACGTACGACGGCAAGACGTACCACTCGGTCACGACGTACGGCGACGACCGGCACCACATCATCACCGACAGCGACTACCCGGACGGCAGCACGGTGCACAACGACACCCAACTGAAGTCCGACGGCAGCGGAACCATGAAGACCACCAACAGCGACGGCACCTGGAGCGAGTTCACCCGGGGCCCGAACAAGTCCGACGGCTCACCCGCCGAATGGGTCGAGACGCCGGAGAGCGTCGCGGCGAACGCCGACAACGAAGACAACTGACCAGAAAGCGAGCGCAGCATGGCGTACGACGGCATCAACCTCGACTACGGCAAGATCGTCGAGGTCACCACCCTGATGACCAACGCCCATGACCAGATCTCCCCGATGATCGAGAACCTGCGCACGCGGGTGAACACCTTGGTCGACGACGGCATGGTCTTCAAGCAGTCGAGTGAGGTCATCCGGAACACCTACAACAACTTCGACACCAGCCTGAAGGCCGCGGTCAAGGGCATCCAGGACTTCTCGGACATGTTCAACAGCATCAAGAAGAACGCCGAGGAGTTCGACCAGGGCATCAGCAACAGCCTGAACCAGGCCAAGTAGTACCCGGGAAGGTGCTCCAGGCAGTTGCCTGGAGCACCTTTTCTATTGCTCCGGGAGCAGAACCGTCAGCGGCACCTGGACCGCCAGCGGCTGCGACGCCGGGCCGGTGGTCCAGGCCCGGCCGGGGCGCGGGGTGGCGCGGACGACGTTCGGGCCGACCCGGACGCCGATCAGGTCGCCCTCGGAGATCGAACGGGCCTCGAGCAACAGTCCGCGCCGGGCCCGCCGGGCGGCCGAGGCCCAGCCGCTCATCCCGGACTGGAAGCCGTCCGTGGTGGCGCCGAAGATCACCGCCGTGCCCTGGTCGCGGCCGGACACCACGATGTCCTTGAGCACCTTGTCCGCGGCCGCCGTCATCACCAGGTCCGCGTCGTCGATCACGACCACCTTCGGGCCCGGGACCTGGTCGAGCGTGCCCCGCAGTACGTCCTCGGCCGGGTCCGCCTGGCTCATCAGGACGACGTTCGGGTGCCGGGCGAGCATCCGCAGCGGCGACTCCCTGGGCGTGATCACGATCAACGACGACCCGCCGGCCAGCAGCGACACCGCCAGACAGGACAGCGCGTTGCTGCGTCCGGACCCCGGCGGTCCCAGGACGGCGTACGACGAACCGACTCCGGCCAGGTCGACGCCGATCGCGCCGCCCTCGTCGCCGCCGAGGCCGATCAGGCCCCACTGCGGCCGTCGTTCCGCGGCCGGGACCCGCTCGTAGGCCTGCGCGAACTCCACCGACGACGGCAGCTCCGCGACCTTGAACGGCCGGCGCGCGGCCGGCATCTTGGCGTCCCGCTCGACGGCCTCGGCCGCGATCGCCCGGATCGCGCCCACCTGCTCGGATCCCCCGCCGGCGGCGAGTACGGCGACCTGCGTCTCGGTCGCGGTCAGTACGTGCCAGCCTCGTCCGGGCATGACCATCGAAGGCACCTTCGCCAGCCGCAGCCCGGCCGCTTGGTAGTCCGTCCGGTCGGCCTGCCGGAGCAGCAGCTTGTGGTCGTTGTGCGAGGCCAGCCTGCCACCGAGGAGCGAGCGCTCGGACGTCGCGATCAGGTGGATCCCGAGCCCGCCGCCCTCGCGCAGCAACCGCATCACGTCCTGCAGCAGCTGCCCGTGGTCGTGGTCGTCGAGCAGCACCGAGAGCGCGTCCCAGCCGTCGATGAACACCAGCACGTGGGCCGGACGCTCGGACTTCGGCAGCACCTTGCGGAGCTCGTTGAGGCCCGTCGCGTTGTGCTGTCCGGCGAGCTCCTGCCGCTCGCTCAGCTCCTGGTTGAGCTTCCGGAGCAGCCGTGCCATCCGTTCCATGTCGTGGCGCGAGACGATCGCACCGCAGTGCGGCAGCGTCTCCAGCGGCGCGAGTCCGCCACCGGCCGCGTCGATGCCGTAGATGTGCAGGTCCGCGACGCTCAGGTGTTTCGCGGCCGAGCCGGCCATCGTCCGCAGCGCCTGCGTCCGGCCGGACCGTGGCGCCCCGATGACGTACAGATGCCCGAACGTGTCGAAGTCGATCCCGGCCACCCGCCGCTGCTGCAACGCCGGGATGTCCTCCAGCGCGTACGGGACGAACATCTCCCGCTCGGTTTCCGGCAACTCCTCGAGCAGGATCTGCGGCTCCAGCGCCGGCTGCCACGGCTTCGGCTGTACGGCGAAGTCCGGCAGCTCGCCCGCGGCCGCACGGACCGCTTCCACGAGCACCTGCAGATCCGTTGCCGCCGGCCCGTTCTTCGCGTCCTCCTCGGGCTCGGGTACGGCGTCCCGCTCGACCGTACGCCCGAGGTCGGACCACGGCAGCTCGGTGACCTGCACGCGCTTCGGATCGACCGGCCCGGTCGGCTCCGCGTCATCGGTCCGCTCCGCGCCGACCCAGGCCGTCTGGAACAGGTCGGCCAGCCGCGGTCCGCGCCGGATCAGCGCCCGGCCCGGGATCCCCGAGCTGATCGACGCCGCCTCGTTGACGTCCACGACGTCCTGGCTCTCGGACTGGTCGGTGACCCGGAGTGCGATCCGCAGGTTGGTGTTCGCGCGGATGTCCGCGGTCACCACGCCGGCCGGCCGCTGGGTGGCGAGGATCAGGTGGATGCCGAGCGACCGGCCGCGCTGCGCGATCCCGATCAACCCGGGCACGAAGTCCGGGATCTCCCGCACCATCGCGGCGAACTCGCCGATCACCAGCAGCAGCCGCGGCAACCGCGCCAGCCCCGGATCGACCGCCCGTTTCGCCTGGTAGTCCGGGAGGTCCTTGGCGTCGGCGTTCGCCAGGATCCGCTCCCGGCGGCGCAGTTCGGCGTCCAGCGACTCCAGCACCCGCTCGACCAGGTGCGCGTCCAGGTCGGTCACCATGCCGAGCGTGTGCGGCAGCCCGGCGCATTCCTTGAACGCGCTGCCGCCCTTGTAGTCGACCAGCACGAAGGTCAGCTCGTCCGGCCGGTTCGCGACCGCGAGCGACGCCACCAGCGTCTGCAGCAACTCCGACTTGCCGGAACCCGTCGTACCGGCGATCAGCCCGTGCGGGCCGTCGGCGACGAGATCGACGGTGAACTTCCCGTCGAAGTCGGTGCCGAGCACGAACGACGTACTCGCCGGGCGGCGGATCCAGCGGGTCAGCAGCGCCTCGGGCGTCGGCGGCTCCAGGTCCAGCTCGTCGAGCAGCTTCACCAGCTTCGGCAGGCCGGCGTCGTGGTCCGGGCTGATGTCGCGGACCGGCGCCAGCGCGCGGGCGATCTGCTCGCACCACTCCGGCGACACCAGGTCCGCCCGGACGGTCCGTTGGTCGGGCAGCCCGGGCCGGCGTACGGTCAGCGTCTCCTCGCCGGCGGCGACCACCGCGCTGCACTCCTGCGGCAGCAGCCGCTCGTCCTTGTCCAGGCAGACCGCGTACACCCCGACAGCGGGCCCGTCGGTCAGTACCTGTACGAAGCCCGGGACGTCCCGCAGCCGGCGCGAGCCGTCCGCGATCACCACGATCTCGGTGTCGACCGGCTCCGGCGTACTGGACGCCGTCGCCTTCCGGTGCCGGCCCTGCACCTGGGACACCAGCTCGCCGATCCGCGCCGCGGTGGTCGCGTCGTCGTTCGCGATCAGCACCGCGGCGGGTGTCTTGTCCGGCCGCAGGTGCGGCAGCCACCGGACCCAGTCCCAGTCCTGCGCGTCGTCCGCCTCGGCGAGTACGACGATCCGCAACGCCTGCGGCGAATGCAGTACGGCGGCCTGGATCGTCAGCCAGCGGGCCAACGCCCGCGTGGTCGCCGGCGCCCCGGCGATCCCGAGGACGCCGTGCCCGCGCAGCGGGACGCAGATCGGCGCGTCCGGGATCGTCCAGCGGATCGTCCGGTGGTTCTCCTCCCGGCCCTGGTCGTCGAGTTCCTTCAGCGACGGCTGGTCGGCGGTGCCGACCCGCAACAGCAGGTAGTCCGGGTCGTTGCGGCGGCGTTCCCACAGCCGGCTGCCCGGGCGGGTCGCGAGCTGGGCGATCCGGACCGGGTCCGGCGCGGTCAGGTTGCGGATCAGGCGTTCCCGGGTGACCGCAGTGGAGATCTCCTCCTCGAGCGCGGCCTTGCGGGCGAAGTACTTGCGCCGGGCCTCGATGTGGTCGGCCCGGTTGGTCTTCCGGCTGGTGAAGAAGTTCATCCCCATCATCAGCGGGCTGAGCAGGGTGAAGACCAGGAAGTAGTACGAGTTGAACAGCCCGACCATGACCAGGCCGAGGACGACCGGCGCGAGCACCACCGGCCACGGGAACGGGCGTTTCTGCGGCGGTGACGGCGGCGGTGGCAGCCGGACCTTCTCGTCGTCCAGGTGCGGCGCGAGCCGCGGCGGCCGGTTGTAGTCCAGCGTGAACCCGTCGTCGGCCAGCCGTACGGCGGCCGGCGGCTCCAGCGAACCGCTGCACCGCAACAGCACCGACCCGACCGCGAGGTCCTCGTCCGGCGGCCACGCCCGGACCTCACCGACCGGTACGTCCTCGGCCGCCAGCGGAACGGGTTCGTGCGCCGTCTCCGGGTCGTTCACCCGGATCGCGCTGGTTGCGGCATCGTCCTCCGGCGGGCCGATCCGGCGGCTGACGATATCGCCGGGCACCTCCTCGGTCCGGTGCCAGAACGCATCGCCACCCGGCCCGACCGTCACCCACAGGCCGCGCTCGGGTACGTCGGTCCCGTCCAGCCGGATCGCACACTGCGGGTCCGAGCCGATCTCGTGGCTGCCCGGCCCGACCCGCCACACCCGCCCGGCCTGCGGACCGGACACGGCATGCAACTCGACAACGACCGGTGCGTGCCCGGGCGGCGTGCCCTGCAGCAGATCCGGTACGTCGACCGGCCCGCCGAACCCGAGCACGCCGCCCTCCCGGACGCCGGACCGGGCCAGCGGCTGCGCCGGGTCGAGGCGCCGGCGGCCCAGGAACAACGTCGTACCGGGTTTGCCGAGACCGTCCGCGAGGCCGCCGACCGACAGGCCGCGGGGGATCTTCACCCGCTGGTCCGCGCGGGAACCGGAGCGCGAGTCGACCGTGGTCAGGTTCAGCTCCACGACGCCGCCTTCCCGTCCGGCACCGCGGACACCCCGACCGAGCCGGCCGGTACGTCCAGGTCGCTCAGGTCGTCGGCCGGCACCGTCTCCGGGCTGAACGGTACGCCGCTCTCGAACTCGTGCGGTGGCAGCCGGCGGATCGACCGCGCGACGGCCTTTGCCAACGGCAACGGGTCGATCCGCAGCCAGGTCGCCCCGCCGTGCAGCCGCAGGCTCTGGTCCGGCAATGCCTCCAGCAACCGACTGCTGCCGCGCGCGACGCCGAGCGTCAGCATCCGGCGGCCCGCCGGCAGCGGTCCGGCCAACGGCCCGGCGCCGACGACGAACCAGGCCCCGAGCCGCCGCGCGGCCTCCTCCAGCGGCATCCCGTCGTGCCGCGGATGGATGCCCTCGGCAACCTCGATCGCGCCCACCGGCAGCCGGACGTCGAGCTGCGCCGCCATCGCCTGCACGACCGCGCGCGCGGTCCGGTCGACGCCGTACACGGACAGCGTCCGCGGGCCGGAGAGCAGGTCCAGCATGATCACGTACCCGCCGGTGCTGTCGGTGCCGACGCAGACCAGCAGCGGCATCTCGCGCACCGCGGCGCTCTCCGGCAGGGCGGCCCGGTCGATCCACCACAGCCGCGGGTCCTGCGGGTCCGCGCTCCACGGCGCGGGCGGCTCCAGGTCGGACGCCCCGGCGACCAGTACGCCGATCCGGCGCTTGGCCAGCGCGACGGCGTACGGCGCCATTCCCGGGCTGATGTCCGCGGCGGCGACCATCGCGCTCTCGGCCTGGTCCCAGCCGGCGGTGTCCCGCAGTACCTGGATCAGCAGCCGGAGCCGGCGACGGTACCGGCGGCGGGCCGCGATCGGCTCGGTGAACGCGCGGACCGTGCCACGGATCTGGCGGCCGATCCAGCCGAGCAGCTTGCGCCAGCCACCGAGCCGGCGGACCAGAAGGTTCAGCAGCACCAGGGCGAGCAGGACCAGACCGGCGTACCCGAGGTAGCCGCGGATCCCGCCGCCACCGCCGAGCGCCGTCATGCGGCGGCTCCGGCCCAGCCTGTCCGGGCGAGCTCCGCGCGGAGCTGCCGGACCGCGTTGTGCGCCCGCGACTTCACCGTCCCGACCGGTACGCCGAGGACCGCCGCGACCTCCTCGCCGGCGTGACCGAGCAGGTGCACCCGGGCGACCACCTCGCGATGCGCGGGCGACAGCCGCTGCAGGATCTCGACCAGCACCCGCCGGTCGATCACCTGCTCGGCCGGATCCGGCTGGCTGGCCGGCTCCGCGAGCTCGGACGCGCCCAGCCCCATCGGCAGCGCGCGCCCGGCGCGCCGGTGGTGGTCGACGACCAGATTCCGGGCGACCCGGAACAGCCACATCCGTACCGGCCGGTCCTGCCACTCGATCCGGTCTGCCAGCTGCCACGCGCGCAGCAGCGTCTCCTGGACCACGTCCTCGACGGCGTGGCTGTCCCGGCCGAGAATGCTGGTCACATAGCGGCGAAGGCTTTCCCGCTCCGCCAGACAGAGCTCCATGACGGTGGTCCGGCACGCGCGCTCGTCGATCATGGATCTCCCTCGGGGCGATACGGCAGCGGAGAACCTGGCTCGGCTCAAAATAGGTTGAGAACGCTCTCATGGCAACGCCAATGGATGAACACTCAGCAACAATCTGATCTCACGCCGTGATCGGAGTCACCTTTTCGCGCAATGTTTGACGACAGGCGGTCACCCGGGCGATCCTCGGCAGCAGACACGCCTTCGCCCTTCCGCCCCAGATCCCAGGAGCCCGACGTGCGGTCACGCCGATCCCCCGGTTCGTCCCGTTTCTCGGACACCTTCGCCAGCCGTCCGGGGCTGCCCCGGATCACCCGGCTGCCCGACCGACGGGCCTGGTCGACGACCGCGGTGGTCGCCGCTCTGATCGGCGGGATCGCGATCGGCGCGTCGGCGATCGCCGGCGGCGGTTCGGGGCCGGCGTACACCACCGACGTCGCGTACGTGCCGCAGAGCCGGCCGACCGTGACGCCGACCGTGACCGTCACGCCGGACCCCGAGCAGGTGGCGGGCCTGACGGCGACGAAGACGGTCAAGGGCGATCCGCGGCAGGTCGTGAAGACCGTGATCATGCCGGGCGTCACGGTCACGCTGCCGCCGACCACGGTCACCGCGAAGCCGCCGCTCGCCGGTACGCCGCCGACCGCGACGGTCACCGCGACCGCCACCACGACTGCCACGGCGACCAGGACCGCGACGGCGCGGACCACGACGACCGCAACCGCGACAACGACCACGACCGTCACCGCGAAGCCGCCCGTGCGGACCACCGACTCGAACACTGCTGGGCCGCCCGCCGCGGCCGCCGCGCCGATCGCGTTACAGAGCGACCAGAGCAACCGCTGCATCGACGTACCGAACGCCGCCGACGGCATCGGTCACGACGGAACGCCGTTGCAGGTCTGGGATTGCGGCGCCGGCGCCGCGAACCAGCAGTGGGTCTTCCGGCCCGACGGCACGGTCCGCTCGATGGGCCTGTGCATGGACCTCGCCTGGGCCTCGACCGCCGACGGCACCCAGGTGCAGCTGGTCAACTGCAACGGCGGCTGGGCGCAGAAGTTTGCCCTCAGCAACAACAACGAACTGGTCAATCCGAGCGCCGGCAAGTGCGTGACAGCCGATGCCCCCGGCAACGGCGGCCGGTTGACGCTGCGCGCCTGCAGCGGCACCGCCAACCAGAAGTGGCACAAACCCTAGAAAGCGTAGGGATACTTGGACCAGTCGGCGGGGCGCTTCTCGAGGAAGGAGTCGCGGCCTTCGGCGGCCTCGTCGGTGCCGTAGGCGAGGCGGGTCGCCTCACCGGCGAACAGTTGCTGCCCGACCAGGCCGTCGTCGATCTGGTTGAACGCGTACTTCAGCATCCGCTGCGCGGTCGGGGACTTCGCACAGATCTTCTTGCCCCACTCCAGCGCGGTCGCCTCCAGCTCAGCGTGCGGGACGGCCTTGTTCACCATGCCCATCCGGTACGCGTCCTCGGCCGAGTACTCGTCACCGAGGAAGAAGATCTCCCGCGCGAACTTCTGCCCGACCTGCCGGGCCAGGTACGCCGACCCGAACCCGCCGTCGAACGACGCCACGTCCGCGTCGGTCTGCTTGAACCGCGCGTGCTCCGCGGACGCCAGTGTCAGGTCCGCGACCACGTGCAGGCTGTGCCCGCCGCCCGCGGCCCAGCCCGGGACGACGCAGATCACGACCTTCGGCATGAAGCGGATCAGCCGTTGTACTTCGAGGATGTGCAGCCGGCCGGCCCGCGCGGGGTCGATGCTGTCCGCCGTCGTGCCCTCGGCGTACTTGTAACCGTCCTTGCCGCGGATCCGCTGGTCGCCGCCGGAGCAGAACGCCCAGCCGCCGTCCTTCGGCGACGGGCCGTTGCCGGTCAGCAGCACGCAGCCGACGTCCGACGACATCCGCGCGTGGTCCAGCACCCGGTACAGCTCGTCCACGGTCTGCGGGCGGAACGCGTTCCGCACCTCCGGCCGGTTGAACGCGATCCGCACCACACCGGCGTCGACCGCCCGGTGATAGGTGATGTCGGTCAGCTCGAAGCCGTCCACCTGCTTCCAGGCCGACGGGTCGAAGATCTCGGAGACAGTCACCCCGCGAGCATATTTCAGCGCCTCGCCGTGCTTTCCCGCAGTACTACTTCGGCCTTGAACTTCTCGGTCGTCGGCGCGCCGCCCTCGACGGCCAGCTCCAGCGCCCGGCGGCCCATCTGCTCCAACGGCAGCCGTACGGTCGTCAGCCCCGGCCAGACGTCCCGCAGCGTCGCGATGTCGTCGAACCCGGCGACACCGAGCTCCGCCGGTACGTCGACGCCGCGGTCCCGGAACGCGGACATCGCGCCGACCGCCATCACGTCGTTCACCGCGAACACGCAGTCCACGTCGGTCTTCCGGTCGAGCAACTGTTCCGCGGCGACGTACCCGCCGTCCCGGGTGAACTCACCGGCCTCGACCAGTACGGCCTCCAGCCCCGCCTCGGCCAGCCCCGCCACGAACCCGGCCCGCCGATCGCGTGCGGTGGCGAGGGTTTCCGGGCCGCCCAGTACGGCGAACTTCCGGTAGCCGAGCCCGACCAGCGCGCGGGCCAGGTCCGCCGACCCGGAAACGTTGTCCGGCTCAACGGTGTGCGCGGGCATCCCGGACTGGCTGACCAGCGCCAGACCCGCGCCGGAGTTGAGGAAACTCTGCACCTCGGTCGCGGTCCGCGCCAGGCTGTCGGCGTCGGTCCGCCGGCTGCCGATCATCACCGCGGCCCGGGCCCGCTGCGCCCGCAGCGACGACAGGTAGGCGATCTCGCGGTCGGAGTCGCGGAACGTGCTCGCCATCATCACCAGCAGGCCGCGCTCGTCCGCGGCCCGCAACACGCCGTTGGCGATCGCGGCGAAGTACGGGTCCTCGATGTCGTGCACCAGGATGCCGACCACGTTGGTGGACGACTTGGCCAGCGCCTGGGCCTGCGCGTTCGGCGTGTAGCCGAGCTCGTCGGCCGCGGCCTTGACCCGTTCCTGCAGCTCCGGACGGGGCACGCGGTCCCCGCCGTTCAGCACGCGGGAGGCGGTCGCGACCGACACGCCCGCACGCTGCGCCACGTCCAGCAGTGTCACCGGTGCTCGCAGATTCATGGCCTACCCTTCCTTGCGTCCCCCCGGAGGCGGTGGCGGTCACCCTACCGAACTGACCCCATCTCACGCTGAGTATCGGGCAGGTCGCTGCCAATCTCGGCAGAACCTGGCGTTGCGGCGCCCGAGTGACTAGCCTTCCCAGCCATGAGGACCGTCCGCGCCAGGGTGACGATCCTGGTCTCGTCCGCCGTGCTCAGCCTGACGACCCTCACCGGTCCCGCGATGGCTGCCCCGCTGCCGGACGGGCCCGGTACGCCGGCCCCCGCAGCACCCAGTGTGCCGCAGCACGTCGACGCGCGCACCAGGAGCACGCAGCCGGTCTACGACTACTCCGACGCGATCCGCGAGTCGGTGTACGTCGACACCACGATGGACACCGACTCCGACGGCAAGAACGACGTGGTTGCGGTGGACATCGTCCGGCCCAGCGAACCGGCGCTCAGCGGTACGAAGATCCCGGTGATCATGGACGCCTCGCCGTACTACACCTGTTGCGGCCGCGGGAACGAGAACGAGAAGAAGTCGTACGACGCCGACGGCGTGATCCAGAAGATGCCGTTGTTCTACGACAACTACTTCGTGCCGCGCGGGTACGCGATGGTCGGCGTGGACGTGCTCGGCACCGGCCGCTCGACCGGCTGCGGCGACGTGGGCGGCCCGGACGAGATCCAGTCCGTGGTCGACGTGATCGACTGGCTGAACGGCCGCAACACCGCGCACACCGCCGACGGGCAGCAGGTGAAGGCGACCTGGACCACCGGCGCGGTCGGGATGATCGGCAAGTCGTACGACGGCACGCTCGCGAACGGGGTCGCCGCCACCGGGGTCGCGGGCCTGAAGACGATCGTGCCGATCTCGGCGATCTCCTCGTGGTACGACTACACCCGTTCCGGCGGCGTTCCGTACTCGGACGACTACATGCCCTGGCTGGGCGGGTACGTCGGCCACGACACCCCGGCGTGCGACGAAGTGCGCGGCGAGCTCGGCGACGACGACGATGACGACACCGGCGACTACACGTCGTTCTGGGCGGCGCGTGACTACACGAAGAACGCCTCGAAGGTGAAGGCGTCGGTGTTCATGACGCACGGGCTCAGCGACTACAACGTGCAGACGAACCACTTCTCGCAGTGGTGGTCGGCGCTGGCCCGCAACAACGTGCCGCGCAAGCTGTGGCTCGGCCTCGAGGACCACGTGGACCCGTTCGAGTTCCGCCGCGACGAGTGGGTGGACGAGCTGCACCAGTGGTTCGACTACTGGCTGCAGGGCCTGCAGAACGGCGTGATGAAGGAGCCGATGGTCTCGGTCGAGACGACGCCGGACGTGTGGCGCGACTACAAGACCTGGCCGGCCGTGAACCGGCCGATGTCGGTGCCCGTGGCGGCCGGCAAACTAGGTGCCGCAGGCAAGGGGACCGTCACGATCACGGACGACCCGGACCTCAGCGAGGACGACATCGTCGCGGATCCGTCGGAGGTGATCGCGGGCCGGCAGATGTTCCTCTCCGCCCCGCTGGCCGCCCCGCTGCGGATCAGCGGTACGCCGTCGGTCACGCTGCGGCTGAAGTCCGACTCGGCGACGACGCCGGTAACGGCCCGCCTGATCGAGTACGGCGACGGCCAGCGGTACTCGGGCATCCGCCGTACCGACCAGAGCACCTGCGAAGGTGAGAGCACGGACTACGACGACAGCTGCTACTTCACCGTGCAGAAGCTCACCACGCGAAGCGATCACGGCATCGTCAGCCGCGGCTGGATCGACGCCGCCCACAGCAAGTCGCTGTCGAACCCGACCCCGCTGAAGCCCGGCACCTGGACCACGGTCAACGTCCCCCTCCGCGCCCAGGACGAAATCATCCCCAAGGGCCACGTCGTAGGCCTCGCGATCACCCTCTCCGACACGGAGTGGACCACCCCCAACGACACCGGCGCCACCATCGACATCGACCTCTCGGCCACCAAGCTCAACATCCCGGTAACCGGCGGCAAGATCACCGCTCCCACCAAGCCCCAACCCATCGACGTCGAGATCACCACCCCCACCCAACGCCCCAACCTCCACGACCCGAAGAACTAACCCCCAGCCCCGAGTCGTGCCACCCGGCCCGGGGGGATTAGTTGCTCTCGGCTACGAAGTGCATGGGGTCGCCGAAGGCCAGGTCGGTGATGCCGGCGGTGTGGAAGGCGCCGATCAGGAGGGAGCGGCGGTGGGCGGCGAAAGTGAGGACGTGGGCGACCATGCCGCCGTAGGTGAAGACTCTCGGGGGTTCGCAGGTGGTGTCCACGAAGGACTCGTCGAAGCGGCCTTCCTCGTTGAGCTGGGCGACCAGGGCGACGAAGCGGGCGCCGGCCTCGGCGTGCCGGGTGCGGAGCTCGGGGATCGGGGTGACCACCTGGCGGCCGCATTCGGGGACCTGGAACGGGCGGTCCTCGACCGAGGCCAGCCACATCTCCTCCTGCCAGACCAGGCGGTCCAGCAGGTAGCGGATCGAGATGTCGTCGTCGATCCCCTCGACGGACAGCTCGATCGGCCGGTCCAGGGTGGCGGCGTCCAGCCGCGCTCCGCGTTCGATCATCTCGCCGGTCAACCAGACGTGGTGCTCGACCATCCTGACAAGTACGTCCATGCCCCTCACCTTTCTACGGGCCGGCAGCCGGAGCCCGGCCGGCGGCTGGAAATGCACTCCGCTCGGCGCCGCCAGGAAGAACACCCGCGACGCCTCCCGCCGCCACTCCCGCGGCGGCATCCCGTACGCCCGGGCGAACGCGCGCGTGAACGCCTCGTTCGACCCGTACCCGGCCTCGACAGCGACATCCAGTACGGCGACCGGCTCGGCCAGCAACCGGTACGCCGCCCGCTCCAGCAGCACGCGCCGCCGGAACGCGAACGGGGATTCCCCGGCCACCGCGCCGATCACCCGGTCGAAGTGGAACCGCGACAGATGCACCCGGTCCGCGAGCCCCGGGCCGTTCACCGCGTCGCAGGGACCGCTCAGACCGGCGGCGACGACCGCCACGAACTCCTCGAACACATCTGCTGCCATGTCCACCACTGTGCCCCCATCCGGCGCACTCCGACTTGATCGAAATTGCGCTGGTTCGCGGAGTACTCCGCTTTGTGTAGTAGCGTGACGACATGGACAGCAGTCAGTTGCTCAAAGGCGTTCTCGATCTCGCAGTACTCGCCGTACTGCGGGAGGCCGACGGCTACGGGTACGACGTACTCCGCCGGCTGCGGGCCGCGGGCCTGGAGGACGTCGCGGACGCCTCCGTGTACGGGACGCTGCGGCGGCTGTTCCAGGCGGGCGCGCTGACGTCGTACGTGCAACCGAGCGAGGAAGGCCCGCACCGGAAGTACTACGGGCTGAACAAGACCGGCCGTGAGCTGCTGGCCCGCTCCACCGAGACCTGGAACCACTTCGCCGGCACCATGTCGCTGCTGCTAGTGGACAAGGAGGCGGCGTGAACACCGGGACGGCGGCGATCTATCTGGCACAGGTGCGATCCGAGCTCAGCGACCTGCCGCCGGAGGAGCTGGAGGACGTGCTCCAGGACGTCAGCGGCCATCTCAGCGAAGTCGCCGGCGAGTTCGGCGCCGAGCCGACGATCGGCCAGCTTCAGGACCGCCTCGGGACCCCACGCCAGTACGCCGACGAGCTCCGCACCGCGGCCGGGTACCCCGCACGGACCGGTCCGGTCGGGCAGAGCCACAAGGACCGCCTGGACGCCGGCTGGAACGCGCTGCGGTGGGGCCTGATCGCGGCCACCGTCGGCCCGTTCTTCGTCGCGGTCGCGATCTTCGCGTGGTCGCGGCGCCAGACGTCGTTGTTCGGGCTGCTCGGGTTCGGCGTCCTGTTCGCCGCGGCCTTCCTCGGCGTGGTCGCGTTGCGCGGGAACGACCCGCGGGTGGTGCTGGACACCCCGCAGGGCACGCGCGGCGCGAGGGCGATCCGGGGCTGGATCGACCAGATCCCGCCGAACATCCGGCACGAACTGGTGACGATCGGGCAGCCGATCTGGTGGGTCGCCCGCGGCATGATCGGCGCGGGCGGGTTCTTCGCGCTGTTCGGCGCCCCGGCGGTAACCGTGGTCGGGGCGTTCGCGGGCGCGGCGGTGTCGATCTGGATCGGCCGGCGCACCCAGCAGGACGGCCGCTGGCTGTGGTACGTCGTACCGCTGAACGTGGTTGCCGCGGTCGCGGTGCCGGCGTTCCTGGCGGCGGCGTACATGGGTACATCGTTCGGGTTCCTGAACAACTACCAGGCCCGGCACGGCAGCTCGGCGTACAACCCGCCGGACAACGGGCTGCGGCTGAACGGGGTCACGGTGACGAACATCTACCCGTTCGATGCCCAGGGCAAGCAGGTCGACGTCCGGCTATACGACCAGGACGGCAACCCGATCGACCTGGACCGGCAGGACTGCGCGGCGACCTACGGGGACGGGCAGCGCGGCGGTACGAGCAACCAGTTCCCGCAGGCGGTGATCGTGCCGGACGAGAACGGTGTCGTCACGGACTCGGAGAACTGCAAGGACACCACGAAGGCACCGTTCGCGCCGCCGCCGGCGCCGGCCACGTCACCGACGCCCACCGTCAAGCCCACGCCTACGCCCACCGAGCCGGGCTCGAAGCTGACCGTGAAACCTACGCGCTAGGCCCGGCCGCGGCCACCTGGCGGTAGCTGTACCCGAGCCGCCGGTACACCGCGATCGCGGCCGCGTTGTCGCCGTCCACCATCAACGAGCACCGCCCGTACCGCTTCACCAGCTCGGCGGTCACGAACCCGCACACCTGCCCGGACAATCCCTTGCCTCGGGCAACAGGATGGGTCGCGACCCCGGCCAGGAACCCGGCACCGGGTGCACTCCACGCGTCCGCCGCGACACTCAGCAGCTCGCCGTCGTCACCGGTCACCGCGGCCCAGCGCCGTACGCCGGAATGCCCCGGCCACGCATACGACGACGGTGAGGCTGCCTCGAGCAGCGCCTCCACACCCGCGTCTCCGTCCAGCCAGGTCGCGGTCGTCGTCACGTCCGGCACCCGGTCCGTGTCCATCCAGCCGAACGTGGCCGCGAACTCCAGCCCTGGCAGGTATTCCGCCAGCGCACGGATCACGTCCTCGTCGCCGAACGGCCGGAACGACGGACCGACCTCGGTCAGTACGACGGCGGCCAGCCGGACCGCTTCGGCCACCGGTCCGACCACTGCGAGGCGGTCATGTTTCGACACGTCCGGTGACGCGACGACGACCGCCGATCCGGCGCTCCATGCCCGCGCCCCGGTGGTGAATCCCTGGGCAGCCCATCCGACGATCGAGTCGTCCCCACTCGCCAGCTTCAGCGCGGCCGGCGTCTTGATCTCCCGCACGGATCAAACCGTATGTCATGCCGGTGGTCCGTCCGCACGCTGGATGGCGTACGGGACGAGGTGGCGGTAGCCGCGGACCGCGACCCGGCGCAGGCGGTGCACGGTGTACGCCGCATGGCCGTCGAGGGCGGCGGCGAGTTCACGGTCGGCGAGGACCCGGCCGGGCTTGCACTCCGCGGTGAGGCGGGCGGCCAGGTTGACGACCTCGCCGTACACGTCGCCGAGCCGGATCAGGATGGTGCCGTAGGCGAGGCCGATCCGAAGTTCGGGCAGGTCGGGGTCAGCAATGACCGCGTCCTGCAACGCCAGTGCGACCGCGGCACCCTGCGCGGCGGTGTCGGTGACGAACAGGACCTCGTCGCCGATCGACTTGATCACGCGGCCGCCGTTCAGTGCCACGACGTCCGCGGCGGTGCCCTCGAAGCGCTCGATCAGCTCGCCGAGCTCGACCTCGGTCAGCCGCCGGGTCAGGCGCGTGTAGCTGACGATGTCCGCGAACCCGACCGCGCGGACGCCGCGCGCGAGCTCGTCCGACCCGGCCATCGCGCGTCCCGCGGCCGCGGCCAGGTGCCGGCGCCAGACGTACGTCTGCAGCCGCTCCATGGCCGGCAGCAGCAGCGCCGCGACCTCGATCGACTCGTCCGCGGACAGCTTCGAGCCGCCGAGGAAGTCGAGGAACATCGCCGACTGCCAGGACGCCAGCCGGGACTGGGTCTGGCCGAGCTTACGGGCCAGCGACGACTCCATCTCGGGCTCGATGAACCCGTCGTCCTCGAGCGCCGCGACCACCCGCAGCGCCTCGACGTCGTCGTCGGTGAAGGCGACCTCGTCGTCCGGCACCGTGGCGAACCCGAGCGCGTGCCACATCCGCTCGGCGCGCTCGATCGAGATCCCGGCCCGCTCGGACACCTGCACCCGGGTGAACTTCCGCTCGCCACCGAGCAGGGTGCGCTCGAACTCGCGCTGCACCCCGGCGAGATCAGGTTCAGGAGCCACCGCGGCGCTCGGCGATGGTGGCGTCGATGGCGTCCCGGAACGCGGGCAGCCGCCGCGTCAGGTCGTCGAACTTCTCCCGGGTGAAGTGCAGCAGCTGCAGCCGCGACTTCGCCGTGACGGTTGCCGTCCGCAACGTGTTCTTCCGGACCGCGACCTCGCCGGCGATGTCGCCCGGCCCGAGCTCGGCGATCTCCTCGCCCTTCTCCCGGACCGCGGCGGTGCCGCTCAGGATCAGGTACGCCGCGTCCGGCGGCGTCTGCTCCAGGATCAGCGACCAGCCGGCCGGCACCGAAACCTCCTCGCCGGCCCGGAAGATGTCCCTGATGTCGCGTCCGGACAGATCCGCGAACAGCGGCAGGTCCCGTGGGGACGTCCTACCCAGTGCCACGTCGATCCTCCTCGTCGCGCCGATGTTTCCAGTCGGTAACTCTAACGGCTGGACGCCGCCGAGGTCATCCGGTGGCCGAAAGTCGGCGGCGGCGCGGCGTTCGGGTCGTCGGTTGCCCACTGCACGTACCCGTCCGGCCGCACCAGTATCCGCGCCGCCGGCAGGTCCGGCTCGTCCAGCAACACGTGACGCCCGGCCCGGAGCCGTTCGGCGACCGTCGTACCGTCGGTCAGCGTCAGGTCCGGCATCCGGCGGCCGATCAGCGGGTGCGCACCCGGCGCGTAGGCGAGGCCGACGCCGGAGATCACTCCGGCCAGCCGGCGGTTCGCCTCCGGTACGCCGAGCAGGTCGACGAACGTCTCGCGCAGACAGGCGATGTCGTCGTCCGGCACCATCAGCACGCCCTGCGCCCGGGTGTTCGCCAGTACGGCGGCACCGGCCGGGTGGCGCTCGTCGTGGTAGCTGTCGAGCAGCTGCTCGTCCGCGTCACGCCGTACCACCGCGCCGAGCTTCCAGCCGAGGTTGAACGCGTCCTGCAGGCCGAGGTTCATCCCCTGCCCGCCGGTCGGGGAATGGATGTGCGCGGCGTCGCCGGCGAGGAACACCCGGCCGGCCCGGTACCGGTCGGCCTGGCGGGCCGCGTCGGTGAAGCGCGAGGCGTGCCGGAGCTCCCGCAGTACGACGTCGTCGCCGTACCAGGACCGCAGCGCGGACGCGACCTCGTCGCGGGTGACGGGCTGCTCTTTCGGGAGGTGCTGTTGCTCGGGACCGGTGAAGAGGGCTCGGTGTACGCCGTCGTCGAGCGGGACGAGCGTCATCACGGCGCCGTCGCGGGGAACGAGGGCGGGGAGTTGCCAGCCTGGTTCTACGCCGGAGATGACGACGTCGGCGACCACCGCGGTGAATCTGCCGTCGCGGCCGGGGAAGTCGATGCCGGTCAGGGTGCGTACGGCGCTGTGGGCACCGTCGCAGCCGACGACCCAGTCCGCGCGGATCGTCGTACCGTCGGCGAACGTTGCGTCGACGCCGGACTCGTCCTGCTGCAGACCGGTCAGCTCGAGACCACGGCGTACGTCGAGACCGGTTTCGAGGAGTTGCTCCACGCGGCGCTGTGGAATGCCCAGCTGGTAAGGGAATCGGGTGTCGAGGGCTGTGTAGTCGAGAGGGACGGGAAGGCCGGCGAAGTGGCCGGCGGGCAACTGTGGGGCATGCACGTCGTTCAAGAGGCCGCGGGAGTGCAGGATCTCGATCGAACGCGGCTGCAGGGTGAGTGCCTTCGACTGGCCGGAGCGTTTCGTCGCCTTGTCGACAATCTGCACGTCCACCCCGGCGAGGGTCAGCTCGGCAGCGAGCAGCAGGCCGGTCGGGCCGGCGCCTACGACGAGTACGTTCATGCGAGCAGGTCGTTCTTGCGGGAGTAGATCATCATGAAGCCGTAGAGCAGGACGAACAGCACGATCCACTGCACGGTCGTCACACCGGGGACCGCGTCGAGCGGGAGCGCGTACGCGAGCACCACGCGGACGACCGCGTCGAAGACCAGGCCGACACCCCAGACGATCGTGATCAGCCGGATCCCGTGCCGGAAACGCGGTTCGCGATCCCACCGGCTCGCCCACACCTCGCCGCCGCCCTTGCCCCGCTTGGCCTCCGCGATCCCGCGGCCGATCGCCAGCAACAACGGCTTGCCGAGGGCAACGGTCCCGAGCATCCACAGGCCGCACAACGCAGTGATGACGCCATCCTTCGCGAGCAGCATGCGCGGGCTGTGCATCGCCAACGACGCGACGGTCCCGACCGCCAACGCCACGATCACGAACACCGCCATCCAGTCGACCTTCCGCCCGCGGACAACCGAGTACACCGTCCGCAGCACCGGAATCACCGACCCGGCAAGCGTCGCCCCCACCACCCCGACACCTGCGCGCCGCAGCCCGTAGAAGATCACCAACGGCACCACCAGATCCACCAGCACCGGGGCCAACACAGCGCCCCACCGAGCCTTGCCGGCACCCGCCCCGGTTCGCCCATCGGCCTCCGTCGGACGCGCGGCGCCCACCACCCCAGCAGCCCTTCTCTCGGAGCGGCTCATCGGGCGGCCCTGGTGGCCTGGTGGAACAGTTCGGTCAGTTCCTCGGCGTAGTGGGTGGGGTCGGCGCCGGCGATCAGGCGGCCGGCGGACGCGTCGATGGCGGCCCGCACGGTGTACGCCATCAGCGTCGGGTCGAACGCACGGAAGGCCCCGGCGCGTTGGCCGTCCTCGAACAGCACCGCCAGCCGCGCTACCGCCGAATCCGCCTCCTCCGTGGGAACGGCGGCGTACACGATCTGCTGGACCGCCCGAACGTGCTCCGGGTGCTCCGCGATGAACTGGATGTTGGAACGGATGTACGCCGCCAGCTTCCCGTCCGGCCGCGGTTCCGCCTCGATCGCGGGCCGCATGCGCTCCGCCGCGTCGGTGGTGACCCGGCGGAGCACCTCGGCGAGCAGCTCGTCCTTGGTCGTGAAGTGGTACGAGATCAGCCGCTTGCTGCTCAGCCCGGCCTGCTCGCAGATCGCGTCGTACGACGTCGCGGCGTACCCACGCCGCGCGAGCACCGCGATCGTCGCCGCGACGATCTGATCCCGCCGCGCCGCCGTACCACGGCTTCGATCGGTCCCCTGTTTTATCCGCATGGGTAAAAGTTACCCGCGTGGATAAAATTTCGTCAAGCCCGCGCCGACACCAGCAGGATCGGCGGGCGCCGGCGATGCAGCGCGAGATGTGGTTGGGCGGCGACCTGGTCCACCGTCGGGAGCGGCTCGTCGAGCAGCTCCAGCCGGAAGCCGTGCCGCCGCAGGACGCCGACCACCGTCCCGATGGTCCGGTGATACTTCACCACTCCGTCGACGAACCACGTCCGCTCCCGCCGCCCCTCGTCGGCGTAGTCGTCCACCACACAGTCAGCCGCCACCATCGGCGCCGTCACCATCGGGTGCTCGATCGTGAACACGAACGCCCCGGCGTCCCTCAACCACCGGAAGACCCGCCCGGCCAAGGCGTCGAAGTCCGCGACGTAGTGCAACGCCATACTGCTCACCACCAGGTCGGCGAACCCACGCGGCACGTTGAACTGCGCGAGGTCGGCCCGCACGTACTGGACCCGAGGATGCGGTACGGCCGCCGCGAGCATCTGCGCCGAGGCGTCCACCGCCATCACCTCGGCAGCGCCCGCTTCAGCCAGCCGAACCGCCAAATCCCCTTCGCCACACCCGAGATCCACGACGCGCAACCCCTCGACCGGCGGAAGCGCGGCCGCCATCGCCGGAATCTCCAACGCGTCGTTGATCCCCAGCCGAGCCTGCCGCAGCTCGCGATACCCGCGCAGGAACTCGGGATCGTCGTACAGCTCGGTGCCCTTCACAGCCAGCGCGCCAGATCGTGGATGTCGATCATCGGCAGCTCCCACCGCAGCGCGAACTGCTCCAGATCGGCCGGCCCCGCCATCACCCCGTCGGTCCGCATCACCTCGCAGCAAACGCCGACGGGTGCAAGCCCGGCGGCCTTGCACAGGGCGACAGTCGCCTCCGTATGACCGCCACGCTCAGCCAGCAGACCGGGCCGCGCCGCCAACGGAAAGACGTGCCCTGGCCGCAGGAAGTCCTCGGCCACCGCATCCGGCGACGCCAGCCGCCGGATCGTCGCGGCCCGTTCCGCCGCCGACACCCCGGTGCCGTCCGACGACGCCAGGTCGACCGGCACGTGCATCGCCGTACCCTGCCGATCCCCGTCGCCCGGAATCGGCCCGATCTTCAACCGCTGCAGCACTTCCGGCGCACACGGGACCGTCGTGTGCCCGCACGCCTGCGTGAGCAGGAACCGCATCGCCTCCGGCCGGAATCGCTCGCCCGCGAAGACGACGTCCCCTTCGCTCTCGGCGGTCGGATCCCACACGACAACCCCACCGCCGGCGGCGATCTGGGCAACCACCTTCTGTACGCCGGCCTCGCCGCTGAGCTGTCCCGCCCACGGCAGTTGCGCAACGGCGCGCATCAACTCAGGCCCGTGCCGTCCCGCGCCATCCGCACGAGCAGGTCGCTCTCGAGGTTCACGCGGTCGCCCGCGGCCAGCGCGCCGAGGGTGGTCTTGGTCAGCGTGTTCGGTACGAGTACGACGGAGAACCGATCCTTCAGGACCTCCGCGACCGTGATACTCACGCCGTCGACCGCGATCGACGTCTTCGCCACCAACCGGCTCAGCAACCGCTCCGGCGGCTTGAGCCACACCCGATGTCCGGCCGGCTCCGCATCGACGCGCAGCACCCTGCCGACGCCCTCGACGTGTCCCTGGATCAAGTGCCCGTCGATGCGGTCGCCGACCGCCACGGGCAGTTCGACGTTCATTCGCAGACCGGCAGCAACCCGGTCCAGCGTCGTACGTCGCCGGGTCTCGTCCGTCACGACCACCCGGAGCTCACCCGGCGGCGCCGGCTCCGCGGTGAACCGGATCCCGTCGAGACAGACCGCCCCGCCGGCTGCGACCGGCACCTCCGACGCGACCCGCAGAACGTCGCCGGCTACCTCGGCGACCGTACCCACGTTCTCGATACGTCCTGTGAACATGCTTCGCTCTCCATCACTCAACGATGGCCAGGGACCTCAGGGGGTCCGAGCTGAGAGCGGGGTATCACCGCATGGCCCCGGTCACATCCGGGTCACTCCGCCTCCCGGCAGAGCCGACGGGCCCGGACAACAATGTCCAACCGTCACACCGTGGAATCGCACCGATCGACAGTAAAGCACACGCCACCCGTTGACCCCTGCCGAAAGCCCCGGTTACGGTGGCGGAAATCGATTTCTGGCTACACCTCCACCCGCCCGAGGAGACCCTGATGCGGAAGCGATGGTTGTTGGTCGTCCCTGCCCTGATCGCGGCCGCCGTGGTGCCCGCCGACCGCTCGACCCCGGCCCAAGCCTCGGCCGTACCGTCCCCCGTCGACCGCGTCGCCAAGCTGACCGGGCCGCAGTCGATCAACGACACCGAGGCGCGATTCGGGTTGAAGGCGACCGACCTCGGCATCCTCTGGGACAACGGCTCCGGCGAGATCCTGAGCGCGTTCGGCGACAGCTACGGCAGCGGCTGGACCGGACCGGGCGGCGGCGCCGGCGACCAGGCCACGATCGACTGGCGGTGCAACCTGCTGCTCCGCAGTACCGACCGCGAGCTGAGCGACGGGATGTCGTTCGACTCGGCCGCCGAGGACCGGCCCGGTCACGCCAAGGAGTTCCTGCCCTGCAAGAAGATCGACCGCGACGAGCACACGGTGATCCCGACCGCCGGTATCTCGGTCGGTAAACGCCAGTACGTGCAGTACATGTCGGTCAACTACTGGGGACCGGCCGGCAGCTGGTTCACGAACTACTCCGGCTTCGCGTACTCCGACGACAACGGCGAGACCTGGACCAAGGACGCCGGCGCCCGCTGGCAGAACACCAAGGCCTGGGACGACAACTTCCAGATGACGGCGCTCACCAAGAGCGGTGGATACGTATACATGGTCGGCACGCCGAACGGCCGGTTCGGCAGCGCGCACCTCGCCCGGGTTCCCGAGCAGCAGGTCCTGCAGAAGAAGGCGTGGCGCTACTGGGACGGCCGGACCTGGTCACCACTGGAGGACGCCGCCGTACCGGTCGCGGCGGGTCCGATCGGCGAGGTCTCGGTGCAGTGGAACGCCTACACCGGCAAGTGGCTGATGATGTACCTCGACGAGCACCGCGCCTCGATCGTGCTGCGCTCGGCGACCGACCTGACCGGCCCGTGGAGCGGCGAACAGGTCGTTGTCAAAGGCACCGATTTCCCCGGGCTCTACGGATCCTTCATGCATCCGTGGTCGCAGGGCCCGGACCTGTACTTCACGATGGCGCAGTGGGATCCGTACAACGTGTTCCTGATGCACACCAAGCTCACCGACGACGGCCGGACGACCAACCTGGTCAGTGATCCCGATTTCGAGGCCCAGACCAGCGGTACGCCGTCCGCGCCCTGGCAGCTGAGCGGCACCGGCGGCATCGACCGCAGCAACCTCTCGCACAGCGGCACGAACAACGCGTACGTCCGCGATTCGATCGGAGCCCACCAGCTCCAGCAGACGGTCGCCGTACGGCCGAATCACCGGTACCGGCTGTCCGCCTGGGTCCGGACCGCGGAGAACAACTCCGAGACGATGCTCGGCGTCCGGACCCTGCGCGGCCGGACGATCGCGCAGCAGACCGGCGGCGCCCATCCGCAGTACACGCAGGTCAGCGTCGACTTCAACTCCGGGCAGCAGTCGCTGATCCAGCTGTACGCCGGCTTCTTCGGGCACAGCCAGGACGTCTGGCTGCAACTCGACGACGTTGTCCTGGAGGAAGTCTCCTAACTGTCCTGGGTACGGCGCCGGCGTCGGCCGGTGCGGTTGGTGCGGCGACGGACCGGGCGGCGCGGGCCGACGAGGCGCGGGCCGGCCAACCGGTCTTCCAGGCGGCGGGCTTCGCGGCGGATCGGCTGGGCGACGTACTCGCCGAGGATCAGCCCGGACGCCAGCGCGACGCCGATGGCGACCGCGGTGGTGAGACTGACGATGCCGATCAGCTGGCCGCCCGCGGTCAGTTCGTAGAGGCCCTTGTAGATCGTCAGTCCCGGCAGCAGCGGGATCGACCCGGCGACCACCACGACCAGCGGCGGTACGCCGGTCCGCCGGCCGCCGGAGTACCCGCCGAGACCGACGACGAAGGCAGCCGCCGCGGTGGACCAGGCCGGACCGAAGGACGCCCTGGTCATCAACGTGAAGATCAGCGAGGCCAGCGCACCCATCACCGCGACCGGCAGCAGGGCACGCAGCGGCGCGTACGACGCGTACGCGAACGCGACCGCCATCACCGCGCCGGAGATCACCATCACCGGGAGGTTCGCCAGCTGGATCGTCTGCGGCTCGATCCCGACCTTCAGCCCGAGTCGCAGCGCCAGCGCGAGTCCGAGCGAGACGCCCGCGATGATCCCGCCGGTGAGCAGCATCGCCTCGAGGCTGCGGGCCGCCGCGGTCACGTAGTACCCGGTGATCGCGTCCTGGACGGCACCGGTGAGGGCGATCCCGGCCAGCAGCATGATGATGCCCGCGGCAACGACCAGCGATGGTTTCACCGGCGCGTGGACGGAGTACAGCACCAGGGCGACCGCGGTCGCGACGAACGCGCCGGCGACCTGCTGGTAGAACGCGGGCAACCGTTGGCGGTTGAACCAGCGGTTGTTCATCTCGATGACGATCGCGGTCAGCACCGCGACCAGCGTGATCAGCCAGCCGCCGCCGAGCAGCAGCGTCGCGCCGCCGGCCATCACGCCCCAGGCCAGCACCGAACTCCACCGCGGGTACGGCGGTCCCGCGGACGTCAGCCGGGCCAGCTCGCGAGACGCCTCCTCGCGACTCAGGTCGCCGCGCGCGAACCGCCGTACCAGCCGGTCGACGTCGGTCAGCCGGGAGAAGTCCTGCGAGCGGTACCGGACCAGCCGGATGTGGGTCTCGGGCGCGACGTCGGGCGCCTCCTGGTACGAGACGGCCATCGAGGTGAACGTGATGTCGACCTCGCACCCGCGCAACCCGCCGGCCGCGGTGACACCGAGGATCGTCGCGGTCGCGTCCGCCGTACCGGCGCCGCTGGACAGCAGCACCTCACCGACCCGCAACGCCAGGTCGATGGTGGCGTAGACCTCCCGCTGCTCGTCAGGCTCCATCGATCAAACGATGGGCCATCGCGAGGTCGGTGATCAGGATGTTCACCCAGCCGCCGAGCAGGGCGGCGCGGATCGCGGAGTACTTGCGTTCGCCGCCGGCCACGCCGATCCGGCGCGGCACCGCCAGCAGCTCCTTCGCGGTCACCCCGATGACCCGTTGGTCGAACGTTGAGCGCACGAGCTTTCCCTCTTCGTCGAAGAACCGGAAACACACGTCCCCGACGGCACCGAGCCTGCGGAGCTCGTCCTGGTCGGCCTCCGCAACCGCGTTCCCACTGCGCTGCAGCAGCGGCGAGGGCTCGAGGCTGCCGATCCCGACCAGGGCATCGGTGAGTTGTCCCCACGTGCCCAGAACGTCGCGAACTGACACGTCGTTCATCATCGCCCGGCGTACGGCGGGGGTCCCGACCAGGCCGGGCGCGGGCAGGTAGACCGGCATCCCGCCGGTCAGCTCGGCGAACCGCGCGGTCAGCCGGGTGGCCTGCATCTGCACCGCCGCGTCGCCCAGCCCGCCGACGATCTGCACCACCTTGTCGACCACCGGCACGCTCTTGCGCGGCATCCGGTCGACGGCCGAGATCAGCGTCTCGCTCCAGGAGGAGATCCCGACCACGTGCCCGCCGGTGAGGGTCATGTCCAGGTACGCCGCCGCGCCCGACCCGAGCGCGGGCAGGACCTCGTCGCCGGCGCCGATCGTGTCCACGACGACCGCGTCCCGCAGGCCGTACCGCCCCTGCAGTTCGTCCTCGAGGTCGCTGTGCACCCCGCTCGGCATGGTCACCACGGTGTGCACGATGCCGACCTCGACGGCCTGCTTGAGCATCCGCGAGACGCGCGCCTGGGACAGGTTCAGCTCGGCGGCGATCTGCGGTTGCCGGATGCCCTTCTCGTGGTACATCCGGGCCACCTTCGCAAGCAGCCGCAGCTCGTCCAGCCCCGGCTGGCGCACCGCGCGGTTGCTGTTCACGACACCCCTCTCAACACGATCAAACTGGACTATAGGCAGATGTAGACCCTCGGTGCGCCACCAACATCAGGCAATGGACTCTCCGGCGTGTCCCGCGGCTCGGTCCCGAACGCGCCGCGTCGTGCCAGACGGGGATGAGATGGACATGACACTCCCGGGGTGCTGGTTGCCGTTAAGCTGAGGAGGAGAAGAACACACGTGCTCTGGGGTCGGTGAAATTCCGAGCCGGCGGTGACAGTCCGCGACCCGTGACTTCGCAAGAAGGAGCGGTTGACCTGGTGGAACTCCGGGACCGACGGTGAAAGTCCGGATGGGAAGACGCACGTGGCAACCGCACGTCCCTGAAACCGGGGCGTGGGGTCTGTCGTTGCCCCGGAGTGCCAGGCCGAGAGGACAACGAACGTGAACACCATCACCAGCCTGGACACCATCGAACACGCCGTCACCGAGATCGCCGCCGGACGGCCGGTCGTGGTCGTCGACGACGAGGACCGTGAGAACGAAGGCGACCTGACCTTCGCCGCGAGCCTCGCGACTACCGAACTGATGGCGCTGCTCGTCCGTCACACCAGCGGATACGTCTGCGCGCCGACCACCTCCGAGGTCCTGGACCGGCTCGAGCTCCCGCTGATGGTCCCGGACAACCAGGACAGTCTGCGAACGGCGTACACCGTCTCCGTGGACGCGGCGACCGGTGTCGGTACCGGCATCTCCGCCGCGGACCGGGCGCGGACCGTCCGCGTACTGGCCGATCCGACGGCGCGGCCCGCGGACCTGATCCGGCCCGGTCACATCCTGCCGTTGCGGGCCGTCGACGGTGGAGTCCGGCAGCGGCCCGGTCACACCGAGGCCACTGTCGAACTCGTCCGGCTGGCCGGTCTCCCGCCGGTCGGTGTGATCGGCGAGCTCATGAACGACGACGGCACGCTGATGACAGGTGCGGACCTGCGCGCGTTCGCCGACGCTCATGGCTTCGCGATGATCTCGATCGCGGATCTCGTCAGCTACCTGTCGTGACCAGCGTGCGGGCGGCTCCGGCGATGCCCTCGGCCGACAGCCCGTACCGGTCCAGCAGGTAACCGGCCGACCCGGTCGGTGCGAACTCGGTGAAGCCGAGCATCGACACCCGCGCCGGATGATGCTGTACGACGGTCTCGGCCACCGCTCCGCCGAGACCGCCGCCGGCCACCGCCTCCTCGGCGGTCACGATGCCGGCCGTCTCCCGCGCCGCAGCGACGACAGCGTCGACGTCCAACGGCTTCACCGTCGGCATCGACAGCACCCGCGCCGAGATCCCCTCCGCGGCCAGCAGCTCGGCGGCGGCCAGCGCCCGCCACAGCACGGTCCCGTTGCTGATCACGGTCACGTCGCTGCCTTCGCGCACCGTGATCGCCTTGCCGAGCTCGAACGTGTAGTCCTCGGGGTACACCTTCGGCACGCTCATCCGGCTGACCCGGATGAACACCGGTCCCTCCGTCGCGGCCGCCCAGCGGAGCGCCGCCGCCGTCTCGATCGGGTCCGCCGGGACGATGATCCGGATCCCCGCGATCGCCCGCAGCCAGGCGATGTCCTCGATCGAGTGGTGCGTCGGGCCGAGTTCGCCGTACGCGACGCCGGGGCTCATCCCGCAGAGCTTCACGTTGGTGTTCGAGTACGCGACGTCGGCCTTGATCTGCTCGAGCGCGCGGCCGGTGAGGAAGCAGGACGCAGCCGACACGAACGGGATCCGGCCGCCGTTGGCCAGCCCGGAGGCGACGCCGACCATGTCCTGCTCGGCGATCCCGACGTTGATCAACCGGTCCGGGAACGCCTTCCGGAAGCTGGTCAACTTGCTGGACCCGACCGAGTCGTTGACGACGCCAACGATCCGGTGGTCGGCGTGCGCGAGCTCGGCGAGCGTCTCGACGTACGCGTCCCGGCAGTCGTACCGCGGCTGGTCGGCGATCGACCGGGTCTCAAGGACGGTCATCGAAGCTCCTTCAGGGCCTGCTGGTACTCAGCGGCATCGGGTACGCGGTGGTGCCAGGCGACGTTGTTGCTCATGAACGAGATCGGGTGGCCCTTGTGCGTGTGCGCGATCACGAAGGTCGGCTTGCCCGGCCGGAACGGGACCGCGGACAGCACGTCGAGCAGCTCGCCGTGGTCGTGCCCGTTCACCTCGACGACCGCGAACCCGAACGCCGCCGCCTTCTCCGGCAGCGGGTCGAGGTCGTTGGTCTCCTTGGTGGTCGCGCCCTGCTGCAGCCGGTTCCGGTCGACGATCACGGTCAGCCGGTCGAGCTGGTACTGCGAGGCCGCCATCATCGCCTCCCAGTTCGAGCCCTCCTGCAGTTCGCCGTCCCCGACCAGCACGTACGTACGGCGCAACGAGACGTCGAGCTTCGCCGACAGCGCGTGCCCGACCGCGACCGGGAGGCCGTGCCCGAGCGGGCCGGTGTTCGCCTCGACGCCGGCCACCTTGTTCCGGTTCGGGTGCCCGTTGAGCGCGGACAACGGTTTCAGAAACGTGGAAAGTTCTTCCACCGGCAGGAAACCGAAGGCCGCCAGCGTGGTGTAGAGCGCGCCCGCGACATGCCCCTTGCTGAGGATGAAGCGGTCGCGTTCCGGGTCGTTCACGGTGTCCGGTGAGATGTCCAGGACCGCGCCGTACAGCGTGGCCAGGATGTCGATCGCGGAGAAATCGCCACCGATGTGCCCGGCGCCGGCGTGGTGGACGAGCTTGAGGTCCTGGATCCGGATCTGCTTGGCGGCCTCGGCGATGTGCGCGATCTGCTCGGCACGGCTGCTGTGGACCGGCAACCGCCCGAGCACCGGCAGTGTCGCGTGCTCGACAGTCAAACTCATACGATTTCCGCCATCGAACTCAGCAGGACCTTCTGGACCAGCTTCTGCGCGGCCAGTGCGTCGTGGGAGGCCTGCGCGGCGGCCAACGCGTCGTCGTCGAGGACGTCGAGCGCGTGGTGGATCGCCTTCAGGAACGTGATCGCCTGCTTCGCCGCCTGCACGCTGTCCTCGCGGAACGGGAACTGGTCGAGCTGCCAGACGCCGTCCCAGTTGTTCTTCCGTAGCGTGTGGAAGAACTCGAACGTCTCCACCAGGTGCACCGAGCCGACCACCATGTCGTCGTCCCAGCCGCGCAGGTTGTCGTTCACGTCGATCGCGAACAGCCGGCCGTAGTCGATCGCCAGCTGCGCCGCGTCCGCCGGCGTCTCCAGGCCGTACAGCGAGTGGCCGAAGTCGAGCAGGATGCCGAGGTTCGGTAGACCGATCTTCTCGATGCCGAGCAGGGTCCGGGCGACGTTCGGGAAGATGATCTTCACCCGCGGCTCACGCGGCTTGTACTCGATCACGAAGTTGATGTCGGGATGCGCCGACACCAGCTCCTTCAGCCCGTCCAGCGCCAGGTTCCAGACGTCGTGGTAGTTCACCTGGAACGGGTAGTCCCAGCCGTCCTGGCCCGGCCACAGCTTCACGTACGAGCAGCCGAGGTCCTTCGCCAGCTCGGTTGCCTGGTGCAACAGTTCCAGCGCCTGCTTGCGTACGGCGGGGTCCGGGTTGGTGAACGATCCCTTGACGAAGTCCTTGGTGTAGATCTCCGGGGTGATCGCGATCGCCTTCAGGTTGTTCCGCCGCAGCGCGGCCTTCACGTCGTCGAGCGTTCCGTCGTACCCGGCGAACGGCCAGTTCAGGTCGACGACGGACAGGTCGCCGACCGCGCCGGCCCGGTCGATCTGCTCCAGCAGACCGACGGGCTCGCCGTACCCGTCGGTGGCGTAGCGGTCCTTGTAGGTGGCGAAGTGCCAGATACCTGCGCCGAAGACCGGCATCTCAGTCATGGTTTGGATTCTCCTTGGTGTGGGGCGGATTCAGCCCGTGAGCGGGCGAAGCGGCGGATCTTGGCGAACATGTCTTCCAGCAGGAAGCGGACGTCGACCTGTTCGCAGACCTGGATCGGGTTGTCGGTGCCGGGCAGGTACCAGCCGTCGACACCGAAGCGGGGCGCCGGACGGGTCCGGAAGTTGCCGCTGTGCGGGTAGAGCATCAGGGAGATCGCGGGCGAGTCGCCGAGCGAGCGGGACTCGATCGGCTCGCCGTGGTACGTCGCGTTCCACTCGACCAGCTGGTCGATCAGGTAGCGACCGAGCGGGCCGGCGTCGCCGATCTTGTCCTCGAGCTCCGCATAGCTGACCGAGACCATCGTGTAGACGTCGCTCGGGACCTGCCAGACGGTGATGCCCGAGCCGAACACGACGTTCGCGGCGTGGATGTCGTTCGACAGGTTGAACTCCATCCGGTGGTCGGCCGCGTAGCCGTTGTAGCCGCGGCCGCCGATCCAGATCACGATCACGTCCCGGTTCACCAGGTCGGGCTCGAGCAGGATCGCCGACGCCATGTCGGTGATCGGGCCGAGGAACGCCACGAACAGCGGGTCGTTCTTCGAGGCCAGCTCGGACTCCTCGATGATCAGCCGCGCGCCGGGCGAGTCCAGCGGGGTCCGTTCGTCCGGGATGCCGGTGGTCGCGCCGTTCGCGACGGTGACCTTGCCGGTGAGGTCCGTCAGATCCAGCAGCAGGTCGATCTCCTCGCGGGACTCCTCCATACTCCGGTCCGACCGGTGGGTGCCGAAGTGCGCGGGAATCAGCCCGCGGACGTCGAAGGTCGGCGACAACAGTGCGTGCACGATCGCGAACTGGTCGTCGGCCTCGTTCTTGGCATCGGTGTCGATGATCACCCGGCGTCTGCTCGGCTTCACCCTTGACTCCCGCTTCTCCCGATCACCCCGCCGCCGAAGGCGGCTGCTCTTTCCTTCAGCGAGCGGAGCGAGATTGAATAGATATTCACTAGTGCATAATCTGTCGCATTGAGTGTCGCCACGAGGCTAGAGTCCCGTCAAGACCTCAGTTGAAACTTGGAGCGCCGATGCACCAGGCCGTACTCGCCATCGACCAGGGCACCACCAACTCCAAAGCCGCTCTGATCACCGCGGACGGCGCGATCCTCGGCACCGGCTCGCACCCCGTCCGGATCTCCCACCCCCGACCCGGCTGGGTGGAACAGGACGCCGAGGACGTCTGGCAAAGCACCCTCAACGCGATCACCACCTGCCTACACACCACCGCCCCCGGGGGCGCGGGCGGTGGTGGGGTGGAGATTGTGGGGATTGCACTTTCCACTCAGCGGGAGTCTGTTGTGGGGTGGGATCGCTCCGGACGCCCGGTCGGGCCGGTGCTGGGCTGGCAGGACGTTCGGACCAGTAGCTGGTGTGCGCAATTGCCCGCAGCGGTCGACGAGCTGGTACGCCGACGTACCGGGCTCCGGGTCGACGCGATGTTCTCGGCACCGAAGATGCGCTGGTTGCTCGACCGTTCCGACGCGTACGTCGGCACCGTCGACAGCTGGTTGATTCACCGGCTGACCGGCCGACGGGAGCACCTGACCGAGGCGGGGAACGCGTCACGCACCTTGCTGTACGACCTGACGACGCTGGACTGGTCCGCCGAGTTGCTGGATGCGTTCGGTGTGCCGCGTTCGGCTCTCGCCGAGGTGCGGCCGTCCGATGCCGGCTTCGGGTCCACGAAGGACGTGCCGGGTCTACCGGACGGGATCCCGATCGTCGCCGTCCTCGCGGACTCGCACGCCGCGATGTACGGCCAGGGGTGTACGCGGACCGGGATGGTGAAGGCGACGTACGGCACCGGATCGTCGGTGATGACGCCGGTCGCGGAGTTCGTCCCGAGCGGTTGCACGCTCGCCTGGCAGACCGATCGGCCCGTCTACGCGCTGGAAGGAAACATCGTCTCCTCCGGCGCGGCACTCGCCTGGACCGCCGACCTGCTCGGCCTCCCGGACGTCGGCGCACTGATGGAGCTCGCGGCAACCGTCGCGGCGGCCGAGGGCGTCGTACTCGTGCCGGCCTTCGCCGGGCTCGGCGCGCCGCACTGGGACCGCGAGGCGCGTGCCGCCCTCACCGGCATGAGCAGCTCCACGACGCGCGCCCACCTCGCGCGGGCCGCGGTCGACGCGGTCGCACACCAGATCTGCGACATCACCGACACGATCCCCGGCGGACTCAGCACCCTGCGCGCCGACGGCGGCGCGACGATCTCGGATCTGCTCATGCAGACCCAGGCGGATCTCCTCGGCCGGCCGGTCCAGGCCGCCGACGTACCGGAGATCTCCGCCCTCGGCGCGGCCGAGCTGGCCTGGTCCACACTCGGCGCGACCACCGGCTGGTCGAAGACCCGCACCTACCGCCGCTTCGAGCCCCACCTCACCCCGGAGGCCCGCACCGACCGCCGCGCCGGCTGGTCCGCCGCCGTCACCACCACCCGCACGGCCTGACGCGTACAGAACGACAGGACATATACGCCCATCGGCGCCCGCAGTGGGCTTCGATCAGGCTCAGGCCGAGAGACCTTGGAGGGACATGTCCTGTCGGCGCGTACGGACGAGCCCCCGGAGATCGCTTTCCACAAGAGGTTGACTGGGTCTCGACGGCCCACCTATGGTTGCGGCAGAATCTTTGGAAAGCCCTTTCCGAGCGGGGACGGGCCGAACGTGAGAGGTCAGACTGTGAACGAGCGACGCATCGGCATCGTGATGAACGGCGTCACCGGCCGGATGGGCCTGCGCCAGCACCTCGAGCGTTCCATCGTGGCGATCCGCGAGCAGGGCGGGATCCCCGCCGCCGACGGCACGATGATCATCCCCGAGCCGATCCTGGTCGGCCGGAACGAGTTGAAGCTGCGCAGGATCGCCGAGCAGTACGGGCTGGAGCGCTGGACCACCGACCTCGCCGAGGCGCTGGCCGCGCCGGACGTCGAGATCTACTTCGACTCCCAGCTCACCCAGCTCCGTGAGAAGGGCGTCCGCGCCGCCGTCGAGGCCGGCAAGGCGATCTACTGCGAGAAGCCGATCGCCGAGAGCCTGGACGCGGCCGTCGACCTGGCGAAACTGGTCGTCGGCTCCGGGCTGAAGAACGGCGTGGTGATGGACAAACTGTCGCTGCCCGGCCTGCGGAAGCTGAAGCGGCTGGTCGACGGCGGGTTCTTCGGCCGGATCCTTTCCGTGCGCGGCGAGTTCGGGTACTGGGTCTTCGAGGGCGACTGGCAGGAGGCGCAGCGGCCGTCCTGGAACTACAAGTCCGAAGAGGGCGGCGGCATCATCCTGGATATGTTCTGCCACTGGCGGTACGTGCTCGACCAGACGTTCGGCGAGGTCAAGTCCGTGTACTGCCAGGGCGCCACGCACATCCCGACCCGGGTCGACGAGAGCGGCAACGAGTACGCCGCGACCGCGGACGACGCGGCGTACGGCGTGTTCGAACTGGAGGGCGGGATCGTCGCGCAGCTGAACTCGTCGTGGGCGACCCGGGTGTTCCGGGACGAGCTGGTCGAGTTCCACGTGGACGGGACCGAGGGGTCGGCGGTCGCCGGGCTGCGGAACTGCCGGGTGCAGCACCGCTCGGCGACGCCGAAGCCGGTCTGGAACCCGGACATCCCGGCCACCGAGAAGTTCCGCGACCAGTGGGCGACCGTGCCGGACAACGAGGTGATGGACAACGGCTTCAAGGTGCAGTGGGAGATGTTCCTGCGGCACGTCGTCGACGACACCCCGTTCACCTGGGACTTCGTCGAGGCCGCCAAGGGCGTCCAGCTGGCCGAGCTCGGCCTGAAGTCCTGGCACGAAGGCCGCAAGCTCGAGGTCCCGACGCTCGATCTGCAGGCGAACTGATGGAACTGAAACTTCCCGCCGAGGGTGGGTTGAAGAACTATCAACTGGTCGGCGAACCGGTTGCTCAGGGCACCTATGCGCCTGCCACCTCGCGGTTGGCGTTCGCGGCGGCACATGTAGTGGCAGATCCGTTGGGGGACAACTCGCCGGGAGCGCCGGCGGTGGTGGACTGGGAGCACACGCTGGAGTTCCGGCGGCACTTGTGGTCGCTCGGGTTGTCGGTCGCGGAGGCGATGGACACCGCGCAGCGCGGCATGGGCCTGGACTGGGCCGCCACCCAGGAACTCATCCGCCGCTCGGCCGCGGAGGCGCCCGACGGGCGGATCGCCGTCGGCGCGGGGACCGATCAGCTTGCTGAAGGCAAGCATTCGATCGATGCGGTCACGGCAGCTTATGAAGAACAGTTCGCAGTGGCGGAGAACGCCGGCGCACAGCCGATCATGATGGCCAGCCGGGCGTTGTGTGCGGCCGCGGAATCGCCGGACGACTACCGCAAGGTGTACGACCGGCTCCTCACACAGTCCACCAAACCGGTCATCCTGCACTGGCTCGGCCCCATGTTCGACCCTGCGCTGGAAGGCTACTGGGGCAGCGGATCGTTCGACGCTGCACTGCAGACGGTTGTCGAGCTGATCAACGACAACGTGGACAAGGTCGACGGGATCAAGATCTCGTTGCTCGACGCCTCGAAGGAAGTTGCCCTACGCAATCAGCTCCCTGACGGCGTCCGGCTCTACACGGGCGACGACTTCAACTACCCGGAGCTGATCCGCGGGGACGGCGGGCGGCACAGCGACGCGCTGCTCGGGATCTTTGCGGCGATCGCCCCGGCGGCAGCGGCCGCTCTGAGTGCTCTGGATCGTGGTGACAGAACGGAGTACGAGCGGGTGTTCGCGCCTACGGTTCCGCTCGCCCGGCAGATCTTCTCCGCGCCGACGTACTACTACAAGACCGGCATCGCCTTCCTCGCCTGGCTGAACGGGTTCCAGCCCGGCTTCACGATGGTCGGCGGGCTGCAGACGGGGCGGTCGTTGCCGCATCTGGCGGACACGTTCCGGCTGGCGGACCAGGCCGGCGTACTGACGAATCCCGAGCTCGCCGTCGACCGCTTCCGTCAGCTCCTGCGCGTGGGCGGAATCGACGCATGAACCGGTACAGCCTGAACCAGGCAACCACGAAGTACTGGCCGCTCGAGGACGTCGTCGGGGCCAGCGCGAAGGCCGGGCTGGAGTGGGTCGGGCTGTGGCGCGAGCCGATCCAGGAGTACGGCGTGGACAAGGCGGCGAAGCTGGTCGCCGACGCCGGACTGAAGGTCTCCTCGCTGTGCCGCAGCGGGTTCTTCACCTCGACCGACGCCGCCGAACGGCAGGCGAAGATCGAGGACAACCGGCGCGCGGTCGACGAAGCCGCGACTATCGGTACGTCGGTCCTCGTACTGGTCAGCGGCGGCCTGCCGCCCGGCTCGCGGGACCTCGACGGCGCCCGCGCGATGGTCCGCGACGGGCTGGCCGAACTCGCGCCGTACGCCGCCGAACGCGGGGTCACGCTCGCGGTCGAGGCGCTGCACCCGATGTTCTGCTCGGACCGCTGCGTGGTGTCGTCGCTGGGCGGCGCGCTCGACCTGGCCGAGCAGTTCCCGGTCGAGCAGGTCGGCGTGATCGTGGACGCGTACCACCTGTGGTGGGACGCGGACGTGTACCGGCAGATCGAGCGGGCCGGCGCGCGGATCGTGTCGTACCAGGTCAGCGACTGGGTGGTGCCGCTGCCGGCCGATACGTTGCTCAGCCGGGGCATGATGGGCGACGGCGCGATCGAGCTCCGCCGGCTCCGCGAGGCCTGCGACGCGGCCGGGTACGACGGCCCGATCGAGGTCGAGATCTTCAACCAGAAACTGTGGGACGCGCCGGGCCAAGAAGTCTTCGACCTGGCGTACGCGAGGTATCAGGAACACGTCCTCTAAAAGGAGAGTACCTGTATGACTGACCGGATCATCCCCGCCGACGGTATCGGGATGCACCTGTACACGATGCGAGACCTGCTGGCCCAGGACTATCCGGGGACGCTGAAGCGGCTCGCGGAGATCGGGTATCGGACCGTGGGGGTGAGTGGGCGGTTCGAGCACAGTGCGGAGGCGATCCGCGGCTTCGCGGACGACGCCGGTCTGGCGATCGTGCTCGAGCACGTCGGGTACGCGCGGATGAGCGACGACTGGGCTGGGGCGCTGGCCGACGTACGGACGCTCGGCGGGCAGTGGGCCGTCGTACCGTCGATCCCGTCGGAGCTGCACTCGGTGGAGGGGTTCAAGACCGCGGCGGCGGCGTTCGTGGAGGCCGGCAAGGCGGCGCGGGACGCGGGGCTGAAGCTGCTGTTCCACAACCACGGGCACGACTTCGACGAAGTCGACGGGCGGGTGCTGTACGACATCCTGCTGGACGTCGATCCGGAGCTGCTGGGGTTCGAGCTGGATCTGTACTGGGCGGTGGACGGCGGGCACGACCCGGCGAAGCTGTTCCAGGAGCACCCGGGCCGGTTCCCCGCGCTGCACGTGAAGGACATGGCCGAGGACGGTTCCTGGGAGGACGTCGGCGCGGGCAAGCTGGACTTCGGCGCGATGTTCGCGCACGCGGAATCCGGCGGCGTACAGCAGTACCTGGTCGAGCACGACAAGCCGACGGACGCCTGGCAGTCGGCCGAGCGCAGCTACCGGGGCCTGACCGAACTGCGGTACTGAGAGCTGTGACAACAAACGCTTAACCGGGTCAGCTGTGGATACGTCTGCTCACGACGGGTGAAATCGGCCTATTCTCAACGGGTGCAGAACGAGCCCGCGGTCCGGCTGTCCGCCGTCCGGCGCCTGTACGAGGTGAGTGCGCGGATGGGCGCCGGGCGCAGCCTTGCCGAGACGCTGCAAGCTGTCGTCGACGGTGTCGTGGACGGGCTCGGGTTCGGCATCGCGGTGCTGAACCTGCGCTACCCGGACGGCAAGTTCGAGGTGATCGCGGTGGCCGGGTCCCCCGAGGCCCGGGCCGCGCTCCTCGGCCGGGTGAGCGCGGCGGACCTGTTCGACGCCGAGTTCGCGATCGCGGACGTCTGGGGCAAGCTCCGGTTCGTGCCGCACGAGCGGCTGCCCGAGGGCGAGGTGACCGGCTGGGTGCCGGACGTACCGGTGTCCGACGCGCCGGACGCGTGGCATCCGCTGGACGCGCTGTTCGCGCCGCTGTACTCGTCCGAGGGCGAGCTGGTCGGGATGCTCTCGGTCGACCTGCCCGAGGACCAGCGGCGACCGGGGCCGATCCACCGGGAGCTGCTGGAGATCTTCGCGACCCAGGCGGGCGTGGCGATCGACAAGGCCCGGCTGACCGATCAGCTGCTCGCCGAGAAGACCCGGCTGGAGGCCAGCGAGGCGACGTTCCGGCTGGTCTTCGAGGGCGCCGGCAACGGGATGGCCACGATCGCGTTCGACGGGCCGGACCTGGGCCGGGTCCTCCGGGTGAACGACGCGTTCTGCCGGATCACCGGTTACACCGCGGATCAGCTGGTCGGGATGCGACTGGTCAGCTTCCTGCGCGACGACGAGCCGGAGCAGACCCGGGCCGAGCTCGAGGATGTTGCCGCCAGCAACGGTGCGTACCGGTTCGAGCGGGTTTTCACGCAGCCGAGCGGCAACGCGATCTGGCTCGGCGGTACGGCGTCGCTGGTCGAGCAGGGCGCCGGCCAGCCGCGGATCCTGCTGGTGCAGATCGACGACGTCACGGCCCGCAAGGACGCCGAACGCCAGCTCCGGCACCACGCCGCGCACGACCCGCTCACCGGCCTGCCGAACCGGCGGCTCCTGCAGCAGCGGTTCGCGAAGGTCCTGGAGCAGACCCGGTTCACCGGCCGGCCGGGTGCGCTGCTGTTCTGCGACCTCAACCACTTCAAGCTGGTCAACGACAGCTACGGGCACGAGGCCGGCGACCACGCGCTGCGCGAGATCGCCACCCGGCTCAGTACGGCGGTCCGGCACGGCGACACCGTGGCGCGGCTCGGCGGCGACGAGTTCGCCGTACTCGCCGAGGACATCACCGACGACGACCTCGACACCCTCATCGCCCGCCTCGAGGACGCGGTCAGCCGGCCGCTGCCGGGCATCGACATCCGGGTCACCACCAGCGTCGGCACGGTCCCGATCATGCCCACCAGCAGCGACCTCGACGTGCTCCTGCACGAGGCCGACCAGGCGATGTACGTCGCGAAGAAGAACCGCCGGCTCAGCTGACGCCGAGCACCCGGTCGCGGGCGGTCCGGAAGTTCGCGGCGAAGTCACCCGGGAGGTACGACCACGGGACCGGCGTGGGCCTGCTGCCGAGCTGCTGGAAGACCGGCGCGGCCGCCGCCGGGTCCTCGCTCAGTGAGAAGGCCATCGCGAACACGTTGAGCACGTTGGGCGAGCCCGGCCGCAGCTCGGCCTCCGGATGCCAGATCGAATGGTTCGCCGCGATGCGCAGGTCGGAGCGTACGTCGGCCCGCGTCATGTACGCCGCGACCTGCGCCGGGGCCTCGATCGCCGTCTCCAGGTGCGCGAGCGGAACCAGCGCGTGCAGCATGCTGCCGGCCGGCGCCCGGGTCGCGACGTGGCGGGCGAACCCGTGCATCTGCTCGTGGCTGCCGAACCACTTCGCGCACAGCGTCTGCAGCAGCTCGAAGTTCGCCTTCCAGTGCTGCGGGAAGCGCTGCACCGCCTCGCGGTACCGGAACTCGCCGTCGGCCACCGGCAGCTGCAGACCGCGTGCTGTCCGGACCAGGAACGCCCAGGCGGAGACCTCGTCCGGGTTCTTGCCGACGACGTCGTACAGGCAGGACTCCGCGAGCCGTAGGCGCTCGAAGAAGACCTCGAACCGCTGCTCGGCCGTGTACTGCGCCTGGTACCCGCCGCGCGCGTCCCACGCCCACTGCACCGCATGGGCGCCCCGAACGAGCTGCGCCAGCGGATCCTCGTCCGCGAGCCGCCCGATCCAATTCTGTACGCCGGGCACGGCGCCGCACACCTCCAGGTAGAACGTCCGGTCGTCCGGGTGCTCGGCCGCGTCCAGCAGGCCACGCGCCTCGATCCACTCGCGGTTCGCCAGCGCGTCGTACAGCCGGCGAGCAGTGGGGTCGCCGAGGCACGGGTCGGCGGGCGGCGCGGGTGGCGACGCTTTGCGGCGTACGAACTTCATCGCGAATCCTTACGGCGTTGGAAGAAGACCAGCAGGCAGGTGGCTACTCCGACGCCCACTGCCCGGGGAAGGAGGTCGCCGATCTCCGTCGACGTCGCGAGCGCGATGACCACCACGGCCACCAGCGCCGTCAGGACCCAGAGCTCGGGGCGCTTGAGCCAGTACGCCGCCTTCATCGCCCAGGTCACCGAGCTGCGGGGAATCGTGGCGGCGTCCCGGTCCGGCATCGGCACCCGGAGCGCCGGTGAGGTCGCCGCGTCGACGGCCAGCGTCGCCTGCCGGCCGTTCTTCCACTGCGCCGGCTCGATCGGCACCTGGTAGCCGTCCCGCCGGATCAGGTGCCGGCCGCCGTCCGGGTACGCGACCACGACCGCCAACTGGTCGAACGTCGCCGACGTCTCGCTGGTGGGCGTCTTGATCCGGGCGCTGTCGCGTCCGACCGTGAGCCGGCCTTTGGTCACCGGCCAGCCGGCCGGCCGGAAGTGCTGCCCGGTCTCCGCGCCCACGGCCGGTTTCGGGCCGTCGAGCCAGGTCAGCTGCGGATCGACGACGGTCTCCGGGTCGACCGACAGCAGCAGGTTGCCCCACATCGACAGCGCTGCCTGCCGGACCTCCTCGACTGTGGTGCCCGCGGCCTCGGCGATCAGGTCGTCGCGGTCCCGCACCGGACGGCCGAGCAGCACCTCCCGGGCCGCGAGGTACGGCATCCACGTCTCGGCCGGTTCGGCCTTCAGCCGCCGTACCTCCTCGTCGAGCTCGTCCCGGAGATCGGTCGGGTCGGGGCCGCGGTCGCGGAGACCCCGCAGTACGGCCATCGTCTCGCCGACAACGGTCGTCCGGGCCTCGGGCAGGATGTCCATTCCCGCGGTCAGCATCGCGGTGTCGGGGTCGACCAGTTCGTACGACGCCCACGCGGAGTACCCGACGCCCGTACCGTGCCGGAAGCCGGTCTCCAGGCCGCGCCGCAAGGCACGCGCCAGCGACGGGCCGGCCGTCGAGCGGGACAGTGCGCCGGACAGCGCCACGCCACCGGAGGGACCGGCGAAGCCGGCCGGCAGCGGCTGCTCGCACGGAACCGCGGGTCGGGCCAACCATCGCGCGCCGTCGTTCAACGGCAGCCGCAGCCCGGCCGGCGGCGGACCCGTCAGCGCCAGTACGGCGTTCCCGCGCGCGAAGGCCTCCGCGGCGAGCGCACGCAGGCGATCCGGCTCCGCGGTGTGCAGCCCGTACTCGTCGTACGCGACCAGGCCCGGGCCCTGGGCGCCGTACCGCCAGAGCATGTGCAGGTCGACCTGACCGGGGCGCCGGGTGGCGCTCTCCGCGCGGAGGACGCGACGCTCGTGTTCGAGGTCGGAGAAGTCCGGCGCACTCAGCCAGCCGCACAGCCGCTGCAGGAACTCCGCCACATCGTTGGGCTCCCCCTCGACGTCGAAGGTCGTGTGCAGCATGCTGACCGACCCGTTGATCGGCGCCCGGATCGAGTCCCGCCCGTGCAACGCCAGATGCTCGAGCAGGTGCAACCACCCGTGCCGCGGCAACGCCTCGTCCGCCACCCCGGCCCGGAACCACAGACTTCCGCGCATCCGCCGCTCACCAGGCACCCAGTAGACGGGAACACCGTCCACCTCGGTCTCGCGCAACTCGCCACTCATAAGGCGCACCATCCTGTCGGATCTACGGCACGCCCGCGCCCCCTTTTGCACCTATTGACATGCAGTCGGGCACACGGCTCTTACGAACCGAGCTTCGTGAGGGCTTCGTCGGTCAGGCGGTACACGGTCCATTCGTCCTGGGGGTGGGCGCCGAGGGACTTGTAGAAGTCGATGGCGGGGGTGTTCCAGTTGAGGACGGACCATTCGAGGCGTTCGTAGTTGTTGCGGACGCATTCCTGGGCGAGGGCGGTGAGGAGGGCCTTGCCGAGACCGGTGCCGCGGGTCTCCGGGCGGACGAACAGGTCCTCCAGGTAGATGCCGTGGACACCGCGCCAGGTGGAGAAGTTGAGGAACCAGATCGCGCAGCCGACGACCTGACCCTCGTGCTCCGCGACGTGGCAGAAAGTGGCCGGGTTGTCGCCGAAGAGCGCGGTGCGCAGTTGCTCCTCGGTCAGGTGGCATTCCTCCGGAGCCCGCTCGTACTCCGCCAGCGCGTACACCAGCTCCACCAGCGCCGGTACGTCGTCCGGCCGCGCGCGGCGGATCCGCTCGTCGATCTGCATGCGCCTTATCCTGCCGTGTCGCCGCCCGGGACCTTGGACAGCGTCCGGCGGATGTACTCGGCGGTGTCGATCCGGCCGAGCTCCCGGTCGACGAGGTCCGAGACGTCGCTGCGGTCCGGCTCCCAGTTCTCCAGGCGGTTGTTCGCCAGCGCGTCGCTGACGTGCTGCTTCTGGTCGTCGTCGAGCGGTTCGAACAGCTCCGGCCAGCGCTGCGCGTAACGGCACGGTTCGTAGGCCATCGGTAACTCCCGGGTCGCGAGCAATTCGAACCACCCTACATAAGTCGTCGCCCGCCGCCGGGTAGCTCAGCTCACACGCCGAGCCCGCCGTCCACCCGCAGTACGGCACCGGTGACGTACGAGGCGCGGTCGCTGAGCAGCCAGGCGGCGGCCTCGGCGACCTCGGCCGGTTCGGCGCCGCGGCCGATCGGGGCCCGGGCGATCAGCGTGTCGATCACGCCGGGCTGCGCGCGGTCCCAGTCCTGCAGCATCTCGGTCAGCGTGGTGCCGGGCGCGATCGCGTTCACCCGGATGTTCTCGGGCGCGTACGTGATCGCGGCGGACTCCGTCAGGCTGTTCACGGCCCGTTTCAGCGCGCCGTACGCCGGGAGCGCCGGGTTGCCCGCGAAGCTGCCGACGCTCGACGTGTTGACGATGCTGCCGTGGCCGCTGGTGGCCCGGATCGCGGTGACCTCGGCGACCATCGACGACCAGACGCCGCGCAGGTTCACGGCGTACACCTGGTCGAACTCGGCCGGGGTGAGCCCGTCCATGGGGCCGGGTTGCTGGCCGGCGGCGCCGTTGTTGAACGCGGCGTCCAGGCGGCCGTACTCCGCCACGGCGCGGTCGACGGCGGCGCGGATCGCGTCCGGGTCGGCCAGGTCGCAGACGACGTACCGTGCGTCGAGTTCCTTGGCGACGGCCGCGATCTCGGATTCGGTACGGGCGGCGAGCATCACCTGCGCGCCCTCGGCGACGAACAGCCGGGCCGCCGCGGCGCCGATCCCGCGTCCGGCGCCGGTGATGAAGATGACCTTGTTGTCGAGAAGTTTGCTCATGTCTTCGAGCCTTCGCGACCGCCGGAGCGGTAACCAGGCATCGGTTGTACCTGGCTAACGCCCGGCGAAGGGGCAGACTGGAGAACGTGGACAAGGCGGAGCTTGCGGTGTTCCTGCGCAGTCGGCGCGAGCGGCTCGCCCCTGCGGACGTCGGCCTGCAGGCCGGGCGCAGACGTCGTACGCCGGGACTCCGCCGGGAGGAGGTCGCGCAGCTCGCGTACATCTCCACGGAGTACTACACCCGCCTGGAACAGGCACGGGCGCCGCACCCGTCCGTGGAAGTACTGGCCGGGCTGTCCCGCGCGCTCCGGCTGAACGATGCCGAGCGCAACCACCTGCACCACCTCGCGGGCGTGCCGCCGGTCCGGCCGGTCGGGCCGCCGCGGGAGGTACGGCAGAGCATCCTCGACCTGCTCGACCGGCTGCCGAACGCGGCCGCGATCGTGCTCTCGGCGTACTGCGAGGTGATCGCCTGGAACCACCTCGCGGCCGCGCTGATGGAGGACTTCTCCGTCCGCTCCCGTGCCGAGCGGAACCTGCTCCGGCGCGCTTTCCTCGGCGGCGACAAGCATGTGTACTCCGTGGTCGACGGTGAACGCTTCGCCCGGAGCGCGGTGAATCACCTGCGGGCGGTCGCGGCGCGGTACCCGGACGACCCGGAGCTGCGGGAACTGATCGCCGACCTGTCGGCGAGTCCGGAGTTCACCGCGCTGTGGGAGGCGCACGAGATCGTGGGCGAGCCGACGCTGTGCAAGTCGTTCCGGCATCCGCTCGTCGGCCTGGTGACGGTGAACTGCGACGCGCTCGCGATCCCGGACTGCGACCAGCAGGTGGTCATCTACACCGCGACACCCGGCTCACCGTCGGAGGAGGCGCTCCGGCTGCTGTCGGTCGTCGGCACCCAGCGGCTCGACGTACCAGGGTGATTAAGCACTCGTACTGCTCACTGTGTGCGGATATTCCTGTTGGAATTGTCGCCAGCTGCGCGGGAGGTTGGAGACATGGCAGCTGACACGAACAAGACCCGCCGGATCGGTGACGTCGAGGTGTCCGCGATCGGCCTCGGCGGGATGCCGATGTCGATCGAGGGCCGGCCCGACGAGGCCCGGTCGATCGCGACCATCCACGCCGCGCTGGACGCCGGGATCACGCTGATCGACACCGCCGACGCGTACCACCTGACCGCGACCGACGACGGCCACAACGAGACCCTGATCGCCAAGGCGCTGGCGTCGTACGGCGGCGACACGTCGAACGTCCTCGTCGCCACCAAGGGCGGCCACCTGCGGCCCGGCGACGGAAGCTGGACGCAGGACGGCTCCCCCAAGCACCTGTTCGAGGCGGCCGAGGCGTCGCTGAAGCGGCTGGGAGTCGAGGCGATCGGGCTGTACCAGTTCCACCGGCCGGACCCCAAGACGCCGTACGAGGACTCGATCGGCGCGATCCGCGACCTGCTCGACGCCGGCAAGATCCGGATGGCCGGTATCTCGAACGCGAACCCGGAGCAGATCACCCAGGCCCAGGAGATCCTCGGCGGCCGGCTGGTGTCGGTGCAGAACCAGTTCTCGCCCGCCTTCCGCTCCAGTGAGCCCGAACTCGACCTGTGCGACCAGCTCGGCATCGCCTTCCTCCCCTGGTCCCCGCTCGGCGGCATCTCCCGCGCCGGCGACCTCGGCGCCAAGCACCCCGCCTTCCACACCCTCGCCGCCGAGCTCGGCGTCTCACCCCAACGCCTCACCCTCGCCTGGATGCTCGCCAAGTCCCCCCACGTCATCCCGATCCCCGGCTCCAGCCGCCCGGAAACCATCCGCGACTCGTACGCCGCGGTCGACCTCCGGCTCACGCCGGACCAGGTCGCCGCACTGGATGCCGCCTGACCTGGGCATATTCGCCGCGCCGCGGGTGTTGAGAGGCGCATGGAAGACATGCGCGCATTGAGTTACGGACTCGGACAGCAGTACTTCGAGGATCGTGACTACCGCGGCGCGATCCGGGCGCTGCAGCCGGTTGTCGACGAGACCCCTGAGGATGTCGGCACCCGGTTGCTGCTGGCGCGGGCGTACTACCACGCCGCACTGCTCAAGCCCGCCGAGGAACAACTCCTGGCGGTCATCGAACGCGAGCCCACCGAGTACTACGCGCACCTGATGATGGCTCGCACCCTGGAACGGCTGTCCCGACCGGACGAAGCCGGAAAGCACCGGCGAATCGCCGCCGCGCTCACCGGCGACGACGAGCTGCTGAAGCCACATACCGTCTGAGCTGTACCTTGCCGAAGGCCCGTGATCCGCTGATCGCGGGCCTTCGGTGCGTCTGGAATGAGTTGCGGCTGCCCCGCGTTCTCGTAGTTTAATAGTTAATCATCTTGGAGGAGGACCGATGCAGTTCGGCGTTTTCAGCGTCGGGGACGTAACCGAGGACCCCACCACCGGGACCACCGTGTCCGAGGGTGAGCGGATCAAGGCGATGGTGCGGATCGCGCTCAAGGCCGAGGAGGTCGGGCTGGACGTCTTCGCGCAGGGTGAGCACCACAACCCGCCGTTCGTGCCGTCCTCGCCGACGACGCAGCTGGCGTACGTCGCCGCGCAGACGTCGAAGATCGTCCTGTCCACCTCGACGACCCTGATCACCACCAACGACCCGGTGAAGATCGCCGAGGACTACGCGATGCTGCAGCACCTGGCCGACGGCCGGGTGGACCTGATGATGGGGCGCGGCAACACCGGGCCGGTCTACCCGTGGTTCGGGCAGGACATCCGGAACGGGATCGCGCTCGCGATCGAGAACTACGCGCTGCTCCGCCGGCTCTGGCGCGAGGAGGTCGTCGACTGGGAGGGCAAGTTCCGGACGCCGTTGCAGGGGTTCACCGCCACGCCCCGGCCGCTGGACGACGTACCGCCGTTCGTCTGGCACGGGTCGATCCGGTCGCCCGAGATCGCCGAGCAGGCGGCGTACTACGGTGACGGGTTCTTCCACAACAACATCTTCTGGCCGATCACGCACACCAAGCGGATGATCCAGCTCTACCGGCAGCGCTTCGAGCACTACGGGCACGGCGCGGCGGACCAGGCGATTGTCGGACTCGGCGGTCAGGTCTTCATGCGGAAGAACTCGCAGGACGCGGTACGCGAGTTCCGGCCGTACTTCGACAACGCGCCGGTGTACGGGCACGGGCCGACGCTGGAGGACTTCAGCCGGGAGACGCCGTTGACGGTCGGCAGCCCGCAGCAGGTGATCGAGCGGACGCTGTCGTTCCGCGAGCACTTCGGGGACTACCAGCGGCAGCTGTTCCTCATCGACCACGCCGGACTGCCGTTGAAGACCGTGCTGGAGCAGCTCGACATTCTGGGTGAGGAGGTCGTGCCGGTGCTGCGGAAGGAGTTCGCGGCGCTGAAGCCGACACACGTACCGGACGCACCGACGCACGCGTCGCTGAAGGCCGCCGCCGAGCGGGCGCGCGAACTGGAGACGATCGAGGAGCCGCCGGCAGTCCCGGCGGTCGAGGAGCCGACCCGATGACGGACAAGGTGATCGCCGTGGTGACGGCCGGGCTGACGACGCCGTCGTCGTCCCGGCTGCTCGCCGATCAGCTGGCGGAGGCGGTCCGCGACGAGCTGTCCGGTCGCGGCATCGGCACGCGGATCGAGCTGGTCGAGGTCCGCGACCACGCCCACGAACTGACCGACAACCTGCTGACCGGGTTCCCGCCCGCCAAGCTGCGCGAGGTCCTGGATGCCGTCGCGTCCGCCGACGCCCTGATCGTGGTCAGCCCGACCTTCAGCGCGTCGTACTCCGGCCTGTTCAAGATGTTCTTCGACGTACTCGACGACAAGGCCCTGGCCGGCAAGCCCGTCCTGCTGGCCGCGACCGGCGGCACCGAACGCCACTCCCTGGTCCTCGAGTTCGCCCTCCGCCCCCTGTTCGCCTACCTGAAGGCCCTCCCGGTCCCCACCGCCGTCTACGCCGCCTCCACCGACTGGGGCCCCAACGCCGCCACCCTCCGCCCCCGCATCACCCAAGCCGCCGGCGAACTCGTCGCCGCCCTCCACCACGAAACCCCCGCCACCACAGACCCCTTCGCCAACCCAACCCCCTTCGAGGACCTACTCAACGGGTGATGGCCTGGAGATCCTCAACCGCGACCTTCGATGAGCTGAGCCAGGCCGTCGAGGATGGTGGTGAGGCCGAAGGTTAGGGCGTGGGCGGGGTCGAGGGCGGACTGGAAGTGTTCGCCTACCGCGGTGCCTACGCGGCCGGCCAGGGGGAAGTGGGTGTTGGACATGACCGCGGTCAGGGTGGGGGAGATCTGGCGCCACCATTCCTGGTCGGTGAGGCCGGAGTCGCGCTGGGTGCGGAGTTGTTCGGCGCCGGCCCGGGCGGTGCCCTGGACGTGCGTCAGGACGAGAGCCAGCGCGGAGTCCATCTCCACGTCGGTGAGGCCCAGGCCGTCCAGCGGGCGGAGTTCGATCTCGTACTTGCGGGTGATGTTCGGGCCCAGCGCCGTTCGCACCGTCGGGACGTCGTGGATCCAGGGGTGGGCGCTGAGCACGTCCCAGTTTCGGCGGGCGATGAATTCGAGGGCTCCGCGCCAGCCGCCGGGTTGGTCGGCCGGTTCGGCGTCGGCGTACAGGTCGCCGTACGCCTGGTCAAACATCAGGTCGGTCAGCTCGCCCTTGCCGGGGACGTGCGTGTAGAGCGACATCGTGCCGACCTTCAGCCGGTCGGCGACCATCCGCATCGACAGCGCGTCCAGCCCGGAGACGTCCGCGAGGTCGATCGCCGCGTCCACGATCGCGCGGACCGTCAGGCCGGACCGGCCGGGCTTGGTGTGGCTGCCCCAGAGCAGCGCCAGACTGCGCGCCGGATCGGGCGCCGCCGCCTTTCTTCCCGCCACTCGGAACCTTCCTCCAGCGCTCGTCGTTGGAGGAATCGTACCTGAGCCGTACAATGTACGGTACACTCTACGGCTCGACGACTGCGAGAGGTGGGAATGGCAACGGAGCGAGTGATCGAGGCCGCCGGCGTACGGAAGAACTACCGCGGCGGCACGGACGGCGCCGGGCTGAACGGCTTCGACCTGGAGGTCACGGCCGGCACCGTGACGGGCCTGCTCGGCCCGAACGGCGCCGGCAAGACGACAGCGGTGCGGATCCTGTCCACGCTGCTCGAGATGGATTCCGGTACGGCGACGATCGCCGGGTACGACGTACGCCGGCAGGGGGCGGAGGTACGACGGCGGATCGGGCTCGTCGGGCAGTACGCCGCCGTGGACGAGGTACTCACCGGGAGGCAGAACCTGGTGATGTTCGGGCGGCTGAACCACCTGCGGAACGCGAAGGCCCGGGCGGACGAGTTGCTCGAGCGGTTCGGACTGGTCGGCGCGGCCGGGCAAGCGGTGAGCAAGTACTCCGGCGGCATGCGGCGCCGGCTCGACCTCGCGGCGAGCCTGATCGTGGCGCCGCGGGTGCTGTTCGTGGACGAGCCGACGACGGGCCTGGACCCCGCCGGACGGACCGAGGTGTGGAACGCCGTACGGCAACTGGTCGACGGCGGTACGACGGTGTTGCTGACGACGCAGTACCTCGAGGAGGCGGATCAGCTGGCGAACCGGATCTCGATGCTCAAGGCGGGACAGGTGGTCGCGGAGGGGACGCCGGACGAGTTGAAGACGCAGCTCGGATCGGACCGGCTGGAGCTGGTCCTCGCGGATCCGGCCGAGGTACCGCGGGTCGTGCAGCTGGCCGCGCCGCTGGCGGACGGGGAGGTGCAGGTGACCGACGTACGGATCAGCATCCCGGTGCGGGATCGGACGAAGGCGCTGGTGGTGATGGCGAACTCGTTGCACGAGGCAAAGATCGAGCCGGAGGACATCACGTTGCGGCGGCCGACGCTCGACGAGGTCTTCCTGCACCTGACCGGGGCGGAGGTGGCGGCGTGATGTGGGTGTTCGCGGACAGCTGGACGATCGCGCGACGGACCTTCCTGCACTGGCGGATGCAGCCCGGGCTGGTGGTGTTCACGTGGTTCTTCCCGGTGCTGATGCTGTTGCTGTTCGGCGGTCTGCTCGGCGGAGCGATGGCGTCGGACGCGTCGTACTACGAGCTGCTCGTGCCCGGGATCTTCGCGCTGGCGATGCTCTTCGGGCTGGAGGGCACGATGACGGCGGTCGCCACGGATGTGTCGAAGGGGGTGACGGACCGGTTCCGGTCGCTGCCGATGAGCTCCGCGGCGGTGGTGCTCGGGCGGTGCATCGCGGACCTGCTCGACTCGGTCGTCACTCTGGCGGTGCTCGTCGCGACCGGGCTCGCCCTGGGCTGGCGCTGGCACGAGGGGCTGCCGTCCGCGCTGGCCGCGTTCGGACTGCTGTTGCTGCTGCGCTTCGCGCTCCTCTGGGTAGGCATCTTCATCGGTCTGTCGGTCAAGAACGCCCAGAGCGTCACCGTCGTACAGGTCCTGGTCTGGCCGATCGGCTTCCTGTCCAGCACCTTCGTCGCCACCTCGACCATGCCGGCCTGGCTGGGCACGATCGCCCAGTGGAACCCCCTGTCTGCCACAGCCACCGCAGCCCGCGGCCTGTTCGGCAACCCCGACCCCTCAACCACCACGACCTGGATCGGCTCCCACGCAGGCCTCGCGGCAGTCATCGCCCCACTCCTGCTGACCGCGATCTTCCTCCCCCTGTCCGCCCACCGCTTCCGCACCCTGTCCCGCTGATCACGAAGGCGGCCACAGCGGGCCGCCTACGAGTTCAGAGGCCGCGGGCGGCGGTCAGCAGTTCCAGCGGCGCGGTGAGGTCTACGACGCGGTCGGCGTACTGGAGCAGGGTTGGGTCGTGGGTGATGAGGATCTTGGTGGGGGTGGTGGGGAGGGACTGGATCAGCTGGTGGGCGGTGTGCAGGTCGAGGCCGGTGGTTGGCTCGTCCAACAGCAGGACGGGGGTGTTGCGGAGGAGGGCTCTGGCCAGGGTCAGGCGCTTCAGCTGGCCGCCCGAGAGGGTCGTCGGGGTGAGACGAGTGTCGTAACCGTCGGGGAGGGACGTGATGAAGCTGTGGGCCTGGGCTGCTTGTGCGGCGCCGACGATCTCCTCCTCGGTGGCGTTCGGATTGCCGTAGGTGAGGTTGGTTCGGACGGTGCCGGGAAGGATGTGGGTTTGTTGTGGTAGCAGGGTGATGGATTCGCGGAGGCGGTGTACCCCCAGTTCCGGGAGGGGTACACCGTCGAGGCGGATCTGGCCGGCCGCCGGGTCGTAGAAGCGGAGCAGGAGCTTCGCGACGGTCGACTTGCCGATCCCGCTGGGACCGGTGAGTACGACGAACTCCCCCGGCTCCACGGTCAGGTCGAAGTCCGTCAGCACGTCCGCGCCCCGGTAGCGGAAGCTGACCCGGTCGAACTCGACCCGCCCGTGCACCTGTGCGAGTTCGACCGGGTGTTCCGGATCGCTCACCGCCGCCCTGGCCGCCAGGACCTCCTCCAGCCGCTCGGTTGCGGCGGTGGCGGCGGTCGCGGTCAGGTTGAGTTCGCCGAGGCTGCGCAGCGGCGGGTAGAGGTACCCGAGGAACGCGGCGAAGGACAGCAGCGCCCCGAGCGTCATCCGCCCGTGCGAGATCTCCCACACGCCGAGCCCGATCACCCCGAGCACACACAGGGTTTCCAGCACTTCGACGACCTGTTCGTACAGCTCGCTCCGCCGCGCACCACCCACCGACGCCCGCATCCACGCGACCGCCTCGCGGTCCAGCCGCTGCTCTTCGGCCGGGGTCCGGTTGTATGCCTGCGTGAGCTCGATCGCCCCGAGCGACTCCTCCAGTACGGACGTGATCGCGCCGTCCGCGACCCGCTCCGAGCGGGCGAAGCGCCGGATCGGCCCGGAGAACACCTTCGCCGTCAGCCACAGCAACGGTGCCAGTACGAACGTGAGCAGCGCGAGGTCCCACCGCAGCCAGAACGCAGCGGCCGAGAACAGTACGACGCGGAACATCGCCGAGACCAGGCCGATCGTCGAGGACACGACCAGTTGCTCGATCGCCTCGACGTCGCCGCTCAGTCGCTCGACCAGATCCCCACGCCGGTACCGCTGGAAGAAGTCCGGCGGCAACTCCTGCACATGCCCGAACACGTGGGCGCGCAGTCGCCGTACGAACCGTTCACCGCTCCAGAATGCGAGCGAATTGCCGAAGTACCCGATGATCGCGCCGACTACCGCGACCCCGAGCCAGGCGCCCGCCGGACTCCAGAACGCGGCCAGCGAGCCCTGCTCCAGGGCGTGATCGGTGAGGTTGCCGAAGAGCAGGATCGCGACCGTCTCGCAGACCGCTGCCGCGATCACGCAGCAACACACCAGGACGTACCATCGCCGGTCGCCGCGAGTCAGCGGCCAGAACCGCGCGAACGCCTGCCGGATCGTCATCGCCGTCTCCCGTCGGACACGCCGGTGGGGCCTGCGCGAACTGCAGGCCCCACCGTCGAAGGACTAGCGTGCGATCGGCCGGCGGCGCGGCGCCTTCTTGGCCGGCTTCTTGTGGCAGGCACCGGGCTTCGGGGCCCGGTGCTTCTTCGGGAGCGGGGTGATCTTCTTCAGGCTCATGATCCTTCTCCTTCGTGTTGGTTGTTGCCGCGGTCAACTGCTTGCGACAACCACGAAGCTAGCCAGCCAGGCTGGCGAAACCATCAGCCCTGACTGGCAAGATCCTTGGAACACCTAGACCACCCGCGCCGCCCCTCCACTACCCCGCGCGAAGCGCGGTCTTTTGTTGCTACGGGGTCAACTGTCCACCCCCTCACCACCCCGCGCGAAGCGCGGCTGCTTTTCTCTTTTGCTACGGGGTCAGGTGGCCGCCCCTCCAGTACCCCGCGCGGAGCGCGGTCTTTTGTTGCTACGGGGTCAACTGTCCACCGTTGATCTCGATGATCTGGCCCGTGACGTACGACGCCATCCGCTCGGAGGCGAGGAACAGGATCGTCCCGACGCATTCGTGCGGCGTGCCGGTGCGGCCCATCGGGATGGTCGCCAGCATCGCCTGCATCTGCTCGTCACCGGTGTGCCGGTCGTGGAACGGGGTCTTGATCACGCCCGGCGCGATCGCGTTCACCCGGATCCCGTCCGGCGCCAACTCCTTCGCCAGACCGCGGGTGAACGTACTGACGGCACCCTTCGACGTGGCATAGACCACCGAACCACCCGCACCACCGGTCCGTCCGGCGATCGACGTGACGTTGACGATCGACCCGTTGCCCTGCTCCCTGAACACCGGCACGATCCGCCGGCTGAGCGCGAACACCGAGGTCAGGTTGACGTCCAGGATCCGGTGGAACTCCTCGTCCGGTACGTCGGCGATCGGGGAGCGGTGCACGAGGTCGCCGGCGTTGTTCACGAGTACGTCGATCCGCCCGTGCTGCGCGAGCACCTCGCCGACGAACGCGTCCGCCGCCTTCGGGTCGGCGAGATCCGCCTGGTGCAACGACGCCGTACCACCCGCGGTCTGCACCGCCCCGACGGTGTGCTTCGCCCCCTCCTCGTTCCGGTGGTAATGCAGCGCGACCGTCGCCCCAGCCTCCGCAAACCCCACCGCCGCCGCAGCCCCGATCCCACTACTGGCCCCGGTCACCACCACAACCTGATCCCTGAAATCCAGATATCCCATGCGCCCTATCCTCTACCAGTGCCGCGTACTGTTCTCGTCGCCGCGTATGTCGTATGGCCGGTCGGCGTCGCGCTGCTCCGGCTGACCGCACACGCCCGCGGGCGCTGCCTGGTCTTCACCGGGGTCGGGTACCTGATCGCGCTCGTGATCGCGACGACCGCCACACCGTCGGTGGTAGCGGTTCCGTTGGGCCTGATGCTCGGTGGGCTGATCGCAGTCTTCATGTGCCTGAACACCGGGCACGGACTGACGCCCAGGCATGATCCGGAGACGACGTACTGGGCGTACGACGGGAAGATCCCGCGGGGCGACCGGCTGGTCGAGGTGCTCAGCGCGCTGGTCGCGGTCTGCGGCGGCGTCTCGCTGAAGTGGGGGTGAACGCGCCGTGCGCCGGGATGGTGAGTCGGTGGCGGGGGTATTTTCGATGGATGGGATACGCGCTCGGGGAGCTCGGGCTCCGGCGGTGGCGGACTGGTGACGCGTTGCGGCTGGCGGCGGCGCACGAGGATCCGGCGATGGTGAGCCAGGGTGGCATCGTGGACCGGGCGTCCGCGGTCGACTGGATCGGCCGGGTCGCGGATCTGGACAACGGGCACGTGTACGCCGTGGCGGACGCCGACGACCACCCGATCGGGTGCGTGGCGGTGACGAACATCGACCGGCACCGGGTCGGCTGGACCTGGTACTGGACGCTCGCCGACGTCCGCGGCCACGGCGTCGCGCGGGACGCCCTCCGCGCGCTCGCGAACTGGGCCCACCACGAGGCCGGGCTCTACCGCCTCGAGCTGGGCCACCAACTCGACAACCCGGCCTCCTGCGCGGTGGCGGCCGGTGCCGGCTTCCTCTCCGAAGGCGTCGAACGCCAACGCCTCGCCTTCGACGGCACCCGGTACGACGTCGAACGACACGCCCGCCTGGTCACCGACCCCCTGCCCGCCCCTCAGCGCCGGGTGCGGGTCACAGCGTGAGCTTCGGGTGCCGGTTCACGTCCTTGTAGAGCAGGTACCGGAAACGCCCCGGCCCTCCGGCGTAGCAGGCCTGCGGGCAGAAGGCGCGGAGCCACATGAAGTCGCCCTCCCGGACCTCGACCCAGTCCTTGTTCAGCAGGTAGATCGCCTTGCCCTCGAGCACGTACAGCCCGTGCTCCATCACGTGCGTCTCCGGGAACGGGATCACCCCGCCGGGCTCGAACGTCACGATGTTCACGTGCATGTCATGACGTACGTCGTCCGGGTCCACGAACCGCTGGGTCTGCCAGGCGCCGTTCGTGTCCGGCATCTCCCGGCCCTCGACGTCCGCCTCGTTGGTGACCAGCGCCGGCGGTACGTCGATCCCCTCGACCCGCTCGTACGCCTTCCGCACCAGGTGGAACGTCGTCGGCGCGTCGCTGGTGTTCCGCACGGTCCAGTCGCCGCCCGGCGGAAGGTAGGCGTACCCGCCCGACCTGAGCGTGTGCTTCTCGCCCGCGACCGTCAGCACAATGTTGCCCGATACAACAAACAGCACGGCTTCGGCGGCCGGGTCGGTCTCCGGCTTGTCGCTGCCACCGCCCGGCGCGACCTCGACGATGTACTGCGAGAACGTCTCCGCGAACCCGGACAGCGGCCGCGCGATCACCCACAACCGGGTGTCGTCCCAGAACGGCAGCCTGCTGGTGACGATGTCCGTCATCGTCCCGCGCGGCAGTACGGCGTACGCCTCGGTGAAGACCGCGCGGTCGGTGGTCAGGTCGGTCTGCGGGGGCAGCCCGCCCTTCGGGGCATAGAAGGTCATCGTTCTCCTCGGGTCAGCAGCCGGCCGCGCGGGTCGGCGGCGAGGTCGACGGGTACGCCGTGCAGCCAGGTGCTCCGGACGACACCGGTCAGCGTGCGGCCGTCGTACGGCGTGATGGCGTTCTTGTGCTGGAGCTGGCGCGCGTCGACGGTGAACGTCTCGTCCGGGGCGAGCACGCACAGGTCGGCGTCGTACCCGACCTCGATCCGGCCCTTCGTCCGCAGGCCCGTCTGGTCGGCGGGTGCCTCCGCCATCCAGCGGACCACGTCCGGAAGGGTGAACCCGCGACGACGGGCCTCGGTCCAGATCGCGGACAGGCCGAGCTGGAGCGAGGCGATCCCGCCCCACGCGGTGCCGAAGTCGCCGGTCTCCAGGTGTTTGAGGTCGATCGTCGACGGCGAGTGGTCGGACACGATCTGGTCGATGGTGCCGTCGCGGAGGCCGTCCCAGAGCAGCTCGCGGTTCGCGGCCTCGCGGATCGGCGGACAGCACTTGTACTGCGTGGCGCCGTCCGGGATGTCCTCCGCGTCGAAGCTGAGGTAGTGCGGGCAGGTCTCCGCACTGATCCGGACGCCGTCGGCCCGGGCCTTCGCGAGCAGCGGGAGGACCTCGGCGCTGGAGACGTGCAGGATGTGGACCCGGCAGCCGGTCTCGCGGGCGAGGTCGACGACATGCTGGACGGCCTCGTTCTCCGCCGTTCGGGGGCGGGAGTTGAGGAAGGCCCGGTAGCTCGCGCCGTCGGGCTGGGTCGCCTCGTCGATTCGGTGCGCGTCCTCGGCGTGCACGATCAGCAGCCCGTCGAAGCTCGCGATCTCGCGCATCGCGGCCGCCAGTTGATCCGCGTCGAGCGGCGGGAACTCGTCCACGCCGGAGTGCAGCAGGAAGCATTTGTACCCGAACACGCCGGCCTCGTGCAGGGGGCGCAGGTCCGGGACGTTGCCCGGGATCGCGCCGCCCCAGAAGCCGACGTCGACGTACGCCTGGGTCTCGGCGGTCTTGCGCTTGAGCGTGAGCGCCGGGACGTCGCAGGTCGGCGGGATGCTGTTCAGCGGCATGTCGACGATCGTCGTGACACCGCCCGCCGCGGCGGCCTTGGTCGCGGAGGTGAAGCCCTCCCAGTCGGTGCGGCCCGGGTCGTTCACGTGCACGTGGGAGTCGACGAGCCCTGGCAGCAGTACCTCGTCGTCGGCAAGGCGGAGATCGGCCGCGGCGTCGAGCTCGGCGTCGTACGGCGAGACCACGGCGATCCGCCCGTCCCGCACCCCGATGGCTGCCGCCTGCTCGCCTCCGCCACGCACGACCCGACGGGCTCGTATCACGAGATCCAGAAGACTCATCCACGTCCTCGCTTCGCTGCGGGCGCGGATGAGGCACGAAGCGTTCTGTACTTGATGATGAACTCGCTTCGCTCGTTCATGCGATGCCTTTCTCTCTTCGTGTCATCGTAAGGTGCTCCACCGCGATCCGTTCTCCGAGCGCCTCGAGGAGCGGGCGGGGTTCGGCGATACACCGCCGTACGTCGGGTTCGATGTCGGTGAGCGCGTAGGCCGCGGCGACGCCGATCCCCTTGAGCTGCTCCGGCGCCAGCTTGTTCACGCCGCAAACGGCAACCACTGGAAGACCTCCAGCGGTGGATCCGACTGCGGCGGCCGCTACCCCGGCGACGGCTTTTCCGTGCAGGGTCTGTTCGTCGAGAGCACCTTCGCCGGTGACCACCAGGTCCGCACCGGCAACCTTCTCGCCGAACCGCACCATCTCCAGCACCAGGTCGATCCCGGGCCTCAGCTCCGCCCCCAGCAGCGCGATCGCCGCGAACCCGACCCCACCGGCGGCGCCCGCGCCCGGTACGTCCCGCAGATCCCTCCCCGTCTCCCGGGCGACCAGATCCGCCCACTCGGTCAAGGCGGCATCCAACCGCACCACCTGCTCCGGGGTCGCACCCTTCTGCGGCCCGTAGACAGCCGCCGCGCCCCGGGGTCCGGTCAGCGGGTTGTCGACGTCGCACGCGACGACCACCCGTACGCCTTCGAGTCGTCCACGAAGTGCTGCAAGAGACGCCCCGGTTTCCGGAAGTTTTTCGTCGCCCAGCGCCGAATTGTTTCCGGAGTGCGGGTGAGGCTCACCGGCGAGGGCGCTGATCATGCCTCGGCCCCCGTCGGTGGAGGCGCTGCCGCCGATACCGAGGATGATCCGGGTGCAGCCGGCGTCTACGGCCGCGGCGATGACCTCTCCTGTGCCGTACGACGTTGCCGTGAGGGGAGCGGGCCTGTCGTCGGGAAGGCGGACCAGGCCCGAGACGTCGGCGAGTTCCACGACCGCGGTGTCGCCCAGGCGGGCGTAGCCGCTCCGGACCGGTTCGCCCGTGGGGCCGGAGGCGGCGACGGGGAACAAGGTGTAGCCGGCGGCGACGGCGGCCGACAGGGTGCCGTCGCCGCCGTCGGCTACTGGTACCGAGATCACGGTGGCGTCGGGGCAGACTCGTTGTACCCCGACGCCGACCGCCTCCGCGACCTCGGCGCTGGTCAGCGTTCCTTTGAACTTGTCCGAGGCGACCACCATCCGGAGGCCGAACCCCTCGAACGACGCCGTACCCATCAGTCCAGCAACGCGAGAGCCGTGGGCGCGTCCTCGGGCGCGATCGCCAGGTCCTCGAACTCGATCACGTTGTCGATCTCGACCCCCATCGACACGTTCGTGACCCGCTCCAGGATGACCTCGACGACGACCGGGACCCGGTGCTCGACCATCAGCTTCTTCGCCTGCTCGAGAGCCGGCAGGATCCCGTCCGGCTCGGACACCCGCAGCGCCTTGCAGCCGAGGCCCTCGACGACCTTCACGTGGTCGACGCCGTACCCCGCGACCTCGGGGCTGTTGATGTTCTCGAACGACAGCTGCACGCAGTAGTCCATGTCGAAGTTCCGCTGCGCCTGGCGGATCAGGCCGAGGTACGAGTTGTTCACCACGACGTGGATGTACGGGATGTTGAACTGCGCCCCGACCGCCAGCTCCTCGATCAGGAACTGGAAGTCGTAGTCGCCCGACAGCGCCACGACCGTGCTCTCGGGATCGGCAGTGGCAACACCCAGAGTCGCCGGCACGGTCCAGCCGAGCGGACCGGCCTGGCCGGCGTTGATCCAGTGCCGCGGCCGGTACACGTGCAGCATCTGCGCCGCCTGGATCTGCGACAGCCCGATCGTCGACACGTACCGGACGTCCGGCCCGAAGGCGCGGTTCATCTCCTCGTACACCCGCTGCGGCTTGATCGGCACCGCGTCGAAGTGCGTCTTCCGCTGCAGAGTCGTACGACGTTCCCGGCACTCCGCGGCCCACGCCGTACGGTCCGGCAGCGACCCGGCCCGCTCGCGGGCGACCTCGACGAACACCTCGAGCGCGGCCCGGGCGTCCGACACCACGCCGTAGTCGGGCGCGAACACCCGCCCGATCTGGGTCGGCTCGATGTCGACATGGATGAACTTGCGCTCACCGCGGTACACGTCCAGCCCGCCGGTGTGCCGGTTCGCCCACCGGTTGCCGATCCCGAGCACCAGGTCGGACGCCAGCAGCGTCGCGTTCCCGTACCGGTGCGAGGTCTGCAACCCGACCATGCCCGCACTCAACGGGTGGTCGTCCGCGATCGCACCCCAGCCCATCAGCGTCGGTACGACGGGAACACCGGTCAGCTCCGCGAAGGAGACCAGCAGGTCGGCCGCGTCGGCGTTGATGATGCCGCCGCCCGCGACGATCAGCGGGTGCTCTGCGGCCCCGAGCATGTCGAGCACCTTCTCCGCCTGCGCCCGGGTGGCCGCGGGCCGGGAGACGGGCAGCGGTTCGTAGGTGTCGATGTCGAAGTCGATCTCGGTCAGTTGGACGTCGATCGGCAGGTCGATCAGCACCGGGCCCGGACGGCCTTCGCGCATCACCTGGAACGCCTTCTGGAAGGTGCCCGGGACCTGTGCGGCCTCCATCACGGTGACCGCCCACTTCGCGACCGGCTTGGCGATCGCGGAGATGTCGACGGCCTGGAAGTCCTCCTTGTGCAGCTTCGCGACCGGCGCCTGCCCGGTGATGCACAGGATCGGGATCGAGTCCGCGGCGGCGGAGTACAGCCCGGTGATCATGTCGGTGCCGGCCGGCCCCGACGTCCCGATGCAGACGCCGATGTTGCCGGCCCGGGCCCGGGTGTACCCCTCGGCCATGTGCGACGCGGCCTCGACGTGCCGGGCGAGCACGTGCTTGATCCCGCCGTGCGCGCGGATCGCGCTGTAGAACGGGTTGATCGCGGCCCCCGGCAGCCCGAAGGCCTGCGTCGAGCCTTCCTTCTCGAGGATCAGTACGGCGGCGTCCACCGCCCGCATGCGAGTCATCAGTTGACGTCCTTCCCGGACAGCCGCTCCACGCCGCGGAGCAGCGCGGAGTGGTCGAGCTTGCCGTCGCCGTTCGCCCGGGCGGACGCGACCAGCTGCGCCACCAGGGCACCCAGCGGTACGACGACACCGGCCTCGCGGGCGGCCGCGGTGACGATGCCCATGTCCTTGTGGTGCAGGTCGATCCGGAACCCTGGCTCGAAGGAGCGCGACAGCATGTTCTCCTTCTTCTGGTTCAGCACGGTCGAGCCCGCGAGACCGCCACCCAGTACCTCGAGGGCCGCCTTGGTGTCGACGCCGTACGCCTCCAGGAAGACGACGGCCTCGGAGACCGCCTGGATGTTCGCGGCGACGATCAGCTGGTTGGCGGCCTTGACGGTCTGGCCGGAGCCGCTCGGGCCGACGTGGACGACGGTCTTGCCGACCGCGTCGAACACCGGCTTGGCCTGCGCGAAGTCGTCCGCCTCGCCGCCGACCATGATCGAGAGCACGGCGTTCTTGGCACCCGCCTCGCCGCCGGAGACCGGGGCGTCGAGCAGCCGGAAGCCAAGTGCGCGGGCCTGCTCGGCGAGCTGCTGCGTGACGTCCGGGCGGATGCTCGAGAAGTCGATGATCAGCGCTCCGGTGTCGGCGTTCTGGAAGACGCCGTTCTCACCTTCGAGGACGTCCTGGACGTCCGGCGAGTCGGGCACCATCACGCAGATCACGTCGGCGCCCTTGACCGCCTCGGCGATCGAACCGACGGCGCGGCCGCCGGCCTCGACGAGTGCGGCGGCGCGCTCCGGACTGCGGTCGACGCCGGTCACGGAGTGGCCCGCGTTGGCGAGGTGGACGGCCATCGGGTTGCCCATGATGCCGAGGCCGATGAAGGCGATGTTCGTCATTTTCGTCTCCTAGAGGATTCAGCGGCGCTCGTACGGCAGCCAGCCGAAGCTTGCTTCTGTGGTGGTGGACGGCTTGTACTCGAGTCCGACCCAGCCGGCGTAGCCGTTCGCCTCCAGGGCGCTGAGCTGGGCGTCGAGCGGGAGGGTGCCGGTGCCGGGCTCGTTGCGGCCCGGGTGGTCGGCGATCTGCACGTGTGCGATCCGGTCGGTGTGCTCGGCGATCACCCGGTCGACGTCGTCGCCGTTGACCGCGAGGTGGTACAGGTCCGCGAGCAGCCCGAGGTTCGGTACGTCGTACGCCGCCTGGACGCGGTCGATCACGGCGAGCGCGTCCGCGGCGAGCTTCAGCGGGTACCGCGGTGCGCCGCTGACCGGCTCGAGCAGGACGGTGGCGCCGATCCGCGCGGCGGCCTGCGCGGCGAGCCCGAGGTTCTCGACCGCGACCTCGTCCTGCTCCTGCTCGGTCGCGCCGTCCACCCGGTTGCCGTACAGGGCGTTGAAGCCCTGGGTGCCGAGGCGTTCGCCGATGCCGACCGTGACGTCGATGTTGTCGCGGAACTCGCCGGACCGCTTCGGCCAGGACACCAGGCCGCGGTCGCCGCCGGGCATGTCGCCGGCGAAGAAGTTCAGGCCGGTCAACTGCACGCCGGCGTCGGTGACCGCGGTCACGAACGCGTCGACCTGGCGGTCCGGGGGGACAGCCTCGACGAACGGCCACCAGAACTCCACCGCGCTGAACCCGGCCCGCCGGGCAGCCGCGGGCCGCTCGAGCAGGGGCAGCTCGGTGAACAACAACGAACAGTTCACCGTGTACCGCAACTGGTGACTCATCCCGTCTCCAACTTTCCGCATTGTGGAACTTGAATTCTGTTCTGCGAAATGACCATAAGTCGACGGGTGCGGGCCGTCAAGCGCCCGGGCGTCCTATATGAGGGCTGTCCCCCGCGTACGCGCGCGTTGTACGTTCCTCTAAAGGAGGTCGCCGTGCTGCTTGCCGAACTGCTTGACGCGCCCGAGCTCGGGTTGCGCCTGCTGTACGCCGCGGGCGGCGTGCTGGATCGCCCGATCGGGCGGCTGGTGACGACCGACCTGCTGGAGCCGGGGCGGTACCTGAGCGGTGGCGAGGTGGTGCTGACCGGGCTCGTCTGGCGGCGGCAGCCGGAGGACAGCGAGGTGTTCGTGGCGTCGGTCGCGGCCCGCGGGGCGACCACGATCCTCGCGGGCAAGGCGCAACTGGGCGACGTACCGGAGGATCTGCTGGCGGCGTGCCGGCAGCATCGGATGACGCTTGTCGAGGTGCCGATCGAGGTCGCGTTCGCGGACGTCACGGAGTACGTCGCGGCGGCCGGGTCGGCGGAGACCGGCGCGCGGTTGTCGGCCAGCCTGGTCCGGCAGCGGCAGCTGTTGTCGTCGATCGCCGCCGGGCGCAGCCTGGACGAGCTCGCGGCCCGGATCTCCGCCGAGATCGGGCACGACTGCCGGGTGCTGACGCCGACCGGGCGGCACGTCGTACCAGGACCGAGTGAGCTCGACCCCGACACGCTCGACGCAGTGACCCATCGGTTCCTGACCGCGGACCGACTGCCGGCAGTCGCCGCCCCACCGGCCGCGACCGGCACGACAAGTGCAGCTGGCTCGGCGCGTGCCGTCCCCGCCGCCCGCGCGGCAGGCAGGACGGGCGGGGCGGGCGCGGCAGGCAGGGCAGGCGGGGCGGGCGCGACCGGGGCCGGCGCGTCCGGGGCCGGGGCGTCCGGGGCCGGCGCGAGCGGGGGCGGGGCGGTTGGGGGCGGGGCGAGCGGGGGCGGGGCGGCGTACAGCTTGTTTCCGGTGGGGTCTGGGTTCGGGAACCGGCTGACGGCGTGGTTCCTGGCGATCGACGGTGACCACACGACCTGGTCGCACGACCACGTCGAGGCGGTTCACGAGCTGTGCGCGATCGCCGCCCTCGATCGCGCCCGTCGCGACGAGGGGCGCCGGGCGCTTCGCCCGCTGGTCGCGGACGCGCTGGCGCTCGTCGAGTCCGGCGCGCCACAGACCGAGGTCGCCGCGCGCCTGCGGCAGGCCGGCGCACACTCGGAGCGACCGCTGGTCGTCGCGGTCGCCGGTCTCCGCGACGACGGCAGCGACCACGGCCCCAGTGAGGTCGCGCTGACGCTGCTCGAGGACGTCGCGCTGACGGTCGGTCCCGCGGTCGTCGCGCCCGGGCGGGACGGTTTGCTCGTCGGCTTCCTGCCGTACACGCCGGAACTCGCGGAGCACCTCCGGCGCGCCATCGGCCGGCTCGCTCCCGGGCTGAACCGGGCGCATCTCGCGGTCGGGATCAGCGGCGAGACGGCGATCGACGCGCTCGCCGGGGCGCTCGAGGAGGCACGGTTCGCCCAGCGTGCGGCCGGCGCGGCCCGCGCACCGGTCTCGGTCGTCACGTCGGACGAGGTCGCTTCGCACGTCCTGCTGCTCGCCACGCTGCCCGACGACGTACGGCGTACCTACAGCAACCGCGTCCTCGGGGCGGTCCTCGACCACGACCGGCGTACCCACGCCGACCTGCTCACGACGCTGCAGGCGTTCCTGGCCTGCTCGTGCTCGTGGACCCGGACGGCCGAGGCGCTGCACCTGCATGTCAACACCGTTCGCTACCGGATCGAACGCGTTGAGCAACTGACCGGACGCGATCTGTCAAGCCTCGAGGACCGGGTCGACGTGTTCCTGGCGCTCAAATCGCTGTAGTTGTGTGATCACACAAAACAGGGCGTTCTCCAGCTGTTCATCTTCGGAGGTTCGCCGGGTGCAATCCACAGTCTGTTGAGCCGATGCTCAGGGGCAGGTTCAAATCCCCCGCCGCCCCACGCAGCCGAGGAGCGTGTCCCCGATGAAGGCAAACCTGCGGCCCAGCCGCCACCCCGTCGACCAGGTGCTGCCCCCTGGAAAGCTCGCGGTGTACGGCACCCAGCACGTGCTGGCGTTCTACGCCGGAGCGGTGATCGTACCGATCCTGCTCGCCGGCGCGATCGGCCTGAACACCGAGCAGCTGATCCACCTGATCAACGCCGACCTCTTCACCTGCGGGATCGCCTCGATCATCCAGTCCGTCGGCTTCTGGAAGGTCGGCGTCCGGTTGCCGCTGCTCCAGGGCGTCACGTTCACCGCGGTCTCGCCGATGATCGCGATCGGGCTCGCGGCCGGGGGCGGTACCAACGGTCTGCTCGTCATCTACGGCTCCGTCCTGGTCGCCGGCCTGGCCACCTTCTTCATCGCGCCGTACTTCAGCAAGCTGATCCGGTTCTTCCCGCCGGTGGTGACCGGCTCGGTGATCACGATCATCGGCCTGGCGCTGCTGCCGGTCGCGGCCGGGGACGCGGTCGGCGGGGCGGGACCGACGGCGGCACCGACCAGCGGCAAGAACATGGCGTACGCGCTCGGCACGCTGGCGCTGATCGTGCTGATCCAGCGCGTGTTCAAGGGGTTCATGGCGACCATCGCGGTGCTGGTCGGCCTGGTGGCCGGGACGCTGGTCGCCTGGGCGTTCGGTGACGCGCACTTCGGCGCGGTGCACGACGCGGCCTGGGTCGGGGTGACGCAGCCGTTCTACTTCGGCTGGCCGAAGTTCTCGGTCGCGGCGATCATCTCGATGATCGTGGTCATGCTGATCACCGCGGTCGAGACCACCGGTGACGTGTTCGCGACCGGGGAGATCGTCGAGAAGCGGATCGGCCGCGAGGACATCGCCCGGGCGCTGCGCGCCGACGGCCTGGCGACCACGATCGGCGGCGTCTTCAACTCGTTCCCGTACACGTGCTTCGCGGAGAACGTCGGACTGGTCCGGCTGACCCGGATCCGCAGCCGCTGGGTGGTCGCCACCGCCGGGGCGATCATGATCCTGATCGGGCTGCTGCCGAAGGCCGGCGCGATCGTGGCCGGCGTACCGCATCCGGTGCTCGGCGGCGCGGCGCTGGCGATGTTCGCGACGGTCGCCGTGGTCGGGTTCCAGACGCTCGCCAAGGTCGACTTCCACGACCACCGCAACGTGGTGATCGTCGCGACCAGCGTCGGGCTGGCGATGTACGTCACCGCGCAGCCGCAGGTGGCGCAGGCGGTGCCGCACTGGGCCCAGATCATCTTCGGCAGCGGCATCACGCTCGGCAGCCTGACCGCGATCTTCCTGAACATCCTGTTCCACCACGTCGGCAAGAACTTCGGCCCGGCGGTCGCGGGGCAGCCCGGCGACACGGTCCGGCTGGACCAGGTGAACAAGATGACGCAGGCCGAGTTCGTCGAGACCTTCGGCGGCCTGTTCCAGGGCCCGCGCTGGGCGGTCGAGCGGGCGTGGGAGATGCGGCCGTACGCCGATACGCATGCGCTGCGGCGGTCGTTCCAGGAGGCGTTGTTCTCCGGCTCGAAGGACGAGCAGGTCGAGCTGATCCAGGCGTACCCGCAGCTCGGGTCGCAGTTCGTCGCCGACGGGCTGAGCGGCGAGGCGTCGCTGCGGGACCAGTCCGACAAGGGGCTGACGTTCCTCGGCGATCCCGAGCGGGACGAGCTGACCGCGATCACGTCGGCGTACGAGGAACGCTTCGGGTTCCCGCTGGTGATCTCGGTGCGGGACGCCGAGTCGTACGAACGGATCGTCGAGCAGGGCCGCGAACGGCTCGGGAACTGCGAGAACCAGGAGCACGCGGCCGCCCTGCTCGAGATCGCGAAGATCGCCGGCTACCGGTTCGACGATTTCGTGTCCGACGCCAACCCGATCCACTCCGCGCGTACCCGATGGAGCAGCAACCGATGACCATGCAAGCCCTGCGCACACCCGCTCTGACCGTGAACGGCGACGTCACCCCGATCGGTGACGTCTCCGTCCACACCACCGTCCTCGACTGGCTCCGCAACCGGGGTCTGACCGGCGCCAAGGAGGGATGTGCCGAAGGCGAGTGCGGCGCCTGCTCGGTGCTGGTCGCCCGCCCCGGCACATCGTCGGCGACCGAGTGGACAGCCGTGAACGCCTGCCTGCTGCCGGTCGCCTCGCTGGACGGCCAGGAGCTCATCACCTCTGAAGGTCTGGGGTCGGCCGCCGAGTTGCACCCGGTGCAGAAGGAGATGGCCGTCCGCGGCGGATCCCAATGCGGCTACTGCACCCCCGGCTTCATCTGCAGCATGGCAGCCGAGTACTACCGCCCGGGTCGCGCCGCATCCGCGGCAGATGAACAAGCCGCCTCCTCCGTTCCCGCCGGCGCAGCCGGCGCTCCGGATCACGAGCACGGGCCCAACGGGTTCGACCTTCATGCTCTGAGCGGGAACTTGTGCCGTTGCACGGGGTATCGGCCTATTCGGGATGCTGCATATGCGTTGGACCAGCCGGCGGAGGACGACGCGTTCGCCGTACGCCGCGACTCGCCGCCCCCGGCTCCGGCGGCGACCGGGATGGTCTCGCCCGAGGGCGAGTTCCTCCGGCCGCCCACGCTGGAAGCTGCCTTGACGGTTCTGGGTGAGCGGGACGACGCGGTGGTAGTCGCCGGCTCGACCGACCTCGGCGTCCAGGTGAACATCTTCGGGTCACGCCCGCCGTTGACCATCGCGATCGACCGGCTCGAAGAACTCCGTGAGTTTAGCTTCGGGTCCGACGAGGTGCGACTGGGCGCCGCGCTGACGTTGACGGAGATCGAGCGTCGGTTGAACGGACGGGTGCCGTTGCTCGCGCAACTGTTTCCGCAGTTCGCCTCGCGGTTGATCCGGAACGGCGCGACGATCGGCGGGAACCTCGGGACCGGATCACCGATCGGAGACACACCTCCCGCGCTCCTGGCACTGGACGCCAAGCTCGTTCTCGCCTCCGGCCGCGGCGAGCGGCTGGTGCCGTTGGCCGACTACTTCACCGGATACCGCCAGACGGTGAAGGCGCCGGACGAGCTGATCAAGTCGATCGTGATTCCGTTGCCGTTGGCACCGATTACCGCGTTCCACAAGATCGCGAAGCGGCGCTTCGACGACATCTCCAGTGTCGCGATCGGGTACGCCGTCGACGTCGTGGACGGTGTTGTACGGGACGCGAAGATCGGCCTCGGCGGTGTCGCCGCCACCCCGCTGCGAGCCGGTGCGACCGAAGCCGCGCTGATCGGCCGGCCATGGAACGAGACGACCGTACGGACCGCCGCCGCGGTGCTGGCCGGTGAGGGTACGCCGATGGACGACCACCGCGCGAGTTCGTCGTACCGCTCCGCGATGCTCGGCCAGTCGTTACTGCGCTTCTACTTCCAGGAGGTCGGAGCATGAGCTCGCTGTCGGAACGGCCGGCCGCCGCGGTTGTCGGCGTACCGCTGCCGCATGAGAGCGCCGCACTGCACGTGACCGGAACCGCCTTGTACACAGACGATCTGGTGATGCGTACTCGCGACGTACTGCACGCATGGCCGGTGCAGTCGCCGCACGCGCACGCACGCATCACCGCGCTCCGGGTGAAGCCGGCGTACGACGTGCCCGGGGTTGTCCGGGTGCTGACCGGGGACGACGTACCAGGGGTCAACGACGCGGGCGTGAAGCACGACGAGCCGCTGTTCCCGGACGAGGTGATGTTCAACGGGCATGCAGTGTGCTGGGTACTCGCGGAGACGTTGGAGGCCGCGCGGCTCGGAGCGGCGGCCGTGGAGGTCGAGTACGAGCCGCTGCCGTCGCTGGTGACCGTCCGCGAGGCGATCGCGGCCGGGAGTTTCCAGGGCATCGGGCGGCACCTGGAGCGCGGCGACGTCACCGACGCGCTCGGCAAGGCTGCCTACGTATTCAACGGCGAGTTCGAGTTCGCGGGCCAGGAGCACTTCTACCTGGAGACGCACGCGGCGTTGGCCCAGGTCGACGAGTACGGGCAGATCTTCGTGCAGTCGAGTACGCAGCACCCGTCCGAGACGCAGGAGATCGTCGCGCATGTGCTCGGGCTGGCCAGTCACTCGGTGACGGTGCAGTGCCTGCGGATGGGCGGCGGGTTCGGCGGCAAGGAGATGCAGCCGCACGGGTTCGCGGCGATCGCGGCGCTCGGTGCCACGCTGACCGGGCGGCCGGTGCGGTTGCGGCTGAACCGGACGCAGGACCTGACGATGTCGGGCAAGCGGCACGGGTTCCACAGCCGCTGGACGGTGGGCTTCTCGTCCGACGGCCGGTTGCTGGCGTTGGACGCGACGATCACCGCGGACGGCGGATGGAGCCTCGACCTCTCCGAGCCGGTGCTGGCGCGGGCGATGTGCCACATCGACAACGCGTACGAGATCCCGCACGTTCGCGTCGACGGGCAGATCGCGAAGACCAACAAGACGTCGCAGACCGCGTTCCGCGGATTCGGCGGGCCGCAGGGGATGCTCGTGATCGAGGACATCCTCGGACGGTGCGCGCCGCTGCTCGGGTACGACGCCTTGGAGCTGCGCCGGCGGAACTTCTACCAGCCGGGCGACTCCACGCCGTACGGCCAGCCGGTGCGGCACGCGGATCGGCTGGAGTCCTGCTGGTCGCAGGTGCTCGCTGCCGGGGACGTGGAGCGACGGGCTGCCGACATTGCCGAGTTCAACGCTGCGCATTCGCAGGTGAAGCGTGCGTTGGCGATGACGCCGGTGAAGTTCGGGATCTCGTTCAACCTGACCGCGTTCAACCAGGCGGGTGCGCTGGTGCACGTCTACAAGGACGGGTCGGTGCTGATCAACCACGGCGGCACCGAGATGGGGCAGGGCCTGCACACGAAGATGCTGCAGGTCGCGGCGACCACCCTCGGCGTACCGCTGTCCCGGGTGCGACTGGCTCCGACACGGACCGACAAGGTGCCGAACACGTCCGCGACCGCCGCCTCTTCGGGTGCTGATCTGAACGGCGCGGCGATCAAGAACGCGTGCGAGCAGATCCGCGAGCGGCTGGCGCAGGTCGCCGGCGGGAAGCTCGGGATCAGTCCTCTGGATGTGCGCTTCGCCGACGGCGTCGTCCGCGGGCTGTCCGGCGACGGCGTGGACTGGAACGAGCTGGTCAATCTCGCGTATCACCAGCGGGTGCAACTGTGGGCGGCCGGGTTCTACCGGACCGAAGGGCTGCACTGGGACGCGAACGCGATGCGTGGCGAGCCGTTCAAGTACTTCGCGTACGGCGTGGCCGCGGCGGAGGTCGAGGTCGACGGGTTCACCGGTTCGTACACGCTGCGGCGCGTCGACATCGTCCACGACGTCGGCGACAGCCTCAGCCCGCTGATCGACATCGGCCAGATCGAGGGCGGGTTCGTGCAGGGCGCCGGGTGGTTGACGCTGGAGGACCTCCGCTGGGACACGAAGACCGGCCGGCTGTCCACGCAGGCCGCCAGCACCTACAAGCTCCCGAGCTTCTCGGAGATGCCGGAGGTCTTCAACGTGACGCTGCTGGAGAAGGCGCACGAGGAAGGTGTCGTCTACGGCTCGAAGGCAGTAGGCGAACCGCCGCTGATGCTGGCCTTCTCCGTCCGCGAGGCGCTACGCCAGGCAGCCGCTGCCTTCGGCCCACCTGGCACCAGCGTCGACCTCGCCTCCCCCGCAACACCGGAAGCGGTCTACTGGGCGCTCGATCGGGCCCGCGGAGGTGCCTCATGGAGTGGGTGAAGGCTGTGCAACGGCTCCGGGCTCGGCGTCAGGCCGGGGTGCTGGTGACCGTGCTGTCTGTTCGTGGACATGCGCCCCGCGAGGCCGGGGCGAAGATGGTTGTTGCCGTGGACCACGTCTGGGGGACGGTCGGCGGCGGCAATCTGGAGGCGCTGGGGGTCGAGCGCTCCCGGGAGATGATCGCCGGCGGGGCGGCTGCTCCTGAGGTATTGACCGCGGCGTTGTCGGACAAAGCGCCGTACCAGCACGGGGTTCAGTGTTGTGGTGGTGAGGTGAGGTTGCTGCTGGAGCCGTTGCCTGTGGTGCCGTCGGTGGCGATCTTCGGGGTCGGGCATGTGGGCCTCGAGCTGGCGCGGATCCTCGCGCGGCACGACATCGAGCTGCACCTCGTCGACTCGCGCGCGGACCAGCTGACGGGCGAGCGGCTCGGCGTACTGGACGATGCGGTCGCGCAGGTCCATGTGCACAACGTGCCGGTGCTTCCCGAGCTGGTCGTCGGTGAGCTGCCGCCCGGTACACATGTCGTGATCATGACGCACGACCACGCCGAGGACGCCGCGCTCTGCGACGCCGCGATCCGGAACGACCAGCTCGCCACCATCGGGTTGATCGGGTCGAGCGCGAAGTGGACCCGGTTCCAGCGCAAGCTCGCCGACGACGGCAACCCGGCCGAGGCGATCGCGCGGATCACCACCCCGATCGGCATCCCGAGCATCATCGGCAAGCAGCCGGCCGTGATCGCCGTCAGCGTCGCCGCCTGGCTCCTCGAACGCTTCACCGAACAAACAGCCGGGGCGTCGTCCGCCGCGGCGCAGTCCGCCGCGCGGCTTCCCGTGTCGGCTCGATCTGCCGAGCGTCGCCCCGCCTCGGCTCAGCGTAAGGCACAAGCATGACTCTCTACCGTGGCACGTTCATCGACACCCCGGAGAGCCCGTTCGCGGGCGCCGGGCTGCGGGTCGACAGCGACGCCGGCCTGCTCGTCGAGGACGGCCTGATCGTTGCCCGCGGCCCGTACCTGCAGATCCGCGAGGCACACCCCGCCGAGCAGGTCGTGGACCTCCGCGACGGCGTCGTGCTCCCCGGGTTCGTCGACACCCACGTGCACTTCCCGCAGATCCGCGCGGTCGGCGGCCTCGGCCTGCCGCTGCTCGAGTGGCTGGACCGATACGCGCTCCCGGAAGAGGCGCGGATGGCCGACGTGTCCTACGCGACCGGCGTCGCGCAGGAGTTCGTCCGCGGACTGGCAGCGGCCGGTACGACGTCCGCGCTCGTCTTCGGGGCGCATTACGCCGACGCCGTCGACGCACTCTTCAACGCCGCGTCCGAGGTCGGCCTGCGGGTGACGAGTGGCCTCGTCCTGAGCGACAGGCTGCTGCGGCCGGAGCTGCTCACCACCCCGGTCCGCGCGTACGCCGAATCGCTCGCGCTCGCGAACCGCTGGCACAACGTCGGCAGGAACCGGTACGCCGTCACGCCGCGCTTCTCGTTGTCCTGCACCGACGACCTGCTCGCCACCTGCCGCGACCTCATGGACGCGATCCCCGGCGCGCTGTTCACCTCGCACGTGAACGAGAACGAGGCCGAGATCGCGACAGTCGCCGACCTGTTCGGCGGCAGCGACTACGTGACGACGTACGACCGGCACGGGCTGGTGGACCGGCGTACCGTGCTCGCCCACAACGTGCACCCGACGGACGTCGAGCTCAAGACCCTCGCGACCAGCGGCGCCACCGTCGCCCATTGCCCCACAAGCAACGCCGCACTCGGCAGCGGACTGTTCCCGCTGACGCGCCACCTGCAGTACGGCGTACGCGTCGCGCTCGGGTCGGACGTCGGCGCCGGCACCGGCTTCTCCCTCCTCAAGGAAGGCCTGCAGGCGTACTTCTGCCAGCAACTCCTCGGCGACCAGGGCCGCCCGCTCACGGCCGCCCACCTCCTCTACCTCGCCACCACCGCCGGCGCCGAGGCCCTCGACCTCCCGCGGGTAGGCCACCTCTCGGTCGGCCAGTACTTCGACGCCCAACTCCTCCGCCCCGCCGAAGGCTCCCCCCTCTCGGTAGCCATCACCCACGCCGAAGACACGGACGAGGCCCTAGCCCGAATCTTCACCCTCGGCACCCCCGCCGACATCCAAGCCGTCTGGCTCAACGGCGACCTGCTCCACTGAGCACCCCCGCCGGGGTCGCGCGACACGCTATTGCTTGTCGTGCGACCCCGGCGTATGTCTCGCGATCCCCCGCCAGATCCGCGCGGCCGTCTCGTGCGGACGGTTCAGATCCGCCCAGCCGAAGCGGAGTACGCCGTCCCCCCGCTCGCGCAGGCGGCCCTCGCGCCACTTCTCCGCGACCACCGCGCCCGGGCCGTCGGCGTACTTCAGGGCGCCGTCGAACTCGATCACCAGCACGCCCGCGACCAGGAAGTCGACGCGCGCGATCTGCCGGCCGTGGTCGTCCCGGATCTCGACCTGAAGCTCCGGTGCGGGGAGTCCGTGGTTCGCCATCAGGACGCGGAAGCGGGACTCCCCGACCGACTCGCTCCGGCCGTCGGCGAACTGTGCGGCGGCGCGTGCGTCCGGGCGTGAACCACCCGCCACGGGCGGCCGCGACGACTTCCAGTCTCCTGTTCATGCCCAAGAAGGTGCAGGCGTTCAGCTCCCACCCGGACAGGCAGATCGCAGTTGTGGACGACCCCGGCGGTTGTCGTTGTCAGCGCAGAAGCGCGGCCTGGGTGCGGGCGACCTCGGCAGCCAGAGTGTGCGAGTCGGCGGTTTGGAGTACGGCGTGTTCGACGACGGGGTGGCCGTTCGCGAGGAGGAGTGCGAGGGGTGGGGGTGTGGAGAGGATGAGGGCCGTGATCGGGTCGGGGATGCCGGCGTGGGGGAGGCCGGTGAGGTCCCAGAGGGCCAGGTCGGCCTGTTTGCCGGGTTCGAGCGAGCCGATGTCGTCGCTGCGGCCGAGGATGCGGGCACCGTCGAGGGTGGCCATCTCGAGGGCGGCGCGGACCGTCAGCGCCTGGGGGCCGCCGCGGGCTCGGGCGAACAACAGCGCGTGGCGGAGTTCCTCGACGAGGCTGCCGGATTCGTTGCTGGCGGCACCGTCCACGCCGAGGCCGACGGGGGATCCGGCGGCGCGGAGATCAGCGGTACGGGCGATACCGGCGCCGAGGCGGGCGTTCGAGCTGGGGCAGTGCGCGACGCCCGTGCCGGTACCGCCGAGGTGCTTGATCTCCGCGTCGTCGAAGTGGATCCCGTGCGCGAACCACACGTCCGGCCCGGTCCACCCGAGGCGGTCGGCGTACTCGAGCGGCGTGCACCCGTACGTCTCCCGGCACCACGACGTCTCGTCCGTCGTCTCCGCGAGATGCGTGTGCAGCCGTACGCCGCGACGCCGGGCGAGCTCGGCCGATTCGCGCATCAGCTCGCCGCTCACGCTGAACGGCGAGCACGGCGCCACCACGATCTGCAGCATCGAGTCGGATGCCGGGTCGTGCCAACGGTCGATGGCGTCCTCGGTCGCGATCAGGATCGCGTCCCGGTCCTCGACCACCGAATCCGGCGGCAGCCCGCCGTCCTTCTGACCGCGGTCCATCGACCCGCGCGCGGGATGGAAGCGCAGCCCGATCTCGCGGGCCGCCTCGATCTCGGCCGCGAGCAGATCCCCACCCGGGAAGACGTAGTGGTGGTCGGCGACCGTCGTACACCCGGTGAGCGCCAGTTGGGCGAGCGCGGCCCGGGCCGCGACGTTCACGGTGTCCGGGGTGATCCGCGCCCAGACCGGGTAGAGCGTTGTCAGCCATTCGAAGAGCGTCGCGTCGGCAGCGAGCCCGCGCGTCACCCACTGGTACAGATGCTGGTGCGTGTTCACGAACCCCGGCGTCACCAGGCAGCCGCGCCCGTCGACCACCCGGGCATCGTCGTACGTCGGAGCGGGCCCGGGCCCGACCGCCACCAGGCGATTGCCCTCGGCAACCACGTGGCCGGTGAACTCGCGCCGGGCCGGATCGAGGGTCGCCACGTAGGCGCCCTCGATCACGATCCGGGACATCAGCAGAAGCCGGCCATGTTGACCCAGGCACTGCCCGAGTCGCCGGCGTCGTCGCGGGTCACCGTGGCCTCGATCAGGCCGTACGGGCGGTCCGCGGCGATGAAGACCTCGCCCGGGTTCTCGACCCCGAACGGCGACAGGTCGACCAGGAAGTGGTGCTTGTTCGGCGCCGAGAACTTGATCTCGGCAACTTCCGGATGCTCTTCGAGTACGGCGGAACCCATGCCGTACAAGGTCTGCTGCAACGCGAGGCTGTGGATCGTGGCGAAGCGCGACAGCAGCAGCGCCTTGACCGCGTCGTACGACTTGTCCCAGTCGACTTCCGTGTGGTCGTACCGCCAGCGCGCCACCAGCGAGGTCGCGAGGATCCGGTCGTCCGTCTCCTGCAGCGTCGTGTACTCGTCCTTCAGGAACCCGTGGAACTCGGACCCGGTGGACTTCAGGACGATCAGGTCGCTGATCCCGGAGACCACGTACGCCTTCCGGTCCGCGCCGCGGCCGTCGATGTTGACGACCGTGTTCCGGACGCCGGCGCCGCTCCGGACGAACGAGTGGTCGTGCTCCTGACCGTCGACGAGGATCCGCTCCCAGGAGTACTCCTCGACCGCGATCCGGGCGCCGGACGCGGCCGGCGACGCCTCCAGGAACCGGTCGCCGAGGGTCAGCGCGTAGTCCTCGATCGCGCCGATGCCCTTCTCCTTGGCGAACGCGAAGGCGGTGTTCTTCTGCGTGTCGGTCGGCAGTACGCCGGCCTGGTCGCCGGTGGTGTGCGCGGCCTCGAAGTCGCCGCGGAGCGCGGTCGACACGTTCAGGTCGCGGATCTGGTGGCGGGGCGTGTCACGGTAGATGCGGACGACGCGGTTCTCGGCTTTGCCGTACTGGTTGGCTCCCAGGTGGATGGCCATCTGAGATCAGCTCCCTCGGTAGGTGGAAAACGCGAACGGGCTGAGCAGCAACGGGACGTGGTAGTGCCGCTCGTCGGCGACCGTGAAGGTCACGGAGACCTCGGGAAAGAAGATGTCCTGGCCGGTGGATTCCGCGTACGTCGTGACGTCGAACCGCAGCCGGTACGTCCCGCGCTCGAGCTTCGGCGCGAGCTCGCCGATCCTGCCGTCGGCGTCCGTCGTACCCGACGCTTCGGGAACGTCACCGCGATACAGCTGCACCGGAACGCCGGCAGCCGGTCGGCCCAGTGCGGTGTCCAGTACGTGCGTGGACAAGGAGCTCATGCCGTCACCACCTTGCTCAACCGGAGCAGCGCGATCTTCCGCAGCTCCTCGTGGACAACTGCCGCCTCGGTCGCGTCGTCGTGCGTGAGCCGGGTCCGCAGGCTGCTCAGCATCTGCGCCGCCGACAGTCCGGTGGCGCAGATCAGGAACACCCGGCCGAACCGGTCCTCGTACTGACGGTTGCCCTCGGCAAGCTCTTGGCGGACGCCGGCGTCGTCGCCGACCCCGGACTGCTCGGACCGCGACCAGGCCGCCTCGGTACTCGCGCCCTGCGGCCGGTCGCCGATCCGCGGGTGCGCCTGCAGGGCCCGGTCGACCTCGTCGTCGTCGAGCTCCCGCAGTACCTGGTCGGCGACCGCGGTCAGTGCGGCGACCTCGCCGTACGGCCGCTTGGCGAGGATCGCGTCGACCCACCGCGGTACGTCGCAGCAGGCCGCCAGCGCCGGCCGCACGCGGTCGGCCGGAGCGGAGTTGAACTCCTCCAGGTTCACGATCACACCTTCTCGAATCCCGAAATCAACTTTCCGTATGACGAGAGCGTGACATCCGCCGGGCCCGCCGTCAACAGTTTGTTGAATTTCAGCGGGAGCGGTTCAGGTAGTTGTAGACGGTGAAGCGGGTGACGCCGAGCGCCTCGGCCACGATCTCCGCCGACTTCCGGTACTCGAAGGCACCGCGCGACTCCAGCAGCAGCACCGCCTGCTGCTTGTCGTGCCGCGACAGGTCGCGCAGCGGACCGCCGAGCTCTGCCGCGACGTCTGCCAGCAAGCTCTGCACGCCACCCTCCGAAGCCTTCGAAGAGGGCAGGCGTACGGCGACCACCGGCTCCCCCTCCCACTTCAGTGGGATGTCGTCGTCGCGGGCGTCCGCCGGCGCGATCAGCTCGGCGTTCAGCCGCTCGACCAGCGGGGTGATCGCCTCGACGAGCGGGTGCTGGTCAGCCATCGCGCCGTACCTGCAGGGTCACCTGGCTCGCGCCGCCGGCGAACGCCGCCTCGAGGACCTTCGGCAGCGCGGGCAGCAGCAGGTGCTGCTCGCCGCTCACCTGCGTCCCGAGCGGACCGAACTCGCAGTCGAGCCCGGCCGCCTCCGCCGCCCGCAGCGCCTCGGTGGCGTGCGCGGGCGGCGCCCCCTCCACGTCGAAGGGTTCCGTGGTGAACTCCGCTACAAGTCGCATGACGCGAGGCTAGGCGCGCCGAGCGAGTTTCGCGAGGTCCTTCACGTCGAACTCCGTGGTGTCGATCGCACCGCATTCGATGCCCCGCAGTACGAATCCGGCCAGCGCGACGGCGGTCGCCGGCTCGTCGAGGTACCCGGACTCGCCGTGGCCGAGGTACGCGCGCAGCCGGAGCGCGGCCTGGTCGAAGCCCTCGCGGTAGAACAGGTACGTCGCCGCGAACCGGGTCGGGAGTTGCGCGGGATGCATGTCCCAGCCCTGGTAGATGCCGCGCGCGAGCGAACGGCGTACCAGCCGGAAGTGCAGGCGCCAGGCGTCGTGGATCGCGTCGCCGACCGGGAGAACGTTGGTCGACCCATCGGATACGAAGACGCCGGTGCCGGCCGCGGCGAGCTGCATGACGTCCTTCGCGTGGTCCGCGACCGGATGCTCCATGCTCTGGTACGCCGCAGCGACGCCCAGCGAGGCGGAGTAGTCGTACGTGCCGTAGTGCAGACCGGTGACGCGCGAGCCGCCGGCCTTGACCATTCGCGCGATCAGCGCCGTACCGTCCGCACCGAGGATCGCCTGCGGGGTCTCGACCTGGATCTCGAACGTCAACCGCGGCAGCTGATGCCGGCGCTCCAGCGTCTCCAGCACGTACACCATCGCCTCGACCTGCTCGACCGACGTCACCTTCGGGAGCGTGATGACGAAGCCGTCGTCGACCGTACCCAGGTGCTGGAGGAAGAGGTCGAGCGTCCGGACGCCCCGGCGCCGGGTCGGCGCTTCCAGCGACTTGATCCGGAGGCCGAAGTACGGCGACCGCCGGGCGATCCGGGCCGCGGCGATCGCGGCCGCGTCCTCCTCCTCGTCGGGGCGGTTGCCGTAGCCGTCCTCGAAGTCGATCCGGAGATCCTCGATCGGCTCGCGTGCGAGCTTGCCGCGGACCCGCTCGTACACCTCGTCCGGGAGGTCCAGGACCTTCCCGAACTCCGGGTGCTCGTCGAGTGCCTCCAGCGCCCGGGCACCCCAGTCCGCGACGGTGTTCTCGTCGTACCGGTCGGCCGGGACGTAGACGGTGTGGACGGGCTGCCGGACGCCGCGGTCACCGCGGTAGTCGGCGATCAGGGCCGCGTCCGCGGCTGCCAGCCGACGGTCGAGCTCGGTCATCAGGTCATCCACTCCGGCCTCCTTTTTCCGTATTGTGGAGACTAATATCTACCTTGCGGAAGACACAAGATCCGGTGTTCCGGGATCTGGCGCTAAACTTCCGTGATCCGGAAAGGTGGAGACATGGCAGAGACGAACGGCAAGGGCCGGACCGGCAGCGTGCAGTCGATCGAGCGTGCCTTCGGGCTGCTCGAGACGATGGCCGACGCCGGCGGCATGATGGGCCTGTCGCAGCTCGCGGCCGCTTCCGGGTTGCCGCTGCCGACGATCCACCGGCTGGTCCGCACGCTCGTCGACCTCGGCTACCTGCGGCAGGAGCCGTCCCGGCAGTACGTGCTCGGCCCGAAGCTGGTCCGGCTCGGCGAGAGTTCGTCGCACATGCTCAGTGTGTTCGCCCGGCCGCACCTCGCGCGGCTCGTCGACGAGCTCGGCGAGTCCGCGAACATGGCGATGCTCGACGGCGACCAGATCGTGTACCTCGCGCAGGTGCCGTCGCGGCACTCGATGCGGATGTTCACCGAGGTCGGCCGCCGGGTGCTCCCGCACTGCACCGCGGTCGGCAAGGCGATCCTCGCCCAGTTCCCGGACGCCGAGGTCCGCGAGCTGCTGCACCGCACGGGTATGCCGAAGCACACCGACAACACGCTCACCAACCCCGACGCGTTCACCGCCCAGCTCCACCAGGCCGAGGCGAACGGCTACGCGATGGACGAAGGCGAACAGGAGCTGGGCGTCCGCTGCGTCGCGGTCGCCGTTCCCGACGCCCCGTCCCACCTGGCCATCTCCATCTCCGGCCCCGCCGGCCGGATGACCGAACCCCTGGTCGAACAAGCCGTCCCCCTCCTCACCCAAGCCGCCAAGGCCCTCTCGGAGGACCTCCACTAACCAGGCGGCTGCAAGACGCAGAACTCGTTGCCGTCCGGGTCGGCCAGGACATGCCAGGTCCAGCCGTCCTCGCGAATCGGCGTGGTCGTCAGCCGCCGGGCGCCGAGGGCGACGACGCGGGCGACCTCCGCGTCGAGGTCCGGCGTACGGAGGTCGAGGTGGACGCGGTTCTTCGACTGTTTGCGGTCGGGGACGCGCTGCAGCAACACCTCGACGCCGACGCCGTCACTCGGCAGCAGGGTCTGGTACGTCGACGGCTCACCTGCTCGGACATAGCCGAGAACCGCCGTCCAGAACGTCGCGGCGCGCTCGAGGTCCGCGACGTCGACCACGACGACCAGTTCGCCGTGCGAGTACCTCACGATGCCGGGGCGTACGTGCGCCAGCGTTCGGTGAGGACGTAGCCGAGGGAGCGGTTCGCCTGCAGGCTTGCCTCGTTGGTGGCGGCGCCGCCGGTGCTGAAGCGGGTGATGCCGATGTCGAGGAACGCGAGGATCGAGGCGGCCTTGACGGCTTGGCCGACGCCGCGGCGGCGGTACTGCGCGAGCACCGAGGTGAAGGCGGTGTCGCCGTACCCGTTGTGTTCGCGGATCACCGTGGCGCCGACCAGGCGGTTGCCGTCGAGGGCGCCGAAGACGCGGTTCGCCGGCCAGAGTGCCTCGATGTCGGCCAGCTCGCCGACGTGGTGGTGGGTCGCGGGCGTGTCGGGGTAGTCGGGCTGGTTCGTCGACTCGAGCGTGTACAGCGCCGCCGCGGACTCCGGCCCCAGCTCACGAATGGTCAGCCCGCCGACGGTGGCCCGCCGTACCGCGGACTCCAGCAGCTCCCGGTCCGGGTCGAACAGCCGGACCGCCCAGGACTCGGCGACCACGCGGTACCCGGCCGCTTCCAGCTCGGCGCACCGCGGGTCACTGTCCTGGACGATCTCGTAATCACCCATCTGGTGATTGTCAGCCAAGCTTGCGCAACAACGGAAGCACGTCTTCGGTGAACTGGGTCAGGAACCGCTCCTGGTCGTTCCCCGGTCCGTGGACGACGAAGTGGTTGAAACCGGCGTCGGCGTACGGCTGGAACTGCTTCACGACCTCCTCCGGGTCCGACGCCACGATCCAGCGCTTCGCGACCTGCTCGATCGGCAACTCGTCGGCGAGTCGCTCCATCTCGGTCGCGCTGGTCACGCTGTGCTTCTGCTCCGGCGTCAGCGACAGCGGCGCCCAGAACCGGGTGTTCTCCAGCGCCGCCGCCGGGTCCCGGTCGTACGACACCTTGACCTCGAGCATCCGGTCCAGGTCCTCGAACTTCTTCCCGGCCTTCTCGGCACCCTCGCGAACGGCGGGCATCAGCTTGTCCGTGTACAGCTCCATGCCCTTGCCGGACGTCGCGATGAACCCGTCACCGGCGCGCCCGGCGTACTTCGCGACCAGCGGCCCGCCCGCCGCGACGTACACCTTCAGCGGGGTCTCGGGACGGTCGTAGATGAACGCGTCGACGGTCTTGTAGTACGGCCCCTCGGAGCTGACGCCGTCCTTCGTCCACAGATCGCGGATCAGCTGCACGGCCTCCCGCAGCCGGGCGAACCGCTCCTTGAACTCGGGCCACTCCATCCCCGACACGGCGATCTCGTTCAGCGCCTCGCCGGTGCCGACGCCGAGCATCACCCGGCCCGGGTACAGCATCCCGAGCGTCGCGAAGGCCTGCGCGATCACCGCCGGGTTGTACCGGAACGTCGGCGTCAGCACCGACGTACCCAGCTGGACCCGCTCGGTACGCTCGCCGACCGCCGCCATCCAGGCGAGCGCGAACGGAGCGTGCCCGCCCTCGTGCCGCCACGGCAGGAAGTGGTCCGACACGGTCACACTGTCGAGTCCCAGCTGCTCGGCCCGCACGGAGTACTCCACCAGGTCCCGCGGCCCGAACTGCTCCGCCGAGGCCTTGTACCCGACCCGAATGCTCACCCTCTGCTCCCAACGTCGTCTGCGCGTACTCCGGAACAACTGCGTCCAGGTCCGACTTTATGCCGCCCGTGAGCCCTACGATCCAGAACGTGTATGCGAATGACGCACGAGTGCTGGGCCTGATCGGTACGACGTTCCGCGCGGCCGCGCTGCCCGCGATCCGGGTGACCGTACCGGCGGCACTCGCCGAACGGGCCGTCGCCGCCTGGGAGTACGACGACACGACCAGCCCGGATCCGGCCGAGGACCCGTACGTCCGCCTGCAACGGCACCGCGCCGGAGCGCTCGCGCTGATCGGCCTGTCGATCACCGAGAGCGGGAAGCTCGACGCCGACGGGAACACCGTCGTCGACCTCAGCCCCGAGCTGGTCGGCGTCGCGATGGACGCGGCGGACGACGTACTGCGTCGTTGATTGACTCCGGCTGGGGGCTTCGGACAGGATGTGGGTCCGGCGCGGCCCGCGCCTCACCTTCGTCGACCGGCCCCAGCCCGGTCACACCGAGAAGGCAAAGGGACTTCCTGTCTCGGGCCGCTCGTCCTGGTCACCCGCCTCGGACGGATCGCTGGGGGATCGCGTGCGAGTGCGTGGAAGGCCAGATGACAGCGCACAGGAACTTCAAACAACGGGTCCGAGCCCGAGCCGCCAAAACCGGCGAGTCCTATACGACTGCCCTCCGGCACTTCCGTCCGACTCCAACAGGAGAAGACATGCCGGAAATCCTGCGGATCGCCACGACCCAGTCGACGGTCCGTGAAGACCCTACCGACGCCGCGATGCTCCGTGAGAGCGGAGACGAGGTCCGGCTCCTGATGCGGCAGGCGGCCGCCGCGGGCGCCCGCCTGGTGCACCTCACCGAGGGAGCGATCTGCTTCCCGAGCAAGCGGGTGATGTCGTCGCTCGGCCCGGACGAGATCGGCCCGTCCGACTGGACCAGGGCCGACTGGACTGCGCTGCAGTCCGAGCTCGACCAGATCGCCGCGCTGTCCCGTGAGCTCGGGATCTGGACCGTGATCCCGTCGGTGCACCAAGTGCCCGACGCGCGTCCGTACAACAGCATCTACGTCGTGTCCGACCAGGGAAAGACCGTCGCCCGGTACGACGAGCGCACGCTCTCGGCGACCAAGGTGAACTGGATGTACTCGGCCGGCAAGGAACCCGTGACGTTCGAAGTGGACGGGGTCCGCTTCGGCCTCGCACTCGGGCTGGACGTGCTGTTCCCCGAACTGTTCACCGAGTACGACCGGCTGGGCGCGGATGTCCTGCTCGTGTCGTACGCCAGCAACGGTCCGGACCGCCACGATCACATCGAGGTCCAGGTTCGCGGGGCCGCCGCGAACAACACCTGTTGGGTGAGCCTGGCCGCCGCCGCGAACCCGGCGGCCGTCCTGGCCTCCGGAGTCGCTGACCCGCGCGGCCAGTGGCTGGCACGGTGCGGAGAGGACGGGTCCCCGTCGGTCGCGGTCGCTGAACTGCAGGACGACGAACGGACGAAGATCGGGCGGGACTTCCGGCGGCGGACGCGAGTACGCATCAGCTCGTGAGCACGATCCGCACGAGGCGCCGACTGCAGCGGCGCCCCGTGCGGGCTCAGCTGATGTCGCGACGGAGGACGGCAGCGGCTCCTGCCGCGGTGAGGGTCACGTAGGCGAGGAGAACTGCCGCGCCTCCTGCTGCCGGCAACAGGATCGGGCCCGGCGCAGCGGTCTGTTCGGCGATGGTGCTCGTGACGAAGGTGAAATCGGTGAGTGCCGCGGTCGCGCCGCCGGGGAGCAGCGGATAGACGGCGTTGATCCCGGGGATGACGAGCAATACGTACTCGAAGAAGTAGAAGTAGCCGATGATGATGCCAACGGCAACCAGCTGGTTCCTCGTCAATGCGCCGATCGCGACGCCCAGCATCGTGTAGATCGCCGCCGCGACGGCCAGCCGGACAAGCAGGCCGACGAGATCACCCGGCGGGATCGTCAGCTCGACCCCACGCGACAGCGCGGCACCGACGAGGGCGAGCGCCGACGTGAGCGAGGCGATCACGCCGTACGCCAGCCCTGATCCGGCGTACACGATCAGCTTCGCTCCGAGTACCCGTCCGCGCCGCGGCACGGCCAGGTACGTGGTGGCGATCGTACGATGCCGGTATTCGCCGGCGGCACCGATCGCGCCGATCAGCGCCGGTACGAACAGCAGTACCCCGGTGATCCCGACGACGAGGGCGGCGCCTTCCGGCGTACCGATACCCGGCATCGGCGGGGATGCGTTCTCCGGCCCGATGATGCTCAGCAGGCCGGTCAGGCCGCCACCACACAACACCGCGGCCAGCATCGCCCACCGATGCAGCCGTACGGCGAACAGCCGGACCACCTCGCCCCGGATCATGGCGTCAGTTCCTTCGTGGTCAGCGCGAGGAACGCCTGCTCGAGCGTCGTGCCGTGCGCGGTGAACTCGGCCAGCGATCCGGTCCACGTCGTCCGGCCGCGGTCGATCAGGACGAGGTCGTCGACCGAGTGCTCCAGGTCGGTCAGCACGTGACTCGACACGAGCACGGTCCGCCCGGACGCGGCGAAGTCACGAACGAACGTCCGCAACCACACGATGCCCGCCGGGTCGAGACCATTGGACGGTTCGTCGAGGACGAGTACGGCGGGATCACCGAGCAACGCCGTCGCGAGCGCGAGCCGCTGCCGCATCCCGGTCGAGAACCCCTTCACCCGGCGGTCCGCGAAAGAGCGCAGGTCGACCGTGTCGATGACCTGATCGATTCGCACCCGAGCATGCCCGGCAAGCGCGGCCACGGTCGCCAGATGACCGCGCGCCGTCGACGCCGGGTGGGCCGCCGCGATGTCCAGCACCGCGCCGACCGTCGACCCCGGCGCGAGCAGCTCCCGGTACGGCGTCCCGCCGAACGTCGCCGTCCCGGCGTCCGGCGTGACCAGCCCGAGCAGCATCCGCAGCGTCGTCGACTTCCCGGCACCGTTCGGCCCGACCAACCCGGTCACCCGGCCCGCGCCGGCGGTGAACGTCACGTCGCTGACGGCCTCGACCGGGCCGAACCGTTTGGCCAGGCCGACCGCCTCGATCATCGGGCGACCCGCAGGCCGTCGGCGACCGCGACCGCTGTCGGCGTGCTGATCAGCAACTCGTCGAACTCGGCGCCGGCCAGCCCGATACGCAGCACCGGCGTCCCGCGGTGCATCGACACCAGGCGGCGGACGCCCGACGGGTGCCGGAACGTCGCGATCTTCAGGAAGCCGCTGATCACCAGTCCGGAGCGGAGTCCGAGCACCTCCGACGTCCAGCCCGGCAGCACCTCGATCCGGGCGATCGCGGTCAGCGGGAACTCCAGGTGCGACCGGCGTAGCAGGAGCGCCTCCCAGCGCCCGAAGTCGAGTCGCAGCCTTCGGTCGTCGTACTGCAGGACCGTCATCGTCCACCTCCGGATAGGATCGGTCTAGCAGTGAGAACATTATCAGAGTGATAATAATGGTGGGAAACGAGATGCCCGAGAAGCCCCTGTCGGTCGCCGACGTCGTCATGCACCCGGTGCGGCTGCGGATCATCCAGCAGCTCGGCGGTCGCGAACTGACCACGGCCGCCTTGCGCGAACTGCTGCCGGACGTGACCCCGGCCACGCTCTACCGGCACGTCGCCGCGTTGGTCGAGGCGCGGATCCTGACCGTGGTCGCGGAGCGGAAGGTACGCGGCGCGGTCGAGCGGACCCTCGCACTCGGCGAACGCGTCGCCCAGGTCGACCACGACGAACTGCGCGCGATGACCGACGCCCAGCTCCGGGACTCCGTGCTCACGTTCCTCGGGCACTTCGCCGAGGACTTCGACCGGTTCGTCGCCGCGGACGACCCCGAACTGCGCAACCTGTTCGGGATCGGGCAGACGATGCTGTACGTCAACCCGGACGACCTCGCACAGATCCAGGCCGGGCTGGTGGAACTCCTCGCGCCTTACCGGGCCGAGCGGGAGGGCCGCAGTCGAGTGACACTCACGACCGCTCTGATCCCCTCACAGGACTAGCTATCGACGCGTTCTATCCGCATGAACAAGCATGCGGTGGTCAGCACCCGGATCGGTGAGCTGACGGTGGTGGTGGCGGAGGATGCGCTGGTCGGCATCTACTTTCCGCACCATTGGGTGAAGCCGTCGGCGGAGACGCTGGGTGAGCGGGTCGAGTCGACCGACCCGCTGATCGCGGTCGTCGTCGAGCAGTTGGAGGCGTACTTCTCCGGTTCGCGGGTCTCGTTCGACCTGCCGGTCCGGCTGGAGGGCGACGAGTTCCAGCGCCGGGTGTGGGCGGCGCTCGCGGAGATCCCGTACGGCGAGACCACGACGTACGGCGAGATCGGCGCGCGGCTCGGCGAACCGGCGCAGGCGGTCGGGAAGGCCGTCGGGCAGAACCCGGTGTCGATGGTCGTGCCGTGCCATCGGGTGATCGGCAAGGACGGGTCGCTCACCGGGTACGCCGGCGGGTTGAAACGGAAGCAGTTCCTGCTCGATCTGGAGGAACCGGTCGGGGCGCGGTTGTTCTGAGCGGCGGACCTGCAGCACTCAGCAACCTCCGTATGCGGGCGTCTCGTCGCTGCGGCTGAGCGTGCCGAGGCGCGGGGCGGAGGAGTTGGTGAGTGGTGGGCGTCCGCTCGTCAGCTCAGGTCGCCGACCTGGTCGGCGTACCAGTCGAGTTCGGTGAGGTGTTCGGCGATCTGGCGGAGGGTCCAGCTCGGCGTGCGATCCTTGTCCCACTCGGCCGGGTCGAGGGAGGCGTACCGGAGGACGAACGTGCGCCCGAGCCGGGTCAGCCGTTGTTCGGCCTCGCGGACGTCCTCCGCGGTGAACGGTGCGAGGTCCGCGGCCGAGGTGTGCGCGCTCGCGTGCCACTCGTCGGGCTGCGTCGGTACGCCGGCCAGCAGCGCCTCGACCTCCGCGAGGTGATCGATCAGATGGTCCGCGATCCGGCGGACCGCCTTGTGCGGTGTGAACGTGCGGTCGTCGTCGGACGTCCGCGGTACGCCGTCCCACGCCGGCCAGGTGACAACCAGCCGCAACGACCGCTGGACCGCTTCGGCGACGAGTTCTCCCGGGTTCTGTGTCATGCCGCCGACGCTAAGCCCGTCATACTTCGGCGGGCGCCGAACTGATCTTCAGGCGCCGGGCCAGGCCCTCCGCGTCGTACGGCGCGTGCACCTTGACGTCGTTGTCGAAGTACACGTAGGTGTCGCACTTCCACGAGCGGACCTTGCGCGCCCAGCGGTCGAGGGACTTGTCGTCGTATCCGCTCACGTACAACTCCTCCGCGCCGTGCAACCGGACGTACGCGAAGTCCGCCGTGACGTCGTCGAACATCGGCCACTTGCCGGCCGTGTCCGCGCAGACCACCGCGATGTCGTGCTCACGGGCCAGCTCGACGAAGCCGCTCGTCTTGAAGCTGTCGTGCCGTACTTCGATCGCGTGCCGGAGCGGCTGGTCCGTCCGTGCCTCGAGCAGCGCGCGCCCTTCCATCCGCTCGTCGTGCCCCTTCGCGACCTCGGCGGCGGCGACCGTTGTGCGCGGCAACCGCGCGAAGAAGTCCGCGCACCGGGCGGCGTCGTACCGGAAGTTGGGCGGGAGCTGCCACAGCACCGGGCCGAGTTTGTCGCCCAGCGCAAGAACTCCGGACGCGAAGAAGTTCGCCAGCGGCGCCTCCACGTCGGCGAGCCGTTTCAGGTGCGTGACGAAGCGCGGGCCCTTGACGGCGAACACGAACCCGTCGGGCGTCTCGCCGTACCAGCGCTGGTACGACTCCGGGCGCTGCAACGCGTAGAACGAGCCGTTGAGCTCGATCGAGTTCAGCCGGGAGGACGCGTACTCGAGCTCGGCGCGCTGCGGAAGGCCGTCCGGGTAGTACACCTTGCGCCACGGCGGGTAGCGCCAGCCCGAGATCCCCACTCGGTACGGCGAGTCCGGCCAGCGCGTCATCCCTCGATTATGGTCCCGTCATGCAGATCGACCGCGGTGCGTATCCGGAGGCGCGGACGCCCTGGGACGATCCTGTGTGGCGCTCGGAGGCCCTGGGCTGGCTGGACGCGGCGCTCGCGCGGATCGGCGTACGGGAGAACGGGCCGCGGCGGGTCCGGGTACGGCCGTGGTCGGTGATCGTCCGGGTGGACGTCGACGAGCTCGGCCCGAACGGGCTCCGGGCGGCAGGCCCGGTCTGGTTCAAGGCCGGCGCGCCCGGGGCCGCGTTCGAGGCGGGGCTGGGCGACGCGTTGGCGCGGTGGGCGCCGGGCCACGTGCTCACGCCGTACGCCGTGGACGCCGCGCGCGGGTGGTCGTTGATGCCGTCCGGGGGCGAGCTGCTGCGGAGCGTGCCGCCCGGTCCGCGGGAGTGGACGGAGGCGTTGACGCAGTACGCCGACCTGCAGCGGGCGCTCGTGGGGCGGGCCGAGGAGATGTTGCGGCTCGGCGTACCGGACGCTCGGGTTCCGGCGTTGCCGGGGATCTTCGACGCGGCGGTCGCTGCGTGTGTAGGCGGGGCGGATGCGCAGCGGTTGCGGGAGTTCCGGCCGCGGCTGGTCGGGTGGTGCGAGGAGTTGCAGGCGATCGGCGTACCGGATTCGCTGGACCACGCGGACCTGCACGACGGGCAGATCCTGGTGGGTGCCGGGCGGTACACGTTCTTCGACTGGGGTGACGCGAACGTGGGGCACCCGTTCTTCAGTCTGCTGGTGACGCTCGATCGCGCGGCCGAGCTGCACGGGCCGGAGGTCGTCGGGAGGCTGGAGGACGCGTATCTGGAGGTGTGGACTGCCGACGGTCACGCGCTGCCGGACCTGCGGCGCGCCGCAGACCTCGCCCGCCGGCTCAGCCAGCTGACGCGCGCGGGCTCGTGGGCGCGGCTCTTCCCGGACGCCGCACACCTCGGGATCCCCGAACGCGCCGCTGCCCTGCTGCGGTTGTTGTAGGCGTCAGGTCGGGATCATCTTCGGCCACCACGGCGGGACGTTGCCCGGGCAGGTGCCGGGGGAGCCCGCCGGGGTGCCCTGCCAGGAGAACAGGGCGAGGTCCGCGATCGCGAGCGCGATACAGGCGGCGAACAGCGAGAACAGGAACGCCTTCCCGGCGTACCGGAAGACGATCGTGAACAGCACCAGGTTGACGATCAGCGCGATCGGCACGCCGAGGAACAGCAGGGTCAGCCCGTTCGGCACCTTCCCGGTGATGTCGACGTGGCACGCCTTCCACGCCCGCGAGGTGAGCACGATCAGCCCGAACGCCGCCCCGCCACCCACGACCACGGTAAGGAACGACTCGCCCTTACTCCCCTTCGCCGCAAACGCCATGAGCATTACGGTAAGTGATCCACCGCGTCAGTTCATCCCGATCAGTCGTCCAGCGGGTGCAGATCGACCGGTGTGAGCACCCAGCGGAAGCCGTACTTCGGGCTCGCGGACCGGTCGATCCGGTCCGGGGCGAAGTACTCGTTGACCAGGCTGAGCAGCCGCTCGTGGAACTCCACGACCCGTTCCTCCGGGACCCTCCCGGCGTGTTCCCCGCTGTCCTGGACGAAGCCGGCGGCGTACATCCCGGCGGCCGCGTCGGCGTACGCCTGCACGTAGTTCTGCGCGCTCGATCCGGGAAGCGCCGTACGTGGCCCGGGTTCCGGGGACGGGCTCGCGGCCAGTTCGGCGCCGGCCTCCGTACGCCGCCAGCGCCCGGTGTCCTCCAGCACGCGACCGGTGTCGCGGAGTTTCTCCAGGTACCAGAGCACGCGCGCGTCCGTCACGTCGAGTGCGTCCGCCAGCTCCGTCAGCGTGTGCGGCTCGGCCAGGAGGCCGACGATTCCGCGGGGCAGGTCCGACTCTTCCCAGGCCATGCGCACATTCAATACGCCGAGGAGGCGATCGGCGACCTCGTGTACGGCGCCGCCCGCGTCGACCAGCACAGCGCCGTACCGCGCGTTGTCGGCGTCGACGTCGGCGTGCCAGCCGAGGACGCGGTGCAGTTCCGCGGCGCTCGATCCGAATCCACCACGTGCACTGAGCCGTCGTGTGAGCGTCTGCGCGTCGATGCTCAGGCTGATCACGGTGTCGAAGAGGTCCCAGATCTCGTTGTCGTTGCCGACCGTTCCACAGACGAACGTCGGCCGGTCGCCGGTCGGCAGGTCCCGGAGAGTCTCGGGCGGCAGGCGGTAGCTGTTGGCGGCGAACCAGTCGTCGTGCCGGTGCTGCGGCATCACCACCTCCTGCCCGGTCCCGTTGTCGAACCATCGCGCCAGCCGATCCCGGTCGACGTCGTACACGAGGAACCCACGCCGCCGTAGCTCGTCACCCACCCCGGTCTTCCCCGCCCCGGACGAGCCGGTCACATAGACGAGACCCATCAGCCCGCCTTCGGTCGCAGCCACATGATCGTGGTCGGGGCGGTGTCGTCCGGAGGCGGGACGACGACGAGTTGGTGCTCGTCCTCGTACAGGACTCGGCCGGGGGTGGTGGCGGTGTAGCGGGCGCACGGGAGGTTGTGGGCGGTGAGGATCTTCAGGTAGCCCGGGATGGGTTCGAGCAGGTGGGTCGCCGTGGGTTTGAACCAGGCGGCGGCGTGCGGGTTGTCCTCGTAGACGGAGGACGGGTTCGTGTAGGCAGCGTCGTACCAGTCGTTCGTCGTCCGGCGGAAGCGTTCCTCGTCGGCGGTCAGGTAGCCGCGGTTCGCGAGCATGTTGACGAGGCCGAAGATACCGATCCGGCGGCCGCGGCGGTCGGGCACTGGGCTTTGGTAGCGCACGTACGTCGGCACGGTTGAGATTCTGCACGGTTTTTGTCGGCGAGGCCGTCTACGCTCGCGCGTCATGGTGGATCTGACGGCGACGCGAGAGTCGTACGACGTTCTCGCGGAGCGACATGCGGACGTGGTCGGCGCCGGGTTGGACGACCTGCCGCTGGAGCGCGGGCTGCTGAGGACCTTCGCCGAGCTAATACTTGCCGAAGGCAACAGCCCGGTCGCGGACATCGGGTGCGGCTCCGGGCGGGTGACGACCCTACTGGCGGGGCTCGGGCTGGACGCGTTCGGGATCGACCTGTCGCCGGGGATGGTCGCGCTGGCACGGCGTAATTACCCGGAGCTGCGCTTCGAGGAGGGCTCGCTGCTGGCGCTCGATCTGCCCGAGGCGGAGCTCGGCGGCGTACTCGCGTTCTACTCGATCATCCACACGCCGTGGGAGCTGCGAGCTCAGGTGTTCGCCGAGTTCCACCGGGTGCTCGCGCCGGGCGGGGTGCTGATGCTGGCGTTCCAGGTCGGCAGTGAGTGCAGTCGGCGGACCGAGCTGTACGGCACGCCGATCTCGCTGGAGTGGTACCGGCAGCAGCCCGGCGAGATCGTGGAGCTGTTGGACGCGGCGGGTTTCGACACCTGGTCGACAACGATTCGCGAGCCTGGCGAGGGGGAGACCACGCGGCGTGCCTACGTGATCGCCCGGAAGGGTTGACCTCCACGGCTGTCAGGCCTACCCTGACAGGACTTGTCAGGGCAAGCCTGACAGACCGCATGGGAGGTCGAGATGTCCGACAACGTCTTGCGATGCTCGTTCTGCGGAAAGGCCCGGGACGAGGTACAGCACCTGATCGCCGGCCCGGGCGTGTTCATCTGCAACGAATGCGTCGAGCTCTGCGAACGCGTGATGAGCGACAAACCGCTGCCGTCGTTCCCACCGCTGGATGGGAAGACCGACGAGGAACTACTGGCCGACATGGCCCGCCTCGACGCCTCCCGCGGCCAGGTCGAGGCCGCCGTACAGGATCGTGTCCAGCGGCTCCGCTCGCGCTCAGTCACCTGGGCAAAAATCGGCGAAGCCCTCGGCATCAGCCGCCAATCAGCCTGGGAACGCTACTCCGGCGAGGAATGATGATCCTGCTCGTACGACACGGCGAGGCCGACGGCAGCCAGCTCGACGCGGAAGGCTGGTGGGGCCCCGCACGCGACTTCGCACCGCTATCGGCACTCGGCGTACAGCAGGCTCAAGAAGCAGGCCGCCGGCTGCGCGACTGCGGCGCGGAACGGATCATCGCTTCACCGATGACGCGCGCCCTCCAAACCGCCGCCCTGATCGCCGCCGAAACCCACCTCCCCCTCACCGCCGTCGACGTCGACCTCCGCGAATGGCTTCCCGACAACACCCTCACCTGGCGCTCCTCCGAAGCACTGGCCGCCATCGACGACTGCAGCAAGCACAACGGCGTCTGGCCGCCCGGCGAGACCCGGACCTGGGAACCCCACACCTCCGTCCGCCGCCGAGCTCTCAACGCCCTCCACCGCCACGCCGCCCCGCTCATAGCCGTCTGCCACACAGTCGTCATCGAAGCCCTCACCGGCACCCGCGGCATCGAACACTGCGGCATACGCCCCTTCACCCTCCCTGACACCACCCCGACCGACGAGGTGTTCCTCCCCCGATGACTCATCCTCTCGTGGATCTCCGCACCCGCTGGCTCGATGCAACGACCACCGTTCTGCAAGCGGATTCGGCTGTCGTCGGTGCGGCTCTGGTTGGTTCGCTTGGGGCTGGGACGGCGGATGAGTGGAGCGATGTCGACCTGCTCGTCGTGGCCGAGGACCCAGATGCTGTGGCGCTCCCGAGCGCCGGCCGCACGTTCGCGATCGACGCCCGCCACAACGGGCCCGCCGGGACGCGAGCCACCAGCGCCCAGTACGTCGTGGACGGCCTCCCGCTCTGGGTCGACTGGCACGTACACCCGCTGTCTCTCGCAAGCTGGCCGTCGGACAGCACGATCCTCTTCGAGCACCACCCGATCCGCCGCACGCCGGCCACCTTCGCGACGTACCTGAACGAAGGCCCGCGCGAGCCCGCAACCCCGAAGACGCCCGCCGAGCAGCACGCGATGCGAATCGCCCTGATCCCCATCGCCGCCAAACAGGTCGCCCGCCGCTCCCCCGACGCACCCCACACAATCCAATTCCTCGGCGGCCCCCCAACCACCACCCCTCACACCCAACTGGCCGCCCTACACCAACTCCTGGACGACCTGACCACCCCCGAAAACCACCCCAGCCTCACCGCCGCCCGCACCTACCTCACCCTCCTCGACAACTAGCCAGCTAGTTCGCCTGCTTGGCCTGGGACTTTGGCGTGCCGGTTTCGGGTCAGGGTGAGGGTGCTGAGGATGTCGGTGACGAAGAGGAGTTGTAGGACGGTGTGGAGGAGGTAGGACTTGGGGGTGATGGTGTGGTTGCGGAGGCGTGCGGCGAGGTAGGTGAGGCTGTAGATCGAGGTGGGGAGCAGCATCAGGTAGGTGCTGATGACGGTGGGCACCAGGGCCGTCAAGGTGAATGCGCCCATGATGGTGACGGCTGCGGTCATGCTCGGGCCGAGGCGGCCGCCGGTGAGGACGACCGGGAGGATCGTCATGCCGTAGACGAAGAGCGCGCACAGGACGAAGTTCTGGATGAAGAGCGGGATCATCACGAGCTTCACGGTGCGGGCGGTTCGGGCGAGTGCTTCGGTGTCGTTCTGCACGAAGAGGCGGACCGCCGCGCGGAACGCGACCAGCGGTACCACGGGCACCACTACGAGCAGCAAGAACTCCACGATCACGCCGTACCCGAGCCACCAGACGCAGTCCGTCAGGAACCCCCTCGGCAGATCCAGCCAGATGAGGATCGCGACGAGGACGAGCCAGACCACCGCGACCGCCGAGCCGGCGGCGAGTACGCCGGGCAGCAGGTTCCGCAGCCTCGCCGTCGGGCGACGGCCGAGGATGGAGTGGGCGACCTCCACGACCACGATCGAGCTGAGCACGTCGGCCACGAACAGGAAGTGCAGCACCAGGTTGACCCCGCAGAACGTCCGCCCGATCCGGTCGTCCTTGCGGAGCAGTAGCAGGGCAGCGATGCCGTACGCCGACGTCGGCAGCATCACGAGGTACGTCAGGACGACCACGACCAGCGCCAGCACGAACCCGTCGATGCCGAGGTGATCGCCTTCGCGGGCCCCGGCGACCAGGACCGACTCGGCGAACGCCACGAAGTTCACCACGAAGAACGGAACGGCGAACAGCTTGACCAGGTTCGCCGACCGCTGCAGCGCGTCGAGGTCGCGCCGCCGCGACAACCGAACCGCGTCGACGACAACGAGCACCGCCGCGAGCAGATAGACCACGAACCACGTGCTGAACGCACCGAAGGCGGCCGACAACGCGCCCGGCCCCTCGATCCGGTACGGCCAGTGCACCCCGATGCCGAGGGCAACGATCGCCATCACGACCGCGCCCACGGCGAGTATCCCGCTCAGTACTTTGGCCATCGCGGCCCATTCTCGCGGGCGAGCAGGTCAGCCCGGTGAAACGATCAGCACCAGCGAGCCGTCGAAGTGCTCCTGGGTACGGAGCCCGCCGTACTTCGCGTCCCACGCGCCGCTCGACAAGTCGTTGCCGAGGGTGGTCTCGAAGCGCTCGTGGACCTCGGTCGCGACGAAGCTCCACGCCGAGTTGGCCCTCCGCGCGCCGGGGTCGAGCAGCCGCTCGGGCCGCCCGTAGTACGCCTCGCCGAACCCGTCGACGCACCTCAGCGGGATCGGCAACGGCGTCGCGCTGCCGCCGCCGAGGCCGGCCAGGATGGCGTCGACGGTCGGGTACCGCCGGGCCTCGGTGTCGATCGCCTCGGGTGCGTACTCGTGCAACCAGAACTTCCGCAGCGCGGTCGGGTCACACGTCAGTACGACGACCGGGCCGCGCGTCACCCGGCGTACTTCGGCCAGCCCGGCGCTCAGGTCGGACCACTGATGCACGGTGAACGTCGCCATCGCCGCGTCGAACGTGTCGTCGTCGAACGGAAGGTCCTCGGCGGTCCCGTCGATGGCCGCGACCCGGTCCGCCGGGCGCTGGGCGCGCATCTTCGCGGACGGTTCGACCGCGGTCACGTCGAGGTCGCGCGGCTCGTACGAACCGGCGCCGGCGCCGATGTTCAGGACCGTCCGGGCAGGTCCGAGGGCGGCGCGGATCGCGGCCTCGAACTCCGGCTCTGGTTGCCGGTACGACGTGTAGCCCACGCCGATCCGGCCGTAGTCCACGTCGCCGGCGCTGCCGTCGGCCTTCCGGGTGCTATTGGGTTCCAGGGTGCTCATCAGGCTCCTTTGCAGGTGAGTTCCTGATGCTGACCCTACGGCAGGACCAGCCATACCATTGGACTGTTTAAGAGACCACTGGTATTAGTGGATCAGCGCGTCCACCCAGGCGTCGTGGTGCCTCGCGGAGTACTCCGCGGCGGGTCCCCAGAAGTCGCCGTGGCCGGTCGCGTAGTGCGTCGCCCACGGTTCCTCGCCGGATTCGTGGCCGCGGACCAGCAGGTCGTACGAACCGCGCGTACGGGCCGCCATCTGCGCCGGGAACGCGAGGCGCTGCTCATGGTCGAGTCCGTAGCCGTCGACGAAGGCGCGCAACCGCGGGGCGTCGACCGTGACGTCGCCGGTCGGCAGCAGCGGTACGAGCGTCTGCGCGGCGTACCCGAGATCCCACAGCCGCGTCGAAGGTCCGGCATTGTCCCAGTCGATGAAGGCCCAGCGGTCGTCGCTGCAGACCAGGTTCCACGGGGCGAGGTCGCCGTGCAGGATCAGGTCGCCGCCGGCCGGGTCCGGTACGACGGGGTGCCAGGCCGCGTCCGGCGGCGGGTCGAACGTCGCCATCGCGTCGTGGAGTTCGCGGATCATCCCGCCGAGGCGGCGTAGCTCGTCGAGGGAGAACGGCGGCATCGTGTCCGCCAGCGTGCCCGGGATGTACTCGAGCACGTGCCGCCCCTGGTCGTCCCGCCCCAGGGTCCGCGGCGCGAACGGCTTGCCGTCCAGGTGTTCGAGGACCGCCTCGACGCCGGCCGTGTGCGCGAGCGCCGGCTTCCGCACCGTCGCCCCGATCCGGACGACGCGGTCCGCGACGTTCCCGCCGGTCAGCTCTTCCTCGACGTGCATCACGCCATGATGGTGGGCCGACCGCGCTCGCGGTAGGGATTTACGGTGGACCTCGCGCCGACGGCGCCTTTACCGTGGTCCGGTGACAACGGTGCGGAAGGTCCAGATCACCTTCGACTGCGCGGACCCGGAGCGGGTCGCGCGCTTCTGGTGCGAGGTTCTCGGGTACGTCGCCCCGGAGCCGCCGGAGGGGTTCACGTCGTGGGACGAGTACAACGCCACGCTGCCGCCGGAGGAGGCGGGGAGCTGGTTCGCCTGCACCGATCCGACCGGCGAGGGGCCGCGGCTGTTCTTCCAGCGCGTGCCTGAAGGCAAGGTCGTGAAGAACCGTGTGCATCTCGACGTGCGCGTCGGCACCGGGCTTGTCGGGGAGGAGCGGCTCGCCGCTCTCGTGGCCGAGCGGGACCGGCTGATGGCGCTCGGCGCGACGGAGGTCCTGCTCCAGCGCGCCGACGGCGTCAACGAGTCCTGCATTTGGATGAACGATGTCGAGGGCAACGACTTCTGTCTCGACTGAGCTTGGCCTTCGAGGTCCGCGACGACCGCCCGGACCGGCCGGTCGTCAGTATCCGCGTGGACGGGGAGAACCCGTTCGCGGAGGTCGCTCCTGAGTGGCAGGGCTTCGACCCCGCCGCGATCCTCGGACCGCCGACTCCAGATCCCGCCGCGGCTCATGGGCCGCTGGTACCGGATGACGTCGGGCGGCGGGTGGCTGTGTACCGGTGCTCTTGCGGGGAGCCTGGGTGCGGCGTGATCGCGCCGTACATCGTGCAGTCCCCGGACCGCCGGTGGATCTCGTGGGTCGACTTCCGCGACTACACCGGCGTCTTCAACGACCCACTCACCGACCTGTCCCCGGGGGAAGGCCGACCGTGGGACCTACCCGACCTGCACTTCGACCGAACGCAGTACCTGACCGAGGTACGCCGGGCCACCGCCGACCGCTCGTGGGAGACCCCACGCCGCGCCACGGCTCGCCTGCTGAAGGAACGGTTGGCCTCGGTTCCGTACCTGCGGTGGGTAAGCCCGGCGTGGAACGCGGAGGGCGTGGAACTGTCCATCGAACAACCAGGACGCCGTCAACAGGTGCTGCATCTCGTCAGCGCTGAGCCGACACCCGCGCGGGCGGCCGCGGACATGGCGCGGCAGCTCTTGGATTGCCCGCCTGAGGAGTGGTCCCGCCGGTTCAGCTGACGTCGGGGCGGGTCATCAGCGGGTCCGTGAGATGCAGGACGAGGTCAGGTCCGGTGAGCGGCTGGACATTCCAGGTCGCTGTGGCGGCCTCGCCGTTCACGGTCAGCCGGACCCGGTGCGGAGTCGTGATGACGTACAGGTCGGCGACGTATGTATCGCCCTGCCACGCGCCGGCCGCGACGACAGGACGGCCGAGCGGCGAGCTTTCGCGCCATGCGCCGTGCCCGACCTCGACGGTCAAGGACGCGCCCAGCTGTAGCGTCCATCCACCGTCCACGGGCTCGACGGTCACCGCGGTGCCGTCGGGTAGGGCCGAACCCTGGGGCGAGGCGTCGATCCTCGCCTCGGCGGAGCGTCCCGGCGTACCCTCGACAGTCGCGAGCGACAGCCGCCGCAAGCGGTCGGCGAGCGCGTCGTCGTCCGGGGTGGATTCCAGCGCAGGCAGCAGGCATTCCCAGAGGAGGCCGGGCAGCGCGTCCTCCTGCTCGATCGCGCCGGTCACCGCGACCACGAGCTCGTGCGACGGTACGACGACGCAGTACTGACCGTAGGAGCCATGCCCGTGGTATCCGTGCCGCGACCTCCAGAACTGGTAGCCGTACCCACACAGGAAATCGGGGTTCTGCGACCAGTTCGGGAGCGGCAGCGTGTCGACGTGGCGCGTGGTCGCGAGCTCCACCCATTCGCGCGGCACGAGTTGCCGGTCACCCCAGCGGCCGCCACGAAGCAACAGCTCTCCGAACGCGGCGATCGCCTCGGTGGTCAGATGCAGCCCGTGGAACCCGAACGCGGCGCCACTCGCCACTCGGTCCCATTCTGGCTGCTCGATGCCCATCGGCTCGAACAGCCGCTCGTCGAGGTACTCGGGCAGGCCGCGCCCGGTGACCCGCTCGACCATCCGCGCCAGCAGGAAGGTGGTCGAGTTGTCGTACGTGTGCCGGTCCCCCTCCGGCTGATCGAACGGGATCCGCAGGAAGCCTTTCACCAGATCGCCCGGCTCCAACCGCCAGGCCTCCTCCAGAGTGTCCACGCTGTGCCCGACCGTCATCGACAACAGCTGATGAACGTTGATCCGCCGCGCCTGCTCCGACGCATCCCCTGGAACATGCTCCGGCAGCACGTCCACGACCCGATCGTCCAACGACAGCAACCCGTCGCCGATCGCGATCCCGACGGCAATCGACGTGAACGACTTCGTCAACGAATACAGCAGATGCGGCCGCTCCGCCGTGTACGGCGCCCACCATCCCTCGGCGACCACCGCACCACGGTGCACCACCATCAACGAATGACACTCGACCCCACGCACCGCGAGCCGATCGAGCAACTCCCCAACCGCCCCCATCACCCGACCCCGCGGCAGCAGCTCCATGCCCGCACGTTAACAATCCCGGCGCTATTATCTCATTAGATAACCGTCGTAGGAGCGTCGTGATGGACAAGGACAGACGAGCGGTCAGCGAATTGCTCGACATCGCTCTCGCCGAGAGCGGCCTGTCGCAGGCCGCGTTCGCCACTGCTCTCGGCACGTCTGCGTCTCGCCTCTCCACCTACCGTTCCGGCAAGACCCAGCCGACCGCGAAGTTCTTTCTGCGGGCTCGGCGGATCGCCCGTGCTCTGCATGCGGCACGTGAGTATCGGATCATGACGGCACCGGCGACCGCGACGGCAATTCGCGAGGCGAGCGACGAGGACTGGGCCTGGCGGATGCTGCTGCAGGGCCGCGACCATCTGCGTCTGCTGCTGCACCGCAGCGACGGTTCCGAAGCCGCTTGGGAGGCAGCACCCGGAACCACCGGCCAGCCGGGATTCGATGCCTTGCTGGCCGCTTTGACCGCCCAAGAGTTCCGTGCCGCCGGTGAGGAACCGCCGGAGTGGACCAAGATCCAAGCCCTCCCGGAGCCGTGGATCCCCGAGCACCCGTTCCTTGATCCCGACGAGATCGTCGCCCAAACGCCGGAATACCTCGCGCAACTCAACATCTTCGTCCCGGCCCGCGACCTGGTGACCGCATGAGCGACCCACGCCACGCACTCGAGCTCATCCCCGAGGGGGACGACCTCGACCGCGAGCTCCACCTGCTGACGGTCCGAGACGAACGCCTGCTCGCGAATCACCGGTCCGCGGTGGGGCCCGACGTACCGACCGACCGGGCTCCCGCCGTACGCCGGGATCGGCCGGCGGCGCGCGAACGAGGCTGATCAGGCGGCGGCACCGTATCCGCACGACCTTTAAGGTCGCCGGATGGTGTGTGAGGTGCCGGAGGCGCGGCCGTTGGGGCCGGATGCTGAGGGGCAGTGGGTTCGGCGGTGGGGGTCGGCGGGGTGGGAGCGGGAGGTTGATGCGTGGGTCGGGCAGCGGCTGGGTGAGCGTGGGCGGCGGGTTGTCGGAGCAGCGGTGACTTATCGGGCGCGGTTCTGGTCGGTGGTGCGGTGTTATCCGACCGATGAAGGGCTCGTCTGGTTCAAGGCGAACAATCCGGGGCATCGGTTCGAGGCCGGGCTGGTGGCGGCGATGGCAGAGGTCGCGCCGGAGTACGTCGTCGTGCCGATCACGGTGGATCGCGAACGCAGCTGGCTGCTCACGGACGACCAGGGCCCGACGCTCACCCACGCGGACGTCGCGGACCAGGCGACCCGGCGTACCGTGGTCCGCGCTCTCGCCCGGATGCAGTGCGCCCTGTACGGGCGGGTCGCTGCGCCTCCCGGGGTGATCGAGCTCGCGCCCTCGGCCGCGGGCGTGCGGGTACGGGCGGTGGCGCGCGAGTGGGCCGCACTGCCTTCAGCACATCCGCTGCGGATCTCGCGCGAGCTGCACGAACGCGTCGAGCGGGCGGCCGACGTGCTGGATCGGGCGTGCATCAGCAGCCTGGTTCCGCTGGACCTGGAGGTGAACGACGTCTACCCGGCCAACATCTTCGCGGACCGCACCACCGGCGTACTCCGCCCGCGCTTCTTCGACTTCGGCAACACCCTGTGGGCACACCGGTTCGTCACCCTGCACGGCTTCCTCGACTCGGTCGAGGAATGGACCTGCGCCCCGCTCTCCCCCGAGGACCACGCCGACCTGCTCACGACCTACCTCACCACCTGGCACCTCGACGCCGACCCCGCCGTACTCCGCGAAGACCTCGAGGCAACGAGACCCCTGCTCCACGCCCACCGCCTGATCTCCTGGCTACGCCTCATCCCGTACGCCGACCCCACCGAACTCCGCACCCGCGCCCGAATCCCCCTCACCTACCTGACCGCCATCACTCAGATGTGGCGGTAGCCGGCGTTGATGGTGAGTTCGAGGAGTGAGCCCACAGGGGGTGGCGTGGGGGTCTGCCAGGTTTGGGTGTGGAGGTCGCCGGTGACGGAGAGGCCTAAGCGGTCGCCGTCCATCAGTACGGCGCCGTCCGGGGCGACGGCGCGGAGCTTCCGGATGCGGCCGCTGCGGTGGCGGATCGTGTAGCCGCCGTCGTGCTCGACGATTTCGACGTCGTGGCCGCCGACATCGACCACCCCGGGCCGCCACGGCGCCGTCAGGATCACCTGCCGGTCGTCGGTGAGCACGAGGAAGTCGACCACCAGAGCGGCCAGGCTGCCGTCGGCGGCGACACCCCAGTAGCACGGATACGCGCCGTCGCCGTACCCGCTGGTGACCATCGCCCCGTCGACCACCTCGCCCAGCAGGCTGAACGCCGTACCTGGGTTGGCCTCGTCGGATTGCCGGAGGAACAGTTCGTCGGCGTACTGCGCATCGCAGCGGACGAGGTTCGCGAGGTCGAGGATCGCCACGTTGCCGTAGTCGACCCCGACGATGTGGGAGCCGTTGGTCCGGGGAGCGGGATGCCAGGTCTCGGCCGGGAGGTCCGAGAGCCGGAGGCGCAGCGCGACGTTCGTCCCGGCGGCGGTCGCCACCTCGACGGGGTAGGTGCCGGGCGGGATGCGTCGGGCGAGCGGTTCGAGGTCGAAGTCGAGGTAGCCGAAGTCGCGGACGGTCAGGACGCCCGATGCGCAGGTGAGGTCGCCGAGCCGATGCACGGCGAGGGCTGCCGGCGTGTCGAAGGGTGCGACCTCACGGCCGGCCTCGAACAGGCTCGGGATGTCCAGCTCCAGGTCGGCCGCGATCTCCCCGAGGGGTACGTCGGTCTTCGGTGCCGCCAGCAACCGTTCGGCCTCGGCCGCATCGACCAACGGCGTACCGGGCGGGTCGAGGAACGACAGGATCTGCCCGATCCGCCATTCCCCCTCACGAAGCTCCAGCCGATACTCGAAGTACCTTCCGCTTTCGGTCACCGAACGGACGGTTGCATTGTTGCCCTGATCAATGACCTCACTGATGGTCTCGCTCGCCGGGTCGTGCGCCGGATCACCGGACAGGACACCTTCCGCACCCGTCTGCGCTCCAGGCACACAGTGAACGTCGACCAACCGCCCGAGCTCGCCCCGCCACGCATCCGCCTGAGCCGCCGCCAACGACCGATCCGCAGGCACCTTCCCCGACCGCTCCCAACACCCATGGAAGTCCGCAACAAACGCCTCGACCCGACCCCGCGCATCAGCACTCACCGCCCGAGACTACTCAGCCGCCGCAGCGTCGTACCAGCCCAACATCCGGCAGCTTGCCGGAATGGCCTCGAACCTTTCAGTCTGTTGTCCATGTCGCGTAACGACGTACCGCCGCCGTCGCTCACGGAGGATGAGGCAACGTTCATCGAGTTCCTTCGGCCTCGGCTGGAGGGCCGCGGGTGGGCCCCGTCGATGGCGCCTGACGATTGGTACGACGGTATGGAGGTGGGGGCGGGCGATGGACGGTGTCTGGTCTGGGTGGATCTCAGCGCGGACGACCGCGTGGTGCTGACGGTCGGGGCCTACTACAACGGCACGGTGACGACGGTAGGGAGCCTCCACGGCCAGCTGTTCGAACTGGAGCGGGACGACATACGGCTGTCTCCGTCCACGTTTGGTGGCCCGGTCTCGGAGCAGGCCGTGTGTGTTGCCGATTGGTTGGACCAGTTGGTACGGCGGCCGATCCACCGGCGCGAGTGGTCCGACACCGCCCGGGAGTACACCTTCGCCGACGACGGAACCAAGCTCGTCGTGTCCGGATCACCACGGGACCGCTCCGGCCCGGCGCTGCGAGAGTCTTTGGTCCACGCCTCAGGTCCAGAGGCAGAAGGGATGTCCCGCTGGGTCCAGCATGATCCTTAGCCTGTGCGGATCTCGGTCTGTCGGCTGTTGACGGGCTTCGCGGGCGCCCAACCACCACGTTCCCCGAAACGCCGCCACGTCGCCGGAGTCCTGCACCCTCCGTCGCCTCCTTCAAGTACGCCGAACTGCGTAAGCGCCGGCCTCGATGTAGCCCCTGTTCTGTTCCCGCCAGACCGCGGTCTCCCGCCAGGCGGGATCCGGAATCGGGCCGAGCATGCCCCACATCCGCAGCGCATACCAGGCCAGCGCGATGGTGGCGGCTCGGGCCAAGTCTTCGTCTGCGCAAACTGGGAGGCCTTGTACGCGACGGTGGTCCGCCATCTGTTCGGGCATGCCCCGCCATCCCGTCCGGGCAGGATCGGAGTTCAACACCTGGGGGTACGCCGCGTCGAAAACCCAGGGCATCCGGCAGGGCTCGAAGTCGATGAGCAGCGCCGGGCTGACCTCAGGTGCCAGAGTTCGCATCAGCACGTTCCCCATGTGCAGGTCGCCGTGGCAGATCTCTGGCTCACAGACACGGTTGACGAAATGCCAGTCTTCCTCGAAGCGCTCAAGTACAGCATCGACGGGACCGGGGGCGTTCCGCTCCCTGCCCAGCACGAGCCAGTCGTGAACAGCGTCGCCGGTCAGGTCGGCGTACGGCGCAACCGCAACCGTGCGTGCGAGGCGCTGGAAACGTACGCCGGCATCCATCAGCAGGTTGAATTCCAGACCACCCCAACCGTCGTGGAGACCGCTCGGCAGACGCTCCATCACAACCCAGCCGACCTCGGTCCCGGCCAGCCGATCGCCTACCGCGAAGACTCGCGGGGCCAGGTCAGGCGCCCGCTCCGGGATGATCGTGGTCCAGAACCGCTGTGTCTCCGAGACGCCGACCTTCAGCAGTACGTCGACGTCGTTCGACCACTGTCCCGTGAAGTACATGCCCGACGTTCCCCAGGGGATCAGCTCCGGAACCGGCGCGGCGAGTTCGGCGAGCGCCGGCTCGCTGTTCACCAGGTCGTGCAGGTACGCGACAGCGTCGGGAGTACGTCGTACCCGTCCGAACTCGTCAAAGACCTCCACCCACCTACCTTGGCATGTACCGGCAGCAATCAGGCTCCGGTGCAGGCCCAGCCTTTGGAGAGCGCGAGTTGGCCGGCTCGCTGCGCCATGACCCACCGCTCCAGGTCGTCCACAGATTCGACGATGGATCGTCTCGTGGTATCGAGCACGTAGGTGTCCCATCGGGGATCTTCCTTGGTCCACGCTGACCATCGACCCCAGGCCATCTCCGGCCAGCTACCGTCGATGATCACCTCAGGCCGATAGCGAGGGTCTGCGGCGTGTCCAAGGTGCCAGTCACTCCAACCGACGAAAGCGTCGACGGCTGCTGGCGGCCACCGACCGTCGTCACGTCGCTCGAGACGCCGCCGTCGCTCCTCGTCTGCGACGCGCACCAGACACACCGCGATGCCGTCGAGTTGAGGCGCGGAGGGCGAGGCCAGAATCTCACCGAGCGGGGACTGCCCAGTCAGCAGAACATCCAGTCCTCGGGCCTGATACTCCAAGGCACGGACGATCCACTGTTCTGTCGTCCGATTTCGCCACTGCGTGTCCGCGTCCTCCGGTACGCCGATCTCGTCGTGGTCATGGATCACGACGCCCGCCACTCGGTCGCCCAACGCGCGCGCCAGGGTCGTCTTACCCGAGCAACTCGAACCAGTCAGTACCAGCAACATCTCATCAACTCTGTCAGCCGAAGGCCGCCCGAGGCACCCCATTTGCTGCAAGGGCAGCAAACATGCCCGCACCCTGCCGGGAACGCCGGCCCGGGCGCGCTCCTCGTTCGGCGCCCGGAGGGAGCTCCTTCCCGTCGTGAGGCGCTCGCGGGAGGCAATGTCGGTGGGGACTGGCAAGGTGATCCACGTGACAGAGACGGTGGTCCCCAGACTGCACCAGTGGATGATCGAGACGCGTGAGTACGAACGGCAGGAGGCACGGCGCGGGAGACGGCATGCCTACCAGGAGCTCGTACCGGAGCGTACTGCGCTGGTGGTGGTCGACATGGTGCCGTTCTTCGTCGCGGAAGGGGACTACGCACGCGGCATCGTGCCGAACATCCAGGAGCTCGCCGGCACCCTGCGTGACCTGGGTGGGACAGTCGCGTGGGTCTTGCCCGGACGAACGGAGATCACCGCGGTGACAGAGGAGTTCCTCGGGGCCGACATTGCGAAGATGTTCAGCGAATCGGGCGGCACTGGTCCGCTGCGGGACCGAGTCTGGCGCGAGTTCGACGTACAAGACGAAGACCTGATCGTAGAAAAGACGGCCGCGAGCGCCTTCTTCCCAGGCCGCTGCGACCTGTCCGACCTGCTCGAGGCGCGTGGCGTCGACACCGTCCTGATTACAGGCACAGTGGCGAACGTCTGCTGCGAGTCAACCGCCCGCGACGCCAGCACCCTCGGCTACCGCGTCCTGATGGTCGCCGACGCAAACGCCGCCCGCCGCGACCAAGACCTCAACGCCACCCTCCATACCGTCTACCGCACCTTCGGCGACGTCCGCCCCACCACCGAAGTACTCAACCTCCTCACTTCCTCAAACCCCACGCATCAGGCACGGCTTGATCCATAAGCGCACTCCGGTAGAGCTGCGCTGCCCTGGTCTGTCCTCCGTCAACTGATGTGCGACAGTCGCCCGCCAGGTGATCTGCGACGGTACGAACGCTCGGACCGCGGCTGATGTCCGTACACTTCCCGCTCCGACTGTGTCGCGGCTTCGTTGGCGCGGCGAGCGATCGTGCGGGAGGCGATGACGTGGATCAGCGCCCACTGACTTTGAGGGCGTCAGAACTGGGAGGTTTGACAAGCGTTCCCAACGACTGGTTAGGCCGGCCGCTGTGACGAGGACGATCGTCGGCGACCGCCAAGCGCTTCTGTTGGGGCTGCTCGACGAAGCCATCTCTGAGGCGGAGCGATATGTCCACTGGAAGGGCCTCGCGACGGGGCTGCCGAAGATCCGGGAACTCGTTGCGAACTTGCCAGTCACCTAGCACTGCCGCGGAAACGAGCTAGACCGCTGGGCGCCGAGCAATGTCGTACGGGTCCCATTCGAGTTTCCAGAAGGCTTCCAGCCCGTTCTCCGCGATGTACTCCCGCTCGATCGCGTAGGTCGGGTACATGCCGACGATCACGATCGGGAGATCGTCTCCAACGTCCACTCGTGCGTCGTCTGGGTCAAATGCAAGAGGAGCGAACACAACGAAGCCGTCAAGTGCCGAGCCCGCGGCCACGGGCTCCCCAAAATTGATCGTGTCGCCGTACCTGAACGGACAGTCGTGCCGCAGTTGCTCGGCGAGGTATGCGATCGCGAGGACCCAGGCGGGATCATCAGACCTCACGCTGATGGACAGCTCCGGACGGCCCAAACGCCACAACTCCTGGCGGGCCAGAGACAGCCCGTAGGTGACGCCGATCAGCAGCCCCTCCTCGAGCATGTCCTGGTAGCCGATTGCGGTCACGCCATGATGGCCGGGTGCGGTCGACTCGATCGGCCAGAACTGCGGCTCAACACCCCCGCTCAGTCCGTCCAGGTGTGCGAGGAATCTCTCGACGCGTGTACTCACGCCGTTATTCTGCCGCCTCCGAAGGCACCCAACTCGACCAGTTGAGAAGCGCGGTCATCGGCAGATCCGTGCGTTGGCCGGTGCCGCTGTGTGTCGCAGATCTGTTGGGCATCACAAGGGCGAGACTCGCTTGTCGCCGTTGCCAGATGCGCGGCGCCTGTCGGCCAGGTGATCTGCGGCAGCGGAAGGCCACGGGTCGAGGCACTGCGTGCATGCTGCTCAGGCGGTCATCCGTTCATGTCGTGGCATCGCCCGCAGCCAGGAGATCGAGCTCGTCGGCTCGGCGGTGGTCCTTGGGGCGGCCTGCGGCTCGGCGCATGCTGATCAGGTCGTCGAGGCGGAGGTAGTGGATCTCCAGGCCGTCGTCCGCGACTGTCCGCAAGCTGCGGGCGAGGTAGTCGGCGACGGGGATCGCGCCCCAGGGAAGCGCGGGAGTGCAACAGTCTCCGCTTGCGGTGGCAGTGGAGAACAACACCTTGGAGCCGAGGAAAGAGGCGGCCTCGCAAGGCACGGGCCGACCGTCCTTGTCCTCCAGGACGGCGGGACCTCCTTCAACCTGGGCGAAAGCCGAGGCGAGCGCGGCGGCGTGGGCAGGATCGCCGTCCCACAGCAGGTCAAGATCGCCCGTGAGGTCGACCGATCCGTGCATGATGCCGGCCACCTGGCCGATCACCGCGACCCGAACGCCCGACCGGTGCAGTGCGCGCAAGAGCGGAAATGGATCAAACCCGATCGCGTCGTCGGTACCGATGGTGCCGACGATGCCATCCGCATCCACATGAGACGCACCGGTGACCACCCGGTCGCGAGTCAGTTCGGCGATCCTGCCAACGGCTATCTCCAACCGTGCCACCGCCGCCGGGTCTCCCAGCGTCACCTCTCCGGGCTCAGTCATCCGGCCATCATCCGTGGTCCCCCAGTCTCGATCCACTGACTTAATCGCGTTGCCGCCCCCCACTCAGCGAGCACTAACTACCATGGGCTCCTATGCCGGTAGAGCCTTGGCCGGACGCAACTCAGTTCGTCAATTTCGTGCGTTGCTCGGAAACGCTCCTCGGCTGGCAATTGCCTCACCGGCGCCCTGGGTCTCCACCGGCATCACCGAACTCAGCGGGCCAGTCAGGACAGGTCAACGCCCAGCATCGAGTACACGAGCATGTCTCGACGTTCCTCCCCCACCTGCTGCCAACTGCGGAGGAGACCCTCTCGCTCAAAGCCGACTCGCTCAGCCGTCCGCTGTGACGCCGCATTCCATGGCTCGACATACAACTCAAGACGCGGAATCCGCAGGCCACCGAGGGCCCAACGGACGACCGCCCCGAGGGCTTCCGCCGCAATCCCTTGGCCACGGGCCGACCCCGCAAGCCAGTAGCCCAACGATGCCCGTCCCTCGTCCCGCTCGTTCAGCCAGAGGCCGACCATTCCCAGCGGACGCCCGTCCTCCACCCGCGCGATGACGAACGGGTACCCGGCCCCAGTAGATGCCCGCTCCCACTGTCGGCGGACGAAGGCTTCGCCCGCCTCCTGTGAGTACGGCGAGGGAATCGTCGTGATCAGCGGGATGTAGCTGTCGCTCGATGCCTCCCGAACGAGAGGCAGGTCATCGAAATCCCACGCGCGGAGCACCAACCTGTCACCAGCAGCCAAATGCGGGACCACCAAGCGGGCACTATCCATGCTCGCAGCCTCCCGGCGACAGCGGCCTCAACGCACTCCAGTTTCGGGGACCGGGTGGGTTCCTGTTCGAGGAGCCGAAGGGGTGATGGGCCGGGGCCAAGAGAGCGGCGAGCATGACAGCTTGCCCTCTCTGCAGTTGTTTCCCGAACACAAAAGCCCAGGTCAGCGGGCTGATCCTGGGCTTTCAGGTGGCGCGCTCGGAGGGATTCGAACCCCCAACCTTCTGATCCGTAGTCAGATGCTCTATCCGTTGAGCTACGAGCGCTGGACAACGTCGAGTAACGATACATGGAGGGGGCGGATGTTTGCCAATCGGCCTGTCGAGGGGCCTCTACGATCCGCGGATGGGACTTGACGAGTTGCTTGGTGGGCGGGATCTGGGGGACGTGAAGAAGGCGGTCGGGTTCGTGATGGAGAACTCGGACGACTTCCAGAAGGTGCTGAATCTGGTGCGGGGGTTGCCGGACGACGCGGTGGGGTTCCTCGGGAAGTTGCCGGAGTTGCTGAAGACGGTCGGGGCGGGGTTGGCGGAGGCCGGGGAGCAGGCGGCCAAGGCGGCGGGGGCACTGGTCGGGGAGGACGGGGAGGGCGGGGCGCGGAAGGCGCTGAGCGGGAGTGCGGGGACGATGCACGCGGCCAAGGACCGGCTGCAGGACGCGGCGGGGATGTTGGCGGGGCTGGCGGGGGAGCTGGACAAGATCCCGGGGATCGGGGACGCGGCGGCGAAGAAGCTGAACGACGGCAGCGGGCAGATCGGCGGGGTCGCGACGGAGATCGAGAGCCTGGCCGGGAACCTGCAGGACCTGTCCGGGATCCTCGCGACGGTCGGCGAGGCGCTCAACGGACTCGGCGCCAAGCTCACGGAGTCCGGCGGCTCGGTCCGGACTCTTCTCGGCTGACGCCTCAGGCCGACCCGGCACACCGGGAAGAACAGCGGGACCGGGGACAGGTCGTGGTGTCGTGGGACAGGCAATTGCCTGTCGCCCGGCACCATCGCCTGTCGCCCGACACCATCGCCTGTCGCCCGACACCATCGCCTGTCGCCCGACACCATCGCCTGTCGCCCGACACCGTCGCCTGTTGCCCGGCACCATTGCTTGTTGCCGGGTGACGTTGCTTGTTGCCGGGTGACGTTGCTGGTTCGGGGAACCGGAGTTCGGTGACGTTCGTCTAACGCGGGGTGTTCGTCGGGTGAGGGAGGACCTCCGCGTGGCTAAGGTCGCGGGCATGGCTAGTCGGCTGGTGCGGGGTACGGCGATCGGGTGCGGTGTGGCCGCGCTGGTCGGCGGCGGGGTCGGGTTCGCGGTCGGCGAGCCGGTGACGCAGGCGGACATCCCGCCGCCCAGGACGCTGCCGAAGGACCTCTGCGCGAAGATCGGCGACGTGTCCAGCCTGTTGCCCAAGGCATCGGCCGGGCCGGTGGCGATGATCCAGGGCGGTACGTCGGACGTCACCTGTCAGGCAGGCACGTCGCGCGCCAAGGTCAGGGCGTACACGTCGGCGAGTGTGTCGGTCACGGTCACGCCGTACGGCGGGCAGGACGCCGGCGCGGGCAACACGCCGTTCACGCCGGCGCAGGTCGCGAAGCGGACGTTCACCCGTTCGCCGCTGAAGTCGTACGACAAGGACCGCCCGTACCCGACGAAGGTCAGCCGGACCGAGAGCGGTCTGGCGGGCGAGTCGTGGAAGGTGCGCGCGCTGGTGCAGCACGCCGACATCGTCGTACTGGTGGAGTACACGGCGAACCCGATCGACGGGGACTCCGCGCAGAAGGCGGCGCTGGCGCTCGCGGACCGCGCGATCTGGGAGAGCAAGTGAGCAACGGCACACCGGAGATCCCCGGCTACCAACTGGACCAGCGGATCCTCCAGCACCCGCTGGCGGAGCTGTGGCACGGACGGACGTTCACCGGGATGGAGATCGTCGCGCTCGTCCTGAGCGAGGACGGCGCCCGGAACCAGACCGTCGTCGACCGGCTGGCCGCCGCGAGCCGCGACGCCGCGCTGGTACCCGGGCAGCAGGAGACCCCGCTGTGGGCCGCCAGCTTCAACGCCGAACGCCCGTACGCGATCACCCAGCTGATCCCGGGCCGGACCGGCGCCGAGCGACTCATCGACCCACTCGACGGCATCGTCGGCAACGACGAGGAGTCCCTGCGCGCGGTCCGTGAACAGCTCAGCCGGTACGGCGCCGTCGCGCCGGCACAAGCACCGACCCCGGCACCAGCACCAGCCAGCAGCATCCCGACGTACGTCGACCGCCCCGCGGACGCACAACAGTCGCCACAGCAGGAGCCGCAGCAGGAGCCGCAGCCGTCCAGGATCGAGATCGCCCGGCAGTACCGCCGCAAGATCGGCCCCTGGGTGTACGCCGTGGTCGCCGTCGCGGTACTGATCGTGTTCACGATCGCGTACTCCGTCGGCACCGCGATCGGCAGCGCCGTCAAGGACAAGCCCACCGATCCCGCAGCCGCCGCGCCCGCGGTCAGCCCGGAGCCGTACCCGTCGCGGGTGCTGATCCCGCCGATCGAGCGGCCGACGACCGCGGCGTACAAGCGCCCGGACGGTTCGGCCGGTGTCTTCGGCGCGACCTACCCGGCGAACGCCGACGTACAGGTGGTCGCGGACGCCGAGCTGCCGTTCGCGTTCGGCTGGCCGCGGCCGCCGGAGGTGGCGTTCCTGGGTGAGTCGTCGCAGCTGATCCTGCGCCGGGTCGTGACCAAGAACGACTACGCGCCGGGCGGGCTGAAGAACGCGATGCGGGCCCAGTTCGCGCTGCACCCGTGCGCGACGCTCGCGAAGTGCCTGGCCGACCGGCCAGCCTTCGACGAACAGTGGACGGCGATCTTCAAGACGACCGTGCCGGCCACCGCGAAGGACGCGCGGACCTGGCTGACGGTGTCGACCGCGACGCCGTACACGATCACGATGACGCGCGCGTTCCAGAGCGGCGGTCACTGGTGGCTGGTCGGGGTGATGGCCTACGGCCAGACCGCCGAGGCACCGGACGTGCAGCGGCTGGTCAACGACATCTGGCGGCAGACCAGCTGAAGTACCGGAAAATCTCCTGGAACGGCCCGCGCATTCCGCGCGGGCCGTTCTCATTTTCACAAGCGACACCGGAAAGCGATTGTCGCGAAAACTTTGTGACCGGGTTCACGTTCTAGGGGTTCTCAGACCCCGGCGAGGTCGCGTAACGTTAGTACCACTTGCACACTGGTATGTATCCACTGGATTTACTGGTCTGCGAGAGATCACACCGCCAGCCAGCTACACCGAACCGCCGGAGACCCCGGCGGCCGGACGCCGTACCCGCCGCTCAGCGTCGAGCGCCGGGACGTCTCCGGACCCGGCAGCCGAGAGGGAATGAGCCGCGAATGACGACGATCGCCAATCCGACCCGGACCAAAGCCGACCACCGAGCCGACACCACCGCCCCCCTCCCGGCGAACGACCGGCAGTACGACCTGAGCGGCGCGCCGACCCGGCACGCGGGCCTGCTGGCCTGGGTGGCCGAGGTCGCCGCCCTCACCCAGCCGGACCGGATCCACTGGGTCGACGGTTCGGACACGGAGTACGCCGAGCTCACCGACGGGCTGATCGCGGCCGGCACCATGGTCCGGCTGAACGACGAGAAGAAGCCGAACTCGTTCTGGGTCCGCACCGACCCCTCGGACGTCGCCCGGGTCGAGCAGCGCACGTTCATCTGCTCGGTCGAGGAGAAGGACGCGGGTCCGACCAACAACTGGGTCGAGCCGAGCGAGATGAAGGCGACGCTGACCGAGCTGTACCGCGGCTCGATGCGCGGCCGGACGATGTACGTCGTCCCGTTCTGCATGGGCCCGCTGACCGCCGAGAAGCCGATGTTCGGTGTCGAGATCACGGACTCGGCGTACGTCGTCGCCTCGATGCGGATCATGTGCCGCACCGGTGCCGAGGTACTCGCCACGATGGGCGACAACGCGCCGTACGTGCCCTGTCTGCACTCCGTCGGCGCACCGCTGCAGCCGGGCGAGGCGGACGTGCCGTGGCCGTGCAACGACGAGAAGTACATCGTGCAGTTCCCGGAGGAGCGGGCGATCTGGTCGTACGGCTCCGGGTACGGCGGCAACTCGCTGCTCGGCAAGAAGTGCTACTCGCTGCGGATCGCGTCCGCGATGGCGCGCGACGAGGGCTGGCTCGCCGAGCACATGCTGATCCTCAAGCTGATCTCGCCGGAGAAGCAGGTGCATTACGTCGCGGCGGCGTTCCCGAGCGCCTGCGGCAAGACCAACCTGGCGATGCTCGACCCGACGCTGGAAGGCTGGGAGGTCGAGACGCTCGGCGACGACATCGCCTGGATGCGGTTCGGCAAGGACGGCCGGCTGTACGCCGTGAACCCGGAGTTCGGGCTGTTCGGCGTCGCTCCCGGCACGGGGTGGAAGACCAACCCGAACGCGATGCGCACGATCGAGAAGGGCAACTCGGTCTTCACGAACGTGGCGCTCACCGACGACGGTGACGTCTGGTGGGAGGGCTACTCGCCGACGCCGCCGGACCACCTGACCGACTGGAAGGGCCGCGAGTGGACGCCGAACAGCGGTGAGCTGTCGAGCCACCCGAACAGCCGGTTCTGCACGCCGATCAAGCAGTGCCCGATCATCGCCGACGAGTACGACGACCCGAACGGGGTCCCGATCTCCGCGATCATCTTCGGCGGCCGCCGGGCGACGACCGTACCGCTGGTGACCGAGTCGCGGGACTGGGCTCACGGTGTCTTCATGGGCGCGACCCTGTCGTCCGAGACGACGGCGGCGGCCGTCGGCCAGGTCGGCGTCGTACGCCGCGACCCGATGGCGATGCTGCCGTTCCTCGGGTACGACGCGGGGCAGTACTTCGACCACTGGCTGACCGTCGGCAAGCAGCACGACGCGGCCCAGCTGCCGAAGATCTTCTACGTGAACTGGTTCCGCAAGGACGAGGCGGGCAAGTTCGTCTGGCCGGGCTTCGGTGAGAACAGCCGCGTGCTGAAGTGGGTCATCGAGCGGATCGAGGGTCAGGCCGACGCGGTCGAGACGCCGATCGGCCGGGTGCCGGCCGCCGGCGCGCTGGACGTCACCGGGCTGGACCTGACCGAGCAGGACCTCGAGATCGCGCTGAACGTCGACGCGGACGAGTGGAAGGCCGAGCTCCCGCTGATCGAGGAGTGGTTCGCGAAGCTCGGCGACACCGTGCCGGCCTCGCTGAAGGTCGAGCTGGACAACCTGAAGGCCCGCCTGGGCTGACAAGCACCAGCCGCCGAGTCGGAAGCCGGCGGCTGGATCAGCGCGGCGCCCCGGATCACCTCCCGGGGCGCCGCGCTGTGCTTTCCGCGAGTACCTGTCGTACTTCGTCGTCGCTGACCTCGGAGAAGTCGCGGTACGCCTGCCCGACCGCGGTGAAGTACTGCGGGAACCACGCGCACACCACCCGGTCCGCCCCGAGTCCACGACAGCTGGCCGCACTGCCGACGGGTACGGCGACGATCACCTGCGCCGGGCGTTGCCGGCGTACCGCCTCCACCGCGGCGCGCATCGTCGTACCGGTCGCGAGTCCGTCGTCGACCAGGACGACGACGCGGTCCCGCACGTCGATCGGCGGGCGGTCGCCGCGGTACGTCCGCTCACGCCGGCGCAGCTCGGCCTCCTCGTCCCGGCGTACCGCTTCCATCGCGTCCGGGTCGACGCCGGTGGCGATCGGCTCGTTGCGGACCACGTACAGGTCCTCGCCGACGCCGGCGATCGCGCCCATCGCCAGCTCCGGCTGCCATGGGACGCCGAGCTTGCGAACGACGAGTACATCGAGCTCCGCGTCGAGGGCGTCCGCGACCGGGGCCGCGACGGGTACGCCGCCACGCGCCAGCCCGAGTACCAGGACGGACCCGGCGACCGGGCCGAGCTCCTCGGCCACTGCACGACCCGCGGCCGCCCGATCCGGGTACGGCCTCCTCATAGGCCCCATGATCCAACTAGGGCATGTCTGACAATCCAGCGCCGTAGCGAGGAGGTGCTCGGTGCGGTGCATCGGCGCGCGGGGGCGAAGGTCTCGATGCGGAGCATCGTGGCCTTTGCCCCCGTGCGGCGAGGTGCCGTGCCGAGTGCCCCGCAGTAGGCGCTGGATTGTCAGACATGCCCTAGGTTGGCCGCATGCGAATCCCGGAGAGCGCACAGGCCGTGCACGAGTCGAACGCCCTCGGGGCAGCGGACATGAAGGTCGGGGTGATGCTTCCGCTCGGTGCCGGGGACGGGCCGGGTGGCGGGATGCCGGGGTGGCGGGACGTCCGCGCGGTCGCCGAGGCGGCCGAGCAGGGCGGGCTGGACTCGGTCTGGATCGCGGACCACTTCCTGTACCGCGACGGCGACGGCCAGGTCTTCGGGATGCACGACAGCTGGACCCTGCTGAGCGCGGTCGCCGCGGTCACCGAACGGGTCGAGCTGGGCAACATGGTGCTCTGCGCCTCGTTCCGGGATCCCGGGCTGACGGCCAAGATGGCGGTCACCCTGGACGAGGTCTCCGGCGGCCGCCTGACCCTTGGCGTCGGCGCCGGCTGGCACGACCCGGAGTACGAGACCTTCGGCCTGCCCACCGACCACCGCGTCGGCCGCTTCACCGAGTGGCTGGAGATCGTGGCCCGCCTGATCCGCGGCGAGACCGTCACGTACGACGGGACCTATTACAAGGTCTCCGACGCCGCCCTGGACCCGGCCCCGCCGCACCGCATCCCGATCCTGGTGGCCGGCCACCGGCCCCGCATGCTCGGCCTGATCGCCCGATGGGCCGACGCCTGGAACACCGCCTGGTACGGCATGCCGTCCGCGACGGTCGAGGAACGCCTGCAGACCCTCCACGAAGCCCTCCAGGCGGCGAACCGCCCGGCCGACACGATGACCACGACGGCCGGCATCCTCGTCCGCGACCCGGACCAACCATCCACAGACCCGAATCCGAACGCGATCCCGGTGGCCGACCTACCAGCAGCCATCACCGCGTACGAGAACCTGGGCGTCAGCCACCTGATCATCTCCCCGGACCCGATGACCCCACGCACGGTAGAACGCATCGCAGAAGCAAAGCGGCCGTTACCCGACTGACCCAGCCACGCGCCCCAACCGGGGGTCCGGGGGCGGAGCCCCGCCGGGCGGGGTCTGGGGGTTGCACCCCCAGAAAGCACCCGACGCGACCTGGTCCGCGCTTTCCGCGGACACAGGTCACGAGAGCGGAGGCGGCGGGATTTGAACCCGCGAGAGGGGGTTACCCTCAACCCGCTTAGCAGGCGGGCGCCATCGACCGGACTAGGCGACGCCTCCTCCGACGGTCCCCAACCGGGGACGCGACGACGGCCAAGACTATCCGCTCGACCGGTCCGCTGCCAAAACGGGCTCCCCCCGGCACGCGGCTCCCCACCGGCCTGCCTCGGCGCGCGGCCGCCCACGGCAGGCGCGCGGCCGGTCGGGAGGAGTCGCCGGGACCCGGGCGCCACGCTGGGTGGCGGTGGCGGCACCTTGGGTGTGTCGGCCGGTGGATGTGTACGCTGGCGGGCATCGACGGGGGTCGCCAGCATCACGTCAACCAAATCGGTGTCGTGGGCGTCAGAAGTACCGTGGGTCGCTCCGGCGGCCGACGGCAGGTCGTGACGTCGTCGATCAGGGAAACGGAGCTATGTCGCGGAGTACTCGCGCAGCCGGCCGGAGGTCGGCGCCTCGCGCCGGTCGATCCCGGCCTCGCTCTCATCGGGCCCGCACGGCTTCGAAGGCGATCGGGCTGACACTGCTCAGCGCCCTGATCCCCGGGTCCGGGCTGTTGATGGGCGGCCGGAAGAAGCTCGGCGCGTTCGTCCTCACGATCAGCATCGGCCTGCTGCTGATCGGCGCGTACGTCGGTCTCACGCACCGCGACTCGGTGCTCGCACTCGCGGTGTCCCCGCGGCAACTGCTGATCGCGACCTGTGCCGTCGTCGTGCTGGGTGCCTGCTGGATCTGGGTCGTGGTGGCCTCGCACAAGCTGATCCGTCCGGTCAGCATGACCTACACCGGCCGGCTGGCGGGCTCGATGGTGGTCGGACTGCTGTGCTTCGCGATCGCCGTACCGACGACCGTCGCGGCGCAGACCGTGATGGCGCAGCGCGACCTGGTCGGCAGCGTGTTCCAGTCCGAGGGCAACTCGAAGAGTGCGACCCGGCCGAAGGTGACGAACGCGAAGGACCCGTGGGAGAAGACCCCGCGGCTGAACCTGCTGCTGCTCGGCGCCGACGACGGCATCGGCCGGACCGGCGTCCGGACCGACACGGTGATCGTGGCCAGCATCGACACCAAAACCGGTAACACCTCGCTGATCTCGCTCAGCCGGAACTGGATGCGGATGCCGTTCCCGGAGAACTCGCCGCTGCACAAGGTGTACCCAGACGGCTTCTGGGACCCGAGCAAGGGCAACGTCGAGCAGCCGGAGTACTACCTCGACGCGATGTACGACAACATCCCGAAGCAGCACCCGGGGATCCTCGGTCAGACCGACAACGAGGGCGCGGACGCGGTCAAGCTGGCCGCGAGCGCCGCGCTCGGGCTGAACATCGACTACTACATGCAGGTCAACCTGGCCGGCTTCAAGCAGATCATCGACGCGCTCGGCGGCATCACCGTGAACGTCAACTACCGGGTCCCGATCGGCGGCGACTACGGCCAGGGTCCTGGTACGAACGGGCACAAGTTGCCGAGCGGCTACATCGAGCCGGGCCCGAACCAGAAGCTCGACGGCTACCACGCGCTCTGGTTCGCCCGCGGGCGGTACGGGCTGAGCGACCCGTCGCGGCAGGAGCGGCAGCGCTGCACGATCCACGCGCTGGTGAACAGCGCGAGCCCGCAGGCTCTGGTGACGAGCTACCAGGAGATCGCGAAGGCCAGCAAGGAACTGCTGCGCACCGACATCCCGCAGGAGATCCTGCCGGCGTTCATCCAGCTGGCGCTGAAGGTGAAGAGCGCCAAGGTCACCAACATCGACCTGGACAAGGACAAGAACTTCCCGAGCGGCAAGAACCCGGACTACGCGGCGATGCAGCAGATCATCCAGAAGTCGCTGAACCCGGTCGCGACGACGCCGACCGCGAAGCCGACCAAGAAGCCGACCGCCGGCACCACGAAGAAGCCGTCGCCGACGAAGACCACACCGACCCCGGGTACGGCGCAGAACCTGAACGACGCGTGCGCGTACAACCCGAACGAGACCGGTACCGGAAACTGAACCCCTCCCCGGGGGAGAATTGACCAAAATGAAAATTGGTCACACCTGGGGGTGACGTGAGGCGTTCGTTCGCGGTTGTGGTCGGGATCTCGGTCCTGGCCGTTGCGGGTTGCAGCAACACCAAGCCGGACAGCGGCAGCACGCCGTCGGCCGGCGGCACGACGAGCAGCAGTACGCCGCCGACATCGGCAGCGCCCAAGCCCGCACCGAAGCCGACGCCGACCGCGGTAGCGCTCTCGGTGCCGATGTACCAGCGGGCGTTGACGAACGTCGAGAAGGTCCTCAAGCCGTCGGTGGCGCGGGTGATGAACGCCCAGTCGGTCGCGGCGTTCGACGCCGGCCGCAAGCAGCTCGCCGCCGCTGTGGTGATCGAGCGGAACGAGCTCGCGAAGATCACGCCGCCGAGCGGCCTGGTGACCGCGCATCCCGCCGTACTGGATGCATTCGACGCGTACGCCGGGGACGCGGCCACACAGCTGAGCAAGGCCGGGGACACGAAGACCAGCTGCGGGTTGCCGAAGGCGGCCGACGTGCGGCTGTACGAGGCGAAGACCGGGATCCGGACCGCGTTCGCCGGGCTGGCGCAGAGCGTGCAGCAGTCGATCGGCAAGGGCGTGAAGTTCGGCGCGTTGTCGGTACCGGCCAAGCCGGCCGCGCCGGCCGTGATCGGCGGCCGCGGCGAGAACGGCGACGTGTTCCAGCGGTCGGGGTCGCGCGGTTCGGGGCGGCTGACGATCCGGAACGCCGGTGACGACGTCGTGGTCGTCGTCGCGACCAGCAACCCGCGGAAGCCGCAGGCCTCGATCTACGTGCGGGCCAACAAGTCCGCGACCCTGAGCGGGGTCCGGAACCAGGACTACTACGTGTACTTCAAGTCCGGGACGAACTGGGACGCGAAGAACCACCGGTTCACCGAGAACTGCGCCTACCAGAAGTTCGACGACATCTTCGACGGTCAGTACGCGTGGACGGTCAGCCTGACGAAGTCCCCGCTCGGCAACGCGCCGTCGTCCGAGACCGACGCCTTCTGATCCGGCTGCCCGGAGCGGATGAGATCCTGTGTCGATGCGGACGACGTACCGGATGCGGGCGGGACGATTCCTCGGGATCCCGGCCGCCGGGGTGATCATTCTCGGGGTGGCCGCCGTGCTCTGGGCGTTCGGCCTGCCGTCCGTCGCGGTGTCGGTGTTCCTCACGCTCGGCGGGCTGATCACGCTCGCCGGGCTGTGGATCCTGGCCCGGCCGCCGAAGGTCGCGCAACTGCGGGACCACGAGATCGACGTGCGGGGCGTCCGGACGGCGTGGACCGACGTTACCGAGGTGGGCCGGGTCGAGACCACGCACGGCGAGGCGATCGTGCTGCGCACCAAACACGCCGACCAGCCGATCCTGCTACCGGTCTCCTGGCTGCCGCCGAAGCAGGTCGGCACGCTGGAGACCGTGCTCCGCGACAAGCTGAACGCGGCGCACGGGTACACCATCTGGGACGGCACTGCCCCCGAGGACGCCGACAGCGCAGAATGATCCGGTGCTCTCCTTCGACCTGTCGTACGACGAACTCCTGACCTACCAGGGCACGAACCCGCGGCCCGCGGACTTCGACGCGTTCTGGGACAAGGCCCTGCTCGCCCTCGACGAGGTGCCGGCGGATGCCGAGTTCGTCGACGCCGACGACTTCCCGCTGACCACCGCGAAGGCTCAGCACCTGTACTTCAACGGCACCGGCGGGTACCGGGTGCACGCGAAGGTTGTGCGTCCGGCCGAGCCGACCGGGCCGGCCGTGTTGCTGTTCCACGGGTACGGCGGCGAGCAGCCGAAGTGGGTCGATCTGCTGCCGTACGCCGCACGCGGGTTCACGGTCGCGGCGCTCGACGTCCGCGAGCAGGTCGGGTTCCGTACGCCGTCCCAGGCGCCGAACAGTTTCTCGCTGCACAACCACCTGGTCCACGGCCTGGACGACGGGCCGGACGGGCTGCTGTACAAGCACGTCTTCCTGGACACGCGGCGGCTGGCCGACATGATCGGCGCGCTGCCGGACGTCGACGCGGCCCGGATCGCGTCGACCGGCTGGAGCCAGGGCGGCGGGCTGTCGCTGGTCGCGGCGGCGCTGACGCCAACGATCAAGTACGCCGCGAGCGTGTACCCGTTCCTCTGCGACTACCAGCGCACGTGGGACCTGAACCTCGACACAGCGCCGTACGACGAGATCGTCACCTGGTTCCGCAAGCGCGACCCGCGGCATCTGCGCCAGGACGAGGTGTTCACGACTCTCGGCTACATCGACGTGCAGCACCTCGCTCCCCGCATCCAGGCCGAAGTAACCCTCTTCACCGGCCTCGAGGACCAGGTCTGCCCACCGTCCACCCAGTTCGCCGCCTACAACAAGATCCAGTCGCCGAAGGAAGTCCGTGCGTACCCCGACTTCGGCCACGACGACCTGCCGGGCGCCCACGACGACATCTACCAACTCATCGGCGCGAAACTCTAGAGCAGGAACCAGTAGTTCTCGGTTGCTCCTTGGGTGGCGAGGCCGCCGCCCAAGGACGTGTAGAGGTTGCGGGCCGGGGTGTTGTGGGCGCCGGTGGTGAGGAACATCTTGGTCGCTCCCGCCGCGCGACCGGCGGTCATGAACGCACTGACGAGCTCGCGCCCGATGCCCTTCCGTCGGTGTGCGTCGCTGACCTCCAGTTGATGGAGATACAGCATCGACGTACCGTCCGGGCGGGCGAGCTGGGAGCCCCAGCACCAGCCCGTGACCTCGTCGCCGTCGGTGGCCACGAACACCAGTGTTCCAGGGGTTTCGAGGTACTCGGGGCCGGGCTCGGCGTCCATGAAGGTGCGAACGGCGCGGGTGAGCAGGTCGGCGTCCGGGGCCGTGATCATGCGGGCTTCTTCCAGGTGATCGAGTAGCGGAACAGAAGATGCCGGCGGTACGTCGCTCCCAGGAGCAGCTCGGCCGCCAGCGCGCGCATCTCGTCGTACGTGACCGGCGGCGGCCACACCACGGGTGACGGGTGTTCCCAGTGGCCCTTGACCGCGCGGTGTGCCCAGTTCGCGGCGACGCCGGCCAACTCGCGCGGGAGGTCCTTCGGGAGCACCGGGCGCGCAAGCCCGACCACCACCATCACCCCGCCCGGGCGGAGCAGGTCGCGCATCCGGAGCAACCCGGCGCGGGCGTCGACGTGATGGAGCGTGGCGACGGACCCGATCACGTCGTACGACTCGAGCGGGTACTCGAGGAAGTCGCCGCACACGTAGTCGATGTCGTCGCCGTACCCGCGGGCCAGTTCCAGGCTGGGGGTGTCGAGGTCGATCCCGGTGACGTGCGGTACGACGGCGCGCAGTTCGCGGCTGAGCATCCCTTCACCGCAGCCGATGTCGAGCGCCCGCTCAGCGCCGGGCGGGACGGTCTGCAGGATCCGCGGATGGTAGTGGATGTTGTGGTTCCATCGTTGGCGCATCCACCTAGTCCTCACGCAGTGCGGCGTCGATCGCGGCCCTCAGCTGTCCGTCGTCGCCAGACCGCCAGGTGTGGCGCTGCGGACAAGCCCATCGGTCCGGCTCCAATGGCACCTTGCAACCCATCAGCCGCAGCTTGCCCGCGGACGCCGCGGCCCGCGCGCCCCGCGTCGGCAGGCCGTACACGATCGGAACGCCGGGTTCTCCACAGGTCGGGCACACCGGTGTGTTCGCCATACCGCCAACCTACGTCACACACCGTCCAGCAGAGCCTGGTTGATCTTCGTCAGCGCCTTCATCAGCTGGGCGCGTTCGGTCTTCGTGAGGGTCGCGGTGATGCGATCCTCGAGCTGCTGGCGCTCGGCCTCGATCGGAGCTTGGAGCGCCCGTCCGGCCGGCGTCAGCCAGAGCCGGACGAGCCGGTTGTCGTGGAGGTCAGGACGCCGTTCGAGCAGTCCCATCTCCGCGAGACGGGTGGCGAGCTTGGTGACCGCGGGCGTGGTCACGTTCACCGCGGCGGCGATCTCCCCCGGCGTACGGCCGTCCTCCGCCCACAGCGCGGCGAGCAGATGGTCCTGCCCGAGTCGCAGGCCGTGCCGTTGTACGGCGTTGTCGGCGGCGGCACGCAGCAGCTTGGACGTCTTGCTGTGCAGCTCCAGGAACTCGGGCACCGGCGTACTCCTTGACCAGTCGATCGTTTACCGGTTAACGTTCTTCGAAATCATTAACCGGTAAAGGAGTTTGCCATGCTGCTGGTCACCGGCGCCACCGGACACGTCGGCCGGGCCCTCGTCGACGAGCTCAACCGGCGCGGCGCCGCGTTCCGCGCCCTGGTCCGCACCACCCGCCCGGACCTGCCCGCCGAGCAACAGGTCGGCGACCTCGACGGGCCGCTCGACCTGCGCGGTGTCGAGAGGCTGTTCCTGCTCGTCCCCGGCACCGGCCTCACGCACACCACGAACGCCGTCGCCGCGGCCCGGGCAGCCGGCGTCCAGCGGATCGTGTACCTCTCGTCGTACGCCGTCCTCGGCGACCCGGTGCCCGCGATGGGCCGCTGGCATCACGAACGCGAGCAACTGATCCGCGCATCGGGGATCCCGGCGACATTCCTCCGGCCGACCGGGTTCATGACGAACACCGCCGACTGGCTCCCGACGATCCACGCCGGCGGCTACGTCCTCGACCCGATCGGCCCGGGGCGGGCGGCACCGGTCGACCCTGTGGACATCGCCGCGGTCGCGGCCGCCGTACTGCTGGAGGACGGCCACGATCCGGCATACACGGTCACCGGCCCGGAGGCGCTCACGCTCGCCGAACAGGTCGCGATCCTCGGCAGAGCGATTGGTCGTCCCCTCGAAGTACGACCGATCGAGACCCCCGAGGACGCGGTCCGCTTCCGCTACCCCGACGGGGCGCCACCGGAACTCGCGGCCGCGATCGTCGAGGGCCTGCAGTTGATGCGAGCGGACACGGTCGGCCTGCGGACAGACGTCGTACGCCGTCTCACCGGCCGCGAAGCGCGAACGTTCGCGGCCTGGTGCGACGACAACCTGCGGTTGTTGAAGTAGCTCCGCAGTACCGGCCTGGTGAGGCATGGTCAGTACTGCGCAGCCGCCTAGTTGGCTTCTTTCGTTGCCCAGTAGTGCCATTGCGGGGACGCGACTGGGGAGCGGGCCAGGCCGTCCGGCCAGGTGGCCGGCAGGTCGTGACTCCGCGCCGCGTACAGGATCACCTCCGATGCGGAACGGTCGCCGCGGACGGCCACCCGGGCGGCGGTCTCGGCACGCATGTCGGCGAGGTAGTGGATCGCCGGCAGGAACTCGGCGCTCAGCCGTGCGCTGAGCCGGCCGACCGGTTCGTCGTCGAGCCGGATCTCGACCACGATCCGGTGCCGGTCCTGGATGCTGTCCTCCTCCTCGATCGCGTGCATGGTGGCATACGCCCAGCACTCGCCCTCCGGACGGAAGAACGGTGCCAGTACGTCGGGATGCACCTCGCTGCCCGGGACCACGATGCCGCTCCCGGGCGGCAGCAGGTGAAAACTGCCTGGCGGGGGCAGGTTCACCGGCACCAGCATGTGCGGCTGCCCGAGGGCGATCGCCACGCTGGCATGGAACGCGGTGCCCTGGGTGCCTCTGCCTTCCCAGTCCGCCGGCTCCCACTCACTCACCCACAGGTGGCACGGCACCCGCGGTTGCAGGCCTTGCGCCACCAACTCCGACAGCACCGGGTGGTACCGGTGCGCGTCGTCCCTCGGCAGATAGCCGACAACCTTGCCCTCGACCCGAACGGCGATCGACCGCGGGTCGAAACGGTTGTGCGGTTCCGGGACGAGGTCCGCCTCGGTGTCCAGATCTGCGCCACGCGCCGGGATGGGGTCCGGGAACAGGCTACGGATCGCCTGCTCGTGCGGGGCTTCCCGCACGACCTCCTGACCACACCACAGGGCGTCTCCCCACAGACTGAACGGAATCAGTCCCATCTGTGCCCTCCAGTCCTCACTGACCCGCTTCACCCGGCTCATCCGATCCAGGGGCCTGGCCGTTACACCGCGTGAGCGTATGAAAACTAGACTGCCCCGTGAAGAGCCGTTTCACGCATGGTGCAAGAGTCTGAAACGCAAAAGGAATCCCGTCGTCCGGACTCTGGACGCGGATCGTCTTGGGCAGCGAGCGAATCGGCGAGAATCGTGCAGATGCACGGGAAGGAACGTCATGCAGGGCAGTAGTTCAGTCGCTCGACCGACGGTTGACGCCGACGCGATCGAGGCCGCGGTCAAGCGCTTGGACGGTGTCGCCGTCCGGACCCCGCTACAACGCAATCTGCGCCTGTCGGAGCGTACCGGCGCCGAGGTGTGGCTGAAGCGCGAGGACCTGCAGATCGGCCGCTCCTACAAGCTTCGTGGCGCCTACAACCTGATCGCGCAGCTCGACGACACGGCGAAGGCGGCCGGTGTCGTGTGCGCGAGCGCAGGCAATCACGGTCAGGGGCTGGCGTATTCGTGCCACATCCTCGGCGTCCGGGGCAAGGTCTACGTTCCGCGGACGACACCGCGGCAGAAGCGGGACCGGATCGCCGCACTCGGCGGCAAGCAGATCACGGTGATCGTCACCGGCGACACGTACGACGACGCCGCCGCGGCAGCCGCCGCCGAAGGCGAGGCCACCGGCGCGACGATGGTGCCGGCCTTCGACGACCCGAGAACCGTTGCGGGGCAGGGGACCGTGGCCGTCGAGCTGGTCGACCAACTCGGCCACGCGCCCGACGTACTCGTGGTTCCGGTCGGCGGCGGCGGTCTCGTTGCAGGGGTTGCAACGTGGATCAAGGAGCGGCATCCCGGCGTCCGCATCGTCGGCGTCGAGCCGGGCGGCGCGGCGAGTATGGCCGCGGCCTTCGAGGCCGGTACGCCGGTGACGCTGCCGCAGCTGGACAGCTTCGTCGACGGTGCCGCCGTACGCCGGGTCGGCGACGTCACGCTCCCGCTCGTGCGGGAGGCCGGCGTCGAGCTGAGGTCCGTGCCCGAGGGCCTGGTGTGCTCGGAGATGCTCGCGCTCTACCAGACGGACGGGCTGATCGCCGAGCCGGCGGGCGCTTTGTCGACAAGCGCCCTGGGCAACGGTCTCGACGTACGGCCCGGGGAGACCGTGGTCTGCCTGCTCTCCGGCGGGAACAACGACGTCAGCCGGTACGGCGAGATCCTCGAGCGATCGCTCGTGTACGAAGGGCTGAAGCACTACTTCCTGGTGACGTTCCCGCAGGAGCCCGGCGCGCTGCGGACGTTCCTCGACGAGACGCTCGGGCCGGACGACGACATCACGCTGTTCGAGTACGTGAAGCGCAACAACCGGGAGACCGGCGTCGCACTGGTAGGTATCGAGATCGGCGCCCGAGACGACCTCCCCGGCCTGCTCGGCCGGATGGAAGCCGCCCCGCTCGACATCGAACGCATCAACCCGAACTCCCCGGAGTTCAGGTACCTGATCTAGTCGTGCTTGGAGTGCCGCGCGTGCCGCGGGTCGTGCGGGTGCGTGCCGTCGTCCCAGTTCGGGTCGACCGGCTGGCCCTCACGGTTCCTGGACCCGTCGTCGGGCCAGAGGTTCTGGGCCTGGCTGCGGTGCTCCTCGGACACGGCACGCGCCTGCTCAGCGGCGTCCCGGCGTTCGGTCGCGCCGGCGGCCAGCCGATGTGCCTTGGCCGCCTGCTCGTCGGCGTCCGCCTGCGCCTTCCGCGCCCGGGCTTCCACCTCGTCGGCGATCGCGGCCTGCTTCTCGGCCTGCGCGGCGCCGGCCCGCGCCTGCTCCTCGTGTTCGTACGCCTCCTGTTCGGCGCGACGCTCCGAACGCCGCGACACGGCGACGGCCACCAGGGCGGCCAGGATTACCAGCACCGCCACGGCGACGACGATCCAGACAATGGTCATTCCGTTCATCGGTACTCCTCGGTTCGATGATCAGAACCACCGGTACCCGGTCGTCGTCGCCCGACACCTCTCAGACGAGACCGCGGCGGGCGGCCCAGACGATGGCTTCGATCGCGGTACTGAAGCCGAGGCGGTCACAGATCAGGCGCGTCCGGCGGCGGACAGTGCGCTCGGACAGGTCGAGGCGCCGGGCGACACCGTCGACCGGCAGCCCGGTGGCGAGCAGCCGGAGCAGTTGCAGGTCGTCGTGGCTGATCTCCCGCGGCGGCACCCGGCGCGCTACCGGTCGAAGTTCCTGGGGGAGGACGGTCATTGCTGATCACCTGGTTCCGAAGAGCCGGGACTCGGCGGCGTCCCAGTCGGCCGGTTTGCCCTGCGGGTCGTAGCGCCGCAGAGAATGGGTGGACCGGACCAGGGCGCGCATCGCGGCCAGGTCCGGGAGGGGCTCGCCGAGGGCGCGAGCCTGGACGAGTACGTTGCCGAGCGCGGACGCCTCGACCGGTCCGGCGAGGACCGGTACGCCGCACGCGTCGGCGGTCAACTGGCAGAGCAGCTCGTTCTGCGAACCGCCCCCGATCACGTGCAGTACGTCGACGTCGCGGTCGGCGATCGTCTGCGCGGACCGGACGGTACGGCGGTACGCGAGCGCCAGGCTCTCCAGGATGCACCGTACCGCGGCGCCCCGGGTCCGCGGCGGCTCCTGCCCGGTCCGTACGCAGTGCTCGTCGAGCCGCTCCGGCATGTTGCCGGGAGCAAGGAATTCGGGGGCGTCGGGGTCGATCAGCACCGCGAACGGCGGGGCCTCGACCGCCGCGCGGAGGAGGTTGTCGAGGTCGTCGCCCCAGACCCGTTGGCACTCCTGCAGGATCCAGAGGCCCATCACGTTCCGCAGGAACCTGATCCGGCCGTCGACACCACCCTCGTTGGTGAAGTTCGCCTCGCGTGCTTCGTCGGTCAGCACCGGCGAGTCGAGCTCGAGCCCGACCAGCGACCAGGTCCCCGACGAGATGTACGCGAACCGCTCCCCGTCAGCGGGCACCGCCACCACGGCCGACGCGGTGTCATGCGACCCCACCGCTATCACCGGGATCCCGGACGCCAAGCCGGTCTGATCCGGCAGCATGTCCCCGATCACGTCCCCCGGCTCACGCAACGCCGGAAAGATCCCCCGCACGCCCGCCGGCGCACAGCCGCCCGCGCCCGCACCCAGTCGAGCGATCAGCTCATCACTCCAGTCCCGGGCCAGCACGTCGTACAGCTGGGTAGTAGAGGCGTTCGTCCGCTCCACCCCGACCTCACCCGTCAACCAGTACGCGATCAGGTCCGGGATCATCAGGAACGTTGCCGCCTCACCGAGCAACGGCTCGGCGGACAGTTGGTAGATCGTGTTGAACGGAAGCTGCTGAAGCCCGGTGACGGCGTACAACTCGGCCGCCGGCACCTGTGCGAGCACCCGCTCCATCACGCCGTCCGTCCGCGAGTCCCGGTAGTGAACGGGATTGCCGAGCAGCCGACCCGACCGATCGAGCAACCCGTAGTCGACGGCCCAGGAGTCGATCCCCACGCTGTCGACCGGTCCCGCCTGATGCAGCCCGCGGACGATCTCGCGGTAGAGCGTGTGGATGTCCCAGTGCAGCGTGCCGTCGGCCTCGACCGGACCGTTCCAGAATCGGTGCACCTCGCGCAACCGCAGTACGTCGGCACCGACCTCGCCGAGCATCACCCGTCCGCTCGAGGCGCCGAGGTCGACGGCCGCGACCCGCTTCACGGTGACACCACCGTCAGGTCGAGCTGCAGCTGGGTCATCCGGACGGCTCCTAACGCAGGAACGCGGCAGCCACGCCGGCGTCGACTGGCACGTGCAGACCGGTCGTGTGCGTGAGCTCCCCACCGGTCAGCGCGAACACCGCGGCCGCGACGTTCTCCGGCAGCACCTCGCGCTTCAGCAGGGTCCGCTGCGCGTAGTACGCACCGAGCTCCTCCTCCGGTACGCCGTACACCGCGGCCCGCTTGGCGCCCCAGCCGCCGGCGAAGATCCCGGAGCCGCGGACGACGCCGTCGGGATTCACGCCGTTGACCCGGATGCCGTGTTCACCGAGCTCGGCGGCGAGCAGCCGGACCTGGTGCGCCTGGTCGGCCTTCGCGGCGCCGTACGCGACGTTGTTCGGGCCGGCGAAGACCGAGTTCTTGCTGGAGATGTAGACGATGTCGCCGCCCAGGCCCTGCTCGATCAGGATCTTCGCGGCCGCCCGCGACACCAGGAACGAGCCCTTCGCCATCACGTCGTGCTGCAGGTCCCAGTCGCGTTCGGTTGTCTCCAGCAACGACTTCGAGATCGACAGGCCGGCGTTGTTGACGATCAGGTCGACGCCGCCGAACGCGAGCACGGCCTCCCGCAGCGCAGCCTCGACCGCGTCCGCCGAGGACACGTCCGCGGCCACCGCGACCGCCACGTCGGTCGAGCCGATCTCCTTCGCGACCGCCTCGGCCGCCGCCTGGTCGAGGTCCGCGACCACGACGCACGCACCCTCGGCGGCCAGCCGCTGTGCGATCGCCTTGCCGATGCCCGACCCGCCACCGGTGACGAACGCCACCCGGGTAGCCAGCGGCTTGGGGCGAGGCATCCGCTGCAGCTTCGCCTCTTCCAGCGCCCAGTACTCGATCCGGAACTTCTCCCGCTCGTCGATCGGCGCGTACGTCGAGACCGCCTCGGCGCCGCGCATCACGTTGATCGCGTTCACGTAGAACTCGCCGGCCACCCGCGCGGTCTGCTTGTCCTTACCGAAGCTGAACATCCCGACGCCGGGCACCAGTACGATCGCCGGATCCGCGCCGCGCATCGCCGGGCTGTCTGCCTCGGCATGCCGGTGGTAGTACGCCGCGTACTCCTCCCGATAGGCGGCGTGCAGCTCCTTGAGCCGGGCGATCGCGTCTTCGACCGGAGCGGTTGCCGGCAGGTCCAGCACCAACGGACGGACCTTCGTCCGCAGGAAGTGGTCCGGGCAGGAGGTGCCGAGCGCGGCCAGTTCGGCCAGCCTCTCGCGGGCGGTGAACTCGAGCACGACGTCGGAGTCGTTGAAGTGGCCGACCTGCGGCTTGTCGGTCGACGCCAGCCCACGGATCACCGGCGCCAGCGCGGCCGCGCGGGCACGCCGCTGGTCCGCCGGTAGGGCCTCGAAGCCGGCGACGACAGGACCGAACGGCTCGGGCTTTCCACGGTCGGCGAGGAACCGTTCCGCCGTCCGGATGATGTCGAGGGAGTTGGCCTCGCACTCCTCCGAGGTCGCGCCCCACGCGGTGATGCCGTGGCCGCCGAGGATGCAGCCGATGGCCTGCGGGTTGTCGCGCTTGACGGCCGCGATGTCCAGGCCGAGCTGGAACCCGGGGCGCCGCCACGGCACCCACACCACGCGGTCGCCGAAGCACTCCGCGGTCAGCTTCTCGCCGTCGGCCGCGGTTGCCAGCGCGATCCCGGAGTCCGGGTGCAGGTGGTCGACGTGCGGTGCGTCGACGAGCCCGTGCATCGCGGTGTCGATCGACGGCGCCGCGCCGCCCTTGCCGTGCAGGCAGAAGTCGAACGCGGCGACCATCTCGTCCTCGCGGTCCACACCGGGGTAGGTGTCGACGAGCGCGTTCAACCGGTCCAGCCGCAGTACCGCCAGCCCCTTGCCGGTGAGGGTGCCGAGGTCGCCGCCCGACCCCTTCACCCAGAGCAGCTCGACGGGCTGCTGCGTCACCGGATCGGTCTCGGTGCCCTTCGCCGACGTGTTGCCGCCGGCGTAGTTGGTGTTGCGTGGATCGGCGCCGAGTCGGTTGCTGCGCGCAACGAGTTCGGCCGCGGTGTCACTCACTTATGCTCCCCATCCGGCTTGCTGACCGCCCACGCGATCCTTGCTGATCTGTTCGAAGTAGCCGCTGCGCTTGTAGGCGGCGACCGGGTCAGGGTCCAGGCCCTGCGACTCGCGCAGCTCGGCGAGGAGCGGCCGGACGTCGGTGTTGTACGCGTCCATCAGCGCCGCGTTCGCGCCGAGCACGTCGCCTTCCCGCTGGGCTGTGCGCAGTACGTCGCGGTCCACCAGCAGCGCCTTCGCGGTGGCCTCCTGGACGTTCATCACCGAGCGGATGATCGCGGGGATCTTCTCCTCGATGTTGTGGCACTGGTCGAGCATGAACGCGATCCCGGCGTCCGGGTCGAGCGCGTCGCCGCGGACGATCTCGTTCATGATCCGGAACAGCTGGAACGGGTCCGCCGCCCCGACCATCAGGTCGTCGTCGGCGTAGAACCGGCTGTTGAAGTCGAACGCGCCGAGCTTCTTCACCCGCAGCAGGAACGCGACGATGAACTCGATGTTGGTCCCCGGCGCGTGGTGCCCGGTGTCGATACAGACCGTTGCCTTCGGCCCCAGTTCCAGGCAGTGCGCGTACGACGTACCCCAGTCCGGCACGTCCGTGGTGTAGAAGGCCGGCTCGAACAGCTTGTACTCGAGCAGCATCCGCTGGTCCTCGCCGAGCCGGTCGTACACCTCCTTCAGGGACTCGGCCAGTCGCTCCTGCCGGTCCTGGATGTCGTCCTGGCCCGGGTAGTTGGTGCCGTCGGAGAACCACAGCTTGAGGTCCCGGGAGCCGGTCTGGTCCATGATGTCGACGCACTCGAGCAGGTGGTCGGTGGCCTTCCGGCGGACCGCCGGGTCCGGGTTCGTGACGCTGCCGAGCTTGTAGTCGTCGTCCTGGAACACGTTGCTGTTGATCGCCCCGAGCCGGACACCCTGCTCCTTCGCGTACGCCGACAGTGCCGCGTAGTCGTCGACCTTGTCCCAGGGGATGTGCAGCGCGACGCTCGGCGCGACGCCGGTGTACTTGTGGACGACGGCCGCGTCGGCGATCTTCTCCTCCGGCGACCGGGGTACGCCGGGCTGGGTGAAGACCTTGAACCGGGTGCCGGAGTTCCCGAACGCCCACGAGGGCAGCTCGATCTCCTGGCGGCTCAGCGCGTCCTTCGCGGCATCGGGGGTCATGAGTCAGTCCTCTTTCAGGTGGAAGATCTCGGGCAGCAGCAGGAACGACTCGTCCGGGGGCCGGCCGTCGATGCCCTGGAAGAACTCGGTCATCTGTGCCTGCCAGCGGGCGTTCACCTCGGTCGCCGCCATCGCCTGCTGCGCCGCCTCCAGGTCCTCGGACTCGACGTACCCGACCAGCAGGCCGTCGGCGCGGAGGAACAGCGAGTAGTTGTGCCAGCCGGACTCGCGCAGCGCCGCCTGCATGTCGGGCCACACGTTGCGGTGCCGGTCGACGTACTCGTCGAGCCGGTCGGGCCGGACCTGCAGGCAGAAGCAGTAACGATTCACGGCGGCACCTCTGCTGTGGGCGGTCTGTGAAAGGTTTCAAGAGCGTGCCCTGACGCTAAGCGGGCGTACGGGCAGGAGTCAAGAGCCTGCCCAGCTTTTACGTCCGATCCCGGACCATCGACACGGAGATCCGGGGGAAACCGGGTATTCTTCGGCAGCTAACACGTTTCAAGTGCGCAGGGAGGTGGCGATCCGTGGACGATGCGGAAGCCCTGCCCGAACGCACCCGCCGGCGGCCCGCCCCGAAGCCTCACGCGGCCGGCGTGAAGGCCGTCGCGGCCGCCGCCGGAGTCTCGCTCGGGACCGTGTCGAACGTGCTGAACCGGCCGGAGGTGGTCAGCCCGCTGACCCGCGCCAAGGTCGAGGCCGCGATGGCCTCCCTCGGCTTCGTCCGGAACGAGTCCGCCCGGCAGCTGCGGGCCGGGTCGAGCCGGATCCTCGCGTACCTGATGCTCGACGCCGGCAACCCGTTCTTCACCGACGTCGCGAAGGGCGTCGAGGAGGCGGCCCAGGCGGCCGGGCTCTCGGTGTTCCTCTGCACGAGCAGCGAGGACGCCGACCGGGAGGCGGCGTACCTGGACCTGCTCGAGCAGCAGCGCGTGCAGGGCATCCTGATCACGCCGATCGACCAGCACTCGTCCCGGCTCCGCAAACTGCCGTCCCGCGGTACGCCGGTGGTGGTCGTGGACCGGACCCTCGACGAGGCCACGCACTGCTCGGTCGCGGTGAACGACGTACTCGGCGGTGAGCTGGCGATCTCGCACCTGCTCGAGCTCGGGCACCAACGGATCGCGTACGTCGGCGGGCCGAACACACTCGGCCAGGTCGTCGACCGGCGCGACGGCGCCCGGCGCGCGCTGCGGACCGCCGGGAGGCCGATCGCCGAGCTGATCGAGCTGACCACCGGGGCGCTCACAGTCGCCGAGGGTAGGGGCGCGGGGCAACGACTTGCGGGGCTGCCCGCGGACCGCCGGCCGACCGCCGCGTTCTGCGCGAACGACCTGCTGGCGTTGGGTTTGCTGCAACAGTGCGTGAGCCTCGGCCTGCGCGTCCCGGAGGATCTCGCGATCGTCGGGTACGACGACATCGAGTTCGCCGAGGCCGCCGCCGTACCGCTGACGTCGGTCCGGCAACCGCGCCAGCTGCTCGGCCGGACCGCAGCAGAGCTGCTGCTGGACGAGTCGTCGAACCCGGACCACGAGCACCAGCGGGTCACGTTCACGCCGGAGCTCGTGGTGCGGACGTCAACGCGCGGGACCCTCTGAGCCGTAGGCCGCAAGGAAGACGTCGGCCGCCTGGTCGGCGAGATTCTGCAACTCGCTGCTGTCGACGCGTTGCCGGGTGCCGGCGAACATCGCGCGGTTCATCGGCTTGTACATCACCAGCCCGGCGAACTGGTACGCCGCGAGGGTCGGATCGTCCAGCTGCTTCAGGAGACCACGGTCGCTGAGCCTCGTCAGCGCCTGACCGAGCGCTTCGAGCGACTTCTCGAAGCCGCTGTCGAACCACGCGCCGCACACCTCGGGGAACCGGTCCGCCTCGGCGATCACCAGTCGCCGGAGCTGCAGCACGTTGTCGGCGGTCAGGCTCTGCAGCAGCCGGTGCGCCAGCGCCCGCAGCCCTTCCCGGGCGTCGGCGGCGTCCTCGAGGGTGTCGACGTACGCCTGGAAGAGGCCGTCCAGCAGCTGGTCGCTGGTGCCGAGGACGATCTCGGCGAACAGGCGTTCCTTGTTCTCGAACTGCTTGTAGACGGTCTGCTTGGAGACGCCGGCCTTCGCGGCGACCTCGTCCATGCTCGCGCCGAGGTACCCGTGCTGGAGGAACACCTCGGTCGCGGCGGCCAGGATCGCGCGGCGTTTGCGGGGCGTCCGGCCCTCGAGCTCTGGCTCCATGCCCGAAATCATACTAGACAGTCCAGTTCTCTGCGCAGTACTGTACGGTCTAGTTCTAGGTGAGGAGAGAGCAATGAGCACTGTGACATCGGCTGACGGCACCACGATCGGCTTCGACGCGTACGGCGCCGGCCGCCCGCTGGTCCTCGTCGACGGCGCGACCGCGCACCGGGCCGTGAATCCGGTCAACGGCGAGGTCGGGCAGCTGCTGAGCGACGGGTTCCGGACGTACGCGTACGACCGGCGTGGGCGGGGCGAGAGCACCGACACCGCGCCGTACACGATCGCGCGCGAGATCGAGGACCTCGGCGCGCTGATCGAGGACGCTGGGCGGCCGGCGATCCTGTTCGGCTGGTCGTCGGGCTGCCTGCTGGCGCTGGACGCCGCGGCGGCCGGGCTGCCGGTCGCGGGTCTCGTACTGTTCGAGCCGCCGGTTGTCGTCGACGACGTACGGCCGCCGCTGCCGGCGGACTACGTCGAGCAGCTGGACGCGTTCGTCGCCGAGGGGCGCCGGGACAAGGCCGCCGAGCTGTTCATGACCGCGGCCGCCGGGATGCCCGCGGAGGCGGTCGCCGGGATGAAGCAGTCGCCGTACTGGGCACCGCTGGAGGAGATCGCGCACACGATCGCGTACGACGGCCGCATCATGGGCAGCACGATGTCCGGCGACCCGCTGCCGTCGGACCGCTGGGCGGACGTGAAGGTGCCGGTCCTGGTGCTGTACGGCGACAAGACCTGGCCGGCGCTGTCCGCCGGGGCGCGTGCGGTCGCGGACAATCTGCCGTCGGCAACACTGAAGGCGATTCCGGGCGAGAACCACTCGGCCGAGGCGGCGACGTTGGCGCCGGTACTGCGGGAGTTCGCGGACTTGACCTAGACAGCGCTCTAGCTTGTTGGATCTGGCGCATGGTGAATCTTGCGCTGGGCGCGATGGAGTACGGGACGCGGATCGACGAGGAGACCTCGTTCCGGTTGCTGGATGCGTTTGTGGACGCGGGCGGTGAGTGGATCGACACCGCGAACTGCTACGCGTTCTGGCAGCACCCGAGCGGACAGGGCGGTCAGAGCGAGGAGCTGCTCGGGCGGTGGCTCGCGCAGCGGCCCGGCGTACGGGACCGGATCAAGCTGGCGACGAAGGTCGGCTGCGAGCCGCTCTGGCCGGGCAGCTATCCGGAGCACTCGGAAGGCCTGAGCACAAAGGCGATCGACACGGCCCTCGAGACCTCGCTGCGGCGGCTGGGCGTCGACCACATCGACCTCTACTGGGCACACCGCGACGACCGGTCCACCCCGCTGGAGGAGACGGTCGCCGCCTTCGGCAAGCACGCCGAGAACGGCACCGTCGGCCGCATCGGCCTGTCGAACTACGCGCTCTGGCGGGTCGAACGGATGCGCGGCCTGGCCCTGGACCAAGGCGTCATGGGCCCGACTGCTCTCCAGCTGCGCTACTCGTACCTCCAGCCCCGCCCGTTCGTCCGCGACCACTCCCACGACCACCGGTTCGGCTGGATCACCGACGAGGTCCTGGACTACGCCGAAACCAACCCGGAGCAGCAACTGTTCGCGTACAGCCCCCTGATGTCCGGCACCTACGAGAACCGCCCCGACCGACCCCTCGACCCCGCCTTCACCCACCCCGGCACCACCCGCCGCCTGGAGGCCCTCAACGACGTCGCGTCCTCCCTCAACACGAGCCCTTCCGCAGTGGTCCTCGCCTGGCTCACCGGCGGCACCCCACCCGTCACCCCCATCGTCGGCATCAGCAAACCCACCTACCTCGAAACCGCCCTCACCGGCGCCCAACTACAACTCCCCACCTCCCACCGCCAACAACTCGACGAGGTGTGGTAAAGACCAGATTCCGGTCGGCCCCTTCACGCAGCGTGACGAGTGGCGTAAGGTACCGGATTCGACGGCTGTTCACGGTGATGCGGGCCTGTGGGGGGTCTGCCGGGACGAGCCCGTGGGGGACAACACATGGCAGAGGAAAGCTGGCATCAGGCGCGCCTGATACCGACATCCGGAATCAACGGCGCCGACGAGCAGGAGCGTCGAGCGACCTCGGCGCTCCTTGCGGTGATGTCGTCGGTGCGCGAGTTCGGCCGGGTTCTGACCCAGCCGTTGGGTGCGCCGGCCGGTCAACTGGAGACGTACATCGAGGTGCCGTTCCAGCTCGGCGAGCGACGACTCTATCCGGACGGCCTGCTGCGGGCGCGCCGCGGGCAGAAGGAATGGACAGCGCTCGTCGAGGTGAAGACCGGGGTCAACGCACTCGACGCCGAGCAACTCGAGGCCTACCTCGACATTGCTCGCGAACAGGCCTTCGACGCGGTCGTCACGATCTCGAACGAGATTCCTGCCATCGCCGGGATGCACCCGACCAAGGTCGACAAGCGCAAGCTCAAGCGCGTCGCTCTGCACCACTGGTCCTGGTCGATGATCCTGGCGGAAGCCGTCCTCCAGAAGGAACACCGAGGGGTCGCCGACCCCGACCAGGCGTGGATCCTCGGCGAGCTGATTCGCTACCTCGAACACCCGCGCTCCGGAGCTCTGCAGTTCGACGACATGGGGCCTTCCTGGGTGGCAACTCGGGAAGCAGTTGCCTCTGGCACGCTCCGCCCTGGTGACAAATGTGCTCCCGAGGTAGCCGGCCGGTTCGACGCACTGCTCAGATACGTCAGCCTGCAGCTCGGCAGGAAGCTGGGTGAGGACGTCACCCCGGCGCTGTCCCGCAAGGAACTTGCCGATCCCATGCTCCGATCGCAGGCACTCATCCAGTCGATGAGTACGCAAGGGACCCTGCAGGGAGCCATCAACATTCCGAACGCCGTCGGACCACTGGTCGTCACCGCTGACCTCCGGGCCGGCACGGTCACCTGCCACGTCGATATCGCAGCGCCGCGGGACGGGCGTGCCACGACGCGCGTCAACTGGCTGCTCCGGCAGCTGCGGCACGCGCCGGACGCGACCAGGATCGAGGCGTCCGTGATGCATGGTCGCGGCGCGGGTACGGCGGAACTTCTACGCGCCGTCCGTGATCAGCCGGTGTTGCTGATCGAGGACCCGAAGAAGGAACTGAGGTCGTTCCGGGTCGCGCTCGGATCGGCGCTCGGGAGCAAGCGCGGACGTGGGCGTGGATCGTTCATCGACTCGGTGGAGAACGCGATCGACGCCTTTTACGGCGACATCCTGCAGGACCTGCGAGCTTGGACAGCGGCGCCACCGCGGCTGCGGGAAAACCCGGAGCAGCCGGACGAACGCGCGGCGCTGACGTCGACGGCGTTGTCGTCGCAGGACGGAGCCGACACCGAGCAGCTGCAGCCCGAAGCTGTCGACCTGGCCGAGCCGACGCCGGAGGGCAGTCACGATGGGCCGGCGGACTCTACGATCCTCGATCAGCGGACACCGGCGGGTTTGGCGAGCCGGTCAGCCGAACCGGAGCCGTCCAGCTGAAGATCATCGCTTTCACCCTCCCGTTGGACCCGGGGTCGGTGAGATGGTTTGTAGGTGGACAGGGACAGGTTCTGGGGTCTGGTCGAGGAAGCGCGTGCCTCGGTGGATGACACTGTGGCTGATCCGGACGGGGTTGCGGATGCGTTGGCCAAGGTGCTGGGTGCCGAGCGGGCCGAGGTGATCGCCGGGTTCGGGACCGAGCTGGCGCGGTTGCAGGTCGAGTCGTACCGGTGGGACCTGTGGGCGGCGGCGTACCTGATCAACTCGGGTGCTTCGGAGGACGGGTTCGACTCGTTCCGGGGCTGGTTGATCGCGCAGGGGCGGGAGGTGTGGGACGCCGCGCTCGCGGACCCGGACTCGCTCGCCGACGTGGTGGACGAGGACCGGCCGGAAGGGTTCGAAGGCTTCGACGGGGAAGGGATGCTGCACGTCGGGAGTCACGCGTACAAGAACGCGACCGGCGACGAAACGGCGTACTGGAAGGCCGTCGACGCCGAGGCGCCGGACACCCCGGACGTGCCGGCCGGCGAGGAGATCGACTTCGACGACTCGGACGAGCTCCAGACGCATCTACCCCGCCTCGCAGCCCTCTATCTCGAAGCCTGACCACGCCCCGGCCGATTCAGCAGGACACTAGTTCTGCTTGCGTATCTCTTCGTTGATGCGAAGGGCCTCGGCGAGCTGGTCCTCCAAGATGATGATCCGGCAGGCCGCCTCCAGCGCAGTGCCCTGGTCCACCAGCTCGCGAGCGCGTGCGGCCAGCCGCAACTGATAGCGGGAGTAGCGGCGGTGGCCGCCCTCGGAGCGCTGCGGGGTGATCAGCTTGGCTTCGTCCAGGCTTCGCAGGAAGCCCGGCGTGGTGCCGAGCATCTCGGCGGCCCGGCCCATGGTGAAGGCGGGGTAGTCCTCATCGTCGAAATTGGCCGGGCCGGTGGTCGGGGTTGAACTCATCACTGTCTCCGTGTGCAGATTCGGGGCATCACACCTCCATGCCGATGGGCCCCGGTGCCGAAGCACCGGGGCCCTGGGGTTTATGGATTGTCACCATCAACCAGCCCTGAGGCCGGCCCTTACAGATCCGCAGCGCGCCGAAAGAAAAGCTGACCCTGCGGGACTACAACCTTGCGTAACCGAAGACCACCTCCCTTTGACGACCGCGGAACCCGCCCGGCGAAGTGCTGGCACAGGCGGGTATCCGACGGCTTGATCCTGACCTTCGTGTACCTCGTACCGCTACCTACTGGAACTACAACCAACTACTGCTACTGCGTACTTCCTACTGCTACTTCACCCGTCAAGCCTGGAACCCTTCTCAACCACCGGCTCCGGCCCGCATCGGGTCCTGGCGTGAAACCCGAGCCCCTTCACTGATCGGCTCGGCGGAGTCCGCCGTCCCACCTACTGCAACTTCCACAACTTTGGACAGGTCGGTAGCTGTCCGCCTCAGCTTCGATGTTGTTCTCTGTCGACATGAAGAACACTATCCCCCACCTCGCCAAATGTCTAATGTCGCCACCATAGATTTTGGGAACTCTTCAGCGGAGCTTCGCCGGGGCAAACTTCAGGCGGGTTCGCCGCTGAGCCGCTCGATGGCGTTGCGGAGGCGGCGGCGCCAGCCGGAGCGGCCGGCCTCGTCGTCGGCGGCTGCGAGGCTGACCAGGTGCTGGGCGGTCTCGAAGCCCTCGGCAATGGTGGGGGCCTCGGGCTCGAGCTCCCGGGTCGTCCACCCGAACCCGTCCGGCACCAGCAGCTCCGGCACCAGGGTCTCGTGACTGAGCGACGTCAGCTCTTTGTCACCGTTGCCGATGCTGAAGATCGTCGTACCGCGTTTCCGGACGTCGCTGATCCGCTCCAGCAGCGTGTCGGCCGGAGCGTCCTCGGCGACCACCAGCAACGACTCGCCACGACCGGCGTCGCGTAACCGGTCCAGCCCGATCGCCAGGTGCGGTGGCGCATCCGGGGGCGGTGCCCAGCGAACCAGCGACGGCCGCATGTCCTCGACGCCCGCCATGCGCAGCTCGTCGTCCAGGTGCGCCGTGAGGTGCCAGGGCTCCTCGTCCACCGGCCCGAACAGCATCAGCCCGCTCCGTCGCGTGGTGAACCGCCGTAGCGCGTACCCGAACTCCGTGGTCCGGTTACCCAGCTCGGTGCCGCTCAGCATCTCCCGGAGGAGTGAGGCCCTGGTGAGATCCACCAGTCCAACATCTCACGCCAAGCGGTCCGCCTTCGACTGCAAGTAGTGCCGCTCCGGCACACTCGTCGTACGCCGTGCCGCCAACAGGTAGCTCTCCCGCGCAGCAGCCAGATCACCCGCCATCTCGAGCAGGTGCGCGCGTACAGCCTCCAGCCGGTGGTTCATGCGGTCATCCGACGCGAGTGGCTCGAGTACGGCGAGACCTGCCTTCGGGCCGACCGCCATACCGACCGCTACCGCGTGGTTGAGCTTCACCATCGGGTTGTCGACCAGCTGCTCGAGTACGTCGTACAGCGCGACGATCTGGCGCCAGTCCGTCGCGTCCGCGCGCTCGGCCGTGTCGTGGACGGCAGCGATCGCCGCCTGCACCTGGTACGGCCCCAGCTGCGTCCGCGACAGCGCATCGCTCACCAGCGCCTCACCCTCGACGATGGCGGCCCGGTCCCACTTCGACCGGTCCTGCTCGGCGAGCGGGATCAGCGCCCCGTCCGGACCGGTACGAGCCGCCCGCCGCGCGTCGGTGAGCAGCATCAACGCCAACAGCCCGGCCACCTCGCCGTCGTCCGGCAGCAGCTTCCGGACGCCGCGCACCAGCCGGATCGCCTCGGTCGTGAGCTCCGCGCTGTGCAACGACGTACCGGACGAGGCCGTGTAGCCCTCGTTGAAGATCAGGTAGAGGACATGCAGTACGGCGCCCATCCGCTCGTCGCGCTCCCCCTCCGGGGGCATCTCGAACGTGCTGCCGGCCTGCTTGATGCTCCGCTTCGCCCGGCTGATCCGCTGCGCCATCGTCGATTCGGGGACCAGGAAGGCCGCCGCGATCTGCGCCGTACTGAGACCGCCGACGGCGCGCAGGGTCAGCGCGATCTGCGACGCCGCCGACAACGCCGGATGGCAGCAGAGGAACAGCAACGTCAGCGTGTCGTCCCGCCCGCCCGGGTCGTCGATCTCGGGGCCCGAGGCAACGAACTCCTCCGGCGCGGCGAGCTGCGCCGCGTTCTCCTCCCGACGCCGTCGCGCCGACTCGCTGCGGAGCAGGTCGGTGAGGCGCCGCGAGCCGACCCGGATCAGCCAGCCGCGCGGGTTGTCCGGCACGCCCTCTTCCGGCCACTGCTGCGCGGCCGCGAGCAGGGCCTCCTGTACGGCTTCCTCGGCCAGGTCGAAGTGGCCGTAGTGCCGGACGAGCGCGCTCAGCACCTGCGGCGCCTGCTCCCTCAGCAGCAGCTCGAAGTTGCTCACATCTCCAACCCGGACATGTCCATCACCGGTCGCACCTCCACGGCCACATACTCCGCGTCCGGCAGCCGGGCGGCGTACCCGATCGCCTGGTCGATGTCGTCGCACTCCACCAGGTAGAACCCGGCCAGGTGCTCCTTGGCCTCGGCGTACGGTCCGTCCGTGGTCGTCGCGGTCTCGTCGACCACCCGTACGGTCCGTGTCGTGATCGGGTCCGCCAGGCCGGCCGCACTGACCAGCAGGCCCTGGTCGGTGAGCTCCTGGGCCAGCGACTCGTGCGCCTGCACCAGGCCCTCGCGCTGCTCGGCGGACAGGCCTTCCCAGCTCTCGGCGTTGCTGTAGATCAGCAGCATGTACTTCACAGACACCATCCTGTCCCAGCGGAGGCCGGTGTGACCTCCAGTTACCAGGTACGTCGAAGCAGGTAGGCCGTACTTCGACAACGCCCGCTATGTCGAAGTACAGCAGGTCGGCACCGACGTACCGGGCGAGTGACGCTCAGCCGGGGTGTCCCGCCGTACTGGAGATGACTGATGGTGCTGGAATCGAAGCGCTGGGCGGCGCTCGCGTTGCTGTGTCTGACCGGGTTCATGATCATCCTCGACTCGTCGATCGTGCTGGTCGCGATCCCGTCGATCGAACGGGAGCTGACGTTCTCGACCGGCGGCGTGCAGTGGGTGCCCAGCGGGTACGCGCTGATGTTCGGCGGCCTGCTGTTGCTGGGCGGGCGAATCTCCGACTTGCTGGGACGCCGGCGCGTGTTCATGACCGGGCTGTTGCTGTTCGCTGCGGCCTCCCTGCTGTGCGGGTTCGCGTGGAGCGGCGACGCACTGGTGCTCGCCCGCGGGTTGCAGGGCGCTGCGGCCGCCGTACTGGCGCCCAGCGCGTTGTCGATCGTGATGACCACGTTCCCGTCGGGGCCGGACCGCAACAAGGCACTGGGGATCTGGGGCGCGACGAGTGGCGTGGGAGGTACTGCGGGCTCATTGATCGGTGGCCCTGTGACCGACGGGCTCGGCTGGCAGTGGATCTTCTTCATCAACGCGCCGGTGTGCGTGCTGGTCGTCGTACTCGCACCTCTACTGCTGCAGGACAGCCGTGGACCTGGTCGGCGTGGTTTCGACATCGCAGGTGCAGTCACGGTCACGGCGGCGCTCATTGTGCTCGTGTACGCCGTTATCCAAGCCCCTGCGTCGTCTGTGACCAGCACGGTGCTCCTGGTGCTGTTGTCGGCCCTCTTGTTCGTGCTGTTCGTCTACGTCGAGAAGCGGTCGACTGCACCGCTCGTGCCGCTGAGGATCTTCCGCTCGCGCGCACTGGTCGGTGGGAACCTCATCACGATCAGCTGGGGGCTGGCGGCGTTCGGCCTGAACTTCGTGTACACGCAGTACGCACAGCTCGCTCTCGGTGCGTCAGCAGTTCGCTACGGCCTCATGTCCGCAGTACTCGCGGCAACAGCAGTAGGCGGATCCATGGTCGGCCAGCACTTCGTCACCCGCGTCGGACCACGCACGGTCGCGTTCGTGTCGCTCCTGGTCGCGGGAGTCGGTACGACGCTGATGACCCGGCTCACCGTGACGTCCGGGTACTTCGAGCTGGCGTTCTGGGGTCTCACGATCTTCGGCGCCGGACTCGGTGCCGGTACGGTCGCCGGCTCGATCGCGTCGCTCAGCGACGTGGCGGGCGAGGACGCCGGCGTCGCGTCCGGTCTGCAGAACGCCAGCTTCCAGATCGGCGGCGCCGTCGGCGTCGCGGTGGTCTCCGCCGTCGCCACCGCCGGTACGTCGGGAACCACGCCGCTCGCGCTCACCCACGGATACCGGATCGCGTTCGCGACCGTGTGGGTGTTCATCGCGATCGGCGTCGCCGGATGCCTGCTGGTCAAACGACTGTTGGAGGTTCGCGGCGCGGACAGTGGGCACCGGAAAGCTGTCGCCACCAGGCGGCCGAGTTGAAGGAGGTCCCATGCTCATCGTCGGAGTGATCCTGCTGATCCTGGGGTTCGTTCTGAACATCTCGATCCTGTGGACGGTCGGCATCATCCTGCTGCTTGTCGGTGCGGTCTTCTGGATCCTCGGAGCGACCGGACGGGCGGTCGGCGGCAGACGCTACTGGTATTGATCGGGCGAACCCCGGAACCCCGCGGACCGGTCCGCGGGGTTCTGTCCGTCCCGGTGGCTACGGTGACCTCATGAAGTACGTCGTGATGATCTTCCGGAGCACCGACCGGCAGTGGACCGCCGAGGACGAGGCGGCGCTCAAGCGGCTGATCGCGCTCGAGCAGGAGCTGGCGACCTCCGGCGAGCTGATCAGTTCGGAAGGCCTGATGCCGCCGGAGCAAGCGCGGATCGTGCAGATCCGGGACGGCCGGCAGGTGGTCACCGACGGTCCGTTCGGCGAGGCGAAGGAGCAGCTGGCCGGGTTCTACCTGGTCGACGCGGCCGACGACGAGCACGCGCAGGCGCTCGCCGGGCGGGTGTCGGCCGCGGTCGGCGACCGGGTCGAGCTGCGCGCCACGGTCATCTGAACTTCGGGGCCCGCTTCCGGGTGAAGGCCTCGATCCCTTCGGCGAGTTCGCCGGACGCGATCGTCTCGCGGTACCGCCGTACCGCGGCCGGCTCCGGGTCGGCGCCGCTGAGCAACGCGTTGACGGACTCCTTGGCCGAACGGATCGTCAGCTGCGACCGCGACCCCAGCGTCGCCGCGAACGCCTCGGCCGCCGCCATCGGGTCGTCGGCGACCCGATCGACCAGGCCCTTCAGCGTGGCCTCGTCGGCGGTCAGCAACTCGCCGCTGAACAGCAGGTACTTCGTGGTGGCCGGACCGACGAGGTCGAGCAGCACCTTGATCGCGGCCGGCGGGTAGACGACACCGATCCGGGCCGGCGTCACGCCGAAGCTCGCGTCCGGGGCGGCGAACCGGAAGTCGCAGTTCACCGCGATCTCCAGACCACCGCCGATGCAGTGCCCGCGCACAACGGCCACCGTCGGCTTCGGGAACTCCCGCAGCGCGGCCTGGGCGCGCAGGTTGGCCGCCCGCAGCTCCGCCATCGGGTCGTCGGGATCGGCATCGGAGATCAGCTCCCGGATGTCGGCCCCGGCCGAGAAGCTCGGCCCTTCCCCGGTCACGAGCAGCACCTTGACCTCGTCGTCGACCGCCAACCCGGCGAGCAGCCCCGGCAACTCCTTCCACATCGCCCGGGTCAACGCGTTCCGCTTCGCCACCCGATCGATCACCAGCCGCGCGACCACACCACGCTCAACCCGGAGTTCCACCCGCGCAGTCAACCAGCAACCGCATCCGGTCCGCCGCGCCCTGGATCACACCCCTCCGTGTGATTCAGGCGGCGCGCCGGGCACGGGACTTGGCGCGCGCCATCCGCAGCAGATAGACCGGCGACGGCGGGATCCACCCGGCCTGCTTGGCGTGTCCGAGGTCGTCCCGGTTCGCCCAGTGCTCGAGGATCTTCCCGTCCCGGACCCGGAACCAGTGCGACTGCGTCGTCGCGAACTCCTGGCCGGTCGGCGGGAACACCGCCTCGACCTCGCCGCTCGCGGCGTAGTTCACGAACGGCCCGGCATGCCTGCCGCGCATCGTCGCGTGCACTGCCACCAGGTTGCCGTCAGCAACCACTTCGTGGATCTCGTGCACAAACCCCGGGAAGGCGGTCCGCAGCCAGAGCGCGGTCGCGTAGAACCCGGCCGGCCCGACGACGCGGCAGGCCGGCGGCTCGGCCACGGCCTCGCGGTTGACGCCTTCGGGGTGGATCAGAGCGTCGAAGTCGGCGCGTTCCCCGGAGGCCATGATGTGGATGCTGCGCACCGCGATCTCGCCCACTGTGGTGATGTCCATCGTCCCCCACCTAATTTGATACAGTTTGACTGTACCCAAAAGCATGGGATCGAGGATGACGGAAGTCAAGAGGCCGTACGACGCCACCGGGCGGCGCGAGCGAGCCCGGCAGCGGCGGCTGGACGTGGTGATCGCGGCGCAGGCGCTGTTCGAGGCGGACGGGTTCCAGGCGACCACGATCAGTGCGATCGCGAAGCAGGCCGGTGTCTCGGCGGAGAGCATCTACAAGGGCTTCGGCACCAAGGCCGCGCTGGCCAAGGCAGTGTTCGACTTCGTCATCGCCGGCGACGACGAGCCGGTCCCGGTCATGGACCGACCCGAGACGAAGCAGGTCCTCGACGAGCCCGACGTCCGCCGGAAGATCCAGCGGTACGTCGCCGGCGCCGTCTCGCGGCAGACCCGGTCCGCCCGCGTGCAGATCGCGATCCGCGACGGACGGCACGGCGACGACACGCTCCGCGCGACCTGGCAGTCCGTGCTCGACGAACGGCTGCGGGGGATGACGATCCTCGGCCGGCACTTCCTCGAGACCGGCGACCTGCGGCCGGGCATCACGCCCGACGAGGTCGCGGACGTGCTCTACACCTACATCTCGGTCGAGCTCTACGAGTTGCTCGTCCTGCAGCGCGGCTGGACTCCGGAGCAGTACGGCGACCACCTGGTCACGGCGATCACGGCGACGCTCTGTCCACCAAGCGTTTGATCTCGAACCGATTACTTCCGGATAGCGGGCAGATCACGGCGGAGGCCCGCCTGTGGATGTTCGTAATGCGTTAAGAGTCGAGGGCGATTCGAACCGGCGTGGCGATGTGTGCTTGACTCCTCCGGTCGATAACGTTTTGGTCTCGGCAGATTGGGTCTCGAAGTGGCAGGTCGACATAGTCAGGCGCGACACCGTCAGTCCCGTCCGAAGGTGTTGCAGCCGGGCATCGTGAAGGTTGCGATCCCGGGCGCGGCAGTGGCGATGGTGGCCTCCGGTTCGGCGGTCGCGTTCCCCAGCCAGCACGTTCAGCTCGATCCGTCGGTCGCCAGCTCGTCCCTGCAGCTGTCGCGCGACACCACGATCAGCCGGGACGCCCTGCGTCCGCCGATCAATCCGACCATGGCAACGCCGAGCAGCACGCCGAAGCCGACCGCGAGCCCGACGGCCAAGCACCTGAAGAAGCAGGCGCCGATCCCGAAGCCGACCGCCGCGAAGACCCGCGCCAGCCAGGAAGTGAAGGCGCCGCCGCCGGCGATCACCGGCACGAAGTACACCACCACGGACGTGAACCTCTGGTCCCTGCCACTCACCGGCATCCTGCTGGACGTGCTGCCGAAGGGCACCAAAGTCTCGGTCACCGGCAAGGTCGACGGCCTGTACGCCGAGGTCGTCAGCGACGGCAAGTCCCGCTGGGTGAAGTCGCAGTACCTGTCCGCCACCAAGCCGGTCGCGGACGCCGTCGCCGGCGCGATCTCGCAGGCCGCCTGCAAGTCCGGCTCCGCGATGGAGGACGGCCTGACCCCGGACGCGATCCGGGTGCACCGGGCGATCTGCGCGATGTATCCGGACATCACGTCGTACGGCGGTCTCCGGGCCGGCGACACCGGGTCCGAGCACGCGACCGGGCACGCGGTGGACATCATGATCAACAGCTCGTCGGAGGGCCAGGCGATCGCCGACTGGCTGAAGGCGAACTACAAGAAGCTCGGCGTCAGCCAGCTGATCTGGGAGCAGCACATCTGGACGGTGCAGCGCAGCAGCGAGGGATGGCGCGCGATGCCGGACCGCGGCAGCGCGACCGCCAACCACTACGACCACGTGCACGTGTCCGTCTACGGCAACTCCGGCACGGTCTGATCTGTCAGGGGCGGATGTTCGCGTTGAGGTGGAACAGGTTCGCCGGGTCGTAGGCCCGTTTCACCTCACGCAGCCGCCGCAGGTCCTTCGGGTCGTACGCCGTGTCCGCGCGGCCCGGGTCGCCGAGGAAGTTCACGAACGTCCGTCCCGAGCAGGGCAGGTCGGCTACTTCGCGGTCGATGATCAGCGAGTACGCCGCCGCGCGGTGCCCGACCGGTCCGGCGCCCGGCCCCGGGTGCGCCATCGCGCCGTCCCAGTGCCGGACCTCGACCGTCGCGTCCTCGAGTTCGGCGACGACGTCGATGACCTCGTCGGTCAGCGTGTCCAGGAAGTCCAGGTGCCGCGCGGGCGTGCCGCCCATCGCGGCGTCGGCGTACTCGATCGTCCGCAGCTCGCCCGCGAGGCGCGGGCCGGCCGTGGCGAAGAGCGGCTTCAGCAGGTGTTCGGCGAGCTCGGCGGGTCCGGCGTACAGGACCTTGATCGCGACGGCGCGCTGCTCGGTGCCGGGGACGCGGGTCAGGACCACGGCGGTGCTCAGCTCGTTCGGGATCGTCGCGGTCCAGTCGCGGTACCGGCGGAGGATCGCGGCGGCGCGGTCGATGCCGTAGTACACGATGCCGGCGTGCACCTCGCGGACCGGGTACAGGCGGAACTCGAGCGAGGTGACCACGCCGAAGTTGCCGGTGCCGCCGCGGATCGCCCAGAACAGGTCCGGGTGCTGCTCGGCGCTCGCGGTGACCAGGCGCCCGTCGGCGGTGACGACCTCGGCCCGTACGACGCTGTCGGCCGCGAAGCCGTACCTGCGGGCCAACCACCCGACGCCGCCGCCGAGCGTGTACCCGGTGACGCCGACGTCGCGGTGCGACCCGGACAACGGCGCGAGCCCGAACTGCCGGACGGCGTCCAGCACCGCGCCCCAGCGGGCACCCGGCGCGACCTTCGCGATCCGCCGCTCCGGGTCGATCAGCACGGTCGTCATCGACGTCGTCTTCAGCAGGATCCCGCCGTCCGCCGGTACCCGCGTCCCGTGCCCGGTCGCCTGCACCGCGATCGGGACGCCGTACTCCCGAGCGGTCCGTACGGCCGCCTGTACGTCGGTCCGCCCGTATGCCTCGGCCACCACGAGCGGGCGCGAGTCCACCGACGGAATCACCGACCGCCGCTGCTCGTCGTACTCCGCCTCACCCGGCAGCCGGACAGCCCCGTTGAACCCGGCCCCCAACAGCCCCGCCACCACATCCCGCGCACCCGCCACCACTGCCTGCGTCGACATCCGGTCCACTCCCTCGCCGTATCAGCTCCTGCCCATACGTCGAAGAGAAAGCTCTGATATCGACATGACCCACGACATCGAAGTCACCGGGACCACCGTCACCAAGCACTACACGTCCTGGTCCCGGGACGAACCCGCCCGCGAATGGACGGCGCTGTCCGTCCTCTCGCGGGCAGCTCCCGGCCTCACCCCAACCCCACTCGCGACCTCCGCACACTGGCTTCGCATGACCCGCGTGCCCGGCCACCCTCTGACCGCCCCACTCGCCCCCGCCCAACTCGCGGCTCTGGGCGATGCACTCGAGACCCTCTGGTCAGCTCCAACCGAAGATCTCGAGCCGATCGACCTGACACCGCTCGTCGAACGCACCCGCACCGGCCTTCAATCCCTCGCCACCACCGAAGGCGTCATCGCGGAAGCCGCCAGCACCTGGCTCGCCGACGAACCGCCACACCTCACAACCCGGGACCCGGTCCTGGCGCACGGCGATCCGAACCTCGCCAACTACCTCTGGGACGGCGTCCGCGTCCGCATCATCGACTTCGAGGACTCCGGTCAGGGCGACCGCACGGTGGAGCTGGCCAACCTCGTCGAGCACCTTGCCTGGCGAAACGCCGACCCCGCACCGCTGGTACGACGGTTCGCCCCCGACCCGCGGCGCTTCCAGGCAGCGCGTCGGCTGTGGTCGGGCTTCTGGCTGACACTGATCGGCCCTGGTGGCCCCAGCGCCCACCGGAACCCGCCAGGGACAGCGGAAGCCCAGGCCCGCCGCGTACTCAGGCTGGCAGCGGGACAACCTCCAGCCGCTCCACGTCCGCCAGGATGTCCAGCTCGGTGATCAGCCCGTCCGTGACGGTCACCGCCATAACACTCATCAGCCGACCGTTGACCACGGTGATCAGCCCAGGCGTCCCGTTGACCAGCGCAACCTGCAGGTACGGACCCATCCGGCTGAACATGAGCGCCTGCTCCACGACGGCCTTCGCCCCGCGCACCAGTTTCGACACAGCCGGACCGGCGTACTGCGCACTCGCCGCACCCGCGTCCGCACGCAGCAGCACCTCCGGGTCGAGCAACGCCAGCAACGCCTCGAAGTCCCCGCCCCGCGACGCCGCCATGAACGCCTCGACGATCGCCCGCTGCCGGCCGATGTCCCCGTCACTGGCCGGCGCACCCTGGACCCGACGCCGCGCCCGGCTGGCCAGCTGCCGGGTCGCGGCCGGCGACTTGTCCACAATCGTCGCGATGTCGTCGAACCCGACCCCGAACAGGTCGTGCAGCACGAACGCCAGCCGCTCGGCCGGCGACAACGTCTCCAGTACGACGAGCAACGCGAGCCCGATCGAATCCGCCTGCACCGCCTCGTCCTCCGGGCCCAACTCGCTCACGACGGGGTCCGGGACGTACGTGTCCAACGCGTCCTCGCGCCGCGACTTACGGCTGCGCAACATGTCCAGGCACACCCGCGACACCACCGTGGTCAGCCAGCCGCCCAGATTGCCGACGTCACTCACGTCGGTCCGGCTCAACCGCAGCCAGGCTTCCTGTACGGCGTCCTCTGCCTCCGCCAGCGACCCGAGCATCCGGTAAGCAACTGCCCGCAGGTGCCCGCGGTTCTCCTCGAACCGCAACGCCAACTGCTCATGCTCGTTCACTACTGCCCTCCTCAGAGCCCTGAAGGACCGGCCCGCGACAATGTGACAGCCAGGGTAAGGTGAAGGCATGTTCCAGCGCGCAGGTATGTGGTGGGCCGTCGACCAGACGGCCTGATCCCGCGCGTACCCACCCGGCCGTCTCCTGCGAGGCGGCCGTTGTCATGTTCTCCTCGTGGGCGGCCCCGCACCCTGAGGAATGCCGATGGCAACAACGCTCCGGACGTGGTCCGGTCTGATCTCCGCGCTCCTGGCCGGCTCCGACCTGTCGGCTGCGGACACAGGCTGGGCCATGGACCAGCTGGTGCTGGGCGAGGCGTCCCCGGCTCAGATCTCTGGGTTCCTGATCGCACTCCGCGCCAAGGGCGAGACCGCGGACGAGCTCAGCGGTCTGGCGACTGCCCTGCGCTCGCATGCGACGCCGGTGCGGATCGACGGGACGTTCGTCGACATCGTCGGCACGGGCGGCGACCGTACCGGTGCGGCCAACATCTCCACGATGGCCTCGGTGGTGGTCGCCGCTGCCGGCGTGACTGTGGTCAAACACGGCGGCCGAGCCGCTTCGTCGTCAGCCGCAGGCTCCAGCGACCTGGTCGAGCACCTGGGCGTTCCACTCGACCTGTCGCCGGCCGACGCAGCACAGATAGCGGCCGACGTCGGCCTGACCTATCTGTTCGCGCCACGGTTCAACCCGGCGCTCCGCGCGGCAGCCGTCGTACGACGTGAGCTGGCCGTACCCACTGCACTCAACGTGCTGGCACCGTTGCTGAACCCTGCTGACCCGCAGCACCAACTTGTGGGAGTCGCCAACGCCCGGATGCTTCCGGTCCTCGCAGAAGCCCTTGCTGCACAGGGCAGGTCGGCACTGGTCGCTCGGGGGGACGACGGGTTGGACAAGCTCACGACTACTGGGTACTCGCGGCTGTGGGTGGTACATGCCGGGTCTGCGTCAGAGGTGGTCTTCGACCCGCGTTCGCTCGGGCTTCGACCGTCCTCGCTCGCAGAGCTCCGTGGCGGCGACGCAGCGTTCAACGCGCGGCTGTTGTGCGGGCTGGTCGCCGGGGAGCGCGGGCCGGTGCGGGACGTCGTACTGCTGAATGCTGCTGCCGCGCTGGCGACGCTGAGCTTGGACTCGGGCCTGGAGCAGTTGCCGGACTGTTTCGAGCGCTGTCGGGAGGCCGTGGACAGCGGGCGAGCGGCCGCAGTACTGGATCGTTGGACCAGCCGGTCGTTAGCGTCCTGTCCGGCGTCTTAGTCGCCGGCGAGGCGCAGGATGGTTTCCGTGACCAGTTGCGGCTCGCGAAGGCTCGGGAAATGGTCGACACCGGGCATCCAGACGAACTCGCAGCCGGGGATCCGCGCCGACGTACCACCGGCGACGGCTGCGAGGATCGGACGGTCCTTGTCACCGACCATGACCACCGAGGGAACCTTGATGTCCTGCAAGCGGTCGTAGACGGGCGGCTCCTGCTGCAGGTACTCGTCCTGGTCGAACCACGCCGGGATGGCTGCCCGCAACTGGGCGACCACGGCGTCGTCAGAGCCCGCGGCCGCCCACTCCCGGAGACCTAGCTTCACGAGACCGTCGACGTCCCGCTCTTCTGCGAGTACGTCGTACCGTGCGTCGAGTTCGGGCTCCTCCGGCCAGGGAAAGCCAGGTACGCCCGGGCACAACAGCACCAGCCCGTGGACGCGTTCCGGGTGAGCCAGGGCGTAGCTGAGCGCCGTACCGCCACCCATCGAACAGCCGACGAGCAGGACTCGTTCCAGCTCCAGCTGGTCGAGCACTGTCTCCAGGTCGTGCAGCAGCGAGAACTGCTCCGTGGGCGCAGGCGATCGGCCGTAGCCGCGGACGTCGTACCGCAGGACACGGCGACCGTCGAGCCCTGGCAGCACCAGGTCCCAAACGTGGGAGTCTCCGATGCCTGGGTGCAGCAGCACGATCGGTACGCCGTCACCCGCCAGGTGCTCGGTCCACACCGTGTCCTGCCCCACCGGAATCGTCAGCTCCATGTCTTCAGCATGCCTGTCCGCAGGTGCCAGTGGCGACCGGCCTGTAGGTGTTCGACGAACGCCCGCCGCAGGGTGGTGTCTTGAGGCACAACCGTGAGGTCCAGGGGCCCAGGAGGTGTTGGGAGGTGCAGACCGAGGCGCATCAGCTCGCGGTCACCCTCGGTGGGGTCGTCTGGCGGCAGGTACGGGAGCAGGTCGAAGCGGGACTGGAAACGGATGATGTTGGAGTCAGGACGGAGGTACTCGCCCAGTTGCGGGTCCAGAAGCCAGGAATGACAGACGATGCCGGCCAGCGGCTCTTCCGGGTACCAGCGCCCGAAGTACTCCACGGCTGCGGCAACGGACGCCTCTGATTCGTGCGCGTCGAGCGGGCCGATCGGCGGGATGTGCAGCGACAGTAGATGCCCGGAGACACCGTCGCCGATCCCCAGGTGCGTACGCGTGAACGCATGCCGACCGATCTCGTAGTCAGCACCCCGGAACCGCAGCGGCGGGCTCCACAGCGGCATCAGCCCGACGCCTGGACGTCCGTGGATGTGCCGGTGCGTCCCCATCACTCCGCCGAGCGCGGACACTGTCGCCACGGTCACCTCCTCCGGTACGCCGCGTTCCGCGTGAAGCTCGCGCAGCCGGGGCAGATTCGCGAGCAACGCCCACGCGGCCGCGAACAAGCCTGTCGGCGAAGCGTCCTCCGGCACGGTCGGCCAACTCGTGAAGCCTGTGGACGGTACGGCGAGGCCCAGGTCGCGCTCGACCTCGGCGGCCAGCGTCGACGTCAACTCCCACCACTCCGGCTCCCGCTCCGGGTCCGGGCGCGCGGCGAGCATCGCACGACGGTCGTCCTGGGCAACCCCGCAGTACACCAGCATCTTCTCGGCGTTCTCGATCATCAGATCCATCCGTCGAGCCCACCACGGGCCGGAGCGTCCCGTCACGACTTTTGTGTCCGAGGTCACGGTTAGGCTCGCCGCGACAAGCTGACGAAGGAGTAGGAATGGCGAAGTTCGGGCAGTCCGACGACCTGCGAGGAGCCGAGTTCGCGGACGCGAACCTGAAGGGGTCACGGTTCGTCGAGTGCGACCTGACCGACGTGGTGATGCGCGGCGTCGACATCGGCGGTACGGACATCGACGCGCCGTGGCTGGCCGAGGCCGGCGCGAGTCTGGTCGTCAACGGCGTCGAGGTCGCGCCGTACGTCCAGGCCGAGCTCGACCGCCGGTTCCCGGGCCGGTCGGAGCGCCGCGCCGCGGACCCCGACGGACTCCGCGCCGCCTGGGCCGCCGTCGAAAAGGCCTGGTCCGCGGCCTGCGACCGCGCCGCGAGCATGCCCGACGGCACCGTCGACGCGTCGGTCGGCGGCGAGTGGTCCTTCGCCAAGACCCAGCGCCACCTCGTCCACGCCACCGACATGTGGATCGGTCGCTCCGTCCTCGGACGCGAGGACTTCCACCCCCTCGGCATCCGCTACGCCGAGGGCACCGACCCGGCCGACACCGCGCCGTACGCCGACGTCCTCGAGGCCCGCGCCGGCCGGATGGCCATGGTCCGCGACCTCCTCGCCACCATCACCTCGGACGAACTCGACGCTGCCCGCACCAGCCCCCACGGCCCGCATCCCCACACCACACGTTCCTGCCTGCACGTGATCCTCGGCGAAGAATGGGAACACCTCCGCTTCGCCACCCGCGACCTCGACACCCTCGCCGCCGGCGAGCCTGGCTGAGCCCGCCGGCAGCCCAGCCCTCAAATGTCCTTGTTGTCCGTGAGCATCGTCATCCCTCCCCTCCTGCTCACGACGGTAGGGAGCCGCGCTTACGAACCGCTTACCAGCGACTGACAGGTGCCGGGCCTACATCGTGGTGACCATGCCGCCGTCGATCAGTACGTCGGCGCCGGTGATGTTGGCTGCGGTGGACGAGGCAAGCAGCAGAACCACCTGGGCGACCTCGTCCGGATGCGTGAACCGCCTCGTGGGTGTATCGGCGACGGCGGCCTCACGGACCGTGGCAGCGTCCACGCCCTGCGCCCGGCTGAGCGTCTCCGCGACCCCGCCCGGTCCGAGCCAGAGTGCTGTCTCCACGGGGCCAGGGCTGACGGTGTTGACCCGGACGCCGGCAGGACCGAGTTCCTTGGACAGCGACTTGCAGAAGCTGCGAAGCGCCGCCTTCGCGGCGCTGTAGTCGATCACTCCCGGATCCGGCAGTGTGGCGTTGACCGAGCAGATCGTGACGATCGTTGACGGCGCCGAGCGGATGAGGTGCGGGAGTGCCGCCCGCGTCGCCCGTACGGCGGAGAGCAGGTTGACGTCCAGCGCCCACTGCCAGTCGGCGTCCGTGGTCGCCTGGAATCCCTCGGTGCGCGGCCGAACGCCGCCGACGTTGTTGACGAGGATGTCGATGCCGCCGAAGCGATTCACGGTTTCGTCCACGAGCGCCTGGCAGCCCGCCGTCGTCGTGAGATCGCCGAGCACCGAGACCGTACGGCCGTCCTCCGTCAACGAGGTCAGCTCCGCGGAACCACTGAGCGAGCCGGCGCCGACGAAGGCACCTTCGTCTCGGAGAGCACGAGCGACGGCCAGTCCGATGCCCCGGCCGGCACCCGTCACGACGGCGGTCCTGCCGTCCAGGCCGAGCTTCACAGTGCCTGCCCTCGCAGCCAGCCGAGGCAGGTCTCGGCGATCTCGCCCCACCCGGAGTCGATGACGAGCGAATGGCCGCGGTCGGGGAAGTCCTTCAGTTCAGTCACGGCGTCGGAGTGCCGGTACTGCTTCAGCGTCGCCCGGGTCACCGCCTCGGGAACGGTGTGGTCCTTCCCGCTGGCGATCAGCAGGAGCGGACCACGCCCCTGGTTCGCCGTGTCCACCTCGGCAGGCGAGTGCGGGGTGAAGTTGGCCGCCGCCGCCTCGAACAGGGGCCGGCCGGGCGCGGGGATGGTCCAGCGGTTGTACAGCTGGGCGGACTCTTCGTCGGACACCGCGTTGCCGAAGGCGAACTTGAACTGCTCGGCGGTCAGGGAGACGGCCCGGTGCTTGTTCGCCGGGTTCTTGAACACCGGCAGCGTCGCACGCAGTGCCGACAGCGGGACCGGCAGTACGCCCTTGATCTGGGCGGCGTCGATGGCGATCGCGGCTTTGGCACGGTCCTGCCCGAGGAGCTTCTGGGCGATCATCCCGCCGAACGAATGACCGATCAGGATCGGTGGTTCGGGCAGGCTTTCGATGATGCCGGCGAAGTGTGCGACCACGTCGTCGATACCGTGGTCCGCGATCGCCTCCGGGTCCCGGCGGGAGTCTTCGACGGTCTCGCCGTCGCCCGGCCAGCCCGGTGCCTGTGCGTCGTACCCCTCGTCGCGGAACCGTTCCAGCCACGGTTCCCACGACGTGGCGTGCAGCCACAGCCCGTGGATGAAAAGCACGGATGTTCCCACTGTCGGCTCCCTCGTCGTGCCGGGTGCCGGAGCGCACCGCGGTAGCTGCGACGCTATGGCTGCCGAGACGCTGCGCGCTTCAGTCGGATGACTGCCGATCGGTGAGTACGCCGGCCAACTGCTGGCGGCTGGTGACGCCGAGCTTGGGGAACAGCCGGTAGAGGTGCGAACCGATCGTGCGGTGGGACAGGAAGAGCCGCTGGCCGATCTCTCGGTTGGACAGCCCTTGCGCGGCAAGTTCGGCGATCTGCGCCTCCTGTGGGGACAGCTGATCGCGCCCGCTGGCGGTCGGCTGCCAGCCGCGCTCACCCGTCGCTCGCAGTTCCTGGTCGGCGCGCGCCGCCCACGGCTTGGCACCGAGCGCGTCGAAGGCGGTTCGGGCCGCACGCAGCGGATCGCGGGACTCGGTGACCCGTCGCTGACGGCGCAGCCAGGTGCCGTAGCCGAGCTGCAGCCGAGCCTGGTGCCAGGGGAACGGGCGCGCCGCACCGGAGAGCGCGTCACGGTACAGGTCCTCGGCGGCCGCGTCGTCGGCCAGCACGGCTCGGCAGTACTCCAGCGCGATCGTCGTACCGATCGCGGGGGAACCTGTGGCCTGCGACTCGAGGGCGTCGACCGCACTCCGCGCCTCGTCACGAACGCCGCTGCGGGTGGCCGCTTCGACGAGGTAGCTGATCGTCCACAGCTGCTGCACCCGCTGGTACGCGGAGTCGGTGGGTACGAACACGCGATGCAGCTCCGCGTAGGCCTGGCTGGGTCGATCCGCGGCGAGTTCTCCCAGGCCACGGGCGAGCTGCGCGCCGGCCAGCAGGGACGAGCTCGCGTTCGGTAGTTGAAGTGCCGTCTGTTCGGCCTGGAGGAGGAACGCGGGCGGCGTACCCCAGCGTCCGCCGACGGCGTCGATGAATGCCGTTGCGATCCGCGCCGTACCGGCCCACACCCGCTGGCCGGTCTCGTCCCCCAGCCGGACGCCCTCGTCGGCCGACCGGGCCGCGTCGAAGACACCGAGGTTGATCTCTGCCCACGAGCGGATCGCGAGCGCCTCCGCCAGCAGGCTCAGCCGCCCGTCGGCGCGCAGGTCGTGGACGGCGGTCGAGAGGAACGACTCCGCGCGCAGGAAGTCACCGGCGCAGAACGCCGCGATGCCGAGCAGAGCGGCGACGTCCGCCCGGTCACCGTCGTCCGGCGGTGTCAGGTCCAGCTGGTGGATGACCGACGCGCTCAGTTCGAGCGAGTCGGCGAGGCCGAGCACGGCCAGCACCCGGGGATCGCCGGACGGCACCGCAACATCGTGCGTGGCGCTGACGATGTCCCGCCGTACCGTGTCACCCGGATCGCGCCACCACACCCGGCGAGCGGCTCCGAACAGCAGTTGCATGGCCAGGTCCGCGTCGCCTTCGCCGGAAGCGCGTCGCGCCAGCTGCACCAGGTGGCGGATCTCGGTCGGCTCACTGGTCGCGCCGTCGTGGAAGACACCGGTCAGCCGGGTGAGCCGGGACCGATCCCGCGGGCGCAGGGTTGTCCGGGCGACCCGGGAGGTCACTTGCTCGACCTGGGCGAACCGTCCGAGTTGGTAACCCAGTTCGGCAGCACTGATCAGCCGTGCGGCCTCGTCCAGCGGGTCGGGGCTGAGTGCCGCCGCTCGCTCGAGCCTGGACAACGCGGTCGCGAACGCTCCTCGGCGTTGCGCCTCGGCCGCCGCTCGTTCGAGCTCCGCGGCGACGGCTTCGTCACGCCCGGCCACCGCACCGGCCCGATGCCAGACGGCTCGGTCCGCCGCACCCGACAGGACCGTCGCCAGCGCGGCGTGCACCTGCCGCCGCCGGTCATGCGTCATCGCGCGGCGAAGTGCGGAGCCGATCAGCGGATGGGCGATCGCGTAGTTCGGCCCTGACAGCGTGAGCAGGCCGACGTCGAGCACCCGCCGTACGGCGTCAGTGTCGACAGCGGTCCCGGCGACGACCGCGGCCGCGGCGAGCACCGGGTCGAGTTCGTCGCCGTCGTCCAACGCGGCCACGTCGGCCAGCGCGCGGCCGACCGGATCCAGCTCGTCGGCGCGAGCGGTGAAGGCGCGCTCCAGCCGCGTGGTCATGGGCAGTTCCTCGTCCGTACCGGTCTCCGGCGTACTCGCGAACTCGATCAGCGCGAGCGGGTTGCCGGCGGCCTGCGCGACGATCCGGTCGCGGTACGCCTGGTTCAGGTCGGGTGCGTGGTACCGCAACAGGGAGTGCGAGACGTCCGCCGGCAGTCCCTCGATCCGGATCCAGGTGGTCGTCCGATCGTCGCCGAGAAGCCACGACTCCGATGCCGACGTACTGAGCAGAACCACCCTCTCCGTGGCGATCCGTCGGGCCATGAACGCCAGGGTGTCGACGGAGGCGCGGTCCATCCACTGCAGGTCGTCGAGGCAGACGAGGACCGGAGCCTCGGCGGCCGCCTCGACCAGCAGGTCCAGCACCGCCAGCGAGGTGAAGAACGGATTGACGTCGCGTGCCTCGACCAGCCCGAAACAGGCAAGTAGCGACTGTCGTTGGGGTGCCGGCATGCCTGACAGGCGTGGCAGCACCGGTGCGAGCAACTGGTGCAGTACGGCGTACGGCAGTTGCGACTCCGACTGGATGCCGCGGGCGCGCAGCACGGTGAAGCCCGCGGCCTCGGCGTACGTCGCGATCCCGGCCTGCAGGGCGCTCTTGCCGACGCCCGGCTCACCGCTGAGTCCGATCGAGTCGCCGCCGCCGTCCACCTCGTCGAGATAGTGCTGCAGCTGGCGCAGAACCCCCTCGCGACCGAAGAGCCGTCCGACACCGGTCACCGTCATGAACAGAGCATGCGCTGCCAGATGCGTTCCGGCCAAGCAGATGCAGTCGTTGGTTCAGTCATCGTCCTCAAGCGTGCGCCCACCGGCCGGACGAGGGTCGAGGAAACAATCCCGACCTCCGTCTCCGAGGAGCACTTGATGACGAGCCGACCCACGATTGCCTTCGTCCACGGCGCGTTCGCCGACTCCAGCAGTTGGTCGGCGACCATCGCGGCACTGGATGCCGCGAAGTACCCGGTCATTGCGATTCCCAACCAGCTTCGCGGGCTCGCCGGCGACGCCCGGTACGTCCGCAGCATCCTGGCGACCATCGACGGGCCCGTCGTCCTCGTCGGTCATTCGTACGGCGGTGCCGTGATCGGCGAGGCGGCCCGCGACCTGGCCGGCGTCGCGGCGCTCGTGTTCGTGGCGGCGTACATCCTTGACGAAGGGGAGAGCATCGCGACCGTCCTCGACCCGCAGCGATTTGCGGGCGGCCTGCTCGGGCCGGACACGACGCTCGAACGGCCGTTCGACGACGGCGATGATCTCTACATCACCACTGAGCACTTCGCGAAGGTCTTCGCCGCCGACCTCCCCGAGGAGCAGACGCGGCTGATGTCGTATGAGCAGCGACCGCTGTCACTGAGCGCCTTGACCGGTGTCGCGGCCGCACGCCCCGCGTGGCACGACAAGCCGTCCTGGGCCTTGATCGCCGAGCACGACAACGCGATCCCACCGGACGGCCAACGCTGGATGGCCCAACGAGCCGCCGCAACCCTCGGCTCGGTCGCCTCCTCGCACGCCGTCATGCTGTCGCAACCGGCAGCCGTCACCGAGACCATCCTCGAAGCGGCCAGGTCCGTGACAGCAGACACCTGACACAGCGGAGGGCGTGGTGTTGTGGTTCAGGACATCGGCGACAGGTGTCTCACGACATAGGCGACACGTGTCTCGGGTGATCGGCGACAGGCGTGGTGGGCTGGATGCTC